>NZ_CAKTVU010000001.1 GCF_934630535.1 uncultured Senegalimassilia sp.
GTCGACGCGGGCGCTACCCTGGCCTGCCAGGCTCCGCTGCTGTGGCTGGGCGCTGTGATCGTGGGCGCGATCGTGCCTCTCGTGTGCTGCGTGATGGCCCGCAAGAAGGGCGACGCCGCCAGCTGGAAGCTCTTCGGCGGCGTGGCCGTGGTCGCGGCCCTTATCGGCGCGGTCTGCCTGCGCGTCGCCTTCTACAACGTGGGCCTGTCCGTGTTCATGTTCTACTAGGCGGCCTCAAGGGGATTGGCCGGGCCCAGCAGCCCGGCCGCCCCTGGCGGGGAAGGCCGACGGCTCCGCGAGGCTCCGGCCCGCCGGCCTTCCCGCCCCGCCATCGGCGATCCGTCCTCGATGGCGGGGCAGAGGCCGAGCGATCCCGGCAGGGCACCAGGCCCCGACAACCGAATACCCTCGAGCGGCCCCTTCCGCTTGGAGACACCCTTTCCCCAAACCCCCTTGCAAACAGGGACGTCTCCAAGCGGAAGGGGCCGTTTTGCGTTTGGGCGAGACGCTTAGAGAAGACGCTTAGGGGACGTAGCTCTATCTGTCCGGAACAAGCTGGCCATTGCTTTGCGGCAGAAAGCCGGACAGATAGAGCTACGTCCCCTAAGCGTCCTTGTGCATGGTTGAGCGGTACGGTGGCGTCCTGCTACGTTATGCAACGCAAAACGCAAAGGCGAGCCGCCTAAAGGAAGGAGCTCATCGTGAAGGAAGTGCTGTTCGTCGAGTACCCGAAGTGCTCAACGTGCAAGAAGGCGAAGGCATGGTTGGATGCGCATGGCGTGGCGTATTCGGATCGCGACATCGTGGCGGATAACCCCACGGCGACTGAGCTGGCCGAATGGCATGCGAAAAGCGGGCTGTCGCTGCGCCGGTTCTTCAACACCAGCGGGCAGCTGTATCGTCAGCATAATGTGAAAGCCCAGCTAGATGCAGGCATGTCGGACGCGGAAGCTTATGACCTGCTGGCTGCTGACGGCATGCTGGTAAAGCGTCCCATCGTCGTTGGCTCCGATTTCGTCTTAACCGGTTTCAAAGAAGCCGATTGGGAAGCTGCGCTGCTATAAGCATTTCGCACAGGCGTTCTGCGCTTCCGTTAGACAGATAGGAAAAGGGAAACCGCCGAAAGTCGATTGGCGGCTGGGCTAGTGGGGCGCTTAGGGGACGTAGCCTTATCTGTCCGGAACATGCTGGCCATTGCTTTGCGGCAGAAAACCGGACGGATAGAGCTACGCCCCTAAGCGTCTGGACCTAAGCGTTTGGGTAGATAAGGCTACGTCCTCAACTGGCAAGGCCCCGGATCGCTTTAGCGGTCCGGGGCCTTAGTGACTTCGGCGCGAAGCCGGGGTGGCTGCAGCGGGAGGCTGCGGCCCGCTGAAATCCCTTATGCCAGCTGCTCGGTGAAGTCGCTGGGCTCGATGACGCACATGCGCTTGCCGTCTTGCAGGCGGATGCGGCCGATATGCAGCTTCATGACGCCGGCGGTTTCCAGGCTGGTAGTGGTGAAGCGGGAAACCACCAGCTGCTCGCTTGCCTTTCCTGCCATGGCGTACACGCGGCGAGCGTCCTTCGCGTGCTCCTTCTCCTGCTTGTCCAGGGGCATCTCGGAGCTGTCGAAGTATTCACGGCAGGGGATGAACCCGTTCACGAAACCGCTGATGATCAGCACCTTCGGCGAAAGCCCCGCGACCTGGTCGTAGGGGACCACCTGGACGGCGCTTGCGGCGTCGATGCGGGGCGCCAGCAGGCGGCTGCGGAAGCGCTCGGCCATGGCGGCGGCGGAGTTGTCGTGGCCGCCCAGGCACAGCGTGCTCACGATGCCCGGTGCCGTTGCGCCTTCCTGGCCCGTAACCAGCTCGGCGAGCTTGTTCAGCAGCGCCGTGCCCTCAAGGCCGGCGGCGGACTTGATGAGCGCAAGGCCCGCTTCGTGCGCATCGGCCACGCGCTTGGCGCCCACCACGCGGTCGGTCTCGCCTGCGTTGGCGGCGAGCGCGCCGTCCTGCACGTTACGCAGGGCCTCCACCAGGCCCTTGTCGTGCTCGTCGGCGTATGCGCGCAGGTTCGCCATGGCGGAGCTGTTGGCCAACCAGTCGCCGTACCCGCACCAGCAACGCCATGCAAGCGCGTTTTCGGGGTCGGCCACCAGGTCCAGCGCCGTCAGCACGCGGGCGGGCACGCAGCGCTCGTTGTCGCGGATGTCGCCGCGCACCGGCTGGCGATCGTTCAGCGCCTGGGCGGGAACCTTCGCCGCCAGCAGGGCTTTCACCATGTTGCGGCCCCATACGCCGTTGGGCGTGGCCACCACCACATCGGCGGGGTTCATGCCGCCCGCCATGGCTTCAGCAGCGAAACGCGCAACGGCGCCGAATTCGTCTTCGGGCAGCGGGCTTTCCAGCACAACCGTCTGACCTGCGGCGACGTCTTCCGCTGCATGGAACGCGATCGACTGCATGGCGGGGTCTGCCAGCAGTTTGGAGGCCGCTGCGGCCCCGGCTGCGCAGGTATGGCACGCGGAAAGCTCGATATCCTGCGCCCCTTCGTGCGCATCCATGAACTCGTCCAAGCCCGCGGCATAGGGGTAGCTGTCGTAGACCTGCACGCAAGCGGCGCGGTCGCCGGCGACGGTGAGCGTCTTTGCCGCCACCAGGCCGGCAAGCAGCTGCGATGCCTTGCTGATGCGCTGATAGTCGTCCACCAGCACATGGGCGAACGAATGCGCTGCAACCGCGCCGGCATGGGTCCGCAGGTAATTTGCCGCAAGATTGCCCGCCTCGGGCTCGGCGATGCTGCGCGTGAAGGCTAGGTTGTCCTTCAGCAGCGTATGCACGTTGGACTCCTCGCCGGGCAAAAGCCAGTTCGGATCGTCATCGGCAAGCTCGGTCCAGCTGCGGTAGAAGAACTTCAGCATCTCGCGCAGGCGTTTGGGGCGCAGACCGCTCACCTTCATGTCCTCGAGCAGGAACAGCTCCTCGTAGGCGGTCAGCAGGCGCGGCTCGCGGCCCGACCAGCGCACCGCCTCGGCGTCGGAGAGCACCTCGAGCGCCAGGGCGCGCGGCGTGGTCACCGTGACCCCATCGGCGTTTGCGCCGGCTTCCTCGGCAGCGGCGTTCAGGCGCAGCGTGAACGCCTCGCATGCTTGCGGCGTGGCGCACAGCACTAGCACGTTCTCCGCCTTTTCGCCGCCTGAAAGCAGCGAGCATACGCGCTTGATCAGCGCGTGCGTTTTCCCGCAGCCGATGCCGCCGATGATGCGCGTTGCCTTGATGTGCGAAACGTCTTGATTCATGTTCGACCTCCCAGCCGTTAACCCTTACCTATTTATATATGCGTTCGCGATCTTGCCCGCCAGGCGGGTCGGAACGCGTTTCCGTCGGTCGCCGCCGACGGGTCGTTGTCTTCCTCGGCCCCTCCGTCGGCTTGTTGGGCGACGGAGGTTTGCGCCGAAGCGGGTGAGGAGGGTGCCCGCTTCGGCTTCTCAGGTTGAAAGAGGGGGCGGCGGCATCTTCTAAAGTGGGGAGGGAGGGGAGGGTGAAGAGGCGCCGCTCCCGGGCAGAAGGTGGTCTATCCCCAGAACCCTTGCTAGGCCACCCTCTGCTCGGGAGGCCGGGCGCGATGCGCGCCCGGCTGTTCCCGTGTTGCGTTCCTCGCGCCGCAACGTGCGCGTTTGCCGTATCCGCTTGCCGGCTACTTCTCGTTTTCCACCAGCGAGACGGGTTCGCCCTTCTTGGCGATCAGCGGCATGCTGATCGCGTGCGCCGGGCAGGCGTCCACGCACGAGCGGCACTTCGTGCATTCGCTCCATGCGGCCTCGGACAGCTCGGGGTGGCGCGGGTCGATGCCCTCCTCGCAGGCGCGTCCGCAGGCGCCGCACTTCTTGCCCTGGGCCGTTTCCAGGCACTTCGCGTTATCGATGGTGGGCTTGAACGTGCGGTTCAGCTTGGCGATCAGGCTCATGAACGCCGAAAGCGGGCACAGCTTATGGCACCACTTCTTGAACAGCAGCACCTCGGCGATCAGGATGGCGGGCACCACGATGAGCGACCACGTCACATCGCCCTGCGCGAACAGGTTCACCAGCAGCAGGATGGTGGCGAAGGTAAGGCCGATGGGGCACACCAGGCAAAATACCGGGAAGCCGAAGATGAAGGTGGACAGCAGCGCGCCGCCCAGCACGAAATGGCGGGCATCCACGGCCTCGCCGCGCTTCTTCGCGCAGCTTGCGCAGCCGGCCAGGCCCTTCGAGTCCTTCTCGCAGCCGGTTGCCAGCGCGGCCTTCTCGTCCTCGGTCAGCGGTGCGATATCGGCAGCGGCCTCGGCCGCCTTACCGTCCGCCTGTTTCGCGGCCTTTGCCTTCGCGGCCTTCGCCTGCTTCTCAGGCTTGGTGAAGATGCCGCGAAGCTTCTGCACCAGGGGAACGAGGCACATCCAGCCGCAGAACGCGCGGGCGAACACGATGATGAGCGCCACCATGATGACCAGCGACACCACGGCGCGCGGCACCATCATCTTGCTTGCGAGCATGGTGCCCAGGGCGCCCAGCGGGCAGAGGATGGAGATATCCCAGATGCCCGGCGCGGAAATGGTGCCGATGCCCAGGTTCGTCAGAAAGCCAACGAAAACGATGGCGACGATGGCGAGCGCGGTTATGGTGCGCAGCGTCTTGGAATTGCGTTTCATGACCGCACCTACCTTTCTACCTGGTCAAGCGGCTTGATGGTGATGGCGCGCGAAGTGGCGCCCTCGGAGATGGAGCCGTTTTGCAGCGACACGCATACGCTTTCGCAGGCTCCGCAGCCGTTGCACTTGTTATCGAGCACCACGGGTCGGTTCTCGTCGTCGAGCGCGATGGCCTCGTACGGGCACGCGTCGTAGCAGAATCGGCAGCCGATCAGCTTGTACGCCAGGCACCAGTCGGTGTTGATGACGGCGCGGCCGATGATGGTGTTCTCCTTCGTGGCGCCCGCCGGCAGCTCCAGCGCGCGCGTGGGGCAGGCCGAGACGCACAGCGGCGTGCCGCCGTTCTCCTCGGTGCACCAATCGCAGTAGTCGTCGCTGAAGTCGAACGTGGGCGTGCGCATGTTCAGGATGCCGTCCTCGATGTGCGCCGGGCGGATGACGTCGCGCGGGCAGATCTCGTAGCATTTCTCGCAGCGGATGCAGGCGCTGATCAGGCGGTCCTCATCCTGACCTCCCGGAGGTCGGATGATGGCCTGCGGGTTCGCCAGCTTCAGCCCGCCCAGGCCGAGCATCACCGCGGCGCCGCCGATGCCCAGGCACAGCGTGCGACGCGTCATTCCCCCGGTTTTCGCTTGTTTCTCCGCGGCGGCCTGCGCTGTTGCGGGATCCGCCGCTCTCCTCGTCTGTTCCGCGCGGCCTTCGGGCAGGTCCGTGCGGTTATCCGTGTTGTCCATCTCTCCTTCTTTCGCTCGCGCCCGATGCTGGCCTCCCCGTATCCGACGCCCTCCGCGCCGGGAAGCCTGGCGGTGCAAACCGCCGACGCGCCGGCTTCGAAGCGCGTCGGCGGGCGATGCCCGTTACTCGTCTTCGGTCAAAACGTCGTCCAGGAACGCCTTGTCGGTGTTCAGGAACCCATCGGTGAGATAGGCCAGGCCCTGATACAGGTCGGTTTTCGCGAAACGCTTCATGTCGGCCGTCATCATGGGAACCCACGACAGCAGATGGTCCTCCAGGAAGTTTTTCTGCGTGGTCAGCAGCGCGGCGGCCTCCTCCTCGTCGCCCTTGCGCAGCGCCTCGGCGGTGCGGTTGGCAAGCACCTGCTCGAATTCCAGCTCCAGGGCCACGTGGTCCTCGCCTTCCTTCCAGCTGTTCTTCTTGTCAAGGCCGGCGGAACGGTAGATGGCGAGCACCTCGTCGCGGGCGTCCTGCATGAGCAGGCGCTTCTCGGAGGTGTACACGCTTTCGAACGGGTAGGCGGCGCTGTAGGCGTCCACGCCGTGGCCGATGAACACGCGGGTGTAGTCCACGGCCAGGTCGGTCAGACTGTTCTCCCAGGTGTTGGACAGGTACTTCGCCAGGCGCAGGTAGCCCTCGTCCACGTCGGCGTTGCCCGTGGAGGCGGGGAAGCGCATGCCGTGCAGCTCGTCAAGCAGCTCCTGGTCGATTTCCACGCGGAACAGTCGGCTGAGCAGGCCGTACGTTGCGGCACGCTGCTCGATGAGCTTGATCAGATCGTCCATGGAAGCCTGCTCTGCGGCGGTGTTGGCGTTCTCGGTCATGGTTAGTCCTCCTTAGAATCGGCCGCGGACCCGTCCACGACGTCTGCCAGCATTTCCAGGCCTTGCTTTCCCGTTTCGGTGGTGAACCAGGCCTTGCGCCATTCCAGCGCATCGCATTGCTCCAGCTTGTCCACGAAGTGCGGGGCGTACAGGCGGGGCTTTTGCACCAGCGGGTCGTTGTCGACCTTGCCGTTGATGGCCGGCGTGGCGGCGCCGCCTTCGGCCGCGCACAGTGTGAGGATGCGCTTGTAGATGACCGCGTACGCCGCGTCCTCCTCAAGCAGGGCGCGCAGGCGCTCGATCGGTTTGTCGGAATCAAGTTTTGCCTGGCCAGGCTCGGTGATGCGCCAGAACACCTCGACGGGTTCGGCGGCCTCCAGATACTCCACGCCGTCCACGACCACGGTCTTGGGCTCGTTTTCCGTGTCGTCGGCGGGCTGGCCGTCGACGGTGATGCGCTCGATGGCGCCGGCGCGCTCGAGCAGGTTGCACAGGTTGGCGGCGGTGTAAACGCTGAAGTTGTCCTGCTGCAGCTCGTCGACGTGGGCGTTCACGGCCTCGGCGGTTTGCGGCTCTTGCACGAAGGAAAGGATGCCCAGCAGCACCTTGCGGCGCGGGGCCATGGATTTGAACAGGTCGTCGATGCGCTCGGCAGGCGTACGGTCGTCGCTTTCGGCTTCGGACTGCTGCGCAGGTGCATCGGTTGCCGAGCTGATAGCGGTGTAATCGCCGCCCTCGTCCTCGTCGTCGTCCGCGCCGGTATCCTCCAGCGGGTCGAACTCGTCAAGCTCGGAATCAAAGGATAGATCGAAAGTGGAATCAGACATGCTCCGCCCCTCCCAGACATTGCCAACAACAAAACTAGCGCCTGCCTTCTGGCACGACGCTACAGTGCCGGCCCGTAAGACCGACTCCGGGAACTTCACCCCTGAAGCTCCGACTTTTGCAAACAATGTCTGCCGCACGCATATGGTGCGCCGGCGGACTCCCCGCGTTGATGATAGGCGCGCCGCGTCGACGATGTCAAGGTCCGACTTTTCGCGGCAGATTATCCGACTTTGCGGATAATCGTGTCCGCGTTTGACAATGCGCGGAGGGTTGCGCCATACTGCGCGGCGGGGTTTGGGGAAGAATGCAAGTGGACGACGGACCCGGCCGCGTGGGGACGTGCGCCGGCCCGCTTTGGTTTGGAGAAAGGAAGCTGAAGCCATGACCGCTTTTATTCGACCCTCTTTGATTCTTCGCATGGACCTGGACGAACGTTTATTCAACGACGAGTGCGTCTCCGACATCAAACGCTCGTACTCCTATGTGGCGCCGTCGCTTGTGCAGGCGCACAAGCCGGCAGACGGGCAGCGCCCGGAGAACGTGATGCGCTTCATGATCAAGCTGCATCGCGCCTACTGGGACAGCTCCGATGAGGCGGCGCAGCAGCTGTGGGAGGGCGTCATGCCCAAGTGGCTGCACAACATGTTCTCGAAGGTGTCCAACACCATCACGGCCGCCAACAACGTCCGTGCCGAAAACGGCCAGCCGGCGTTCCCGTACCACTGGCTTGAGCTGGAGTTCGGCGACGACGCGCTCATCGCGATGAAGACGGGCTCCGATTCGTCGTTGCCTGCCGATGCGGTGGACATGGTCGAGCGCGTGCGCGAACTCATGAACGCCGGTGCGCTGGGGCAGGATATCGCCTGCGTGCGCATCCCGTCGCGCGCCAGCTACGAGGCGCAGCTCGCGGTCGCCGAGCAGGCGCAAGCCGAGGCGGCCGCTGCCGAGCAAGGTGAAACCGCAGGTCAAACGGCTGAGCAGCCGCAGATTGCCGAGCTCGCCGACGCCGCCGAGCCCGTTGCCGCCGAGCCCGCCGCCGGCGCGGCCGACCAGTCCGCCGAGTCCGCCTTCGCCATGCCCGAGCTGCCCGCGTTCGACGTGGATTACGGCACCTGGGGCATCGAGTACGCCGACGGCACCGTGCGCGAGTTCGATGCTTCCGCCGGTGCGTTCGCGTAGGCGAACGGCTATACTAACCATTTGCAAGGGGGTAGACGAGAAAGGGGCAGCAATGCCAAGTGCCAAGAATTTCCTCGGTCTGCTCGAAAAACTTCAGAGCGCCGATATCACGGTTCATCAGAACCGTTGCGCCGTCGTGCGCAATCGCAACGCCTCGTGCATGAAATGCGCGGAGGTGTGCACATCGGGCTGCATCTCCTACAACGACAACGAGCTGATCATCTCGCCGGAGAAGTGCATCGGCTGCGGCACGTGCGCCACCGTGTGCCCCACGTGCGCGCTTGAGGCCCATCGCCCCAATGACGCCGAGCTGCTGCATCGCTGCATCCAGGCCATGCGCGCCGCCGACGGCGAGGTCGTCATCGCGTGCGAGCAGATCGTGAACGCCGCCGAGGGGCTGCTTGACCTGGAGAAAGTCGTGTCCGTCACGTGCCTTGGGCGCGTGGAGGAAAGCCTGCTGGTCACGTTGGCCGTGGCCGGCGCCAAGCACGTCAGCCTGGTCGAGGGCAAGTGCGCCGCCTGCGAGCACGCCACCGGGTTCCATATGGCCGAGCAGGTGCGCGACACCGCCAACACGCTGCTGGAAACCTGGAACAGCAGCGTGCGCGTCGACCTGGTCAAGAAGTTCCCGCACCAGGTTCGCCAGGAGGGCAAGTCCAGCTTCGACGCCGGCAAGCGCAGGTTCTTCGCCGAAGTGGGCTCCGAGGCGAAAGCCGCCGCCGGCACCACCGCCGATTACGCCGTGAAGGAAACGCTCGGCATCGAGGAGAAGCCCGAATCGCGTTTCCAGAAGGTGATGGAGGACGGCACGCTGCCGCATTTCGTCCCCGATCGTCGCGAGCTTCTGCTGAACAGCCTGTCCAGCCTAGGCGAGCCGCAGGACGTCATGATCGACACCCGCCTGTGGGGCCACGTCATCATCGACCCGGACAAGTGCAGCAGCTGCCAGATGTGCGCGACGTTCTGCCCGACCGGCGCCATCAGCAAGTTCACCGACGAGGACGGCACGTTCGGCGTGGAGCATTTCCCCGGCGATTGCGTGAAATGCCGCTGCTGCACGGACATCTGCCCGCAGCAGGCGCTCACGCTCTCCGACGAGGTGTTCGCCGTCGACCTGCTATCGGGCACGGTGGAACGCTACGAGATGAAGCCGCTCGCGCACCCCGTGGGCGACCCGCATCAGATCTGGCACACCATGAAGGACCTGCTCGGCTGCGATCAGGTCTACGAGCGCTAAATCCGCTTCCATAACTTCCGCATGCGGGGCCGTCCTTCGGGGCGGCCCCGTTCTTTAAGCCCGTTTTCAGGCTGGGCCGTATACTGTTGATCAAGAGAATGCACGCCTGCGCCCTGCGGCGCGGGTTCGGGAATCGACGGAAGGCACACCATGCAGATCCTCATCGTGGAAGACGACGTGCGGCTGGCCCGCGCGCTGGCGCACATCCTGGAGAAGAACGGCTACGGCACCGACGTGGTGCACAACGGCGCCGACGGGCTAGCTTATGCCGAAAGCGGCATCTACGACGTGGTCATCCTGGACGTCATGCTGCCGAAGATGGACGGTTTCACGGTGGTGGCCGAATTGCGCCGCAAGAACGTGAGCACGCCGGTGCTGCTGCTCACTGCGCGCGATGCCGTGCCCGACAAGATCGCCGGCTTGGACAGCGGCGCCGACGATTACATGACCAAGCCGTTCAGCCCCGCCGAGCTGCTGGCGCACCTGCGTGCCCTCACGCGCCGCCAGGGCGAGGTGATCTTCGAGAAGCTCGACGCGGGCGACCTTTCGCTGAACCTGGAAAGCTACGACCTGACGTGCGGGCAGAAGACCATCCACCTGTCGTTCAAGGAGTTTTCCCTGGCGAAGGTGCTTATGAGCAACCCGGGCCAGGTGGTGTCGAAGGAGCTGCTCATCGAACGCGTGTGGGGCGTGGAGTCAAGCGCCGAGGACAACAACGTGGAGGCCTACGTCAGCTTCCTGCGCAAGAAGATGCGCTTTTTGGGCTCGCAGGCATGTATCGAGACCATCCGCAAGGCGGGTTACCGTTTCGCCGCCGATGGCGCTGCGGCCTAGGGCGGCGCCATGCTGAAGAAGCTCCGCATCAAGTTCATAGTGCTGAACATGGCCACCGTCGCCGTCGTGCTGACGGTGGTCTTCACGACCATCTGCGTGGTGAACCATCGGCAAAGCGTCGCCGCGGTCGACGGCGCGCTCAACCAGGCCATCGCGCAGGCATCCGAGCATCAGGGCAGGCAGATGGGGAAGGACGCGTTCGGCGAAGGCCAGCCGGAATCCGGCGACGGCCCGGAGGCGCCGGCCCAGGCGGTCGAGCAAGCCGGCGCTGCCGTCGATCCGGCTGTGGGCCGGGAGGACGCCGCGGCCGATGTGCTCGCCGGCTCGGCCGATCAGGAGCTCGCCGTCGCCGACTCCTCCGACGTTGCGGCGCCGCCGACCATCGGCGGGCGCGAGCGCGATGGGGAGCAGGTCATCCCCGTGGCCCTGTTCTCCATGTCCGCGGACGGTGACATGTCCGCTCTCGGCCGCTTCAACACGGCTTCCATCAGCCAAGACGTGCTCGAGCAAGCCGGTCAGCAGCTCGCCGGAGCCGACGAGGGCTTCGGCAGCCTATCCGACCTGGGCCTGTTCTATGTAAAGCGCCAGGCGGGCGGCGTCACGTACCTGGCGTTCGCCGACATGGGCAGCGCGAGCGGCTGGCGCACTCTGGCGGCCACGCTTGCCGTGGTGGAGGTGGCGGCGTTGGCCGTGTTCTTCGTCATCAGCCTGTTCTTCAGCCGCTGGGCGCTGCGCCCCGTCGCCCGCGCCTGGACGCAGCAGCGGCGTTTCGTCGCCGATGCGTCGCACGACCTGAAAACCCCGCTTACCGTCATCCTGGCAAACACGTCCATCGCGCTCGAGCATCCTGAGCGCAGCGTGGCAAGCCAAAGCCAATGGCTCGAGAGCACGCAGCACGAGGCCGAGGCCATGCAGGGCCTGGTGGGCGACCTGCTTGCGTTGGCGAAGATGGACGAGGAGGAGGCCGCCGCGCAATCCGGCGATGCCCGCCCGGCCTTCGAGGAAGTCGACCTGTCCGACGTGCTCGAGGGCGAGGCCTTGCAGTTCGAATCGGTGGCGTTCGAGCGCGGCGTGAAGCTGGAATCGCAGGTGGAGCCCGGTATCAGGCTACGCGGCAACGAGCAGAGGCTGCGCCGTTTGGCGGGCACGCTCATCGACAACGCCTGCAAGTACGTCGACGACGGGGGAGCGGTGGACGTGTCGCTTTCGCGGTCGGGAAAGCAGGCGAAGCTTGCGGTGCGCAACACCGGCGCGCCCATATCGCCCGAGGACCTTCCCCACGTGTTCGACCGCTTCTACCGCGCCGACAAGGCGCGCACGGGCGGCGCCGGCGGGCACGGCCTGGGGCTCGCCATCGCGCGGGCCATCGCCGAGGAGCACGGCGGCACGCTGACGGTCGCCAGCACGCAGGCCGAAGGCACCGTGTTCACCGCAACGTTGCCGTTGAAGTAGGTAGCGGTCCCTCCCTGCGCCGCTCGCCGCGTTGCTTTCGTGGAAGCTCTGCCGAGGCGCTCATCGGTGGTATCATACGTGTTTACTTGCAAATCACGGAACAAGCGAGGCAGCCCATGCTTTTGTGCGCGCAGTACGTGCTTCCCATCACGTCGGAACCCATCCACAACGGTGCGGTGCTCGTTCGCGACGGCGCCATCCGCGACGTCGGCGACGCCGCCATGCTCAAGTTGCGCTATCCCGATGAGAAGGTCTCCGATTTCGGCCAGGCGGCCATCCTGCCCGGCTTCGTCGACCTGCACACCCACCTGGAGAACGCGGTCATGCGCGGCATCGTCCACGATGTCCCCTATGCAACCTGGATCATGACCATGCGCGAACTGTCCGCGAAGATGGACGTGGCGGATTGGTACGATTCCGCTATCCTGGGCGGCCTCGAGTCGCTGTCCAGCGGCATCACCACCGTGGCAGACATCACCACCTCGGGCGCCAGCTGCACCGCCATGCAGAAGCTCGGCATGCGCGGCGTCGTCTACCGCGAGGTGGGCGCCATGGACCGTCGACGCGTCGACTTCGCCATGCATCAGGCCGAGAACGACCTGGCCCATTGGCAGGAGGAGGTCGACTCCGACCGCCTCACCATCGGCTTGGCGCCGTCGTCGCTGTTCACCTGCAATCCGGAGATCTTCCGCAAGGTCGCCCAGCTCGCCGCCAAAGAGAACCTCCCGGTGGCGTTGCGCCTGGCCGGCGACCGCGAGGAATGCGACTTCGTGCGTTACGGCTCCTCGCCCTTCTCCGTTCATTCCATGGACACCACGCGCTGTTTCGTGGAGGTCCCGCCGTGGCTGCCCACGGGCACCACGCCGGTCAACTACGTGCTGAACTGGGGCGCGTTCGAAAGCGACAACGTCATGATGGTGCACGGCGTCTACGTCGACGACCATGACGTGGCCAAGCTCAAGGAATACGACGTCTCCATCGCCAGCTGCCCGCGCATCAACGCGCAGCTGGGCATGGGCGTGGCCCCGCTCGCCGAGTTCCTGAACAACGGCCTGCGCGTTGGCCTGGGCACCGACAGCCCCGCCGCCACCGATTCCACCGACATGATCTCGGAGATGCACACCGGCATGCTCATCCAGCGCGCCGTGAACCCGCGCAGCTTCATGAAATCCTCCACCATGCTGGAGATGGCCACCATCGGCGGCGCCCGCGCGCTGCGCATGGACGACAAGGTGGGCAGCCTGGAAGTGGGCAAGCTGGCCGATGTCATCGCCGTCGACCTGTCCGGCTCGCACCAAACGCCGGCCACCGACCCGGTCTCGGCCGTGGTCAACGCCTGCACCGGCTCCGACGTGCTCATGACCATGGTGGGCGGCAACGTGCTGTACGAGAAGAGCAGCTGGCATGTGGGCGTGGAAGTGGCCCGCAGCATCGCCCGCGTCATCGAGATTCGCAGCAAGCTGAGGTAGCGCGCCATGGGAACGAACCAAAAGCTCACGGCCAAGCAGAAGGCCGAACGCATCAAGGCGGCGCAAGAGCGGGAAGCGCGCGAGAAGGCGCGCCGCGAGGCGGCGGCCCGCACGAAGAAGATCTTCACCGTGGTGGTGTGCGTCATCCTGGTGCTGGCGCTCGGCATCCCGACCATCGCGCTCTCCGTGCTGTCCCTGTAGCAACCTTCGGTAATCGATAACGCCCCGGTCCCCGAACGCGGCTTCCCTAGGAAGAACTTTTCTGTAAAGGAAGTGCGCGCGAAGGGGGCCGGGGCGTTTGTGCTACCATGAATGGCTGTTGCGCGCAAGCGCGAAAAGAGTAAAGGGAACGCACGCAAAGGGGAATGCTTTGTTTGGTATCGGTGGATTTGAGCTATTTCTCATTCTGCTGTTCGGTTTCCTGCTGTTCGGCCCCGACAAGCTGCCCGCAATGGCGAAAACGCTTGGCAAGGCCATCGGCAAGTTCCGAAACGCGCAGGAGGAGATGAACAAGGTTATCAAGAACGAGGTGTACGACCCCGATTCCGACGAGCCGTTCAAGAACCCGCTCGATGTTATGGAAAAGGCCGCTGACGCAGGTAAGAAGGCCGCCAACGGCGCAAGCAAGGCAGTGAGCAGCGCAAGCAAGGCCGTCTCCTCGCATAGCTCCTCCGCCGCGGCATCCAAGCCGCGCCCGGCGGGCCAGCAGGAAAGCTTCAGCGAGCGCAAGGCCCGCTATGATCGCGAGCGCGCCGCCAAGCAGGCCGCCGAAGCCGAAAGGGCCGAGGCCGCCAAGCAGGCCGCCCTGGCCGCCGCCGACGCCAAGTCGACCGAGGCCGCGGCGCCCGAAACCGCCGCGCAAGCGGCTCCCGCGGCGCCCGCCGCACCGGCGGCGTCCGCTGCAGAATCTTTCGCCACCGAAACGAAGGGGGAGTAACCGATGCCTATCGGACCGGCGCGAATGCCCCTATTCGATCATCTGGGCGAGCTGCGCATGCGCTTGGTGCGCATCGTCGTGTGCCTGCTCATCGGCGTGTGCGTGTTCTACTTCGCCACGCCCACCATGGGCCAGTTCCTGATGATCCCCATCTCCGAGTACCTGCCGAAGGGCCCCGACGGCCTGCCGTCGTTCATGGCCATCGACCCGTTCGAGGCGTTCTCCACCCGCTTCAAGATCTCCATCTGGGCGGCCATCGTCGCTTGCTCGCCGGTTATCCTGTGGCAGCTGCTGGCGTTCTTCCTGCCGGCGCTCAAGCCCAACGAGCGCAAGTGGTTCATCCCCACGTTCGCCGCTGCCGTGGTGCTGTTCATCCTGGGCACCGTGTTCTGCTACTGCATCATCCTGAACCCGGCGTTCCAGTGGCTCACCGACCAGGCCATGGGCCTGGGCACCGTCACGCCGCGCATGGCCAGTTACGTGGACATCATCATCAAGTTCGAGCTGGGCTTCGGCGTGGCCTTCGAGCTGCCGCTGGTCATCTTCTACCTGGTGGTGTTCAATGTGGTGCCGTACAAGAAGCTGCGCAACAGCTGGCGCGGCATCTACGTGGGCCTGCTGGTGTTCTGCGCCATCGTCACGCCCGATGCATCGCCGGTCACCATGGCGCTCATGTTCGCCGCGCTGATCGTGCTGTACGAGGTGTCGCTGCTGCTGGCGCGCATCGCCTTGGGCAGGCGCATCAAGAAGCAGAACGAGGAGCTTGCGAAGGAGGAGGGCCAGGAAGCCCCTGCTCCCAAGACCAAGAAGCTCAAGGCCGTGAAGCGCAAGTAGCTTCGCCGTCAAACATATATGGTTAACCTGAAGGCCCGCTGCATGCGGGCCTTCTTGGGATAGTATGGGTGCGTACCAATGACGTGCGGCGCGGGCGCTGCACGATTTCGCGGATCGAAGGAGCTGCATGCACGAGCTAGGTATCATGACCGGAGTCATGGAAGCGGTGGAGAATTCCGCCGTGCAGGCGGGCGCCACGAAGGTGCTCAAGGTCACGCTGTCCATCGGCGAGATGACCGAGGCCATCGAGGACTCGCTGCGCTTCGCGTTCGAGGTGCTCACGGAAGGAACCATCAGCGAAGGCGCGGAGCTTGAGATCAACATGGTGACGCCCCGAAGCTTTTGCCTGGACTGCGGAGCCGAGTACGAGCACGATCGCTTCCACATGGTGTGCCCCGAGTGCGGCGGCTACAACACGAAGCTTTTGGCTGGTCGCGAGATGCAGATCGATTCCATCGAGGTGGACCTGCCCGACGACTAGCGGGCGCCGGCGCAATGCCGCGTGGCGGATGTCTGCTGCAGGGACGGGCGGTTCCCGCGCGTACGTGCCCGATGGCGCAGCTGGAAGACCGAGCGTTCGCCACGCTTTCCCGATTTGGTTTATCACCGAAACCGCTGCTTGATCAATAGGAGGAATCAGCATGCAAATCGATATGAAGCAACCTATCCTTGACAAGAACGATCAGCTGGCGGCGCAGCTGCGCAAGCGCTTCGCCGACAACCACGTGTTCGTGCTCGACCTGCTTGCCAGCCCCGGCTCGGGCAAGACATCCACCATCCTGGCCACCATCGAGGCGCTGCGCGACGAGTTCAACATCGCCGTCATCGAGGGCGACATCGCCAGCAACGTGGATGCCGAGAAGATCAAGGCGCAGGGTATCGCGGCCGTGCAGATCAACACGGGCGGCGCGTGCCACCTGGAGTCCAACATGATCAGCCGCGCCATCGATGTGCTCGACCTGGAGCGCCTGGACCTGATCATCGTGGAGAACGTGGGCAACCTGGTGTGCCCGACCGACTTCGATCTGGGCGAGAACGCCAAGGTCATGATTTTGTCCGTGCCCGAGGGCGACGACAAGCCGCTTAAGTATCCCGGTGTCTTCCAGGCGGCGAAGGTGGTCATCCTGAACAAGGTGGACACCATGCCCGTGTTCAACTTCGATCGCGAGGCGTTCGATTCCAGCGTGCGCCAGCTTAACCCGCAGGCTCCTATCTTCCCCATCGCCGCAACCACGGGCGAGGGCGTTGAGGAATGGGCCACCTGGCTGGCCGAGCAGATCCGCGCCATCCAGTAGCACGGCGAACATATCCTATCCAAGCAGGCGGCATGTCGCAGGACATGCCGCCTGCTTGCGTTTTCGGGGGTTCCCAACGTAGGCTCGCCGTTTCATTAGAGGGGTGACAAGACCAAGTGCCGGCGTACGCGGACGGCGGCAAGGGCAAGCTCTACGCCGTCCGCCCGCCTTCCCGCGTTCGCTGGTCGCGCTATTCGACCGGTTGCCAAGCTGTTGCGTGCTGGCAATCACCTGGAAACACTGCTTGGGCATACTCGTATCCGAAGGAATCCCGCTTGTGCTGAAAGGACAGCTTTATGCGAGCGAACGATATGTACAAGGCGTGCGCGGACGCGCTGCGCGCCTATGCGGAGGGCGCCGGCTTCACCGATATGGTGGTGGGACTTTCCGGCGGCATAGATTCGAGCGTCATCGCCGTCATGTGCGCCGACGTGTTCGGCCCCGATCACGTGCACGGCATCATGCTTCCCGGCCCTTATTCCACGGAGCATTCCCTGGACGATGCGCGCGAGCTGGCGGATAACCTGGGCATCGAGACGCACATCGTGTCCATCTGCGAGCCGTTCGAGGCGTTCGAGGCGGTGCTGCGCCGCTCGGGCTGCGGCAAGCTTTCGGGCACGGCATCGGAGAACACGCAAGCGCGCTGCCGCACCGTGGTGCTCATGGCGCTTTCCAACGCCAACGGCTGGATGCTCGTGAACACGGGCAACCGCAGCGAGTCCATGATGGGCTACTCCACGCTCTACGGCGACACGGCCGGCGCGTTCGCGCCCATCGGCGGCTTGTACAAGACCGATGTGTACGCCATCGCGCGCTGGCGCAACGAGCGCGCCGAGCGCGACGGCCAGGTGCCGCCCATCCCCGAGCACGTGCTGGTCAAGCCGCCGAGCGCCGAGCTGGCGCCCGGCCAGGAGGACGAGAAGTCCATGGGCATCGATTACCCCACGCTCGACCGCATGCTCATCGCGCATTTCGAGCACGGCGTCAGCGAGGACGGCCTGGTGGAGGCCGGCTTCAACCGCGCCGACGTCGAGCGCGTGTTGGCGAAGGTGCGCTCGCAGGCCTTCAAACGCGCCCTCGAGCCGCCGTATCCCGACACCAAGTTCTACGAATAGGGAAGCGGCTGCCGACGCCCCGCCGGGCGGTGGGGAAACGGAGCGGCGTGGAAAGGCGGCGCGGCGGATCCGCTCCCGCTGGCAAACCGCGGGCGCGTCGGCTCCGCTCGCCCGCTCGGGGTGCCTCCGGTTGCCGGGCGCCCCGCATATCGAGAAGATGTGACGCGTGCCGAACGGCCGGCCGCGCGCGTGGCGCGTGCGTTACCATGGCTGCGATATCGAAATGGGGGACGGTGCCCACGGCCGATTGTACGGCGGCGGGCGCCGTCCCTTCGCCATCTAGTGAAAGAGCATGCCACACATGAAACGCCGCGAGTTCTTCAAGCTGGTCGGTGCCTCCGCCGCCTTCGCCGCCGTGCCCCTGCTGTCGTCGTGCAGCTCCGCCGCGGTCCCCTCCTCCGAGGGGACCGGCGTGCTCGGCCAGCCTCAGGTGTCGTTCTCCACGTCGGTGGACGTGCTCATCCTGGGCAGCGGCATGGCGGGCCTTTCGGCGGCCATGGACCCCTCCGAGGCGGGGCTGACGGTCATGGTGGCCGAGAAACTTGACGTGCTGGGCGGCGAAAGCTACGAGTCGAACGCCGTCATGGAGGTGTGCGGCAGCCAGCTGCAGAAGGACGCGGGCATCACCGAGACCTGCGACGACGTGTGGCCCGAGCGCAAGGAGCAGCTGAAGGCCGCCGGCGTTACCGACCTTGATTTCGCGAAACGCCTGTTCTACGCGGCACCCGAGTGGGTCGACCGCATGAAAAGCTCGTATGGCGCGCAATTCGCCAACCCTGCCAGCTATTCCGCCAACGAGGCGAACCGCCGCCGCGTGCTCCCGAAAAACGGCATCGGCGACACGGAGAGCATCATGATGCCGCTGCGCGACAAGCTGGCGGCGAAGGGCGTGCAGTTCTCCACCGGCTACCGCGCCACCGGGTTCATCCTGGACGAGGCGGGCAAGGTGTGCGGCGTGCGCTTCTCCACCAGCAAGAAGGACCAATCCGGTGTGGTCGACGTGCATGCGCGCGCCGTGGTGGTTGCCACGGGCGGGTTCGCCAGCAACCAGTCGCTCGTGCGCGAGTACCTGTCGGCGTGGGAGCGCATCGGCTGCTACACCGCCGCGTCCATGGGGGAGGGCCACAAGCTGTGCCAGGCGCTCGGCGCGCAGCTCAGCGACATGAGCGTGACCCCTTCCGTGACCAGCGATCTTCCGCCGGCAGCGGCATGGAGCATGTTCGCGCCCACTATCGTGGTGGACGCGCAGGGCAACCGCTTCGCCAACGAGGATTACATGCGCAGCCTGTGCGCCACGTGCTTCACCCAGGAACGTGGCTATTTCTGGACCATCTTCGATAGCGGCATCTCGGAGAGCGGGCAGGCGCGCAGCGCGGCGCAGGTGACGTCGAAGAACGCATCGCGCCTGGTGGGCCCGTGCGATACGGTGGAGCAGCTGGCGTCGGGCATGGGCGTGTCCGAGGACGTGCTCGGCAAGACCATCGACCGCTTCTCCAGCATGGTGGAGGCGGGCAAGGACTCCGATTTCGGGCGCAAGCAGTTCCTGGAGAACCTCAAACCGCCGTATTACGCGCTCAAGCAGCTCCCCGTGCGCTTCCGCACGCGCGGCGGCGCGGTGGTTGACGGCAGCGGGCGTTTGCTGGACGCCACAGGCAAGGCCATCGCGGGCGTGTACTGCTGCGGGGCGGCCGCGCAGGGCGGCGGCGAGAGCCTGACCACCAACGGCGCCTTCGGCGTGCTCACCGGCAAAGCCGTGACCGAGGACCTGGGCGCCGCGTAACCCTACCGTCCGCATCCGCGTGATTACCCCGGGCGGCGTATGGCGCGTGGGGCGCGCTCGGGATACCATGGACGGCATGGAAAACCTTCTTATGACATATCGCGACATGACGACGCGTGACTGGGCGATCGACGCCGCGGTGACGCTGGCGGCGTTCGCCGTCGGCTGCCTGCAGCTCATGCTCACGGCATCGTCCATCATCATCCCCGACCTGGCGCTGCGCCAATATCTCGGCATGGTCAACGTGGTGCCCGACCTGCAGGTGTTCGTGGGCCTGGGCATGACGGTGGTGCCGCTCGTGTTTCGCCGCCGTTTCCCGCTTCCCGTGTTCGCCGCGTGTCTGGTCATCTTCCTGGGGCTGCAGGTCAGGTTCTCGGGCTTCTCCATGACGGTGGTCGGGCCGCTGGTGGCGCTCTACACCGTGGCGGCCGAATGCGGCACCGTGCCCGGTGTGGCGTGCGGCGCGGCGGCGGTGCTGTCGTTGCTGTTCGCCGGGGCCCCCATGCAGGCTGCTAGCCTGGTGTTTTTCACCCGCTTCCAGAACATCGCGCTCATGGTGGCGGCGGTGCTCGCCGGTTACGCCTACCGCACACACGTCGCGTACGTGCACGAGGTGGAGCAGCGCGCCGTCGAGGCCGAGCGCACGCGCGAGGAGGAGGCCGCCCGCCGCGTGGAGGAGGAGCGCGTGCGCATCGCCCGCGAAGTGCACGACATCACGGCGCACTCGCTTTCTGCGGTGAGCATCCAGCTGGCCGCGGCCGAGCGGCTGGTGGAGCGCGACCCTCAAATGGCGAAGGAGGCGGTGTCCACCGCCCGTGCCACGGCGAAGGGCGCGCTCGACGACATCCGCTCGATGATCGGCGTGCTGCGCCATGGCGACGACGCGGCCGAGACCATGCCCGCCGCCGGAACGAACCAGGTGGGCGAGCTGGAGTCGTACCTGCGCGGGGCCGGCCTGGACGTGACGCTTGACATGGCGGCGTACGACCGCGCGCTCGTGCCCGCGCACATCGATATGGCGCTGTTCACCGTGGCGCGCGAGGCGTGCACGAACGCGGTGCGGCACGCGGGCGCGCGGACCGTGTCGCTGCGGTTCGCCGTGGAGGGCGAAGCGGCAACGCTGTCGGTGGTCGACGACGGCGTCGGCTGCGGTGTGGCGGCGCAGCCGGCCGATATGGCCGCGCAGCAGCTGCCGCGGGCAGCCGACGGCGCGGGCCACGGCGTCGCGGGCATGGCCGAGCGCGTCCACGTGCTCGGCGGCTCGTTCTCGGCAGGCGGTGACGAAAACGGCGGGTTTTGCGTGCGCGCAAGCATCCCGCTTCGCGGAACGGAGGCATAGCGAATGGAACAGATGCTCAACGGCGAAGGTGCGGCCGACGCCCCGCGCCCCGTGCGCGTGCTGGTGGCCGACGACCAGGACCTGGTGCGAAGCGGCTTCCGCATGATCTTGTCGTCCTACGACGGCATCGAGGTGGTGGGCGAGGCGCGCGATGGCGAGCAGGCGGTCGACCTTGCCGAGCGCCTGCGCCCCGACGTGGTGCTCATGGATATCCGCATGCCGCGCGTCAACGGCATCGACGCCACGCGCGCCATCCGCTCCAACGCCGCCCTCGCGGACGTGCAGGTGCTCGTCCTCACCACGTTCGACCTGGACGAATACGTCTACGACGCGCTGTCGGCAGGTGCCGGCGGCTTCCTCCTCAAAGACGCCGAGCCCGACGAGATCGCGTCGGCGGTGCGCGTAGTTGCGGCGGGCGAGGCGCTCATCGAGCCGTCCATCACGCGCCGGCTCATCGAGACGTTCGTGGCGGCGCGCCCGGGCACGCCTGCAGGCGCCGCGGCGCGCGGCATCGACCAGCTGACCGACCGTGAGCGCGAGATCCTCACGCTGGTGGCGCGCGGCCTGAACAACGACCAAATCGGCGAGCGCCTGTTCATCAGCCCCGCAACGGTCAAAACGCACCTCGCGCGCATCATGGCTAAGCTCGACGCGCACGATCGCGCGCAGCTGGTGGTGCGCGCCTACGAAAGCGGTTTGGTGAAGCCCGGCGTGGCATAAAAAGCTGGCGAAAGGGGGAGCGCCGGCGGCTATCGGCCGCCGGCGCTCCCCTCTGCCTTATGCAGCTGCACAAGAAGTTTGCGAAGCGCACCATAAATCACCGTAATCCACTTGCAATCGGACGGTCGGCTGCTATAGTAGGCAATGTGTTTAGCACTCGTTACCAAAGAGTGCTAGCACTCAGAAAGACAGAGTGGTTAAATAACGGGTATGCGAAACCAATCTCGCGTAATCGATGCGAAAGGAAGGCAGCGTTATGAATCTGAAACCCCTGGGCGACCGCGTTATCGTGAAGGCCGACGAAGCTGAGGAGACCACGGCTTCCGGTCTGTTCATCGCATCCGAGGCCAAGGAAAAGCCTCAGAGCGGCGTCGTTCTGGCAGTCGGCGCTGGCAAGCCCGATAAGGACGGCAACCTGGTTCCCGTTCCCGTGAAGGTCGGCGACAAGGTCGTCTACGGCAAGTTCGGCGGCCAGGAGATCAAGGTCGACGGCGAGGATCTGCTCATCCTGCGCGCCGACGATCTGTACGGCGTCTTCGAATAAGTTTCGATCGTTTCACCTCGTCAGTAAGCATGGGCCTGCGCCCGGCATCTTGGAACCGCGCGCAGGCCGCATTCGAAAGGAAGCTTTAGAATGGCTAAGGATATCAAGTTCGAGGCTGATGCCCGCAGCGCTCTTGCCGCAGGCGTCAACAAGCTGGCAAACGCCGTCAAGGTCACGCTCGGCCCCAAGGGCCGCTACGTCGCCCTTGAGAAGTCCTTCGGCGCTCCGCTGATCACCAACGACGGCGTCACCGTCGCCAAGGAAGTCGAGCTGGAGGATCCGGTCGAGAACATGGGCGCCCAGCTCATCCGCGAGGCCGCTGTGAAGACCAACGACGTCGCCGGCGACGGTACCACCACCGCCACCCTGCTGGCCGACGTGATCGTCTCCGAGGGCCTGCGCAACGTCACCGCCGGCGCCGACGCCCTGGGCATCCGCCGCGGCATCCAGAAGGCAACCGACGCCGTGGTCGAGGCCATCAAGGCCGACGCCACCCCGGTTTCCACCACCGAGCAGATCACCAACGTCGGCACCATCTCCGCCGGCGACGCCGTGATCGGCGCCAAGATCGCCGAGGCCATGGACGCCGTGGGCAAGGACGGCGCCATCTCCGTCGAGGATTCCCAGACCTTCGGCCTGGACATGGACATCGTCGAGGGCATGCAGTACGAGCGCGGCTACATCAGCCCCTACATGGCCACCGACATGGAGAAGATGGAAGCCAGCCTCTCCGACCCCTACATCCTGCTGACCGATCAGAAGATCTCCAACATCCAGGATATGGTCCCGCTGCTGGAGCAGATCATGAAGACCGGCCGTCCGCTGTTTATCGTCGCCGAGGACGTTGAGGGCGAGGCTCTGGCCACCATCCTGCTGAACAAGCTGCGCGGCACCTTCACCGCCGTGGCCATCAAGGCCCCCGGCTTCGGCGACCGCCGCAAGCGCATCCTCGAGGACATCGCCGCCGTCACCGGCGCGCAGGTCATCGACAAGGACTTCGGCATGACCCTGGCCGACGCCAAGATCGAGATGCTCGGCACCGCCAAGACCGTCAAGGTCACCAAGGACCGCGCCCTGATCGTGGACGGCGCCGGCGACAAGGCCGCCATCCAGGACCGCATCACCCACATCAAGAAGGAGCTGGAGCGCGTCGACTCCGACTTCGACCGTGACAAGCTGCAGGAGCGTCTGGCCAAGCTGTCCGGCGGCGTGGCCGTGCTGAAGGTGGGCGCTGCCACCGAGGCCGAGCTCAAGGAGAAGAAGTCCCGTATCGAGGACGCCCTGCAGGCTACCCGCGCTGCTGTCGAGGAGGGCATCGTCGCAGGCGGCGGCGTGGCTCTGATCAACGCCATCCCGGCTCTGGACACGCTCGAGATCACCGACGCTGACGAGAAGGTCGGCGTGGAGATCATCCGCAAGGCCATGGAGGCCCCCATGCGCGCCATCGCTCAGAACGCTGGCTTCGAGGGCTCCGTCATGGTCGACAAGGTCCGTCACATGGAGAAGGGCGAGGGCGTGAACTTCGCCGACGGCACCACCGGCAAGATGATCGAGATGGGCGTCAACGATCCCGTCAAGGTCACCCGCACGGCTCTGCAGTCCGCTGCTTCCGTGGCTGCCCTGATCCTCATCACCGAGTGCACCATCAACGAGATCCCGAAGGATCCCGATCCGGCGGCCGCTGCTGCTGCCGCAGGTGCAGCCGGTATGGGCGGCATGATGTAAGCAACAGGTTCATAAACCTTGCAGCAACAAGGGCCCGCTTCGGCGGGCCCTTTCCGCGTCTTGCGGGAAAGATGCGGTGGCCGATGTAGCTTCCATATGCGCATCGTGGGGGCTTTCGGCGCGGCTATGGCGAGCATTCTGGACGAAGCCGCCGCTGCGCACGTCGAGCCGTGAAAGTTAGCCGTCGTTCACGGTTTCTTCACGTTCTACTTGACGGGTTCTGTAAACTGGGAACCTGACATATGGAGCGCATCCGGCGCATGCGCAGGCAAGGGCATTTTTCAATCGCAAGGCAAGGTTCATGGAAGATATCACGCATCTTATCGGACACGTCCTCGAGCATTCCGTCGAGGACACGTTGTACCTTATTCCGTTCCTGTTCATCACCTATCTGGCAATGGAATGGCTCGAGCACAAGGCGGGCGACAAGGCCGAGGAGGCCGTGCGGCGCGCAGGCGCGGCGGGGCCGGTGGTCGGCGCGCTCGTGGGCATCGTGCCGCAATGCGGCTTCTCGGCGGCGGCGGCAACGCTGTGGGCGGGTCGCGTCGTCACGCTGGGCACGCTGTTCGCGGTGTTCCTTTCCACCTCCGACGAGATGCTGCCCATCTTCCTGGCCGAGCAGGTGGCGCCGATGACCATCCTGAAGATCATGGGCGTGAAGCTGATGATCGGCATGGTCATGGGATTCGTGGTCGACGCGGCTGTCCGCCTGGCGCGTCGCGACCGCGAGAAGCTGCGCATCCACGAGCTGTGCGAGCGCGACCATTGCCATTGCAACGGCGACTGCGAGGCTTGCGAGCAGCAGCCGGAGCTGGCGTACGATTTCGAGCACGATGAGGAGCACGAGCACCACCACGAGGGCGGTTCCATCCTGCGCAGCGCGCTCAAGCATACGGTGCAGGTCGCGGTGTTCATCTTCATCATCACGCTCGTGCTCGACGGCGCGCTGGAGCTAGTCGGCGAGGATGCGCTGGCCGCGTTCCTGGGCAGCAACCCGGTGCTGTCCGTGCTGGGCAGCGCGCTGGTGGGCCTTATCCCGAACTGCGCGGCAAGCGTGGTGATCGCGCAGCTCTACGTCGAGGGCGCGCTCGGCGCGGGCGCCATGATGGCGGGCCTTCTGGTGTCGGCCGGCGTGGGCCTGCTGGTGCTGTTCCGCACGAACCGCGGCCTTCGCCAGAACCTCATCGTGCTGGCGGGCCTGTGGGCAACGGGCGTGTTCTGGGGGCTTATCATCTCCGTGTTCGGCATCGTGTTCTAGGACGCCGATGCCGCGGTCGCGGGCCGAAGCGGCTATACGCTGAAGGGCCGCATCCGGTTCCCGCTAGGCGGGGGGACGGGTGCGGCCCTTCCGTCGTTTCGTGCGCATGGCCGCGCGCTGTGGCGCTGTGATAGCATGGGCTCCAACGATGAAAGGAGCATGCAATGGCAACCCTTGATGCCGGTATCACCCGCGAAGCGGCTTTCGACTTGCTCAAAGCCCACAACCAAGACGCCTTCCACATCGAGCACGGCGAAACGGTCGAGCAGACCATGCGCTATTTCGCGCGCGAGTTCGATGCGGAGAACGAGGGTTTTTGGGGCATCGTCGGCCTTCTGCACGATCTTGACTGGGAAGAGCATGACGACGATCCCGAGAACCACACGGTGTATGCTGCGGAGCTCATCGCGGCAGCCGGCGGGTCGCCCGAACTCATCCGCGCCATTCAAACGCACAACAGCGACTTCAACCCCAGCCTTCCCGCGCCCGAGCTGCAGATGGAGAAGGTCCTCTTCGCCACCGAGGAGCTGACGGGGCTCATCGGCGCGGCGGTCATCATGCGCCCGAGCAAGTCCGTCATGGACTTCAACGTGAAGTCGCTTAAGAAGAAGTTCAAGGACAAGCGCTTCGCCGCCGGCGTGAACCGCGACGTCATCCGCCGCGGCGTCGACATGCTGGGATGGGAGCTCGACGAGCTGTTCGAGCGCACCATCGCCGCCATGCAGTCGTTCGCGCCCGACCGCGACACGTTCGTTGCGGCCGAGTAACGCCCCGGCACCTAATTCGCCCAAAAGAATGAAACGCCCGGTGCCCCGTTGAGGGTCGCCGGGCGTTCTCGCGTTCGGCACCTGCCGTCTGCGAGCTTATCGTCTTTGCGGCGGCAGCCGCTTCGCTTTCCTGCCTGCGGGTCTTACCCGCTAGCGCCTGTTGAAGGGGCGCATGGTTACGGGGATGCCGTTTTCGCAGATCAGCTTCGGCTCGCCTTGGATGAGCGGGCGGAAGTAGTCCAGCGCCTCGTCGGAGACGCCCTGGTAGTTCGGCAAGATCCACTCGCTGGGGAAGGGGCGCACGAAGTTGGCAAGGTCGGAGGCGGGGCAGGCGAAGAACTCGGTGTTGTAGCCGCCGTCGACGCCCTGGCCGCGGCGGATGCCCACCACCTGTCCGGTGAACTCGGGCTTCGCGCTGCGCATATGCGCGGAGACGCCCAGGTCGTAGGACTCCTCAAGATCCACCAGGCTCATGGCGAAGTTGCTCGAGCGCGCCACGCGCGACAGGTCCTGCACCACACAGCGCGGTACGATGCCGGCTTCCACGATCATGGACTTCAGCCGTCCGGCGGCTCCGCCCAGCATGGCGTGGCCCAGCCCGTCGGCGGCCTTGCCGTTGGCGGACAGGTACGTGCCGTCGTACCAGCGCGCGCCTTCCGACACCACCACATAGCAGCTGCCCTGCTGCTCCATCTTCGCGCGCACCTGCTCTAGGAAGATGCTGCGGCGGAAATCAACCTCGGGCAGCACGAGCAGGTCGACGTCGCCGGTCAGGCACGTGCTTGCCGCAAGCCAGCCCGCGTCGCGGCCCATGGTTTCCAGCACGAACACCTCGGGGCGCGTGTAGGCGTCGTAGTCCATGCGCGTGGCGTGCGTGATCTCGCATGCCACCTTCGCGGCGCTGGCGAAACCGGGGCAGTGGTCCATAAGGCCCAGGTCGTTGTCGACGGTCTTCGGGATGCCGATGAAGCGCTTGTCTAGGTTGCGCTCGGCGGCCCAGGCGGTCATGGCGGCCACCGTGGACATGGAGCCGTTGCCGCCGATGTAGAACATGGTGGAGATGTCGTTCTCGTCCATGACGTCGATAAGGCGTTGGAAATCGGCCTCATCGGAGAACTTGTAGCGGCACGTGCCCAGCGCGCACGAGGGCGTTTGCTTGAGCACCTCGATCTCGCGACCGCTTAAATCGGTCAGATCGAACAGGTTGCCCGCCAGCGTTCCCTCGATGCCGTGAAGGCCTCCTAGGACGCGGTCGTAAAGCGGGTTGAGCTGGTTTGCGCGGATGACGCCGGCAAGGCTGGCGTTGATGACGGCGGTGGGGCCGCCCGATTGGGCGACAAGGCAATTGGCCATGCGATGCTCCTGCACGTTGTTCAGGGTAGGAAGGCCCCATTATCGCACGCCCGCGCCAGGCTGCGGGCGAAGGGCGAAAGGCTGCAAAAAAGCTGCGAACGGCGCAGGTGCGGCAGGGGCGAACGGGGCGGCGTCGCGCGGTCCCCCGTCGGCGTCGCGTCTCTTTGCGGAGCGGCTTGGCACGTCGCCCGAACCGCTTGCGACGTTGCCCGCCGACCGCGGCACTTCCCGGCGGCGGCGCCATGCAGTTGTGCGACAATAGAGAGGAACTATAGGAAAGCACTGCAATAAGTAGGTAATCACCATGTCTGCCAGATTCAACATCAAGGCGGCAGAGCCCGAGGCGGTCGCATGCCTGCAGCGCGAGCTGCACATGCCGCACTTCATCGCGGCCACGCTCGTCTCGCGCGGCATCGACACCCCGGAAGCCGCGAACCGTTTCCTCACGCCGTCGCTGGAGCGCGATTGGCGCGACCCCTACATCATCCCCGGGCTTTCCGAGGCCGCCGATGCGCTGGAGGCCGCCATCCGCCGCGGCGACCATATCCTCGTGTTCGGCGATTTCGACCTGGACGGCATCTCCGCCACCACCGTCATGACGCGCGGTTTGCGCGAGTTCGGCGCGCACGTCACGCCCTTCATCCCGCGCCGCTTCGAGGAGGGCTATGCCATCACTCCGGCGGCCATCGAGCGCCTGTCGCAGGTCAAGCCCGACTTCCTGGTGACCGTCGACTGCGGCATCGCCTGCAAGGCCGAGGTGCGCCTGCTGCAGGAGCGCGGCATCGAAGTGGCCGTCACCGATCATCACGAGCCTTCCGACCTGGTGCCCGAGGGTGTGCCCGTGGCCGATCCGAAGCGCGACCCCGCCTGCCCCAGCGCCATCCTGGCCGGCGTGGGCGTGGCGCTCAAGATGGTGCAGGCGCTGGGCGGGCGCTTCGGCAAGCCGCACCTGTGGCGCCAGTACACCGACTTCGCCACGCTCGGCACCATCGCCGACCTCATGCCCATGCGCGACGAGAACCGCGCCCTGGTGGCCGACGGTTTGCGCCGCATCAACCAGGCTCCGCGCCCGTGCATCGCCGCGCTGCTCGACACCTCGGGCGCCTCCGGCAAGCAGGTCACCGCCACCAACCTCAGCTTCTCCATCATCCCGCGCCTGAACGCCGCCGGCCGCATGGGCGACGCGCAGCTGGCGCTCGACCTTCTGCTCACCGACGACTTCGAGCAGGCCAACCAGCAGGCGCAGCGCCTCGAGGGCGTCAACGACCAGCGCCGCGCCATCGAGGCGGAGCTCTCCGAGATCGCCAAGGCCCAGGCCGCCGAAACCTACAAGGGCCAGCGCGCCCTGGTGGTGGCCGGCGAAGGGTGGCACGAGGGCGTGAAGGGCATCGTGGCAAGCCGCCTGGTGAACACCTACGGCGTGCCTTGCCTGCTGTTCACCATCGATGGCGACGAGGCGCGCGGCAGCGGCCGCAGCGTGGGCCAGGTCAACCTGTTCAAGGCCGTGGAAAGCTGCTCCGACCTGCTGCTGCGCTTCGGCGGGCACGAGGCCGCCGTGGGCGTGACTCTTCCCACCGAGAAGCTCCCCGAGTTCGAGCGTCGCCTGTGCGAGTACATGGACGCGCTGCCCGAGGGCGCGTTCCATCCGCTCATCACCATCGACGCCTGCGTGAACCTCGACGAGCTCACGCTGCGCAACGTGGCGCAGCTCGACGCGCTGGCCCCGTTCGGCCAGGAGCATCCCGTGCCCGTGTACCTGGCGCGCGACGTCACGCTGCTGCACAGTCGCGCGGTGGGCGCCGAGCGCAACCACTTCTCGTGCTCGCTTTCCAACGGGCGCACCACGGTGGCCGGCATCATGTTCCACTGCAACGACATCGAGGCGCTCATGAAGACCGACAGCGTGGTCAACGCCGCGTTCGAGGTGCAGATCGACGAATGGAAGAACCGCCGCAGCGTGAAGGCCATGCTCAAGTCGCTGTCGCCGGCGCGCACGTGCGTCGCCTTGGAGGCGTGCCTGAACCCGGAGAACCTCAGCTTCGTGAGCGATTTGTACGCCACGCGCGACGAGGAGCTGTGCGCCGACGCGCCGCACGATCCCGAGGCCATCGAGGAGTATGAGAACGAGCTGGAGGTCAATCGCGCCCATTGGGAGGCCATGGCGCGGCAGGACCCGCAGCGCCTGCGCGAGCATATCGTGCGCGCCATCATCGGCGACGGCCAGCTCCATCAGGCCCAGCGCGACATCCTGGATAACCTTGCCGAAGGCAAGTCGGTGCTCGGCGTTATGGTCACGGGCCGCGGAAAGTCGCTGACCTTCCAGGTGCACGCCACGCTGCGCGCGCTGGCTGCCCGCGAGGCCAGCCTGTTCGTGTACCCGCTGCGCGCCCTCATCGCCGACCAGGCGTTCCATCTGCGCGAGGCGCTGGCGCCCTTCGGCATCACCGTGGTCACGCTCACCGGTGAGTCCACGGTCGACGAGCGCCGTCAGGCGTTCGCGGGCCTAGCCGACGGCAGCGTGGACATCGCACTGACCACGCCCGAGTTCTTGGCCTGGCACGCCGACTCGTTCGCCTACACCGGCCGCGTGAAGTTCGTGGTGGTCGACGAGGCGCATCATGTAGGCCTGGCTCGCGCCGGCCAGCGCGAGGCGTACGCCACCATCGGCGCCGCGGTGCGCAGGTTGGGCAATCCCACGGTGCTCGCGCTCACCGCCACGGCCGACGACGAGTGCGCCCAGGCGGTGCGCCGCGAGCTGCCCATCGACGCGTGCGTGTTCGACGCCTCCGATCGCCCGAACCTGCGCCTGGACGACCGCCGCAACGTGCCTAGCCGCGACAACTACCTGGCCAACCTGGTGGCAACCGGCGAGAAGACGGTGGTGTTCGTGAACTCCCGCGAGCAGTCCGTGGCCGTCGCCCGCGCGCTGCGCAAGCACGCGCCGCAGGTGGCGCCGCTCATCGGCTTCTACAACGCCGGCCTGTCGCGCAGCGAGCGCAAGCGCATCGAGCAGCTGTTCCGCACCGATGCGCTCCTGGTGCTCATCGCCACCAGCGCGTTCGGCGAGGGCGTGGATATCCCGAACATCCGCCATGTGGTGCTGTACCACATGCCGTTCAATGAAATAGAATTCAACCAGATGTCGGGCCGTGCCGGACGCGACGGCAAGCCGGCCTGCGTGCACCTGCTGTTCAGCCGCAACGACTGCGCCCTCAACGAGCGCATCCTGGCGGATATGACGCCGTGCCATGACAGCTTGGCGCAGGTGTATCGCAAGCTGCGCGATATGCAGCGCGCCTCCGATACGCTGTTCTTCACCACCAGCGATGCCGAGCTGGCCAAGAACGTGTCCACCGACATCTTCCCGGTGAACACGGCGTCGGTCACGTGCGCCGTGGCGGTGTTCCGCGAGCTGGGGCTTATCGAGGCGCACGCCATGTTCGGTCCCGACGGGTTGGTCCGCTCCATCCACGTGAAGGACACGCAGGACAAGGTGCAGCTCACCGACAGCGTGCGCTATCGCGAGGGGATGGACGAGCGCGAGATCTTCCACGCGTTTCGCGATTGGGTCATGCGCAGCAACGCCTGCGACCTGCAGAGGCGCGTTTCCCATCCCATCCTGCCCACCACCGCCGTTGCAAAGGAGGCTGGAAATGAACAAGTCGAATAGCCGATCGGATCAGGGCCTGCTGGGGGCGCAGCCCGACGTTGTCCGGCAAACCGTCGACGATAGCCTGCTGGGCCGCCCGCACGTGGCGGAGAAGGCGTTTTCCACCGAGGCCACCAAGGTGCTGCCCAAGGGCGAGAAAACCCCTGATGAGCGCTTCGCCGACCTGCAGGACATGACGCGCGGCTACCTGACCGACGAGGAGGAGGCCAAGCTCGAGAAGGCCTTCCGCTTCGCCGCCGCGGCCCACGAGGGCGCGTGCCGCAAGTCGGGCGAGCCGTTCATTGCGCATCCGGTGGAGGTGGCCATCATCCTGGCCGACCTGCGCATGGACGTGGAAACGCTGTGCGCGGCGCTTCTGCACGACACGGTGGAGGATACCGACGTGACCAGCCAGCTGGTCGAGCAGGAGTTCGGCCCGCACGTGGCGCAGCTCGTCGACGGCGTCACCAAGATCACGCGCATCGAGGTGGAAACGCTCACCGACGAGCAGGCGGCAACCATCCGCAAGATGTTCGTCGCCATGAGCAAGGACATCCGCGTCATCGTCATCAAGCTGGCCGACCGCCTGCACAACATGCGCACCCTGGCGGCGCTCAAGGAGGATCGCCGCATCTTCAAGTCGCGCGAGACGCTTGAGATCTACGCGCCCATCGCGCACCGCCTGGGCATCAACTCCATCAAATGGGAGCTTGAGGACCTGAGCTTCTACTACCTCGAGCCCAACAAGTTCAAGCAGGTCTCTCGCATGGTCACCGAAAGCCGCTCCGAGCGCGAGGAGTATCTTGACGAGGTCATATCCGTGCTGCGCGGCGAGATGGACAAGGTGAGCATCCAGGCGCAGATCATGGGCCGCCCCAAGCACCTGTACAGCATCTATCAGAAGATGGCGAAGAAGGGCAAGGGCTTCTCCGAGATCTACGACCTGATCGCCGTGCGCATCATCGTCAAGTCGGTGAAGGACTGCTACTCGGCGTTGGGCGCGGTGCACACGCTGTGGCACCCCATGCCCGGGCGGTTCAAAGACTATATCGCCATGCCGAAGTTCAACATGTACCAAAGCCTGCATACCACCGTCATCGGCCCTGCCGGCCGGCCGCTCGAGGTGCAGATCCGCACCGAGGAGATGCACCGCCAAAGCGAGTACGGCGTGGCGGCGCACTGGCGCTACAAGGAGAAGGGCGGCCGCGGCAGCAACGACTCTATGGACAAGCAGCTGGCTTGGCTACGCGAGATGGTGGACTGGCAGGACGAGACGCACGATTCGCGCGAGTTCCTGAAGGACCTGAAGGTGGACCTGGCGCCTACCGAGGTGTTCGTGTTCACGCCGAAGGGCGAGGCCATGAGCCTGCGCGCCGGCTCCACGCCCGTGGACTTCGCCTACGCCATCCACACCGAGGTGGGCAACCATTGCGTGGGCGCGAAGGTCAACGGCGCCATCGTGCCGCTGGCCTACGAGCTGCAGCTGGGCGACCGCGTGGAGATCCTCACGCAGAAGTCGGCAAGCCCCAGCCGCGACTGGCTCAACATTGTGAAAACGCCCAGCGCGCGCAACAAGATCCGCGCGTACTTCAGCAAGGTCACCCGCGCAGACGACCTGCTCAGCGGCCGCGACAAGCTGGCGCGCGAGATGCGCAAGCACGGCCTGGGCATTTCCAACACCCGCTCCGAGCGCGCGCTGCGCACCGTCGCCGAGCATCTGGGCTACAAGGACGCCGACGACATGCTGGTCAACATCGGCACCAGCAAGGAGAGCGTGCAAAGCGTGGCGAACCGCCTGCTCGCCGAGCTGGGCCGCAAGGGCGATCAGCAGCCCGACCCGCTGAACCTGGGCACGGCGGCCATGACCACCGGCAAGCTGCCGCCCATGCTCACGCTGGTGAACAAGCCGAAGAAGCACGAGACGAAAAGCTCCAACGGCGTGGTGGTGGAGGGCGTGGAAGGCGCGCTCGTGCGCCTGTCACGCTGCTGCAACCCCGTGCCGGGCGATGACATCATCGGCTTCGTCACGCGCGGCCGCGGCGTGTCGGTGCACCGCCGCGACTGCCCGAACGCCAAGGAGCTCATGGCCCAGCCCGAGCGCATCATGAAGGTGCATTGGGAAAGCGACCTGCCGAAGAACACGTCGTTTAAGGTGGAGGTCTACATCGAGGCGCTCGATCGCCTGCAGCTGCTCTCCGATGTCGTGCTCGTGCTGTCGGGCATGGGCGCCAACGTGCTGTCGTCGAACACGGTGTCGCACCGCGACGGCATGGCCGAGATGCGCTTCCTGTTCCAGGTCAGCGATATCACGCACATCGATATCATCCTCAGCAAGCTCAAGGCGCTCGAGGGCGTGTTTGATGCACGCCGCATGGTGCCGAAGGTGGGCGGAGGAAAGGATTCCGCGCAGTTGTAACAAGGGCGCGGCGAATCGCCGCCTTGGGGGTTTCCGGGGCGGCGGGTTTCACGTGCCGGCTCGTTGGGGAAGGGGCGTTTCGGTGAAGTTTCCTTCCCGTTGCAAGGTAAAGGAGGGGCGGCGCGCCCGCCCCTGACGTACGAAGACGATGATTCAGGAGGTTGAACATGGCATATAAGGTGAAGGGAACGTGCGTTGACGCGGCGTTCCTGGTTCTGGGCGGATATCAAACCAACGTCTACGTCGTGTCGGACGGCTCCGCCACCTTCGTGGTGGACCCCGCAAGCGATGCGAAGAAGATCGTGGCGGCTTTAGGCGGGCGCAAGCTCGACGCCATCGTGCTGACGCATCGTCATTCCGACCATGTGGGGGCCGCCGCCGAGCTGCGCAGCCTCACGGGCGCCACCGTCATCGCGTCGGCCATCGACGCCGATATGATCTGCGGCGACAAGCCCGTTCCGCGCGATGATCACCAGTTCCCCGTCTGCCCGGTCGACCAGCGCGTCAACCACGGCGACGTGGTGAAGATCGGCAACATGCCGTGGAAGGTCATCGGCACCCCCGGCCACACCGAGGGCAGCATGTGCCTGTTCCTGGACTCCTCGCTCACCGAGCGCCTGGATGCCAAACCGGTGCTGATCGCCGGCGATACGCTGTTCTTCGGCTCCATCGGCCGCACCGACTTCACCGGCGGCAGCATGTCGGCCATGCGCAAGTCGCTCAAGCGCCTGGCGGTCCTGCCCGACGACACGGTGGTCCTGCCCGGTCACGGCAACCTGACCACCATCGGCGGCGAGCGTCGCCGCGTGTTCGCCTTCTACGCATAAGACGTAGCCTGGTCGGTAACCTTGTATCGTATGAGAAAGGCCCGCGTGAGCGGGCCTTTCGCGTTTTCTAGGTTGTTCGTGCGCGAGCTACACGTTCTTCAGCATGATGGTGCTCATGACGTCGGCGGCAAGCTCGCATGCGTCGCAGCAGGCTTCCATGCTGTCGAACAGGTTCGTCCACACCTGCACGCGCATGGGGTTGTCGTAATCGTTCACGTGCAGGTCGCGGATGACCTTGGTGTAGAGCTGGTCGGCCTGCTCCTCGAGGTCGTGGACCTTCACGATGAGGTGCACGAAGTTCTTCGACTTCTTGAAGTTGCGGAAGTCGCACATGGCGTTGTCGAGCGCCTCGCAGCTGCCCTGGATGAGCTTTGCGAACTCAAGGGCCTGGTCGTGCATGAAGTGGATGTCGTACATGTAGAAGCGAAGCATGACGTCTTCGATATCGTCGACGATGTCATCGAGCGCCTGGCACATCTCGATGATGTCCTCGCGGTCGATGGGGGTGATGAAGTCGGTGGCGACCGTCTTGAAGATCTTGTGGTTGATCGTGTCGCCCTCGTGCTCGATCTCATGCGCCTTCTGCGTGTTCTCCTCGAGCGCGGATGCTTCCGTGAACTGCTCGATGGTTTCAACCAGCAACGCCGACTCGGCGACGGCGAGCTTCGAGTGCTGCTCGAATGCGCCGAAATAGTCGAACTTGTGCTTCCTGCCCATGGGGTCTCCTTCTAAGAACAAGTACCTACCACGTTCGCACGTGCGATTCCAAAGTGTAACGCAAGTTAACGTGCGTGAAACGGGGAATCCACGGCGGCGTTGCGAAAGACGCGAACCGTCAACATCCCGTTATATTGGATGCCCCGTTTGCGCAACAGCTGGGGTGGATGCCCCATTTGGCGGCGGGGTGGATGGGCTCCCGCCTGCACGGGTGGATGGCGCCGCCCTATCCGCCCGTGCGCTTTCGCTAGCGGGCGGGCGGAAGCCCCGGCGGCTGGGGCGGCGTGCGCTGGGCGTCGTCCGGGCTTGCGGGGCCCCTACGTCTCGCTCTCGGGACGCGGCGGCTGGTCGTCGCTTTCCGGATAGCAGCGGTTCTCGCCGTCGGTGCTGGTCACGCCATTGCCCAAGGCGCTATCCGACGACGAGCCGTCGGCGGTGATGGGCGCCATGCTGCCGGTTGTGCCCAGGGAGGTGATGGGCGGCATGCTGCCGGTGACGCCTTTTGCGGTAACCGGGGGGATGGGGCCGGTGAGGCCGGTGGTTTGCGCTTGGAAGCCGGTGGGGCGGCGACGGGCGCGCACGCGGCTGGCCATGCGCTTGACCGGCTGCGCGACGGCTTGCGTGACCACGTCGGAGTAGTCGCGCGCCGGGCGGGTCCGCCAGCCGAACGCCAGCGATGCGTAGCGGATGCCCATGACCAGCGCGACGCACGTGATGGCGGCATACTGGTCGAACAGGTGGTTCGATTTCATGACGGCGAACGCCAGCGCGCCGATGAGCGCCGCGCTCACGTACACCGTGCCCGCTTGGAACGCCTCGGGTTCCCGGTTCATGCAGATGTCGCGCACGATGCCGCCGCCGTTGGCGGTGACGGTGCCCAGGATGACGGCGGGCACCAGGTCAAGGCCGGCGGAGAGCGCCTTGCCCGTGCCGATGATGGCCCACAGCGCAACCGAAAGGTTGTCTAGGAAGTCCATGAGCGGGTCGAAGTACGTCATGAGCTTGCCGAAGTAGAACACCACGATGCCGGCGGCGATGCAGGCGAGAATCAGGTTCGGCTTCTGAAAGGCATAGATGCCGTAGTCCTGCAATAGGATGTCTCGCGTGATGCCGCCGGCCAGGCCGACCACGATGGCGATGCAGCAGACGCCGAAGATGTCGTATTTCGCCCGCACCGCGCTGAGCGCTCCGAAGATGGCGCCCGAAATGGTTGCGGCGAGCTCGAGCCAATAGGGGATAGCCAGGGCTACTTCCAGCATGAATACCCTTTCATATGGGAGTCGTTATACAGGATGAGGTTGCCGCCCGCCCCGATGCGGGCAAACATGCGGGCGTGCAGGTTGCGCCGCGGACGGGCGGGCGGTTGCGGCGCAGGGCATGCGGCTGCGCTATTCCACCGCCAGCACCTGGGCCTGCGTGGGTCGGCCGGAGAAGTCAAGCTCGCCGGTCAGCTCGCGCGTCCGTTCGGCGGTGAAGCCCGGTTGGTCGAAGGCGGCGATCAGGTTCTTCGCCTTGTACTGAGCCTGATCGTAGAGGTCCCAGAAGCCGGTGGTGCGCACATCGCCGGTGAAGGGGTTGGTCCAGGCGGCGTGCTCATGGTTGTCGAACACGCTTTCTGCGGCGGCCACGGGGCGATGGCTCATGGACTGGTAGAACGAATGCGGGCGCGCCAGGCGCTCGACGCGGCCGATGAGGTCGCGCTTGATGCCGGTGGGCGACCAGAACAGGCGCTGCACCCGGCGGAACCCGTGCACCGACAGGCGGAACAGGTTGTGCGGGACCGCTTCGCCGTACACGTTCAGGGCCAGGTAGGCGTACATCTTCGACACGGCGTCGAGCACCGCCTCGCTGGCGTGCAGGATCTCGCGCGAGGGGTTGAACACGGCCACGGTGTCGCCGCGCTTGGCGAACAGCACCATCTCGTCCAGCTCGCTTTCGATGACGCCGTGCACCTCGCTGCCGTCATCGCGCGTCAGGCCCGGCTCGCCTGCGTCGCACAGCGCGTGCTCGTGGCAGTACACCAGCGGGTGCACGGTGGAATCGAGCGCGTAGTGGCAGAGGAATCCCAGCGCGTAGGCTCGTCCGAGGGGCTTCTCCTCGGGTTCCAGGACGCCGAGGGAATCCTTCAGCGCCGCCAGCAGCTCGGCGGGCTTGCGGCTGTGCATGGTGTTGCCCAGCTTGTGGAATGCCGTGGAGCGGAAGTCGGCCACCGCGTAGAACAGCGGGTCGGGGCCTTGATTGCCCAGCAGGAACGCGTCGGCTTCGTCGCGCGATCCGCCGATGGTCTGGAACAGCGCGTCGTACACGTCGCGTCCGAAGAAATCATGGGTGATGATGGCTGGCATTCCGAGTCCCCGTTTCTCGTGTGGCTGACATTCATTTTACGTGGACGATTATAGCCATCATATACAATGGATTGCGCGCCGCTCGGCGGCGTTCAACGTACATGCACGATTCGGTGATCGAAACCGCACGGGCCTGCGCGTCGGCGGGTTCCGCCGTCGGCGCGGGCCTTGCCGATAGCAAGGAGCAGCCATGGGATTGGGCCTTCGCAGCCTGTCGAAACGCGAGCGCAGCTGGGTTTTGTACGACGTGGGAAACTCCGCGTACGTCATGCTTGCGGCAACGCTCATCCCCATTTATTTCTCGGCCATCGCCGAGCCCGGGTCGTCTGCGGTGGTGGCCTGGGGTTATGCGACCACGGTGGCCTCGCTGGCGCTTGCGCTGCTCATGCCGTTTCTGGGCAGCCTGGCCGATCTGAAGGGCAACAAGAAGAAGTTCCTTGCGGGCACCATCGGCACGGGCGCGCTGTCGCTCGCGGTCATGGGCGTGCCCGGCAACGCCATGGTGTTCTTGGCGATATACGTGTTCTCGTCGGTCATGCTCAACGCGTCGCTGGTGTTCTACGACGCGTTTCTGGTCGACGCCACCGAGCAGGAACGCTACGACGAGGTCTCGTCGCAGGGCTACGCGTGGGGCTATATCGGCTCATGCATCCCGTTCATCGCGTGCCTGGTCATCGTGCTGTTCGGCAGCAGCTTCGGCATCGGGCAGCTTGACGGCATCCGCATCTCGTTCGTCATCACCGCGCTGTGGTGGGTGGCGTTTTCCGTGCCGGTGCTGCGCGACGTGCACCAGACGCACTTCAAGGCGCGCGAAGCGCATCTGTTCCGCCATACGCTCAAGGGCCTGGCGGGCACGTGCAAGAAGATCGCCCGCGACAAGCGCCTGCTCATGTACATGCTGGCGTTCTTCTTCTACATCGACGGCGTGCACACCATCATCACCATGTCCACCAGCTACGGCACCGACCTGGGCATCGACTCCACGCAGCTGGTGCTTGCGCTTTTGGTGACGCAGTTCGTGGCGTTCCCGTCGGCCATCGCCTACGGGCGACTGGCCGGGCGCTTCGGCACCAAGCGTATGCTGCTGATCGCGGTGTTCGCGTACTTCTGCATCACGCTGTTCGCTGCATTCTTCCTGCGCTCGGCCGCCGAGTTCTGGGTGCTGGCCGTGTGCGTGGGCCTGTTCCAGGGCGGCATCCAGGCGCTGTCGCGCAGCGAGTTCGGCAAGCTCATCCCGAAGGAGAACGCCAACGAGTACTACGGCTTCTTCGATATCTTCGGCAAGTACGCCACCATCATGGGCACGCTCCTCGTAAGCGTGTTCACCCAGCTCACGGGCTCAAGCAGCTACGGCGTCCTCAGCGTGGCCGTGCTGTTCATCATAGGCTTCACCCTGCTCTGGAAGATGCCCGAGGAGGGTGCCCGCTAGCAAGCGGTGAGCGGGGGGCCGATGTTGCTTGCGGGGGTGCGGGCAAGCAGCCTGCGGGTTCGCGGGGCGTAATCGGGGCGTGCGAGGCCGCTCGCGGTCTGCGGTTCGCAACCCGCGGCCCGCAACCGCGCCCAAGCGCGTCGCCGCTCGGGCTCGTCGGCCGCGTCTGTCGTCGCACGCGTCTGCTCGTGGTCCGCGGTCTCCAGCCGCAACTGTGCCATGCTCGTCTGCTGCTCCTCGGTCGTTCCCTTCTTGCTGCCCGCAGTTCGCGCCCGTAACGCCCGGGCTTGCCCGCAACTGCCCGCACGGTCTCGCGCCTACGCGCGTCGTCGCTTGCGTTTGCCGCCATCGTGTCCCGCTGGCACATGCGGTCGCCGGCTTTGCCGAGGATGTCGGGGTTGGCTTTCGCGTTAGGAAGGGTTTCGCGGAAATATGGCTGAGATTGCGAGTTTTCCGAATCTTAGGCGCCGCTTACTCGCTTCGCGCTGATGGCGGGAGACGAGTGACCTGGGGAAACGCGGGGCGGTGACGTCTTCGTTTGCTTTTGCGCTCGGAATCCTTGGCGAATCGCGTCATCATATTCGGAAAACTCGCAATCTGTGACACGAAACGCGAAAAACCTTCCCAAACGAAAAACGCGAGCTCGGTCTTGACCGCCTCGAAGACGTAGACCTTTTGCGCGAGATCTCTGCGGTTGACAAGGTCTCCCAATTGAACAGCGAAAACTCTACCAAGCGGCAAGCATGATTACGGTTTCGACGCGAAGCTCGCGAGCTATTGCGTAAAACGCCACTGCCAGCACGGTCTTCCGGTCGAAACGCGAAATACTTTCCCAAGCGACAAGCGACAAGCGACAAGCGACAAGCGACAAGCGACAAGCGGCCGGAGCGGACGCGACTGCGACCGAAAGTCCGCGGGCCTTTGCGTGAGGCCGCGCAGGCCAACGTGCTCGCTCACCCAGCGGATGCCGCGCTGTAAGCGGTGCTTCTGCGTGAGGCTTTAGCGGTTCGTGTGCTCGCTTGGTCGGCGGACGTCGTTTGCGCGCGATGTCTTTTGCGAGGCTTTAAGCCCTGCTCCTTTACGTGCCTTTATCGTGCTTGGCAAGGGGATAGGGGTGGACGGAAAGATTTGCGCGCTATTGCCATCCGCCTATATCCTTGCATCCAGTATTTCTCAGCGGATATTTCGGTCGGCGTGAATAACAGAAACCCCTCGGAGTCTTCTCAACCGAAACGGGAAAACCCCGAGAGGTTTATCGTTCTACGCGCTTGTTCTGATGCTTGCGAAACTCCTCCCCTCTCGAATGTGGCGAGCGTGTCAGCGGGGTTGGCGGATGTTCCGGCCGGGGTGAAGGCACGCTCCGATTTGCTGCGCCCTCGATGCGCTTAGCGTGGCCGGCGGTCTTGGCGTGCAGAGCGCTTCTTTGACTGCTTGCGAGGGGGCGCAACTAACCTTCGCTGTTGTCTGAAGGGGAGGCGAGCCCGCTATCGCTTTCTTTTCTATCGCTTTTATATCTCCGGGCCGCCGTTTGGCCGAAAGCGCGCTTTCATGAAGTTGGGATTCTCCGTGCATTGTCTTCGGCTATTTCCTTCGGAAGCCCTTCCGCCGCCTTCACGTCTCCGGTTCATCGCGCAGCCGAAGGTGCGCATTTGCGAAGATGGGACCATCTGCGCGATTTCTTCGCTTTCTCCTCGTTGGCTCTCCGTCGCTCTCATACCCCCAGTTCATCGCGCAGTCGAAGGTGTGCTTTCGTGAAATCGGGGTCTTTGTAGCGCAGCCTGTGGTTCGCCAGAGCGGCTAGCTGTTTCGCAAGCTCGTTAAACGCCCCGCTGTTGCGCACCTGTCCCGAAGCGACGTTGACGGATGTGATTCCCATTGCCTCGAGCGCAGCCCTTCGACGGCCATCGAGCAGCATTTTCTCCTCGTACGCGTGGAATGCGTCGCTATCGTACTCGACGTCGAGCTTCAGCTCCGGCCAATACAGGTCGAGTACGTATCGCCTTCTTGCTCCGAGATGCTTCGGCGGGCGAACGGCGTAATTGAGCTTCGGCATGGGAAACCCGTAGCCGCCAAGGCGATAGGGAAGCACGAGCATCATGGCCAACTGCGTCTCGCGAGGCGACGCCGACCCGTCGATAACGTGCCGCACCGCGCGTCGCGCGGCTTGTTTACCCTGAAAGTTGCCCGACTTCTCAACGAAGCCGAATAGCCTTGCGACGTTTGTCAGGGAAATGGCGTGATAGGAGGTTTCCTCTTGGCTGAAGGAGGCATATGTCCCGCAAAGTTCGAACCCGAGCATGACCAGCTGCGTGAGGCTAAGCTGCTTCGCCACCTGGGTAAATGCCAACTCTGGCGAAGCTGCGGCGTACCCCGGCCCTATGCGCACGAGCGAACTCGGCGGTAGCGCGGCGGTTCGCAGGTGGGTGACGACTGACGCGCTTTCCGTGCGGGCGTGCTTGTCGGTGATCATGACGTGCAGGGGTGCCGTGCATTTCGGCGGCGCATCGCGCAGCCGGGTAGGAGGCTTGGCGGATGCCGATTCCAGCGCCAGCTTCGTGTCCGCCCAGCGGGTCTTCGCCGTTCCCAGGAGCTGCTCTCGGTTTTCGCACGAGCGTCGCGCAAAAGCCCAGTATTGCAGTGCGCTCGATCCGTGAAGCGTTATGAGCCCATGAGTACCCGTGCCCTTCGCCGTCATTGCGCCCCTTTCCGTCCCCATTCATCAGGTCTCTGTTCCCGTCCTTGGAGTTTCCGTCCGTCAGGTTCCCGCTCCCGCTCTTTGGGGTCCCCGTCTTTCGAGTTTTCTCTCCCGTCTTTCAAGTCCGTGAACCATATCCTTCGGGCGCGGCCGCGTCGACGCAGCGGCCGTTCTTGGCACCGATTCGTAACGCGAGATGGCGCAAACCCTTCCATTGTGCTCGCCGACGTCTCCGATTGCGAAGATGCGGTGAAGAGGCGGACCGGTTGCGGGTGCTTCCAGGGATAGATTGCGGTGGCGTTTCCCGGGCTGGATTATGCCGGGCTCTCCCGGGAAAAGCGCATTGGCGTGCGGCCATCTGGCTTAGAGAAAGAGGGACGTTGCGATGTGAGGCCCTGGCTTTGGGGAGGGGGAGGCGTTTTATCGCGCGGTCTCCCTGGCTTCGAGGAAGGAAATCGGCCGATTGTGTCTCAAAATGCGAGTTTTCCGAATCTTTGCCGCGGTTTTGGCGGGCTTCGAGCGTCTTTTCTCGGGCGCTGCCGCGAGCCGAGAAGATAATGCCTGATGGGAGCGTTATCGCTTTGAGTCCGATTGGGATCTGCTGATCTGCCCCAAAGCTAACTTTCGGAAAACAAGCGATTCGAGCCGCGAAACGCGAAAAACCTTCCTTGTAAACGTTTCGCGGCCTGCGCTGAGCGTGCGCCGGCTGTTCGTTGCTCGGTCTCCCTCGCGGTTCGCTCTGCTGCTGGGGCGCCTGCCGCCCGCTAGCCTTCCCCTCGCACCTCGCCCTTTCGCCTGGGCCTCCCGCCGCTTGCGTCGCGCTTGCCGCTTCCGCGTGTGCTACTGTGATGGTTGCGGTTTTTTCCGCATATGATGATTCGACTCCGGCCGCCCGTGCGCTTGCGCGGGCGGCCGCCGCGCTGTGGGGGCGCGGAAGGAAGAGGGGGCGCGCCGCAACGCGCGCATCCGGAAAGGGAAAGGGCGGAATGGAAGCGGCTATCGAGCGTTTCTTCAAGATAGGCGAGCGCGGCAGCTCATTGGGCACGGAGGTGATGGCGGGTCTGACCACCTTCCTGACCATGGCCTATATCGTGGCGGTCAACCCCGCCATGATGGAAGCGGCGGGCATCCCGTTCAACGCCGCGCTCACGGCTACGTGCTTCGGCGCCGCCGTCATGACGGCGGCCATGGGCCTGATCGCCAACCGACCCATCGCGCTGGCGTCGGGTATGGGCATCAACGCCATCGTGGCCTTCACGCTGTGCGGGTCGATGGGGCTCGACTGGCGCATCGCCATGGGCGTGGTGTTCTTGGAAGGCGTCATCATCCTGGTGCTGGTTATGCTGGGCTTGCGCGAGGCCGTCATGGACGCCATCCCCGTGGCGCTGCGCCAGGCCATCGGCATCGGCATCGGCCTGTTCGTGGCGTTCATCGGCCTGAAGGGCGGCGGCATCCTGGCGCCCGATTCCTCCACGCTCGTCACCATGGGCAGCCTGACCGAGCCCACGGCCATAGTGTCCGTAGTGTCCATCGCCCTTGCCATCATATTGACGGTGCGCGGCACGAAGGGCGGCCTGCTCATCTCCATCGTGGTGGCCACCATCGTAGGCATCCCGCTCGGCGTCACGGCGCTGCCCACCGAGTTCGACTTCGTCCCGGACTTCAGCGCGCTGTGCGCCCCGTTCCAACAGCTGCCCGACGGCAGCGGTCTGGCTATCGTGCAGGTGTTCGTGCAGCCCGTGCTGCTCATGTTCGTGTTCAGCCTGCTCATGAGCGACTTCTTCGACACCATGGGCACGATGATGGCGGTGGGCCAGCAGGGCGGCTTCGTCGACGAGGATGGCAACGTGGAGAACACGCGCGAGATCCTCATGGTCGACTCCGTGGGCGCCATCGTCGGCGGCTTCGTCGGCGCAAGCTCCATCACCTCGTTCGCCGAATCCACCTCGGGTGCGGCGGCGGGCGCGCGCACGGGCCTGTCCAACATCGTGATCGCCCTGGCGTTCTTCGTCTGCGCGTTTTTGGCTCCCATCATCGGCATGGTGTCGAGCTTTGCCACCTGCGGCGCGCTGGTGGTCGTGGGTTACCTTATGATGAGCGACATCGGCAAGATCGACTGGGGAAGCCTCGAGGCGGCCATCCCCGCGTTCGTCACCATCATGGGCATCCCGTTCACCTATTCCATCACCAACGGCATCGGCTTCGGCTTCATCACCTACGTGGTGGTGAAGGTGACGCAGGGCCATTGGCGCGACGTCAAGCCGCTCATGTGGATTGTATCGGTAGCGTTTCTGCTCACGTTCGTCGCGTTCTCGTAGCGGATGGGCATTGCCCGGGCCGCACGGTTCGGGCTGCATGTGGCGAAGGGGCGGCGAAGATCGCGCGGCATTCCCGCGACCTACCCGGCGCTTGCTAGCGGATCGCGCCTGGGCGGCGCCTCGCGCCTCGGCTATCCCGCAAACCGATAGCGCGTAGCCGTTCGGCCCGATATCGCCAGCTCGTCCATACGTTCGCTGTGAAAAAACAACCTCGCAACCATCGTTTGATGCGGCGGTTACGAGGTTGTTTGCTATAGTGGCAGACAATCGAAACCCCGTCCGAAAAAGGAAACGCATGTCGCTAATCGTATGCAAATTCGGGGGCACGTCCGTCGCAAGCCCCGAGCGCATCCAAATGGTTGCGAAGAAGCTGATCGCGAAGAAGCAGGCCGGCCATGACGTGGTCGCCGTGGTGTCCGCCATGGGCAAGACCACCGACGAGCTGGTGGGCCTGGCAGCCGCGCTCAACGACAACCCGCCGCTGCGCGAGATGGACCGTCTGCTCTCCACCGGCGAGCAGGTGTCCATGTCGCTTCTGGCCATGGCCATCGAGGCGCGTGGCTACAAGGCCATGAGCTTCACCGGTCGCCAGGCTGGCATTGAGACCGACAAGTTCCACAACAAGGCGAAGATCGTCATGGTGCACAGCGAGCGCGTGCGCGATGCGCTCGAGCGCGGCGCCATCGCCGTCGTCGCCGGCTTCCAGGGCGTCGATGCCGACGGCGACATCACCACGCTCGGCCGCGGCGGCTCCGACACCACGGCGGTCGCTGTGGCGCACGGCCTGAACGCCGACGTGTGCGAGATCTACTCCGACGTGGACGGCGTCTACACCGCCGACCCGCGCATCTGCCCGCGCGCGAAGAAGCTCGATGTCATCAACTACGAGGACATGCTGGAGCTCTCCGGCTCCGGCGCCGGCGTCCTGCAGATGCGCGCCGTCGAATTCGCCCGCAAGTACAACGTGGTCATCCATTCCCGCTCGGCGTTCTCCGACGCCGAGGGCACCTATGTCAAGGAGGAAACCGACATGATGGAGGAAGCCGTCATCACCGGCATCGCACACGACACGTCGGAAGTGAAGGTCACCATCCGCGGCGTGCCCGACATGTCCGGCGTCGCCGCCAAGCTGTTCAGCGCATTGGCGGGCAACCAGGTGAGCGTGGACATGATCATCCAGAACGTGTCCGAGGACGGCATCACCGACATCAGCTTCACCTGCCCGGGTGCCGATGAGAAGCGCGCCTGCGAGACGGTGGAGCGCATCCTTCCCGACATCAACGCGCGCGAATACGTGGTCGACGAGGACATCGCCAAGGTCAGCATCGTGGGCACGGGCATGAAGTCCAGCCCCGGCATCGCCGCCAAGGCGTTTCAGACCCTCGGCGAGAACAACATCAACATCCTGGCCATCTCCACGTCGCCCATCCGCCTGTCCGTGGTGGTCGACGGCGCCCAGACCGCTGCCGCGGTGCGCTGCCTGCACACGGCGTTCGGCCTGGACTCCGACAGCGTGTTCGAGGAGACGCAGCTGTCCGCGGAGGAGATTGCCGCGAAGATGAACAAGGGCAGGTAGCTGTAGCTCCGTCTGCCTGACGGCAGCCGGACTGCTCGACGTTGCGGCCGCCTGTGGCGCCCCGCCTTCGCACGAGCCCGAGGGCTCACGTACCAAAGGCGGTCATACGGCGAACGAACCGCTCGGAGCCGCGGGGGCGCGAAGCATCCCGCGGCTCCTTTCCCATTGCGCGCAGGCAGGGGCCGGCGTGCATCCCCTAAGGCAATATGGGGCGCAAAAGCACCCATCATTGACGATATATCAACCCGGAACGTGAACGAGGAGGACCTCATGGCTTGGACGAAAGTTATGCCGGCTAACCCGGTGGTTGCGGTTTGCGGCGCTACGGGCGCCGTCGGCAACGAGTTCTTGAATGTGCTGCACGACCTGGATTTCCCCGCGTCGAAGGTCATCGCGCTGGCTTCCGCGCGTTCCGCCGGTAAGAAGCTGCCGTTCAAGGGCTGCGGCCAGGTTCCCGCAGGCGAGCTGACCGTGCAGGAGATGACCCCCGAATCGTTCGAGGGCGTCGACATCGCGTTGTTCTCCGCCGGCGGCTCCGTGTCGAAGGCCATGCGCGAGGCCGTGGTCTCCCACGGCGCCGTCATGATCGACAACTCCAGCGCGTTCCGCATGGACGAGGACGTGCCGCTGGTGGTGCCCGAGGTGAACCCCGGCGACGTGAGCTGGCATGACGGCGTCATCGCCAACCCGAACTGCTCCACCATCCAAATGGTGGTCGCGCTCAAGCCCCTCTACGACCTGGCGCGCATCACCCGCGTGGTCGTCTCCACGTACCAGGCCGCATCCGGCGCCGGCGCCCCGGCCATGGCCGAGCTGTACGACCAGACGCGCGAGTTCCTGGACGGCAAGCCCGAGGACGAGCTGACCATCAAGGCGTTCAAGCACCGCATCGCGTTCAACACCATCCCGCACATCGACGTGTTCCTAGACGATGATTCCACGAAGGAAGAGTGGAAGATGGTCGCGGAAACGAAGAAGATCATGGGCGACGAGGGCGTTCAGGTGGCCGCCACCTGCGTGCGCGTGCCCGTGCTGCGCTGCCACGGCGAGTCCATCAACGTCGAGTTCGTCGGCGATGTGCCGCCCGAGGCCGCTCGCGAGGCGCTTGCCGCCGCGCCGGGCGTCACCGTCATGGACGATCCCGCCAACGACGTGTATCCCATGCCGGGCCTGCTGGCCGGCACGAACGACACCTACGTCGGCCGCATCCGCCGCGACCCCACGGTCAAGCACGGCCTGGCCATGTGGGTCGTCGCCGACCAAATCCGCAAGGGCGCTGCGCTCAACGCCGTGCAGATCGCCCAGCTGCTGCTTCCGCAGGAGTAGGGAAACGGCGAAGGGCGTACCCGAAAGGGTCCGCCCGAACAGCTTTATGAAACGCGAACGGGGAGCTGCGGCACGGAGCCGCAGCTCCCCGTTGCTTATGGGCGGGGCGCCCCTTCGGCTCTCCGATGGGAGGGCGAAACTTCGCGAAAGGCGCTCTTGCGGCGCTGATGAGACCCCGCTGTTCCGCCGCCGTAAAACCGCCGCGGACGCTCGCAGGGCGTGGGAGGTCGAGCGCCTGCGAGCGATATTCCGGTGGGGCGATGCGTTTGCTTGCGGGGTTGACGAGGTCTTTCGCTATAATGGGCCGCATGACTAAGAAACCGAAAAAGATACGCTTGGATGAGCTGCTGGTCGAGCAGGGGGTGTTCCCCGACGCCGGCACCGTGCTGCGCGCCGTTTTGGCGCACGAGGTGAAGGTGGACGACGTGTACGTCACCAGCGCCGCCATCAAGGTCGCGCCCGACGCCGACATCGTGGTGAAGGGCCGCAAGAAGTTCGTCTCGCGCGGCGGGCATAAGCTGCAGGGCGCGCTCGACGCGTTCGGGCAGGACGTCTCGGACATGCGCTGCATGGATATCGGCAGCTCGACGGGCGGATTCTCCGATTGCCTTCTGCAGGCCGGCGCCGGCAGCGTGGCGTGCGTGGACGTGAACTACGGGCAGCTGGCGTGGAAGCTGCGCCAAGACCCGCGCGTGGCGGTGTTCGAGCGCACCAACATCAAGCTGGCCGATCCCGCCGAGCTGGGTGCGCCGTTCGACCTGCTGGTGGCCGACCTCAGCTTCATCGGCCTGGCGGCCCTGGCGCCCACGTTCGCGCGGTTCGCGCAGGCGGGCACCATCTTCATCGGCCTGATCAAGCCCCAGTTCGAAAGCCAGCACGACGAAACCGACCACGGCATCGTGCGCGACGAGGCGGTTCGCCTGCGCACGGTCGATGAGGTGCGTGCGGCCCTGGAGGCAGCCGGCTTCGAATGCACGGGCGTCACCGAAAGCCCCATCACCGGCCACGAAGGCAACGTGGAGTACCTGGTCCGCGCGGTTTTTCTGGGGTAGCGATCCCTGTTACACGCGGTACACGGCGATGCCCGTGAAGTTGAATATGCGTTTGCCGTTGCCGCGTACCGCCACATATGCGCGGTCGGTCGTTCCGTCGTTGTTCACGATGGGCGCATAGTATTTGTGGCGATAGAGATGCGACGGATGCATCATCTGACGTTCATCGATAAGCGGCAGCTGATAGGCGACGAAGGGAACGCCCGTGTTGCGCGGCGCGGCAAGGTTGCCCTCGCCTTCGCCGAACAGGATGTCCGTGAGCGTCTTCTTCTTGTCGTAGTCAAGGTACATGTTGACCAGTTGGTCTTGCGTGAGGACGCAATGACCTGCGGAATCTTTCATGAGCTGCTTTTGCGTCATGCCGCCGTCCTTGGTCGTGCGCACGTTCGCGGCGTTGGCGGCGATCTGCACCTGATGCCCCGGCACCTGGTAGTAGCGGATGTTGTCGGCCCGTTTCACCAGCTTTTGCGCGGTGGCCATCGCCGCGACTTCGTTGGAGACGCCCGTCGCGGCGCCGTCGGCATCGTCGTCCTCGGCAAGCAATGCCATCGCCGACTGGGGCAGGGTGGCGGTTCCGAACAGGCCCTTCCAAAAGCCCAGCCACTCGGCAAGCTCGGTCTTCTTTTCGGGGTCGTCTTTGATGACAAGGTAGTGCTCGTTGAGGCAGAACGTCGAATAGTTGATGAGCGCCATGAAGTTCGACAGCACCGAGCTTTGGAAGTTGGCGCGCATCTCGTATCCGTGGTGCTCCCATTTGTAGCTCAGCACCATGAGCTCGTCGAACGCGCCGAACAGGTTCTTGTTCGTGCCGGTGTAGCACTGCATGATCTCGTTGCCCAGGACGCCGGCCATGTCGTAAACGTATCTGCCGCACACCTGGTAGCGGGGGTTCGAGTACAGGTTCTCGGCGAACTCCTTGCGGCGGGCTTCCTTCTCGTCACCGTCGGGCAGCGCATCGATGGATTCCATCATGCTGTTGAGCTTCGAGAGGTCCCATCGCATCTCGGCGGAGAACTTGCTCAGGTAATTGTTCACCTGCAGGTAGCAGGCCTGTTTGTCGAATTGGGCTATGACCTGCGCGATCTTGCGCTCGATGTCGTCGAGCTGCCCTTGGATCTCGGTAAGCTTCGATATGATCTGCGCTGATTCGTCGTTGCCGCCGAACACCAGCTCGAGCAGCGACGAGCTCCCGTACTCGAAGGCGCGCCCCGCCGTCTGCTCGCCGATGAATTTCAGGCCGGCGATCAGCAGGTCGATGGCCTCGATCGCGACGTCGGCCTGGGGAGCGGGGTCTTCCGCGGTCAGCGCGGCCACGTCTTGCTGGAAGTCCTCGGCCGGTTGATCGTCGGATGACATGTCGGGCTCGCCATCGGTTTCCAGGGGATCCTCGGGCGTGAAGGACAGCAGGTTCTCGTCGTCGTCGGCCGTATCCTCCGCGTCGATGGCGACGTCGCTTGCAGCCTCGTCTGCGTAGGCGGTTTGAGGGGCGAAGGGGTTGGCGGAGGCGACGGAGGCGGCGGTGGCGCTGGCGGCGGGCGCCTTCGCCTGCTGGGTGGTTGCGGCGCCGGCCAGGGCGGCGACGGCGTCCTTCCAGGCTGCATCGTCGTTCGCGGCTTCGAGCAGCGTGCCGTGGCGCTGCTCGGCGGCGCCTTCGTCGCCGGTGACGGTCACGCGTGCGCCGCCGGAGCCTTCGCCGGACACCTGGGCCTCGAAGGGCGCGTCGACGTCGCCCACGGAGCTGTTCGCGTTGATGATCAGATCGGCGCACGAATCGCCCAGCGTCGCCTGCCCGATGTGCGCGCCGCCATGTGCGACGGCGTCGCTTTTGCCGATGACGATGAGGTGGTCGACCGACCCTTCGATATCGGCGGTTTTGATCGAGCCGAGGCTCAAAACGCCGATCGCCGCGTCAGGTTGGATGGAAACGACGCCGTCGGAGTTCACGCCGTCGACGTTGAGCATGCGCAGCGTTCCCGTCACGATGACCGGGGACCCAAGCGGCGCCAGCGTTGTACAGCAGGAATCGGGATTTTCGCCATCGCGATAGCAGAGTGCTATGGTGCCGTCGGCAAGGTTGGGGACCAGGGAAAGCGCCGCGCCTGAGAACGCGGTTCCCGCGGCGTCGCCGTTGATGAAGAAGCGCTGTCCATCAACGTGCAGCGTTACCTGGTCGGAGTCGTTTGAGGAAGCGTTGCCGCCATTGTTGTCCGCGCTGCATCCGAGCGAGGCGACGCCCGTGAAACCGAGCGCGCACGAGCCGATGAGCACGGCGGACGTTTTGATCATGGTGCGGCGGGTGAGGCCGTTCCCGGCGGGTCGAGCGTCGAAGCTTGTCATAGGGGCTCCTCCCCGAAGGTGAAAACGTTGCGCACATGATATGACACGCGTGCTCGCTTCCGAAAGGGGGATGCCCGCCTTTTTCGGCGGCGGGCGGCGGCTGGGCGGGTGCGCGAATCAGCGGCGTTGCTTTCGCCCGTTCGCTCGCGTTCTCCGGTGGCGAGCCGTGACGAGCAGCGCCCTCATGTTTCGGGTTTTGAACGATGTTGTTTCCAGCTGGTTAACCGTAGCTGCGGAAACGCTCGCGTAACACGCGGCCTGCACACTGAATGCGGGCCGCTTCTGTTCTCCGGCGGCCTTATCATCCAGACGAAGGACCGCATATGAACGCTGAACTTACCGAACAAGCCGAGGCAGCCCGCGAAACCGGGGCGGCCGCTGGCTTCACCGGCGCGCAATGCGCGAACGAAACGGCCGGTTGCACGCATGCCGCTCCGGCGGCAACCGCGGCGCGCACGCCCGGCCTGTACCGATCCAGCTACGAGCACGACGCGTGCGGCATCGGCGCCCTGGCCCATCTGAAGGGGCAGCGCAGCCATGCCATGCTCGACGACGCGCTTTCCGTGCTCGTGAACCTCGAACATCGCGGCGGCACCGGCTTAGAGCGCAACACCGGCGACGGCGCCGGCGTGCTGTTCCAGATTCCGCACCGCTTCTTCCGCAAGGAGGCCCAGAAGGAAGGCCAGCTGCTGCCCGACGAGGGCGATTACGGCGTGGCCATGCTCTTCTTCCCGCACGACGACCCCACGGGCGTTCGCGACGCGAAGCGCACGTTCGAGGAGGGGTGCGCGAAGTGCGGCATCCCGCTGATGTTCTGGCGCGAGGTGCCGGTCGACCCGCACGACCTCGGTTCCACCGCGCAGGCGTGCATGCCCACCATCCTGCAGGCGTTCCTGCGCCGTCCCGCCGACGTTGACGCAGGTCAGGCGTTCGAGCGCAAGCTGTACGTGTGCCGCCGCACCATCGAGCGAGCCGCCGACGCCAACCCGGCGCTTGCGGGCAAGATCTTCTACGTGTGCTCCATGTCCTCCCGCACCATCGTGTACAAGGGCATGTTGGTGGCCACGCAGATGCGCCGATTCTTCATCGACCTCAACGACGCGGCGGTGGAGACCAGCCTGGCGCTCGTGCATTCGCGCTATTCCACGAACACCACGCCCAGCTGGGAGCGCGCGCATCCGAACCGCTACATCATCCACAACGGCGAGATCAACACGCTGCGCGGTAACATCAGCTGGACGCGCGCCCGCGAGCCGAAGCTATACAGCCCGGCGCTGGGCGATGACCTGCGGCAAGTGCTGCCGATCATCAACCGCGAGGGCTCGGACTCGGCCATTTTGGACAACGTGCTGGAGTTCCTGACCATGAACGGCCGCCCGCTCGACCGCGCGGTCACCATGATGATCCCCGAGCCGTGGGACCACAACGACCGCATCTCCGACAAGCGCCGCGCCTACGACGCGTACCAGTCCATGCTCATGGAGCCGTGGGACGGCCCGGCGGCCATCGCGTTCACCGACGGCCGCATGCTCGGCGCCGCGCTCGACCGCAACGGCCTGCGCCCGGCGCGCTACTACGTCACGCGCGACGACTGGCTGATCCTGTCGTCGGAGGTGGGCACCATCGACGTCGACCCGGCCAACGTGCTGCAGGCTGGCTGCCTGGGCCCCGGCGAGATGCTGGAGGTGGACCCGGGCCAAGGCCGCGTCATCTGGAACGACGAGATCCGCAACCGCTACGCCAACGAGAAGCCGTACCGCGATTGGCTGGACGAGGAGACGCTGGCCGTCGACGACCTGGAGGCCCCGGCGCCCGGCAAGCTGCCCGCCGAGCGCGACGCGAACGTGGGCTTCGCGCGCCGTTTGGCGAAGCTGGGCTACCATTACGACGACGTGCAGGAGCTGGTGCGCCCCATGGCCGAGCAGGGCAAGGTGCCGCTGGCGTCCATGGGAACCGACGCTCCGCTGGCGTGTCTGTCGAAGCGCCAGCGCAGCTTCTTCGATTACTTCAACCAGCTGTTCGCCCAGGTCACGAACCCGCCGATCGATGCATTGCGTGAAAGCTTCGTTACCAGCAGCGTGCTTTACGTCGGCAACCACGGCAACATGCTCGAGGACTGCCGCGACACGTGCCGCCTGGTGCGCCTGGAAAGCCCCATGCTCACGCATGACGAGTTCGACCGCCTGTGCGCCATCGACCGCGTCGGCTTCAAGACGCAGCGCTTCGTGTGCGCCTACGACCGCGATGCCGCCGAGGGCGCGCTCGAGGCGGCGCTCGACGAGCTGTGCGTCGACGTCGAGCAGGCGGTGCGCGATGGCGTGAACCTGGTCGTGCTGACCGACCGCACCGCGGAAGGCGAAGTGCCCATCCCCAGCCTGCTGTCGCTGGCGGCTGTGCACAACCACCTGATCGCCGTGGGACTGCGCACCGACGCCGATCTGATCGTCGAGACCGGCGACGCGATGCGCGCGCATGATTTCGCCTGCTTGGTGGGCTATTCCGCGTCGGGCATCTACCCGTATGCGGCCCACGAGTGCATCCGCGACCTGTGCGAGCGCGGCGAGATCTCCATCCCCGGCGACCAGGCTGTGGCCAACTACGACCGCGCCGTTGTGGCCGGCATCACCTCGATCATGTCGAAGATGGGCATCTCCACGATGCAGGGTTACCATAGCGCGCAGATCTTCGAGATCTTGGGCCTGGACGACTCCCTGGTGGAGAAGTACTTCACGCACACCTCCACGCGCATCGGCGGCCTGAACGCCGCCGGCGTGCAGCGCGAGCTCAACGAGCGCTATGACAGCGCCCTGGCCCTGGAGAAGAGTCCCTCGCCCGAGCAGCTGCCCACGCTCGGCGTCACCGCATGGCGCCCGCTTGGCGGCGAAGAGCACCTGATCAACCCGCAGACCATCTACCTGCTGCAACGTGCTTGCCGCGAGGGCGACTACGGCATGTTCCGCGAGTACAGCGCCGCATGCCACGTGCCCGGCCGCGCGGTCACGCTGCGCGACCTCATGGACTTCGTCCCCACGCGCCAGCCGGTGCCGCTTGATGAGGTCGAGCCCGCAAGCGAGATCGTCAAGCGCTTCAACACCGGCGCCATGAGCTACGGCTCCATCTCCAAGGAGGCGCACGAGTGCCTGGCCATCGCCATGAACCGCTTGGGCGGGCGCAGCAACACCGGCGAGGGTGGCGAGGACCCGGCGCGCGAGACGCCGCTGGCAAACGGCGACAGCAAGTGCAGCGCCATCAAGCAGGTGGCATCGGGCCGCTTCGGCGTGACCAGCCGTTACCTGTCGAGCGCCATCGAGATCCAGATCAAGATGGCCCAGGGCGCGAAACCTGGCGAAGGCGGCCACCTGCCCGGCAAGAAGGTGTACCCGTGGATCGCCGAGGTGCGTCGCTCCACGCCGGGCGTGGGCCTGATCTCCCCGCCGCCGCATCACGATATCTACTCCATCGAGGACCTGGCGGAGCTCATCTTCGACCTGAAGAACGCCAACCCCGATGCGCGCGTGTCCGTGAAGCTGTGCGCGCTGGCGGGCGTGGGCACCATCGCCACGGGTGTGGCGAAGGGCGGCGCCGACAAGATCACCATCGCCGGTCACAACGGCGGCACGGGCGCGGCCCCGCGCGATTCCATCTACCATGCGGGCATCCCGTTCGAGATCGGCCTGGCCGAAACCCAGCAGACGCTTCTGCGCAACGGCCTGCGCAGCCGTGTGGTCGTGGAGACCGACGGCAAGCTCATGTGCGGCCGCGACGTGGCCATGGCGGCCCTGCTCGGCGCCGAGGAGTTCGGCTTCGCCACCATGCCGCTGGTTACCATGGGCTGCATGATGCAGCGCGATTGCCAGCAGGACTCCTGCCCGGTGGGCATCGCCACGCAGAACTGCAAGCTGCGCGGCTGCTTCGCCGGCAAGCCCGAGTACGTGGTGAACTTCATGATGTTCGTGGCCGAGGAGCTGCGCGAGATCATGGCTGAGCTGGGCTTCCGCACCGTCGACGAGATGGTCGGCCATCCCGAGTGTCTGCGTCAGGTGGAGGTGCCCGGCAACTGGAAGGCCAACGAGATGGACCTGTCCGACATGCTGGCGCCCGCGACCTGCGAGTTCGGCCGCGCCATCCCCGGCGCCGACGTGCGTCACTTCCTGCCGTCGATGGCGGCGGATTGCCAGCTTGACAAGTCGCTTGACGCCACGCTGTTCATCCCGTACACGGCCAACGCGCGCGAGCATCTGGAGCCCATTCGCTTCCGCGCCGACATCGACAACGTGAACCGTTGCGTGGGCACCATGCTGGGCAGCCAGGTGACGCGCCAGCATCCCGAGGGCCTGCCCGAAGGGTCCATCACCGTGGACTGCGACGGTTCCGGCGGTCAAAGCTTCGGCGCGTTTCTGCCCTGCGGCGTGACGCTCAACATCACCGGCGACGCCAACGACTACTTCGGCAAGGGCCTGTCCGGCGGCATCCTGACGGTGCGCCCGCCGGAGACGGCAACGTACAAGTTCGACGAGAACGTGGTCATCGGCAACGTGGCCTTCTACGGTGCCACCAGCGGAAAGGGCTTCGTCAACGGTCTGTCCGGCCAGCGTTTCGCCGTGCGCAACTCCGGCGCTACCGTGGTGGTGGAGGGCGTGGGCAACCACGGCTGCGAGTACATGACCGGCGGCGTGGCGCTGATCTTGGGAGAGGTCGGGCCGAACTTCGCGGCCGGCATGTCCGGCGGCGTGGCCTATGTGTACGACAAGTTCGGCACGCTTGCCGCCAACTGCAACCAGGACATGGTGCGCCTGTGCGAGCCCTTCGCCGACGAGATCGAGCTGATCCGCAGCCTGATCGAGGAGCACGCCGAGCGCACGCAAAGCCCGCGCGGCATCAAGCTGCTGTACCAGTTCAACACGCTGAAGCGCCACTTCGTGAAGGTCATCCCGCGCGATTACGAGCGCGTGATGAACGTGGTGGCCGAGGCCGAGGCGGCAGGCAAATCGCGCACCGATGCGCTGCAGATCGCATTCGATGCCATGACGGAAGGGAAGTAGGAGATGGGAAAGCCCGGAGCATTTTTGGAACACGGCCGCTGCGCCCATAGCCTGCGTCCCGTGCAAGAGCGAACCCGCGATTTCGATGAGCTGTACGAGCCGGTGCCGGAGGAGCGGACGCGTGAGCAGGCAAGCCGCTGCATGGCATGCGGCGTGGCGTTTTGCCAGGTGGGAGCGCCGTTCGGGAAGGCAAGGCCTTCCGGTTGCCCGCTGCACAACCTGATTCCCGAGTGGAACGACCTGGTGTGGCGCGGCCAGTGGGAACAGGCGGCCGAGCGCTTGGCGCTGACCAGCCCCATGCCCGAGTTCACCAGCCGCGTGTGCCCGGCCTTGTGCGAGGCGGCGTGCAACCTTGCCCGCAACGACGAGGCGGAGACCATCCACGACAACGAGCGCGCCATCTCCGATTGGCAGTGGGCCCATGGCGGGCCGCGCCGCTTCGAGCCGGCGAGCCCGGATGCGCCGAGCGTCGCCGTGGTGGGCTCGGGCCCGGCGGGCCTGGTGGCCGCTTGGGACCTGGCGCGCCGCGGGGCGCGCGTGTGCGTGGTCGAGCGCCACGACCGCGCTGGCGGCCTGCTCATGTACGGCATCCCGAACATGAAGCTGGATAAGTCGGTGGTCAAGCGCCGTGTGGACCTGATGGCCGAGCTGGGCATCGAGTTCCGTCTGGGCGTCGACGCGGCCGATGCCGACGTGGCCGCGGGTCTGGCTGCGGAGTTCGACGCCGTGGTGGTTGCCGCGGGCGCCTGCAAGGCGCGCGGCGTGAACGCCGAAGGCTTCGACGCCGGCATCGCCGCGGGGGACGTGGTGTACGCGGTGGATTACCTGACCGAGCAGACGCGCTCGTTGCTCGAGGATCGCAAGCCCGCCATCAGCGCCGAAGGCAAGGACGTGGTGGTCATCGGCGGCGGCGACACGGGCAACGACTGCATGGGCACCGCGGTGCGCCAGGGCGCGCGCACGGTTCGCCAGCTGGAATATGGTCCGCGTGCGCCGAAGGAGCGCGCGGCGTCGAACCTGTGGCCCGAATGGCCCAACGTCGCCAAGACCGACTACGGTCAGGAGGAAGCTATCGCGCTGCAGGGCGATGACCTGCGCGAATGGTGCGCCGACACGCAGAAAGTGCTGCTGGATGACGCCGGGCATGTGCGCGGTCTGCAGGTGCGCTCGTTCGATTGGTCGGCCGGCAAGCCCGAGCCCGTGGAAGGCTCCGAGCGTGAGGTCGATGCGCAACTGGTGCTGGTGGCCTGCGGCTTCGCGGGCCCGGAGGGCGGCGTGTTCGACGCGTTCGGCGTGCCGCTGGCAACGCAGGGCCGCCCGCTTCCGGTGATGGCGGCCGGCGATTCGCATCGCGCCCTGCGCGCCGCCGCGGGCAAGGATGATGCCGCCGTGTACGTTGCCGGCGATGCCCGTACGGGCAGCAGCCTGGTGGTCAACGCCATGGCCGACGCCCTCAAATGCGCAGCCGAGGTAGCTGGCGACCTGGGATTGTAGGGAGCTGACGGTAGCGAGTCTAGTGCTAGGGAGCAGGCTTCGGGGAAGCGGGCGGTTTGCCGCCGGCTTCCCCATTTGGTGCCTATGCCATGGCGAAGTTGGTCGAATATCGGATGCATAGTTGCGCTTCTTTGATTCGTGCAATAGCATATTCAGTTACTGCTAATCACAACGAAATCGGAGTCGCATGTCTCGTAGCCAAGCCATCTCACGCATCCTCTTCATCTGCCACGGCAACATCTGCAGGTAAAGGGAGAAGCGCCAGGTCAGAAGGCGAAAAACAAGCTACTAGATTATCAATTTACTACTGATTTACATTTTTTCGGAGTCCAAACACGACAATATAGCTGTTCACGGTGGCAGTCTTGCTTTTCCCATTCGAGCTGCCACCGTTTGAGACAAGGACTTTGATTTTGATACCGCGTTTACTACGCGACAAGATGCGTTCGATACATCCGAACTCCAATTATTCGATTTGAACCCAATCGAAAAGAAACCCCATGCTATAGTGGCATCACCACAACTGCACCTTACTTTGTGAGGGGCGCACAACCGCATAAGCGTAATCACTGACCAGGAAGGCATCTGCCTGTTCTTGGGTGATTCGCTTATGCGCGCCTTTGCAGTTGTGGTGACTGTGGCGGATGCCTTCCTCATCACGACACTTCACGAAGACCTCCCCGCAGTATAGTGTCGGCTCATTGAGCGCGGAGGTGTCATCATGGCAAGTAAAGCACCAAAATGTTGTCCTTCATGCGGGGAAACGCAAGGTTGGAAAGCCGTAGATCAATCAAATAAAGGGTTTTCGGTTGGGAAGGCTGCGGCTGGTGCTGTTCTTCTCGGCCCGGTTGGGCTAGTCGGTGGCGCTTTAGGCAAGAGAACCGCCACGTATTATTGCCAAAAATGCGGTTTTCGCAATGACTACAAACCGAACTAAGGGGTCACGATGAAAGAAAAAGTGATTGCGATTGCTTTTACGTTGGTGATCCTCCTTGGCCTGGGTGGCTGCATTAGCGCTTGTTCAGGCGGTAGCAGCAACTCAAGTAGTTCAAGTTCAAGTTCAAGTTCAAGTGATTCCAGCAGTTCTTCGTTGAGCAAGGACGAACAAGGCAGAAGAGCCGCAGAGAACGAGGCCAGCCACTATCACTACGACAAGTCTGGTCACATATACGATGACCGCAAATAATAAGGGACGAGCCGTTGTAGAACTGCTTGTTTGACGCATGCTTTAGCCAGTTGCTTAACGGCTGAACGATATCGAGCATCATGCATGCGTGCTTCAAGAGGTGTCCTGGCGCTTGAGCGGCTCATTGCGTCTGTTTGGTTTTGTTGCACAACAAAATGGCAAAAACCAATGATAGCGTCAGTAAGCAATGGGGCGCATCAGTTGGAAGTTGCTTGGTGCTGCGCGTATCTGTTTCGGGGAAAGGCGAGGATAATCAATGAAGAAATCAATTGTGTTGGTAACTGCGTGTGTGATGCTTGCTGTCTCCCTCGTTGGCTGTGCTGGTGGTGCGATCAATGAGGCAAGTAGAGCAATTAATGCCATCGGGGAAGTTTCTCTTCAGTCAGGAGAGGCGATTGAGTCTGCTCAGGCGAAATACGATGCCTTGACTGATGAGGAGAAAACGAAGGTGGAGAATTACGACAAGCTGCAAAGTGCGGAAAAGGAATTTACGCAGCAACTTTACTCTGCAACAAAGAAAGAAATTGAGACTGCTGACAAATTAGCGGGCAATTATTTCACTCAGTACTACGATGCGAAGAGCTTTGATGCTGCTAGAGATGACGCTGAGGCTGTGCTGAACTCTTCGGATGAGGAACGATATTCCGAGGCTTATTCGGAATTAAAGGCAGAGAATGAAAGCCTTCAGTCGTATATCGACGGGGAAACAGCAAAATCCTATAGCATAACGACCGATTTGGACGATGAATGCCCCTTTATGATTGATGAGGAGCATCTCCCGTCCCAATGGCTTTTCTCGCCTATTGTCATGCAGACATCGTCCCACCCCACAAACGTTGTCAGCATGAAGAAAGCGACTGACTTGCCGACATATATCTATTTGTATATCAATGGCTCTTCTCGAGACTATACCTATGCGTTAAGCCAGGTTCCGACTAAAGAGATTAACGTGCAAGACAAAAATGGCGAGATCAAGACTGCGCTTGTGAACACTGAGGTTAGCTTCGCGGCGGCTTTCGACCAGGCTGTTAATCGCGATCCCAGCAAGGAACTCAATGAGAGGCCGGGCTATTTCTTTGTTGACAAGAACGGCTATATCGTTTTGGCCTTGCCGAATTACGACGGTGAAGACCACTATGTCTTGTATACGTCTCGCGGTTAAATGACTGTGACTTGGCCGCGAAGTAAAACGCTGCAGGTGTGGCGATGCGGCATCTGCAGGTGAATAGTAAAATACCAGGTCATAAGCTAAAAGAAAGCTGATAGAGAAGCTATTTACTACTGATTTACGCATTTTGAGTCAAAACTCAACATATCGTTTTGCAACAGCAGCGTTGAATTGGCAGGGTTGGCCCCGCTTGGAGTTATCGCTAGTCATCTTGGCACGAGCGTTTTTCGCGGGGAAGCAATCAGTGTTGCTGAGCATCGGTTCTGTATAGGACTGTTCTAAGGGAAGAAAGGGACAGCAGTGAGGAAGATACTTGCGTTAGCAATCATATGTACGGTGCTAATTGCCCCTCTTACCGGCTGTGCTGGTAGTCCGGTCAATGAGGCAAGCGATGCGATCAATGCTATCGGGAAAGTCTCTCTTCAATCGGGGGAAGCTATTGAAGCCGCTCAGGCTAAGTATGATGCTTTAAGCGATGAAGAGAAGGGTAAGGTAGAGAATTACAGCAAGCTGCAGAATGCGACCTCGGAATATCAAGAGCTTCTTATTGAGAAAGATTGCTTTAACCTAATTGAGTCGAGCTACCTGGAGGCGCAGAAGGTCGAACCGGATCGTTCGTCAGCTTCTGAGATGGGGATTAGCATATCAGAAGGGGTATCAGACGAATTGTCGAAACTCGCTTCGTTTGACGATTCGGCTATTGCAAACAAGGACTTCAGGGAACTATTCGGCAGATATAAGCAATCACTGCAATCTCAGATAGACGGTCTTTCCGATTTTCCAAATAACCCTTCTGCTTACAATGAAGCATATCTTGACCAGGGAAAGGTTGTTCAAAACGATTGCCTGGCAACGTTCGAATCCAGTTATGGTTTAGCTCTGAGCGCTGATTACGGGTCGAGCAAGCTTAACAAGATGGGCGTTATCGGTACGCCGTATTCCATCGATACCGAAAAGGGAAAAGTTGTAATGACCGTTGAAGGGTTTTCTGTTACTAGCAAAGATACCGAGACGGTTCGCCAAGTTGGAATGGCAAATGATTCCCAAGAATGTGGTTTCCTTCTTTGCGTCATCAACAACGCTTCGCATCCTGTCTCGGATGAGTATTCGGGCCGTCTCCGATTTGACGAGCTTGGTATTGTTGCCTCTTTAGACGGAGTTCAATTGGCAACGGTTGACGGCTCACTTCGATATCCCGGCTACGAATGTGGCGGTGCAGGCGTTTTGGGCATCTATAACGGATCTGAAGTTAAAGTTGGCGAAACAAAACGAATCTCAATCCCCTACGTTGTTGATTCTGGCGCTAAGGAGGTTCTTGTCAGTTTGAAATCGGGCGAGTTTTTAATTGTCCCGATTGTTCGGTAGGGGGCTGCTAAATGAACGTGAATAGGGAAACTCGGAGTAAGGGACGCGTCAGAATTATTGTCACATCCGTGGGCGCGGTACTGCTGTTAATGTCAGTGCTTTGTTTATCTGCTTGTAACCATAGCGAATCAGCTGATGGGGAGGCTTGGCCACAAGGCGGATTGCTTGATATGGTTCCCGTCGGAGCTGGGACATGCCTCGATACCTTCGAGAACGCCGATGACGCCTATGTGTCATTCAAGGGGGACGAAGAGAGGTTTAAAAGCTATCTAGACGAATGCTCTCAGATGGGTTTTACCGTCGATACCAAATTGAACGGGCATAATTACGATGCATACGATTCTGAGGGATATAGCGTGCGGATTGTCTATTTCGATAGCGGCAAAGATGCGCCTTTCGTCTCCGTTCATTTATACAGGCCGAAAGCGAGCGGAGCCTTGAATTGGCCGACACAAGGTTCCGCCGCTTTGCTACCCAGCCCAAACAAAACAAAAGGCAGTATTTCGATTGACGATAGCGAGCACTTTAGGGCTTATGTTGGTGAAATGAGCCGCGAAGAGTATGACGCCTATGTCGAGGATTGCATGAAAAAAGGATTCAATGTTGACTACTCCAAAGGGGAGAGCTTCAGCGCGAAGGATTCTAAGGGAAATGAACTAGCTCTATGGTATGAGGGCTTTCAAACAATGTATGTTGACCTGAGCGTAGCTTCTGGGACATCAGGCGCAGCTTCAGGCGATGTATCTGCTTTGAAGAAAGAGGAATCTGCGAGCCAAAAAGAGAACGTCTCCTCGGACTTTCCTTCACGGAAAGATGAGAAAACTAGCAAATCAGATTCGGGTTCAAAGTTGAACAAGGACGATATCGAGAAGGTTGCAGTTACGGAGCTCTACGCGAGATTGCAAGAATTGGCCGAAATCTATACGAATCTAGAACCTGGGCCTTGCAAATACAAAATCGGTAGCATAGAGCGCAGCTCGATTCTGAACGAATGGGAGGTTAACGGCACTGTGTACTACGTCGATAAATTCGGCAGCTCGATGAAGTGCACCGGTGGCTATTCGATGTCGTTCACCGTTTATGTGGACGATTATGGAAACGCAACTTGCAACGGCTTCTGATCTTGTTTGAGCGAAGACGCCTCGACTGGAAACCCAATAAAAGGGAAGTTGTTTGAAGTGGAGAAAAGAGCAGGGCGCATATCGGCAATTGACCTTTCGCTTGCAGCGGCGCTGTTATTGCTGGTGCTGCCTGTGCGCTTGCAGTTCAAATGATTCGAGTGACGCTCCATTTTCGCAAGGAGGGGTAGCTTGGCCGCGAGGTGGATTGCTTAACATGCTTCCCGTTGGTTCAAGTTGTTGTTTCTCTTCGACTGAAAACGATGTTTTTGCTGATGTTAAATTTCTGGCAAACAGAAGCGAGTTCAACTCTAAGCGGCTACCGTTTGTTTGCAAGCTATAAGGGCTATCAAACCATGCTCATGAGGTGACGGTTGAAAAGCAGTAGTTTGCTGTGCTGAGCTAAACCGCATCTTGCCGTGTTGGAGATATCGAACCTGCTTCAGAGTTTAAATGACCCCCGAATTGCACAATGTTTATCGATTCGGGGGTCTTCTGCTGGTATCTCATGTGGGGTTCGACCGTCATTCTGCTAAGGATGCCTCTATGGGCTTAGCGTGCTATCAAGATGTTCTGCTGTTTGCCCAGTTCATCGAGGAATAATTGCGTTCAGACCGTTTAGCACGCATAGATGCGTCTTGTGTATCCGCAGCTTTAAACCTCCCTGAGATGCTTTTATATATACCTCTTATTATTCTTGTTTAAATATATAAGCGGTCTAAACGTTCTAAAGCCACCTTACCTGGGAAAACTGCAGAACAGATGCATTATGTAGGCGTTTTCGCCATGCTATTGCGTTCTGCGCACGTACATGCGCGAACCATTCGAGCTGATAGTTTGCAGCTCTTCATGTGCGCATAGCTTTCTTGAGAAGCTGCTTATCGGCATCGAATCGCAGCAGTTCTTAGCACACCAGCTTACGTACGACTCGTATACGCCCTTGTTTGTTTTACCTTCAAATTTGCCAAAAGATGGCTTTACATCCGAGATGAAGGCTCGAACGGGGTCATTGTCCCTAACGATATTGAATCTCATGGTGTCTGACTGCTTGTTAGGGGTCAAGCCAAGGTTTTTACGGCATCTGCGCAGGGCGTTTATGCCTTGCACGATAGCGTATTCGATACATTCCTCTTCGCAAAGCTTCTGCTTGAGGTGCGGATCGTACTCTTTGTCGTTCGGCGTAAATCTCGCGGAAAGCGGAATCGGATGCGTGCGTCTCTCGAAGCCATATGACCCGTCTGCGAAGCGTGGCAGCTCGTTGCAGGAGTATATGAGCGTAGCGCACGGAGTGAACTCAAAAGTCGCGCTGCCCTTGTATTGATCGCTTACGGCTTCGCCTGTAACGAACTTCTTCAGCACTGAGCATGCTTGGTTACCAACGTGATCATTCGAAATATCGTCCCCGATGAGAGCGAGCTTTCCGATGGCTGGCACAAGCTGAAACTTCTCGCCTAGTGCATGGATTGGCAAAGAGAAATAATTTTCGTTACCAAGTAGACACTTCAGCGTCTCGAGAATGGTGCTTTTCCCATTTGCTCCCGAGCCTTGAAGAAGAATCATTCGGGAAACCTCGTGGCCTCTATACATAGCCAATCCGAACATCTCCCAAAGGTTAGCGAGAACGGCCTCATCGTTTTGGGCGATTCTGGCGAATGCCTCATCTACTAGCTGTGAATGAGCGCCTGGATTCCAATTGTGCGGAATCTCGTTCAGGAGCATCAGCTCTCCGCTGTTCGCAACTAGCTCAAGCGTATCGATGTTGAGAATGCCGTTTTTGAAGCGGATGTATTTCTCATCGGCTTGCTTCTTGCGCGGGGCCATCAAGGATAGATACCTCATCACCTCGTTTCTCGTGTAGGTGCTGGCATCTTTTTGAATCCCGATTATCGTTCTGTAAATGTTGTCCTGCCCTAGTGCGTATCTTCCATCAATCTTGATTGCTGGAATGCCCTCAACGAAGCAAACGTCATAGTCGTTAATGAGGATGTCAGCTATTTCGTCATGACGAAGTTTGATCTGCTTTCTTTGGTCGGCTACCTTTACGCTATCAAGGAAGCTGTCGATGCTCGCGTTAGCGTTTACTTCGGTATATAGAAGCGATTGGGTGTTTCCTTTTCGTTCAGCTCCAGCCAGTCGGGTTAAGCGGGATGGGTTTTTGTTTGCCTGGTCGCAGGCGCTGCCGTACTTCTGCTCTAGGCAGCTGTACAGCATGGACACGCGTTTTTTGTATTCTGTGGCGTTTTTTGCATCGATCTTAACGATTGTGTGAATCGATTTATTTCCTGAGTCGGCCATCGTCTGGATAGGCAGCCCCGAGTCGAGCATGCGGTTAATCTGCTCATCCTTTGGAATGTCATCGTATTCGACAAGAGCGTTACGGAACGCTTTCACGTCCTTGTTCTTACGCCCATCAAAACTCATCGGGTTAACGTGAAATAAGATGCCTGCTTCCTTGTTGTAGTCTGGAAATACATCGTCCAGTGATGAGGCTTTATGAAGGTCGCGGATGACGGAGCACGCGGGTTTTGTCTCGGGCTTTCCCGTTGGCGCCCATTTGCCATCATCTGTTTTGCTGAACTTCGTGACGAATACAATGAAGTCGTCAGACGCAAACAGTGATTCAAGTTGTTGCGCAGCTTGCTCGGGCGCGGGTAGATTTTCCTCCACTTTCACTGGCTTTTCCTTTTGCTTGCGACCGGTTCCCATGGGCTTACCTGACCTCATGCTAAGGACGCTTCGGGTGATTTGGGAAACCTCGTTGTCGCTCATGGGCGGCATACAGCGTTCTGCGTTCGCCTTCTTGAGAAGCGCAGCGATGTCCTCCTTGTTTTTGCGGTCTCGTTTAAGTGTTACTCCATATTTGAAGATAGTGGTGTTGCGCTCACCTTCCATGATAATTTCGGGTAGCTCAAACTGGGCGCTTTGATTATTAGCCATGCTTGTCATTCCTTTCGTACATGTTTACTGTTCTAGCGATTCGTAGCAGCGTTTCTGCCATATTTGCTATTCGAGAAATCATCTGATCCCATCCTGTTGGTTGTCTTTTTGAGAGGTAGATTCCGTTTCGTTGGATCCTTCTCAGGTGTTGAATAGCGATTAGCTCGATGAAATCGTTGTCCACCTCCTTGCTCGTTAATCATCGTGGTTACATGCTATATGCTGCAATTAACGATAATCGGGTACATTATCGGGACAAATTATTAATTTGAGAGGAGAGGCATTGTCGATTAGATTTTTCGCAGCTGAGCCAGGGGAGCGTTATGACTTGGACGCAATAAGAAACGCGCCGAAGGGTTATTCCTTAGAAGAAGTTATTCGTCAGATGGGATATTCCGATGTCGAGCGATTGATTAATGCCGCTACGAATCAGGAATTCCTTGAGATCGCTGAGCAATATGCCTTCTTTGTCGGGTTAGAGGCTCCGGAGCTTGAGTGCGACATTGAGGCGGATGCAGAGCAAGAAGCGACAGAGCGTTATAAAAGGAGGTTTTATAACTCGCTTGGTTATATAGATTTGAGAACGCATATGCAATTCGCTATTGCGCTAAACGAGCTTCTTAAAAAGGAGGTCATTGACGTTGATGATTTGCGCGAGGTGGAGATATTTGCTGCCGAGCCTGCGAAAGGCCATAAGGAAATGCTGAAAGAGATGGGGAGGTTGACCAATGTGGCGCGAAGCGTTGCAGGGATGGCTGACCCTCTGGCGGTAGATTGCGAGAAGAATCGTACTGCATTCACCAAGACGCGCTATAGATGCATCCTCGGCTCGTGTTACGCGGGCAGTCCATATGCCGAGCATCTTAAACAGGGGATGCTTCATGCGTCAAAACAGGACGGCTTAGCTTTCGGTCTTGTTGAAGTTGGGGAGGGATTCATGTTCGATATAGTTAACGACCATTTTTCGGATTCGCCTTCCGGATATAGGGAGGCGGTTTCTAAGGCGTTTGAGACGCTGTTCAGAATCAATCTGTGGGATATGGTTCTAACGATGAAGGATGGTTGCCTTACGCTGGCCCCGCGCTCCGTTTATTCGGCGTTCTGGTATCAGCTCGCAAGAGGGATTGAAGGAGGAAGAGCGATGAAATGCGAGGCATGCGGGAAGCCGTTGATAGCTTTTGACGAGAGGGGGATGAAGCGGAAATACTGTTCAGAGGCGTGTAAGAAATGGGCGCATCGGCATCCTGGAGAAAAACGTCCAATGAGACGATAGTGCTATATGAAGTCTAAAAAACAAATGTTTCTTTGACTTTCTTTATCTTCGGTATTTCCCCTGGTGACGAAGTCTAATAAAATAGTCTAAAAAGAAAGGGGAGATAGTGAAGATCGGATATGGGAGAATCAGTACCGATAAGGAAGCTCAGAAGTTTGATCGCCAGGAAGACCAGCTGAAGGATGCTGGATGCGAGCGCATCTACCTTGAGCGCGTGAGCGGCACATCGAAAAGCAAGCCTGAATTGGAGAAGTTGATAAAAGAGCTTAAAAGCGGTGACGAACTTGTTTGCGTCTCAATTGACCGGTTGGGTCGCTCGACTCAGCAAGTTCTCTCCCTTGTGAACACGCTTGACGAGATGGGCGTTGGGCTGACGAGTTTGAAAGAAGGGTTTCAAGCCAATACTCCGCAGGGGAAATTCTTTCTTACTATTGTTGCTGCTTTCTCTGAGCTTGAGGTTGAGATGTGCCGCAGTCGTGTGAAGGACGGGCTTGAAGCAGCTAGGAGAAGGGGAAAGAAGCTCGGCAGGCCGCGCAAGGATATGGATACGGCAATAAAGATGTGGCAATCGAAGGACTACTCGATCAACGAGATATGCTCTGCCGTTGGCTGCACGAAACAAACCCTGTACAACGCAATTAAGCGAGAGGGAGCGACTAGGGATTAGTTGCCTCCTTGGCAGAAGACTTTCGTCTATATGCTTATCAAATAACGCACCATATGAAGCTATAAGCCTCGATAAGATTGCGGATGGGTAAATACTCGTCCTGAAGCAAAACGCGCTTTCTAGCCCCCAAAACGTGCGATTTAAGCCTTATATCCCGACATTTGAAGTGGCAACGGAGCGCTTATGACGGACGGTATGGCAATGCTGCAGCCTGTGAAAACAGGTGGATTTTGCGGTAATTGGCATCTCTGATTTCTTCAAAGGCCATTTGGTTTTGCCGCGCGAATTAATTACCGCGTTTTGTTCATATGCCACGAGTCTTACTACAATAGGCCTTGTCGTGTTTGGACTCCATTAAGAAGGAGGCAAACACATGAGTAGGAAAGATTCCAAAGGTCGCAATCTTCACTATGGTGAAGGACAACGCTCTGATGGCCGCTACTCCTTTCGCTACAAAGATGCAAAGGGGAAGAATCGCACTGTCTACTCTTGGACATTGACAATTCATGACCAAACGCCAGAGGGGAAACGCCCAGGAATGTGCTTGCGTCAGATGGAGAAGCAGATTCAAAAGGACTTATTCGATCGCGTTACGGAAACGAACATGACCGTTCTTGAGCTTGCCGAGAAATACATTGAGACGAAAACAGCGGTACGGATGACAACGCTAGCCGGATATAAAACGCTGTTGAATTTTCTTTCGCAAGACGATTTCGGTGCAAGGCGAATTACGGACGTGACAACCTTGGAGGCGAAGCATTGGATTATTCATTTGCAAAGGGATTGCGGCAAAGGCTACAGCACCATTCACAGTTTCCGAGGTGTTCTGCGCCCGGCATTTCAGCTTGCTGAGGACGATGACCTGATTAGGAGAAATCCGTTCTCATTTGAGCTGGCAACTATTGTGATCAATGACTCGGTTCCAAGAATTGCTCTGACAAAGAACCAGGAGCGAAGGTTTCTTGAGTTTGTTGAGTCGGACAAGCACTACTCTCGGTATTTCGAGGAGTTCTATATTCTGTTCAACACCGGATTGCGCATTTCGGAGTTCTGCGGTTTGACTGATGCGGACTTTGATTTCAAAGAAAAGAGCATCCGTATCGATCGGCAGCTGATGCGATCCTCGAAGATGCAGTATTACCTAGAACCGCCGAAAACTGAATGCGGCACGCGCTTCCTCCCTATGAACAAACGGGTTGAAAGCTGCATCCATCTGATGCTCGATAAGCGAAAGGCGGGATGCGAGAGTTTTAAGGTCGATGGCGTGAGCGGCTTTCTTTCGTTTGATAAGAACGGAAGGCCAAGGGTGGCTCTGCATTGGGAGAATTACCTGAAATATGCTGTTGAGAAGTACAACAGCCTTTATAAAGATGCGCTTCCGAAGATAACTCCGCATGTGTGTCGGCATACGTATTGCAGCAAAATGGCAAGGAATGGCATGAGTCCCGTGCGCTTGAAGTACCTCATGGGGCACTCGGACATTAGCGTTACGTACAACATTTACACGCATATTGGCTTTGAAGATGTTAAAAATGAAGTGCTGAAATCGTAAAACCCCAGGTCAAACCGTGTGTAAAAATGAGCCGAAAATCGCCGATTTGTACATTATTTACACATTCCGCCAGCTATTTTCGAGCGAAATTCAAGGTCAAGGAAGCTGAGATTGGTGTTGCGGGGAAGGGCTTCGGACTTCGAGCCGATTGGGATTCGCGAAGACTGATCGTGTGATTATCGGTTCGTGTTCGTTTAGTGGCGTTGCCTGTTGACCCGCTTTCGAACGAAGCCTTGTTTTGGATAGTATTTGGCCCTTGATAAGGGCAAAGGCCTTCTCCGTTCGATGCCTATGCTGTGGCGAAGTTAGCCGAATATCGGATGCATTATTGCGCTTCCTTGATTCGTGCAATAGCATATTCAGCTACTGCTAATCACAACGAAATCGGAGTCGCATGTCTCGTAGCCAAGCCACCTCACGCATCCTCTTCATCTGCCACGGCAATATCTGCAGGTCGACCATGGCCCAGTTCGTGATGCAGGACCTGGTGAACAAGGCAGGGCTGGCCGACGTCCTGTTCATCGATTCCGCCGCCACCACCAACGACGAGATCGGGCATCCGCCGCATCACGGCACGGTCGACAAGCTCAAGCAGGTTGGCGTGCCGGTGCTGCCGCATCGCGCCCGCAAGGTCCGCGCCGACGAGTACGACGAGTGGGACCTGTTCGTGTATATGGATGACGAGAACGAGCGCCATCTGAGCCGCATCTTCGGAAGCGACCCTGAAACGAAGTGCGTGCGCTTGCTCGCGTTCGCTCCTGGCGCGGGGCTGGTTGACGAGGGCGGGAAGGCTCTTCCCGATGCGCAGGACGCCCGCGTGATCGCGCAGGCCGGCGCAAACGCCGCCGACGTTGCCGACCCCTGGTTCACCGGCAACTTCGACGACACCTATCGCGACGTGCTGGCCGGCTGCAAAGGCCTCCTGACCTGGTGTCAAGCGCAATAACATACGCTCGTTAAACGGGGCCGCCGGCAGATATGCCAGCGGCCCCGCGAACGTTTTCGACGTTTCGTGCCCCAAAACGCGAGTTTTCCGAAATCGCACCGAAGTCCTTCGTTACCAACAAGGCGTTTATAACCGAAATCATGTCGTTCGTTACGATTTCGCCAGAAGTCGCCTCGTTTAACGATAAAACGAGGCCTTCCCGTTTTGGAAAACTCGCAATCCGAGACATCATTCTCCAAAAAGCTTCCAAACCCACCCTTCCAAACTAGTGGATTGACTCTGGTTTGGAAGGGTTTTTCGCTTCGAGTTGCTTGCCTTATGCTCGTTGCTTGCCGGTGAAGCGGTCGATGTCGATGCAGTAGATGTTTGCGCGGGCGAGCGCCTGGTCGGTGAAGTCGGTCGAGGCTTCGGGTGCCAGGTGCTGCATGATGCGCGTGAGGCCGTAGCGCTTCGCTTCGATCCCCTGGATGCGATGGATGGTGCCCGTTCCCATGATGGAGCGGTATGCGTACGAATACGCGCAGGCGTACGTGCCCGTGATCAGGCCTTCCTGCACGTCCATCTCGATCGCCACGCGCGGTTCCCGATTGAACGCGTCCACCTTGCGGCCAACGCCGGCCGAGTGCACCCACAGCGCCAGGCGCGGCGCGTCGGCGTCGATCTCCTCGGGGTCGGCCCAGTCGTAGCCGAAGCTCATGGGCACGATGAACGGCCCTTCCTCGTCCATGCATGCGATGCGCACCGTCTGGCAAGCCTCGACTACCGCATGCAGCTGCGTGGTGCTGCGAAGCTGACGGCCCGCCTGCCGCATGGGGCGATGCGAAACGGGCATGGCGGCCTGCGCTGCGGCGCCGGCCCGGGTCATGCCGGCAGCCTGCTGCGCCTGTGCGGCCTGCGCCATGGCGGCCGCCTGCGCCGCAGCGGCGGCCTGCTGCATTTGCGCGGCCTGCGGTTGCGGCACCGCGCCCTCGGGATAGATGGCGGGGATATTCTGCAAATCCATGAGTGCTCCTGGGTTCGGGCGTTTTCGTTACCCCTATGGTACGGCGTGCCGTTGCGTTCGGTTGCCGCAATCCGCCGTTGCGCCAACATCACACGAGTTTCCCTACTCCTGTTCTACTTGCCATAGAACAGGAGTAGGGAAACTGTTATAATGCGGCTATAACAGCAGTTTCAGGGGGAATCCAGCGTCAAAGGGCAAAAGCGAGGGAAAGGAGCGGATCTTGTTCGTGCGAATAGACCAAACGCTCGATGTGCCGTTGTACCAACAGCTTCGCAACGAGATCGTTCGCGGCATAGCGCAGGAAGAGCTTGCTCCGGGCGATGCGCTGCCGAGCGTGCGCGCTCTGGCGTCGGATCTGGGCATCAACCTGCACACCGTCAACAAGGCGTACGCGTTGCTGCGCGACGAGGGCTATGTGGAGATGAAGGGTCGCAAAGGCGCGTTCGTGGCGCAGCCGGCAGCGGCGGCGGGCACGGCGGCGGCACGAGAGCGGTTGTCTAGGGATATCCACCAACTCGCGCTAGCTTTCAAAGCTTCCGGGGGCACGCGCGAAGTGTTCGAACAGCAGGTAAAAGGCCAGCTAAATGAAGTGTTCTGCGAAAAGGAATAGGGGGTTAGGATATGGAATCCGCCGATATGCAGCTTGTTATGTTCGCGTTGATCGCCACCATCCCGCTTGTTGGGGCGATGATGGCGATCACCCCGCTTTTGCAGCCTAGCGGGCAGGCGTTCTCCGTTTCGGTGCCCGAGGTCGCGCAAGACGATCCGAGCATTCGCTCCCTGAAGCATCGCTTCGTTGCGATTATCGCGGCGTTTACGATGGTCCTTACCTTGGCGGCAATCGTCTTTTGCCTGATGGGGAGCTTAAAAGCGGTAATGGCGCTCGTCGTGGTCGGTTCGCTTGCCCCGCTTGCGCTGGGCTACGGGCTTATCGTGCGCTATCGCCGGCATGTCCAGGCGCTTAAACGCGAACGCGGCTGGCAGGCTAGCACGCAGCAGCGCGTTGCGGCGATCGGGGAGGGCGCCGAGGATGCGCCGCGGGCGATCTCGTTGGCGTGGAATTGGCTGTATGCGCCGGTGATTTTGCTGACCATCGTCGTTGCCGTCGCCGGCTACCCGGTCATGCCCGCCCAGATTCCCATGCATGTCGACCTTTCGGGTGCCGTTACCGATGTCGCGGCGAAAAGCCCGGCGGTTGCCGCGTTTCCCATAGCGCTCGAGCTGTTTTTGGTCGGCTGCTTCGTGTTCTCCCATTGGACGGTGCTGCGCTCGAAAAAGGGAACGGAGCCGGGCAATCCGGCGAGCTCCGCATGGGCGTACGGGATGTTCGCCCATGCGCAAACCGTGTTTCTGCTGGTAGGCGGGCTGGCGATCACGGCGGTATGCGGGCTTCTCATCGAGCTTTCCATGATCGGCGTGCTGCCGATAACGGGAGCGGTGGCCGCCATCGTCGTGGTGGCGATGTTGGTAGCGGCGGGTAGCGTCATCCTCAATGCGGTGTACGGCCAGTCCGGCTCGCGGGTGTTTCGCATGCAGCGGTCCAGCATGCTTTTGGCCGACGATGATGCATACTGGAAGCTGGGCCTTTTTTATTACAACCCTGGCGATGCCAGCCTGTTTTTGCCGCAGCGTTCTGGTTTCGGCTGGACGGTGAATTGGGCGCGCCCGGCTGCATGGGCCGTGATGGCGGGCTTTGCCGTGGCAACCGCCCTATTCGTGGTGCTATGCGTGGCGATGGTCGATTGATCGCAATGTCGCGGATAGGTGCCCTTTCGGGGCTGGTTTCCCGTCCGCAGGCGTCGAGAGGCGAAGGATAAGACGAAGGAGATGGCGAACATGGTGCTGCCCGAGAACGTAGAAGGTTTCCAAAACGGGGCGGATTCCGGCAGTGCGGCCCAGGCGGGAGGTGCGGCGCCGGTGGCGAGCGCGTCGCGAACCGACCGCGGCGCCATGCCTCGGAAGGCGGCGTCGGCAGATTCGCCCGCTGGCCTGCGCGGCTCCCATGCGCACACCAGGCCGCTTGCCGGTTGCGCGGATGCGCCGTCCGCGTCCCCCTCGCTAGACGCCCCTGCGCTTTGCGCGCTGGTCACGGGCGCGACGGGCGGCATCGGCCGCGAGCTGTGCGCGCAGCTGGCTCGCGAATGCGGGACGTTGGCCCTGGTGGGGCGCGATCGGGGTAAGCTTGAGGAGCTGGCGAAGGACCTGGTCGAGCGCCTCGACGTCGACACGCGCGTTTTCGTCGCCGACTTTGCGCAACCGGGCGCCGTCGATGCGCTGGTGTCGCAGGTGCAGGCGGCGAACCTGCAGGTGGAGACGCTCGTGAACAACGCCGGCTTCGGCTACGACGCCCCGTTCGCGGAAAGCAGCCTGGAACGTCAGCGCGCGCTCGTGCAAACCAACGACATGGCGCTCATGGAGCTTTGCCACGCGTTCGCGCCCGGCATGGCGGCGCGCGGGCACGGCGGCATCCTCAACGTGGCCAGCGTTGCCGGGTTCGTTCCCGGGCCGTATATGTCCACGTACTACGCCTCGAAGGCGTTCGTCCAGTCGTTCTCAAGCGCGTTGCATATGGAGCTGCGCCCGCACGGCGTGCACGTGACCGCGTTGTGCCCCGGGCCTGTTCGCACGCCGTTTTGGGACAACGCCGACGCCGGCGGCACGGTGCTGGCGCGCATGACCATCAGCGCACCGCGCGTGGCCCGCGCTGCCATCCGGGCCCTGGGCTGCAACCGTCTGCTGTGCTGCCCGGGTGTGCTGGCGAAGCTCATCGTGTTCGGCAGCCGTTTCGTTCCGCGCACCTGGGCCGCCGCTGCGGCCGCGGCCCTGCAAAAACCGAAAAGGTAGCGTTTCGGCGCCGTCGTCGCTGCGGCTGCGGCGCTAGCAGTCGCGTAGGTTCTTTGCGAGTTGCTTATCGAAGGTGCGGACGGGTTCCTGCTGCAAGACGTTGCGCGCCACTAGCGTGCAGTCCACGAAATCGAGCGAGCTTATAGCGTACATTCGTAAGGCGGCGCGCTTAATATCCTCGTCGTAGACATATACGTCATCAAGCAGGTTTTCAACAGCGGTATCGATTTCTGCCCGCGAGATCTTGTATACGCCTTGCAACACATACACCACTTCGGCAATAGCTTCCATGTACATGCAAGCGCCTTCGATGATCCATTGCTTTGCTTGCTTCGCCTGCGCTTCGTCGTCCCAAAGCAAGTAGCGCAAGGCGACATTTGCATCGATGGTGCTAGCCATGGTGCTTCTCCGCAACGGCGGCAGCCCATGCGTTTGCTTCTTGTGCACGCTTTTCGGGGTCGGCATATCGAGCAAGGCACCCTGCGCCATGCAGTGTTGCCGCGTTTGGCTTCGGGCGAGCGGGCCGAGCGGAAGGATCGGTCATCTCGTCAAGCAGCGTGGCGCTATCAAGCTGAATGCTTTTCGCCAGAAAGCGCCTAACGGCTTCCGCCGGAGATGATCCGCGAGATTTGAACAGCGCCTCTGCGCGCTGCTTCGTTTCTGCGTCCATTCGCACTTGCAAGACGGCATCCATGGGCATAGCAAGCTCCTTTTGCAATACATCGTATTACATAGTAGTATACAACTTAAGGAAGGCGCGCTGCAAGTTAGGTTGTTGAAGGATGGCTCTGATAGAATGGGAAGGAACGCCAATGGGCGAAAACGAAAAAGCCCGGCGGCACCGGGCTTAACTATCCATAGCGCAATCACGCCCGCCTCGGTTATCCTTCCGGGCTTGATGTGCGCCCGCAGCATAGCATGGAGCGGTTGGACTTGCTAAGCGTCCACCTGCTCGACAAGAAAGGCAACACGCATGGCAGAGTTCATCTACCAAATGTACAAGGCGCGCAAGGCGCACGGTGACAAGGTCATCCTCGACGATGTCACCCTGTCGTTCTACCCCGGCGCGAAGATCGGCGTGGTGGGCCCGAACGGCATGGGCAAGTCCACGCTGCTCAAGATCATGGCCGGCATCGAGGAGGTCAGCAACGGCGACGCTCGCCTGACCCCCGGCTATTCGGTGGGCATCCTGCAGCAGGAGCCGCCGCTGGACGAGGACAAGACCGTCCTGGAGAACATCGAGATGGCGTTCGCCGACGTGAAGGCCAACATCGCCCGCTTCAACGAGATCGGCACGCTCATGGGCGAGCCCGACGCCGACTTCGACGCGCTCATGGAGGAGATGGGCAAGCTGCAGGACGCCATCGACGCGGCCAACGGCTGGGATTTGGACAGCCAGCTGTCCCAGGCTATGGACGCGCTGCAGTGCCCCGATCCCGACATGCCGGTCAACGTGCTCTCCGGCGGCGAGCGTCGTCGCGTGGCTCTGTGCCGCCTGCTGCTCGAGGCGCCCGACCTGCTGCTTCTCGACGAGCCCACCAACCACCTGGACGCCGAGTCCGTGCTGTGGCTTGAGAAGTTCCTGCACAAGTACCCCGGCGCCGTGCTGGCCGTCACGCACGATCGCTACTTCCTGGACAACGTGGCCGAGTGGATTTGCGAGGTCGACCGCGGCAGCCTGTACCCCTACAAGGGCAACTACTCCACGTACCTGGAGACCAAGGCCGCGCGTATGGCGGGCCAGAAGCAGCGCGATGAGAAGCTGCAGAAGCGCCTGGCCAGCGAGCTCGAGTGGGTCCGCAGTTCCCCGAAGGCGCGTCAGGCGAAAAGCCGCGCCCGTCTGGAGCGCTACGACCAGATGGCCGCCGAGGCCGCGCAGTCCAAGAAGCTCGACTTCACCGAGATCCAGATCCCGGCCGGCCCGCGCCTGGGCGCCGAGGTCCTCAAGGTCGAGCATCTGCACAAGCAGTTCGGCGACCGCGTGCTCATGGATGACCTGTCCTTCGAGCTGCCGCGCAACGGCATCGTCGGCGTGATCGGCCCCAACGGCGTGGGTAAATCCACCCTGTTCAAGATGATCATGGGCATCGAGCAGCCCACCTCCGGCAGCCTGAAGCTCGGCGAGACCGTGAAGGTTTCCTATGTCGACCAGGGCCGTGCGGGCATCGATGGCGACAAGAACGTGTGGGAAGTCGTCTCCGGCGGCCTGGATTACATGATGGTCTGCGAAACCGAGGTTCCCAGCCGCGCATACGTGGCCAGCTTCGGCTTCAAGGGCTCCGACCAGCAGAAGCCCGCGGGCGTGCTCTCCGGCGGCGAGCGCAATCGTCTGAACCTGGCGCTGACGCTCAAGCAGGGCGGCAACCTGCTGCTGCTCGACGAGCCCACCAACGACCTGGACGTGGAAACGCTGTCCAGCCTGGAGGAGGCGCTGCTGCGCTTCCCGGGCTGCGCCGTGGTGACCAGCCACGACCGTATGTTCCTCGACCGCGTTGCCACGCACATCCTGGCGTGGGAGGGCACCGATGAGAACCCGGGCAACTGGCACTGGTTCGAGGGCAACTTCGAGAGCTACCAGAAGAACCGCGTCGAGCGCCTGGGCGAGGAGGCCGCAAAGCCCCACCGCCTGCACCGCAAGCTGACCAGGGATTAAGCCAAGCGCACAAACGCGAGCGAACGGCTCCCATGACCTCAAAGGCCGCGGGAGCCGTTTTTGCGTTAGCGGCAAGGAATCGTTCGTCGTCGATGTGCGGAAGGTGCGGGAGCGAGGCGCGTTCGACGGCGTTGGGCTTTCTCGTTGGAGACTCGGCTAGATATCCCGAGCTGTGTTCATTCCGGATTGTCCTTCGCGAATGGAGGGGCGCTGAAGGTCACCTCGCCTCTGGGGCAGAAGAAAAGCGGGGATTCCGAGCGTTCGGAATCCCCGCTTGCGTTCGGGTGGTGTTTGCCGTGCTCGCTAGTTCTTCAGCGAGTTGATGGGGGCGGGCATGCGGCCGCCGCGATGGGCGAACACGGTGCCAGCGTGGGTGTTCACGGGCATGACCGGCGCGTAGCCGAGCAGGCCGCCGAAGTCCAGCTTGTCGCCGACCTTCTTGCCGATGGCCGGGATGACGCGCACGGCGGTGGTCTTGTTGTTGATCATGCCGATGGCGCACTCGTCGGCGATGATGCCGAAGATGGCCTCGACCGGCGTGTCGCCGGGGATGGCGATCATGTCCAGGCCGACGCTGCACACGCAGGTCATGGCCTCGAGCTTCTCCAAGCACAGCGCGCCGGACTCGGCGGCGCGGATCATGCCGGCGTCCTCGGACACGGGGATGAACGCGCCGGACAGGCCGCCGACGCTGGAGCTGGCCATGACGCCGCCCTTCTTCACAGCGTCGTTGAGCATGGCGAGCGCGGCCGTGGTGCCAGGGCCGCCGCACTGGCCCACGCCGATGGCTTCCAAGATCTCGGCCACGGAGTCGCCCTCGGCCGGGGTGGGGGCCAGCGACAGGTCAAGGATGCCCTTGGCCACGCCCATACGGCGGCTGGCCTCGCGGGCCATCAGCTCGCCGGCGCGGGTGATCTTGAACGCGGTGGCCTTGATGGCCTCGGCGATCTCGGTCATGTCGGCATCCTTGGGCATGTTCGCCAGCACCTGGCGCACGACGCCCGGGCCGGAAACGCCCACGTTGACCACGGCGTCGGCCTCGCCCGAGCCGTGGAAGGCGCCGGCCATGAAGGGGTTGTCCTCGACGGCGTTGCAGAACACCACCAGCTTGCCGGCGGCGATGCAGTCGCGATCGGCGGTCAGCTCGGCGCACTGCTTGACGATGCCGGCCATCTTCAGTGCGGCATCCATGTTGATGCCGGCGCGCGTGGAGCCGACGTTGACGCTCGAGCACACGCGCTCGGTGGCGGCAAGCGCGTTGGGGATGGAGTCCATCAGCTTGTTATCGGCGGCCGATGCGCCCTTGTGCACGAGCGCGGAGAAGCCGCCCACGAAGTCGACGCCCACCTCGGCGCCGGCCTTGTCCATGGCCACGGCGATGCGCGACAGGTCGGTGTCGGGTACAGCGGCGCAGATCTCGGCGATAGGCGTGACGGAGATGCGCTTGTTCACGATCGGGATGCCGAACTCGCGCTCGAGCTGCTCTGCGGTGGGCACCAGCTGCTCGGCGGCCTTCGTCATCTTGTCGTACACCTTGCGCGCCATGGTGTTGATGTCCGAATCCGTGCAGGAACGCAGGTTCAGGCCCAACGTGATGGTGCGGATGTCCAGGTGTTGCTTGCTGACCATGGCAAGCGTTTCGGCGATTTCTTCCGGGGTGATTTGCATGATGCAGTCCTTTTAACGGGCGATTCTTTTGCAACAGGATAGCAAATTGCGGCCGCTGCCGGGTGCCGCGCCCAACTGTTCCACGAATGATTGACGCTCGGCGGCGCCATTTGCGCTCCTTGCGCACCCGCGATGGGGCAAAGCGCGATACGTCTGCGTTTAAAAAGAACGTCTGAAGTAGCCGAAAATGAGCCACGCCTCTGACCTGGTGTTTTCTGACTGTCGGAATTCGGCTATTCGCCAAGGCCCTATTTAAACGCAGACGTATCGTGGTTAGCCTTGCGTGCGGCGGTATTGGGCGGGTGGAAGAGCTTTTAGGCAACGAAAAAGCGGGCCCGTGGGCCCGCTTTTGCGATCGGTTCGTTGTTGCGGCTTAGAAGACCGGGACGACGGCGCCCTCGTAGGTTTTGTTGATGAAGTCGCGCACGGCGTCGGACTTCAGGGCCTTGGCCAGAGCCTGGATCTTCTCGGAATCCTGGTTGCCGTCCTTGACGACCAGCACGTTGGCGTAGGTCTCGGCGGCCAGGGAGTCGGTAGCCTCGACGGCCAGGGCGTCCTTCTCGACGGACAGGCCGGCGGCCTGGGCATAGTTGCCGTTGATGCAGGCGATGTCGACATCCTTCAGGGCGTTGGGGATGTTGGCGGCCTCAAGCTCCTTGATCTGCAGGTTCTTGGGGTTCTCCACGATATCCTTGGCGGTTGCGGTGATGCCTGCGCCGTCGGCCAGCTTGATCAGGCCCTCCTGCTGCAGCAGGAGCAGGGCGCGAGCCTCGTTGGTGGTGTCGTTGGGAACGGCGACGGTTGCGCCGTCGGCCAGGGCGTCAAGGGAAGCGGTCTTGCCGGCGTACAGGCCGAAGGGCTCGAAGTGGATCGGCTCGACGGAGACCAGGTGCGTGCCCTTCTCCTCATTGAAGGAATCCAGGTAAGGCTGATGCTGGAAGTAGTTGGCGTCGACCTCGCCCTCCTCGGTGACCGTGTTGGGCTGGACGTAGTCGGTGAACTCCTTCACCTCGAGCGTGTAGCCCTGCTCCTTGAGCTGGTCTGCCACGGCGTTGGTGAGGATCTCGGCGTGCGGGGTGGGGCTGGCGGCGACGGTGATGGTCTTGTCGTCGGAGCCGGAGTTGGAACCGGAACCTGCGCAACCGGCCAGGACGCCGGCGGCCAGGACGCCTGCGGCGGCGAACGCCGCGAGCTTCTTCAGTGCGGACTTCTTCATGTAGGGTCTCCCTCCCATCGTTTTGCGCTCAGGCCGCCTCGCGAGTTTGCGGGCGGAGCGGCAAGCGCTTTGTTTGCGTGACGATTAGTATACCGAGCGGCGATTTTTGGGCAATAGCTTTGATGATACGAAAAGTCGGGTGGCGGCTATCTGTGAAATCGATAACCCGGTCGGCTGTGGTGCAGAATGGGGGCGAACGGCGGCAGGACGCCCGCCACCGGCATCGTGTTGCTGGCGAAGTGCTGGAAACCGTGCCGCGCCGTCGATGGTGCGTTGGGAAACGCAAAGGTTCGGACGTCGATTTTAGCGCGCGTTGCATCGTCATTGCCGCTTTGGGCATTGCGCTGCTCCCGGTTTCGTGCTGGAAACCATACCGTTCACCTATATATATGTAGAGGTTGCGGGACTCGTTTGCAGGCGCGCTGCGCTCGTTGCTTCCCGCTTGCGCGGCCGGTAAAATAATCCTATTGAACACTTTGTCCATTATTGCCCGAGTTGTTCAAAACACGTAAAACAGCGCCGCCGGCCGTCACGATCCGGGCCTGCGCGCATTTGCAACCCGCGTACGCAAGGAAGGGGGGCATATGCCCACGCAACGGAGTTCGGTTTCCGATCCGGCGACGGCTGCGAAGCCTGCCGCAGTGGGATCGGCAACCGGCGCATCGCCCGCCGCAGCCTGCTCGGAAGCGAAGCCTGAGGCCGCCAAGCCCGCGCCGCTCGCCGTCGAGGATCGGCGCATCACGCGTTCGAAGCGCGCGCTGCGCGATGCGCTCGTGGAGCTGATCGAGGAACGTGGCCTGACCAACTTCAGCGCCAGCGACCTGTGCTCCCGCGCGGACCTCAACCGCGGCACGCTGTACAACAACTTCGGCGACATGGAGGGCCTGCTCGCCGCCCTTGAGGATGACATCATGGCCGACCTGGAGAACCTCCAGTCCCGCATGCAGCAGCTCAGCCTGAAGGACGTCCTGCGCTATCGCGTGAACAAGAAGCCCATGCCGTTTCTGGTGGGGCTGTTCGACTACCTGCGCGAACAGGGAGACTTCCTACATGCGATCATGGGCCCGAAAGGCGACCCGAGCTTCGGCCCGCGCGTGCGCGACGCCGTATGCACCGAGATCATCCAGACCATCCTGCACGAGCGCTACCGCAACGACCCCTCGCCGTTCGTGCAATATTATGTGGCGTTCTATGCCAGCGCGTATCTAGGGGTAATCACCCATTGGATCGAAACGGGCATGAAGGAAAGCTCGCAGGAGATGGCCCTTGTGGCCATGCGCCTGTTCTTCATCAAACCCGGCGACCCCATTCGACTGTAAGGAATAAGGCGGAACATGAGCGAGAACAACCAGAACGAGAACCTGCACATCGGCATCGACGTGGGCTCCACCACGGTCAAGCTTGCCATCTTGGACGACGCGGACCAGATCCGCTACGCGGTGTATCGCCGTCACCACGCGGACGTGCGCGCCACCATCGTAGAGGTGCTGTCCGAAGCCGCGCGCGACTTCGGCGACAAGCGCATGACCATCGCCATCACCGGCTCGGGCGGCCTGCTTCTGGCCCAATGGCTGGGCATCGAGTTCGTGCAGGAGGTCATCGCCAGCAAAACCGCCGTCGAAACCTTCATCCCGAAAACCGACGTGGCCATCGAGCTGGGCGGTGAGGACGCGAAGATCATCTACTTCGACAACGGCATCGAGCAGCGCATGAACGGCACGTGCGCCGGCGGCACCGGCGCGTTCATCGACCAGATGGCGGCGCTTTTGAACACCGACGCCGGCGGCCTGAACGAGCTGGCGCAGCACGCCACCACCATCTATCCCATCGCCAGCCGCTGCGGCGTGTTCGCGAAAACCGACGTGCAGCCGCTGCTCAACGAGGGCGCGCGCCGCGAGGACATCGCCGCGTCCATCTTCCAGTCCGTGGTCACGCAGACCATCTCCGGCCTGGCGTGCGGCCGTCCCATCCGCGGTTACGTGGCGTTCCTGGGCGGCCCGCTGCAGTACCTGCCTGAGCTGCGCAAACGCTTCTACGAAACGCTGAACCTTGATGAGGAGCACCGCATCGTCCCGCAAAACGCCCACCTGTTCGTGGCCGGCGGCTGCGCCATCGCCGGCGCGGCCAGCGAGACGGTGAAGGCCGAGCTGCTCTCCGACGTGCTCGAGCGCCTGAAGAACCTCGGCGACATCCAGGGCAGCGAGGTCGTGCGCCTGCCCCCGCTGTTCGCCGACCAGGCCGAGCTTGACGAGTTCAACGCCCGCCACGCCGGCGAGCGCGTGCCCCGCGGCGACCTTGCCAGCTACCGCGGCACCGCCTTTTTGGGCATCGACGCCGGCTCCACCACGTTCAAGGCCGCGCTCATCGGCCAGGACGGCGAGCTGCTGTGGACCCATTACGTATCGAACAAGGGCGACGTGCTCGGCTGCGCGAAGGCCGCCATCGCCAAGCTCTACCGCGAGCTGCCGCGCGACGCCGCCGGCAACCCGCTGGTGACCATCGGCCACTCCACGGTCACGGGCTACGGCGAGCACCTGCTGCTCGAGGCGCTGCGCGTGGACTCGGGCGAGATCGAGACGGTCGCGCACCTGCGCGGCGCGCAGGAGATGCTGCCAGGCGTGGAGTTCATCTTGGATATCGGCGGCCAGGACATGAAGTGCCTGCGCGTCAAGGACGGCGTCATCGACCACATCATGCTCAACGAGGCGTGCTCCTCGGGTTGCGGCAGCTTCATCGAAAGCTTCGCCAGCGGCCTGAACCTGGACGTGTCCGAGTTCGCGAAGACCGCCATCGGCGCGGAAAACCCCGTCGACCTGGGCAGCCGCTGCACCGTGTTCATGAACAGCCGCGTGAAGCAGGCGCAGAAGGAAGGCGCCACCGTCGGCGACATCGCCGCGGGCCTGGCCATCTCGGTCATTAAGAACGCCCTGTTCAAGGTCATCAAGATCCGCGACCCGCATGACGTGGGCAGCAAGGTCATCGTGCAGGGCGGCACGTTCCTCAACGACGCCGTGCTGCGCGCCTTCGAGCAGCTCTCGGGCGTGAACGCCGTGCGCCCCGATATCGCCGGCAACATGGGCGCGTTCGGCGCGGCGCTTCTGGCCCGCGACCGCTTTAGCCGCCAGGATTCGCAGGTCAGCGGCCTGCTGTCCCTTGATGCGCTCGAGGCCCTTGCTCCCACGCACAAGACCGTGCGCTGCAAGGCGTGCTCGAACCACTGCCTGCTCACCGTCAACGACTTCGGCGTCGACGAGGCCACGGGCAAGCATCGCCGCTTCATCACGGGCAACCGTTGCGAGAAGGGCACCGGCGCGCTGGGCCAGGCGACGAAGGCCGACAAGGTCCCCAACCTGTTCGAGTACAAGTCGAAGCGCCTGTTCGATCACTATACGCCGCTGCCGGAGCAGGATGCGCCGCGCGGCACCGTGGGCATCCCGCGCGCGCTGAACATGTACGAGAACTACCCGTTCTGGTTCACCTTCTTCACGAAGCTGGGCTGGCGCGTGGTGCTCTCGGACCCGTCCACGAAGAAAACCTACGAGGCCGGCATCGAGTCCATGCCGTCGGAGAGCGTGTGCTACCCGGCGAAGCTCTCGCACGGCCATATCATGAACCTGCTGGACAAGCACCCCGACTTCATCTGGTTCCCCTGCAGCAAGTGGGAGCGCCAGGAGGACGAGGGCGCCGGCAACCATTTCAACTGCCCCATCGTGGCCAGCTACGCTGAGGCGCTGCGCCTCAACATCGACGAGCTGCGCGACTCCGATACGCAGTTCTTGAACCCGTGGCTGCCTTACGATAAGAAGGAGCACCTGAAGAAGCGCCTGTTCGTGGAGCTGATCCAGGCGCATCCCGAGCTGTGCGGCAAGGGCGTGGCGGCGCCTACGCAGGCCGAGGTCGACGCTGCGGTCGACGCCGCATGGGCCGAGGACGAGGCGTTCAAGGCCGACATCCGCGAGAAGGGCGCCGAGACGCTGCTGTGGATGGAGAGGACCCACACGCACGGCATCGTGCTGGCGGGCCGCCCGTACCACAACGACCCCGAGATCAACCACGCCATCCCCGAGCTTCTGACCAGCTTCGGTCTGGCGGTGCTCGCCGAGGACTCCATCGCGCACCTGGGCACGCTCGAGCGCCCCATCCGCCTGGTGGACCAGTGGATGTACCACACGCGCCTGTACGCCGCCGCGAAGGTGGCCTCGGAGCGCAAGGACCTCGACCTTATCCAGCTGAACAGCTTCGGCTGCGGCCTTGACGCGCTGACCACCGACCAGGTGCAGGAGATCTTGGAGCAGGCGGGCAAGGTGTACACCGTGCTGAAGATCGACGAGGTGTCGAACCTGGGCGCCGCGCGCATCCGCGTGCGCAGCCTGCTTGCGGCCCTGAAGGACCAGGCCGACGAGGAGGCCGAGGCCCGCGCCGCCGAGCAGGCGCAGAATGCCGCGGGCTGCGGCGCATGCAGCCTGGACGTGGAGCAGCTGCTGTCCGAGGCCGAGGAGCGCGCGGCGGGCAAGCAGGCCGGCGGCGCCGATGCCGAGGCCGTGCAGGCCGCGGCGGCCGCCATCAAGCCGCCCGCAAGCTTCACGGAAAAGGCCGCGCCCGAGGTGCAGGCCGAGTTCAAGCAGCGCGATAGCGGCGCTTCGACGGAGTTCCCGCGCGCCCAGTTCACCAAGGAGATGCGCGATGCGGGCTACACCATCCTGGCCCCGCAGATGGCGCCGTACCACTTCGAGCTGCTCGTGCCCATCTTCGAGCGCTTCGGCTACAACGTGGAGCTGCTGCCCTCCGTGGACCACGGGGCGGTGGACGCGGGCCTGAAGTACGTGAACAACGACATCTGCTATCCGTCCATCCTGGTCACAGGCCAGATCATGGAAGCGGTCATGTCCGGCAAGTACGACACCGACAAGCTGGCCGTGCTCATCACGCAGACCGGCGGCGGCTGCCGTGCCACGAACTACATCTCGCTCATCCGCAAGGCGCTCAAGTCGGTGGGCCTGTCGCATATCCCGGTCATCGCCATCAGCTTCAAGGACTTGGGCGAGGTCAACCCCGGCTTCTCCATCACGCCGGCCATGCTCTACCAGGCCGTGTCGGCGCTGCAGTACGGCGATTTGCTTATGATGTGCTTGTACCGCACGCGCCCCTACGAGGTGGAGCCCGGCAGCGCGAACGCCCTGTTCGACCACTGGATGGCCGAATGCAAGCGGCAGCTGAAGCGCGGCGTGAAGCGCGGCGAATTCAAGCAGACGGTCAAGCAGATCGTCGAGGACTTCGACACGCTGCCGCTGCAGGGCGAGGGCACCAAGCCGCGCGTCGGCGTGGTCGGCGAGATCTTGGTGAAGTTCCACCCCACGGCGAACAACCAGATCGTCGACGTCATCGAGCGCGAGGGCTGCGAGGCCGTGGTGCCGGGTCTCATCGAGTTCTTCCTGTTCGGCGCCGCGGGCGGCATCTTCCAGAAGGACCCGCTCGGCCGTTCGGCCAAGGGCGCGTTCGGCAGCAAGATCGCCCTGCAGGTGGTGAAGGCCCTGCGCGCGCCGGTGACCAAGGCGCTTGAGGAGTCCACGCGCTTCGAACCGCCGGCGAGCATCTACGAGCTGGCCGAGTACGCAAGCGAGATCTTGAGCCTGTGCAACTCCATGGGCGAGGGCTGGCTGCTCACGGCCGAGATGGTGGAGCTCATCCGCACGGGCGCCCCGAACGTGGTGTGCACGCAGCCGTTCGCCTGCCTGCCGAACCACGTGGTGGGCAAGGCGGTCATCAAGGAGCTGCGCCGCCGTTACCCGGAGAGCAACATCGTGGCTGTCGACTACGATCCCGGCGCGTCCGAGGTCAACCAGCTCAACCGCATCAAGCTCATGATCGCGGTGGCGAAGAGCAACCTGGCCGACAAGGAGGCCGAGGCTCGCGCGGCCCGCACGGCGGCGGCAACGCCGGCAGCCGAGGAAGCCGGCAAGCTCGACGTGCAGGAAACCAGGGCGTAAAGCCGCTAACGGGGGCGAGGGGAAACCGTCGCCCCCTGCGTTTCGCTTGCGAGAACGCGGTCGTTTTGCAACAAGGAAAGGAACGATATGGCTGGCAAGCTGATCATCTGCCCGACGCCCATCGGCAACTTAGGCGATATGCCGCAGCGTGCGCTTGATGCGCTGACCAGCGCCGATGTGGTGTGCGCGGAGGACACGCGCGTCACCGGCAAGCTGCTGGCGGCTTTCGGTATCGAAAAGCGCCTGGAACGCCTGGACGAGGCGCTCATCGGCTCGCGCGCCGACGGCATCGTGGCGCGCGTGGAGGCGGGCGAGGTCATCGCGTACTGCAGTGACGCCGGCATGCCGGGCGTGTCCGACCCGGGTTTGCGCCTGGTGCGCGCATGCCGCCAGGCGGGCGCTCCCGTGGAGGTGCTGCCCGGTCCCACCGCCACGGCAACGGCGTACGTGGCCAGCGGCTGTACGAACCCGCGATTCTATTTCGGCGGCTTCTTCCCGCGCAAGGCCGGCGAGCAGAAGGCCGCGCTCGACGCGGTGCGCACGCTGGATGCGGCGCTTATCTATTATGAAAGCCCGAACCGCATCGCCGGGGCGCTGGCGGCGCTCGCCGAGGCGTTCCCGCTGCGCGAGGCGGCGGTGTGCCGCGAGCTCACGAAGCTGCATGAGGAAGTGGTGCGCGACGCGCTGCCCGCGCTGCGCGACGAGTTCGCGGCCCGCGAGGCGGCCGGCAGCATCAAGGGCGAGATCGTCATCGTGATCGACGGGCCCAGCGAGGCGGAGGGGCAGGCGGCCCAGGAAAGCGCCGAGGATTCCGCCCGTGTCCGCGCCGCCCAGCTCAAGGCCGAGGGCGCGCGCAACAAGGACATCGCGAAAACGCTGGCGGCAGAGTTCGGCCTGCCGCGCAACGCCGCGTACGAGATCGCGCTGGAGGCGTAGGGCGTGGCCAGCGAAAACCGATCCGGCCCGGTGCGCACGCGTCGCGTGGACCCGGGCGAGCTCAAGCGCCAGACGGTGGGCGGATCGCGCACATCGGGCGCCGGTCGCGGGGCCGGCGGAGCCGGGAAGGCTGCGCGGCAGCGTCCGTCCGGCGCCGGTCGCGCGGCGGCCGGGGCGGGGAAGGCCGGTTCGCAAACCGTGCGCCGCAAGCCCGCGCGCGCAGCGGCGGCGCCCGAGGTGTTTTACGTGGACGGCATCGAGGTGCATCTGCAGCGCAAGCGGGTGAAGAACCTCAACCTGCGCATCGCCCGCGACGGCGGCCACGTGGATGCATCCGCGCCCGCCTGGATGACGCCCGCGGACGTTGCCGATTTTGTGCATCGCAAGCACGACTGGATTCAAGCCCAAATGGAGCGCGTGTCCGCCACGCCCATGGCGCAGGCCTCGCAGGCGTCGAAGGCCGAGGTGGCGCAGTGGCGCGCGGTGGTGCAGGCATGCGTGCCCGCGCTGGTGGCGGCATGGGAGCCCATCATGGGGGTGAAGGCGGGTCAGCTGGCGTATCGCAACATGACCAGCCGCTGGGGCAGCTGCCAACCTTCCACGGGCCGCATCTGCATCAACGTGCGATTGGCGCTCTACCCGCCGGAATGCCTGGAGTACGTGGTGGTGCACGAGCTGTGCCACCTGCTCGAGCGCGGTCACGGCCCAAGGTTCCACCAGCTCATGGACAACTTCATGCCCGACTGGAAACAACGCCGCGACAAGCTGCGGTAAAAACTAATGCCTCCGTAGCATTCTGGTTCGTTAACGCTTCGCACCCCGCTGCTGCATTCCATTAGCGACTTGAGCACCTGCGCGCACGGTGGTAGAATACAGTGTATTCAAACAGTGAGAGGAGCTGCTATGACTACGCTTACCATGCGTGTGGATGACATTGATGCGTCGGTCGTGCGCAAATACGCCAAGTTTGAGGGTAAAACCATTTCCGATTTCATTCGCGATGCCGTGTTCGAGAAAATCGAAGACCAAGAAGACCTCGCCGCGCTGCGCGCCGCCGTGGCAGAAGATGACGGCGAACGTTATAGCCAAGCTCAAGTGCTAGCGGAGCTGGGGCTGTAAATGGCGTATCGCGTTGAGTACACCAAGGCTGCGTTGAAGCAGCTAAAGAAGATGGATCGCTTCGATGCGCGGCTTATCGTTTCTTGGATTGGCAAAAACCTGGAAGGGTGCGAAAATCCGCGCGTCCATGGCAAGGGCCTTACGGCCAATCGTTCGGGTGAGTGGCGTTATCGCGTTGGCGATTATCGCATCCTATGCATTATCGAAGATGAGAAGCTTGTCGTTGAAGTTTTCTCGATAGGTCATCGCAGCACGGTGTACGATCGCTAGCGAGTCGATCCTCTGCGATGTTCTAGTTCGTTATCTTCAATTGTTTCTTGTAGCGTGTTTCGTTTCCGTTGCGCTTCCGTGCGCGTTTCGTGCGTCCATGATTGACGGCGGTGTATGGCTGGTACCATCACGGTCATGAACACGAATGAGCTTATATCTACGGGCGTGCCGGACGCGCCTTCTGCAGAACAATCGGCAGTAACTTCCATGGCGGTTAATGGCTGCTCAAACGCTTCTCCCGCCAATCCCGAATCCGAGCGCGACGGCTTGCCGCCGCGGCAGCGCCGCTTGGTGCTGGGCATCATGGTGTCGGGTACCACGGCGGCGTGCATCTCCCAAAGCATGATGATCGCCGCGTTGCCGGCGGTCATGCACGAGTACGCCATCAGCGCAAGCTCCGGCCAGCTGCTCACCACCGCCTACATCTTCGTGTTGGGCCTGATCAGCGCTATGACGGGCTATCTGATGAACCGGTTCGACTCCAAGAAGCTGTTCTTCGCATCCATGGCGTCGTTCGCCATCGGGTGTGCAGCGGCCATCTTCGCGCCGAACTACCCGTGCCTGCTTGCGGCGCGCCTGCTGCAGGCCGGCGGCGCCGGCATCTGCCTGCCGCTCGTGCAGCTGGTGGCGCTGAACATCTATCCGAAAAGCCAGTACGGCCAGGCTACGGCCATCGTGGGCATGATCATCGGGTTCGCGCCCGCCATCGGCCCCACCATCAGCGGCTTCCTCATCGATGCGTGGGGTTGGCGCTCCATGTTCTGGATGCTCGGTGCCATCGCGCTTGCGGTGATGGCGCTGACGGTGCTGCTGCTTGATGACGTGGTGCACCGTCCCGACCATCCGGGGCATTTCGACCTGGTGTCGGCGCTTCTGTATTCCGGCGGCTTCGTGCTGGTGATGATTGCGGCCACCATGCTGGAATCGGGCGGGTCCGTGGGCGTGGGCTTCGTCCTCCCGTTGCTGCTGGGCTTGGCGGGGCTGGCAGTGTTCGCACGCCGCCAGCTGCGCGTCCCCGAGCCGTTCCTGAAGCTGAAGTGCTTCCGCGACAAGACGTTCGCCGTCTCCACGCTCATCGTCATATGCGCGCACATGATGTTCATGGCGCCGTCGATCATGGTGCCGCTGTTCGTGCAGGATATCCAGGGGCTTTCGGCAACGGTGTCGGGTCTGACGCTTTTGCCCGGCGCCATCATGATGGGCGTGATGAACCCCATCACCGGACGCCTCCTCGATCGTCGCGGCCCGCGCCCGCTTATCGTGGCGGGCTGCGCTACGGTGCTTGCGGGCACGGTGGCGTTCGCCCTTATTCCCGCAAGCGTTCCCGAATGGGTGGTTACGGTGCTTTATGGCATCCGCGCGACGGGCATCGCGTGCCTGATGATGCCGCTGACGGCATGGGCGTGCACCACGCTCGATCCCGACGAGCTGGCGCAGGCATCGGCCATCATCACGTCCGCGCGACAGCTCATCGGCAGCCTTTCGGCATCGGTGTTCATCGCCGCTATGGCGTTGACCTCGCAAAACGCGCTCGGCGTCGACCTTGGCGGCTTCGACTTCAGCTTCTGGCTGCAATGCGCCGTTCCCGTGCTTGCGTTCATCCTGGGCATGTTCGTCCTGCCGAAGATGGGAAGCGTTGCGAAATAGCGGGGCCGTCGTGCCATTGTGGTGAGGAGGGATGGTCCGAAGGTATTTCGTTGTTAGCGCCGTTTTAGGATGGCCTCTAGCGTTTCGGTAAGCTCTTCAAGCAGGGGGTCGTCGTTTTCCTTGTTCCAGACAAGGAAAACTGGAACATTTGCCTCTTCGTCGGCGAAGGGGAGAAATACTGCATTTGGATAAGTACTTGCTATATAAGGTTCATTGGTGGCTATGAGACAACCTTTGTCCTCACTAATGAACTGTGTGTTGTCATCGATTGTGTAGAGGTGCGTAAAATGCGGCTCGACGTCTGACTTATCGAATAAATCGAGCAGTAGGGGCAAAGCATATCGTATATCGTGGGGCCACCCGACGGCGACAGAGCGAAGGTCATTGGGCGAAATGGTCGTTAGATTTGCGAGTGGGTTGCTTTTATTGACGACTACGATTGATTGGGACGTTCCGACGCGGGCGGATGCCAGCGTATCGCTCTTTGGTTCCCCAAGGATGAGCGCGGCATCAACGGAGCCTTCAATTACGGCAGATAAACATGACCCGCTATCTCTTCTTACTACGAGAATTCTTCGTTGTGGGTCAAGGCGTTCCAGCGCCTCCACTCCTTTTTGGTTGATAAGTTTGCTTCTTGCTGGGGCATAGGCTGCTGCAAGGATAAATGTTCTGGGGGTGTCATTATTTTCTTTGGGAAGCTTGGCCAAGCGTTCGAACTCTTTGACATTGCGGCTGATGTTGTCGGCAAGGGGCTTAAGGAGCAAGGCTTTCTCTGTTGGAACGATAGCACGCCCTTCCTTTACGAATAGCTTTATGCCGAGCTCTGTTTCCAAATCTCCTAGTGCTTTTGATATGGCGGCGGGTGTCACGAAGTGCGTTTGAGCGGTTTCCTTAAAGCTGCTTGTGTCTACCGCCGTCGAAAAATAGCTGAGCTGCTGAATATTCATACGCTGGTCCGATCGTGATTGAATTTACTTTTGATTATATAAGGACTTCGACTTTGCAATTTACGGAATTAACATAAGGCATGGGTAACAATTAGTTGTCCATCGCAAACCGATGGTGTTTATTTGCGCATAAATAACCGTGTTACAAATGGGTCACTCGATATCGGATAGGCATGCAATCAAGAATGAAGGGAGATGATTATGGAACTTGTTGGAAAAGGTGACTCACTAAAGCTGAAGTTTGCAGCTGCTTTGGCGGCTTGTGCGTTGGCTTTTGGCGTTGCTGTTAGCGTAAGCGACTCGGCATTTGCGTATGATTACAGCCAGGGTAATTGGGGTGATAGCTCTTACTCGAGTTATGCGTATGCTTCAGACGTGTCGTATACGTCCGCTAGGAGCAAGCTTAACGATTCGTCGGCATGGGATGCTTGCTATGGTGGAGCGAACCATTATGTTGAGGTTGCGGCAACAGGATACGTTTGGGATGTCAAATTTGTTGGTAGCCCCATTTATTATTGGAATGCGGGCAAAAGCGGATATCTTCTCAACAACGTAAAAGAGAGAGGCTTTCCTCAAGCGCTTCTGTGGTTTAACAATCCTAACAGCTACAACACGACAATTTCTGGCGTCTGGAGTCCTGATAGTATCTAGCGATGTTAGGGGCGTTGCTTTTGGCGGCGCCCTATTTGAATGGAGCCCTGATGCGCGTAGAAATATCGCATTACACTAAAGCAATAAAAGGCATAACGGTTCTTGACGACGTCAATCTAATTCTTGAACCAGGAACATGCTATGGCCTACGTGGTAAAAACGGGTCTGGCAAAACAATGTTGATGCGTGCAATTGCTGGTTTGCTTTTCCCAACGTCGGGCGGCGTTTTTGTTGATGGCAAAAAACTGGGGAAAGACATTGACTTCCCTGCTTCTGTGGGTCTACTGATAGAGACTCCGTCGTTTTTGCCTCGATACGCAGGGTTTAAGAACCTGCAGTTACTTGCTGGGTTGCGCGGGGTCGCCGGTGGCGACGACATAGCTGAAGCTCTTCGCCGCGTTGGTCTTGATTCCGATGATAAGCGGCCTTATCGCAAATACTCACTTGGTATGCAGCAACGTTTGGGGATTGCGTGTGCCATTATGGAACATCCGGACCTCATTCTTTTAGATGAGCCCATCAACGCACTTGACCCATCTGGGGTTGCGCGCGTAGAAACAATTGTGCGCGAAGAAAAAGAGCGCGGGGCAATTGTTGTTGTGGCTTGTCACGACGCTGAAGAGTTAGACCTTCTTGCTGACGAGATTTTCGTCATGGCGGAAGGGCGTTTGACAAGTCACGAAAAAGCGGGTGGCTAAGATGCGACAAATGAAGAACACGGCTTCCGTAAAGCGTCCTATTAAATTAGCTATTGCACTTGCGCTTGTAATATTATTGGTTGCAGCTTGTACGCTTCGCATCTATTCGGTAAATAACCCGTCCCAACAGAAACCCCCTGTTAGCTATTCGATTTTCGAAGACATGCCAATCCTGAACTCCGCTGGTTCTGATGTGTATGCTAGGGCGCTTCACTATTGCGTCCTGTCCAAAGATGAAGCAATGTCCGCTTTTCCCAATTGCCAAAGCGAATTGGAAATATTGGGGCCCGATGTAAAGACCAAATTACTTGTTGTTCGAGTCGTCTTTTCAAACAAGAGCGATAGTGAACAGGTTGTAGAGCCTGGGCGCTTAACGGCTCAAGCGGGCACCTGGGCGAACGGTATGGATGCCGGACTGTTTTGCAAAATAAACAACGTCACGGGTATGGCGGGACGCCTCGCCGCAGGTCAATCTGTGGAGATGCTGGTTCCTTATGTTGCGTCCGACAATCAGTTTGGCTTTAGCCGCGAATGGGATACGTTTGAAAACGCGTCATTCAACTTGGTGACGGCGACGTACCCGCAAAAAACGTATATCCAACTTTCAAACAAGCTTGCCCTTGAAGATTTTTCCTTTTCATCTAGCTCAGGGGAGGAGAAATAGGATGAAGCGCGCAATTGCGTATGAGATTAAGCGAGCCTTTGGCTCTAGCGGCTTTGCCGTAGCCTTGTTTGCTGCGCTGGTGCTTTCTGTTACTCAAGTTGCCATGGTTTCTGCTCCGTTTGCATATTCCGATGGCTGGCAATTTTGGCGAAATGGTGCGAATGGCGCGTTTCCTCCATCAGCTTACAATACCTGGATAGGGCTTACTGCGTACTCGGTTTTCACGATGATGTTTTACTATGCACTCCCTTTGCTGGCTTGTTTTCCCGCAGCGAGCTCCTTGTGCTTTGATGTCCATTCTGGGTATGCGTGCCAGGTTGTTTCGCGTATTGGCCGAGTACATTACATCGTTTCGAAAATACTTGCCGCCAGTCTGACGGCGGCGATTGTGATTGCTGTGCCGTTGGTGCTGAATGTTACGGCAACGGCGTGCCTGGTGCCTGCATTATGGCCGGACTCGGCTGAGTCTACGTTCTTTGTGAGGCCGAGCAATACGTTGGCGAGCGTATTCTTCGCGTGCCCGCTAGCGTTTATTGCTCTGTTTTCTGCATTGGCGGTAGGCTTGGGCGTTGCTTGCGTGGCGTTGTCCTGTGCACTGTCGTTTTTGGTTAGCAGCCGGTTCATCGTTTTGCTTGCCCCTATGGCGGCATGCTTTGCTCTTCAATTCGCCTTGCAAGGTTCCGCTATTGCAGGCTTTGCTCCTATCAATGCGATATTGCCGTTTCAGCCTCAGCCTTCGATTTTTGTGATTTCAGCTGGGTTGCAAATGCTTGCCATTGTTGCTTTGTTTGGCGTTACGGTCTTGCAAACTAAACGGTTTGAGGGTACGCAATGAGCGCAGCGGGGCGTCATTGGGTTGTATCAGGCATCGAATACATGTGGAAAGTGAACCGGTCGGTTTCTTTTGTTCTGACGGTTTACGGAGTGCTATCAGCGGTGCTTCTTGCAAGGTCAATTTGGGCAGCTGATAGTTTGCTTGATGTGTGGACTACGCTAGGAGTTGGTCCTTCGTATGGCGGAGGGTCTGGGTTGTTGAGCGTAACCTGGGTTGATTGTCTGCTGTTCTTTCTGTTTGGTATGAAGGAGCCGTCAGGTGCAATAAACGAGGTTTTAGCTTTGAACATTGCGTGGGTTCTTTTGTTCGTAGTGGTTGGCTTTGCGGCTTGCTGCGCGGCCGGGCATAAGTGCACTTTGCCGGTTGCTTTGAGGTGCGGGGGCAGGAAAAGGCAAGCTCTGATTATGCTGCTGTGGTTGGTAACGGTTGTCTTGTTGCTGCTAGCTGAGCTTGCTGTCATTGCGTATATTGTCCCAGCCGCATTAGGCGTGCTGGCTCAAGGCGATATATGCTCGCTTTCTCCGTATGTTCAGCTGTTGGTTAGGGAAGGGGTCAGCTCGTTAGAGCTTGCGGACTTTGGACTTATGCTCGTTGCGAATGCTGCCTGGCTGATTGCGGTGGCATTGGGTGTAGCGGCATTCTGCACGATTGCTGGTCGTCCCCTGGCTATGTTGTTGTTGCTTGGAGTGGCTGTTGGCTCGGCGTATGCGCCAACGGCGCTTCCTTTGTTGGATTATGCGATGATTGCTCGTTCTGCGATATTCGGGCCAGGCTTGATTGAACCGCTTATGAGCATGTTTATTGCGGTTGTTGTTGATGCTGTGGCGCTGTTGTTTCTGGTCGTCGCTCGAATGCGTGCTGAATGGAAGTGAATATGATTAATGCGATAGTGCGTTCTGCGAAGGATGCTAGGACGTTGACTGTAACAACTGGACTGACTGTCGCGCTTCTAGCCTTATTGTGCGGGTGTTCTTCACTCCCTTCTTCCCATACGGGGGAGGTGTCTGTAGATCCGGGTGACGCATTGGATGTGCAAGGTGCGAGAGTTTCGGAAGGGCTTCCTTTTAATAGCTCGATTATTAATAAAGCATCAGCGGACGAAGGGGATCTTGTCATAACGCTGCTTGAATATAGCGTTGGCTCATCATTGCCATCAGGTGCGGTTCCCCTTTGGATGAATGGTCAGGCGGACGAAAGCGTGGGCGGACATTGGGAGATTAATGAGGACGGTGCGTTTTCCGATGGCTGGGCGTTTGTGAACGCTCGTTTTCGCGTGACAAATAACGAAGATGTTGCAAGAACGTTTAACGTGGGGACTTTCCGGCTGATGCCTTTCAATGAAGCTGGCGAAAGGGTGCCATTGCTGTATGGGGCCGACCCTATTTGGTTTGAATTGGGCGAACCGAACACGAAGAGCTACTATAACGCGACTGTTCAACCGCATGAGTCGGTGGAATTTGGTATGTCGTTTATTTGTCGGGAGGATTTGTTTGACAATGCTACCGTTTATCTAACCGTTGGCGAAGACATTATCGGCCTTGAAACCACGAATATAAAAGGCTTCCTTCTCGGGTCAACTGCGGAGCAGCAATGAACAGCTTGCGTTTTTCCGAGCGAAAGACGGCGATACGATCGTTTGGAGGCTTGTTTAGGATGCATAAAAGTTTACCGTTTGCAGCGTTGCTGGTCGGGATTGTTGCTGCATCTTTTGCGTGCGTGAAAACGGCGGTTTCCGTTGACATAGGGCTGTGCGCTATGGATTGCTTGCTTGATGCTTGCGATTCGGCGCGGGGGGTTCCTCTGTTGTGGTTGGTGTGCCCGGTGCTCTCGGCGTTTTATCTTGGGTGGTTGTGGCAGGCGCGTGAGGTGCCGGTTGCGGTTGTTCTTTCGGGAAGTCGCGTTCGCTTGGCGGGTGCTCAGTTAGCGGATGCCGTAATTGTCTCGGTTGCGGTTTCGCTGGCTTTCGTAGTGTCGCTGATATTGTTTGGCGTGTTGCTTACGGGGGGCTTTTGCAACTTCGACGCCACAGCAAGTCGTTTCGCTTACGTCAACAAGGGGCTTACGCTTGAAATTGTGCCGGTGACAGAAATAGTCGCGACGGTCTATCTGTACTGCGCTGTCTCTCAGGTAGCGTTATTTGCGGTGTTTTATGTTGTGCGGAATTTCGTGGCTACGAAGGGGGCAATAGCAATTTTGGGAGTGCTTTGCTTGCCTGCGGTGCACGGTCACGATTCGTTTATCTACGATGTTGCGCACAATATTCTTGGTGGTTCGATTATTTTCCCCAATCCGCTTTCGTTCTTGTTCGAGACTGCAAATGTGGGTCACTCATCATGGTTGCCTGGGGCTGGTCATGGGCTTCTCTCGTTGCTTGCTATGATGGGTGTATTGTTAGTGTTTGCGTTTTTGCTGGCTCGCAGGCGAGAGTTTTTGTGACGCAAACGCAAAACTGCGAGACGCGGCAGGGCAAGAACTTGCGAGTCGTCCTCCCCTAAAAATAAGAAACCCGGCTCGTGGCCGGGTTTCCCTTTAGATCATATTCATCTGCGCAAGCGTTGCGTTGTACCAGTGCTCCCAGTTCGGCGGGCAGTACTTCTTGGCGGCGTCCACCGAGATGGTGTAGCCGTAGCCGCGGGCAAGGCCGGCCACATGATCGCGGATGGCCTCTTCCCAGCTTCCCCAGCTGCAGCCGCCCCAGCCCCAGGCGTTGCAGCTGCCGGAGCAGTACAGGCCCTTGGAGCTTTCGGTGTTGGAGATGGCGGGTGACCAACGCGGGTCCACGCCGTAATCCCAAGCGGCCTCGGCGAACACCTTGCCCGTGCCTGCCATAGGCGAACCAGCCAGATATGCGTCGATGCGGCCGGCCCACTGCGCCACGAACACGTCGCGCTCACTTGCCCAGTCGGCGCCGTCGTCGCCGGGTGCCTCCACGGTGCCCGCGGAAGATCCGCCCGCTGCCTCGGCGGCAGCCGGAGCGCTGGCGGAATCGGCCTGCTCCTGCTTGTCCGCCTCCTTTGCGGTTTCGGCCTTGGCTGCCTCGGCTTCAGCGGCCTTTGCGGCCTCTTCGGCCTGGCGGGCAGCTTCCTCCTGCGCTTTGCGCTGGGCCTCCTGGCGCGCCTGCTGGGCGGCGGAAAGCGCCTGCTCGGCGTTGGCCGCTTCGGCGTCGGCGTCCTTCTTCGCCTGCGACAGGTCGCGATGCGTCTGGTCGAGCTCGTCCTTCAGTTCGCCAAGGCGCTTGATCTCGGCCTGGTTGCTGCTGTAGATGTGGGACACGTACTCAAGCGACGTGAAGAAGTCCACGATGTTCTCGGAGCTGAGGACCATTTCCAGCAAGCCGGGCGTGGAAGCCTGCGTCTTGTACAGCTTCACCGCGGCAGCGGAGCTGCGCTCCTGCTGAGTGGGAAGGGCCTCCTCGATTTCGGCGATGCGCGCCTCGTTGTCGGCGATCTGCTGATTCAGGTCGCCGATGCGGCTTATGGCCTGGTCATATTCGGCGGCAGTGCGCTCGACTTCTTGCTGTGCGGCGTCGGCCTGCACGTTCGTGTCGATGTCCTCCGCCCATGCGGTTTGCTGCGAAAGGCCCACGACCGGCACGCTTGCGAAGGCCAGCGTCGCGCTCAAGGCGACGGTCAGCGGCAAGCGGTGGCGAGGGCGGCTGCTCGGGTTCGTTTGAAGTTTGTTAGAAAACATCCGCCATCCTTCGATTTATAACAATTGCCGTTGATTATACCGGGCGGATATGTGCAAACCGTGCCGCTCATTAAACGTGCACAAGCGCTCGAGCCCGCCGGATCGCCCGATGATTGCGTGGTGGCGGGTTTGGGGGCAGGCTTCGCGCCGTCCCCGCGTGGTACAATCAAAGGCACTGCGAAAACCCAGGTTGGCGGGGCATCATTCGCCCGACTGCGGCCGCGAGCAAAAGGAAGCACCATGTCAAAGGGAACCTACTCGTTCACCACGCCCATCTATTACGTGAACGCCGAGCCCCACTTGGGCACGGCCTACACTACCGTCGCCGCCGACACCGTCGCGCGCTACCAGCGCATGAACGGCTACGACGTGGCGTTCGTCACGGGCATGGACGAGCATGGCCAGAAAGTGGCCGATACCGCCGAGTCGAAGGGCATGACCCCGCAGGCCTGGTGCGATTCCATGGAGCCGGCGTTCCGCAACGTGTGGGACCTGCTCGACATCACCTACACCGATTTCGTGCGCACCACCCAGCCGCGCCACGCCCGCACCGTGCAGAAGTTCTGGCAGGACCTGTTCGACAAGGGCTGGTGCTACAAGGGCAGCTACGAGGGTTGGTACTGCGTGCACGAGGAAACCTATTACGCCGAGTCCGACCTTGAGAAGAACGAGGACGGCGAGCTGGTGTGCCCCGACTGCCATCGCCCGGTGCAGAAGGCCGGCGGCGAGGAGAACTGGTTCTTCAAGCTCTCCGAGTTCCAGGAGCCGCTGCTGAAGTTCTACGAGGAGAACCCCGACTTCATCCGTCCCGAAACGCGCAAGAACGAGGTGGTCACCTTCGTGAAGAGCGGCCTGAAGGACCTGTCCATCAGCCGTTCCACCTTCGACTGGGGCGTGCCGCTGCCCTTCGACGATGGCCACGTGGCCTACGTGTGGGCCGACGCCCTGCTGGCCTATCTCACGGGCATCGGCTACGGCGACGAGCAGCGCGCCGGCGAGTTCGAGCAGCGCTGGCCCATGCAGTACCACTTCGTGGGCAAGGACATCACGCGCTTCCACTGCGTCATCTGGCCGGCCATGCTCATGGCCGCCGGCCTGCCCATCACGCACGCGGTGTTCGGCCATGGCTTTTTGCTCACCAAGGGCGAGAAGATGTCGAAGTCCAAGGGCAACGGCATGAAGCCCGCCGACCTGGTGAAGATCTTCGGCGTGGACGCGTACCGCTACTACTTCATGTCCGACGTGCAGTTCGGTCATGACGGCAACATCTCCATGGAGCGCATGGTGCAGGTGTACAACGCTGACCTGGCCAACACCTGGGGCAACCTGTGCAGCCGCGTGTTCAACATGACGAGCAAGTACTTCGACGGCAAGGTGCCCGCCGTGCCGGCAGACGCCGCCGAGCGCGTTGCCAACCCCATGCTGCCCATCGTCGAGCAGCTGTACGCGAAGTACGATGCCTGCATGTCCCAGGTCGACTTCACCGGCGCTGCCGCCGCGGTGCAGGAGCTTGCCGGTCGCGTGAACCTCTACGTTGAGGAAAGCGCCCCGTGGAACCTGGCGAAGAAGGAGGAGACGCAGGGCGACCTGGCCGCCGTCATCTACAACGCGCTCGAGGCCATCCGCATCATCGCGCTGTACATGGCCCCGTTCATGCCGAACACCTCCAACGAGGTCTTCGATCGCCTGAGCCTGGGCAAGGTCACCGATGTGGTGGACGTCGAGGGCGCCACGAAGTGGGGCCAGCTGTCCGCCGGCAACATGGTCACCGTGGGCGACCCGCTGTTCCCGCGCCTGAACATGGACGAGATCCAGATCGAGGAATAAAGGGGTTTCGCCCGCTAAACGGCAGGCGGAACGCTTGATGTTGCGGCAGATCGCGGCGAAGGAACCTCCTCCGCCGCGCCGCACATCGCGACGTCCCGGGCTCCGACGTCGGACGCTTTGGGGACGTAGCACTAAGTGTCCGGGCGAAGGGGAGGACCCTTCGCCCTGCTGTATATATAGGGAAGGGATGCATGGCCGAGGAAGAGCAACAACCGGTTTTCGATGACGCGCTGTTTCGGCAGAAGCGTAAGCACGGAAGGTTTCGCCTGGTGGAGCCGCCGCGGCTTGCCGGTCCGGTGGTGGACACGCACGCGCATGTGCACCTGCTGGCCGACCCGGCGCTGGAGTTCGCGCGCTGCGCGGCGTGGGGCGTGGGCTTCGTCTGCGACATCATTGATGTGCAGGAGGACGCCCCGAACGTGTTCGAGCGCTTCGATGGCTGGTTTGCCGAAGCGCGGTCGCGCCTGCCCGAAGCGGTGGAGCGCACGCGCGAGGTGTTGGCCGCCGGCGGCGACGAGCTGACGCATCTGCCCGATGGCGCCGATGCGGCGTGTTTCGCCTTGCCTGCCGATGCGGCGTCGCGCCCGCTGCCGCGCTTGCGCCTGGCGGCCGGCGTGCATCCGCATAACGCGCGCTTTTACGATGATGCAATGGAATCGCGCCTGGTCAAACGCTTGGCCGACCCGCGTGTATGCGCCGTGGGCGAGATAGGCCTGGACTACCATTACGACCTGTCGCCGCGCGAGGATCAGCGGCGGGCGTTTCGCCGTCAAATCCGCCTGGCGCACGCTACGGGACTTCCCGCGGCGCTGCATGTGCGCGAGGCGCATGACGAGGCGTTCGCCATCCTGTGCGAGGAGGGCTTCCCCGAGGCGGGCACGTTGCTGCATTGCTTCGACCTGGACTGGGAAACGCTTGAGCCTTGGGTCGATCGGGGTTGCTTCGTGGCTTTGGGCGGTGCGCTCACGTTCAAGCGCTGCCAGGACACGCGCGATGCGGTCGCGCGCACTCCGCGCAACCTGCTGCTCACCGAAACCGATTCGCCGTACATGACGCCCGAGCCCATGCGCGGCATGCCGTGCGGCCCGGCGCACACCGTGTTCACCGCGGCGTGCATGGCCGAGATGCTCGGGTGCGAAACCGAGCAGGCCAGGAACGAGATGCTGGCCCAGATCGCGCAAAACGCGCGCGCATTGCTGGACCGCCAGCCCACCGCCTGGCAGATCGAACACGCGCAAACCGCCGCAACTGAAAGGAATTGCGAATGAAACGCCTGATCATCGTTGGTTCGCCTCGCGTCGAGGGGCGAAGCGGCGCGCTTGCGGACCTTCTGTTCGAAAGCTGCATCGAGGAATGCCCGGAAGACGAAGTGTACCTGGCGCCCGTGTCCACGCTCGACGTGGCCGGCTGCAACGCCTGCGATTTCTGCAAGCGCAAGGCGCAGGGCGCGATGACCGAGCAGGAGGCCGCCGAGGACGAGGCCTTCGAGGAGCAGCGCGCCGAGGACGAGGCGCCGCGCCGTTGCGCCATCCGCGACGACATGGACGACGTGTACCCGCTGCTCGAGGACGCCGACGAGCTGATCGTCGTGGCGCCGGTGTATTTCGCCGGGCCGTCTTCGCAGCTCAAGTGCATGCTCGATCGATTCCAGCCGTACTTCTGGACGCGTACCCGTGCGCGCAAGCGCCCGTGCACGCTGCATGTGGTGGGCGAGGGCGGCGACCCGCATGGCTTCGACCCGCTTGTGGGGTGCGTCCGCTCCGCCGCCGCGGTGGCGGGCTTCCGCTTGGAGCGCGTGCTGGATTGGGTCGGCAAGATCGACGAATCCGGCGAGATCGTGGATGAGGCCGACGAGTACCCCGTCGAGGGGCCCGTGGTGCGCGCCTTCGCCGGGGGCAAGATGGCGGACCAGTCGGCCGATGTGCAGGAGCTGCTGGCCGAGGATGAGCCGGTGGAGCAGTTTGACGAGCCCGAGGCGTTCGCCGAGGACGATTTCGCCGCTCAACTGGCATCCCAGGCGCAGCGCCGCCAGAACCGCGCGCGCCTGAACCTGGGCGAGAACGGCGCCGAGCGCCAGGTCATCCAGCTTGACGAGGACGGCCGCCGCATCGATGCGGCGCAGCACGGCCGTAAGCGTTCGGCTCAGAAGAAACACGCCAACGCCAAGCGCGGCACGAACGGCACGGTGCAGGCCAAGCACGAGAACCCGCACGCCCCCAAGGGCAAAGGCGGGCAGGGCAAGTCCGGCAAGGGCGGCTCGAAGCAAGGCGGCGGCCGCGGCAAGCAGGGGAAGCGCCGTGGGTAGCGTATCGTCTTTGGCCAACCTGTCGGTCACCCGGCAGGTGCTGGTGGACCACGGGCTTTCGGCTAAGTACTCGCTCGGGCAGAACTTCCTGGTCAACGAGGCCATCGTGGCGAAGATCGTGGCGCTTGCGGAGCTCGAGGGCGCGGACAACGTGCTCGAGATCGGCCCCGGCATCGGCACGCTCACCATGGCCTTGCTGCAGAATGCGAAGCACGTCACGTCCATCGAGCGCGACACCGACTTGCCCGCCGTGCTGGCCGAAACGCTGGAGCCGTGGTGGGATTCGTTCACGCTTATCCAGAAGGATGCGCTTGACCTGCAGCTTTCCGACTTGGATGGGCAAGAGGCCCCCAACAAGCTGGTGGCGAACCTGCCGTATGCCGTTGCCGCAACGGTGGTGCTCGACTATTTTCAGCGTATCGAGTCGCTTGAGTCGGCAACGGTGATGGTGCAGAAGGAGGTGGCCGACCGCATGGCCGCCGAGCCGGGCACGAAGAACTACGGCGCCTACACGGTGAAGCTGCGGCTGTACGCGCAGCCGGCTGGGCGTTTCCCGGTCAGCCCGAACAACTTCTTCCCGCCGCCGCGCGTGGACAGCGCGGTCATCCGCCTGAACCGCACGCCCGTGCTTGATGAGCAGGGGAAACCGCTCGACGGGGAAGTGGTGCGCGCCGCTTGCGCCATGGCCGATGCTGCGTTCGCCAGCCGTCGCAAGACGCTGTCGAACTCGTGCAAAACCTACTTCGCTGGCCGTGGAGCCAATGGCGCTGCGGTGGCGCCGCATCTGCCCGAGTTGTTCGAGCAAGCGGGCGTCGATCCCAAGCGCCGCGGTGAGACGCTCTCGCTGGCGGAGTTCGTGAACATGGGCAAGGCGCTGCTGGCGCTGCAGCAGGGTTAGCGATGGAAGCCGATATGCTATTTGGGCCGCGTGCGTCGCGGCCCTTTTTGCGTGATGCGGGGTTAGGAATGCGAGTCTGCAGCAGTCTGGCAGGTGTGGGTTCGTTTGCCCGCAGCGTTTCCCGGTAGCAAAGCCGGCAACAGGGAAGCCTGCATTGCTGCGCGCCCCATCAAACGCTGCCTGCAAGATAAAACGTGCCTGGAATATGGCTATTGTGTGGGAAATGCTATGGAATTAGGTGCAAAACATGGAGAAGTAAGCGTGCATTGACCTGCATGATACAATTTTGAGCTGTTATCTGTGTGTTATGTAGGAAAGAGCAACTATGGACTTAGCGAAACAAGCGCAAATCGTCGACTCCATTCATGATACGTTACACGATTTCGTCGGTCAACGCCTGAAGGTGCGCGCCAACATGGGCCGCTCTAAGATCGTCGAGAGCGAGGGCACGCTCATGCAGGTGCACCCGCAGCTGTTCATCATGGAAGTCGATCGCAAGCGCGGCCGCACCGCCCGCCAGTCGTATCAGTACGTCGACGTGCTCACTGGCATGGTCGAGCTGTCGCAGAACGGCGAGCCGCTGTTCGAGCCTTTCGTTCCCGAGGGCGACGAGCCGGGTATGGAATCTCCCCTCATGGAGGAGCGCGTTCTGTCGTAAGCGGCTTCAACCGTGAACTTTTTGCGGATGCCCGCGAAGAAGTGTTTGACAAACAGCGTTTGAACGAGGAAAATACTTTCTCGCGCAAAGCGCAATACCCATGGGGATGTAGCTCAGCTGGGAGAGCATTACGTTCGCAACGTAGGGGTCGTGGGTTCGAATCCCATCATCTCCACCACATGGTAATTAGACGAACCCTTGTTTATCAGGGGTTCGTCTTTTTTTGTCGGCATAAAGTCATCATCCCAATTGTCGAAGCTAAAGAACAGCTGCACTTCATCGCCGTCGATTTGTATGAATCGTATGAACGTGTCGATGATTTCGAACGGGTCAGATTCCGCGCCTAGCGTGTCGAGCCATGCAAGATAGTCATCAAGGCTCAAGTCTTCGGCGCTTTCCGCTTCAAGCGCCTTCTCCAATTCCTCTTTCAGAGCCGCTTGACGGGCTTTCAATTCCTCAACCCTATCCTTGCCGCCTGGGGGCGCTATCCCGTCCTCTATGGCGTGCCATATGCGCTCAAACGCCGCGTCTATGCGCTTAATCTCTGCCGTGATGCGCTCGCTTTCCTTTGGCGCATCATCCTCGGCAGTTTCAGCGATCATCATTTCGAGAGTTGCGATGATGCGCTCGCGCACCTTTGGGTCATGTATTGATTCGAGTATGGTGTCGGCAACTGCATCCTCTATGAGGTCGCGGCGGAACGTTCGGCGGCATTTTGGGCAGCGGTAGTAGTAATACGTCTTGCCGCTCTTTCCAGTTCCAGAGGTTCCGACGAACCACCTGCCACACTCGTGGCAATACATCTTGCCACTGAGCGCATAGGGCTGCTCTCCGTCAACGACGCGGTGCTTATGCCCGCGCCCGCTGAGGATGCTCGCTATTTCATCCTGTTCCTGGTGCGACCACAGCGCAGGCATGCCGTTCGGCATGCGCACGCCCGCGTATTTATACACGCCGCAATTCTGCTCGCGTGTAAGCAGCCTTTTAATCGTGCTTTGCGAGAACGGTTTTCCGCGCCTGGTTCGCTCGGTTCTTATGGCCCTCTGGATGTCGGCAATGGTCGAGCCTGAGAACAGCATGTTTTTCATCTTGTGCATCACGGCGGCTTCGCGCTCGTTTACAACGAAACGATCATCTATCACATCCCAACCGTACAGGCGCTGACCGCTTGCCATGCCGCGTTGCGCGTTCTTCTGGATGCCGTCGCGGATGCGCTCGCTATCGACGGCGCTCTCATACTCGGCAAGCACTTCGAGCATGCCGAGATGCAGAACCTTCGTCGAGCCCTCGCCGAGCGTTTCACCGGCATAGAGGATTTCAACGCCTGCCTTGCGAAGCATGATGCGCGCTAAGGCCATTTCGTCGCGGTTGCGCATGATGCGCGTGACCTTGTATATCACGACGTAATCGAAGAGTCCCTTTTGGGCATCCTTCAACATTGCCTGAAATTCGGCGCGGTTCGTGTTTTTACCCGTTTTAGCGTAATCGCTATATATGCGAACGACGGTAAGGCCGCTTTCGTCGCAGAACTCGCGCGACTTATCGACTTGAATCTCGATGCTCTCGTCTCGCTGGTTGTGCGAGCTGAAACGTGCATATATGGCCGCACGGTTACCCTTTGCCATGGTATTATCACCTTGCCTTTTCAGTTGTCTGTGGAATGGCGCGCCCTGCATCCGGTCTTGGCGGATGGATGCAGGGCATTTTGCTATCTGTAGGTAATCAGCGTGTCATAACGGTCTGCGCCACTGATGCCCTGATCGGGTACTGAGTTGGTATCGACACGTATTATCTCAAGACCTTTCTCTTGCAATGCATTAAGAACCTCATTTATCTGCTCGTTGTATTTCTGGTCAGCTCCAAAAACCTGACCGCTGAACGTTTGCCCAAACGAGCGAATCAGCATTACGTGTACGCGACCATCTGGATTTGGAACAGATTCAATCGCCTTCTCAATTTCTTGCCGTGCAAGTTCTTCGCGCTGGTTCTTAAAAATCCCCATCCTTAATCCTTCCTCGATTCGCTTGCCGCAGCCTTTGCGGTCATCGCTATGTTCTGCTGCCACTGCGGCGAGCTTTCGCGGTAGTTGTCTACAATCTCGCGCTCGTCGCTGGTCAAGTCATCTTCGCTTGTCCCCGTGCTTGGAAAGCCGCATAAATCATTCGGCGTACATTTCAATGCTGCGCATAGCATGAAAGCGTCTTCGAGCGGAATACCAACCTCGCCACGTTCCCATGACGCATATTTGCGTTCTTTTATACCGAGGAAATCGGCAAACGCCTTTTGTGTCGCAAAGCCAGCGGCCTTGCGAAGCTCTTTCAATTTCAATTGATATTCCATGTACCCTCCTTTCGTTGCTGCAACGCCGATTCTACGTGATTCACGTACGTTAATCAAGAAAATACGTAATTCATGCTTGCAAAGTACGTTAAACACGTTTATTGTCTGTAGCCGTCAACGTGATTCACGTTGATTTTGATTCTTTTACTACACGTAAAAGAATACGGTTTGTATTGACTAAAGCCAATACAAACCTAATGAACACTCATTGAAAGGAGGTGAACATATGCCCGAGTTGAAACATGCGTTTGCGGACAATCTGAGAGTTCGTCGCGTCAAGAAGCATTGGTCGCAACAGCAGCTTGCGGAAGCGTCCGGTGTCGGCGTTGATGCAATCGGCAAGTACGAGCGTTGCGATTGCTCGCCGACGCTGGAAAGCATCGTAAAGCTTTCAACCGCTTTGGACTGCACGCCAAACGATCTGTGCACTTTCCCCGAATTCAAGTAAGGAGGTCGCGTAATGGAATGGGTTGACGAGCTGTTCCAGGTAGTCGGCCTGTGGGGCTTCTTCGCTTCGGCTGTTGCCGTCGGCGTTGGGCTCGGCATGGAATACGCGCTCAAGCACACCACTTTCACCATTCGCAAGCATTAAGAAAGGAGGGGTTTCCAATGTATGAAACCAAGCAAGAAACCACTGGTTTGCGTGGTGGTTTTGGACACTCGAAACCGCCGCAACGCATCGAGTGCGTATCAGCGTCGGTTCTTTACGACGGTCAGAGAGGCCGCGCAAGTCTGCAAAGAGAAGGTGCCCGCGCACGTCGGCAAACGCGCACGGGCTATCGTCAAAACCTCCACAGCAATGACGATGAGATTCTAGCAGGAAAACCGAAGGTTATCCGTTGGTTTGTCTACATTTTCGCGGCGTTGTGCTTGTGCGGCATCGTCCCTATGGCGGCGGCGGAATGGCTTATCTGGTTTTGCGATTCCTTTGGCTGCTGGTGGCTTCCGTTCATCCTGCTCGGCGGCGAGGTGTGGTTCATCCTGCATCTGATCGGACGTGATGCGCGATGAACACCGACGATTTCACCCAGCCGCTCGAAAGCGTGATGCGGCAAGAGCGAATGGCGGTCTACCCGCTTCCGCTCAAGATTCAAGACCGCGCAGAGCTGTTCGCCAAATGGTGCGAGCTGAACCCCAAGACGCTTCGAAGCATCGAACTCACGGCCTTGGCTATCCATCAGCGCGGCATGCGCGTATCGACCAAGTACCTCATTGAGAAGCAGCGCTATGAGGGTTCGCATCAGATTACGGGCGTTCCGTTCATGGATGGAAACGGACAAGAACACGCCTATGCCATCAACAACACGGATACGCCGCTTCTGAGCCGTTGGCTTTTGGAACGGCATCCCGATTTGAACATCGAGACGCGCAAGTCCATCTACGACACGAAGAAAGAAGGCTGACATGCTGCGCAAGAACATCGTCAAGCAGCTTCGCGAGGTTTCCGACGTCGCACACGGCATCGAGGAATGCCATATCGGCAACAGCGTCACCGGCGAGCGCATCGACTTCGACGCCGCTTTCGTGGGCGAAATCATCTGCTCCACGCTCGCATACGCTTCCGTTCTGGTCGATGGCCGCTTGAAGGCGGGAGACCCCGAAGACCATCTGATGGGAATCATCCGAACCGCGAGCCAGAAGTATGTCGAACAGTTGTGACCAGCTGAGCTTGTTCGAAGAGCCGCCCATGCCTGAGCCGGGCGCGTGCGAGTACGAGAGCGGCTTTTTCAACGCCACTGGCAACAAGCCGAAAAGCAGGTGCATGTTTCGCGGCGTCTTGATCTGGACGAACTGCCGCGAGTGCGGTCACTGCCTATGGGATGGTTGGCATCTTCACGGCGTGAGCAAGGGGCTTGTGATGGACGAAGGAGGTGAGGACGAATGATGGTTGCCAAGGAGGTGCACGACAAGGCGCAAGAGCCGATGGCGTGGTTCCAGCACGACGCGAACGCGGCTCAAGACCAGAAGTGCCAAAGACTGCTGTTCCGCTACGGGAACGAAGGTTATGGGGCGTGGTGGCGGCTGTGCGAGATTCTGGCGAACACCACGACGCACTCTTTGCCCGTGGAGACGGACGAGGACTGGTTGATTCTCGCCGAGCAGATAGGCATGCGCAAGGCTGGCGCTTTCGACGAGATTTCGAGCGTCGACGATTGCAAGGAGTTCATCGACTGCCTGCTTGAGGTCGGCTTGCTGACGCGAGACGGAAAAGGGCGCATCGAGAGCGGTCGAATGCAGAAAAACGCTCTGTATTTCGGTATGCAAAGGGCGAACGGAGCCAAAGGCGGGAGACCGCGCAAGAACAAGTCAGAGCCGATGAAATAGCAGTTCAAAGGCGGTAAAGCGGATGTTCATGAAAGAAACCAGCGGTAAACCATCGGTTTGCGATTGGCTAAACCCTAACAATACAATACATAACAATACAGGGCGGGTTTTGGGTTGGGTCACAACCCAACCCAAACCCAAAACCCGCAAACGTGCTTGTGGCGTTATGTAACAAGCAAGTCTCACTTTCTTTGCTTCTTTCTTTGCGGACGTTCGTTTTCGCGCCGAATTTTCGAGTTTTCCAATCGCTCGAAACATAGTTTTCAACACGTTTTCCACCAGTTTTCAACAATCGAAGAGTTTTCAACAAAGGACGGTGATGCGGATGCCGTTTGGTAGCTACATCAACAAGATCGCAACTCGCCGATGCCCTTATTGCGGAATCGAGCGACCGAAGGATTGGTTCATCAAAGACCGCAATGCTTGCTGGAAGTGCAGGGCATTGAAGAAGGATGCGAAGGAGGTCGATGGCAATGAGCGAATCGAGTAAACCTCAGCTGCGACAGATCACCCGCGAAGACATCGAGTTCCTTGCCGCTTTGCAAGATGAGATGAACACGCAGCCGCATCTGTGTCAGACAGACCCTCGCTTTTGGGTGGTGAAAACGTTTGAGTACCGCCAAGCGACGGACGATGACGACATCTATCGAGTTACGTTCTACGACGACACTGGCGACATTTCCAGCATGACATTCGATGAAGCTTTGAAGCTCGCGCACAAGTCAAACGTCGATTTTGGCGGCGAAGAGTTTGCGCAAGAAAAGCTCGATGACTTCTGCCTCAGCGTTGATGCCGACGGCTGCGTAAGGTGGTGGTACGAGCATGAAGCTAAGAGGTTCATTGAGGAATACGCGAGCGCGAAGTGTGCCGAGGTTGCTTATGAGACGCGCGAGTCGAAGATCGCCGAGAACACGATGTTCCTCACGCTTCGCGAAGCCAAAGAGCACATCAAGCGCAACGACTATCACTATACCGACCCGTACACCTACGCCATGACGGCGTGGCGCTCTCCGCAAGTCGAGCAGCTCTACAAGATCTTGCACGAGGTCGATTTCAAGCAGCTTTTAGAGGTGGCGAACGATGAAGGTTAGCAGCAGGCAATGCCATATGTACGCGGAGCGTCTGCGTCGCTTCTATCCGTCCGAGCCGGTACCGACCGCCCGCGAGAGCAAGAACATTCGTGATGCGATTCAGTGCACTCGCGGCTATGACGTGTTCAAACGACTTGCCGAGCTGATAGACCGCCCGATATGCCACGACATCGCGAGCCATGGCGGAATGCAGCCAGTAGGTGCAATCCAATGGTTTGAGTGCTCCGAATGTCATTGCAAGGCGCAGACAGACAAGATAGGAATGGTTCTTCATTTCTGCCCACATTGCGGCGCGGAGATGGTCGCCAATGGCTAGCCAAGAAAGCCGCGTGTTGCGACTGCTCGAACCGCAGGGCGAGCCAGACATCATCGAATGCGACGGCAAGCTGTACGTGCCCGATAAAGAGTGTGAGTTCATTCCGGAGGTGTTCGACACCGTTTGGGATGGGGAAGACCAGTGCTTGCGGGTTGACAAGCCTTCCGATGATTGCAGCTGCTTCACATGCTCCGAATGCGGGCAAGAGCTGATGTTCGATTGGGGCGGCGAATACAGCTGGTTCGAGCCCGAATACCCGTACAAGCCTATCGGATTGAAATACTGCCCTGGATGCCGTGCAAGGGTTCTGTTCCCACATCCGTGGTTGGGCGCGAAGGAGGAAGACGAATGATTTGCATCGTTGGAACGCGCAGATCGGGGAAAACGACACGGCTGCTTGAGCTTTCCGCTCAAAGCGGCGTCCCGATTGCCGTTAAGGACGTAATGCATGCCACGTGGCTTCGGCGCTATATGCGTCAATGCGGAATTGATGCACCCGACCCAATTGTTGTTGGTCGTGGAATCTATGGCGAGCGAGGGTTTACCTCAATTGAGGTCAAGCGAGATTCCGACGGAATGGTTCCAGTCCTTATTGACGACGTTCGTGCTTTTTTTGGCGACATGGGCATCAGGGCCGAAGCGGTAACTATAGATGCCGATGCCCTCAACTTTGAGTTCGCAATCAAGGCGAATCCGACACTGGTCAACTGCTTGCGCGTCTGGCGCAACTGCAAGAAAGGCGGCAAGGAATGACTTCATACGTCAAACGGGTCGGCGATCTGACCGACCCCGAGAACCTCGAGAAGGCCGTTGCCGAAGCAAACAAGAACGGTGAGCTTGACAACTTCGACGTTTCAAAGCTCACGTCATGTGACATCAACGGCTCAACGATTAACCCTCGCGGCTACGACCCTGTTACCAAGCCCTCGCACTACGCAGGCCATACGGGCATCGAGTGCAAAACGGCAATGGAATCCATGCTCGGTACGGACGCCTATACGGCATACATGCAGGGATGCGCGTTCAAGTACCTGTGGCGATGGCGCGACAAGAACGGCATCGAAGACCTCAAAAAAGCTCGCGAGTGCATCGACAACGTGATTCGCGCGATTGAGGGTGATGGAGATGAGTAGCGTTAAGTTCGGCATCGAAATCAAGGACGGGGTAAACAACGCAAGGGTCGAGGACATCCAGAAGGCCGCGAGCGATCTAGTCGTGTCGCTGTTGTTCCTCTTGCGCACGTTTGGCGTTTCTGGCGTTACGGTGACGGTAACGCGTGGTGATTTCGATGAGTAGGCTCAGAAAGCGGCACGTGCTCGACAACCTCTGCATGGTCTCGCAGGACATGAGCCGCCGAATCCTGACGTGCGAGAAGCGCGAGCGCGAGAGCGTGAAGGTCAGCTACGAAGACCTCGTCATGTGGTCTGACATCGTTGGCGATGCCATCGAGGTAATCAACGACAAGGGCGGAAGCCATGGGCGTTGAGGTCAAGCAGGATGCCAAGGGTGTCTGGTACGCGCAACCGTACCTTGGAAAGACGGTTGACGGCAAGCAGCGCAGACCTCGCAAGAGCTTTCCCGAAGCGAGCACGCGGGCACAGGCCCAAGAGCTCGCGAACGAGTGGGTTGCGAGCATATCGGCTGGCGGCAAGGTCAAGAGCGCGTTCATAGCAGACCTTTTGGTCGAGTACAGGGCCGAACGCATGGCCAAGGACATAGCACCCGCGACCGCTAACCGCTGGGAGACGTCCACGAAGTACGTTGCCGAATACCTAGCCGGGAAAACCGTTGGCGAGCTGACCGTGATGGATTTCAACGACTTCGAGACGAAGCTGCTCTTGCCGAAGGACAAGAACGGCCAGGGCTTGAGCCGCAACACGGTTCGCGGAGTGCACTACTTCCTGCGCGGCGCATACAACCATTGGGTGAACGCTGGCATCTGCGAGAGCAACCCGATGTTCTACGTTCAAGAGCCTGGCGAGGAAAAGCATGAGGCGATCGCCATCGACGAATGGGATTTCGAGACGCTGAACAAGGCGCTCTCAAGCGAAATCGCGCCCGATGTGCTCAATGCGCAGACCATGCGCCAGGCGGCCTACTCGTTCGCCGCATGGCTCGCGCTCCATACGGGCATGCGCGTCGGCGAGGTGTGCGCCGTGCGCAGGCGGGACGTGTCGCGTCGACTCGGCTACATCCACGTGTGCGGAACGGTCGTCGAGCTTCACGGCGGCGTGGAGCGCAGGGACACGACCAAGAGCAAGCGCAGCCGCAACGTGAGCCTTACCGAGAAGGACTTCGCCGCCGTGTACGCCTTCCTGGGCTTGCAGGACGGGTTTTGCAGCTCTCTCACGCCCAACGCGCCGCTGGTGACCGTAGACGGCTCGTACATGCGCCCGAACACGGTCTCAAAGGCTTTCAGCCGCCTTCGAAACCGATTGGGGCTGTCGAAGAAATGCACCTTCCACAGCCTTCGCCACACTCACGCGACGTGGTGCCTTGCCGAGGGCGTCGACCTCAAGACGCTTTCCGAGCGCTTGGGACATGCCGACGAATCGACCACGCTCAAGACGTACGCGCATCTGATGAAGGGCCGCGACCAAGCCGCCGCGCAGGCTTTCGAGAGCTTCGCGGACAGCTTGGGAGGTGTGTAAACGGTGTGTAAACGGCATCGCGCTAACCATTTTGCCGACGCCGACGAAAAGACAGTTCAGGCCGCGAAACAAGCGGCTCTGAAAACGACATGGTGCGAATTCCACCTAAGAATAAGGAGATAGAGAAAATGGTACCGATTTTGACCAAAGAGCAAAGGCAAGAGAACCTTGCCAAGGGAATGCAGGTTAGGCATCGCCGAGCAGAGTACCGCGAGCAACTGAAGAAGGGCGCTTTGCCGCTTGAGAAGTTCTTCGAGCTTGCAGACGAAGGCGATCAGGCGGCGGCTGGCATGCGCGTCAAGCAGATGATTACGGCGCTGCCCGGATACGCCGAGAACCGCGCCGACGCGCTCATGAAGAAGCTGCGCATCGCAAGCGGTCGCAAGGTGAAGGGCTTGGGCAAGAACCAGCGCGCGAACCTGCTGTCTACCCTGGTGAGGTGGTAGGCATGGCGAAACGTGACGATGGCCGCACGAGCATCAACCGCTTCGCTCTGTTCACGACCGTTGCCGCTGTGCTGCTCGCAGTGGTTCTGATGTTCTGCTTCTTCTGCCTTGTCGAGTCGCTCACCCTGCTGTTCACGGGCGGCGCGTTCACATTGGTTCTGCCTGCGATTGCGACGGCCATCACGGTCTTCGCCTTCATGGCGCTGGCAATCGTCGGAGGTGGTGCCCGATGAGTTCCGAGAGCCTTAACACCTGCACGCTGAGCGGGAACATCGGCAACGATGCCGAGGTGAGGTACACGGCTGGCGGCATGGCGATTACGTCGTTCTCGCTGGCTGTCAACCACAGGCGCAAGCAGCAAGACGGCAGCTATGCGGACGAAACCAGCTGGGTCGATTGCACGATGTTCGGCAAGCGCGGCGAATCGCTGCAAGCCAACGGCTACCTGCAAAAAGGCGCAAAGCTGGCCGTCGTGGGGCACCTGCGCATGAGCACATGGGAAGCCGACGGACAACGCCGCCGCAAGCTGGAGGTCATCGTCGACAACATCATCGGCATGACCAACTACAGGCAACCGCAGCAGCCGCAGGCCCAGCAGCCCTACCAGGCTCAGCCGCAACAGGCGTACACGCCTGACGTTTACGACGAGGACATTCCGTTTTAGGGGGTAGATATGCAAGGACGAAAACTGAACGTGAAGCTGTCAGATGGCGCAGAGCTGCCGCGTTACGCGCACGACGGTGATGCTGGCTTCGACCTGTGCATCACCGAGGATTGCAGGCTTGAGCCGAACGCGCGGGCAATCGTCGGGCTCGGATGCGCGTTTGAGATTCCGACAGGATGCGTTGGGCTGCTGTTCCCGCGTTCTGGCCTTTCGAGCCTTTACGGCGTCACGCTCAGCCACGGCGTCGGAGTCATCGACAGCGGCTTTCGAGGCGAGGTGTGCGCGCCGCTCGTGAACCTCAGCTGCGACACGGTGTATCTGCCGAAAGGCTCGCGGGTTTGCCAGATGGTCGTTGTGCCGTTCGTGCCGTGCGACCTGGTGAAGGTCGACGAGCTGAGCAGCACCGATCGCGGCGAAGACGGCTTCGGCTCTACCGGCATCGAGTAGCTGATGCGTCGTGAATGCCAAGGAATACTTTGAGGGCATACGCGACGAAGTAGCGAGCCTTGAGAAGTCAAGAGAGATACTTGCGCGTCTCAAGGCTCGTGAAGGGGCAAAGGCTCAGAGCTACACGGCTGGCGGTGGCGGCGGCTCGTGCGACCCTATGGATGCGGTTAACGGGCGCATAGACTTCGAGCGACGCTTGGAGCTGCGCATAGTTGAGAGCAACGCCGCCGTCGATGAAGCCTGCGCCGTGCTGTATGGCAACGACAATCACGGCGGCTTGGCAAAGCTCAAGGGCAACCGCTACGCCGATGCTGTATGTATGGGCTACTGCCAGGCAATGCCATGGGCTGACGTTGCCGCCGTTATGCAGTGTTCGCCCAAGTGGTGCCGCGAATTGTGCAATGCCGCGTTCAGGTACATCGACGCTGCTGGTGCGGCGTGGCTCAAGGAAAATTGAAAACAGTACTTCCCTTCACTTCCCGCTTTATGCTAAAGTTCGCTACGGTGGATTAGGTAAACGAAAGGGACACGGGCCTCGGCTCGCGTCCCTTTTTTGTTGGGAAGGTACGGCGATGGCTAAGGGCTTCTCATACCGCTTCTATCATTCGACCGACTGGGAACAGGCTCGCGAGCAGGCGTTGCAACGCGACGGCTACCTTTGCCAGCACTGCTTGGCTCGGGGCATGGAGACGCCAGCGGTCATGGTTCATCACATCGTGGAGCTGACTCCAGCGAACATCAGCGATCCGAACATCAGCACAAACCTCGACAACCTAGTGAGCCTGTGCGACCTGTGCCACAAGAAGGTGCACGGTTGGGTGAGACAAGGCAGCACTAGGCAAGGCTTGGCGTTCGACGAGGACGGCAACTTGATTTCGCTGAGCAACGAACACACAGACTGAGCACAATTCGCAGCTCACAAAACAGAGACAACAAAACAGCAGGTCAGAGCGATGCGGCATCCCCCCGTTCGAAAACCAAGGCGATTAGCCTAGGGCACCAACGCCGGGAGATAGATTTATGCGCGCAGAGGTTTTCAGAACGGGGGTGGTCTTGTGGCGAAGCGGAAAATATGCGAAAGTACCGAGATTTCGCCGAAAGTTGCGAAAAGTCCCCCGAAGCGGAGCGGGCAATCGGTGCAGTCGCTCTACCAAAACGAGCTGAAAAGGCTGCAACGCCTGACCAAGGACGTCATTCCAGACGACAAGCGCACGGCCATCATGCCTCTCATGTCGAACATCGCGTTTCTCAAAGTGAAGCTCGACCAGGCTCGCGTGGAACTGATGGGCGAAAGCATCTTCACCGAGTACGACAACGGCGGCGGTCAGTCTGGGGTGCGCGAGCATCCTGGCTTTTCCGCGTACAACAAGCTGTTCACAACTTTCTCGCGCGGTATCAAGCAGATCACCGACATGATGCCGAGCGGAAGCACGTCAGCCGACGCGCTCATGGATTACCTGAACGAGACGAGGTTCGGTGGCTAGGAAGAAGGCCGCTGGCTCGTGCGAGAAGGCGATACGCGAGTACTTCGGCGGCATCCTCGACGGAACGATAACCTCGTGCGCGAAGATGCGGCAGGTCGCCGCCATCGTCCTTCGCGACTTGGACAACGACGATCCGCTGTATCCGTACCACTACCGCGAGGAATACGCGCAGAAGCACGTGAGCTTCATCGAGCGCTTCTGCCGACTTCCATCCGGCAAGCTCGGACAGCCCTTCGAGCTTGAGCTTTTCCAGCGCGCAATCCTGTCGGTCGTTTTCGGCTTCGTCGATGTCGAGGGGAAGCGGCAGTACCGCGAAGTGCTCTGGATTATGGGGCGCAAGAACGGCAAGACCGCGCTCGCCTCCGCAATAGAGCTTGACTTGCTCATCAACGACGATGAGGGCGCGCCAGAGGTCTACAACGTCGCCACGGCCCACGACCAGGCGGCGAAGGGCTTCAACAACGCCTGGCGAATGGTGCTCACGTCGCCCGCTTTGGGGCGGCACGTGCGAAAGCGCGTGAGCGACCTTTACTGCGACCTCAACATGGGTTCAATCAAGGCGCTGTCAGCCAACACGAACCACCTCGACGGCCTCGACATCTCAGGGGCCATCGTCGACGAGCTCGCGGCCATGAAGAACCGCGATCTGTACGACTTGACTATCCAGGGCACGTCCGCCCGCCGCCAGCCGCTTGTTTTGGAAATCACTACCAACGGTTTCGTTCGGAACGGCATCTTCGATGCTCAGTACGAATACGCCACCAAATGGCTCGACGGTCAGGCGACAGGTGAGAAGGCCGAGCGCTTCATAGCGTTCATCTTCGAGCTTGATGAGCGCGATGAGTGGCAAGAGGAATCGGCGTGGATTAAGGCGAACCCTGGCCTTGGCACCATCAAGAGCCTTGAGGGCTTGCGCCAAAACGTTTCGAAGGCCAAGGATGACCCGACTTTCCTGCCGACGCTGCTGGTCAAGGACTTCAACCTCATCGAGAACCAGAGCCAAGCATGGCTTACGTGGGCTGAGATACACAACGATGACACTTTCGACCCGTCCGACGGGTCTTTTTCTTATGCGGTGCTCGGCGTTGACGCGTCCGACACCACTGACCTCACCGCCGCATGCTTGCTGATGATGCGCCCGAACGACGAGCGCATATATGCGATGCACATGGCGTGGATTCCGCTTCGCGCCTTGGAACAGGCGGAAACGGAAGGACGGCGCGGCGGTCGCGACGGCGTGCCTTACGACGCGTGGATTGCGCGCGGGCTTCTGCGAACGTCGCCGACGCCAATTATCGACAAGCGGCTCGTGCTCGATTGGGTGGACGAGGTGCGCGAGAAATGTGGCATCTACGCCGTCGCGTGCGGCTACGACCCGTGGCACATGCGCGACGTGCCGACGGTGGAAGCCTACGAGGGCTATTTCGGAGCCGACAACTTCAAGAAGGTCATCCAAGGCGCTCAGACGCTCTCGATGCCGATGAAGGAGCTACGCGCCCTGTACAAGGAGAACCGCGTAGTCGATAACGCCAACCCCATAGCCGAGTGGTGTCGCTCGAACGTTGCGGTGCGCAGCGACGCGAACGGAAACATTGCGCCCGACAAGAAGAACCAAGACCCGCGCAACCGTATAGACGCCTGGGCGGCGGAATGCGATGCGTTCGTGGTCTTGAAAGACATGATGGACGATTTCAGAAGCATGATTGGAGGTTAAACGTGGCTAAACGAACGTCGATGTTTCGCTCAATGTTCGATGCCGTATTCCACAAGCCGATCATGCAGGCCGTGGACGGCTACTTTCAGACGTTCACGGCGTACTCACCGCGCTTCACGACGTGGAGTGGCGGCATCTACGAAGCGGAGCTGACGCGAAGCATCATCGAGCGAAACGCCGACCACGCGAGCAAGCTGAAACCCGAGGTTTCGGGAACCGCGCAGCGGTTGGCAACGCGTTCGCTCGAATGGCAACCGAACCCGTGGATGACGACGCCGCAGTTCCTGCACCGCATCTCGACGATGCTGGACGTGTGCGACACGTGCCTTATCGTTCCCATCCTCGACGGGAACGCCGAGACCATCACGGGCTACTATCCTGTCCTTCCGGGACAGTGCGAAGCCTACGACGTCGGCGGCACACTGTGGCTCAAGCTGTCTTTCCCTGGCGGTGACGCCACCATGCTCGAATGGTCGCGCGTCGGCGTGTTGACGCGTCACCAATTCAGAAGCGATTTGTTCGGCGACGGGACGAACGTGCTCAATCCGACGCTAGAGCTGATGCACGCGCAGAACGAAGCTGAGAAGACGGCCATCGAGCAAGGTGCGGCCATTCGCTTCATAGGCAAGATGTCGCAGAACCGCAATCCCGAAGACTTGGAGAAGGCCCGAAAGGAATTCAACAAGCAGCTCGGTTCGGCGAACGCTGGCGGTATAGCTGTCTATGACAACAAATACAACGACGTCAAGCAGATAACGCCGCAGAGCTACACGGTGGACGCCGCCCAGATGGAACGCATCGAGAAGGCTGCATATCGGTTCTTCGGCTCGTGCGAAGACATCGTTATGAACAAGGCCGACGAGGAAACATACAACTCGTTCTATGAGGGGCGCACAGAGGTTTTCGCGGTGCAGCTTGGATACGTGCTCACGTGCATGACCTTCACGCCGAACGAGATCGCGTACGGCAACAGCATCATGTTTTCCGCGAACCGCCTTGAGTTCGCGAGCAACCAAACGAAGCTCAACGTCGTCACGTCGCTTTACGACCGAGGGATCATGACGGGCAACCAGGGCGCTGACGTGTTCCAGCTTCCGCATTACGATGGCGGCGACCGCCACGTGATACGCGGAGAGTACATCGACCTCGACCTGATAAGCGAGCACACATCCGAGCAAGCCGCGAAGGCGGCTGAGGTAAACGCAAACGTCGCGGCAATCGACGGTAATAAGAAGAAGGACGGTGACGACGATGCCAGCCAAGCCGAATGAGCGGCAATACAGAACGATGTCGATGGTGCTGCGCAGCCTGCCCGATGATGGCAAGCGCGAGAAGCGCATCGAATCCGACTACTACGTTGAGGGATACGCCTCGACTTTCAATGACCCGTATGTTCTGTGGGTAGACCCGTGGGACGGCACCGAGTATCGAGAGGTCATCAGTCCCGATGCTTTCGCCGACACCGATATGAGCGACATCATCATGCAGTTCGACCATAGGGGCGACGTTTTGGCGCGCCAATCGAACGGCACGCTCATCGTCGAGCCCGACGAGCACGGGCTTTTCATGGCGGCCGATCTATCGAAGTCGGACGCCGCCCGCAACCGATTCGAGGAAATCGACAACGGCCTTGTCACGCGCATGTCGTGGGCGTTCACCATCGGCGCGTCCGAGTACGACCGAGACACGCACACCACGACGATCACGCGCGTCAAGAAGATTTATGACGTGTCCGCAGTTAGCCTTCCAGCTGATCCGAACACCGAAATAAGTGCAAGAAACCTTCTCAACGGAGTGATTGAGAAGTCGCACGGGGAGCACGTGCGCCGCAAGAACGCGCTGGTTAAGGCGCGTGCAGTAATGGCAATCGCCACCAATTAGAAGGGAAACAAACATGAACCTTGAAGACCTGCTGAAAGAGCTTCAGGCGCTCATCGACAAGTATTCCGCCGATGACGCCGAGCCGACCGATGAGGATGCCGCCCGCATGGCCGAGTTGACGAAGAGCATCAACGAAATTCGCGCGCAGCAGACCGCGACCGCCGACACCCGCGCCGCGACCGTCGCAGCAGCCCGCGCAGCCATCGAGAACGGCACCGCACGCCGCGTGGATGCTGTTCCGCTGGCGCGTTCCGCCAATGTCGTAGGCACCGGCAACGCCTACGACATCACCGATTACAAGGCGGCTGAGCGCCGCGCTTGGGTTAAGGGAATCGCTGAGCGTTCCGGCGTTCAGCTTGTCGAGGGCTACGCCCTGACCGACGTGGAGCGCGCGGCGCAGAACCACGCCATGGAACAGCGCGCCGCCTTCAACCACATGACGAGCAACACCGATTCCGTCATTCCCGTCGAGCTGCAAAACGAGATCATCACGCTCATCGACAACACCGCCGTGCTGTGGGGCGACATGCCGAAGCAGAACTTCCCTCACCAGTTCGAGATCATCCGCCATACGGGCATCGAAAAGGGCGATGCGGCGCAGACCGATGAGGGCGCAGCACCTGCCGATGACGAGAAGAACACTTTCGACACGCTCAAGTTCGAGGGCGTGGAGATCAAGAAGACCGTGAAGATGAGCCGCCGCATGGCCGTTCAATCCGTGGCAGCTTTCGAGTCCTATCTCGTGAGCGAGATTGCCGCCCGCCTGTCCGTTGGCTGCAACGCGCATGCACACGCGCGCCTGGTCGATACGTCCTACGGCATGGATGCCGCGAACAAGATTCAGACGGCCGAGGCACAAGCGCTTGCGAAAGCCGACCTCGCTGGCCTGCTCTCCAAGCTCTACACCTACGGAAACGCCGCGCCCAAGGGTGCCATCATCTACGCGAACAACAATGTCATCTGGAACTACATCGCCATGCTTGAGGACGGCAACGGTCGCTCTTACTTCGTCGATGAGAAGAACGCCGACCCCACTGTCGAGGGGCACATCTTCGGCAAGCTGGTCAAGCGCGACGATTCCATCGCCGACGGCGTGATCGTCGCGGGCTACCCCGACCTGTTCAAGGGCAACGTGTTCGACGGCCCCGACGTGATGCCCTACATCGCGCCCGACGGAACCCAGAACCGCTGCTTCGACGGATATGAGCTCATCGACTGCGGCCTTGCCGTTCCCAAGTCGTTCGCCCAGCTGACCATCAAGACCGCCTAGGCAGGCGGTGCGCCATGGCCGACAAAGCCAAGAGCAAGCTGCTCGACGCGTGCCGCGCCGCCCTGCGCATCCCCGCCTTCTGCAACGACTTCGACGAAGAGATTACAGACGTCATCGAAGCCGCCCGCGCCGAGCTGGTCGCGGGCGGCGTCCTTCCCGAGAAGGCCAACGACGATTCCGACGGGCGTATCCGCCTTGCCATCAAGGTCTACGTCAAGGCGAACTTCGGCATGGACAACCCGGACGCCGATCGCTTCATGAAGTCGTTCGAATGCATGCTCACCTCAATGAGCGGCGATTCGGCATACAGGACGGAGCCAGCCGATGAGTAACTGGAATGGCGTATGCACGCTCATCGCGACCGAGACCGAGCGCGATGACAAGGGGGTGCCTCATAAGAAGGAACGCCGCAGACGCGTGCCGTGCAACGTGTACTCGATGAGCGCGGCGGCGTACTATGCGGCGGCCCAGGCTGGCGTGAAACCGCAGGCGATTATCGGTATCCGCACCTGTGCGTATTCGGGAGAGGCTCTTGTGGAGCTAGGCGGCACCACGTACTCAGTTGACAACAAGCAGATGAGTGGTGCCGACAACGTGCGCCTGACGCTTGTTGAGAAAACGGGCAACAGATGAGCAGCATCAAAATCGACGACTTGGCGGCGATTATCGTGAACGACATGCAAGAGGTCATCGACGATGACACAGAGGCGCTCGAAAGCAACGCCCGCGCCGCTGGTCAGAAGGCCGTACGGTTGCTGCGCGAGCGAAGCCGAAAGAGAGAGCATCACGGCGGCAGCTACGCCAAAGGTTGGGCGGCGAGCGTTGAGACGGACGATACGGGCACGAGCTGCATCGTCCACAATAAGCAATATCAGCTCACGCATCTGCTCGAAAAGGGCCATGCGATCGCCAACCAGAGCGGGCGTTACCCTGGGCACGTCGCTGGCGACCACGTAATCGAGGGCGTGTACAACGAGGTTGCCGCCGAGTTCGCGAAAGGCGGTGAGCGATGAACTCTCTTGACGAGCTTGTGGCGGTGCTTAAGTCGTTTGGTTTGCCGTTCAGCAACGGAGCGTTCCAGCCCGACGAGCTGCCTGTGCCGCCGTACATCGAGATTGAAGCGAGCTACGGAGAAGCCGCGTACGCCGACAATGTGGCGCACCTGCGGTGGATGCCGTACGACTGTGGCCTTTACTGCGCAGAACGCGACTACGAGCTTGAGCAGCGTGTCGAAACCGCGCTCGATGATGCTGGCTTCGCCTATTCGAAAACCGTCACGCCAATCGACGGCGAAGGCGTTATCGAGATCGCCTACCAGACAAACGTATTTGAATACTAGAAAGGGGCATGCAATGCCACGAAACGGATTCTTCGGCGTTAAGAACTCGCATATCGCAGTTCTCAGTGACGAAGACGCATTTACCTATGCCACTCCCGTAAAGATTCCTGGCACGGTCGAAATCAAGATGGAGCCGTCCGTGGAGACTTCCACGAGCTACGGCGACAATGAACCGTGGCTTGACAAGAACCAGGACAACGGCGGCACCGGCACCATCTCGTTCTACGATACAGAGAGCACGGCTGAGATGCGTAAGCTCTTCGCCGATATCGTTGGTTTCGACATCGATGCAAAGGGACGAGTGCTCGGAACGTCTGGGAAGAAGCCAAAAAAGTTCGCCTTCATGTGCGAGCAGCCTGGCGAAGTCATCAGCAAGCGCCGCTGCTTCCTCGAATGCCAGCTCAAGGCTCCGAGCATGGACGCGAAGACGCTTGAGGAAAAGCCCGACATCACGCAGCTCGATTACGATCTGACTTGGCGTCCCGTCACGCTGCCCACGAAATGGCGAGGCAGCTTCTATGACAGCTACAGCGACCTTGAAGACTATGACAAGTTCTTTGAGAAGGTCGATATACAGCTCACGCCCGCGCCTGAGTCCGAGGTCGCGTAATGGTTGCAGAGATCGCCGTCGGCGGCGATACGTACCCAGTCGCATGCAACGCGTTCACACCGATTGTGTTCTCTCGCGAGTTCAGCGTGACCCGAGCTGACGGGAGCAAGCGACCGAAGGACATCAACGAAGACGTGTCGATGGTTCTTGAGGTTCAGGCTTGCTCAAGCGTCGCGCCAGTGGTTCCGCTGCTTGAGATTTTCTACGCGTGCGCGAAGACCGCCGACCGCAAGCTCAAGCCGTTCGATGAGTGGGTGAAGGGCTTCCCCGCCGACGCGTACGACCTGGAGCGTTCAGACGGTTGGGCTACCGACGTGATGAGCATCGTCCAGGAGAACTTTTTTCCGAACGCAGGAAAGGACGTGGAGCCCGCGACCGCCGAAGCATCCGATGCCACCGCTGCCGACGGAGCTGCAAAGTAGCTGCGACGCACTCTATATCTACGAGTGCCAGCAGGCGGGCTTGTCGATAAACGACCTGGAAAAGCTCAGCTATCGGCAGGTGCAGACGCTGCTTGACATACATTCGTTCGTCAATGATGCAATCGCCTATGCGCAAGACGACGAGGAATCGCGCAAAGGCGAAGCGGCGTTTTGGGCGTGATGCGAGCGCAAAGCGTCAGCGCACCTGAGAAGGTGCGCTGTTCTATGCGCTCATATCTTTGAATAAACGAATAGAGGTGAAGGCATGGCCGTAACGTACAAGGGCCTTACGATCAAGTTCGGCGGCGACACGACCGAGCTGCAAGGCGCGTTAAAGAAAGTGCAAGGCACGGCCAAGGACACGCAAGGCGCTCTCAAGGACATCAACCGCGCGCTCAAGCTCGACCCTGGCAACACCGAGCTTCTGACCGAGAAGGCGAAGCTCTTGAATCGAGCCTATGGCGAGACCAAGGCGAAGCTCGATGCCTACAAGTCGGCACTCGCTGGGCTTGAGGAAAAGCAGCGAAGCGGTGCTGCGCTCACGGAGCGCGAGCAAGCCCAGTATTCGAGCTTGAAAGCTCAGATAGCCATCTGCGAGAACCAGCTTGAGAGCTATGCCGACGACCTGAAAAACGTGAGCCGTGAAGCAGAAGCGTCCAAAACTGGGCTGTATCAGTTCGGCCAAACCATCCAAGACAACAGCGACAAGCTTGCAAAAGCTGGCAAGGGTCTTGAGACAACTGGCAAGACAATAACCGGCGCAGTCGGCGGCGCAGCGACGGCGCTCGTCGGATTGGCTTCGAGCCAAGAAGAGAACATCGAGCAGACTCATCAGCTCGACGCTGCCTGGAAGGATGCTGGAGGAACGAGCGAGCAGGCGCGGAACTCGTATACGCTCTTTTACAAGTTACTCGGCGAAGAGGACACTGCCACCGAAGCCGCGCAAAACCTGTCCCGCCTGACAACGAATCAGCAGGAGCTTGACCAGTGGACCAACATCGCCGCTGGCTCGTTTTCCAAGTTCGGCGACGCGTTGCCGCTAGAGAACCTGGTGGAAGCGTCGCAGGAGACGGCGCACACGGGCACCGTCACAGGCGGCTTGGCCGATGCGCTCAACTGGGCCACCGCGAGCAACGAGCAATGGAGCGCCGCGCTCTCTGGAAACCAGGCCGCGCAGCAGGCTTTCAATGACCAGCTAGACCAAGGTGCGACTAAAGAGGACGCGTTCAACGCCGCCCTTGCCGCATGCGGCAGCGAGCAGGAGCGTTCGACGCTCATCACGCAGACGCTTGACGGCCTTTACGGCGACATCGGGCAGACGTACCAGGAAACGAACAAGACCATGCTCGACACGCGCGAGCAGCAAGCCCAGCTCAACCAAAAGATGGCAGAAGCGGGCGAAGCGGCGATGCCGCTGAAAGAGAAGGTCTTGGAGCTTGGCACCACGTTGCTCGAAAAGGTGACGCCAGCGCTTGAGGGGGTCTCCAACTGGTATCAGCAGCTATCGCCAGAGCAGCAGGATCTGGTTACGAACATCGGGCTTGGGACGCTCGCGTTTGGCGGGCTCGCGACCGGCGCAGGCAAGGTTCTCCAAACTGGTACCGAGATCGGCGGCGCGATAAAGGGCGTTTCGGAGACATTCGGCGGGCTCAAGGGGGCCATCGGCGCAGTCGGCGGCGGATGGACTTTGTTCACAGGGCTTATCGCCGCGAACCCGATTCTGCTTGGTGTTGCGGCGGTGGCTGCTGCCGTTGCTGGCCTTACATGGTTTTTCACTCAGACCGAGGCAGGCAAGCAGCTGTGGTCTGATTTCACGGGCTGGATTTCCGAGAAATGGCAAGGCGTTCAAAATTTCTTTGCTGGAGTTCCCGCGTTCTGGCAGGGAGTATGGGACGGAATAACTGGCAAGTGCGAAGAAGTGAAGAACAGCCTAGCCGACAAATTCAATGGCATCCAGCAGAGCGCATCCAACGCCTGGGAAGGCTTGAAGAGCACAGCAAGCGACACGTGGAGCAACCTGCAAACCGCCGCAGCGGAGAAATTCGGTGCTATTAGAGATTCCATTCAGAACGACATGCAGACGGCCCAGACCGTCGGCAGCTCTGCGGCTGGCGCTTTGCAATCTGTCCTAAACGGCGATTGGGAGCAAGCGAGAAACCAGGCAAGCAACGCTTTTGATGCCATCAGAGACAACATATCGACCAAACTGCAAAACGCTCAGACCAATGCCATCAACGCGGGCAACGCAATCGGAGACAAGTTGGGCTTTCCTGGCCTTGGCTCAACGGTGGCTAACAAGTTCAACGAAATCAAGAACAACATAACCAGTCCCATTAATGATGCGTGGAACGTGATTAGCGGAATCCCCGGGCGCATTTCGTCTGCATTCAGCGGCATCCGAATAAGCTTGCCGCACATCAACCTGCCGCATTTCAACGTTTCTTGGCGCGACGTCGGCGGCGTCGTGAAGCTGCCGAGCGTGAGCGTCGATTGGTACGCAAAAGGCGGCTACTTCGACCGGCCCAGCATCATCGGCGTCGGCGAAGCAGGCGGCGAGCATGTTACGCCAGATAAGAAATTGCGCTCTAGCGTCGAGGACGCGGTTTCGCGCGCGTTCGATCGCGTTGGCGCAGGGGCTTCCCGCGCCGTCGAAATCGCCGTGACCGTGAACGCGAGCGTGTCCGACAAGCTGGACGCCTACACCACTGGTCAGCAAATTGGCGCTGGTATCGCGAGCCGCCTTAAGCAGAAGGGAGTGACCGTTGGAGCGTAACCGCAAGCGCAACCAGACCGACAGCATCGTGTTCAACGGCCATGACCTTTCGAGCCTGGTTTATTGTAAAATTCGCCGCCCTGTCATGGCGAGCGTCGATGCGACGTTCGAAGATGTGCCGGGGCGGCACGGCGAGGTTTTCAAAACAGTCAAGCGCGATGGCTACGACCTCTCGGTCGATATGTGGCTGCGCACAGAGCATCGCCGCGACGTAGCGGAAGCCCGCCACAAACTCGCGGCGATGCTCTGGGCCGACGAGCCCGCGCCGCTGTTTCTGCCAGACGATCCGACGCGGCACCTTATGGCTATCGTCAGCGGAAGCACCGACCTAGACGAGATAACTGACGATTGCCCGAGCTGCACGGTGACGTTCCATATCGGCGACCCGGACTATCGCGGCCAAAGCCGACGCATCGAAGTGAGCGGTTCAGCGGCGTTCGCCGTCGGCGGCACGCTGCCAGCACCGATGAGAGTGACGGCGAAGCCTGGCGCTTGCAGCTCTTGGCGTATCACCAACGCCGATACGGGCGAGTTCGTTGAGGTGGTTCAGGCGTTGACGGCTGACAGCATTGTTCGGCTCGATTTCGCAACGGAGCAAGCCACGGTGAACGGCTCGGTCGCGGCACTCAACATCATGAGCGATTTCTTCGAGATAAATGGCCGCGCTCACTTGAAGATTACAGGCGGCACAGCAACTATCGAATGGGAGGAACGATGGCTTTAATCTCGCGCATCGGCTTCACCCTGTTCGACCGCTGGGGCGAGAACATGGGGCGCTTGGCTTACACTGCCGCAACACACGCCGAAGCGCTCGACGGAACCGACGAGCTTAAGATCACATGCGGTCGCGAGCTTTCAAAGGGTCAGCGCGTCGTTTGGGTAGACCGTCAAGGCAATGCGCACGAGCATCTTGTCGATGAGGTCTCTCAGGTTCACGACGAAAGCGGCAAGACCTACTGCGAAGCCGTCTGCATAAACTCCATCGCCGAGCTGCTCGATGACTATATAGAAGATAAGCGGCCTAGCGGCGGCGTGGCCGAAGCGCTCACGTCCATCTTGGGCGGTACGCGCTGGGAAGTCGGAACATGCGATCTCAAGACCAGCGCATCGCATACGTTCTACCATACGAGCGTACGAGAGGGGTTGACCGACCTCATTGCGACATGGGGCGGCGAGCTTGAGACGCGCATCGAGACCGACGGCGTTAAGGTCACGCATCGCTACATCGGTGTGCGGGCTTCGCGCGGCGACCAGCAAAGCCCGAAGCGTTTCACCTGGACGAAGGACATCGTTGACATAAAGCGCACCGTCGGCAGCGCTAACCCGAAAACGCGCGTCTACGGCTACGGCAAGGGCGTGGAGACCGATACGGGCGGCTACGGTCGCCGCTTGACGTTCGGCGACATCAACGGTGGCAAGGACTACGTAGAAGACGCGGAAGCCACCAAGATTTGGGGGCATCCCGACGGCAAGGGCGGAATCCTGCCTGCCGTCGATACGTACATCAACGAGCAGTGCGAGGATGCCGCGCAGCTGTTGCAAGAGACGCAAGACTACCTTGACGCCGTAAAGGAGCCGACGGTCTCTTACGAAGCCAACGTGCTCGACCTGTACGCCTACGGGCGCACGTGGGAAGGCGTGGCGCTGGGCGATTGCGTGGCGATCATCGACAAGCAGTTCGCCGAGGGCGGCATACGCCTTAAGGGTCGCGTCTCGCAGATTGAGCGCGATTTGGTCACGGCAGAGACCACGGTGATGTTCGGCAACCTGGTCGACGCGCTCACCGACATGTGGGAGACGATCGCTGGCGCGTTGAAATCGGGCGCGGCTTCGAGGGCGAACTACGACGCCGTCACTAACCCTTCCGTCGGATGGTTGCAGCTTCTACAATCGGCGCTCAACAAGCAGTTCAACGCCGTCGGCACCTACAAGGTCGAATCGTTCGAGCTTGGGCAGGTTTTCAGCAACGTCGCCCTGAACCCCGAGACGGGAACGCCCGTCAAAACGACATCCAACATGTGGGCCGTGAACATCAACGGCATGGGCATCCGCCTTGCGTCATCGCTCACGGCTGACGGGCAATGGGCTTGGACGACGTTCATCACGGGGCAAAGCGTGAACGCCGATTGCATCAACGTCGGAACCATGCACGCCGACCGCGTGCGCGCTGGCCTGCTCACCGACGAGAAGGGCAAGAACTTCTGGAACCTCGACACGGGCGAGTTCCAGCTTTCGCCAGGCGATGTGAACTACGGCACTGGCGGATGGACGCTCGATAGCGTCGTGAACGACCTCGACAAGAGGGCGACAGACAACGCGAATGACGTCAAAACCCTAGGCAACGAAACGAGCACCGCGCTCAATGAGCTGACCGAGAACCTTGGCGAGACCGACAAGTCGCTCTCAGAGCTAAAGACATCGCTCGACAACCTCGACGGTACCGTCAACGACCTCGCGAGCGACGGCGTGGTGACCGAAGCCGAAAAAGCCGCCGTCAACAAGATTCTGCAAACGATCGAGAAGGAGCAATCAGACCTTTCGAGCGAGTACAGCACCCTGAACAACAGCACCTCGCTCAACGCCCAATTCAAGGCGAACGTCCTGGCCCCGAAATACAACGCGGCGTTCGGCAAAGGCCAGGCGTACGACAACCTGAAAGACTGCATCGACAAGGTTCTCGCGTGCAAGACAGCCGACGCGCTCAAGTCGGCGATGATCGAGTACAAGAGCGCATACAGCACTTACGCGAGCGCGGTCAACGCGTACCACTCGGCGGCGTACAGCGCGAAGAGCACCATCGAGCAATCGAAGGCCAAGGCGACGGCGCAGGGACTTTTGAGCGACTACGACGATGCGTTGACGCAAAAAGAGATCTTCAACAGGCTCACGAACAACGGTGCCACCCAAGGCGTCTACATGAGCAACGGAAAGCTCTATATCAACGCTTCGTATATGTCCACAGGCATTATTTCCGACAAAATCGGTCGAAACACGTGGAACCTCAACACCGGAGTGCTCACAACGAACTACATGACGGCCAACTACATGACGGCCAACGGAACGTTCAAATGCGGATACTCCAACTATTACACGATGCTAAACAACTCTGGTCAAATGAGCGGGTATCGAACAGACAACAGCAGCACGAGAAGCGTCGGATACATCGATTATTCCAGCTCGTCACGTGATACTTCTACAGGCGCGCTTTCATATGGCCTACAGCTTCAAGCAGAGGGCATCGTACGCGTCTCTACGCCGAAACTGTCCATATCAACGTCATCGAATCACTCTGTAACGACCACCAACGCGGGAACGGGAACGCTTTGGCTCGCAGGTTTCGACCACAACCCCGGCGATGGATGGAGCCTGAACGATCTTCGAGCCTACCAACTGCCGTTTGTGAACGGAATATGCACACGTGGATTCTAGAAGAAAGGAGACGCTATGAGCGAAGAGGAATCTTTGACGAAGACGATTGTGGCGTACATCTTGCATGACCCAATCGGAAACGTTGAGGGCTATATATCAGACTTTGATACAGAAGCGCTTAAGCGGGCAGAAGAGAACGGCATGGTCATCATAGCCGAATACAGCGATGGAACGCGTGCCATCGTGAAGGCATCTGATGTCGTTGAGCCCAAACCGAGCCTGAACGGCATCAGCGTGACAACGCCCGAATATGTCAACGCCCGTGCCGTCGCCACGGTGGAGTGCTTCAACGCATTGGCTCAGGTGCTGCAACCTACAGATGCGGTGATGCAGTCCGCAGATGACGCAGATGACACAGATGCGAAGTCACTCGACCCGTTTGGAGCCTTCAAGGCAGCGATCTCGCGCCTTCAAGTTCTTGCAATTGATGGTGATGCCTAATGAACACGCAGACCATCGAGCTTGATATCGACAAGCGCGGATGCGGGAATAACTGCATCCGCATCGCGCAGGGAGAGAGCGGCGGCACCACCATCAAGGCACTCATCTACGATAACGGCGCAGAGTTCGCGCTTTCGGGCTATACGGCCTACATTGTTGCGCGTTTGCCCGATCGAATCCATTACTACAAGGGAACCGCAACCGTTTCGGGAAATACGGTTACGTATGTCTGCGAAGAAAGCAAGCTCGCGTGCGTCCCTGGATACACCGACGAAGCCTATTTCGAATTCACCAAGAGCTCGCAAACGGTGCAGACCGAACGTTTCGCGCTCGACATCATGCGCGACGCCCGCGAGGGCAACGCGCCCGCGCAGTCTTGGGACAACGCCGTCGAGGCGTTGGAGAAACGTGCCGAGACAGCCGTTTCGAAGGGCGAGAAGGCCGCGACCGTCGCGACCGCCGCAGTCGGCAATGCCAACGCCGCCGTGAACATCTGCAAGAGCGCGACCGAAGCTGCCAACACGGCAACCAGCAAGGCCAACGCGGCAACAAGAAGCGCGAACGACGCCACGACGGCGGCGAACGCGGCGAAAGCCAACGCGGACGCTGCAACCGATGCCGCGAAGACGGCGACGAACGCCGCAAACGCATCGAAGGACAGCGCCGACGAAGCGGCGGCGGACGCCCGCAAGGCGGCTGAGGAAGCTCGCGGCTCCATCAGCACCGACATGAAGATCTATTTCAAACGAGTGACCGACGCGCAGGGCAACTCTTGGCCCGTGCTGGTCGATATGACTGTTTAGGAGGTCAAAGGATGGATTTCAATTTCCCGCGAAACGAGACGCTTGAGCGCATCGCCGTCGCGCTCGAAGGCATGGGCGCATCGACGGTGCCGAAGTTCAACGAGGGAACGGGACGCTACGACAATGCGAGTATCGCCGCTTGGCTCGCGAAGATGCGCGACGGCAAGAACTACGGCGTGAGCATTCCCAAAGGCAGTTCTACCGCCTGCACCAAGACTGGTGCGAATGCAGGTATCGCGAACCCGAAGCCAGGCGTCATCGGTCGCGCGGCGGTAGACCCGTACGTCGGCCATGGCGCGTTCGTCTTCTTCGAGGTCAACGGCGGCGTCGATGCCGACGGCACGCCGTACGTCACGGCAATCGACGGCGATGGGCGCTTCTCGCGCGCGAACGATACGTGGATTATGACACCCGTGCTGTACACGCTTGAGACCGAGACCGACGATGCCGTCAACCTCACGGTTTCCGACACGCGACAGCCGGGCATGAAGCGGCAACCCGCCGCCCTGCTGCCGAACGGCGCGCAGCGTCCCTATATGCTCTACGCGAAATACGCCCTGTCGGTCGACGCCGACGGCAATCCGCGCAGCGTGAGCGGCGCACCAGTCAAGACGCGCACCGTGAGCCATGACGGCGGCGTCTCGCTCATGAAGACGGCCACTACGGGCGATGCGCTCAAGGCCGCTGCCGACGACTGGTACGTGAAGGCGATGTTCCTGCTCAAGTACGCCACGAAGAACTCGCAGAGCGTCTTCGCGGGCTGCACCGCATACGACGTGACGGCAACGCCGACGCTCACCGAGAGCAACACCACGCGCGTCGTAATCGCGAAGGACAAGGCCGACCAGGTTCTCGTAGGCTCGGCGATGATGCTCGGCACGCACACGGGAGACAGCACCGACCGTGGCTATAGCTACAACTGTGACGTATTCGACGGCGCGAAGGTCATCAAGAAAGCGGCAGTCGATGCTTCGAACGTCGCGATCTACTTCGATGTCGCGAAGCCGTTCAGCACCGCTACCACCTACCAGCTCGCGACTTCGCCGTGGAACACGGGCGCGTGCGACATGGTTGAGGGAGACGGCTCACCGACGAGCTGCACCGACTCCAAGCAGCCGTTCGTTGTCCAGGGCATCGAACTTGGCTTGGGCATGTACGAGGTTCTAGGTAACGTGCTCATCCAGTACACGGGCAGCGGCACCGTCGTGTGGGTTAATCCCGACACCAAGAATGAGAAGTCTGGCGGCATGCCAGATTCGGCGCTAAGCATCGGCGCATTCCCTGGCTCTGCTGGCGCAGGCTGGAATTACGGCCTTTACCCGAAGACCGCCAACGGCCTGATGATGCAGCAAGGAACTGGCGCGTCAACGTCCGTCGGCATCTGCGACGGCAACTACAAGGTCGCGGACACCACCGTCGGCTGGCGAGAGTGGCTTTCCCTCGGCGCCTTGTGGCACGGGGGCGTTGCTGGCCTTTGGTGCGTCGACGGCGACTACGGCACCGGCGCCTCCCGGTGGTGCATCGGCTCGCGCCGCTCTGCCAATGGTCGCTCAAGGGGTGAAGCGGCGTAAGCCGCGAGGGGACTTGTCCCCTCTGAAAAACAAGCAGGGATTCGCGGCGCGCGGGCTGTCATGCTCTCTTGGCTTTCCCTCGGCAACTTGAGGAACAGGGGCAATGCTGGCCTTTGGTACGTCAACGGCAACAACGGCACCGGCAACACCAGGTGGAGCATCGGCTCGCGCCTATCTGGAACAACTAACAACCAGCTGAGCACTTCCGCCGCGACTACCCGCCGTGCTGGCAACGAGCGGGCATTGGCCTGGGTCAACTGACTGAAATGGCTTTAAGACCACTGGGACAGTAGCCGTGTCGGCGACCTCTCAGACAGCATCCAGAGAGAAACGGTCTAAACAATTGAAGAGTTATTGCAAAGGGCTCCGCATCGACGGAGCCCTTATTAGTAGAGCCTACGAATCATGGCTCGCCGCGCCCGCTGGAAAGAAGAACGCGTGGCGCGTACCCGACGAGCACGGCAGCTCCGAGTCGCTTATTGCGGAAATCGAGAGCGAGATCGCGTCGCGCACGCTCGCGCTTCGCCCCATCAAGCGCTACAGGCACCGCGAGCCGACGAACGGCAAGCTGCGCATCATCGGCGTCGAATCGGTCAAGCAGCAGATATGCGACTACGTGGCAATCGAAGCGCTAAGCGGGCTGCTGCGCTCGAAAGTCGGCTTCTGGCAGGTTTCCAGCGTGAAGGGCAAAGGCCAGCTAATGGCTGCGAACGCCGTGAGCCGCTGGGTTCAGGAAGGCGGCTATTTCGTCCATTTGGACGTTCGCAAGTGCTATCCGTCGATAAAGGCCGATGTGGTCATGCGCATCCTCCGCCGCTATGTGAGAAGCCCCGACGTGCTGTACCTGTGCGAGACGCTGCTCGCGACCTACGGCGGCGGGTTGGAGATCGGCAGCTATTTCAGCCTGCGAATGGCGCAGCTGGTTCTCTCGTTTGGCTACCACGCCGTGGAGGGCATGCGCAAGGTTCGGCGCGGCTGCAACGTGCCGATGGTGGCGCACCAGCTCTGGTATGCCGACGACATCTATCTGTTCAGCCAAGACAAGCGCAACCTGCGAAGCGCCGCGCGGCAGCTGCAAAGGCTGCTGCTCAAGGACTTCGGCCTGCACGTCAAGCCTTGGAAGGTCTGCCGCGTCGGCGACGAGGAACCAGTCGACGTCGTGGGCTTCACCGTCCGGCGGAACCGCGTGACGTTGCGGTCAACACTGTTCCTTCGAGCATGCAGGGCGTTTCGCAAGTACAGGCGATTGCCGACGCTAGGACGCGCCAGGCGCGTGTGCAGCTATTGGGGCTGGTTCAAGAACACCGATTCGCTCCGTCTCGTGATAGGCAACGGGTTCGACAAGGCATTTAAGCAAGCAAAACGGCATGTGAGCGCCGTGGAAAGGAAGGAACATGAGCTATCAAACGGTATCGGCGACGCCGCTCGCGGCGGTGCTGATTGAGGCGCGCGCGGACAACGTGACCGCTGATGTTTGGCTTCGCAAGAACATCGATAAGGACGTTGCCGATAACGGCCCCGACGCCGAGAAGTCCATCGAGTTCTACAAAGCCGACGAGCTTCATTTCGTCCAAGTCGGGGTGCCGACCGTCGATGAGGTGACGGCGGCATTCGATGAGCTGTGGGAAGCGCACGAGGATGACGAGCTTACCGACGCCGAACGCATCGACGCGCTCATGGCGCAGCTAAAGGCGACCAACGCCGCGCTCGATGACACAAACGCCGCGTTGCTCGAAATCGGCGATTTGGTAGGCGGTGAAGAGTAATGGCGAAGATCTACTACGAGGCCGTGAAGAGCGGCAAGCGAACGCTCGACAGCGTGCCGAAGCGTTGGCGCGACGCCGTGGCGGCGATGCTCGAAGCAGACAAGAAGAACGACCAGGAAGGTTAAGGATATGGATTTCACTGCAATTTACACGTTCACCGAACAGCAGGTTTGGGCGATTGCTGGCGCGTTTCTGCTGATGCTGTTCGACATGATCAGCGGCATCGTTGCAGCCATCATGAACCGCGAGTTTAAGAGCTCCACGATGCGCACTGGGCTTGGACACAAAGCGGTTCTCGCGCTCATCATCTTGCTTGCGATGTGCATCGAGATTCTAAGTGCCCACGTGGCTGGATTAGGCTTCGGCGGTGTGACCGTGTACGTCGTATGCGTCGCGATTATCGTCATGGAGGTCGCGAGTATCCTCGAAAACCTCTGCAAGGCTTACCCAGAAATCGCGAACCTTACCATCATGAAGATTTTCGAGCACGCCGACGCCGAAGCGGCTACCGCGAAGGTGATCGCCGATGAAGCATCTAAGCGCGGTTAGGCTCAAGCTCGCAATTGCGTTGCTGTTAGGTGTCGCTATCGGCTTCGCGGCGTGGTTCGGCGTGACGCTCGACCATGTGCAGGCTGACAGATCAAGCGCCACCGAGAGCTATGAGCGTGGCTACAGCGACGGCGTGCAAGATGCGCAGCCCATCATCGACAAGCAAATGAACACACCGAAGAGCGGCTATATGCCGCTCTTCTTACAGAAAGACCCGCAATGGGCGTCGTACGCCTACAGCGACGGTACGATAGGCACCTACGGTTGCGGGCTGACTTGCGCAGCTATGGCTCTGAGCTATGAGAACGGCACCACCGTCACGCCAGACCTGCTCGCGAGCCTTGTGGGCGAAGCGTGCCTTACAGACCGTGTTAACGACATGGCAAAGTTCTCGCAGCTGCTTCATGACCGCTACGGTTTCGACTGCGTTGACACGTTCTGGGACATCGACACAGCGCTTGGCTACATCGATGATGGATGGATCATCTTCGCTGGCGTGAGCGGAACACTTGGCGAGCGCAACTACGGGAGCCACGTCGTGATGCTGTGGCACGGAAACGATGACGGCACCTACGCGATGCGAGACCCAGACGATGGGGCGAATTCAATCAAGACATGGACGCGTGAAGAGCTTGAAGCCGTCGGCTTCGGCTCTTTCAACGCTTTGAGAGGTGATAAGCGATGACTATGAAGGGCATCGACATTTCCGATTACCAGCGCGGCATCAACCTTGCCGCAATCGACTACGATTTCATGATTTGCAAAGCGACCGAGGGAACAAGCATCGTCCATACGACGTGCGATCCGTTCATCCAGAAGGCAATCGCCATGGGGAAGTGCTGGGGCTTCTACCACTTCATGAACAAGGAAGACCCTATCGCGCAGGCGAATTACTTCTATGAGAGCTGCAAAGGCTATTTCGGCGCGGGTATTCCAATCCTCGATTATGAGATGTACGGAAGAATTGGCACCGACGGCGCTAAGAAGTTCCTCGACCGAATCTATGAGCTTACAGGCGTGCGCTGTATCGTGTACATGAGCCGTAGCGTTTGCGAGGAAGAGGATTGGAGCGCAATCGCGCCAAATCATGCGCTCTGGGTTGCCCAATACGCAAACGACGATACTACTTGTTATCAGGATTCGCCGTGGTTGCCGTCGGGCAGCTTCGGCGCATGGAGCATGTGCGCGATTCATCAGTACACGTCCCATGGCCGTATCGACGGATACGGCGGCAACCTCGACCTCGACATCGCCTATATGGATGCCGCCGCATGGGCGAAGTTCGCAAACCCCAACGGCGGCACGCCCGCGCATGCGCCGTCCAACGACCCGCAAGGCAGCACGGCAGACCTTGCCGCCGCCGTCATGCGCGGTGAGTACGGCAACGGAGACGATCGCCGTAACCGCCTAGGCTCGCGCTACGATGAAGTTCAAAACCTCATCAACCGCGCCGCTTCCGCAAGCGTCGATGACCTTGCTAGCGACGTACTCAACGGGATTTTCGGCAACGGTGACACCCGCCGCGCAATCCTCGCAGACCGTTATGACGATGTTCAGGATCGCGTGAACGAGCGCGCCAATGGCGTTGACATCGACGCTCTTGCCCGCGCCGTGATTCGCGGTAAGTACGGAGATGGCGATGCGCGCCGCGCTGCCCTGGGAAGCAACTACGATGCCGTACAGAACCGCGTGAACGAGCTTCTTGCATGAAAGACGAAGCTATCTGGGGCATCGGCGTTGCGGCTGGCGTACTAGTCACGCTGTGCCTTCTACCGTTCGTGCCCATCTTTTGGGCGGTATCGAAGCTGAGCAAATAAAGAACAAAGCCCGCACCCCGTAAAGGGTGCGGGCTTTTTCTGCGTTTCATACGTGCTTTTCCATATCGGCGGCAACGAGCTTCTTGAGGTATTCGGTGGTGTTCGGCTGGCTCTTTAGCCACTGATACATTGTCTCATCGCCATCGTTGGGATAAAACCGAATGGTGAGCTGCTTCACCGACTTTTTGCGGTAGGCCGATACGGCGCGCTTCTGCGAATCGTAGACCATCATTTTCCGCCTTTCCTGCTTCTGAGCCACCTCATTACAAAGATTGTTGCCAATGACGCCGCAACTGCAATTAAAACCGTTTTCATCGCGATTCTCCTAGTGTAAAATCGTTGGTGGCGGGGCACCGCCTTCGCGGTGCCCCTTTGACTCAAGACCTCTTCGAATGCTTCCCGGCTTTGCGAGAGGTCTTTTCTTTTAGGGCTTGGATTGCCGTTTCCGCTGCTACTGTAACCAAGCTGCTTATCACGGCTACTGCCAAGTCCTTCAAAAACTCGTCCATTTGAACCACCTCCTTTCCTCTTGACATCTATTATTATAGGGTAGACCATAGAGAAAAGCAAGCGGTAATTTGGGATTGCTTAACCTTTTTTATTATTTTGCTCACAGAGGGCCACGACGGCAAACCAGCTTCGTGTTACCTTGATTTCAATCGAGTTGGCATATATCGTGTTCGCAGTAAGTAGTTTCTGCTCCACCATGGATTCGCAAGGGCTGCTGGTATACCGGCAGCCCTTTTCTTTTAAATACGCTGAGTTGGATATGCCTCTATAGATATCGAAGGAGCATCATGGCTGGTCTGAAGGCGGTTTTGTTCGACAACGATGGCACGCTGGTTGATTCTCGCGAGCTGCTTTTGGCGAGCTTTCACTATGCGGGTCCTGCGGTGCTGGGCCGCCAGCTCAGCGACGAGGAATACCTGCAGAAAGTGGGGCAGCCGCTGGCCGTGCAGGTCAAGGACTACACGGACGACCCGGTGCTGCAAGAGCGGTTCTGCGAAGCGTATCGAGCGCACAACAAAACGGTGCACGATAAGATGATCAAGGCGTTTCCAGGCACGGTGGAGGCGCTGGCGAAGCTTGCGGACGCGGGTCTGAAGCTGGGCGTGGTCACATCGAAGCGCCATGCGGTGGCTTGGCGCGGGCTTGAAGTGGTGGGCGCTGCATCGTATCTGGATTGTTGCGTGGGCTGGGACGATATCGAGCGCCCGAAGCCCGACCCCCAGCCGGTGGTTCGTGGCTGCGAGCTGCTGGGATTCGACCCCGGCGAGTGCCTGTACGTCGGCGACGCGCCGTTCGACCTGCAATCCGGCAACGCGGCAGGCGCAAGAACCGCGGCGGTGACTTGGGGCATGTTCAACGAGCCCGCCCTGGCGGCAGAGCGTCCTTCGTTCGTCTCGCACACCTGGGACGAGCTGCTCGCAAGCACGCTGTCGCTTCTGTAGCTCGGGATATCTGCGGGGCATCGGACACTTGGGGACGTAGAATTAAGTGTCCGATCGGGTAACGCCGTCGGGTCGGACAGTTAGTGCTACGTCCCCGAAGTGTCTGGGGTGCGGTTATCGTGCGGAAGCTCGGGTGCGGCGTTGTTTGCGGCTTTGGGGCGGTATACTTGCCGCGTGATTGATGGACAGTTCGAAAACCTCCTGTCGGTAAACAAAACTAGGTACCTTGCCCGCTGATCGCGGCGGGCGTTTTGCGTGACGGCGCGATTCTATCGGTGGAGGCGAACGGTTTCCGCTGCATCGTTGCAGGTTGTCGCGCATTTCGAAAAGGGCCTTTCCGACGGCGGTTTTCGCTTGATGGAAGGGCTTTTGCTATGTATGGGCTGAAAACGGAGAGCAGCTTCGACGCTGCGCATTTCCTGACCGATTACCACGGCAAGTGCGAGAACCTGCACGGTCATCGCTGGCGCGTGGTGGCGTATCTCGAGCAGGCCGAGCTGCAAACCGAGGGCACGCACAAGGACATGGTCATCGACTTCGCCGACTTCAAGCGCGCGCTGCGCAACCTTACCGAGGAGCTTGACCACTCGTTCGTGGTGGAGGAGGGCTCGCTTATGCCCAAAACCCTGGATTGCCTGCGCGAGGAGGGGTTCACGCTGTCGATGATGCCGTTCCGCACCACCGCGGAGAATCTGGCGCGCTACTTCTTCGGCAAGCTGGCCGAGCAGGGTTTCCCCGTGTCGCAGGTGGACGTGTACGAAACGCCGAACAATTGCGCGATCTACCGCGCATAGCGAAGCCATGACCTGCGAAAACGAAAACGCAACCTACGGCAGCCTGCACGACGCGTTCTCGGCCTTCAAGCGCACCGATGGCGCGCAAGCCTCTGCGTCCGATGCCGGTAAGACGTCGGCGCCTGCTCCTGACACCGTGCATGGCTCGTTGTCGGCGGCCATCGCTGCTAGCGGTTCCCTGGCGTCTGAGCTTGTCGCTGCCGATGGCGTCCAAACGGCTGCGCGTATCCCCGCTGTCAGCGCCGCGACGGCCTCTTCGCTTGCCGCCGCCGTTAGGGCGTCGCAGCGTCGAAACGCCGGCGAATCCGGCCCCCAGGCAACCATGCCGGTTGCGGAGCGGTTCGTTAGCATCAACGGCGAAGGGGCGTGCGCGGGCAAGCTGGCGGCGTTCATCCGGTTCACGGGCTGCAATCTGCGTTGCGGCTACTGCGATACCATGTGGGCGAACGCTCCGGGCGCCGCGGCGCAGGGCGAAACCCCGCAACAGCTGGTGGCGTGGGTGCGGCAGGCGGGCGTGGAATGCGTGACGCTCACCGGCGGTGAGCCGGTGTTGCAGCCGCTGCTGCCGCAGCTGGTGGAGCTGCTGCTGGGCGAGCTCGGTCCGGGTGGGTGCGGCTTGCGCGTGGAGATCGAGACGAACGGCGCCGCCGACCTGGGCGAACTCGCCGCGCTGCGCACGCGTATCGGCAACGACGCACCCGGCGAGCTCACCTTCACTGTGGACTGGAAGCTGCCGTCGAGCGGCATGGAGCAGCGGATGCTGCCTGCGAACTTCCGCCTGCTCGATGCGCGCGACACGGTGAAGTTCGTGTGCGGGCGGGGCGATCTGCCGCGCGTTTTGGAAGTTGCCCGGCAGCTCGATCTGCCAGGGCGCGTGCCGGTGTATCTGAGCCCGTGTTTTGGGGACATCGAGCCGGCGCGCATCGTTGAATTCATGCAAGAGAACCGGATGACCTGGGCAACCGCTCAAGTGCAGCTGCACAAGGTCATCTGGCCCGATGTTGAGAGGGGCGTGTAGGATGGGCATATTCGAGGGACAGGCGTTCTCCTCGTTCGCGGCTGCGGCCGCAAACGCGCGCGAGAACCTGCGCATACACGGGACGCTGGGCGAGGACCCGGCGCCGCGTGACGAGAACGGCAAGGTGTGCGGCGATAACCCGCAGAAGGCGCTCGTGCTCAGCAGCGGCGGCGTTGACTCCAGCACGCTTCTGGCCTTGGCGGTCAAACGCTTCGGCGCGGAGAACGTGTTCGCGCTGAGCATCTCCTACGGTCAGCGCCACGAGAAGGAGATCGAGAGCGCGAAGGCCGTTGCCGCGCATTACGGCGTTGAGCAGCGCTTTCTCGACCTTTCCGCCATCTTTGCCGACAGCGACTGCAGCCTGCTCGAGCACTCCACGCAAGATGTTCCCGAGGAAAGCTATGCCGAGCAGATCGACGAAGGCGACGGCTCGCCGGTGAGCACGTACGTTCCGTTCCGCAACGGCCTGTTCCTGTCCAGCGCTGCGTCCATGGCGCTGTCGCTGGGTGCGAGCGTGCTGTTCTATGGCGCGCATCACGACGATTGGGCCGGCGATGCCTACCCCGATTGCTCCCTCGAGTTCGTGAACGCCATGAACCTTGCCATCACGCAAGGCACGGCGGGCCAGCTGCACCTGGAGGCCCCGTTCGTGTCCTGGTCGAAGGCCGATATTGTGAAATGCGGCCTTGACCTGGATGTTCCCTATGAGCTTACGTGGAGCTGCTACGAGGGTGGCGCCCGCCCGTGCGGCAAATGCGGCACGTGCATCGACCGCGATCGCGCCTTCGCGGCCAACGGCATGCGCGACCCGCTGCTCGACAAGCTGGACGCTCAGGGGTAGGGCGCGAACCTGGCTGCTCGCGGAATCGCCTTCCGCTGCGCAGCGGTTGCCCCGTGCTTTCCCGAACCGTTACAACCCGCGGCCCCCTCGGCCGCGCTTTCCAAGGAGAATCTATGACCAACGAGAAGCCCATGCGCTCCGGCACCGATGACCTGTCGCTTCTGGGCAACCAGGGCGTGCAGTATCCGCAAACCTACGACCCGAGCGTGCTCGAGACGTTCGACAACAAGCACCCCGGCAACGACTACTTCGTGAAGTTCAACTGCCCGGAGTTCACGGCGTTGTGCCCGATCACCGGCCAGCCCGACTTCGCCACCATCTACATCTCCTACGTGCCCGACGTGCGCATGGTGGAGAGCAAAAGCCTGAAGCTGTACCTGTTCAGCTTCCGCAACCACGGCGACTTCCACGAGGATTGCGTCAACGTGATCATGAAGGACCTGATCGCGCTGATGGACCCGAAGTACATCGAGGTGTGGGGCAAGTTCCTGCCGCGCGGCGGCATCTCCATCGACCCGTACTGCAACTACGGCAAGCCCGGCACGCGCTGGGAGCAGGTTGCCTGGGATCGCCTGGCAAACCACGACCTGCATCCCGAGGCCGTGAACAACCGCTAGCAGCGCCTAATGCCCGCAAACATTGCCGTTTGCGGGCATTTTCATGCGTGCGTCACATACATTTGCGCGTTTTTTGGCAGGAACCATACGTGTGCAGTGACCTGGGAAAACGTTGCATCGCACCAGGTAAACGGCCGATTTAAAATGTGCGCGAGTGCGTGTGATTTCGCAATCGGATACAATGCCAACATGCAAAAATCGACTTACATATGTATGACCGATGCCTTGCGGGCGCGTCCTGCGCTGTCGCGTTGCGTTTCCCTGGCGAACAAGATCATCACCGACGCCGTGTACGTGGCGTATCCCTGCCTGCTCGCATGGCTGGCCTACGCGGCGGCAACCGGCGCAACCGATGCGACGGGTACGCTGCTGCGGGCCGTGCTGGTGCCGGGCGTCTCGTTCGTGCTGGTCACTGTGTTGCGCAAAGCCATCAACGCGCCGCGTCCGTACGAGGTGTTCGAAACCGCGTCCGTCATCCCGAAGGACACGCGCGGCAATTCGTTCCCCAGCCGCCACACGTTCAGCATCTTCGTCATAGCCATGACGTTTTGCGCCTGCTGCCCGCTTGCGTGGGCGGGGCCGGTCATGTTGGCTGCCGGGGTGTTGCTGGCGGTCATCCGCGTGGTGTCGGGCGTGCATTTCCCGCGCGATGTCGTGGTGGGGGCTTTGTTGGGGATGCTTGCAGGTTTTGTGGGTCTCTGGATTCTTTAGCGGCGGCCTGATACAGTTATCGATATTAAATATCGATATCGGTTAGCCGATACCGTCCGTTTCGTTTCAGAGGGGGCAGATATGCTGAAGGTTTCGAAGCGTACGTTGCTTTTAGTCGCCGGCATCGTTTGGCTTATCGCCGGCGGTAACATCGCTTGGCTGGGCATCCGGTCGTTCGCTCAGATGGACCAGGGGATGTGGTGGCTGCTCATCATCGGCGCCGCCGTGGTGTTCACGCTGTTCCACATCAAGGTTTTCTCGAAGATGGTGGGCAAGCATGCCGTCCGCATCGCCGGCTACGAGGCCGATCGTGTCGGCATTTGGCGCTTCTTCGATGTGCCGGGTTATGCCATGATGGCCGTCATGATGACCGGCGGCATCTCCCTTCGCGCGTTCGGCCTGGTCCCCGTGTGGTTCATCGCGTTCTTCTACACGGGCTTGGGCGTTGCGCTGGCGCTTTCCGGCGCAAGCTTCCTTATCCGTTTCGCGCGTCGCGGCAACCGTCCCGCCCCGTGCCCGCTGGTTCCCCGTGCAGCTTCGCGCGGATAACCGCTTCTTATTCCCTAACCTCGCTTCATCACGAAGGCCCGCTCAATCGAGCGGGCCTTCTCTTTGCTGTCAGGGGTTCCTGGCGAAAGGAAGTTCTGACAAGGGGTCGTTCGAATCGGGAGGGCGTCTCGCGGAGCTTCCCCAACCGCGGTTATGGCGCGCGCCGCTGGGGAAGCGCCATAGCCTTTAGAGGGTTGCCGTCTGGCGGGGCTTTCCCTCCCGGACTCGCGCGGATAGGTGTTGCCGATCCATTCTTTATTCCCTGATCAGATATAGGCACCTTGAATACGGTGCCATGCGATGGCAAGAGCTATGTAGCCGCGCCAGCGTTGTCGGCAAGCATCTGGGCAAACCAGAAGAAAAGAAAGGGAAGGCATCACTTCGCTAAAGCCTGGTACGACTCCCCCCATGCCACATGGAATCAATGATGGGCCTCAGACTTTGGCCTAGCTCCGTGAGGGAGTACTCGACGCGGGGCGGGACCTCTGCGTACACCCTCCTGACGATGAGCCCCGCGTCCTCCATGTTTCGCAGATTCGTGGTGAGGACCTTCTGGGAGACGCCCCCGATGCTGCGCTGAAGGGCCTTGAATCTCATCGAGCCGTTCAGGAGCAGGTCTCGCATTATAAGCAGTTTCCACTTGCTGCCGATCAGGGACACGCAGGTCTCCACCGGGCAGGCGGGGAGGTTGCTTCTCTCGGGAAGCTTGTCATTGCGGTATTCGGTGTAGCCGATTTCATCGTCGCTCATTGCGAACCACCTGTTTATCCTTGGTTACCTAAAGGTACCTACAGCACTTTATTGTGCCTACTTTTCGTTTTGCACCACAGATTTTACCATGAAGCCAAGCAAACGGCGAGAAGGGCCGCAGACCCGCAGGGAAAGGAACTTACATGAGCAACATCAAGAAAGCATTCAACTTCATCGGCACGTTCAAACGCCGCAAGGCCACAGGGAAAGGAACGAACACGAGCAACACCCAGAAAGCGCTCGAACTCATCGGTACGTTCGCCACTGGAGACGCTGAGTTGGCGGCGAGCCTCCTCGACGAGGGCTACATTCAGCACAACCTCGCCTACGGCACGGGTCGCGACGCGTTCGTCGGGTCCGTGAAGTACCTGGCCTCCGCGCCCGTCAAGACGACGGTGAGAAATGTCCGTGCGTTTGAGGACGGCGACAAGGTGTTCCTGCAGACCGTTTACAACTTCGCGGGGGCTGGTGAGCAGGTTGCCTTCGACATCTTCCGCTTCAACGGCCAGGGGCTCATCGCCGAGCACTGGGACAACCTTGCCGATGTCGCCGGACCGAACCCCTCCGGTCGCACGCAGACCGACGGCCCCATCGAGGCATCCGATCTCGGTAAGACGGAGGAGAACCGAGCCCTCATCGAGGCATTTCTCGTAGACGTCATGCAGGGGAAGCGCCCCGAGAAGACCCCGGAGTACTTCAAGGGCGACGTCTACCTCCAGCACAACACCGGGATCGCCGACGGACTCTCCGGCTTGGGCGCCGCGCTTGAGGCGCTCGCCGCGAACGGCATCCAGATGATCTACGACAGGACCCACCAGGTTCTCGCGCAGGGTAACTTCGTCCTGGGCGTGAGCGAGGGCACCTTCGGCGGCAAGCCCACGTCGTACTACGACCTCTGGCGCGTGGAGGACGGTAAGATCGCTGAGCACTGGGACGTCATGGAAACCATCGCCGATCGGGCTGACTGGCAGAACGAAAACGGCAAGTTTTAGCGACGCAACGAAAAGGGGAACGCCGTGGCGCCTTCCGCAAGAGGCGCCACGGCCGATTGCGGGGAGACAAGAGACATGCCCGCACGGGCGTTGCTGAGGATAGGAGGATGAAACGGATGAAAGACCTTGCCTACTGCGTCAGCTGTTTGGCCGCCGAGCGGTTTGGGACGGAGAAGGCCCGCGAAACGGTGGCATCGCTGGAAGGCGATGATCGCGCCCTCTTCGAAGCCTACCGCGCCCTCGTGAACGTGCGCGAGCCGATGTCGGCGACCGACAAGTTCTTCGCCGCGCAGGACCGCATGCTCCAAGACCGCATCGCCGAGGCGGGGATAGTCGACGTCGGTGCGCTGCCCCGAACGTCGCTGGATGGGCGCCTGAGCCTTTGGCGCGGCGATATCACCACGCTCGCCGCCGACGTCGTGGTCAACGCCGCGAACTGCCGGTTGCTGGGCTGCTGGGTGCCAGGCCACCACTGCATCGACAACGCCATCCACACCTATGCCGGCATCCAGCTGCGCGCGGAGTGCGCGCGCATCATGCGGTCGCAGGGTCGCCCCGAACCGACGGGCCTGGCGAAGATGACGGGAGCCTACAACCTGCCTGCGAAATGGATCGCGCACACCGTGGGCCCCATCGCGGACGGAAGCCCCGACGCTGAAGACCGGGCTCTCCTGGCGAGCTGCTATGAAAGCTGCATGGATGCCGCCCTTGAGGCGGGGGCGGCATCCATCGCGTTCTGCTGCATCGGGACCGGCGTGTTCGGGTTCCCCCAGGAAGAAGCCGCGCAGATCGCGGTCCGCACGGTGCGCGGATGGCTTGACGAGAGCGAATCGAGCATCCATGTGGTGTTCGACGTCTTCCTGGAATCGGATGAGAAAATCTACCGCGACATTCTATTCAGCTAACTTGTTCGCCGGTGGCGGGTACGCGCACGCCAAGCGGGGCGCGGCCCTCGTTGAACTGCGTCCTAAAACCGCAAAACATGGGTGGCTTCAATAAAAGGCTACGCAACAAGGGACTGGCTCCGGAACTCCTCCGGGGTCAGTCCCTTCGGTTTAACCTGGCGTCTCCGGGTGCTCAGATTCTGGCCGGGGAAATAGGAGCCGGTAGCGCGCCCCGCCATGGGCATTCGGTCGTCGGAAGGCTACTTGATGGCCTCGAAGCCGGCGGCCAGGTCGGCGAGGATGTCGTCGATGTTCTCGGTGCCGATGGACAGGCGCACGGTGGTGGGCTTGATGCCGGCGGCCAGCAGCTCGTCCTCGGTCAGCTGGGAGTGCGTGGTGGAAGCCGGATGGATGACGAGCGACTTTACGTCGGCGACGTTGGCCAGCAGGCTGAACAAGCTCAAAGACTCGGTGAACTTGCGCGCGTCGTCGGCGGTGCCCTTCACATCGAAGGTGAAGATGGAGCCGGCGCCGTTGGGGTAGTACTCGTCATAGAGTTCCTTGGCGCGGCCGGTTGCCAGCGCCGGATGGTTCACGGAAGCCACCTGCGGATGGTTGTTCAGGAACTCCACCACCTTCAGCGCGTTCTCCACATGGCGGTCGACGCGCAGGGAGAGCGTCTCCAGGCCCAGCAGCAGCAACCATGCGTTGAACGGGGAAAGCGTGGCGCCCTGGTCGCGCAGCAGCGTGGCGCGGGCCTTCGTGATGTAGGCTGCGGGGCCTGCGGCCTCGGTGAACACCACGCCGTGGTAGCTGGGGTTGGGCTTGGCCACGCCGGAGAACTTATCGGCGTTGGCGGCCCAGTCGAACGTGCCGGCATCGGTGATCACGCCGCCCATGGCCGTGCCGTGGCCGCCGATGAACTTCGTGGCGGAATGGACGACCACGTCGGCGCCGTGCTCGATCGGGCGCAGCAGGTAGGGCGTGGAGAAGGTGGCGTCCACGATCAGCGGCACGTTATGGCGGTGTGCGATGTCGGCCCAGGCCTTAAGGTCGAGCACGTCGGAGTTGGGGTTGCCCAGCGTCTCGGCGTAGAGCAGCTTGGTGTTGTCCTGGATGGCGGCCTCGACGGCGTCCAGGTCGGCCGGGTTGACGAACGTGGTGGAGAGCCCCTGCTCGGCCAGCGTGTGCTCGAACAGGTTCAGCGTGCCGCCGTAGAGGTTGGTGGAGGACACGATGTGGTCGCCGGCAGTGGCGATGTTCTGCACGGCGATGGTGATGGCGGCGGAACCGGTCGCCACGCCAAGGGATCCGACGCCGCCCTCGAGCGCGGCCACGCGCTCCTCGAAGGTGCTGACCGTGGGGTTGGTCAGGCGGCTGTAGATGTTGCCGGGCTCGGTCAGGCCAAAGCGGCCGGCGGCGGTGGCGGCATCCTTGAACACGAAGGACGAGGTCAGGTAGATCGGCACGGCGCGGGCGTCGGTTGCCGGATCAGGCTGCTCCTGTCCGGCGTGCACTTGCAAGGTTTCGAATGCGTACTTCTGCTTCTCAGACATCTGGTTATCTCCTAAATCGATTACTATGGCTTTCTTGTTCTCATATAACTTGATGACGGTTCGTAGTTATACCGAAGCAAAGGAAGCGGGTCAATAGGAATATAGGAGATTCCGTTTGCGGGGTATTTCGAAATTCAGATACCTGGTTTTTCATGCTGGCGATAAGCCTAGCAAATAAATGGGAAATATTGCTTCGAACATGCCCCATGGGGGTATGCAAGTGATACAATCGGCTTGTCTAGTTAACCAAAGCTAAGAAAGGTGGGACCATGGTCGCGACCGTGATCATCTGTGCCGTTATCGCCGTTGCCGCCGTATTCGCAGGCAGAAGAGCCGTTCGCACGTTCTCGGGCGATGGCTCGTGCTGCGGCGGGAAGAGCGCGAAGAAGGCAAAGCGCGCACATGTCGAGGATACCGACGAGGCGAACTACCCGCATGCGACGGATGTGCCGATCGGCGGCATGACGTGCGAGAGATGCTCCGCTGCGGTCGAGAACGCGCTGAACGGCATCGATGGCGTGTGGGCGCGCGTGGATTTGGCGGCGAAGAACGCGCATGTGCTGTCCAAGCAGCCGCTCGATATGGACCGCGTGAAGGACGTCGTCCGCGAAGCGGGGTATTATGTGATGCAGCGCTAGTTGCACGCCCGTCGCAAGGCGAGCGACCGCAGGCGATGGCCCGTTTCGCTGGGCGGTTCGCGTCGACGACAAGGGAGGGCGCCTAGCTGCGGCATTATGCTGGGCGGCTTGTCCACCAGTATGAAAAGGGCTTCCCTTGGGAAGCCCTTTTCATGTCTGATCAGCGGTTTCGCGAACCGCCGGGGATCGTAAGCTGCGTTATGCCAGCAGCGCGCCCAGACGCATGCATTCGGCGGCGGCATCATCGTCGGGATAATCCTTTGCGATGACGCTGTCCACCACGTTCAGGCCCGCCTCGTCGGCGCGCTGCTCCCACAGCTCCATCCATTCGCCGTCGTTCCAGTCGTAAGAGCCGAACAGGGCCACCTTCTGGCCGGACAGCGCGGGCTCGACCTCGTCGTACATGGGCAAAAACTCGGTGTCCTCAAGCTCCTCGTCGCCCATGGCCGGGCAGCCGAAGGCGAACGCGTCGAAATCGGCGATGCGGTCGGCGCTGAAATCGTTGCACTGCACCAGGTCGGCGGTGCCGCCTGCCGCGCGCACGCCCTGAGCCACCAAATCCGCCATGGCCTCGGTGTTGCCCGTGCCGCTCCAGTACACCACTGCTACTTTGCTCATCTGCATATCCTTTCGTTGACAAGGGAAGCGTCGGTCTTGTGCCGAACGGTCGGGGCGCTTCGGGCGAGCGCACCGACCGTTCGGCGCGAATGCGGCAAAGGCACGCTTTGCCGCCGGTGTTCGATGCTTGTGTCGTTTGCGGTGCTTACGGGCCTGCGAGCTTTTGCGCCCGCGGGCGCTGGCTACACCGCTGCTGCGAACGCCTCCTGGGCGGGGAAGTTCTCGTCGATTGCGGCAAGGCAGTCGATGGGCACGCCTTCGTCGAACAGGTCCTCGTAGGCCGCGGTGCAGGTTTTGTAGCAGCAGAAGCACGCCTGCGCATCGCGGGCGCGGCTGTATACCTTCCAGCAACCGCTGCACAGGCTGTTCTCGCCCTTGTTCTCGATGAAGCCCACCACATCATCGTAGGGGTAGCCCAGGAAGAACCCGATCTCGTGCGGGAACGCGCAGCTGCCGGAAAGCGTGGCGGCAAGGTCGGTGCCGCAGATGCGGCGGTGCAGCTTGGCGATGCAGCCGGAAAGGTCGGAGGGGTCGTACCCCTCGTCTTTCAGGTAACGGAGGACATCGGGCTGCGCAAGGTATGCCTTCAGCATGGTTGGACGATATACGTACAACAAAAGACCGGTTTTGCGTCGCGCCAACACCTCGATGCGCACGCCGCAAGGCTCCAGCTTTTTACGGCATATCCCCAGTTCCTGGGCGAATTTGGTGGAGCTGAGAGCATCGGGCGCCATGCTCTTGCCCGGGTCTCCTCCGGCATCGACGCCTTCGCGGTACACGAACATGTTCGCCGGCTTCAGCCCGGCAAGCGCAGGGGAGCAGTGGTGCACCAGCTTGCGCTCAAGATCGGCGGTGCGGCTTGTCTTCGCATTCGATGCGCCTATGATCACGTCGGCTCCTTCTCGTTTATGTAATCCGTGGCTAACATAGTAAGCATAAGTAAACCACAGTCAACATGTTTGGGGAATCTTCGCAAAAGATTTCGCGCCGATGGCGGACACGGCCGGGAAGCGGCTGCGGTGCGGACGGGAGCCGGCAGGCGCGACCGCATCGCGCGGGCGCCGCCGGCGGTCACGGTCGCTCGAATCGCCCGCACCGCAACGTCGTCGCCGTGCGCGCCGAAGCTCTACACCAACGTCAGCGCGATGAAGGTGGCGGCGATCACGCCCAGGATGATGGTGAGGGCGTTCGCGAAGCCTGCCAGGCCGCCGTCGCCGCCCGACATTTGCGTGTACATAGGGGCAAGCGCGCTTGCCGGGCTCCAAACCAGCAGCGTGAGCAGGGCGTGCATGACGCCGTCGATCGGAAGCGCCAGCCAGATGATGCAGGTCAGCAACGCGCTGAACGCCACGCGCAGCCCTACCAGGCGCGCCACCTTCGCCATGCGCTCGTGCGAGACGGAGAAGCTCATCATGAGCCCCAGCATGAACATGGCCAGAAACGAGTTGGCGTTGGCGATGGGCTCGGTGAACGCCACCAGCTCGGCGGGCAGGCGAACTCCCGCCACCGACAGCAGGATGATCAGCAGGTACGTATCGAACGGCAGGCTTGAGAACAGGCGCTTTGCGACGAAGCGCACAGGATGCTGGATGCGCTCGCCTCCGGCGATCAGGCCGGTGAGCGCATAGGAGCCGCCTGCCATCATGAACGCGTTGCCGGCGTCGTAGAGGCAGGTGGCCACGGCCATGGTGGGCGAGAAGATGGCCTGCACGAACGGCAGCGCGAAGCAGCCCAGGTTAAATCCACAGCCGTTGAGCAGGTAGAACGCGCGGTCGGCGCGCTTGGTGCGCGGGGTGATGGCGAAGGTGATCAGGTATGCGCCGAAGGCGAAGACGAAGCCGAGCGGCACGAGCAGCAGCATCTCCGGCGAGAAGTCGGCGGCGCCGAATGCGTGCAGCACCGCGCAAGGCAGCGTGAACGTGAACACGATCTTCGACACGAACTCGCCGGGCATGTTGCCAAGCTTGCCGGTGTGGCCCATCCAGTAGCCTGCGATGATGATGCAGACGAAGGCGAATACTTTGATGAGTGCGGTTTCCATGCTGTCCTTCCCTTCCGGCTCCTCTTGGAAACCGATCGGCGCGTTTCCTGCGCAAAACGAGAAAACGCGCAAGCCCCCAACCGAATCGAATCCCGAAAGAAACCGGTCAGGGGCCTGCGCGTTGTGCGACTTGCGTATGCGGTTGTGGAGCGAGGGGCTCATGCGGTGGCTTCGTCCCCTCGTCGCTGCTTGCGTTACAGATGAGCGTTGATGAGCTTGGGACGGAAGCCTTCGCCTTCGAGCGCCTTGACGATCTGCTGCTTGTGGTCGGTGCCGAACGCCTCGATGGTGACGCGCAGCTCCACGGCGGCCTGGCGGTTCGTGGTGACGAACTGGTTGTGGTCCAGGCGGATGACGTTGCCCTTGTTGTCGGCGATGACCTGCGCCACGCGCACCAGCTCGCCGGGGCGGTCGGGCAGGAGCACCGAGACGGTGAAGATGCGGTCGCGCTGGATCAGGCCGTGCTGCACCACCGAGGACATGGTGATGACGTCCATGTTGCCGCCGGAGAGGATGGAGACCACCTTCTTGCCCTGGAAGTCCAGGTGGCGAAGGGCGGCCACGGTGAGCAGGCCGGAGTTCTCCACGACCATCTTATGGTTCTCGACCATGTCCAGGAAGGCCGCGATCAGCTCGTCGTCGTCGACGGTGATGATGCCGTCGAGGTTCTCCTGGATGTAGGGGAAGATCTTATCGCCGGGCTCAAGCACCGCGGTGCCGTCGGCGATGGTGTTGGCGCGCGGCAGCTTCACCACGTGGCCCGCCTCAAGGGAGGCCTTCATGCATGCGGCGCCGGAGGGCTCCACGCCGATGACCTTGATGTGGGGGTTGAGCAGCTTGGCCAGCGTGGACACGCCCGTGGCAAGCCCGCCGCCGCCGATGGGCACCAGGATGTAGTCGACCAGCGGCAGCTCCTGCACGATCTCCATGGCGATGGTGCCCTGGCCCGTGGCGACGCCCAGGTCGTTGAACGGGTGGATGAACGTGTAGCTGTTCTCCTCGGCAAGTTTGAGCGCATGCTCGTAAGCCTCGTCGTAGACGTTGCCGGCCAGCACCACGTCGGCGCCCAGGGCCTTGGTGCGCTCGACCTTGATGAGCGGGGTGGTGGTGGGCATGACGATGGTGGCCTTGACGCCGTAATGCTGCGCGGCGTAGGCGACGCCCTGCGCGTGGTTGCCGGCCGATGCGGTGATCAGGCCGTGCGCGCGTTCCTCGTCGGTCAGCGTGCTGATCTTATAGTAGGCGCCGCGCACCTTGTAGGCGCCGGTGCGCTGCATGTTCTCGGGCTTGAAGAACACGCGGTTGCGGGAAATCTCGCTGAAGTAGGGGCTTTCAATAAGCTTCGTCTCCTGTGTAACTTCCTTGACTTTGGCTGCGGCTTCTTCGAATGCGTCCAGCGTCAGCATAGTTTCACCCCTTTTGTTTTCGGTTCGCGGCGGTTTAATGTCGGTGAACATCATAGCTTTGCAGGCGCTACAATGGTGAGGTTCCATATCAGCGCGACAAAATTCGACGCATCGCCTAGGTTTAACGCTTGGTTCAAGGCGCGAAATGCGCTGCCCGGTTTTCGGACAGTTGGCGCTACGTCCCCCATGTGGCAGCTTGGGGCGAAGCGTGCGAAGCGCTGCCGTTCCGCGCGCCTGCGCGCGCATGTTGGGGCGCAAGCCCCGGAAAGGACGACCATCATGAAGGTCATCGCCACCCCGAACGCCCCCGCGGCCATCGGCCCCTACGTGCAGGGCCGCGTGTGCGGCAACCTGCTGTTCGCCAGCGGCCAGATCGCGCTCTCCCCGGAAACCGGCGAGCTTGTCGGCACCACCATCGAGGAGCAGACGGCGCAGGTCATGAAGAACGTTGCCGCCATCCTTGCCGAGGCCGGCACCGACTTCGACCACGTGCTGAAGGCCACGTGCTTCCTGGACGACATCGACGACTTCGCCGCGTTCAACGCCGAGTACGCCAAGTCCTTCGGCGACGCCCGCCCGGCCCGCTCGGCCGTGGGCGTGGCGAAGCTCCCCAAGGGCGCCCTGGTCGAAGTCGAGGTCATCGCCGAGGTGTAACGGTTTCGCCGTTCTGTCGAACGGCGAATTGACTCGACGCTGCGGGCCGCTGCGTCACCCCGCCTTCGCACGAGCCTGAAGGCTTGCGTACCAAAGTACGCGGCACCTTCACGCTCCCGCGAATCCGGGGCACCGCAGCGGCCCTCGCTGACTTTGCCGCCACCTGCGGGTGGAGCGAAGCTGTTGAGCGCTTCACGCTCTTAGCTTTCGGGGAGGGGTGACGCTACATCGCCGCGCACGTATTTGCATGCTGCGAACGGCGCTGTGCGCGGGATGAACGGCAGGCGCGTTAGAGATTGTCTGCAGCCTTGGTGCGTTCGCCGGACGCTGCCCTACCATGTACGCGATGGAAAGCCCGACCAGGCAGCTCGGCTTTGAGCGTTCGCTCCCGCCGTGCGGCGCCTTCGGGCCGCAACCTACCTGTGAGGAGCAATCGCATGTGCGGAATCGTCGGTTTCACGGGCGCGCGCCCGGCGCAAGGCATCCTGATCGAGGGCCTGTCGCGCCTTGAGTATCGCGGCTACGACAGCGCCGGTGTGGCAATCTACCAGGACGGCAAGCTCGAGGTGGTGCACCGCAAGGGCAAGGTTTCCAGCCTGGCGCACACGCTGGGGCATTTCAACTTCGAAGGAGCTTGCGGCATCGGCCACACGCGCTGGGCGACCCACGGCCGCCCGAGCGAGGCCAACGCCCATCCGCACACCAGCTGCGACGGCCGCATCGCCGTGGTGCACAACGGCATCATCGAGAACTTCGCCGACCTGCGCGAGGAGCTGCAGGCCGCGGGGCATTCCTTCACCAGCGACACCGACACCGAGGTGGTGCCGCATCTGATCGAGCAGGCGCTGCGCGACGGCGCGCCCGACCTGCTCTGTGCGGTCCGCGCCGCCAGCGAGCGTTTGGTGGGCGCGTACGCGCTGGCCGTCGTTTCTGCCGACGAGCCGGGCACCATCGTGGCCACGCGCAAGGATTCCCCGCTGGTGGTGGGCCAGGGCGCGGAAGGCGCCTACGTCGCCAGCGACATCATCGCCATGATCGACGCCACGCGCGACGTGGTGGTCATGAACGACGGCGAGCTGGCCAGGCTCACGCCCGAAGGCGTGACCTATTACACCGCCTCCGGCCAGGTCATCGAGGACCCCAAGGTCACGCACGTGGACTGGAACCTCGACGTGGCCGAGAAGGGCGGATACCCCGACTTCATGCTCAAGGAGATCCACGAGCAGCCGCGCGTCATCCGCGACACGCTTGCGGGCCGTCTGGTGGGCGGCGCCCTTTCCATCGATGAGCTGGACCTTTCCGTGGAGGAGCTCAACCTCATCGACCGCGTCTACATCATCGCGTGCGGCACCAGCTACCATGCGGGCCTCATCGCGAAGAACCTCATCGAGGGCTGGGCGCGCATCCCCTGCGAATGCGAGGTCGCAAGCGAGTTCCGCTATCGCAACCCCATCATCACGCCCACCACGCTCGTGGTTGCGGTGTCGCAGTCCGGCGAAACGGCCGACACGCTGGCGGCCATCCGCGACGCCCGTGTGAAGGGCGCGCGCGTGTTCGGCATCACCAACGTGGTGGGCAGCCCCGTGGCGCGCGAGTCCGACGGCGTCATCTATACGAAGGCCAACAAGGAGATCGCTGTGGCCTCCACGAAGTCGTTCCTGGGCCAAGTGGTCTCGCTCACGTTGCTTGCCATGCTGTTGGCGCAGGTCAAGGGCAAGCTGAAGATGAACCAGATCCGCCTGCTGTTCCGCGAGCTCGCCGACACCGCCGAGCAGGTCGAGCGCATCCTGGCCGAGTGCGGCCCGGCGGTCGAGGAGTCCGCGCAGGCGTGCAAGGACGCCCGCAGCGCGCTGTTCGTGGGCCGCGGCATGGGTGCGGCGGTCAGCCGCGAGGGCTCCCTCAAGCTCAAGGAGATCAGCTACCTGCACGCCGAGTCCTACCCGGCCGGCGAGATGAAGCACGGCCCCATCGCGCTGATCGACGAGGGCTTCCCCGTCATCGCCGTGGCGACGAAAAGCCCCGTCTACGACAAGCTGGTGTCCAACCTTCAGGAGAGCAAGGCGCGCGGCGCCATGGTGGTGGCCATCGCCACCGAGGGCGACGAGGAGATCCGCAAGCACGCCGATCACGTCATCTACATCCCGAAGGTGCGCGACGCGTTCTCGGCCATCACGGCCAGCGTGCCGTTGCAGCTGCTCGCGCGCGCCATCGCCGTGGCCCGCGGCTGCGATGTCGATCAGCCGCGCAATCTGGCGAAAAGCGTGACGGTGGAGTAGGTTCGCGTACAATAAGGGCAACGTTGGTGCGGGCGCCGTTCGGGCGCCCGCTTTCTTTACAGGGAGGTCGCTTGTGGTCGAGGACGCGAAAGTAGCGGGCGAGGGCCGGCAGGACGGCGCATCGTCGCAGGTGGAAGCTGCGTTCGGCGCCGTCGAGGGGGCCGTGGGCCTGGGCGTGGACATCGTTGAGATCGAGCGCATGCGCAAGATCCTCAAGCGATCCCCCGCGTTCGCGCGCAAGGTGTTCAGCGCCGAGGAATGCCGCTATTGCGACGCCACCGCGCAGCCGGCCGTCCATTACGCCACGCGCTTCGCGGCGAAGGAGGCGGTGCTCAAGGCGCTGGGCACGGGCTTTTCGCAGGGCATCGGCGTGCGCGACGTGGAGGTCCGCCGAACGTCGAAGGGCCGTCCCTACGCCGTGCTCACCGGCCGCGCCAAGCAGGTGGCGCAGGCGCTCGGCGTGCGCGAGCTGCCGCTTTCGCTGTCGTACACGCACACCGATGCGGTGGCGTGCGCCATGGCCATCACCGAGGGGTCGGTGCGCGCGCAGCAGGAGCGGCGCGACCCCATGGAGGAGCTGGCGCGTCAGTTTAAGGAGGCGCGCACCATGCTCGACGACCTGGATGCGGCAGCGCCCGCGCCTGCGCAGCCCCAGGTGCCCGACGCGCATTCGGCCATGGGCATGGTCCGACATGCGCAGGGGGAGGCTGATTAGCGGCCGCGTCAGGCTCGATGACCGCTTCTCGCAAGTTGGACGCCGGCGCGAAGCGAGGCGTACGTAGGTCGCGGGGTGTGAATTGCGAAGAATCGCTCGTTTTGGCCCCAGCGGGACATAACGAGCGATTCTTCGCGTTTTCTGAGGCGCGGGATGGACAATATTGACGGTATTTCGTGCGAATGGGGAGCGCGGCGCGAATAATCGTTTCTTTTGGCCTACTCAGTGGCGAAGAACCGTTGATTTTGGCCGCCGAGGGACAAAATGAACGGTTCTTGTCTGGGCGAATTTGCGAATCCGTCGCCCCAGCGTGTTCGTTCGCTTGCTGAGCATGGTTCGCTTGCTGCGGCAGTTTCGTTTTCGTGCTTGTGACGTTACTGTCTGGCGAGCTTAGATGGCGCACAATCTAGGCGCTCGTGTACCTGGGGAAAGCACGCGCGCTTGATGGTCGCAGCAGATGGACGCCCGTTGGGCGCGGCAGCGCCCTTGCCTGCCGGATCCGCTGCATCAACAAACCGGTTTGTCGAAGAGCTCGCTGTAGGCGACTTACGCTGTGCCGCGTGCGTCGAATGCGAAAGCGGCGCATGTTTGCGCTACTCGCCATAACGGGCGCTTTCCCAAATCGGTTGGCTGCTCAGACGCTTGCGAAGCTCGATTTGTCGACGGTCATAGTGTTCGCTCCTCGGCCTGATGCGCGTTCCGAGAAGCCGCGCGACGGTTGCGCCGACTCTTTTAAATTCCGACCTGTCGCGAAACGTCCGGTTTCCCACGGTGATGACTGTGATTCCCAGGCGGAGCAACGCATTCCTTCGTGCGGCATCCGAGGCGATGCGGTCGGATCCGGAGTGCTCGGCATCGCTGTCGTACTCAATGGCGAGCTTTGCTTGCTCCCAATAGAGGTCGCAAAGGAAATAGCTTCTATTGAGCGCCTTTTGCTCTGCTGCGTTGAGCGGGATGAAGCGGTTCAGCGAAGGCTGGGGGAGTCCCATTCCACCGATTTTGCAGGGGAGCGTAAGAGCGAGCGCAACTTTCGTTTCGGCAGGCGACGCTGATCGGTCGAGCACGTGATCGAGCGCCCATCGTGCGGTTTTGATCCCGTTTGCCCCCTGGTTTTCGCAAACGACCGCGCTGAGCTTTTCGCGCGTGGCGATGGCATTGCGCTGAAAGAACCCTCCGCGTGCGTGGCGGTCGATGGAATACGTTGCGCACAATTCGCACCCTAAACGCACGGTATCGATTTTGTCGAGCGCAGTCGCCGATTGGACGAAGGCGAGTTCAGGGGAGCAAACGTAAACGTCATCTGCGATTCTATAGAGCGCCCGTGCTACGGGCGAGGACCAAACGTGGCAGCGGAAGCGCGTGCTGTTATGGAGCGGTTTCGTGGTAGCAATATGCAACGGGATGCTGGCGCACTGTTTTAGAAGCTGCTCGGCGCGGCGGCGGTCATCGATGGTGGGACTCGCGCACGGGAGTTCGGTTGCTGCATGGGCAGACGTGGCCTTGGGCTTGAGCGATTCGTGCGCAAGCCAGTACTCGATTGCTGAAATATGTGAGATCACAATAGTCATGCAATCTAAGGTATCAGAGTATTTCCCCAGGTAGAACGAGAATTTTGCGGTGCAGGGACTAGGGAAGGTTTTGGTAAGGGTCGGGGAAGAGGTCGACAAGGTTTGCGCAAGGAATCGACAAGGTTTGCGCAAGATGGTTGTGATACGGAGGGCTTGCGCAAGCGTCGTGGCTCACGGCTGCGAGTTTGCGACTGCGCTTTACGGAATGCGCGCCGAGATTGATGACGGGGGCGTTGCATGTTGGGCATGGGGTTGGGCTGTCGTGTGGGGGCGCGATGCGAAAAACCGTCTGTTTTGGTCGTTGGCGGTCAAAACGGACGGTTTTTCGCGGTCTCGGAAGAGAGAAACGGACGTTTTTGCCGGTTGTGCGCGTATGGGCTTTCCGATAGCGCAAATAATCGAGCGTTTTGGCCTTGAGGCTGCGAAGAATTGTCGATTTTGACCACGGCTGGACAAGACTGACGATTCTTCGTAGCGGGAACTCGCTGCTTGGCCAGGCTAACGCTCCGGAGTCCGGTTTTCGTCCCGGCGCGCGCTGGGGGCTCTGGCGCATGCTGGGGGCTCTGGTGCGCGTAGGGGTTCGGCTTTCCCTGGCGATTGACGCGGTCGCGCTTGCGCTTGGGACGGTGCTGCGGCTTGCGCGTTGGCGCCGGGCTTCTTGTTTGCGGGGCTGCTTGCGGTGGCGAACGCCATGTTTTACTTGGCTCTTACGTGGTTGGAGTACACTGGGTGCGAGCATGTGTGCGTAGCGCTTGGCGAATGGAGGACGGATGCAGCGAGCGAAGAAGTATACGTTGGAGCAGGTGGCGGCATTGCTTCCGTGGCCTGACGACCTGGCGAACAAGTATTCGCGCGGCAAGTTGACGCTGATTGCCGGTTGCGCCGACTATCCAGGCGCCGCATGTCTTGCGGCGGTTGCCTCGCAGCGCATGGGCGCGGGGTATACCGAAGTTGCCTGCTCGCCCGAATCCGTCGCGCCGGTGCGCGCGGCAAGCCCGTCGCTTGTGGTGCGCGCGTGGGATGAGTTGGCGGCGTACGCGCAGCTCGATCCCGATGAACGGGGGAGCGTCGCTGGCAGCCCTGCCGCGGTTCAGGCTGCGCCCGCAAGCTCGGACGGGCGGGCGGGCGCGTATCGCGCATGCCGATCGGGCCGTCCGGTGCATGCGGCACCGCGCCCGAAAGCGCTTGGCCCCGTGGCGCCCCGTCATCCGCTGGCGTTCCTCGTCGGTAGCGGCCTCGATGCCGCCGATCCTCTTTCCGCCCAGCTGACCTGCACCGTTCTCGAGGGCGCGGCCGCTGCGGTGCTTGTCGACGGCGGCGGCCTTGACGCGCTGACCTCTCCCGAAGGCCGCCTGCTGCTGCGCCGCCGCTTCATCGACGGCTTGCCCACGGTCGTCACGCCGCACGCGGGAGAAGCTGCGCGCCTTGCCGCTCCGCTGGCCCTGCCTACCGACGACCCGGCGCAGTTGGCGTTGTTGCTTTCGCAAGCTTACGGCGTGACTGCCATGGTCAAAGGCCCTGTTACCTATATATCTGACGGTGAAACCATCGTGCGCATGTCGGATGGAACCTCTGCCTTGGCGAAGGCGGGAACGGGCGATGTGCTTGCCGGCATGGCCGCGGCGCTGCTTGCGCAGGGTTTGGCCCCGGTAGACGCGTGCGTGCTTGCTTCGGCGCTGCATGCGCGGGCGGCGCGGGCGGCGGCAAAGCGCCTGACCAGCATTTGCGTAACCGCTGAAGACGTGGTGGCCGCCATTCCCGAGGCGATCGCTTCGTTGTCGTAGCGCCCTGCCGCGACAGGTGGGCGGGCTTGCGGATGCTATTGCGATCCGGCGAAGATTGGACGAATCCGCATCGCCTATCTGCAGCGTGTCTGCGAAGGGCCGGGCATCCTGCCGGTTGCCGGGGCGGGGATGGCTTTTATCCTTCGTCTCGGTTTGCCTTCTTCTGCGCCAGCGACATTCGTTATAGTAAGGGCGAACGAATCTGGATGGCGTTTTAGCGAACGGATGCGGGAGGTGCGACACCATGGAATCGGATCGACCGGAACATAATGAGATGCCCGCAACCGCTGTTCGCGATGTCGGGGGGATGCCGATAGCTTCCGTTGCGCCAGAAACCCCGCAGGCGCCATTGCGGCTTGGCTGGAAGCGGTCGTTGAGCATGTTCGCCGCCTGCTTCGTCGTGTACCTGGCGGTCCTTGAAGGCTTTCTGGCGGTTCCGCAGTTCAACGATGTCGTGCAGATTCGCCCGGCGTCAGCGTTGGGGCCGGTGCTCGGGCTGTTCTTCGGCTTGCCGGGTATTTTCGGTTGCGCGACGGCCAACCTGGTCTCGGATATCCTGCACGAAGGCGCCACGCCGTTCATGCTGGCGGGCTACTTCCTGATACAGATCATGTACAACGGCCTGCCGCGCTGGGTGTGGTATCTCGTGAACGCGAAAAGCCCGCGCCCGTACCCGCGATTCGATTCGGCGTCGAAGACGGCGCTGTACATGGGACTTGTCCTGGTGGACAGCGCGTGCGTGAACCTGGCCGTCTATCTGTTCGTCGGCGCGCCGCCCGAGTCGGGCCCGTCGTTCGCCGCGCGCGGCTTGAATAACGTGTGGATGCTGCTCTACATCGGCCTGCCCCTGCTTTACGCGCTCGAGCGCAGCCCGCTTATGCCCAACCCGCCGCGTTGGATCCACATCCCGTACCGCAACATCAAGAAGGCGAACCTCACGCAGCGTTTCGTCATCTGGTTCGTTATCGCGTCGGCGTTGCTGATGCTTCTCGTTTCGGTCTTGGTCATCGCCTTCGCCTCCGGCGACGAGGAGAGCTTCCAGACCGTTGTGCACACCATGTTCCACGAGGCTGCCATCCTCATGGTGCCCATCTTCCTGCCCATGTTCGCGTTCTTGCACATCTTGGAACGCCGCTTCACGCGCCCCATCGAAGTGCTCGCCCTCGACCAGCAGACCTTCATCGAGCGCATGGAATCCGATGTCGAGCAGGGCAGGCGCGACATGCGCATCGCGGTCGATGAGCGCGGCACGAAGCCCCGCTACGAGATCGCCGAGCTGTACGAGTCCACCAACAAGATGCGTCGCGACATGGTCGGCTTCATCGAGCGCCTGTACAACGTCACGGCCGAGCGCCAGCGCACGGCCACCGAGCTCGACGTGGCCAGGCAGATCCAGATGAGCGCCGTGCCGCACGACTTCGATTCGCTCACGGAACGCTTCGCGCTCGATATCGCCGGCTTCATGCGCCCGGCACGTGAGGTGGGCGGCGACTTCTACGACGTGTTCGAGGTGGGCGAACGCGGCGTGGCCTTCGTCATCGGCGACGTGTCGGGCAAGGGCGTTCCCGCGGCGCTGTTCATGATGCGCGCGCAAAGCCTGCTGCGCCAGTACCTGCTGGAAACCGACGATCTTGGCACGGCGTTCACCCTGGCCAATCGTCAGCTGTGCGAGCGCAACGACGCCATGCTGTTCGTCACCGCGTTCGCGTGCGTGGTGGACACGGCAACCGGCGAGGTGCGCTTCGCCAACGCCGGCCACAACCCGCCGGTGCTCAAGCAAAACGGCAAGCTCAGCTTCCTGAAATGCCGCCCAGGTTTGGTGCTTGGCGCCATGGACGTGGTGAAGTATCGCGAGGGAAGCTTCGTGTGCAGCCCGGGCGACGGCCTGCTTTTGTACACCGACGGCGTGTCGGAAGCGGCAAACGCGGCTGAAGAGCTGTACGGCGAGGAACGTCTGCTGGAAACGCTGGCGCGAATCGATGCGTCGGGTGGGGAAGGTACCCCCGTGGGCTCGGACGCGCAAGCGCCGGGCGTTTCGGCGGTTGCGAGCACGGCGGCCGCATCTTCGGCCCAAACCGCTGTAAACTCCCTGGCGGAAAGCGTGGACGCCTTCGCAGGCGAAGCGCCGCAGGCTGACGACATCACCATGCTCGCCTTCCGTTGGAACCTTCCCGTGCAGCGCCTTGCGCTGCCGGCCGACGATGCCGAGCTTGATAGCCTGTTCGCCTTCCTGGAGCCTATTTGCGAGGGCGAGGGCCGCACGCCGAAGATGATGGCGCAGATGATGCTCGTCTGCGAGGAGGTCTTCGTCAACATCTGCCACTACGGGTTCCCCGACGGCCAGCCGCGTCTGCCGGTGGACATCGAGGCCGCCGTCGACGAGCGCGCGGGCTGCTTGCACCTCGTGTTCAGCGACCAGGGAATCGCCTACGACCCGCTTTCGCACAACGCGAAGAAGGTCGACCCCACCGACGAGCAGCGCAAAGGCGGGCTGGGCATCCTGCTTATGCGCAAGTACATGGACGACTTGCGCTACACTCGCGCCGACGGGCGCAACATCTTGCGTATGACGAAGCGATTCGTTTAAATACGGGAAGCGTTCGAGAAAGGACCGCATATGGAGATCAAGGCAACGAAAAACGGCGACGCGCTCGAGGTGGCCCTGTCTGGGCGCTTGGACACGAACACGTCCCCGGATCTGGAGGGCTACCTGCGCGAGAACCTGGAAGGCGTCGCCAGCCTGGTCATCGACCTGGCCGATACCCAGTACGTTTCGAGCGCCGGTCTGCGCGTGTTCTTGTTCGCGCACAAGGAGCTGGCGAAGGTGGGAAGCGGGCTGGTGTTGCGCCATCCCAACGAGTACATCGCCGACGTGCTCGACGCCACGGGCTTCACGGAAATCCTGACCGTAGAACAGTAGGGGGCGGCTATGGCGCATGACGAAAAGATCTCGGAACCGACCGGCAACGACGTGCATCACGAGATGCCCGCATCGGCGAGCGCGCCCGCGCAGGTGCCCGATGTGGCAGCCCTGCGCGCCATGATGCACGAACGCCAATACGCGGCGGGAAAGGCGCTCGAGCAGCAGCTTGAGGCCGACGTGCTGCATGCGCGCGAGGTGCAGGAAGAGCTGCTCTTCGAGATGATAGAGGCGAACAAGGACACGCCGTTCGGCCGTGATCACGGCTTTGCCGACATCAAGACGGTCGAGGACTTCAAACGCGCCGTTCCCTTCACCAACTACGACGATTACGCCGGCTATATCTACGAGGTGATGGAGCACGGCACGCGCGGCGTGGTGACCACCGAGGAAATCGTGCACTTCAATGAAACCTCGGGCACCATGGGCAATCCCAAGGGCATCCCCTACACCAAGCGCATGGCGGAGATCCTCATGGGCTATTCGGGCGCGTACACGTATTACCGCAGCTACGTGGGCGCGGGCGAGGGCCTGGCCGGTGGCCGTATGCTCACGCTTATCGAAAGCCACTACGCCACGCTGAAAAGCGGCATCTCGTTCGGGTCGCTATCGTGCAAGGCCATCGCCGACGCCCGCCCGTATCTTGCGGCGACCACTACCAGCCCCGACGAGGCCGTGTTCACCAAACCCGGCACCGACACGCGCTATCTGCATGCGCGCTTCGCCATCGAAGAGCGCGACATACGGGACATATCATCGGTGTTCATCACCGGCGTGCTCGACCTCATGCGCTACGTCGAGGACAACTGGGAGCTGCTCGTGCGCGACATCGAGCAGGGAACCATCGATGCGTCCATCCAGATGCCGGCCGACGTGCGTGCCGGTTTGGAAGCGCGCATCGAGCCCAACCCCGAGCGCGCTGCCGAGCTGCGCGCCATCTTCGAGCGCGGCTTCGACGAGCCCATCACACCGGCCATGTGGCCGAACCTGCTGGTCGTTCGCAGCGTTGCCGGCGGCGGTTTCGCGCCCTACACGCAGCGTCTGCGTCGCTTCATCGGCAACGACGTGCACATCCTCTACACCGGCTACAGCGCTTCGGAAGGCGCGTTCTCCGTGCCGTTTGAGCTGGATAACCCTTCGAGCGTGCTGCTGCCGCGCAGCGTGTACTTCGAGTTCGTGCCCGTCGACGACCCCGACTACGACCACACGCTCGGCGTCGAGGACCTGCAAGAAGGCCATGACTACGAGGTCATCATCACCAGCCGTTCGGGCTTCTACCGTTACAAGATGCGCGACGCCATCCGCTGTGTCGGCCACAAGGGAACCATGCCCACGATGGAGTTTCTGTTCCGCCTCGATCAGACGGTGAACATGCATGGCGAGAAGACCACGGAGCTTGTGCTGCGCAAGGTGGCCGACAAGGTGGCTGCGCGCGCAGGGCTCGACCTCGTGGATTTCAGCGTGTACCCCGACGTCGACCATCATCCGGCACGCTACGAGTACCTGTTCGAGTTTTACCATGCCGACCATGCGGCCATCGACCTGGCCGAATTGTCGCGCATCACCGACGAGGAGCTGCGCGCGGGCAACTACGACGTGGACTACATGACCGAGGACGGCACGTTCGCCCCGGCCACCGCGCGCGTGCTGCAGGACGAGACCAATCAGCTGTGGCGCGATATGCGCGTCATGCACGGCAAGGCCCCGAACCAGATCAAGCCGGTGCACATCGTGGACACCGAGCAGAAGCGGCGCTTCTTCTTCGCGCTCATCGACGGGGAAATCGAAGGGTAGGGAGCCATGGGGGCGCAAACCGAGAACAGCGAGCTGATCAAGCGGACGTTCGGCAAGTATCTGGCCATGTCCATCCTCATCACCCTGTCGGCAACGCTCGGCATGATGATCGACAACGTGATCGCCGGCAACTTGCTAGGGTCGGGCGCGGTGGCGGCCATCGGCATGTCGCTTTCCGTGTTCATGCTGTTCTCGGGGTGCGCCGGCATCCTTGAAACGGGCGCGGTGGCCCTGTGCGCCCGGGCGCTGGGCAACCGCGACGCCGATAGGGTGAACGTGCTGTTCAGCGTGTCGCTTGCCGCGGCGCTTGCGGTGGGCGCGGCGCTGTCGGCGGGTGGCGTGGCCGGCGCCGACGCGTTGGCGACCATGCTCGGCGCCGCATCGGGCGAGCTGCACGCCGACACCGCGGCGTATTTGAGCGGCATCTGCTCCGGCGCGTTCGCCATCGTGCTGCTGCAGCTGCTCATGGGGTTCACGCGCCTGGACAACGCGCCTCAGCTGGGTATCGTGGCCATCATTGGCATGAGCGTGTGCGACGTGGTATTCAATCTGGTGGCGGTTTGCGTGCTTGACCTGGGACTTCGCGGTATGGGCCTGGCCACGGCGCTGGCGTATTGCGTGGCCGTGGGCATCTGCTGCACGCATTTTCTCAGCAAGGGCAACACGCTGCATCTGGTGAACCCCGTGCCGCATGCGGGGCAGCTTGCCGGCGTGCTGAAGACGGGCCTGCCCGATTCGCTTACCCGCGCCACCGTCATGGTGCGCACGTTCACGTTCAACTGGCTGCTGCTGACGGTGGCGAGCGCCGGCGCGGTCGCAGCCTTGTCCATGCTGTCGTCGGTGAACTCGTTCGCCTCGTCGGTAACCATTGGCGTGGGGCAGACGGCCACCCTTCTGTGCGGCATCTTCTTCGGCGAAGAGGACCGCGGCGCGCTGAAGGCGACGCTGCGAACGGGCATGCGCATGGGGCTGGTGCTGTCGTGCGCTTTGTGCGCGGCGGTGTTCGCGTTCGCGCCCCAGGTCGTGGGGCTGTTCGGCCTTGAGGGCGACGCCGAGGCGTTCGGCGTGGTCGCCGTGCGGGCGTTCATCCTGTGCGTGCCCATCGACCTGATCAACCAGCTGTTCGTGAACTACTACCAGGGCACGGGCAACGTGCGCGCCGCAAGCGCCATCGCCGTGGGGCAGTCGGGCCTGTTCGCCGTGCTGTTCGCGTTGGGGACGGTATGGTTTTGGGGCGCGACGGCGGTGTGGACGTCGTTTCTGGTGGGCGAGGCCGTCACGCTGGCGCTGCAGCTGGTCGTGGCCAGCGTGCTGTGGAAGCGCGGGGCGGCGAAGAGGGCTGCCGGCGGTGCGCACGAAGCTGCGGCGGATGCGTGCGAGCGGGCCGGCCTGCTCGACAAGATGATGTACCTGCCCGAGACCTTCCAGCAGGATTGGCGGGCCTGGCGGGCCTTTTCTTGCAAGCCCGATATCGCGTCGGTCGCGGCGTGCTCCCAGCAGGTGGCGGCGTGGTGCGAGGCGCAGGGCATCGACGGGCGCCGTTCCTATCTGGTGCCGCTGGCGGTGGAGGAGATGGCCGCCAACGCGGTGGAGCACGGTTTCGCCAAAACGAAGCACCCGGCCATCGACGTGAAGCTCATCTTGAAGCGCGACGGCACGCTGGTGCTGCGCATGCGCGACAACGGGGCGCCGTTCAACCCCATGGACCTGGACCTTTCAGCTGCCGACCCTTGTTCTGCCGTTGGCATTCGTATGTTGCGCCAAGGTGTGAAGGGCGTTGAATACCAGAACACGGTCGGCCTTAATAACGTGGTGGTTACATTATCCGCACCTGCGTAAGGTCGTGTCTCCAAAGAAATCACGCAAAGCGGCCACCTGTGCATTCGCGCAGGTAGCCGCTTTATTATTCGCCGAGCGTTACATTCTGCTAGCAAAATAATTCACGAAAATGGATTATTGTCAATTGACTAACATACGACGATGAGAATAATATATCCACCAAGCAACGAATTGTTCGCTGTTGCGTACAAAGAGGGGTATCTCATCAGGAAGGAAAGGGAAGCACATGAAGAAGCAACTTCGCGTCGTGATCGCGGCCGTATGCGCGTTCGCGATGGTGGGCGCCTTCGCTCTGACCGGCTGCTCGTCCAACAGCGGCTCCACCGAGCAGAAGAATGATTCCGCTACCGAGCAGTCCGCCGATAACAATAAGGAGCAGGTCGAGCTGCAGGTCTTCGCGGCCAACTCCCTGTCCAAGGCCATGGAAGAGGTCCAGGCAGCCTATATCGCCGACGGCCATGACAACGTCTCCTTCAAGGATACGCAGTACAAGGCCTCCGGCGAGCTCAATGAGATGCTTGGCGCCGGCTCCTACGCCGACCTGCTGATCAGCGCCTCGAAGGGCTCCATGGACACCGCCGTGGAGAAGGGCTACGTCGATTCCTCCACGCGCGTTGACATGTTCAAGAACGACCTGGTCATGGTCTCCAAGGAAGGCGCCGACATCAAGGACGTCACCCTTGACGACATCGCCGCCGGCAAGTACTCCATCTGCGTGGGCGACGATTCCGTGCCCGCCGGCAACTACGCCGCCCAGTCCCTGTCCACGGTAGGCGTGTACACCCCCGCCGCCTCCGACGAGGGCAAGACCGGCAAGGACATCTCCGGCAAGGGCGGCAGCTACCAGGCGTTCGTCGATGCCGGCCATAAGGTTGTCACCGACACCTCCGTGGGCAACGTGTGCAAGCATGCCCAGTCCGGCGATGTCGACGTCGCCTTCGTGTACACCTCCGACGTGTACCGCTTCGGCGGCGTGCAGATCGTCGGCACCGTGCCGGCCAACACGCACAAGAACATCGTGTATCCCGGCGCCGTCACCTCCGAAAGCAAGAACGCCGCTGCCACCCAGGAGTTCCTGGATTGGTGCCTGAGCAGCGACAAGGCCCAGGAAATCTGGCAGAAGTGGGGCTTCGAGCTGGCGTAAGCGCCGCGCTTGGAACCGCATAGCAGATAGACGAACCAAGCAAGGGGATGGGGCGATTCGGCCCCATCCCCTTACCGCGTCCAAGGACGGGATATATGACGAAACAGGGAAAACGTGCGAAAAGGCTTATCGCAAGCCTTGCTGTTACGGCGGCGCTGACGCTGTGCGCGCCGGCCGTGGCGCTTGCCGACGACGCGCTGGGCGATGTGGATACGCCGGCGGTAAGCGCGAAGCCGGCAGCCGCCTCTTCGGGCTCCGATGAGCAATCCGCAGGCGATGTGGATACGTCGGCGGTGCAGGTGTCCAAAGACGGCGACGCCGCGGCGCTCGAGGGCAGCAGTTTTGCGATAAGCGATTTCTCGCGTGCGCAGAAGGGCTCCAACCGCAGCATCGACGGCGAATATCGCGGCTACGCGTACCTTATCGGCCAGGGGGTCGGGCAGGCGGCGCAGCTGATAGCGGTGAACGATCAGGTGGTGGCCTACGTTCCGCGCGGCGTGGCCAACCAGCTATCCTTCGACCTTGAGGATGCGCAGACGCAAACGCAGCTCAAGCAGCTGTTCTGCGCGCTCGATGCAGGCCAGTCGTCGGGCTCGGTGCCCTTGAGCGGCATCTCCACGTGGCATTTCACCACGCAGCCAACGTATGACCTGGGCGCCGTGCGGCTTATGTTCGACCAGGAGATCTCGGGCAAGGCGTACGTGCTGGCCATCGGGGTGGACGGCAGCGACATCACCGACAGCGAGAACGCGAACTACGCCAAGCCCTCGTTCGCCGACTTCGGCACCATCGCGCCGGCCGATCAGGTGAGCATCGTCGCGAAGGCCACGGGCCTGGCCGCGGCGGGCGAGTTTCTGCAGAACCTGGATTGGAGCCCGCTGTGGGTGAGCCTGCGCACCACGGGCATCGCCATCGTGTTCATCGTCATCCTGGGCCTGCTGGCGGCGTATTTCTGCCTGAACCTCAGCTCGCGTGCGAAGAGCATCTTCGACGCCATCTTCACCATCCCCATGGTGCTGCCGCCTACCGTGTGCGGCTTCATCCTGTTGTTCGCGTGCGGCTCGAACACGGCGTTCGGCCGGTTCTGGATAGAGACGGGCTTCCCGCTCATCTTCAGCCCCGCGGCGTGCGTCATCGCCGCGGTGGTGGTGGCGTTCCCGCTGATGTACCGCAACGCGCTCGGCGCGTTCGAGAGCCTTGACCGCAACATGCTCGACGCCGCCCGCACGCTGGGGTGGAGCAATGCGAAGATCTTCGTGCGGCTGATGCTGCCGCTGTCGTGGTCGAGCATCGCGGCGGGCATGGTGCTCGCGTTCGCGCGCGCCTTGGGCGAGTTCGGCGCCACGCTGTTCATGGCGGGCAACTACGTGGGTATCACGCGCACCATCCCCATCGCCATCTACTTCGAGTGGATGAACGGCAACAGCGACGTCGCCTGGTTCTGGACGGGCGTCATCATCGTGTTCTCCCTGGTGGTCATCGTGTTCATCAACCTGTGGAGCGGGCACACCACTAAGTATCGCAAGCGTTCGGAGTAAAGCATGAGCCTTGAAGTAGACATCGAGAAGAAGTTCAAAGGGTTCCAGCTGCAGGCGAATTTCTCTGCAGGGGATGAGACGCTGGGGCTTTTGGGCGCATCGGGGTGCGGCAAAAGCCTGACCATGCGCTCCATCGCCGGCATCGAGCGTCCCGATTCGGGCAAGATCGTGGTCAACGGCACGGTGTTCTTCGACCGTGCCCCCGGCAAGAAGGCGCGCGTGGACCTTTCGCCGCAGCAGCGCAAAACCGCCCTGCTGTTCCAGAACTACATGCTGTTCCCCAACCTGACCGTGGCGCAGAACGTGGCGGCGGGCATCGCCAAGGACGTTTCGCCGGCCGACCGCGACGCCATGGTGCAGGCCGAGCTCAAGCGCTTCGGTCTGTCGGGCTTCGAGAAGCGCTATCCCGTGCAGCTTTCCGGCGGTCAGCAGCAGCGCGTGGCGCTTGCGCGCATGCTCGCGGCGCGTCCGGGGATCCTCATGCTCGACGAGCCGTTCTCCGCGCTCGATGCGCACCTGAAAAGCGTTCTGGAGCAGAACCTGGTCAGCCTGTTCGACGCGTTCCGCGGCACCATCCTGTACGTGTCGCACGACATCGACGAGGCGCTGCGCTTCTGCGACCGCATCGCCGTGGTGGAATCCGGGCACATCATGGAGATGGGCACGGGGGATGACCTGGTGAACCGCCCGCAAAGCCAGGCGGGCATCAAGCTGTCGGGCTGCAAGAACGCCACGCCGGCGCAGCGCCGCGGGTCGCATACGGTGTGGCTGCCGAAATGGGGCGTGCAGGTGGAAACGGCCTCTGAGGTGCCTGAGGGCGTCAAATGCCTGGGCGTACGCGCGTTTTATCTGCAACGCGCCGACGGCCTGGGACGCAACTGCTTCCGTATGCGCGTGGACCGCGTGAGCGACTCGCGCTTCGAGCGCACGGCGTTGCTGGGCTTTCTGGATCGCAGCCCCGAGGCGGCGCCGGCGGTGGAGCGCACCGAGGACGAGATGAAGTACCTGCACCAGCACTTGTTCTGGCGCGTCGACAAGCTGAAGACGGACGCCGCGCTTCTGCCGCACGAAGGCGAGGAGCTGTGGATCCGCATCCCCGACGACAAGCTGTACCTGGTGGAAAGGTAAGGACGCGAAGCGCCTGGCAGCGAGCGCCTCCCGCCTCTTAGGCTGATAGGGTGGTTTGAGAAGCGGGAGGTTTGCCATGATGAGGGGGCGCTGCGAAAGGCGCGGCGGCCGCTGCAGCGCAAGGGGCTTTCGGCGAACGGGTCTGATGGTTCGGTGGGGCAATTGCTACCGAGCCGGATGTATTCGCTTCGCCCGTGGTACACTGGGGATTCTGAAACGAGAGGGGACCTCATGAAGGACGGACACGGCCGCACCATCGATTACCTGCGTATATCGTTGACGGACCGTTGCAACTACCGTTGCATCTACTGCATGCCGGAAGAGGGCGTGCAATCCATGTGCCATACCGACATCCTGCGCATCGAGGAGATCGCGCACGTGGTTCGCGTGTTCTCGGGCCTGGGCATCAAAAGCGTGCGCTTGACCGGCGGCGAGCCGTTGGTGCGCAAGGGCGTGGTCGACCTGGTGCGCGATATCAGCGACACGCCCGGCATCAAGAACATCTCGCTCACCACCAACGGCGTGCTGTTGCCACGCATGGCCGATCAGCTGCGCCAAGCGGGGCTTTCGCGCGTGAACATCTCGCTCGACACGCTCGATGCCGAGCAGTTCCACACCATCACGCGTCGCGGGTATCTGCAGGAAGCCCTCGACGGCATCGACGCCGCGCTTGCCGCCGGGTTCAACCCCGTGAAGATCAACGCGGTCGCGGTGCGCCAGCTGCACCAGGATTACCTGGCGTTCGCGAAGCTCTCCATCGACCGCCCGCTGCACGTTCGCTTCATCGAGTACATGCCCGTGGGCGAAAGCTCGGGGTCCGACGGCTGCGGTTGGGGCCCCGACGATGTGATCAGCTGCGAGGAGCTGTTCGAGATCATCAATCGTCAGGCGCGTGCCGAAGGCTTGCCCGAGTTGGTGCCCGCCGGCAAGCACCAGCCGCTCGGCTGGGGGCCGGCGCGCTACTTCGAGTTCCCCGGTGCGAAGGGCACCGTTGGTTTCATCAGCCCCATGAGCAGGCATTTCTGCGGCGAATGCAACCGCATGCGCCTTACGGCCGACGGAAAACTGCGCCCGTGTTTGTTCAGCGATCGCGAATACGATATCCGCGGCATCCTGCGCAGCGGCAAGCCGGAGGAGCGGATCGATCGGGACCTGGTCGACGTGTTCCGCACGGCGCTCGGCGCGAAGCCCGACGATCACGACGACATCACCGGCACCGAACGTCGCATGTCGCAGATAGGTGGATAGGGAAATTTGATTTTAAGGAGAGCGAATATGACTGAGCAGCAGCATTTGACGCATATCGATGAGAAGGGCGATGTGCGCATGGTCGATGTGTCCGAGAAGGACATCACCAAGCGCGTGGCCGTGGCCGAGGGCTTCATCAGCATGCATCCCGACACGTTGGCGCTTATCGTCGAGGGCAAGGCGGCAAAGGGCGACGTGCTGGCATGCGCGCGCGTGGCGGGCGTCATGGCCGCTAAGCAGACCAGCACGCTCATCCCCATGTGCCATCCGCTCAACATCACGAAGGCGAAGGTAGAGTGCGAACCGGTGCACGCAGGCGAGCGCGAGGACGGCCGCGTGGGCATCCACGTGACCACCACCACGGGCGTCACGGGCAAGACCGGCATCGAGATGGAGGCGCTTACCGCCGCAAGCGTGGCGTGCCTGACCATCTACGACATGTGCAAGGCGGTCGACCGCGGCATGGAGATCATGGACGTGCGCCTGCTGTTGAAGGACGGCGGCAAGACGGGCCTGTGGACTCGCGAGGAGCAGGGTGAATAGCTCCCTCGGGCATATCCTTTTGATTGCGAACCCGGCTGCGCAAAGCGGGGCGGGGGCCGCTGCTGCCGATAAAGCGGCGGCGAACCTGCGTGCGGCGCTTGGCGAAGATGCGGTCACCGTGGCGCGAACCGCGGGCCCGCGCCATGCGTGCGCCATCGCCGGGGGTGCGCAGGGCGTGCAGACGGTGGTGGCCCTTGGCGGCGACGGCCTTATCCACGAGGTGGTGAACGGTCTGATGACGCGTCCGGTGGGCGATCGTCCGCAGCTCGGCGTCATCCCCGTGGGGTCCGGCAACGATTTCGCGCGCACGCTGGGAGTGCCGGCGAAGGTCGATCGCGCGTGCGATCTGCTGCTGTCGGCGTGCCCGCAGCCTGCCGATGTGGGGCGCGTGAACGGGAGCTTTTTTGCCGAAACGTTGTCGTTCGGCTTGGACGCCGCCATCGCGCTCGACACCATGGAGCGTCGCAAGCGCACGGGCAGGCATGGGGCTGCGCTGTACATGGCAAGCGGTTTCGATCAGCTGTTCCATCATCTTGACCAGTGCGAATATCGCCTGCAGCTTGACGACGGCCCTGTGATGGAAGGCAAATCCATCACGTTCGCGGTGCAGATGGGGCCCTACTACGGCGGCGGGTTCCGCATCTGCCCCGATGCCCGCCTTGACGACGGGCTGCTCGATGTGTGCATCAGCCATCCGCCCATCACGCCTGCGGGCGCGGCGGCCATCTTCCTGATGGCCAAGGGCGGCAACCACACGCGCCTTGCGTGCATGGAGCTGCATCAGGCGCGCAGGGTGCACGTGGAGTTCGACGAGGTGCCCGCGGCCCAGGTGGACGGCGAGCGCATAGAAGCGCGGACGTTCGATGTGGAGGCGCTGCCCGCGGCGTTGCAGGTTCTGCGCTAGCTTCCCTTGGCCGTGTTCGCCTTGGGGCGCGATGCGGCGCGGATTCCGCGCATCGTAGCTGCGTATCGATTTCAACCCTGAATACACGACGGCCCGGGATCGTTCGATCTCGGGCCGTTTCGCTTCGTGTTACCTTCTTGCCCGCAGCGCCTTGAGCACCAGATAGCAGATGAGCGCGCCAAGGGCGGCGGCTATGGTGTCCACCAGCCAATCCATGGGATCGCAGCTGCGACCGGGGGTGAATATCTGGTGGAACTCGTCGGTGACGCCGTATACGCTCGAGAGCGCCGCGGCAACGACGGGCGCCCACTTCGACAGCGCGTCAATGGGCTTTGCTACCAGCAACGCGCCGGCGGGTCCTTGCGGTTTCAAGTGGAATCTTGCAGCGTTGCATAGCGCCGCACCGAGCACCAGATACTCGCAGAAGTGCCCGACGGGGCTTACGTCGACCTCGTGCCCGAACAAGGCGGCAGCTTGCGTGGCAAGCCATTGCTTGACCACGGAGAAGATGCCGGTTCCGGTGTCTATCTGATTGCCCGTCCTGCTGGACATGAAGAAGATGAGCACCAGCATGGCGATGACGGCGATCCAGGAGATAATACAGGTGGTTTTGCGTTGGCTATTGCCGGTGACCTGCGGATTCTCAGGATTCGAAGCGTTGTTTGCAACGTTTTGGGAAGCGTTTTCGTTAGTCATAATGCATCCCAGTCTAGCAAAAACGTCCCCGCGCGCCGGGGGCGTGCGGGGACGTTCACGAAAGGTGCGGGGGTTGATGCGCCGATTTCGGCGCGTTTTCCCTCCATCGAAAGCGCGGGCCGAAGGCGCTCCAGCCCGCTGTCTTGTTACAGCTGACGCAGGACGTTGACCATCTCGATGGCGCCGACGCCGCACTCGAAGCCCTTGTTGCCGGCCTTGGTGCCCGCGCGCTCGATGGCCTGCTCGATGGTGTCGACGGTCAACACGCCCATCATCACCGGCGTGCCAGTTGCCAGCTGCACCTGCGCGATTCCCTTCGACACCTCGTTGCACACCACGTCGTAATGCGAGGTGGCGCCGCGGATGACCGCGCCCAGGCAGATGACGGCGTCGAACTTGCCGCTTTGCGCCATGCGCTGGGCCACCACGGGGATCTCGAACGCGCCGGGAACCCACGCCACGGTGACGGCCTCTTCCGGCACATCGTGACGGCGCAGCGCGTCAAGCGCGCCGCCGAGCAGCTTCGACGTGATGAATTCGTTGAAGCGGGCGCACACGATGCCCACCTTCATGCCCTCGTTGATTACCTTGCCTTCGATGATGTTGACGGCCATGATGGTTCCTTTCTGTTGTACGAACTTAGTGCAACGGTTTACGGTACGGATCGGTTAGTCTTCCACGTGCTCGAGCAGATGCCCCATGCGGTGCGCCTTGGTCTGCAGGTAGCGGCGGTCGTGCTCCTGGGGCGCGATTTCGATGGGCACGCGCTCGGAGATCTCCAGGCTGAAGCCGGAAAGGCCGTACACCTTATCGGGGTTGTTGGTGAGCAGACGCAGCGACTTGCAGCCCAGGTTGCGCAGAATCTGCGCGCCGCTCCAGTATTCGCGCAGGTCGGGGGCGAACCCGAGCGCCTCGTTGGCCTCCACGGTGTCCATGCCCTGCTCCTGCAGCTCGTAGGCGCGCAGCTTGTTCATCAGCCCGATGCCGCGGCCTTCCTGACGCATGTACAGCAGCACGCCGCGCCCCTCGGCCTCGATGGCGGCAAGGGCGGCATGTAGCTGCTCGCCGCAGTCGCAGCGCTTCGAGCCGAACACGTCGCCGGTCAGGCATTCGGAGTGAACGCGGCACAGCACATCGCGGCCGTCGCCCAGATCGCCCTTCACCAGCGCCACGTGCTCCTCGCCCGTGATGTCGTTCACGAAGCCGTGCGCCTGGAACGTGCCGTACTCGCAGGGCAGCTGCACGCTTGCCTGCTCGTGCATGTGGTTGTCGTGCATGCGGCACCAGTCCTGGAGCTGCTTGATGGACACGATCACCAGGTTGTGCTCGCGCGCCAGCTCGAGCAGCTCGCTCGTGCGCATCATGGTGCCGTCCTCGCGCATGATCTCGCAGCACAGGCCGCACTGCTTCATGCCGGCATGGCGCATGAGGTCGACGGTGGCCTCGGTGTGGCCGTTGCGCTCGAGCACGCCGCCGGGCTTGGCAACCAGGGGGAACATATGGCCGGGGCGGCGGAAGTCGCCGGGCTTGGCGTCGTCGTCCACGCACTTGAGCGCAGTGATGGAGCGCTCGGCCGCCGAGATGCCCGTGGTGGTGCTCACGTGGTCGATGCTGACGGTGAAGGCGGTCTCGTGGTTGTCGGTGTTCTCGGAGACCATCTGCTCAAGGCTGAGCTTGTGCGCCAGGTCGCGGCTCATCGGCATGCAGATGAGGCCCTTGGCCACGCTGGCCATAAGGTTTACGTTGGCCTGGGTGGCGAACTCGGCGGCGCAGATCATGTCGCCCTCGTTCTCGCGGTCAGGGTCGTCCACCACGATGATGACGTGGCCGGCGCGCAGCTCGTCGAGCGCCTCGGGGATGGTGTTCATGCTCATTGGAGGGTCCTTTCGGTTGGGGTTGCGGGATAGGGAAGGGGCTTGCGCCGCTGTGCTAGAAGCCGTTCGCGGCAAGGTATTCCAAGGTCAGGGACGTGGAAGCCGGTTTACCCGCATGGTCTGCGGCGGATTCCTCGGTGTTCCGGTTTTTGTTGTACAGCAACCGTTGCACGTACTTGCCCACCACATCGTTCTCCAGGTTCACCGTGCTGCCGGGGCGGTGCGAGCCCAGTGTGGTTTCGGCGGCCGTGTGCGGGATGACCGAAACCTCGAACGCGTCGTCGTAAAGGTCGGCTACCGTCAAGCTGATGCCGTCGACGGTGATGGACCCTTGCGCCACGATGAGCGCCATGATGCCGGCGGGCGCGCCGATGGTGAAGCGGACGGCGTTCTGGTCGCGGCGCACGCGGCGCACGGTGCCGGTGCCGTCGATGTGCCCGGAGACGATATGCCCGCCGAAGCGGCCGTCGGCCGCCATGGCCCGCTCAAGGTTCACGGGGCTGCCTGCGCGCAGCGCGCCCAGGTTGGAGTGCGAAAGCGTCTGCGGCATCACGTCGGCGGCGAAGCCGTTGGGCAGCAGTTCGGTGGCGGTGAGGCACACGCCGTTGACGGCGATGCTGTCGCCTATGCGCGTGCCCTCGAGCACGCGGGACGCCTTGATGGCCAGCCGGCCCGCGCGTCCGGCCGCGGGGACGCTTGTCACGCGTCCCGTCTCCTCTACAATGCCGGTGAACATGATCCGCCTCCTTGCGTCGTGGCCGCCGCGCCGAGCGCATTTCGCGAAGCGGGGGTGTGATCGGCCACGCGGGCCGCGCTCGCTGCCGCGAACGTGATCTTCAGGTCGTCGCCGAGCGCATGAGCCCTCGGGCAGCCCAGCGCCGTGGCTTCGGCCATCTTCGCGGCACCTGCGCCTGCGACGGGTCCTGGCGCATCGGCGCCGCCGACCACCTTCGGGGCGACATAGACCACGACCTCGTCTACCGCACCCTCGTCGAAGAAGGCGCCGTGGATGCCCGACCCGCCCTCGACGAGCAGCGAGTCGATGCCCTTCTCGCCCAGCGCGCGCAGCAGGGGCCGTACCGCAACGCGGCCCACGGCGTCTTGCGGCACGCGCAGCACCTCCACGCCCTGCGCCTGCAGGCGTTGCGCCTTCGTGCCGGCATCGGTTGCGGGGTCGTCCACGTCGGCGCAGGTGGCAACCGCAAGCGGGGCTTCGCCTTGCGCGCATGAGCGCACGAGCGCGCAGTCCTCGGGAATGCGCAGGTGGGAATCGAGCACCACGCGCAGCGGTTGGTTGCCGGGCTCGTCCTGGCGGCGACAGGTGAGCAGCGGATCGTCGGCGAGCACCGTGTTGATGCCCACGGCGATGGCGGCCAGGCGATGACGCAGCTCGTGGGTGTCGCGGCGCGATTCGGGGCCGCTCACCCAGCGTGCATCGCCCGATGCGCAGGCGATCTTGCCGTCGGCGCTCATGGCCCATTTCGCCACCACGTACGGGGTTTTGCGGCTGATGAAGCGGAAGAAGATGGGGTTGAGCTCATCGCATTCGGCGCGTAGCGCGTCCTCGTCCACGCGGATGCCGGCTTCGCGTAGCTGGGCCGACCCCTTGCCCGCAACCAGCGGATTCGGGTCGCGGCTGCCCACCACCACGCGTGCAACGCCGGCGGCGATGAGCGCCTCGGTGCACGGGGGCTGCTTGCCGGTGTGGCAGCACGGCTCGAGCGTCACGTAGGCCGTCGCTCCGCGCGCATGGCCGCGGGCGGGGTCGGCGGCATCGGCGTCGGTGCGCTCCGCTTCCGCCACGCCATCGGCGGCGCGACGTGCGCAGTCTGCAAGCGCGTTGCGCTCTGCGTGCGCCTGCCCGCAGCGTTCGTGCCAGCCTTCGCCGATGATGCGGCCGTCGCGCACGAGCACGCAGCCCACCAGCGGGTTCGGGTTCGTCCAACCCCAACCGCGCCAGGCCAGCTCGATGGCGCGGCGCATGAAGCGGGCCTCGTCGGCGTCGAGCGGGGCCGCCGGTTCGGCGTCCTGCATCCTGGCTGCTGCGTGCTCGCATCGTTGTTCGGGTATGCCTGCCATGGGGCGCCCTTTCTCTTGTGGCCGCCCTGCGGGGTCCAGGCATGAAAAAACGCCCGCAGGGAATCTGCGGGCGTTGATAAGCGACGAATGGGATGCAGTTGGCAAGAAGCGCCGCCATGCATCCGAGGTGCTGCGGAATGCCGCAACAGGCACTGGCCACAGGCCGCGTGCGTTCGTGCTCCTGTTCTTCCATCCGGACTGTAACCGTTGGTCCTGGATTCTCACCAGATCAGCCTGAGCGGGTTGCGGCTGCGGCCATGGGGCCGGCTGCTTGCAACCTGCCAGGGTCGCGGACTTCGCCGTGCCGCTTCTTGCAGCGTCTCGACGTTACCGCCAGTGAGGGATTTCACCTCGCCCTGAACAGATATCTTGCTTGGGAGTATAGGAGTGCCTTCTGCACGCCACAAGGGGACACTTTTCACGATTTGATGCAATTTTCAGATGAGTAGACGCAAAAAATGCCGACAAGCCAGCGTTTCAGCGCGAAAAAAGGCGGCATCTTGCGCGATGCCGCCCATCTAATGCATGGTGAAGCCTGTGCTAGTCGAGGCAGGCGCTGCAGTTCGTCTCATCGCCGAACAGCAGGTTGCGCTCCTCGCCGTCAAGCGCATCGCGCGCCTGATCGCGCAGGTTGTTCATGCCCGAGAGGAACTGACGGTACAGGATGAGCGTCAGGTAGCGCCCCATGGTGGTCAGCGTCAGTTCGTTGCGGGTGTCGGTGGCGAAAGCGCCATGCGCGCGGAAGAACGCCATCTCCGCCGGCAGCAGGCGCTCGATGCTGCAGCCGAACTGCTTTTTGAAGTCGTTCTTGTCCAGGTGCAGCTGGTAGAGATGCAGCAGGAAATAGTAGCGGGCCAGGTCGCGCTTGCTCATGACGCACTTGCCCATGATGGACATGTGACCGGCCTCGATGGCCTCGTTGTACTCGTTCAGGCTGAACGTGTTCACGTACAGCGCGCCGTTAAGGTGCGTGATCGAGCCGCTGCCGATGCCGGGGTATTCGTTGTAGGCCACCTGCAGCTCCTCGGCGTACAGATTGTGGTCATGGGCGCCCTGCTCGTTTAAGCGGTTGAAGGTCCAGATGGTGTCGCGGCTGAAGAAGGGATGCTCGCCGCCGCACAGCACCTCGTCGAGGATCTGGTAGTAGCGGAACTCGCGGTTGTAATCCATCTTGCCCAGCGACTTCTCCATCTTGCGCGTGGTGGCGTTCGAGACGTACAGCGGGCTGAACGTGGTTTGGCGCGCGCCGCAGGTCACGATCTTCTCAAGGTCGTCGAGCAGGATGTCCTCCGTTTGGTTGGGGAAGTTGAAGATCATGTCCACGTTCACGCTGTCGAAGTAGGGCGCTGCCTGCCCGATGCGCTCGAAGATCTCCTCGCCGCTGCCGTACTTCTTGTAGCGGTCCATCTGCTTGAGCAGGTCGTTGTTGAAGCTTTGCACGCCCACGGACAGGCGCTGCACGCGGCCCTTCATCTCGGAAAGCCACGGCTCGGCCAAGTGGTTCGGGTTCGTTTCCACGCCCACTTCCTTGATATGGAAGTTGTCGCGCGCAAGGTCGATGGTCTCGCACAGCTCGTCGAGCAGGATGGTGGGAGTGCCGCCGCCGAAGTACAGCGTCTCGAAATCCCAACCGCGCTCCTTGAGCATCATCATCTCGCGGCGTAGGTTCTTGAAGTACGTGCGCGCGATGTCCTCGTGGAACACGTAGCGGTTGAAGCTGCAATACGGGCACAGGACCTGGCAAAACGGCACGTGCAGGTACAGCATGTACCTGGTGCCCGGCTTGGGGTCGGGAAAGAAGTGCTCGTCGGTGGGCTGAAGGTCGAGATGTCGCTTGGTCATCCCCTTGACAAGATTCGTGAGAAATCGTTCTGAAAGCATGTGCGCCCCTTACGCATCGTTGCCCAGTATTCGGTAAGTGACCATGATAGCCCTTTGAGCGGTTGCGAGTCGGACAAGGTGAAAAAGCACAACGAGGAACACAAACGCTAGGGAATAAAGCGAAGGCGTTGCAGCTTCCAGGAGCCGCGAATGTTACCAATTTGTTTCGAAATGCGGTATAGTGGCGTTTCCGTGAATTCTTGTGCGTTCGCACAAATCCAGGGAATAGGTTCCGTATCGGGAAAAGGGGAAAGCCATCATGGATTTCAACGCATGGCTTGTCGATGTCACGGGTGAGATCGACGGCTTCATGTACACGTACATCTTGCTCATCCTACTGGTCGCAGTGGGCGTGTACTTCACTATCCGCACCAAGGGCGTGCAGATCCGCTTCATCAAGGACATGTTCAAGCAGCTGACCGAGAAGAAGCACGTGCAGGGCGAGCGCTCCATCTCGTCGTTCCAGGCGCTCATGGTTTCCACGGCCAGCCGCGTGGGCACGGGCAACATCGCCGGCGTGGCGACGGCCATCGCCACGGGCGGCCCGGGCGCCGTGTTCTGGATGTGGCTTATGGCGCTGGTGGGCGCGGCGTCGGCCTTCGTCGAGTCCACGCTCGCCCAGATCTGGAAGGTGCGCGGCACCGACGGCGAGTTCCGCGGCGGCCCGGCCTACTATATCCATCAAGCGCTCGGCAGCCGTAAGCTCGGCGTGCTGTTCAGCGTGCTGCTCATCCTGTGCTTCGCGTTCGGCTTCAACGGCCTGCAGGCGTTCAACGCATGCAGCGCGCTTGAGTACTACATCCCCGACTACGCCACCAACGGCGTGGCCGTGGCGGCCGGTTTGGGCCTGGTGGTGTTCACTGCCGGCGTCATCTTCGGCGGCTCGAAGCGCATCAGCGTGATCACGTCCATCATCGTGCCGGTCATGGCCATCGCCTACATCGCCATCGCGCTGTGGACCACCATCGCCAACATCACCTGGCTGCCCGCCGTGTTCGGCCTGATGTTCGAGAGCGCCTTCGACTTCCAGTCCATCTTCGGCGGCTTCGCCGGCTCGGTGGTCATGCTCGGCATCAAGCGCGGCCTGTACTCCAATGAGGCCGGCATGGGCTCGGCGCCTAACGCCGCCGCTACCGCCAGCGTTTCCCACCCGGTCAAGCAGGGCCTCGTGCAAAGCCTGTCGGTCTACATCGACACGCTCGTCATCTGCACCTGCTCGGCCATGATGGTGCTGGTGTTCTACGTACAGGATCCCGCTGCGGCCGAGGGCCTCAACGGCATGCCGCTCGTGCAGATGGCCGTGAACAACTCCGTGGGCCCCGTGGGCATCCACTTCATCACGTTCGCCATCTTCATGTTCGCCTACTCCAGCCTCATCGGCAACTACTTCTACGCCGAGAGCAACTTCCGTTTCATCAAGAACGACTCCAAGGCGGCGCTGATCATCTTCCGTCTGGCGTGCCTGGCGGTCATCTTCTACGGCGCGGTGAACAGCTTCGACCTGGCTTGGAACCTGGCCGACATCTTCATGGGCCTCATGGCCATGATGAACCTCATCGCCATCCTGCTTTTGGGCAAGTGGGCGCTTGCGGCGCTGAAGGACTACTCCGAGCAGCGCGCCGCCGGCAAGGACCCGGTGTTCGTGGCCGACAACGTCCCGGGCATGCCGCAGACCGACTGCTGGCACCTCGACGAGGTGAAGGACTTCGGCGACGGCCCTGTGAAGGAGTACTTCGAGGACGCCATGGACGCCGACGTCAACGAAGCGTAAAGCCAGCGGCTGCTGCTGCGTGCTCGGCCGTTAAGGGGCCGCACGCGAAAGGTGCTGCTCGCGAAGGCTTTTTCGCGTGAGGTAGACTTGCGAACGAAGCGCCGCCCGGAAATCCGGGCGGCGCTTCTTGCGTTTCGGACAGGTGTCGGCCTTGATGCGTCCCCGAGCGCGTCTGCGATGCGCCACCGGGGTGAGTTGACCGCGAAGCTCTGAGGGCTAGCGATGCCGCCAGGTGGGCGGGACTGCTAGAACAGCGAGATTTGCTGGGGCTCGCTGGCGTATTCGCAGGCGATCTCGTCGTCCAGAAACTCGATCTCGTAGGACTCCCAATCTTTGATCGGCGCGATGAAGTTCGTCCCGTCCTGCCAAAACACCAGGTTCGCGCCGATCATGCCCGCGCACACGCCGCCGCACACGTCTGCGAAGCCATCGCCTTCGGGCAGCTGCATGGTGTGCGCATCGGGCGAGGGACCGCCGAAGTAGTAGGGCGAGAGGTCGAGCGCGTCTTCGGGCGCGAAACCCGCTTGCGCCACCGCATCGACGCTTTCGAGCCTGTCGGCAGCCGTGTTCAGCTCGTGGCATGCCGCATCGAAGCTGTAAGCCGCGTCGGCCAGCAGCTTCGCCTTGAGCGACGCCCGCATGGTCTCGGCAACGCCTTCCTGCGCGCACAACGCCGCTTCAAGTGCACGGGCGTCGTCTGCGCAGGTGAAGCGCCCGACAACGCGCGCCGCGCGGGCACCTTGCTCGAGCAGGCGCTCGATACCGCGCGTCTCGCTCGAGATGCCCGCTTTCACATAGCCCGGCGCGAAATACGCCAGGTACACGTAGTGCGGCGTTTGGTTGTACTCGCGCTGTTGCGGCGAGATGTAGCTGCTGAAGTAAAACGACGGGTTGAAGCCGGTCGCCTCGATGCAGGCTGGGCACATATCCTCCTTGCCGTCGGGCAGCAGCTCCGCGTTCAGCGGGCACGTGCTCCGTTCGTGCGTTCGAAGGTCGATGCGGCCGATGCATCGCCGGCGCGGCAGCCTTCGCAGCGAGAACGTGCGTCCGAGCACGGGCACATAGCCGACCGTGCTCTCGTCGGTGTCGTTGATTACAAGGTAGGGCCCATCGATGCTGAAACCGTAGCCGGCAAGGACGACGGTATGGTCTGCGAACAGGTTCGGCATTGCGGTGCTTTCTGTAACGGCGTTCTTGTTTGTTTCGCCCGCGATGCGTTCATCCCGCGTGGCGAGTGGGACCATTATGACGTTTTGCGCATGGAATGAGCCGTTTTCCGGACCGTTTGCCCGCTTCTGCAAAAAATCGGTCAAGTTTCTTGCTTTATCACTCTACTGTGCTAAAGTATCGGACAGCACTTGGGAATACTGCTGCGGAAGCGTCCCGCGCTCGCGGCGATTCCCTCATCTGCAACCGAACACGGGCCGATGCCCGCAACCGCACGATGAAAGGCAGGATGAACCAGATGAACTTTGTGACGCCTTCGGGTTTCCGCGACGTGCTCACCGACGAGGCGGTGCTGCGCGAGCAGGCGGCCCAAGCGGTGCAGGCCAACATGGCCGCCAAGGGCTATCTCCCGGTGGAAACGCCCACGCTCGAGGTGATGGACGTGCTGCAGGCCGGCGGCAGGCTGCCTGGCACCCCGTTCAAGCTTTTCGACGCCCGCGGCGACCTTCTGGCCATGCGCCCCGACGTCACGCTGCAGATCGCCCGCATGTGCGCCACGCGCCTTGCCGGCCAGCCCGGGCCGTTCCGCTTCCGCTACATGCAGCGGGTGTTCCGCGAGGCCGAGGGCCAGACGCGCGCCGAGCCGCGCGAGACCACGCAGATGGGCGTCGAGCTCATCGGCCAGGCAGGCGCGGCGGCCGACGCCGAGGTGGTGGGCCTGCTGGCCGAATCGCTCAAGCTTGCCGGCGTGGCCGACTTCAAGATCGCGCTGGCATCGGTGTCGGTGCTGCGCGCGCTGCTGGCAACCTGCGGCGCCGAGCCGCAGTGGCGCCAGGCGGTGCTCGACGCGTACCATACCTCGAACTTCGTCACGCTCGATGAGCTGACCGCAGGCGAGGGCGCGCAGGGCGTCCCGCCGGTGTTCGCCCAGGCCATCGGCAGGCTCGCCCGCATCCGCGGCGGTCGCGGCGCCATCGCCGAGGTGCGCGAGCTGGTGGCGCCGCTTGGCTGCGAGACGGGCCTCGACGGCCTTGAGCAGGCGTTCGACTTGCTGGAGGACGCGGGCCTGGCGGACAGCATCCAGGTGGACTTCTCCGTCATGAGCAGCTTCGACTACTACACCGGCATCGTGTTCGAGGCCTACGCGCCGGGGCTGGGAAGCCCGCTGGGCAGCGGCGGCCGCTACGACAACACCATCGGGGCATACGGCGAAAGCCGCCCTGCCGCCGGCTTCGCGTTCTTCCTCGAACGCGCTATGGCCGCCGCTACGGCCGCCGATGAGCGTGCCGCATCCGGCACCGGCCAGCGCCCGCTGCGCATCGCCGTGCCGAAAGGCTCGCTCAACGCCGACTCCATCGCGTGCCTGGCGGCGTGCGGCATGGACGTCACGGGGCTGGACAACCCCGGCCGCCAGCTCATCATCCGCAACCCGGGCGTGGAGTACATCATCGTGCGCCCCTCGGATGCCCCGGCGTTCGTGGAGCTCGGCGCGGCCGATTGCGGCATCTGCGGCGAGGATTCGCTCCTCGAGGCGCAGCCTGAAGTGGTGGAGCTGGCCGATCTGAAGTTCGGTGCCTGCCGCTTCGTGGTGGCCGAGCCCGCAGGAGCCGCCGAGCAGACCGCCGAGCATTATCGCCGCCTGGGCTCCATCCGCATCGCCACGAAGTATCCCAACATCACGCGCGCCCATTACGCGAAAACGGGCACCCAGGTCGAGATCGTGAAACTGCACGGAAACATTGAGCTGGCACCATTGACTGGATTGGCCGAGCGCATCGTCGACATCACAGCCACGGGCACCACGTTGCGCGAGAACAACCTGGTCATCGTGGAGGACGTGCTGTCGTCGACGGCCCGTTTCTTCGCCAACGGCGCCTCGCTGCGCACCGATGCGCGCATCGTGGAGCTCGCTGACGCCATGCGCGCCGGCGCCGAAGCGGGCAAGTGGGAGGCCACGGTCATCGCCGGCGGCGTGCAGTCACCCGAGCCAGCAGCGGAATAACGGCTGGTCAGGGCTTCGCGCCCGCAGGCGCCCAGGGGGTCGGGCGCCGCAACGTCAAGGCAGCGGAAACGCCTGCTCGCAGGCGCGGCCGCGACAAGGTATCATCGTGAAAGAGGCCGGAGGGGTCATCCGGCGTGTACATGGAAAGAAGGACAACATGCGTCGCGTCATCCTGAACAAAGGCGAGCAATTCTCCAACAAGCACCTCAAGCGCACGGGCGCGTTCAACGCCCGCGCCATGGAGGCGGCAACGAGCATCATCGAGCAGGTTCGCGAACAGGGCGATACGGCCCTGCGCGAGCTGACCGAGCGCTTCGACGGCGTGGCCATCGAGAACTTCCGCGTGCCGGCAGAGGCCATCGAGGCCGCCGCGGCGAAGGTCGATCCCAAAACCGAGGAGGCGCTCAAGAAGGCCGCCAAGCAGATCCGCGAGTTCCACGAGCGCCAGGTCAAGCAGAGCTGGTTCTCCGTGCGAGAGGACGGCGCCCTGGTCGGTGCGAAGGTCACCCCGCTTGAAAGCGTGGGCATCTACGTGCCCGGCGGCCGCGCGCTGTACCCGTCCACGGTGCTCATGAACGCCCTGCCCGCCGCGGTGGCCGGCGTCGAGCGCATCGTGTGCGTCACGCCGCCCACCAAGGACGGCAGCATCGACCCGGTGGTGCTCGAGGCGTGCCGCCTGGCAGGCGTCACCGAGATCTACACGGTTGGCGGCGCGCAGGCGGTGGCGGCGCTGGCATACGGCACCGAGACCATCGAACCGGTGTGCAAGATTACGGGCCCGGGCAACGCGTTCGTGGCAGCGGCGAAGAAGATCGTCTCCGGCGATGTGGGGATCGACATGATCGCCGGCCCCTCCGAGGTGTGCGTCGTGGCGGATGAGACCGCCGATCCCGCCATGGTGGCCATCGACCTCATGGCCCAGGCCGAGCACGACCCGCTGGCAAGCTGCTACCTGGTCACGTTCGACGAGAGCTACGCTGATAAGGTAGAAGCCGCCATCGAGGGCCACATGAAGGCCTCCACGCGCGCCGAGATCACCACCGCCTCGCTGGCCGATCAGGGCCTCGTGGTCATCTGCGACTCCATGGAGCAGGCCATCCAGTCCGTCAACGTCATCGCCCCCGAGCACCTGGAGCTGCACTTCGACGGCGCGTTCGAGCAGCTCGGCGCCATCCGCAACGCCGGCGCCATCTTCGTGGGCGAGTGGACCCCCGAGGCCGTGGGCGACTACGTGGCCGGCCCCAACCACACGCTTCCCACCGGCGGTACCGCGCGCTACGCCTCGCCGCTTTCCACCGACGAGTTCGTCAAGCACTCCAGCGTCATCCAGTATTCCGCGAAGTCGCTGGCAAACGACGCCGACGCCGTCATCGCCATCGCCCGTCACGAGGGCCTGTGGGCGCATGCCCGCAGCGTCGAGCTGCGCAAGGCGCTCGTGGAGACCGGCGACATCTACGGTTTGGACGGCGCCGATGAATAGCGTCCGCGCATCCGCCCCGCAGCTGGCCGACATCACGCCCTACGACCCGAAGTACCTTCCGGCGCGCGCGTACCTGTCGGCCAACGAGAACCCCTGCGACGTGGAAACGGAGGTTCGCAACGAGATCAAGCGCGAGATCAACAAGGTTGCCTTCAACCGTTATCCCGACCCCTTGGCCAACGAGCTGCGCGACATGATCGCCGAGGCCAACGGCCTTGACCGCGATTGCGTGCTCGTGGGCAACGGCGGCGACGAGCTGCTGTTCGACACGGCGCTGGCTTGGGGCGGGCCGGGGCGCAAGTTCCTCAACATGCCGCCCACGTTCTCGGTATACCGGAACAACGCCGAGCTCACCAACACCGAGGTGGTCGACATCCCGCGCCGCGCCGATTACACCATCGACGAGGAGGCGGTGCTGTCCCGCGTGGCGCGCGGCGACATCGATTACGTCATCGTCACCAGCCCGAACAATCCCACGGGCGACCTGGCCGACGAGCGCTTCATCCTGCGTCTGCTCGACGCAACCGACGCGCTCGTCATGGTCGACGAGGCGTACTTCGAGTTCTCGCGCGGCACGGTGCGCCCCTACCTGGCGCAGCACAAGAACCTCGTCATCCTGCGCACGTTCTCCAAGGCGTTCTCGCTTGCCGGCGTGCGTGTGGGTTATCTGCTGGGAAACCCCGAGGTCATCCGCGAGTTCTTGAAGGTGCGCCAGCCGTATTCGGTGGATGCGGTGTCGCAGGCCATCGCGCGCGTGGTGTTCCGCAACCGCGCGAAGTTCGAGCGCGGCATCATGCAGATCGTCTCGGAGCGCGGGCGCGTGTTCCGCGAGCTCTCGCAGATGCCGGGCGTCACGGCGTACCCTTCGAACGCCAACTACATCCTGTTCCGCACAGAAGGCGCGGGCGAGGTGTGGCAGCAGCTCTACGACCACGGCATCCTCGTGCGCGACTTCAGCCGCGCGCCCATGCTGCAGGATTGCCTGCGCGTCTCCATCGGCAGCCCCCAGGAGAACGACGAGTTCCTAACCGCGCTGCGGGAGATCCTGTCGAAGTAAGGTTCGGGGACGTAGCGCTAACTGTCCGGAGTCGCTGCGTCGGCGCGAGGCCGTGCGGAGTTGATCGCGTCGAGGCGGAGTCGAGGATTCTGTGGCACGCGAGGTCTTGACGGGGCATGGGCGGGGTCGCGGCGCCCTGCGCGCCGTGGAAAAACGAGGCCGCGCACGCCCTGTGGACCGCACTGCGTCTTCTGGGCGGTTTTGCAGAAAATGGGGGCCGATTTGCCCTTCGGTTCCCGTCATCTGGGCGGTTTTCGCGGCGTGATGCCGGCAACGCGCGATAAAACCCCAGGTCAGTTTTGCGGCATCCCGGCAAAACAGGCTTACGCGCCTGCAAAACCGCCCAGAACTTCAATCGGGCGCTAGCGGGCGTGGACGGGCGCCCCGGGACCGGACACCTCGGGGGACGTAGCGCTAACTGTCCGGAATCGCTGCGCACACGACGAAGGAAAGGCGAACAGCAATGAGCGAACGCGTTGCGCATATCTCGCGCACTACGAAGGAAACCGACATCGACCTGTCCGTCGACCTTGACGGCACGGGCGCCACGGACGTGGAGACGGGCATCGGGTTTTTCGACCACATGCTCACCGCGTTCGGGCGTCACGGCCTGTTCGACCTGCAGGTTCGCTGCAAGGGCGACCTTGAGGTGGACGGCCATCACTCGGTGGAGGATACGGGCATCGTCATGGGACAGGCGTTCGCGCAAGCGCTCGGCGACAAGCGCGGCATCCGCCGCTTCGGCGACATCGCCATGCCCATGGACGAGGCGCTCATCATGGCGGCCGTGGACATCTCGGGGCGCGGTCAGCTGTACTGGGACGCCGATGTCCCCGCGGTGATGGTGGGCGCCTTCGATGCCACGTTGGCGAAGGAGTTCTTCATCGCCTTCGCCGCCAACGCCGGCGTAACGCTGCACATCCGCCAGCTGGCCGGCGAGAACACGCATCACGTTATCGAGGGCATGTTCAAGGCGGTGGCGCGCGCCATGCGCCAGGCCTGCGAGCCCGACCCCCGCATGGGCGACGCGCTGCCGTCCACGAAGGGGATGCTGTAAGCCCCCCGTTCGAGCTTCATTCAGGGGCACCGCCCTCATTGACTTTTATTGGACTTGCGAGATGTAAGAGACGCCTATGATCGCTGTTGTTGACTACAAGAAGGGCAATCTGCTGTCCGTCGAGCGCGGTTTGCTCGCGGCGGGCGCCGATGCCCGCATCACCGACGATGCCGCCGAGATAGCCGCCGCCGATGCCATCGTCTTGCCGGGCGTGGGCGCGTTCGCCGACGCCGCGGCAACCATGGACGAGCTCGGCCAGACCGAGGTCATCCGCCGCCGCATCGCGGAGGGGGTGCCGTTTTTGGGCATCTGCCTGGGCGAGCACCTGCTGTTCGAGGAGGGCGTGGAAGGCGCCGGCGCTGACGGCAACCCGCGTGGTCTGGGCGTGCTGCCCGGATGCGTTGGGCGCATGCCGCGCCAGGACGCCGAAGGCCGCGCGTACAAGGTCCCGCACGTGGGCTGGAACACCGTTGATTTTCCCGCCGGCGCGCCGGAGAACCCGCTGTTCGCGGGCGTCCCCTCGGGCACGTACTTCTACTTCACCCATAGCTTCATCGCGCCTGACGGGCCGTTCGCCATCGCACATACCACGCACAGCGTGACGTTCCCGTGCGCCGTGCAGAAGGGCAACGCGTTCGGCGTGCAGTTCCACCCCGAGAAAAGCTCGGACGCCGGCGCGGCCGTGCTGCGCAACTTCGTGGAAATCGCCAAGGCGGCATTGCCCGCCTTGCAAGGTTAGGAGGCCGCCATGTACCTGCTCCCCGCAATCGATATCCTGGGCGGCAAGGCCGTTCGCCTGGCGAAGGGCGATTACAACCAGGTGACCGTGTACAACGACGACCCCGTAGCGCAGGCGCGCGCCTTCGAGCAGGCCGGCGCCCAGTGGGTGCACGTGGTCGATCTGGACGGCGCGCGCAGCGGCGTCCCGGAGAACATCGCCATCGTTGAGCGTATCGTGCGCGAGACGTCGCTTTCCGTCGAGATCGGCGGCGGCATCCGCAGCCTGGAGACGCTCAAGCGCCTGGCGGACGCCGGCGCGGCGCGCATGGTGCTCGGCACCGCGCTCGTCAACGACCCCGAGCTCGCGCGCGCGGCGGTGGCCGCGGTGGGCGGCGACCGCCTGACCGCCGGCATCGACGCGAAGGGCGGGGAAGTGGCTGTCTCCGGTTGGATCGAGGGCTCGGGCGTGGCCGCCGCCGATCTGGCGCGCGCGATGGGCGCCGCCGGGTTCAAGCATATCGTGTACACCGACATCGCGCGCGACGGCATGCAGACCGGCATCGACGTGCAGGCCTACGTCGACATGGCGGACGCGTTCGGCAACCCCGTCATCGCCAGCGGCGGCGTGGCAAGCCTTGCCGACATCGAGCGCCTGGCGCCGGTGGCGGAAAGCATCGAAGGCGTCATCACCGGCCGCGCCGTGTACGAGGGCACGCTCGATGTGGCCGAGGGCGTCGCCCTTTGCGCCAGCCTGACCGCCGCGCGATCCTAATGCCGTAAAGGCGCCGAGCGCCGTTCGTTTAGCGGCGAAGCCGGGCGTTGCGCTCGCCTGCGGCAACGTTCCCCGGCCCCGCAACGCGGCCGCCGGCGCCTTCCCGTCGATTTCCCTTTCCCCGAGCCGTTGAGGAGCAGATATATGTTGGCAAAACGCGTGATCCCCTGCATGGACGTGAAGGACGGCCGTGTGGTGAAGGGGGTCAACTTCGTGAACCTGCGCGATGCGGGCGACCCGATCGAGCTGGCGCAGCGCTACGATGAGCAGCGCGCCGACGAGGTGATCTTCCTTGACATCACCGCCACCAGCGACAAACGCGAGACCACGGTCGACCTTGCAAGCCGCGCCAGCGCGCAGCTGCACCTGCCGTATTGCGTGGGCGGCGGCTTCCGCAGCGTCGCCGACATCCGCCGCATGATAGCCGCCGGCGCCGACAAGGTGTCGGTCAACAGCGCGGCGGTGGACAACCCGCAGCTTATCTCCGACGCCGCCGCGGCGTTCGGCACGCAGGCCATCCTGTGCGCCATCGACGCGAAGCAGGTGGCCGGCAATCCCAACAAGTGGGAGGTCTACGTGCACGGCGGCCGCACCGCAACCGGCATCGACGCCGTGGAATGGGCGGTCGAGGCGGCTCGCCGCGGTGCGGGCGAGATCTTGCTGACCAGCATGGACCGCGACGGCAGCAAGGACGGCTTCGACTGCGCGCTCACTCGTGCAGTGGCGCGCGCGGTGGACATCCCCGTCATCGCAAGCGGCGGCGTGGGCAAGCTCGAGCACTTCGCCGAGGGCATCATCGACGGCGAGGCCGACGCGGTGTTGGCCGCCAGCGTCTTCCACTTCGGCGAGTTCACGGTATCCCAGGTCAAGGAGTACATGCGCAGCCAGGGCATCCCTGTGCGCCTATAGAAAGGATCATCCATGCAAACCGAGCTTCCCGAGCTGAGATACAACGCCGACGGGCTGATCCCGTGCATCGTGCAGGACGCGGAAACGCGCGAGGTGCTCATGATGGCGTGGATGAACACCGAGAGCCTGGCGCTTACGCTCGAGCGCGGCGAGACGGTGTTTTGGAGCCGCAGCCGCCAGGAGCTGTGGCACAAAGGCGCCACCAGCGGCAACACGCAGAAGATCGTCGAGCTCCGCTACGATTGCGACGCCGACACGCTTCTGGCCCTCGTGCATCCGGCGGGCCCCGCGTGCCACACCGGCGCCACCAGCTGCTTCTTCCGCACGCTGGCCGAGTTCGAGTAGGCGCTTCGCTGCCATCGCGCCCTGCTGAAAACCGAACATGCGAAAGCTTGAAGGCCGGGTCATCCCGGCTTTCGCGCGTTTTGCGCGCCATCTCGCCCGGTCGTGCGCTTCGGGTGGTTATCCGCTGCGCCGCGCTTGCGCGCACCCGGCGCCTGCGTTATCCTGCCCCTAGCTTTATTTTCTCGAAGGAAACCCTTCCCATCATCAAGTTCCCGCTTCTTTTCCACGCTCTATCTATGCGCAAAGCGGGTAACAGCCCGTATATATAAGGAGGAATAAGGGTGAAGTTCTTTTTGGACACGGCAGATCTAGCCGAAATCGAAGAAGCCGCTAGCTGGGGCGCGCTGGCAGGCGTCACCACCAACCCGTCGCTGTACGCCAAGATCGGCGGCAAGCTGGATGACTTCCATAATCATATGAAGCGCATCTGCGACATCGTCGGCCCGGACTGCCCGGTTTCCGCCGAATCCGTCGCCATGACGCGCGACGAGATCGTCGCCGACGGCCGCAAGCTGGCCGAGATCGCCCCGAACATCGTGGTGAAGATCCCCACCATGGTCGAGGGCCTGGCCGCCACCCATACGCTGGCCGCCGAGGGCATCCCGGTGAACATGACGCTGTGCTTCAGCGTGCCGCAGGCGCTGCTGGCCGCACGCGCCGGCGCCCGCTACATCAGCCCGTTCATCGGCCGTTTCGATGACATCTCCGAGGACGGCCTCGAGCAGGTCGGCAACATCGTCACCGCCATCAACAACTACGACTTCACGGCCAACACCGCCAACGGCGAGCAGATCGAGATCATCGCCGCCTCCGTGCGCAGCGCCAATCACGTCACGCAGTGCGCGCTCATGGGCGCCGACATCGCCACCGTCCCGTTCGGCGTGCTGAAGAAGATGGTGCAGCATCCGCTGACCGACCGCGGCCTGGATTCCTTCATGAAGGACTGGGAGAAGGTAGCTAACGCATGAGCGACGAGCAGAATGTAGCGGAGGCGCCGCAGGAGGGCGCCTCCGCGGCCGAAGCGGCGCCGGCTGCTCCCAAGCGCCGCCCGGGCCGTCCGCGCAAAAGCGCCGCCTCGTCGGGCAAGGCCTCTTCCGAAGCTTCTCCCGACGTCGCGCCCGCTTCCCCGGCCGATGGGGCCGATAGCGCCCCGAAAACGCCGGCCAGGCGCCGCCCGGGCCGCCCTCGCAAGAAGGCCGCGCCCGCCCAAGAGGCCGAAGCCGCCCCTGCCGCAAAGGCAGCCCCCTCCGCAAGGCCCGCTTCCGCCGCGAAGGCGAAAAAGGCGAAGGAAACCCCCATCGAACCCGAAGCCGCCGCGCCCAAGGCGCAGGCTGCCGAAAGCGCCCAGGCCGCCGAGGTCGTCGCCGGCACGCCGGCAAGACGCCGTCCGGGCCGTTCGCATAAGAAGATCGCCACCGCGCCCGTCGCCGCCCATGCGGCACTCGTGCAGGATGCGTCCGAGAAGCAGCAGGCTCCCGAATCCGCCGAAGCCGCACAGGCGCCCGCCGAGGCGGCCGGTTCCGAGCAGCAGGCGCCCGCCCAGGACATGGCCCCGGGCCGCGCCGCACGCGCCGCGCGCACGCCGCGCAAATCGGTGCGTGCCCAAGGCGCCAACCGCGAAGGCCGCGCCGAGCAGCATGAGGGCCGCGGCAAGTCCGAAGCCCGCGAAGGCGCCGAGCGCTCCGAGGGCCGCAACTCCGGCAACGCCGGCGCGGATCGCCATCAGCGCAACGACCGTAACGGTCGCAAGAACGGCAACGACCGCAACGACCGCCACCAGCGTCACCAGCGCAACAACAACCGTGAGGTAGTCCCCAGCGTCAACAAAGAGGACCTGGCCAAGCTCAAGGTGGCCGAGCTGCGCGCGAAGGCCGCCGAGCTCGATGTCGACGTGGCGGGCTTGAAGAAGGCCGAGCTCATCGACGCCGTATACGATGCGTCCTTGAAGGCCGAGGGCTTCATCGAGGTCGAGGGCGTCCTCGACATCATGCAGGACGGTTACGGCTTCCTGCGCACCAATGGCTATCTGCCCAGCGAGCAGGATTGCTACGTGGGGCTTTCCACCATCCGTCGCAACGGCCTGCGCAAGGGCGACAAGATCACCGGCACCACGCGCCCGGCGCGCCCCAACGAGAAGTACGCGGCAGTGCAGAAGGTGGCCACCGTCAACGGCAAGCCCGTCGAGGAGCTGGGCCGTCGCGTGCGCTTCGGCGACCTCACGCCGGTCTATCCCGATGAGTGCCTGACCATGGAGCATGGTCACTCCACCATCACGGCGCGCGTCATCGACCTGGTCAGCCCCATCGGCAAGGGCCAGCGCGGTCTGATCGTCAGCCCGCCGAAAGCCGGCAAGACCACCATCTTGAAGGACATCGCCGCGGCCATCAGCGCCAACAACCCCGAGGTGCATCTCATGTGCCTTTTGGTAGATGAGCGCCCCGAGGAAGTCACCGACATGCAGCGCTCCATCAAGGGCGAGGTCATCTCCTCCACCTTCGACATGCCCACCGAAAACCACATCCAGGTTTCCGAGCTGGTCATCGAGCGTGCAAAACGCCTGGTGGAGGACGGCAAGGACGTTGTGGTGCTGCTCGACAGCCTCACGCGCCTGGCGCGCGCCTACAACCTGGCGCAGCCCGCATCCGGGCGCATCCTGTCCGGCGGCGTGGATTCCACGGCCTTGTACCCGCCGAAGAAGTTCCTGGGCGCTGCCCGAAACATCGAAGGCGGCGGCAGCCTGACCATCCTCGCCTCGGCGTTGGTGGAAACGGGCTCGAAGATGGACGAGGTCATCTTCGAGGAGTTCAAGGGTACGGGCAACATGGAGCTCAAGCTCGACCGCAACCTGGCCGATCGACGCATCTTCCCGGCCATCGATCCGGTGGCGTCGGGCACGCGCAAGGAGGACCTGCTGCTCGATCCGCAGAAGGCGCCGCTGATCTGGGGAGTACGTCGCATCCTGGCGAACACGAACAACACCGAGCGCGCCATGGACATGCTCATCAAGTCCCTGAAGCGCACCGACGACAACGACGAGTTCCTCAGCCGCACGGCGAAAAAGGCCCAGCACGCCAACGGCAACGCAAACGCAAACCTGGAGTTCTAGGGGAGACACATACACATGGCAACAATGCATGACAACACCGAAACGGTTGCCTGGCCCAAGCGCGCGGTGGTCACGGCCGGCATGCCCTACGGCAACAAGCCGTTGCATTTCGGGCATATCGCCGGCGTGTTCGTGCCCGCCGACTGCTTCGCGCGCTTCCTGCGCGACCGCATCGGCGCGGAGAACGTCCGCTTCATCAGCGGCACGGACTGCTTCGGCTCGCCCATCAACGAGGGCTACCGCAAGCTGGTGGAGGCCGGCGAGTTCGATGGCACCATCGAGGATTACGTGCTGCGCAACCATAACCGTCAGAAGGACACGCTGGAGTCCTACGACATCAGCCTGGACATCTACGAGGGCTCCAACATCGGGCATTCCGGCGAGGTCCATCAGCTCATCAGCGAGGCGTTCATCAAGAAGCTGCACGAGAACGGCTGGCTTCAGAAGCGCGCGACGCTGCAGTTCTACGACCCCGAGGCGGGCACGTTCCTGAACGGCCGTCAGGTGCAGGGCCACTGCCCCGTGCAGGGCTGCAAGTCCGAGCACGCCTATGCCGACGAGTGCGATTTGGGCCACAGCTACGCACCGGAGGACCTTATCGCGCCGAAGTCCTCGCTCACCGGCGTCACGCCCGAGATGCGCCCGGTGGAGAACTGGTACTTCGACCTGCCGGCGTTCAACGCCTTCCTGAAGCAGCACGTGGAGGCGCTCGAGGCCGACCCCGAGGTGCGTCCCATCGTGCCGCAGACCATCAAGGAGTTCCTGGCCCCGCCGGTGGTCTACATCAAAAACGAGCTGTACGACCAGTACCTGGAAATCGCCGACAAGCTTGCGCATCACCAGTACCATGAGGCCGAGAAGGGCAAGCAGTCCTTCGAGATCGAGTTCGACACCATCGACGACCGCGATGCGGCGCGCGACGTGCTTGCCGCGGCGGGCATCCGCTTCCGCACGGGCAAGGCGCTCGTTCCCTTCCGCATCACCGGCAACATCGAGTGGGGCGTGAAGGCGCCGGTCATCGACGGGCTCGAGGGCCTGACGGTGTGGTGCTGGCCCGAAAGCCTGTGGGCTCCCATGAGCTTCACCATGGCCATCAACGACAAGATGGGCCTGCCGCGCGGCAGCTGGCGCGACTTCTGGTGCTCGGAGGACGCGCAGGTCTACCAGTTCATCGGCCAGGACAACCTGTACTTCTACGGCGTGGCCCAGCCGGCGCTCATCGAGGCGCTGCGCCCGGGTGACATCCTTGCGCCCGGCGAGACCGACACGCCCCTGCGCCAGACCAGCCTCATCGCCAACCACCACATCCTGTTGGGCAACAAGAAGGCCTCTTCTTCGGGCTCGGTCAAGCCGCCCACGGCCGACGAGCTGCTCGAGCACTATACCGTCGAGCAGCTGCGCGCCCACTTCCTGGCCCTTGGCCTGGACCAGAAGTCCGTTGGCTTCAAACCCAAGCCCTTCGATCCCGATGAGGCAAAGCGCAACGACCCGCGCGTGGCCGACCCGGTGCTCAAGGAAGGCACGCTGCTCACCAACGTGTTCAACCGCCTGGCCCGCAGCTGCTTCTACGAGGCGCAGAAGAACTTCGAGGGCTGGATGCCGCTCGGCGAGGTGTCGCCCGAGGTGCGCAAGCGCGCGCAGGCATGCATGAACGAGTACGACAGGACCATGCACAAGGCAGAGCTGCACACGGTCATGTCCATCATGGATACGTTCATCCGCTGGGCGAACAAGTACTGGACGGACAACATCCGCACCGCCGAGAAGGAAGGCGACGAGCAGCTGCGCCGTCAGGTGCTCGTGGACTGCTTCTACCTGCTTCGCGTATCCACGCTGCTCATGCATCCCGTGGTGCCGAAGGGCTGCGAGAAGATCGCCGATTACCTCAGCTTCGAGTTCGACGACTTCTTCAGCTGGAACTTCGATTTCGAGGGCATGGACGAGCTGTGCCATGGCTCCGAGCTTGAGGACGGGCGTCATCGCATCCGCGAGCTTCCCCCGCGCTTCGACTTCTTCTCGAAGCACCCCTCGCAGTTCAAGTAGGGTTTCAAAGCACGGCATCCGATCAGGCTGGCCAGCTGCGGCAACGCGGCTGGCCGGCCTTTTCATGGGTGCGGAAAGATTGGTTTGCATATGCATGTTGATTTGTATTCCGACGGCGCCTCGCGGGGCAACCCCGGGCCGGGCGGGTACGGCAGCATCCTGCGCTTCATCGACAGCAAGGGCGGGGTGCACGAGCGGGAGTTCTCGCAGGGGTACCGTTGCACCACGAACAACCGCATGGAGCTGCTCGGCGCCATCGTGGCCCTCGAGGCGCTCAAGCGCCCCTGCCACGTGACGCTGTACTCCGATTCCCAGTATCTGGTGAACGCGTTCAACCAGCATTGGGTGGACGGTTGGCTCAAGCGCGGGTGGAAGAACTCTCAGAAGCAGCCGGTGAAGAACTCCGATCTGTGGAAGCGCATGCTCAAGGCGAAGGAACCTCACGATGTGGAGTTCGTCTGGGTCAAGGGGCATGCCGGTCATGCCGAGAACGAGCGTTGCGACGCGCTGGCAACCTCTGCGGCCGACGACCCGTCGCGCCATAAGGAGGACGTGGGCTTCCGCGGGTAGGTGCTTGCGCAAAGCGTCGTAAGGGACGGGCGGCTGGAGCTGGCGGCGCGGAAACGCGCCGCTTCGCCCCAGCCGCCCGTTCTCCATAAATGCCGGTTGCCTCACCTGGGGGTATGCCCGTTCAGTGCAAAAGGTTCCGCGTTCGTTGCCAGGGTGATACAGTAGCGGGGACGACTTTGAAACCGAGTAGGAGGTTCGTGCATGCAACAGGAAATGAAGCTGCGCCGCCGCATCGCCGGCGGGGCTATGGCTTGCGTCCTGTCTTGCGGGCTCATGGTCCCGCAGCTGGCATTCGCCACCCCTGATTCATCTTCCAAGCAGGCCGAGGCCCAGGCGGTCCTGGCCTCGCTCAACTCCATGCAGTACAAGCTCGATCAGGCGTCCGCCGATTACGGCCAGGCGCTCGAGGAGCAGGCTCAGGCACAGCAATCCGCCGATCAGGCGCAGGAGCGCATCGACCAGATCAACGTCGAGATCGCCGATGTGCAGTCCCGTTTGGGCGATCGCGCGCAAAGCATGTACCGCACGGGCGCCAGCTCATTTTTGGACCTGTTGCTCGGGTCCACGTCGTTCAGCGAGTTCGCCACGAACTGGGATCTTCTGAACAAGGTCAACGATAACGACGCCGAGCTCGTGCAGCGCAACAAGGACCTGCGCACCGAGGCCCAGGAGCAGAAGGCAACCTTCGAAGAGCAGAGCCGCACCGCCGCTGCCAAGGCCTCCGAGGCCAAGCAGATCCAGGACGAGGCCCAGGCCACCGTCAACTCCATGCAGCAAACCTATGACGGCCTTTCTGCCGAGGTTGCCACGCTGGTCGAGGAAGAGCGTGCCGCCCAGGCCGCCGCTGCCGCCGCAACCGCCCAGCAGACCGTCGACCAGTCCGCTGCCCAGGCTACCCAGCGCATGGGCATCGCCGCTGCCACGAACAACAACGCCAATGCCGGCGGCAATGGCGGCAATGGCGGCAACGGCGGCAACGGCGGCGCCGCCGACAATGGCGGCGGCAACACGTGGACCGACAACGGCGGTTCCGACAACGGTGGTGGGACCGACAACGGCGGTTCCGGCAACACGGGCGGTTCCAGCAGTTGGACGCCGTCTTATAACGCCTCCACGGGCAACGCCATCGTCGACCGTGCTTACAGCTGCATCGGCGCACCGTATGTGTGGGGTGGCGTCGGCCCCGACGGCTTCGACTGCTCCGGCTTGGTCAGCTATGCCCTGACCGGCAGCTATTCGCGCTATGGCACCACGTACACGTTCATGGGCATGTCCCAGGTCTCTGACCCGCAGCCCGGCGATATCTGCACCAGCTGGTCGCACTGCGGCATCTACATCGGCGGCGGCCAGATGATCCATGCCCCAACCTTCGGTCAGACGGTGTGCGTCAGCTCCGTGCAGTCCGACATGATCATCGTGCGTCCCTGGTAGCGTTACCGCTCTAGCGGCGCTTCGGCAAGCATGCAAGCCGGCAGCGAAATACCTGCAGCAAACAACAAGCCCCAAGCTGTTCCATCAGCTTGGGGCTTGTTCGCGTTTACGGGGGCGTTGCCGGTTCTGCGGGAAAGGCCGCCCGTGAGTCGGGCTCTGCGAAAGGGGCGCTGGCTAAGGCGCGCCTGTGAACGCCGTCCCCTTGGCAGTGGGGAAGGGGACGGTGTTCATGAAGGGGGCACCGGCAAAGCTATGCCGGCAGGGCGCGCAACCTCGATCGGCGGCGCGTGCCTTCGCTTGCGCGAAGCTAACTTAACCCTCGCAGGCCTGCGTGATGAGCTTGCGCAAGGCGTCGAAGCCGTCGCGCTTCTCGCTGGACGTCACCAGCATGGGCACGTCGTCGGGCAGGGCAAGTTGGCGGCGCAGCACCGCAACCTGCTTGTTCTGCTGGTTGCGGGAGAGCTTGTCGGACTTCGTGAGCACCACAGCGAAGGGAAGCCCCGCCTCCATAAGGAAGTTGATCATGTTCAAGTCGAGCTGCTGCGCTTCGTGGCGAATGTCCACCAGGCTGACCACCAGCGCGAAGTTGCGATCCTGGTTGAAATAGCCCTCGATCAGCTCCGCCCAGCGGCCCTTCTCGGATTTCGCCACGCGCGCGTAGCCGTAGCCGGGCAGGTCGACGAAGCGGGCGCCTTCGGTTGCGAAGAAGTTGATGGTGGACGTCTTGCCGGGCTTCTGCGAGACCTTCGCCAGGCTTTTGCGGCCGAACAGGGCGTTGAGCATGGACGACTTGCCCACGTTCGAACGGCCGGCGAACGCCACTTCCGGAAGCGTCGAGGGCGGCAGCTGCGATGAGATGCCGAACGAGCGCTCGAAGGTTACATTGTTGAAGTTCATACGATGCTCCAAATGGTTCGAAGTTGTGCTTGCATCATGATAGCGTGCTTCGCCGTGCGGATATGCCCACGTCATCGGCCATCCGCAATAATCCCGCATGACGGCAAACGGCGATTTCGAGAATTAAAGTTGACTTTGATTGACAATATGTCACCTGCATCATACTCTTTCGTGCGGAGTAAAAGTTTTTGGGGTCGAACATTGCTGGGTCCACAGCGGTGGACAGCACAAGGAAGGACGAAGATCATGAAACTCAAGAAGCGCGATGGTTGGATGATTGCCGGTGGTTTCGCTCTGGGCACGCTGGGCTTGAAGGCTCTGAGCAGCTCTGCGGCGAAGAAGTGCTACGTGCAGGGCGTTGCCAAGGGCCTGCAGGCAAAGGCCGCCTATCAGGATGTGGTCGAGCAGGCCAAGGCCCAGGTCGACGATATCGTGGCCGAGGCAAGCTACATCAACGAGTCCGCTAAGACCGAGCAGCCCGCGGCCGATGGCGAATAGCGCGAAGACATCGCTATGAAATATCAGATCGCAAATGAGCTTCCGGGCCGTTTGCGCGTGAAGCTGGCGGGCCCTGTCCCGCCAGCGGACTTAGATGCGCTGTATCGCGTGCTGGGCGCATGCCCCGACATCGCGAAGTCAACCGTCTATCCGCGCATCGGCAGCGTTGCCCTGACCTACAACGCCGCACCCGGCGGCCGCGCACGCGTGCTCGAGTATCTGGCGGGCATCGATGCGGCGGCCATCGCCAAGGCCAAGCAGGGGTGCGGCCTCGAGCTTGCCCCGCGTTCGCATTCCCTGCTCATGGACCTGGCGTCGCTGGTGGGCTTCCATTTCATGCGCCGTTGGTTCCTGCCCGCGCCCCTGGCGGCGGCTTGGACGGTGTTCAGCTACCGCAAGTTCCTGTTCGCCGGCCTGAAGTCGCTGGCGGCGGGCCGACTGGACGTGCCCGTGCTCGACGCGGCGGCCATCGGCATCTCGTTCGCGAAGCGCGACCCGCGTACGGCGGCGCTTACCATGCTTCTGCTCAACGTGGGCGAGACGCTTGAGGAGTATACACGCAGCCGCTCGGAAGGCGCGCTCATCAACGCGCTGCTCGACCTGCCCGAAACCGCCCAGCTGGTGGATGGCGACATCGAGGTGCAGGTTCCCTCCAGCTCCTTGCGCGCAGGTCAGCTCATCGCCGTGCGCACCGGCATGCCCGTGTGCGTCGACGGCGCGGTGGTGCGAGGATGCGCCATGGTCAACCAGGCGGCGCTCACCGGCGAGCCGCTGGCCGTCGAGCGCACCGTCGGCGACGACGTGTTCGCCGGCACGGCCGTCGAGGACGGCGAGATCATCGTCGAGGTGAAGGCGAACGAGGGCCAGACGAAGCTGCGCACCATCGTCAACCTGGTCGAGCAGACCGAATCCTTTAAGTCCCGCACGCAATCGCGCATGGAGCGCCTTGCCGACCGCATCGTGCCGTGGAACTTCTTGCTGGCGGGCATCGTGGCGCTGACCACGCGCAGCCTGGTGAAAACGTCGGCGGCCCTTATGGTCGACTATTCCTGTGCACTCAAGCTCACCGGTTCCATCGCCGTGCTGTCGGCCATGAGCCAGTCTGCCCAGGCGGGCTTCACGGTGAAGGGCTCGCAGCACTTCGAGTCCATGGCGCAGGCCGACGTCATCGTGTTCGATAAGACGGGCACGCTCACCGAGGCCGCCCCGCAGGTGGCGCGCGTGCTTTCCCTTGACGGCTGGGACGACGACGAGGTGCTTCGCTTCGCCGCATGCTTGGAGGAGCACTTCCCGCATCCGGTGGCCCGCGCGGTCGTGCGCGCTGCCGCCGAGAAGGGCCTGGAGCACCGTGAGCGCCACGCCGAGGTGGAGTACATCGTGGCACATGGCATAGCAAGCTCGCTTGCCGGCAAGCGCGTGGTCATCGGCTCGGAGCACTTCGTCGTGGAGGACGAGCGGGTTGAGATCTCCGAGGCGCAGAAAGACCTCATCGCGCGGCAGACCGAGGGCCTCTCGCCGCTCTACCTTGCCGTGGACGGCAAGCTCATGGGCGTCATCGGCGTGCAGGATCCGCTCAAGGCCGGCGTTCCCGATGCCGTCGCCGAGCTTCGTCGCCTGGGGCTTTCGCGCGTCATCATGCTCACGGGCGACAACGAGCGCACCGCGGCGCGCATCGCCGCATGCGCCGGCGTATCCGAATTCCACGCCAACCTGCTTCCCGAGGACAAGTACGCTTTCGTCGAGAAGCTCAAGGCGGAAGGCGCGCGCGTGGTCATGGTCGGCGACGGCGTCAACGACGCCCCGGCGCTGGCGCTTGCCGACGTGGGCATCGCCATGGGGCAGGGCACCGCGGTGGCCAAGGAGGTGGCCGACATCACGCTCACGGGCGGCCAGCTCGGCTCCATCGTGGCGCTGCGCCGCATGAGCGAGGGCCTGATGGGCCGCCTGAACGGCAGCTTCAAGGAGGTCATGGTCATCAACTCGACGTTGTTGGCGGCCGGCATCGGCGGCGTCATCTCCCCGCAGATGTCCTCGCTTCTGCACAACGCCTCCACCGTCGCGCTGTCCATGCGCAACGGCAAGCGTTACGACGCATAGGCCATCGGGAGCCCGCAGGTACAGGCCGATAGGTGGTCGTGCGCCTATGGCTCGCGGCCTCGCCCGTCGGCATTTCGTGAAAACATGGACGAAGATCGACGCCCCCGTTGCAAACGCCCGGGGGCGTTGCTATAATCCGAGGGCTGTTTTATCACACATGCGTGTGCGACCCTTCCCGCTAGTGGCCGAAATCGGTTGCGGATGAAAGGGGATGACCGCACGCAGAGGACTAACGAATGGAGAGAGTCATGGCTAAGATCAGCATTCAGACCCTGCTCGACGCAGGCGCGCACTTCGGTCACCAGAAGCGTCGTTGGAACCCCAAGATGAAGCCGTTCATCTTCGGCGCCCGCGGTGACATCTACATCCTGGACCTCAAGCAGTCCCTCATCGGCATGGACCAGGCTTACACCTTCGTCTCCAGCGTCGCCAAGAACGGCGGCTCCGTCCTGTTCGTCGGCACGAAGAAGCAGGCCCAGGAGGCCGTCGCCGACGCCGCCAACCGCTGCGGCATGCCCTACGTCAACGCCCGTTGGCTCGGCGGCATGCTCACCAACTTCGTGACCATCCGCTCCCGCGTCACCCGCATGGAGGAGCTGGAGGCCATGGAGGCCGACGGCCGTATGGCGCTGCTGCCGAAGAAGGAGCAGATCCTGCTGCGCAAGGAGCTGTCCAAGCTGCAGCTCAACCTCAACGGCATCCGCAACATGAAGCGCGTCCCCGACGCCATCTTCGTGATCGACACCAACCGCGAGGAGATCGCCATCCGCGAGGCTCATCGTCTGAACATCCCCGTGGTGGGCACGCTCGACACCAACTGCGATCCCGATGACGTCGAGTACGGCATCCCGGCGAACGACGACGCCATCCGCTCCGTCAAGCTGCTGGCCGACTTCATCGCCGACGCCGTCGTCGCCGGCACCGGCGCTCCCGTTTCCGCTGAGGAAATGGCCGCTCCGGCCGAGGCCGAGGTTGCTCCGGCTGCCGAGGCTGCCGCTCCTGCTGCCGAATAAGCACGGGGCCTAACCCACTGGTGTTTCACGCCGTCGGTCCCCGTAGGGCGGCCGACGGCGTTCGAGGTTATTAACGGCGGCGCTTCCGGCGCCGCCGCAACAAGGATAGAAAGGATCCAACGTGGCTGCTATCACCGCTTCCATGGTCAAGGAACTGCGCGAGATGACCGACGCCGGCATGATGGAGTGCAAGAAGGCGCTCGTCGAGGCCGATGGCGATATGGAGAAGGCCGTCGACGTGCTGCGCACCCGCGGTCTGGCCGCTGCCGCCAAGAAGGCCGGCCGTGCCACCAACGAGGGCACCGTCATGACCGTTCTGGCCGATGATGCCAAGTCCGCCGCCGTCGTCGAGCTGAACTGCGAGACCGACTTCGTGGGCATGAACGAGAAGTTCAAGGCCTACGCCGAGAAGCTTGGCCGCGCCGCTCTGGCTGCCGAGGCCGCCGACGTCGAGGCTCTGCGCGCCTCCACCTTCGAGGGCGAGCCCGTCGAGGACATCCTCACCGACGCCATCCACGTGCTGGGCGAGAACATCCAGCTCCCTCGCGCCACTACCGTCAACGCCGGCGGCATCGCCTCCTACATCCACGGTGGCGGCAAGATCGGCGTTCTGGTGACCTTCGACGTCGAGGGCATCGACCCCGCTTCCGAGGGCTTCCAGGCTTACGGCCGCGACGTTGCCATGCAGGTTGCCGCCGCCTCCCCGGTGTCCGCCAACCGCGAGTCCGTGCCGGCCGAGGTCGTCGAGCATGAGATGGGCATCTACAAGGCTCAGGCTGCCGAGTCCGGCAAGCCCGAGGCCATCCAGGAGAAGATGGCTACCGGCCGTATGGAGAAGTTCTACAAGGAGAACTGCCTCACCGAGCAGGCCTTCGTCAAGAACCCCGACCAGTCCATCAACCAGTACACCGACGAGTGCGCCAAGAACCTGGGCGGCACCATCAAGGTGACCGGCTTCGTGCGCTGGGCTCTGGGCGAGACCGCGTAAGTTACGCTTTTCGCTAAATAGCCGGCGAATCGCTGAACGCTTCGGGTCGCTCCGTCGTCATGCTTTCGCTTTTGCGCTGCGGCATCGCCTGGCGATGCCTTCGGCGCAGGGCGGATACAGGCCGGTGCGGCCCGTTATATGTTCGCGGACATGCTCTCCTTTGCGCCCGCGAATGCGTTGATACGTTTGCTTTCATCGTGAATGCCCGCCTTGCGCGGGCCTTCGCTTTATAATGGGCATTTGCAATCTAGTTCATCCAGGGGGGTTTGCATGTCTGAGAAAGAGATCATCGTCGTCGAGGGCAACAACGTCCTTTCCGGCGAGGTGAAGGTGTCCGGCGCGAAGAACTCGGCCTTGAAGCTCATCGCCGCCTCGCTTTTGGGCCAGGGCGCCTCCACGCTGCACAACGTGCCCCTTATCAGCGACATCGCCGTTATGTCGGAGGTGCTCGAATGCCTCGGCGCCACCATCGAGCGCGACGGCCACACCATGGTCATCGACACCGCCCAGGTAACGTCCCATGAAACGCCCTACGAGCTGGTGTCGAAGATGCGCGCATCCATCAGCGTGCTCGGCCCGCTGGTGGCGCGTTTCGGACAGGCGCGCGTTGCCATGCCCGGAGGCTGCCAGATCGGCGCCCGCAAGATCGATATGCACCTGGTGGGCCTTGAGGCCCTGGGCGTTGAGTTCACCGTCGATCACGGATACCTGAACGCGCATACGCCTAATGGTCTGCACGGCGCCGACGTCACGCTCGAGTTCCCCAGCGTCGGAGCCACGGAGAACTGCCTTATGGCAGCCGTCACCGCCCATGGCACCACCTGCATCGAGAACGCCGCGCGCGAGCCCGAGATCGTCGATCTGGCGAACATGCTCAACGCCATGGGCGGCAAGGTCACCGGCGCGGGTTCGTCCATCATCCAGGTGGAGGGCGTGGCGCTTGAAAGCCTGCACCCTTGCGAGCACACCACGGTGGGCGATCGTATCGAGGCCGGCACCTTCTTGGCGGGCGGCGCGCTCACCGGCGGCCCGGTCACGGTGCGCGGCATCGACCCGTCGTATCTGCACATGGCCATCATGAAGCTGCGCGCTATGGGCTGCTGCGTCGATGCGGGGGATGATTGGATCACCTGCAGCCGCAACCAGCCGCTGCAGCCGACCGACATCCAAACGCTTCCGCACCCGGGTTTCCCCACCGACCTGCAGGCCCAGTTCATGCTGCTGTGCAGCTTGGCCCATGGCACCTCCATGGTCACCGAGAACGTCTTCGAGAACCGTTTCATGTTCGCCAGCGAACTGGCGCGCATGGGCGCCGACATCACCATCGAGGACCATCATGCCCTCGTGCGAGGCGTCAACGATTTGCAGGGCACCGACGTGTCCTCCACCGACCTTCGTGCCGGAGCGGCGCTGGTGTTGGCGGGCATCGTGGCCGAAGGCGAGACCCGCGTGCACAACATCAAGCACATCGACCGCGGTTACGAGGACTATTGCGGCAAGCTCTCCCAGCTTGGCGCAAGCGTGTCGCGTCGCCAGGTTGGCGCGGCGGGCGAATAGCCGAACGGGAGCGCAATGGTCAGGAAACGCAAGGACATCACGCAGATCAACTCCAAGCTCACCTCGCGGCGCATGCGCAGCGCAACCTTGGGCACGCATGTCCCCAAGGTCCGTCCGGCGCACATGAACGCCGATCAAGTGGGCTTCTCCAGCCCGCGTAGGCAGAAGCGCGCACAGCGCGGTTACGTGAGCAACGTCATGCCCAGCGCCCAGGGCCCGCGGAGCCGTACCGGTTACGCCAGGGGCTTGGAATTCTCTCCAGGGGTCAAGCGCCGCACGCTCGTAAAGCGCCTGGGCATCGCCGTGGCGGTTATAGCCGTGTTGGCGGCCGTGGCCTATGGCGTGGGCTCGTTCACCCTTATGGGAAACCTCAACGGCAAGCTGGCGCTCAAAGGCTCCGACGCCGACAAGGCGCTCACCGCCGTGAAATCCGGCGATCCGTTCTATACGCTCGTCGTGGCCGAGCTGGATACGCCCGGTATGCCCAACTCCGCCGACGGCCCCGATGCGCTTGCCTTGGTGCGAACCGATTCCTCGGGCAAAAACGCCTGCATCATCAACATTCCCACCGATGTGCAGGTGTCGCTCAAGGACGGCAAGTATTACCCCATCAGGCAGGCAAGCGTGCGCGAAAGCGATGCCAGCTTGGTCAACGCCGTGGCGAATTTCGCCGACGTGAAGATCTCGCACGTGGTCAAGATCGACGCTGCCGGCCTTGTGCAGCTGGTGAACACGCTCGGCGGCGTTGATGTGGACCTTTCCGAAGAGGTGGACGATCCCAACGCCGGCAGCGTGTACCTGCCCGCAGGCAGCCAGACCCTCACCGGCGAGGGCGCCCTGACGCTGGCGCGCGCCACGAACTTCGAGTCGCCCAGGCAAACCCAGGCGGAAAACCAACGCAAGCTGCTCGAGGCCGTTTCGTTGCGCATGGTGTCGGGAGGCAAGTCCAGCCTGGTCGGCCTGCTTGACCAGCTGCAGGGGGCCTTCGGCACCGACATGGGCTCAAGCGATGCACTCTCCTTGGCCGAAGGTCTCAAAGGCATGAGTGCCGATTCCGTCACGGGCGCTCTGGTTCCCGGCTACGTCACGCAAAGCGATGGCCAGGATGTGTACGCGGTTTCGAACTCCTCGTGGTCCGAGATGATGGACCGCGTCGATTCGGGGCAGGAGCCCGCCGAGCAGACGCAGGCGGCCACCACCGACCCCGGCAGCTTCACCATCACGCTGAAAAACGGCGGCGGCATCACGGGTGCGGCGGCCTCCATGGAATCGACGCTCACCTCGAAGGGGTTCAAGGTTTCGGAGACGGGCAACACCGACACTTCCGTGTACAGCGAAACGCTGGTCATCTACAACTCCAGCGATGCCCAACCGGCCGCGCAGACCGTGCTCAACGCCATGGGCGTAGGGCGCTTGGTCCAGAACACCGGCGCCTACTCGTTCGGCACCGATGTGCTGGTCATTCTGGGCAAGGACTGGAAACCCTCATCGTAACCCCATCCAAACGCCCGATGGCCCCATCGGGCGCTGTGGTAGAATCGCTCATGATGAACATAAGACCGAAAGGCAAAGGAGAACCTCATGGTTGAGAAGACCGATGTTGCAGCAGTGCTCGAGCTCATCCGACCCAGCCTGCAGGCTGACGGCGGCGATGTGAAGCTCGTCGACGTCGACGAGGACGGCGTGGTCACCGTCGAGCTGCAGGGCGCTTGCAAGGGCTGCCCCATGTCCCAGATGACGCTGGCCAACGGCGTCGAGCGCATCCTCAAGGAGCGCGTGCCCGGCGTCACCCGCGTCGTGCCGGCGGTCATGTAAGCGGAAAACAACAGGCAAGCAGGCGGAGAAGGGAAGCGGAAGGCATGAAGTGTTGGGAGTTGCGCGGTTGCTACGAAGATGCCGAGATGAACGGCAGATGCCCGCATAACATTCCCGGCGAGCCGTGCCCTGCCGATTGCCACTTCGCCGCCTGCTTTCGGCCTACGCACGTGGTGTGCACCGATTTCGGCAAGCTGCTCAACCCTAGCCGCGATTTCGACGCGGCGGCCAAGGAGATCTGCCGCTTCTGCGAGTTCTTCCTGGAGCACGGGCCGAGCACGGCCGATCGCGCCGACGAAGGCCCCACCCGTCAGGGCAACCCTAATCGGTTCTTGCTTTAGGCCCGCTTCCGTGAAAACCGTGAACATACACGCCGCATGCCCCAGCTGCGGGTGCGTCACGTTCGATATGGCGCGTTACCGCGCCATCATGGTATTGGGCCCTGAAACGGCCCTGTTCACCCTTGATTGCCCCAAGTGCGACGCGCAGGTTGAGCTGCTGCGCCCCATCCCCGGCCCGCTTCGTGAAGAGGTTAGGGCAAGCGCTCAACAGGTTGGCGCAGGGGGCTTGAACTAAGGTATCCTTTTCTCCGTTCGAATGCTATGGAACGGAGCTTTCCCCATGTTAAACGAAATATATCGCATGCTCGACCCGGTGGCGTTCGCTGTCGGGCCTTTCGTTGTGCGCTGGTACGGCATCGCCTATGTGGCGGGCTTCGTGTGCGCGGCGCTGGTGCTGTGGCGGGTGGCGAAGCGCTGGAAGGTGCGGGTGGATGCGGACAGCCTGCTCACCGTGGTGCTGTGCGCCATCATAGGTGTGATCTTGGGAGGACGCTTGGGCTACGTGCTCGTGTACGGCGATGGCTACTATTTTTCCCATCCTGCCGAGATCTTGGCGTTCAACCATGGCGGCATGAGCTTTCACGGGGGCCTTATCGGCGCGTTGCTCTCGGGAATCGTCGCGGCGCGCTTCACCGGCATCCCGTATCTCACGCTTGCCGATATGGGCTGCATTGCGGCCCCCATCGGCCTGTTCTTCGGCCGCTGCGCCAACTTCGTGAACGGCGAGCTGTGGGGCGCGCCCACCAGCTTGCCGTGGGGCGTGGTGTTCGGCGGCACGGCGGGCGCCATGCCGCGCCACCCCTCGCAGCTCTACGAGGCCCTGCTCGAGGGCGTCGTGCTGTTCTGCGTGCTGTACGTTCTGTCGCGCAAGCAACCTCCGCGCCCGCAGGGGACTTTTTTGGGCGTGTTCCTTATGGGCTATGGCTTGTTCCGCTTCCTCATCGAGTTCGTTCGCCAGCCCGATGCGCAAATCGGCTACCTATGGGGCGGATGGCTGACCATGGGCCAGGTCCTCAGCGTTCCGCTCATGGTGGCGGGGGCGTGCGCCCTTGTTTATGCCGTTCGCACCAAGAAACCGCAAAAAGGGCTTCCAGAAATGATACAAAAAGAGTAACATATAAGACACGCTACAACCGTGCACCGGGAATGTAACGGGTCCGCAAACAACGGTCTGCAAGCCTTCCGTGCACGTAAGGCGTTTCTATACTGGAAGCAACGGCGCCGCAGGGGTTGCCGTTGTAAACCTGAGAGGGGTTTTATCATGGACGTCAAATTCTTCAAGTGCATGCATTGCGGCAACGTGGCCATCAAGGTGTTCGATCAGGGCGTGCCCATGTCCTGCTGCGGCGAGGCCATGGCCGAGCTTACGGCGAACAGCACCGACGGCGCGTTCGAGAAGCACGTGCCGCAGGTTGCGGTCGACGGCGCGAACGTGCGTGTGCAGGTGGGCGAGGTCGCCCATCCCATGACCGAGCCGCACTTCATCACCATGGTGGTGCTGGTCACGGAAAAGGGCTACCAGGTTGCCCCGCTCACGCCCGCCGACGCGCCCGAGGCAACCTTTACCGTCGTCGCCGGCGACGCGCCCGTGAAGGTTTACGAGTACTGCAACCTCCACGGCTTGTGGGTCAAGGAGATCTAGGATCTAGGCAAAACGCACGAAGAGGGAAGGGCCCGCAGCGGTAAGGCTGCGGGCCCTTCCCTCTTCTTGGCGGGGTATGTTTGCGCGCTGGCATTCCGCCGTCCGCATCCTCTCCGTTGCCTGCGGCGACCGGCGCGTATCGCGCTATGCTCCCTAGCTTGGCGAAAGCCGTTGCGCTACGCCTGTGGCATTTCAGCGTTTTGGTCCTTGACACGGCAACGAGGCCCTTCCTGCACTTGAATCATCTATTGCGGTCTGGCAAAGCTGAATTCTGCACAGCTTCGCTCATCGGCGTCTGCTCGTTACGCAACGCCGCGCGGCCGCAAACACCCCTTTCTGCATAGGTAAAGACAAAAAGCGGCGCGCATTTGCCGTGCTGTGCTTTGCCGCGCGGAAAACCAAGGAAAAGGAAAGGAACACTATGAAGAACGAAACCAAGAAGCATCGCTTCCGCGCCGTGGCGGTTGCCGCGCTGGCGCTCACGCTGTGCTGCGGCCTGCTGGCGGGCTGCTCGTCGAACGGCTCCTCGCAAGCCGGCTCGGATAGCTCCGCAACCAAGCAGGCATCCGGCGACTTCCAGTCCAACATCATGTTCTGCGGCTCCACCTCGCTGTATCCCATCATCTCCTCGCTGGCATCCTCGTATACCGACGAGTACGTGAAGTGGAACAAGGTGGATTCCAGCTTCCCGGAGAAGAACATCTCCATCTACGTGGCGCCGGGCGGCTCGGGCGTCGGCGTGAGCGCGCTTGAAGAGGGCACGTGCGACTTCGGCATGGTCGCCCGCACGCTGAAGGATTCCGAGAAGGAGGCCTTGGGCGATTACAAGGAGTACGAGGTTGCCAAGGATGCGCTGACCGTTTCCGTGAACGCCGAGAACCCCCTTGTGTCCACGATGGACGACATGTCCACCGACACCATCCGCAAGATCTTCGCCGGCGAGATCACCACGTGGGACCAGGTGGACGCCTCCCTGCCCGCTGAGCAGATCCAGGTGTACATCCGCGACCTGTCCGGCGGCGCCTACGAGGTGTTCCAGAAGTCCGTTATGGGCGACAGCAAAGTGACCGACTCCGCCACGCAGTCCGCTTCCATGACCGAGCTTGCCACCAACATCGCCAACAACAAGTGGGCCATCGGCTATGCCGGCTTCGGCGCGTACAACAAGGCCAACGCCAACGGTCAGAAGCTGGTCGCCATGAAGGTCGACGGCGTCGAGGCCACCGAGGACAACATCATCTCCGGCGACTACAAGACCCAGCGTCCGGTCATGTTCGTGGGCGTGGGCGAGCCGAGCAGCTCCGAGCAGGCCTTCATCGACTACATCTTCTCCGATGCCGGTATCAAGGTCATCCGCTCCAACGGCTACATCCCGTCGTTCACCGCATAACGAATCGCAGAGTTAGAAGAACATGCGATATGTTCCCTCGATCCGCCCGCACCGTGTGCGGGCGGATCGTTTGCAAACGATCTTGATAACGTTTCTGTGCGTTGCCTGCGCGGCGGCGTTGGCGTGGGTCGTGCTCACCGTGGCGGTGCAGGCGTGGCCCGTGGTCGGCGAAGTGGGCGTTGGGGCGTTTTTGCTCGGCAGCGATTGGATGCCCGTCGATTTTGGCGGGGGCGCGTCGTTCGGCATCGCGAACTGCATCGCCGCCACGCTGCTCACCTCGGCCGTTGCCCTTGCGATGGCGCTGTTCGTCGCCATCGGATGCGCCCTGTTCCTGTCGTGCTCGGCATCTGCGGCGCTGCGCGCCGTGTTATGCGGGGCCATCGATCTTTTGGCCGGCATCCCCTCGGTCGTGTACGGCTTCGTCGGGCTTGAGGTGCTGGTGCCCGCGTTCATAGGAGCGGGCGTGCCTTCGGGCAATTGCATCCTGGCCGCAAGCATCGTGCTGGCCGTCATGGTGCTGCCGTATATGGTGTCCACCATGACCGAGTCGATGGTCGGCGTGCGCGAGCGCTATCTGGAGGCGTCGCTGGCGTTGGGCGTGAGCCGTTGGTGGGGCGTGTACGGCGTGGTCCTGCCGGTTTCGCTGCGGCTCATATGGCCGAGCGCCATGATGGCGTTCGCCCGTGCCATGGGCGAGACCATGGCCGTCATGATGGTGGCGGGCAACGCCAACCTGTTCCCTACGTTGTTGGGCAAGGGCGAGACCATCGCCTCGCTCATCGCGCTTGAGATGGGCACCGCGGCGGCCGGAAGCACGCATATGCACGCGTTGTTCGCTGCAGGGTTCGTGCTGCTCGCCATCGTTTTGGCTGTCGACCTCGCCTGCGTGTGGCTGCAGCGCGTCCTGACGCGCCGCGTCTCGCACACCGCGTTCGCAGGTTCGTGGGTGCTTGGCCGCGCCGGCGGTGCGGTGGTGCGCGTTTGGGCGCTTGCCGCAACGGCCGTCGTGGGCGGCGCCATCGCATTCCTGTTCGGCTACGTGTTCGTCCAGGGCGCAGGCTGCATTTCGTGGGAGTTCATCACGCAAAGCCCGTCCGGCGCCGTGCTCGGCAGCGAAGGCGGCATCTTCCCGGCTATCGCGGGCAGCGCCTGGTTCACCGGGTGCGCGCTCGTCATCGCGGTCCCGTTGGCGGCAAGCGTTGCGGCGTGGCGCGTGTTCCTCTCGCGCCGCATGTGGGCGCAAAACCTCATGGGGCGCATCATGTCCGTGGCGGGCGGCGCGCCGTCCATCGTCATGGGCCTGTTCGCCTATGCCGTGCTGGTGCGCGATGCGGGTCTTGGCCGCTGCGTGCTGGCGGGCGGCGTGGCGCTTGCGCTCATGATCATCCCCTTCATCGAGGTTCGCATGGAGAAGGCGTTTCGCGAGGTTCCCAGCAGCCTGCTCGGCGCCGCGTACGCGCTCGGCTGCTCGAAAACGTATGTGCTGCGCACGCTCGTCCTTCCGTATTGCCGCGGCGAGCTGTTGGGGGCGATCGTGCTCGGCGGGCTGTATGCGCTTGGCGCTGCGGCTCCGCTCATCTTCACCGGCGGCGTTGCCTTCGCGCCCGTGCCGACGGGCATCGACCAGCCTGCCATGTCGCTGCCGCTCCATCTGTATCTCATGTTGGCGCAGGGGACCACCATCCCGCAGGTGTACGCGACGGCGTTCGTGCTCATGGTGTTGGTGCTTGTCTGCAACGTGCTGGTTTCCGGTTACGCATATATAAGGAAAAGGCGGTGGATGCGGTCGTGAGCGACGAGAACATCCTTGAAGTGCGCGGTTTGAGCGCATGGTACGGGAAACGTCAGGTTTTGCGCGATGTGGACCTGGATGCCTCGATAGGTCGGGTAACCGCCATCATCGGCCCATCGGGTTGCGGGAAGTCCACGTTGCTGTCGTGCCTGAACCGCACGCTCGAGCTTGTCCCGAAGACGCGCTGGGCGGGGGAGGTGAAGCTGTCCGGCCAGGATACGGCCGCGCTCGACGCCGACGCCGTGCGCTCGCGCGTGGGCATGGTCATGCAGAAGCCTACGCCGTTCCCGTTCTCGGTGGAGCGCAACATCACGTACGCCCTGCGGTACCGGGGTATCCGCAAGCGCAGCGAGCTTTCGCGCATCGTTCGCGAGCAGCTTTCCGTCGTCGGCCTGCTCGACGAGCTGGAAGGCGACGTCTCACGCAGCGCCTTGGAGCTTTCGGGCGGGCAGCAGCAGCGTTTGTGCATCGCGCGCGCCCTGGCCACGAACCCGGCGGTGCTGCTTCTTGACGAACCGTGCTCGGCGCTCGATGTGGCAAGCAGCGCCCAGGTCGAGGAGGTGCTTACCCGCGTGAGCGCTCAAACGGCGGTTGTGGTGGTCACGCACAATCTGGTGCAGGCGCGCCGCATCGCCGATAGCGTCGTGTGCCTGCAGCAAGGCGAGGTGGCATGGTGCGGCAGCGCCCGCGACCTGTTCGAGAGCCATCGGGAATCCGTGCTCGGGCCTTTGTATGGCGGGGAGCTGCTGTAGCTTACGGCGTTTTGGGCGATGCAACGTTCGCATGATGCTCGCTGCCTTTCCGCTGGAATCTTGCAGTGAGTCTAGCGCAAAAGTGGGGTTTTCCGATTGCCGAGGAATCGCAGCCGTTTAGCGGTATAGTTTTCGTATTTACGAGACGAAACGCAACGGTAAGGTGACTGCATGGCAAAGCGAACGAAGATCGTGTGCACCTTGGGCCCGTCGGTCGATAACGAATCGACGCTCAAGGGTCTCATCAACGCGGGCATGGACATAGCGCGCTTCAATTTCTCGCATGGGACCCATGATGAGCAGCGCGCTCGAATGGACCGCTTGCGCAAGGTGCGGCGGGAGATGGACAGCCCCTGCGCCATCCTTTTGGATACGAAGGGCCCCGAGATCCGCACGGGTCTGCTGTCCGGGCACGAACCTGTGCAGCTGATGGCCGGCAACTCGTTCACGTTCACCGAGGCCGACGTCGAGGGCACCGACCGCGTGGCGTCGCACACCTGCAAGGGCCTGTGGCGCTCGGTGGCTCCGGGCACGGTCATCTTGGTGGATGACGGTTTGATCGAGCTTGCCGTCGACGGCGTCGAGGGCACCGACATCCATTGCACCGTCCAGAACTCCGGCGTCTTAGGCGAGCGCAAGTCCATGAACCTCCCCGGAACCTCGGTGCCGTTGCCGGTTATGACCGATCAAGACCGCGCCGACCTGCTCTTCGGCATCGAGCAGCAGGTCGATTTCGTGGCGGCATCGTTTATCCGCGATGCCGCGGGCGTGCGCGAGATGCGGGCGTTCCTCGACGAGCACGGCGGATCCGACATCATGTTCATCTCCAAGATCGAATGCCACGAGGCTGTTGAGAACATCAACCAGATCATCGAGGCCTCCGACGGCATCATGATCGCGCGCGGCGATCTGGGCGTGGAAGTGCCCGCGCACAAGGTCCCCCATATCCAGAAGGAGATCATCCGCGCGTGCAACCGCGCGTCCAAGCCGGTTATCACGGCAACCCAGATGCTCGACTCCATGATCCGCAACCCGCGTCCCACCCGTGCCGAGGTGGGGGATGTGGCCAACGCCATCTACGACGGCACCGATGCCGTCATGTTGTCGGGCGAGACGGCATGCGGGCGCTATCCGGTGCCTGCCGTGCAGATGATGTCGCGCATCGCCGAGGCCAGCGAGCCGTATCTGTTCGATGAGCGCTTCCCCGACCGCACGCGCGTGCGCGCCCGCGTGGCGCTTGCCGTGGGCATCGCCGCCGTGCAAACCGCCGAGAACATCAACGCATCATGCATCGTGGCGCCCACCATCTCCGGTTATACCGCGCGCCTGGTTTCGAACCTCCGCCCGCGCGTTCCCATCTATGCGGTGACGCCCTTCGAACGCGTCATGCGCCAGCAGCAGATCCATTGGGGAGTCACGCCCATGCTCGCCGACGTGCAAGGCGATATGCAGCACGTCGTGGACAGCGCCCGCAACGCCGTGGTGGCGCGCGGGTGCGTCCGGCCGGGCGATGTGGCCGTGTTTACGGCGGGCGATCGTTCCACCAGCCCCATCGTCTCGTCGGGCGTCGATGGCTCGCCGGACAAGGTGGCGGCCACCAACGTCATGTACGTGGTGCAGATCCGCGGCAAGGGCGAACAAGACGCGGAAGGGGATTGCTGATGGCTAGGCGCTACTACCTCGCAATCGACATCGGGGCCTCAAGCGGACGCCATGTCCTGGGAAGCGTCGTCGACGGAAAGATCGAGCTCGAGGAGGTGCACCGCTTCGATAACGTGCAGGTGCGCCGCCGTGGGCACGATTGCTGGGACATCGACATGATCTGGGAGAACATCCTGATCGGCCTGGAGAAATGCTGCGAAGCCGGCAAGATCCCCGAAACGATCGGCATCGATACCTGGGGCGTGGATTTCGTCTTGGTCGACGCGCAGGGTCGACGCGTCGGCGACGCGGTGGCGTATCGCGATGCCCGCACGAACGACGTCGCTGCCGACGTGGACGCGGGCATCGGGCTAGAGAACCTGTACCGTGCCACGGGCATCCAGCGCCAAACGTTCAACACGGTCTACCAGCTGGCGGCGTTGGTCGCCGAGCATCCCGACGAGCTTGAGGCGGCAGACCGCTTCCTTATGGTGCCCGAATACCTGAACTACCTGCTCACGGGCAACATGGTCAACGAATACACCAACGCCACCACCACGAACCTCGTCAACGCCCGCACGTGCACCTGGGATGCCGCCGCGCTCGAGGCGGCCGGCGCCCCGGCGCGCCTGTTCGGCGACATCGCCATGCCCGGCACGGTGGTGGGCGGGCTCACGCCCGAGGTGCAGCAGCGCGTGGGCTTCGACGCCCAGGTTATGCTGCCCGCCACGCACGACACGGGCTCGGCGTTTCTGGCGGTGCCCGCGCGCGATGCGCAGGCGGTCTACCTCTCAAGCGGCACGTGGAGCCTGCTCGGTGTTGAGCACGAGGGCCCCATCACCTCCGATGCCAGCAGGTATCAGAACTTCACGAACGAGGGCGGCTACTTGAAGCGTTTCCGCTTCCTGAAGAACATCATGGGCCTGTGGATGATCCAATCCATCCGCCGCGAGCTCAACGGCGTCAGCTACGTCGCCGGCAAGGGCGCCGAGCTCAAGCGCGCCGCGAAAGAGGTCGGCTTCGGCGAGCTGGCGGATGCCGCGCGCGCCGAGCAGCAGCTGCATCCCGACGCCCTCGTCCCGCACGTCAACGTCAACGACGACCGCTTCCTGGCTCCCGCGTCCATGATCGAGGAGATCAAGACCGCCTGCTGCGAGACGGGCCAGCCCGTTCCCGACACCGTCGGCGAGCTGATGCGCTGCGTGTACGAGAGCTTGACGGGCTGTTACGCCGATTCCATCAACGAGCTGTCGGCGCTGACCGGCCGCACGTACACCTCCATCAACATCGTCGGCGGCGGATGCCAGGACACCTTCCTCAATGAGCTGACGGCCCGTGCATGCGGCATCCCCGTGTTCGCCGGCCCCATCGAGGGCACCAGCCTGGGAAACCTCATGGTGCAGATGATCGGCAACGGCGTCTTCGCCGACCTCGACGAGGCGCGAGAGGCCATCCGCCGATCGTTCGACGTGGTGGAATATCAGCCCGAATAACCCGTACGCGCAGGGCCGCCGCGCGTCGGCCCTGCGCGTACGAATCGGTTCACCGCCGCATCGCGGCTTGAACATATCCATTCATCCAAGATAGGAGCGCATATGAGCACAGCTTACGAACTGGCACGCGAGGCGTACGCCGCCGAGGGCATCGACACCGAGGCGGTCCTGGCGAAGCTGGCCGGCAAGGCGATCTCCGTCAACTGCTGGCAAGGCGACGACGTCATGGGCTTCGACCAGAAGGACAATGCGGCTTCCGGCGGCATCATGACCACGGGCAACTACCCGGGCCGCGCCCGCACCTTCGAGGAGCTGACGGCCGACTTCGAGAAGGCGTGCAGCCTCATCCCCGGCAAGAAGCGCATCAACCTGCATGCCAGCTATGCCATCTTCATCGACGAGAACCCCTGGGTCGACCGCGACCAGATCGAGTACAAGCACTTCGAGCCGTGGGTGGCTTGGGCTAAGGAGCACGGCTTCGGCATCGACTTCAACCCCACGCTGTTCAGCCATCCCATGGTCAAGGAGGGCCTGACCGTCTCCTCTCCGGACAAGGATGTGCGCGACTTCTGGATCCGTCATTGCATCGCCTGCCGCAAGATCGCCGAGCGCATCGGCGAGGAGCTTGACGACATGGTGCTCAACAACTTCTGGATCCCCGACGGCCTGAAGGACCATCCGGCAGACCGCTACGGCATGCGCGAGCGTCTGCGCGACGCGCTCGACGAGATCTACTCCTTCGACACGCCGCACGTCATCGACGCCATGGAGCAGAAGGTCTTCGGCATCGGCGTGGAAGGCTTCACCACCGGCAACCAGGAGTTCTACGTGTCCTATGCCGCGAAGAAGGGCGGCAACCACGTGGTGCTCATCGACGCCGGCCACTTCAACCCCATGGAGAACATCGCCGACAAGCTCTCCAGCCTGCTGCTGTTCTTCCCGTACGTGCCGCTGCACGTCACCCGCTCCATGCACTGGGATTCCGATCACGTGGTGCTGTTCGAGGACAACATCAAGGAGATCGCCGGCGAGATCGTGCGCTGCCCGGGCGGCTGGGACAAGGTCATCATCGGCCTCGACTTCTTCGACGCGTCCATCAATCGCATCGGCGCTTGGGCGACCGGCACCCGCGCCATGGAGAAGAGCCTGCTGTTCGAGCTGCTGCAGCCTGTCGAGCGCCTCAAGGAGCTGCAGGATACGTATCGCTTCTCCGAGAAGATGATCGTCACCGAGCAGTTCAAGACCATGCCGTTCGGCGCCGTGTGGGACGAGTACTGCCGTCGCGAGGGCGTGCCGACCGATGGCGGGCTGTGGGAGCCCATCAAGGCCTACGAGGATGAGGTGCTCTCCGGTCGCGCATAGGCGATCAGCCCTTACATGCAATGAAAGCAAGCGGCGGGCGAGGATCTGCATCCGAGCCCGCCCGATCCGCGTCGAAGTTCCCGGCGCATCATCGAAAGGCAGGAACATGGGTATTTTGGATAGCGCCCAGGACGTGCTGGGCCGCGGCGCACAGGCCGCGCAGGGCGTGCTCGACAAGGGCGTCACCGTTGCCAAGGGCGCCGTTTCGGGCGTGGCCGTGGAGCAGCAGCCGTTCATGAAGGCGTTCGTGCGCCTGTGCACCGATGGCTGGGACCAGGGTTGGCACGAGCGCAACGGCGGCAACCTGACGTATCGCTTGACCGACGAGCAGGTTGGCGCGTGCCGCCCGTTCTTCTACGACAACCCCTCCAGCTGGGTGTCCATGGGCGTGCAGGCCGATAACCTGCGCGGAGCGTTCTTCGCCACCACGGGCTCGGGCCGCTACATGCGCAACGTGCAGCTCGATCCTGCTGCCAACGTGGGCATCGTGGAGATCAACGACGCCGGCGACGCGTGGCGCATCGTGTGGGGCCTCAAGGACGGCGGCGTCCCCACCAGCGAGTTCCCCACGCATTTCATGAACCACAGCGTCCGCGTGGCGGCCACCGACGGCGCGTGCCGCGTAATCTACCATGCGCATCCGCAGAACGTCATCGCGCTGTCGTTCGTTATGCCGCTGGACGCGCGCACCATCACGCGCGCGCTGTGGAAGGCCATGACCGAGTGCATCGTGGTGTTCCCGAAGGGCGTGGGCGTCGTCCCGTGGATGGTCCCGGGCGGCTCCGAGATCGCGCAGGCCACCTGCGAGCTCATGAAAACCTACGATGCCGCCATCTGGGCGCAGCACGGCCTGTTCGTGTCCGGCCCCGATTTCGACACGGCGTTCGGCCTTATGCATACCATCGAGAAAGCCGCGGCCATCTACGCCGAGGCCCGTATGCTCAACGGCAGCAGCGACGACTTCCTCAACACCATCACCGACGACGGCCTGCGCGCCATCGCCCGCGATTTCAAGCTCGACATCAATGAAAGCTTCCTGGACTAGCGCAGCCGCCGGCCATAGGAACAAGTGAAAGGCAGATCGATCATGGCAATGTCTCAGGAGCGCAAGGGCACCATCGCGGTGTCGTTGACGAACTTCCTGGATTCGGGGTGCATCGTGGCATCGTCGGTGGCGCTGACGGCATGGGCCGCGGCATTCGGCTTCGGCTCGATGTGGACCTCCATCTTGGGCGCCATCGGCGCGAACGCGTTCGGCGCCGCCGTCGGCGCGCTTATCGGCGGTTTTCTGACCGACAAGTACGGGCGCACCATCATCTACCGTTACAACCTGCTGGTGTATGCGATCGGCGTGGCCATCGCCATGTGCGCCATGAACCTGCCCATGGTGGTTGTGGGCGTGGTGCTCTCCGGCCTGTCGGTGGGAGCGGGCGTGCCCGCATCGTGGAGCTACATCTCCGAAACGTCCACGTCCACCAAGCGCGCCGCGAACATCGGCATCAGCCAGTTCGCATGGAGCTGCGGGCCGGCCATCATATTCCTGCTTTCGTTGGCCCTGTCGTTCGTGCTCCCCGGTTTCGCGGCCGATGGCAAGACGCTGCTGCCCGCCGGAACCTACGGCCCCTTCGACGGCTTGCTGTCCACGCGCATCCTTTTCCTGGTGCTGCTCGTGGTGGCGCTCGTCGCGTGGAACCTTCAGCGTCAGCTGCAGGAGTCCAAGGACTGGGCGGAGAAGCAGGCCGAAACGGCCGAGCACGAGTCGTTCGGCCGTATGATGGCCAACGCGCTGAAGAACCCCGTCAACGTCAAGACCATCGTGTTTTTGGTGGCCGTGTACCTGACATGGAACCTGGCGGCGGGCACCAACGGCCAGTTCATGCCGTATCTGTACGCCGCAGCCGGCAACATCGATTCGGTGGGGCAGAGCCTGCTCGGCGTGGTGCAATGGGTGCTCGTGGCGGTCTGCTCGCTGGCGGTGTTCTCCAAGCTGGGCGATAAGGTGCCGCATCGCGTGCTGTTCGGGGTATCGGCGCTGCTGGCGCTTGCCTCGTGGGTGTGCATCGCCATCTTCGGCGCGGCGCTCAACAACGGCACCACCGATTCCATGGGCTGGTGCCTGTGGGCCTACGTCATCCTGTGGGGCGTTTCGGCGGGCTTCTCGGCGCAGTGCTTCTACGCGCTGTGGGGAACCGAGCTGTTCCCGACGCGCTATCGCGGCGGCGCTCAGGGCATCATGTTCTTCCTGGTGCGCGCGGCCCTTGGCATCTGGTCGCTCGTAGGCGTCGGCGCCATCATGGGCGATATCTCCACCAACCCGGCGGGCTTCTTCCCAGCGGCGCTCATCATGTGCGCGGTGCTGGTGGTGTCGCTCGTGGTCGGCGTGGTGTGGTGCCCGGACACGCAGGGCAAGACGCTCGATCAGATCACGGAAGAGCGTTACGGCAAGCTGCAGTAACGTTTTCGCTGCATGCCCGGGCGCGCGCCGCCCGGGCATGCGCGTTTCGCGGCGCATAACGTGCCGGCAGGGAAGGGGCTCGAAGCCTCTCGTCCGTCCCGGCGCCGCCGCAAGCTCGGGCATGCTCGTTTCGCGGCGCGTGCGCGCTGTGCGTGCAAGGGTCGGGAAATCCCCGGATCCGTGCGCGATTGCGTGCCCATATCCTCAACGGTAATGAAAGGAAAAGGCGATGACCGTACGTAAAACCGCCGAAGGCCGCACCATCAGCGGCTTCAAGATGAAGCTGTATCCGGGGTTCGCCGAGGAGTATGAGCGCCGTCACAACGAGCTGTGGCCCGAGATGGCCGATATGCTCCACGAGTACGGCGGACATAATTACAGCATCTTCATCGACGAGGAGACCAACATCCTGTTCGGCTACATCGAGCTCGACGATCCCGAGCGTTACGCGGAATCGGCGGAAACCGAGATCTGCCGGAAGTGGTGGGACTTCATGGCCAGCGTCATGGAGACCAACGCCGACAACTCGCCGGTAAGCGTCGATTTGCCGTGCGCGTTCCACCTGGATTAGCGCGCGGTTCGGCAGTATCGCGGAAATCGTGATAGAGGGAAGCCCGCAAGCCTCTCTCCATATCAATAGGCAAGCGCCCGCAACCTGGCTTGTGTGCAGGTTGTGGGCGCGCTTCGTTCAAGCAGGTTTTCCTTGAAACCGCGCATTCAGGCTCGTATAATATCCAGTTGCGTCTGGTGACTTATGGATACACCCGGGCGCGTGGATTGACGGAGTCGGTGCGTTCGGCCTCAAACGAGCGTGCTTTGGCAATCGCCACATCCACATCTGTAGGAAGGATCTCCGGTGCATGGTGAGGCATGCGAGCGGAAATCCAGATGGAAAGGTTTGAAATGGGAGTCAAACAGTACAGGCCGACTAGCCCCGGTCGTCGCTTCCAGACGGTTTCGGACAAAGCCGAAATCACCTGCGACAAGCCGGAAAAGTCCCTGCTTGCGCCGCTGAACAAGAAGGCGGGTCGCAACAACCACGGTCACATCACCGTCCGTCATCAGGGCGGCGGCGTGAAGCGTCGTTACCGCATCATCGACTTCAAGCGCAACAAGGACGGCGTGCCTGCAAAGGTCGCTACCATCGAGTACGACCCGAACCGCTCCGCTCGTATCGCTCTGCTGCACTACGTTGACGGCGAGAAGCGCTACATCCTTCACCCGAAGGGCCTGAAGGTCGGCGACATGATCGTCAGCGGCACCGATGTGGACATCAAGCCCGGCAACGCCATGCCGCTGTCCTGCATCCCCGTCGGTACGCTCATCCACGCTGTCGAGCTGCAGCCCGGCCGTGGCGCCGCGCTTGCCCGCTCCGCCGGCACGAGCATCCAGCTGATGGGCAAGGAAGGCAAGTACGCCATCCTGCGCATGCCCTCCTCCGAAATGCGCCGCGTGCTGCTCACCTGCCGCGCCACCATCGGCGAGGTCGGTAACGCCGAGCACTCCAACATCACGATCGGCAAGGCCGGCCGTAATCGTTGGCGTGGCATCCGCCCGACGGTTCGCGGTACCGTCATGAACCCTGTGGACCATCCCCACGGCGGTGGCGAAGGCAAGAACAAGACTTCTGGCCGTCACCCTGTCAGCCCCTGGGGCGTTCCGACCAAGGGTCATCGTACGCGCAACCCGAAGAAGGCCTCTAGCCGCCTGATCATTCGCCGTCGCAAGAAGTAGCGCTAAGCGTTAAGGAGTAATAGTGAGCAGAAGTTTGAAGAAGGGTCCTTTCGTTGAGCCTCGCCTTCTTGAGCGCATCGAGAAGATGAACGCGGCCGGCGAAAAGAACGTCATCAAGACCTGGTCCCGTGCCAGCACCATCTTCCCCGAAATGGTGGGCCACACCATCGCGGTGCACGACGGTCGCAAGCACGTGCCGGTTTACGTTACCGAGTCCATGGTCGGCCACAAGCTGGGCGAGTTCGCCCCCACGCGTACCTTCAAGGGTCACGCAGCCGACAAGAAGAAGCGATAAGAAGGGGTGAATCATGGAAGCTAAAGCAATCGCACGTACCGTGCGCATGTCGCCCCGCAAGGCACGCATCGTCGTCGACCTGATCCGCGGCAAGTCCGTCCCGGCTGCCCGTGAGATCTTGATGTTCACCAATCGCGCAGCCGCCGAGGCTGTCGAGAAGACGCTGAACTCCGCTGTGGCAAACGCTGAGTACCAGCATCATGTGCGTCCGGAGACGCTGGTCGTGAAGACCGCCTTCGTCGATGAAGGCCCCACGCTCAAGCGCATCCGTCCCCGCGCCAAGGGTTCCGCTTCGCGCATCCGCAAGCGCACCTGCCACATCACCATCATCGTCGCTCCGCGAGAGGAGGCATAAAGTCTATGGGTCAGAAGGTAAGCCCTACCGGGTTCCGCCTCGGTATCACCGAAGAGTGGCGCAGCCGTTGGTACGCCGACAAGGATTACGCCCAGAACCTGGCAAACGACTTGGCCATTAGGAAGTTCCTGGACAAGCAGCTGGCCCGTGCCGCCGTCTCCAAGGTCGAGATCGAGCGCGCAGGCGACAAGATCAAGGTCATCGTCACCACGGCTCGCCCGGGTGTCGTGATCGGCAAGAAGGGCGCCGAGATCGACGCTCTGCGCAAGAAGCTCGAGAAGGTCGCCAACGGCCCGGTCAACATCGAGGTCGTCGAGGTCAAGCGCCCCGAGCTGGACGCCAACCTCATCGCCCAGTCCGTTGCCGAGCAGCTCGAGGGCCGCGTCGCTTTCCGTCGCGCCATGCGCAAGGCCGTGCAGTCCGCTCGCAAGTCCGGTGCCAAGGGCATCCGCATCCAGTGCGCCGGTCGTCTCGGCGGTGCCGAGATGAGCCGCCGCGAGTGGTACCGCGAGGGTCGCGTGCCGCTGCACACGCTGCGTGCCAAGGTTGACTACGGTTTCTCCACCGCTCGCACGCAGATGGGCGCCATCGGCGTTCAGGTGTGGGTGTACCACGGTGAGGTCCTGCCGGGCCAGAAGGCTCCGCAGCCTCAGCTCGAGGGCAGCTCTCGCCCGAACCGTTCCCGCCGCAACGACCGTAATGATAGGGGGCGCAAGTAATGCTCGTACCTAAGCGTGTTAAGCACCGCAAGGTGCAGCGCGGTTCCATGAAGGGCCGTGCAAAGGGTGGTACCCGTCTGAACCACGGCACCTGGGGCATCCAGGCCCTGGAAGCACACTGGATCACCAACCGTCAGATCGAGGCCGCTCGTATCGCCATGACCCGTTGCATGAAGCGTGGCGGTAAGGTCTGGATCACCATCTTCCCGGACAAGCCGATCACCAAGAAGCCGGCTGAGACCCGCATGGGTTCCGGTAAGGGCAACCCCGAGGCCTGGGTCGCGGTCGTCAAGCCCGGTCGCATCATGTTCGAGATCGACGGCGTCGACGAGGCCACGGCCAAAGAGGCGCTCCGCCTTGCAATCAACAAGTTGCCCATCAAGTGCAAGATTGTGACCAAGGAAACGGAAGGGCAGGAGTAAATGAAAGCAGCAGAGATTCGTGAGCTGTCTGCCGACGATTTGCAGGCCAAACTCAAGGAAGCACGCGCTGAGCTTTTCAACCTGCGCTTCCAGATGGCAACGAGCCAGCTTGACAACACCGCACGCGTGAAGCAGGTCAAGAAGGACATCGCTCGCATCCAGACCGAGATGCGCGCCCGTGAGCTGAGCGCATAAAGGAAGGTTTGATAACATGAGCGAAGAGCGTAATACGCGTAAGGTCCGCCAGGGCATCGTGGTCAGCGCCGTTAACGACAAGACGATCGTCGTCTCCGTCGCCGAGCGCAAGCCGCATCCGGTGTACAAGAAGATGATGACGACCACCAAGAAGTTCCACGCGCATGACGAGAACAACGAGGCTGGCGTCGGCGATACCGTCACCATCATGGAGACCCGTCCGCTGTCCAAGATGAAGCGCTGGCGTCTGGTGGAGATCAACGAAAAGGCGAAATAGCCCTTTCCTCTTATCCCATCAGATTACCGATTGAAAGATAGGTTGAAGCAATGATTCAGATGCAAACCATGCTCGCGGTCGCCGACAACTCCGGCGCTCGCAAGGTGCAGTGCATCAAGGTCCTGGGCGGCTCCAAGCGCCGTTACGCGGGCCTGGGCGACGTGATCATCTGCAGCGTCAAAGAGGCTATGCCCAACGGTGCTGTCAAAAAGGGTGACGTCGTGCGCTGCGTCGTTGTGCGCGTGAAGAAGGAAGTTCGTCGCGCTGACGGCAGCTACATCAAGTTCGACCAGAACGCCGCCGTCCTGATCGACGCCAACGGTGCGCCGCGCGGCACGCGTATCTTCGGGCCCGTCGCCCGCGAGCTGCGCGAGAAGAAGTACATGAAGATCGTGTCCTTGGCACCTGAGACGCTGTAAAGGGGGTTATTCGCAATGAACAGCATGAACATCAAGAAGGGCGACACCGTCCGCGTTCTGTCCGGCAAGGACAAGGGCAAGGAGGGCCAGGTCGTTCGTTCTCTCCCCAGCAAGCAGCGCGTGGTCGTCGAGAAGGTGAACATGGTCAAGAAGGCCATGCGCCCCACTCAGCAGAACCCGCAGGGCGGCATCATGTCCGTCGAGGCTCCCATCCATGTCTCCAACGTCATGGTCGTCTGCCCCGAGTGCAAGCAGCCCACCCGCGTGTCCCACCGCGTGAACGAGGCCGGCAAGAAGGTCCGCGTTTGCAAGAAGTGCGGCAAGGACATCGATAAATAGTTTTGTTGAAGGCGGCCCGCCTTTGCGCGGGCCGCGTTTAGAATATGACCCTGGCCATATAAGACCAGGGACGCAGGGTCGGAAATCCTGCGTTTAATTCATCGAAAGGAAATCGCATGACTGCTCCTCGTCTCAAAGAGAAGTACAAGAACGAGATCGTCAGCAAGCTCAAGTCCGAGCTGGAGATCGCCAACATCAACGACGTTCCGCGTCTCGAGAAGATCGTCGTGAACATGGGCGTTGGCGCCGCCGCCTCCGACCACAAGCTGCTTGATGCCGCCATGAACGACATGCGCATCATCACCGGTCAGCAGCCCTGCATCACCCGCGCCAAGAAGTCCATCGCAGGCTTCCATGTGCGCGAGGGCCAGGCCATCGGCTGCAAGGTCACCCTGCGCGGCGACCGCATGTGGGAGTTCCTGGATCGTCTGCTGGCCGCTGCTCTGCCGCGCGTCCGCGACTTCCGCGGTATCTCCCCGACCAGCTTCGACGGTCGCGGCAACTACACGCTCGGCATCACCGAGCAGCTGATCTTCCCCGAGATCGAGTACGATAAGGTCGACCGCACCCGTGGTATGGACATCACGTTCGTCACCACCGCCGGCAACAACGAGAACGCCTTCGCGCTGCTTTCCGCGCTCGGCTTCCCGTTCAAGGACCGCGACTAACCCTTTTGTTTGACCGTAAGGATGGCCGGCCAGGTCATCCTGCAGGCAGTTTAAAGCCCGCCTTCCGGGCGGGCTTGGAAACAAGAAAGAAGGATTTGCATGGCAAAGAAATCGATGATCGCCAAGAGCGAGCGCGAGCCGAAGTTCTCCACGCGCCAGCACAATCGCTGCACGCGTTGCGGGCGTCCGCGCGCTTACTACCGTAAGTTCGGCCTGTGCCGCGTGTGCCTGCGCGAGCTGGCCAACAAAGGCGAGCTGCCCGGCGTGACCAAGGCTTCCTGGTAGGCCCCAACACAAGGTACGTACGGGTGTGCCACGGTTCAGGCGGGGGTGCTAAGGGCGCCTATCCGAACCGAACCGATCGGCTCATCACGAACCAAAGGAGAAACTTACTATGACCATGACTGACCCTATCGCAGATATGCTTACGCGCGTGCGTAACGCTAACTCTGCCGGCAAGGCTACGGTCTCCATGCCCTCCAGCAAGAAGCTGGTCGAGATCGCCCGCATCATGCAGGAAGAGGGCTATGTGGCCGGCTACGAGGTTGTCGAAGGCGAGCCTCGTGCCACGCTCGAAATCACGCTGAAGTACGGCGAGAAGAAGGCCAAGACCATCCGCGGCATCCGCCGCATCTCCAAGCCGGGTCTGCGCATCTACGCCGGCAAGGACGAGCTGCCCCGCGTTCTGGGCGGCCTCGGCACTGCAATCGTCTCCACGTCCAACGGCGTGATGACCGACCGCGACGCCCGCAAGAAGGGCATCGGCGGCGAGGTTATCGCGTACATCTGGTAGGAAAGGAAGGGATAGGTTTATGTCTCGTATCGGCAAGCAGCCCGTTACCGTTCCTGCCGGCGTCGACGTGAAGATCGACGGCCACATCGTGACGGTCAAGGGCCCCAAGGGCGAGCTCACCCGCGAGTTCAACCCCATGATGACCATCAGCCAGGAAGGCGAGGAGATTATCGTCTCCCGTCCTGATGATTCCCGTGAGGCCAGGAGCCTGCACGGCCTTACCCGCACCCTCATCCACAACATGGTCGAGGGCGTTTCCGCCGGCTACCAGAAGAAGCTGCAGCTGGTCGGCGTCGGCTATCGTGCCGCGCTGAAGGGCAAGGACCTGGAGATGCAGCTGGGCTTCTCGCACCCCGTTCTGATGGAGTGCCCCGAGAACATCACGTTCGAGGTTCCCAGCCAGACCGAGATCGTCGTCTCCGGCATCAGCAAGGAGCAGGTCGGCCAGGTGGCCGCCAACGTCCGCGCATGGCGCAAGCCTGAGCCTTACAAGGGCAAGGGCATCCGCTATGAGGGCGAGCATGTCCGCCGCAAGGTCGGCAAGGCTGGCAAGGACTAAGCGCGCAAGCGTAACTGAACGAAGGGATTACCATGAATAAGCTTCAGAAAAAGCAAGCTGCGCTGGCCCGTCGCCATCGTCGCGTGCGCGGTAAGATCTCCGGCACGCCGGAGCGTCCCCGTCTTTGCGTGACGCGCAGCAACAACAACATCTACGTGCAGTTCGTCGACGACGTTGCGGGCAAGACCCTGTGCGGCGTTTCCACCCTGGGCCCTGATTTCAAGGCCACGGGCAAGAACGGCGCTAACGTCGAGGGCGCTACCGCTCTCGGTGAGATCGCAGGCAAGAAGGCTCAGGAATGCGGCATCACGGAAGTCGTTTTCGATCGTGGTGGCAACCTGTACCATGGGCGCGTCAAGGCTCTGGCCGACGCTGCTCGTGAAGCCGGTCTGAAATTCTAGAAGGGGTTTAGTCTATGGCTCGCAACAAGCAAGAGAACGCCGCAGCTCCCGAGCTCGAAGAGCGCGTCGTTTACATCAACCGCGTGTCCAAGGTCGTCAAGGGTGGTCGCCGCTTCGGTCTGACCGCGCTGGTGGTCGTGGGCGACCGCAACGGCCACGTCGGCATCGGCATGGGCAAGTCCCAGGAAGTGCCTACGGCCATCAAGAAGGGCGTGGAGGACGCAAAGAAGAACATGTTCTCCGTGCCGCTGACCGACGAGAAGACGCTGCCGCATGAGATCATCGGCGAGTTCGGTGCCGGTCGCGTTCTGATCAAGCCCGCTGTTCCCGGTACCGGCGTTATCGCCGGCGGCGCTGCCCGTGCCGTCCTGGAGCTGTCCGGCGTGGAGAACGTCCTGTGCAAGTCTCTGGGCACCGACAACGTCATGAACGTGGTCAAGGCCACGGCCGAGGGTCTGAAGGAAATGCAGTCCCCCGAGTCTGTCGCCGAGCGTCGTGGCATTTCCGTTGCCAAGATCTACGGCTGGAAGGAGTAACCCATGTCTGACGCTAAGAAGACGCTGCGTCTTACGCAGGTGAAAAGCTCCATCGGTTACAAGAAGGATCAGGCTGCAACGCTGAAGGCCTTGGGCCTTGGCAAGATCGGCCGTTCCATCGACCAGGTCGACAATGCCAACATCCGTGGCATGATCTTCAAGGTGAAGCATCTCATCAAGGTGGAGGAGCTGTAAAGTTCCCAGGTGCCACCTTGGCATACTATCCCTCGTAGGGTAGAATTCTCGATTGGCGTGTCGGCTTTCCGGCGCGCCAATCGGCTGTATTGGAAGTTTGCTGGCGGCGAGCTGCCAGCACCGGGCGGGAGCCCGGTAAGCTATCTGCAAGGAGAAACAGAATGGAACTCAAGGACCTCAAGCCCGCAGAGGGCTCTCGTAAGAACCGCAAGCGCGTCGGTCGCGGCCACGCTGCTGGCCAGGGCAAGACCGCCGGCCGTGGTATGAACGGCCAGAAGTCCCGCTCCGGTGGCGGCAAGGGCGCCGGCTTCGAGGGCGGCCAGACCCCGCTGGCCCGTCGTCTGCCGAAGCTGCCCGGCTTCCGCAACATCAACCGCGTCGAGTACCTGCCCGTCAACGTCTCCCGTCTCGAGGAGAAGTTCGAGGCCGGCGACGTCGTCGACGGTGCTTCCCTGAAGGCCAAGGGTATCATCAAGCATGAGGACGCCCTGGTGAAGGTTCTCGGCGATGGCGACATCACCAAGGCCCTGACCATCAAGGTCGACAAGGTTTCTGCCTCCGCTAAGGCGAAGATCGAGGCAGCTGGCGGAAAGGTCGAAGAGCCTTGCTAAGCTCTATCATCGACGCGTTCAAGGTTCCCGAGCTGCGCAAGAAGATCTTGTTCACGCTGGGCATCCTTGCGCTTTATCGATTCGGTTCCTACGTGCCGGTTCCGGGCATCCCGTTCCACGAGTTCGCTGACTCGTTCCAGGATTCGGGCGTGTCCATGACCATGCTGGACCTGTTCACCGGCGGCGCGCTTTCGAACTTCTCGGTATTCTCGCTGGGCATCATGCCCTACATCACCGCATCCATCATCATGCAGCTGATGCAGGGCGTCATCCCGGCGGTGGGCCGTTGGGCGAAGGAAGGCGAGACCGGCAGGCGTCGCATCACCCAGGTCACGCGTTACCTGACGCTGGCCCTGGGCCTGATCAACGCCATCGGCTACCTGCTGCTGTTCAAGTCCCCGCAATACGGCGTGGTGTTCTCTTCCGAGGTGCCCGAGATCCTCACCGATATCCTGGTGGTGTTCACGTTGGTGGCCGGTACCGCGTTCATCATGTGGATGGGCGAGCTCATCACGCAGCGCGGCGTCGGCAACGGCATGTCGCTCATCATCTTCGTGAGTATCGTCAGCCGTGTGCCTTCGGCCATCTTCTCTTCGGTGAACCTGACCACCGACACCGGTATGGGCATCGCCATCACGGTGCTTATCCTGGCCGTGGTGCTTGTGTGCATCCCCGCGATCATCTTCGTGGAGCGCGCACAGCGCCGTATCCCGGTGAATTACGCTAAGCGCGTGCAGGGTCGTAAGATGATGGGCGGTCAGTCCACCTACATTCCCTTGAAGGTGAATGCGGCGGGCGTTATCCCGATCATCTTCGCAAGCTGCCTGATCTATTTCCCGGCTCAGCTTGCGGCTCTGTTCAACGTGGGTTGGTTGACGGCTTTCGCCGATGCCATCTCCACGGGTTGGTTGAACTGGATCCTCACCATCGCGCTGATCGTCTTCTTCGCGTATTTCTACACCTCCATGGTGTTCAATCCCGAGGAGACGGCGGACAATCTGCGTAAGCAGGGCGGCTTCATTCCCGGTGTTCGTCCCGGTTCCGCTACCGTGACCTACATCAAGAACGTGCTGCATCGCGTCACGCTTCCGGGCGGCATCTTCATCGCGGTCATCGCGGTTGTGCCGACCATCATCTTCTACTTTACCGGCAACACGCTTATCCAGGCGTTCGGCGGTACTTCCATCCTGATCATGATCGGCGTTGCGCTCGATACCATGAGCAAGGTTGAAAGCCAGTTGAAGATGCATAACTACGACGGTTTCTTCAAGTAAGGAAACCTTGCAGTTACCGAAGGGAGGGCCCGAGGGCCCTCCCTTTTTGTTATGATGCAAGTGCATTATCTGCATATCTCGAAAGGATTGCTTCACCATGAACATCGTGTTGCTGGGCGCCCCGGGCGCCGGTAAGGGCACGCAGGCTGCCAAGCTGGTCGAGGATTGCGGCCTGTGCCATATCTCCACGGGCGACATCCTTCGCGCTGCCGTTAAGAATCAGACCCCTCTGGGCGTTAAGGCCAAGGGCTTCATGGACGCCGGCGAGCTGGTTCCCGACGACCTGATCATCGATCTGATGAAGGAGCGCATCGAGCAGCCCGATACCGAGAAGGGCGTCATCCTGGACGGCTTCCCGCGTACCACCACGCAGGCTGTGGCTCTTGACACCATGCTTGCCGAGCTTAAGCGCCCGCTGAACGCCGCTCTGCTCATCGACGTCGACTTCGAGGTCATCGTCAAGCGTTTGACCTCTCGTCGTATGTGCAAGGAGTGCGGCCACATCGGTTCCGTCGCCGACGCTGCATGCCCCGCCTGCGGTGGCGAGATGTACCAGCGCGACGACGATAACGAAGCCACGGTTCGCAACCGCCTTGACGTCTACGAGAAGTCCACGGCTCCGCTGATCGACTACTATCGCGGCTGCGACCTGCTCGTGTCCATCGACGGCGACCGCGACGTCGACGTTGTGTACGCTGATGTGAAGCAGGCTCTGGGTCTGTAACATTTGCCGTAAAACGTGCATATTGCTTGAGAGGGAGGGGTGAAACTACCCCTCCCTTTGCTTATCCCGTATAATGGTTCGCCGTATGCCTACCATGAAACAGAACATATCCTACTGGCACCAGCAGCTTATGCTTAAGCATGGCGCTACGGTAAAGCACGTGTTGAAAAGCGCCGTGTTGTTGGTGCTTGCGGCTTTGGTGCTGGAAACGTTCGTGTTCAACTTCAATTACTTCCGCACGGCAGGGTACCACACTACCAATCTGAACAACCGTCTGGCTCTTACGAAGACGCTTGACAACCAGTATCGAGTTACCGAGGTTAATCACGTCATCGAGTTCAAGAACCTCAACTCTGAGGTTCACAACGTGTGGTTGAACTTCGATTATCGGCAACCTGCCCAGCAGCTGAAGGTGAAGATCCAGTTCACCGACGAGGCCCACAGCACGTATTTCGATTCCACCGAGTACACGGTCGGCGTGCCCGAGGTGGATGTCAACACGCTGTGCGATCAAAGCGAGTACATCAATCTGAACACCACGGGGTTGGTTTCCAACCTTAAGATCACCATCACCGGCGAGGACATCAACTACCCGGTGAAGCTCTCAGACGTGTCCATCAACGCTCGGGAACCGTTCCTGTTCAACCAAACGCGCTTCCTGCTCACGCTGGGTATTCTGGCACTTGCATTCATCTTCCGTCCGAAGTCGGCCATCTACCGCATCGGCATCGTTCGCAATCCGCGTAAATCCAAGGCTGCGCTGATCACCGCCGTGGCTATCGAGATCGTGTTGCTCAGCTCCTATTTGTTTATGGGCTCGAACCTGGTAGGCGTTGCTACCAGCACCTACAACTCCGGGTCGTGGGATGGCACCGGTATCGCCAACACGTTCAAAGTCGGCGGTGAGAATGCTCAGCAGTACGCCGAGCTTGCCAAGTCCATGGCTCATGGCCAGTTGTACCTGGAGGAAACCCCTCCGCAATGGCTTCAGGAAATGGACGACCCTTACGACAAGGGCGCCCGCGATGAGCTGCAGAAGGAAACGGGCGAGGAGTACCTCTTCGACGTTGCCTACCACGACGGGCATTACTATGTGTACTTCGGCGTGGTTCCCGTGCTTGTGTTCTACTTGCCGTTCTATTTGCTGACCGGGTCGAATTTCCCGACGGCTATCGGCGTGCTCATAGCCGTCATCATGTTCGTGCTGGGTTGTTCGGCTCTGCTCGACAGGTTCGCGCGCTATCATTTCAAGCGCGTCAGCCTGGGCTTGTACCTGTTGCTGCAGATTCCGCTGGTCATGTGCTGCGGCATCTTGTATCTGCTGAAGTTCCCGACGTTCTATTCGCTTCCCATTTCCATGGGCCTGGCGTTTTCGGTATGGGGCCTGTATCTGTGGATGCGCGGCCGTGCGGCGAAGCGCCCTTGTGGCTGGTACCTGGGCGGAAGCCTGTGCATGGCCCTGGTCGTCGGATGCCGCCCGCAGCTTATCGTGTTGTCGCTGGTGGCGTTCCCCTTATTCTGGCGCAAGTACATCACGAAGCGAACCATCCTCACGCGCAAGGGTGCGATCGAGTTCGCATGCTTGATGGCGCCGTACATTGTGGTTGCGGCGGGGCTGATGCTGTACAACCATGCGCGCTTCGGCAGCTTTACCGATTTCGGCGCGAACTACAACCTGACGGTCAACGACATGACCAAGCGCGGTTGGAACATCGGGCGTTTGGCGCCGGCGCTGTTCGCGTACTTCCTGCAGCCGCCATCTATGACCGGCGTGTTCCCGTTCCTGCAGCCTGCTCCGTTCGAGACCACGTACCTGGGGCAGACCATCAAGGAGGTCACGTTCGGCGGCGTGTTGGCGTGCCTTCCCATCCTGTGGATCCTGCCGTTCTCGCGCCGTATCCTGGCCTTGCGTTTCAAGCAGCGCTCGACGCGCACTATCGCCGGCGTCATCATCGCCTTGCTGTTCGGCGGCGTGGTGGTTGCGCTCATGGATGCGCAGATGGCGGGCATCTTGCAGCGCTACTATGCGGACTTCAGCTTCATGTTCCTGGCGGCATCGGTGCTTCTGGCGTTTATCGTCAACGAGAACCTTAGACCCGGGTTGACGGCCCAGGTGCTGCTCATGAAGGGGCTGTTGGCGCTCGTCTGCATCTCGGTGCTGTACATCTCGCTTATCTGCTTCGTCCCGGAAACCGGATGGTTCTCCGATATCTACCCCTGGTCGTATCAGGACATCATCGAGACGGTGTTGTTCTGGACCTAGGCGGCATTGCGTAGCGGGTAGTCGCTGCGTGCTAGCTCACATTGTCAACCCCGACCGATTTCAACGGCGAAAGAAAGGGCATCACATGCAACTGTTCATCGAGGAGACCTACGAGGATATGAGCCGTCGCGCGGCTGATCTGATCGCTGCGCAGCTGATCGTGGACCCGGCTTCCACGCTGGGCTTGGCAACCGGCTCCACGCCTATCGGGCTGTACGCGGACCTGGTGGAGGACTTCCAGGCCGACTGCATCAGCTTCGAGCAGGTCACCACGTTCAACCTGGACGAGTACCGCGGCCTGTCCCCCGAGCATGACCAGAGCTATCGCTACTTCATGCAGAAGAACCTTTTCGACCATGTCGACATCGACCCCGAGGCCACCAGCGTCCCCGACGGCGCCAACCCCGATGCGGAGGCTGCTTGCGAGTCTTACGAGCTGGCCATCAGCGAGGCCGGCGGCATCGACCTGCAGCTGCTGGGTCTGGGCCACAACGGCCACATCGGCTTCAACGAGCCTTGCGATGAGTTCCCCGTGCGCACTCACGTGGTTGAGCTGACGGAGAGTACCATCAACGCCAACAGCCGCCTGTTCGAGTCCATCGACCAGGTCCCCCGTGAGGCATACACCATGGGCATCGGCACCATCATGAAGGCGCGCGCCATCCTGGTGGTGGCCAGCGGCGTCGATAAGGCGCAGATCGTGCGCGACGCGTTCTTCGGCCCCGTCACCCCGCAGGTTCCCGCGTCGGTGCTGCAGCTGCATCCTAACGTCACCGTCGTGGTGGACGCTGAGGCCGGCTCGCTGCTGTAAGGCGTGTTGTTGCTATAATCGATAACACAACAGAAGGGCTTTCCGCCAAAGCGGGAAGCCCTTCCATATTTGAAAGGAGCATGCGGATATGCGCATTGCAAACGGAAAGGTGTTCGACGGTCAATGCTTCCGCGAGCGCGATGTGGTGGTGGAGGGGCAGGCCTTCTCCCGCATCGAGGCGTCGGGGGCCGCAACGTGCGATGCCGGTGGCGCCGATACGGTGGATGCATCGGGGTGCTATGTGATCCCCGGCTTGATAGACGTGCATTTCCACGGGGCCATGGGCCACGATTTCTGCGATGCATCCGATGAGGGTATCTCCGCCATCGCGGCTTACGAGGCACGCCGTGGCGTGACCTCGATCTGCCCGACTACCATGACGCTTCCCGAGGAGCGGCTGGCACCCATCGTGGCCAGCGTGGCCGCGCACGAAACCGCGGCGGGGGAGGCTGGCATCGTGGGCATCAACATGGAAGGCCCTTACATCGCCCCTGACAAGGTGGGCGCGCAGAACCCCGCGTACGTGCGCAGCGCCTCGATCGAGGAGTTCGAGCGGCTGCAGCAGCTGGCGAAGGGGCTCATCAAGCTTGTGGACGTGGCGCCCGAGCAGCCGGGCAACCTGGAGTTCATCCGCCAGGTATCCCACGATGTGCGTGTGTCCGTCGCCCATACGTGCACCGGTTACGACGATGCGTGCGCAGCCTTCGATGCCGGCGCGCGCCATATGACGCACCTGTTCAACGCCATGCCCGCGCTGCATCACCGAGAGCCCGGCCCCATTGCCGCGGGTGCGGAGCGCAACGACGTCACGGCCGAGATCATCGCCGACGGCGTGCATATCCATCCGGCCATGGTGCGCCTGGCGTTCGCCCTGTTCGGCGACGACCGCATGATCTTGATCAGCGATAGCTTGCGCGCTTGCGGTTTGGGGGATGGTGAATACGAGCTGGGTGGCCAGCAGTTCTTCGTCAAGGGCAACCGTGCCACCATCGCCAACGGCAGCCTGGCGGGCAGCGTCTCCGACGTGATGGCCTGCATGCGCACGGCGGTGCGTTCCATGGGCATCCCGTTGACCAGCGCCGTGAAGGCCGCAACGGTCAACCCGGCCCGCGCCTTGGGCCTTGATGGGAAGCTGGGCGCCATCGCCCCGGGCTACCAGGCCGATGCCGTGGTGCTCGATCGCGACCTGAACATCAAGCACGTGGTGCTTCGGGGAAAGGCGCTTGCGTAGCACCGGGCCGGTGGCTGCGCTGTGCGAATGCGCTGCGCGCCGTTCGGGCAGCGATTCGCGCCGTAAGGCGGTTTCCATCCTTTGTTTGTGAAACGTTGGCCAGCGCGTTGACGAACCGCGAACCCCGATACTATCCTCATTGAAGTTTGCTCAACAGAAAGAAAGAGGCAAGGTACTCATCATGACCGATTCCCCGTTCCACGGCGTAATCCCCCCGGTGGTCATCCCGCTGACCGAGAAGAAGCAGCTTGACCTGGAGGCCTTCGAGCGCTCCATCAACCGTATGATCGACGCCGGCGTCGACGGCTTGTTCTTCCTGGGCTCCTCGGGCGAGGTCGCGTTCCTCACCGATGCCCAGCGTTATCACGTGCTGCAGGAGGCCGTGGCCATCGTGAACCATCGCGTGCCCGTGCTCGCCGGCATCATCGACATGGAAACCCTGCGCGTGGTCGACCAGGCCAAGCGCGCCAAGGGCTATGGCGTCGACGCGCTCGTCGCCACCGCTCCGTTCTACGCTCTGGGCGGCCCGAAGGAGACCGAGCGTCACTTCCGCGCAATCCGCGAGCATACCGACCTGCCGCTGTTCGCCTACGACCTGCCCGTGTGCGTGCACACCAAGCTCGACCCCACCATGCTGGTGCGTCTTGGCAAGGACGGCGTGCTGCAGGGCGTGAAGGACTCCTCCGGCGACGATGTCAGCTTCCGCTGGCTGGTGCTCGAGAACGAGGACGCCGGTCATCCGCTGCAGCTGCTCACCGGTCATGAGGTGTGCGTCGACGGCGCGTACCTGGCCGGCGCCGACGGCAGCGTTCCGGGTCTGGCCAACCTTGATCCGCACAGCTATGTGGAGCAGTGGAAGGCCGCTCAGGCAGGCGACTGGAACCGCGTCAAGGAGATCCAAGACCACCTGGCCCGCCTGATGTTCCTGACCCGCGTGGTCAAGGCCACCGTTGGCTTCGGCGCCGGCGTGGGCGCGTTCAAGACGGCTCTGTGGCAGATGGGCGTGTTCAACACGAACCAGATGCGCGAGCCCGTTCAGCCGCTCGAGGGCGAGGACGTCGCGGCCATCGTCGAGGTCATCAAGAAGGCCGGCCTCATGGACGCGGACGCTCCCATCCGCAAGTAGCTTTTCTTCGCTTTTGCAAGCCGGCGCAGGTTCCATCCGCGCCGGCTTTTTTGTTTGCGGTACCATGGTTAGCACCAGGTGATAAGGTGCTTTTCGAAAAGGGAAGGGTGGGGTGCATGGAATATCCCGCATACGTTGCGGCGCTTGACATCGGCGGCACGAAGATCGCCGGCGCGCTGCTGCGATACGAGCAGATCGACGCTGCCCCTGAAGTCGTGTTCGAGACCCAGGTGCCCACGCAGGCGCAGCGCGGGGGCGGCCCGGTTCTCGTCACCGTGTGCGATGTGGCGAACACGGTGCTTGCCGAGGCGCGTTCGCGCCGCGAGCAGGTGCTCGGCATCGGCGTGTCCACCGCAGGCCGTGTGGACGCGGTCACGGGCGGTATCGCGTACGCTAACGAGATCATGCCCGGGTGGACCGGCCAGCCCATCAAGGAGCGCTTGGAGGAGTCCTGCGAGCTGCCGGTTTCGGTGCTCAACGACGTGCAGTCCCATGGGCTCGGCGAAGCGCGTTGGGGCGCTGCCAGCGGGGCCGATACGTGCATGATGATCGCTGCCGGCACGGGCATCGGCGGTGCCGTGATCGCCCATGGGCGGCTGGTTCGCGGCAACCATGGTTTTGCCGGCGAGATCGGGCATATCGCCTGCTCGCAGGCCGTCGGCATCCCGTGCGTGTGCGGCGGCTCCGGGCATTTGGAGCTGGTGGCATCGGGAAGCGGCATCGAGGCGCGCTATGCCGAGGTCACGGGTAACCACATCGACGGCGCCGAGATCTCCCGCCGTGCAGCCGAAGGCGAGCCTGCGGCGCACAAGGTCATCATGACCGCCGGCATCGCCCTGGGTGAGGCCATTGCGGGTATCACGAACCTGCTCGATCCCGACATGGTGGTAATCGGCGGTTCCGTGCCCAAAGCGGGCACGAAGTGGCGCGCGGCGGTGCAGGAAGGCTTCGAGCGCCAGATCCCGCTGGCGCAGCGCGGCCTGCCCATCCTTGCGGCCGAGCTGGGCGGTCACGCCCCGCTCATCGGCGCTGCCGAGGACCTGCTTGATTACCTGGAGGACGTCGAGGCCCAGCAGGAGCTGGATGAGCTTGACGATGCCCAGGGTTTTGAACCGCTCGACGAGCCGCATGGCTCCCAGGAGCAAATGGATAGGGAAGAGCCGCAGGAGTAGCCTCCATCGGTATATCGCAGCGCCCGGCGCCGTGGATTCGCGGCTACGGGCGCCGCTTGTTTTCGATTATGAAAGGATAGGGAAATGGATCCCATCATCGAGCAATTGCGCGGCAAGGTCATCGTCAGCTGCCAGGCATATATGGGCGAGCCCCTGCGCCACCCCGAGACCATGGCGCAGATGGCCCGTGCGTGCGAGCTGGGCGGCGCCGGCGGCATCCGCTGTCAGGGCCTGTCCGACATCGCGGCTATCAAGGGTCGCACCGAGGTGCCCGTCATCGGCATCTGGAAGGAAGGCCATGAGGGCGTCTACATCACGCCTACGCTGCGTCATGCGCGCGCCTGCGTGATGGCCGGCGCCGATATCGTGGCCATCGACGCTACGGATCGCCCGCGCCCTGACGGTAAGACGCTCGAGGACACGGTGCGCCCGCTGAAGGAGGAAGGCGTGCTCGTGATGGCGGACTGCTCCACCATCGAGGACATCCGCCATGCGTTCGCCATCGGCTGCGACATCGCCTCCACCACGCTTTCGCACCCCGGCGCCGCCATCGATTGCGGTATGGCCGACGGCCCGGATGTCGCGCTGGTTCGCCAGGCGGTGGAAGAGTTCCCCGACAAACCGGTTATCTGCGAGGGCCGCGTGCACACGCCGGCCGATGCGAAGGCGGCTATGGACGCTGGTGCGTGGGCCGTGGTGGTCGGCACCGCCATCACGCATCCCACCAGCATCACCAGCTGGTTCGTGGAGGCTGCTGGCAAGTAGTTCGCGGCATAAAAAACGCCCCGCCGTTTGGCGGGGCGTTTTTTATAGGTTGCTACTTACCCAGGTCGGGATGGAGCAGGGACGGGGCGGCGCCCAGGAGCAGGCGCGTGTAGTCGTCCTTGGGGTTGTTGAAGATCTGCTCGGCGGTGCCGCGCTCAACGGCCTGACCATGGTTCATGACGATGATCTGGTCGGAGATGTAGCGGACCGTCTGGATGTCATGGCTGATGAACACCATGGCAAGGTTGAGCTCCTTCTTCAGATCCATGAGCAGGTTCAGGATCTGGGCGCGCACGGACACGTCGAGGGCCGAGGTGGGCTCATCGGCGATGATGGCATCGGGCTTCAGGGACAGCGCACGGGCGATTGCCACGCGCTGGCGCTGACCGCCGGACATCTGGCCGGGCAGCGCCTCGAGAACGCTGTTGGGAAGGCCGACCATCTCGATGAGCTCGCGCACGCGGGCTTCACGGGACTTCGCGTCGCCGACCTTGTGCACGATCATGGGGTCCATGAGCTGCTCGCGCACGGTCATACGCGCGTTCAGGGCTGTTGCCGGGTCCTGGAACACGACGGAGATGACGCGGCCGATAATCTTACGCTGCGCTGCGGAGCGCTTCGTGACATCGGTGCCCTTGAAGTACACGTGGCCGGACGTGGGGGTCTGCAGACCGCACATGACGTTGGCTGTGGTGGACTTGCCGCAGCCCGATTCGCCTACGATGCCGATGGTCTGGCCCGGCATGAGCTTCAGGGACAGGCCGTTGACGGCGTGGACCTTGTTGGGGTGCAGCAGCGAGCCGGTGCGCGTTTTGAACACCACATGGATATCATCAAGGAAGATGATCGGCGTTTGCTCATCGTTGTTGGCGACGGCGGCATTGTTGGTTGCTTCGGCCATTAGTTCGCACCTCCCGTGAGATAGGGCTTGACGCCGATGCGCTTCAGCTCGCTGTCAGGCAGCTCGGCGTAGTAGTGGTCGGAATTCGCCACGCGCTTGAGCATGGGGCGCACGTTCGACGTCTTGTCCGGGTGGCTGGAGCGCGGACGGAAGCGATCGCCTTCGGGGAAGTCCTTCGGCGAAGGCACCGAGCCGGGAACCTGATGCAGGCGTGCGCCGCCGGCCTCGATGGACAGAACGGAGCCGAGCAGGCCGCGCGTGTACTCGTGGATGGGGTTGGTGAGGATCTCCTTCACCGGGCCCTGCTCCACAACCTGGCCTGCGTACATGACGGTGATGGAGTTGGCGACCTCGGCAACGAGTGCCAGGTCGTGGCTCACGAACACCATGGCGAAGCCAAGCTCGTGCTGCAGCTTGTTCAGCAGGTCGATGACCTGTTTCTGGACCGTCACGTCAAGGGCGGTGGTGGGTTCGTCGGCGATGACCAGCTTGGGGTCGCGCGTCAGGGCCATGGCGATGAGCACGCGCTGACGCTGGCCGCCGGAGAGCTCATGCGGGTAGGAATCGAGCGTGCGCTTCGGATCCAGGCCGACCAGCTCGAGCAGCTCCTCAGCGGTGCGGGTGCCGCCGCGCTTGGTCAGCTGCTTCATCTGGGAGCGGATGAGCATGGAGGGGTTGAGCGAGGACAAGGCGTCCTGGTAGACCATGGCGATCTCGCGGCCGCGCAGCTCGTTCATCTCCTTGTCGGAGAGGTTGAGCAGGTTCTTGCCGTCGTACATGATCTCGCCGGAGATCTCGGCCTTCTTGTCGAGCAGGCCCATGATGGCCAAGCTGGTGATGGACTTGCCGCAGCCGGACTCGCCCACAAGGCCCATGGTCTGGCGCGGGCGCACCACGAAGCTGACGTGGTCGACCACGTTCACGTCGCCATGGCGGGGGAACTTGATGCACAGGTCCTTTACTTCCAGGATGGGCGGCACGTCGGTGCGGGCCTCGAAGCGGTCGGTGCGCGTAAGCTCGGCTTCCTTAAGGGCGGCCAGGCGCTTGTTCAGCATGTCGGCCTGAGCGGCGTAGGCCAGCGTCGGGTCGGCGACCATGCGGTCGGCCTCGCGGTCCTTGTTCAGGTCGTTCTCGTCAACCTTCACGGCGCTCTTCGGCGCGGCGATGGCGTCGGTGATGCCCTCGGAGACGATGTTGAGGCACAGAACGGTCAGCATGATCATGATGCCGGGGAACAGCGCCTGCCACCAACGGCCGGCTAGCACGCCGTTACGGGCGTCGGCCAGGATGTTGCCCCAGGTGGGGGTGGGCTCGGGGATGCCGGCGCTGATGAAGGCCAGGGAGGCCTCGAACACGATGGCGTCGGCCACGAGCACGATGGTGAACACGAGGACGGGGGCCACGCAGTTGCGCACGACGTGCTTCCACAGGATCCACGGGGCGCGGGCGCCGGAGACGACGACTGCGCGGACGTAGTCCTGGTTGTACTCGCTCATGACGTTGGCGCGCACGATACGGGCGATCTGCGGGATGTACAGAAAGCCGATGGCGAAGATGAGCGAGGGCACGGAGTTGCCGAACACCACGATGAAGGTGGCGGCAAGCGCGATGCCGGGGAAGGACATGATGATGTCCAGGATTCGCATGATGACGTTGGCGATGCGCGGACGCACAACGGCGGCGATAGCGCCGATGATGGAGCCCACGACCAGCGCGAAGCCGGTAGCGCCCAGGCCGATGACCAGGGAGTACTTAGCGCCGCACATCAGGCGGGACATAACGTCGCGGCCCTTGTCGTCGGTGCCGAACAGGTGCGCGGAATCAGGCGCGCAGAACGAGGTGAAGATCTCGTAGGGGCTGTAGGGCGCGATGAAGTCGGCCAGAGCGGCCACGACGATGATAGCGATGAGGATGACCAGTGAGATACGCGCGCCGATGGTCATGTTCTTCCAGCGACGGAAGCGGACCTTGCCGGCGCCGTCCTCCATCTTCTTGGTGAGGTCGCCACGAAGTTGAACCATACTCTACACCGTCCTAATTCGCGGATCGATAAGGATGTAGAGCATGTCGACGATGACGTTCACGATGATGAACGTGATGGCGACGACGAGAACGACACCCTGAACCAACATGACGTAATTCGAGGTAACGCCGGAGACGATGGCCATGCCCATGCCCGGAAGCGCGAAGATGACCTCGAGGACCACGGCGCCGCCGATCATGTAGCCGAACTTCAGGCCGAGCACGGTGACGGGCGTGATAAGCGCGTTGCGCAGCACGTTGCGGGCGACGACGGTGCCGTAGGGGATGCCGAAGCCGCGGGCGGTGCGCACGTAATCCTTGTCGAGCTCCTCGACCATGGACGTGCGGATGATGCGCGTCATCTGGCCGGTCAGCGGCACGGCAAGGGCGATGCCGGGCATGGCCATGCGCGCAAGCCATCCGCCGGGATCTTGCGTGAACGCAGGCAGGGCGCCGGATGCCGGCAACAGGTGCAGCGTTGAGGAGAACAACAGGATGAACAGCACCGACAGCCAGAACGACGGCGTGGCGATGCAGGCGATGGAGAAGATACGGATGACCTGGTCCGGCCAGCGGTCGCGATACAGGGCGGACACGACGCCGAGGATGGCGCTGGCAACGATGGCGATGATGAAGCCGAAGAAGCCGAGCTGCAGCGTGATGGGCAGCGCGGTGGCGATGCGAGCGGACACGGACTGGTTCGAGGGACCGAACGTGCCCAGGTCGCCATGGAAGAAGCCGGCCATGTAGTCGCCGTAGCGCACGATCAGCGGATCGTTGAGGCCGTGCTCGACGCGGTAGGCCTCCAACTGGTCGGGTGACGCGTTTTCGCCAAGCGCCGAGAAGGCGGGGTCGATAGGCGAAAGCGACATCAGGAAGAAGACGAGAACGGTGACACCGAACACCATGATGGGCAGCCAAAGCAGGCGATTGCCGATCAGTCGAAGCAGGTTGTTCACTCGATCCCCTCCTTTCTGTAGGCTCATAAGAGCATGCTTACGTTACGTGGTTTGCAATCGTTCAGCCCACGCAGGCTGGCAAACCTTCCACATTATACCGATTTGCAAGATATCTTCGCAGATAAACGGCGAAATAGGATAACTAATCAGCCAACTGCTTCTCGCAGACGTGCCACCAGTTGTTGCCGGTGCCGCGCGCGTATTCGCAGCCGACGCAGGGCTTGGTGCAGAACTCGGCGCTTTTCATCTCGTCGGGGAATAGATCGTGCCCGTCGTAAGGGGTGCGCGGCAGCTCGGGGTCGGCCTGCTCCATGCCGCGGATGAACATGGACGCCATCTGCTTCATGCCCAGCGCGGTGGGGTGGGTTCCGTCGATGGCGTCGTAGTCGTAGCCGAACGCCTGCATGTCCACGAGGTAGCAGCTGTCGGCATCGCCCGCGGCTGCGCGGATGATCTTGTTGTACTCGTCGACGCAGATGCCGCGGAACCAGCGCGGCGACGTGGGGCGATGCGCGCCCTTCACGCGTCCGGGCAGCAGCGTGGAGACCCAGATGCGGGCGCTCGGGTATTGAGCGTGCATGGTGGCCAGCATGCGGCGGAAGGATTCCTCGAAGTTGGCAAGGGTGCCTTCGGGGGCCATGCCCGCCACTTTGCCATGGTCGGGGCACTCTGCCGCAAGCTTCGGCGGTGCGGAAGGCGTTGCCGCGCATATCTGCGCGTACCCCGAGCCCCAGCCATAATCGTTGATGCCGATATGCACGAGAATGTCATCGGGGGTACGCCCGTCGGCCTGCAGATGCTCGATGCGCTCTGGCGAGGCTCCGACGGGGAAGTCGCGGCCCTCCACCACGCAGCCCGACCAGGATGCGTTGGCCAGGAACTGCCCGCCGAAATGATCGATGACCTGGCCCCACCAGGTGTCGTGCGGCGTCTTCACGCCGGTGAGCTCGAGCTGCTCGCCTTCGAAGAACACGCGCCAGCCTTGCGGCAGGATGCCCTCGAAGGAGCTGATGGAGTCTCCGTATACGGAAAACAAACGTGTCATGCGGTGATAACCCCCCTAAATTGAATTGACGTGTTCATGGTATACGCTTCGCGCGCGCATGGGGTCAAGACGCAAAGAAAGCCCACCTCGAAATGAGGCGGGCTTTCCGGTTGCAGCCTATAACCTGGCGGTTATTACTTCAGCTTCGCGTTCTGGAAGTACAGGCCGGTGGTCGGGCTGGGCTCGAAGCCTTCGATGAGGCCGGCCCAGTAGCCGGTGACGACCTTCTTGTGGAACAGCGGGTACAGCGGCACTTCCTCGGAGATGATGTCGAAGCACTTGTTGTACGCTTCCTGGCGCGTGTTGGCATCGGTGGCCTTGCGAGCCTGGTCGAGGTACTCGTTGAACTCCTGGCACTTGCCGTCGCCGGCCTTAGCCCAGCAGGAACGGCCCTGGCACCAGTCGGTGTTCTCGCCGTAGAACCAGGCCAGATGCACGTCGGCGTTCGTGCCGAAGCAGGAGACGTCGCCGGGGGCCAGGAACACGTCGAAGGGCAGGATCTCGTCGGTCTTGGAAGCTGCCATGGTGGGGTAGGGGGCAGCCTGCACGTCGAGCGTGACGTTCATGCCGACGGCCTGCAGGTCCTGCTGGATCTGAGCGGACAGGTCCTTGATCCAGTTGTCGATGACGAGCAGCTTGACCTCGAGGTTCTCCTGGCCGGCCTCCTTGAGCAGGGACTTGGCCTTCTCGGGATCGTACTTGTAGACCGTGGAGGCCTCGTGGTAGGCCGGGTTGTCCTTCGGCAGGTAGGAGGTCAGCGTCTCGGCGTTGCCGCCCAGCTGGTTCTTGATCAGCTTGTCGTAGTCGATGGCGTAGTGGAAGGCCTGACGGACGCGCTTGTCGTTGAAGGGCTCCTTCTGGCAGTTGAACATCAGGAAGCCGATGCCGTAGCTGTCGACGCTGTCGACGGTGACGCCTGCGCCGACCAGCTGGTCGATGTTGGAGAACGGGATGTTCTCGCCGGCGATGGCGGTACCCTCCTGCAGAGCGGTCACGCGAGCGGTGTTGTCAACGCGCACGAGCCACTGCATGGCGTCGGCGGAAGCCGGCTTGGCGCCGTTGTACTTGGGGTTCGGGACGAAGTTCAGCTCGCCGCCGTCCTCGCCGTTGCACTCGCCGAAGGCCCATGCACCGGAGCCGGTCGGCGGGGTGGTCATAGTCTCCTTGGTGATCTCGGCAGCCGGGAACACGCGGCACAGGGACAGGCGCTCTTTGAGCTGCTTGTCGCTGTCGACGAACGGGTAGGCCAGCGTGAAGGACACGGTGGCGTCGTCCTTGGCGGCGACGGTGTCGATGAAGGACAGCATGTCCTTGTAGGTGGCGTTGGCCTTGTTGGCCTCGATGACGGCCACGACGTCGGCGGCGGTCACGGCCTCGCCGTTGGAGAACGTGGCGCCCTCGCGCAGAGCGACCTCGTACTCGGTCTCGGAGACCTTGACGGGCTCGCCGGCGGCCAGGGCGGCGTTGGACTCGCCGGTGAAGTAATCCAGCTCGTAGAGGCCCTCCAGGCAGTGCTGGATAGCGGGCAGCATCAGAGCGGAGCTTGCGCCGATGGGGTTGTAGTTAGCGTTCTTGTAGCTGCAAGCAGCGGTGATCACGCCGCCGGTGTTGGCAGCGGAGCCGCTCGGCTTGCCGCCCTCGGAAGAGGAGCTGCTGCCGCAGCCGCTCAGGGCCAGGCCGGCCGTTGCGGCGGCAACGGCGCTGCCCGCCAGGAAAGTGCGGCGAGACAGAGAATACTGCTGTTCCATGGGATTCCCTCCGTTCATCTGTCGAGGCGGTTTTCGCCCCGAGCCTGCGCATGCGCCTTTCGCGCATGCACTACAGCAAACAGGTTCATTATCCATGAACGGGCCCCGAAAATAAAGCAGCGGTAAAGCTTTTACCCAGTCGTTACGGGGAACTTCCCTTGTGCGCGGGGCGTTTCGGTGAGGCGTTCGGCGGGGTCTCGCCGCGGTGGGCGGTCGCTGAAGCGGGGTGAGCGGCGGTCGGGTCGGTTGCGGCGAGCGGGAGGGGGCTGCCGGCTTCGAGCCGCTTGCCGAGATCATCCGCCCCACGCCTGCTCAGAGTCGATTCGTGGGATTTCAGCGCACCGGTGCTGCTAATATAGGCGCACTGTACGGCCAGACGATGTTTCCGATCGCGCCGATCGGGGATAGCCTTAGGAGAAGAAATGACGAGAGAATTCAAGTCCATGGACGGCAACACCGCCGCAGCGCATGTCTCGTATGCGTTCACGGAGGTGGCCGGTATCTATCCCATCACCCCTTCCAGCCCCATGGCCGACCTGGTCGACCAGTGGTCGGCCGCCGGTAGGGAGAACATCTTCGGCACGAAGGTGAAGGTGTGCGAGATGCAGTCCGAGGGCGGTGCCGCCGGCGCCGTGCACGGCTCGCTGGCCGCCGGTGCCCTGACCACCACCTACACGGCCTCCCAGGGCCTGCTGCTCATGATCCCCAACATGTACAAGATCGCCGCCGAGCAGCTGCCGAGCGTGTTCCACGTTTCGGCCCGTACCGTCTCCACGCATGCGCTGAACATCTTCGGCGACCACTCCGACGTCATGGCCTGCCGCCAGACCGGCTTCGCCATGCTCGCCGAGGGCAACGTCCAGGAGGTCATGGACCTGTCCGCCGTCGCGCACCTGGCCGCCATCAAGGGCCGCGTGCCGTTCCTGAACTTCTTCGATGGCTTCCGCACGTCCCATGAGGTGCAGAAGGTGGCCGTGTGGGATTACGCCGACCTGGCCGAGATGTGCGACTTCGAGGCCGTTAAGGAATTCCGCGACCACGCGCTCAACCCTGAGCGCCCGCGTATGCGCGGCAGCCACGAGAACGGCGACATCTTCTTCCAGAACCGCGAGGCGTGCAACAGCATCTACGACGCGCTGCCGGCCGTGGTGGAAGAGTATATGGATAAGGTCAACGCCAAGCTGGGCACCGACTACAAGCTGTTCAACTACTACGGCGCCCCCGACGCCGAGCGCGTGATCGTCGCCATGGGCAGCATCTGCGACGTGGCCGAGGAGGTCATCGACTACCTGACCGCCCAGGGCGAGAAGGTGGGCCTGGTGAAGGTGCGCCTGTACCGTCCGTTCGTCACCGCCAAGTTCTCCGAGGCTTTGCCGGCTACCTGCAAGAAGCTGGCCGTGCTCGACCGCACCAAGGAGCCCGGCGCCCGCGACCCGCTCTACCTGGATGTCGTGAACGCGCTCATGGTCGAGGGCCGCGAGGGCATCAAGGTCTGCGGCGGCCGTTACGGCCTGGGCAGCAAGGACACGCCGCCCGCGTCCGTGTTCGCCATCTTCACCGAGCTGGCCAAGGACGATCCGCGCGGCGAGTTCACCATCGGCATCGTCGACGACGTCACCGGCCTGTCCCTGCCCGAGGATGAGGCTGCTCCCAACACCGCTGCGGCAGGCACCATCGAGTGCAAGTTCTGGGGTCTGGGCGGCGACGGCACCGTTGGCGCGAACAAGAACTCCGTCAAGATCATCGGCGACCACACTGACAAGTACGTGCAAGCCTACTTCCAGTACGACTCGAAGAAGACTGGCGGCGTGACGATCAGCCACCTGCGCTTCGGTGATTCGCCCATCCGCAGCAGCTACTACATCAACAAGGCCGACTTCGTGGCGTGCCACAACCCCAGCTACATCACGAAGAACTTCCCCATCGTCAACGACGTGAAGCCCGGCGGCGCGTTCCTGATCAACTGCCAGTGGACGCCCGAGGAGCTTGAGCAGCATCTGTCCGCAGAGGCCAAACGCTACATCGCCGCCAACAACGTGCAGCTCTACACCATCAACGCCATCGACCTGGCCGTTGAGCTGGGCATGGGCAAGCGCACGAACACCATCCTGCAGTCCGCGTTCTTCGCGCTGGCCAACATCCTGCCGGCCGAGGATGCGCTGAAGTACATGAAGAACGCCGCCACGAAGTCCTACCTGAAGAAGGGTCAGGATGTCGTTGACATGAACCATCGCGCCATCGACGCCGGTGCCACGGCGTTCGTGAAGGTCGACGTGCCCGCCGCCTGGGTCGACGCCGAGGACAACGCCGAGGTCGAGCACCTCGAGGGTCGTCCCGAGCTGGTCAAGCAGGTTCGCGAGATCATGCAGCCTGTCGGCCGCATGGCCGGCGACTCCCTGCCGGTCTCCGTGTTCGTCGAGCACGCCGACGGCCAGTTCGAGCAGGGCGCTGCCGCCTACGAGAAGCGCGGCGTGTCCGTGTCCGTGGCGAAGTGGGATGCCGAGAAGTGCACCGAGTGCAACAGCTGCTCGTTCGTGTGCCCGCATGCCTGCATCCGCCCGTTCGGCCTGACCGATGAGGAAGCCGCTGCCGGCCCCGAGGCCATGGCCGTGCTGCCCATGAAGGGCAAGCACAAGGAGCTGAAGTACACGCTGGCCATCAGCCCGCTCGACTGCATGGGCTGCGGCGTGTGCGTCAAGGCCTGCCCGGCCGACGCGCTGGCCATGGTCGGCGTCGAGGACGAGATGGCTCAGCAGGACGTGTTCGAGTACTGCGTGAACAAGATCGCCGACAAGCCCGAGATCGAGGGCACCACGCTGCGCGACAGCCAGTTCAAGCAGCCCCTGCTCGAGTTCTCCGGCGCCTGCGCCGGCTGCGCCCAGACGGCTTACGCTCGCCTGATCACCCAGCTCTATGGCGACCATATGTACATCTCCAACGCCACCGGCTGCTCTTCCATCTGGGGCGGTCCGGCTGCCACCAGCCCGTACACGGTCAACAAGCAGGGTCACGGCCCCGCATGGTCCAACAGCCTGTTCGAGGACAACGCCGAGCACGGCATGGGCATGAAGCTCGGCTATGAGGCCGTCAACGGCATGCTCGCCGCCGACGCCGCCATCCTGGTGGAGGCAGGCGCCGCCGCCGAGGCCGCGCAGGCTTGGCTCGACGCTCGCGGCGACAAGGCCGCCAGCCGTCAGACCGCCGACGCCCTGATCGCCGCCCTGCCCGAGGTTGCCGCCGGCGAAGGCGCCGCAGCCGAGGCCGCGCAGCGCATCCTGGACCACAAGGAGTACCTGGCCAAGAAGTCCGTCTGGATCTTCGGCGGCGACGGCTGGGCCTACGACATCGGTTACGGCGGACTCGACCACGTGCTGGCATCCGGCGAGGACGTCAACATCTTCGTGTTCGACACCGAGGTCTACTCCAACACCGGCGGTCAGGCTTCCAAGGCATCCAACATCGGCCAGGTGGCCCAGTTCGCCGCCGCCGGCAAGGACGTCAAGAAGAAGTCGCTCGCCGAGATCGCCATGGCGTACGGCTATGTGTACGTGGCTCAGGTGGCCATGGGCGCCAAGCCGGCTCAGACGCTCAAGGCCATCACCGAGGCCGAGGCGTATCATGGCCCGTCCATCATCATCGCGTACTCCCCGTGCGAGATGCACTCCATCAAGGGCGGCATGAGCAACTGCCAGACCGAGATGAAGAAGGCCGTGGACTGCGGTTACTGGAACCTGTTCCGCTTCAACCCGGCAGCCGATGCCGGCAAGAAGTTCACGCTGGACTGCAAGGAGCCCGCGGGCGGTTATCAGGAGTTCCTCATGAACGAGGCCCGTTACAGCCGTCTGACCCGCGAGTTCCCGGAGCGCGCCGGCGAGCTGTTCGAGCGCAACGAGAAGGCCGCCATCGAGCGTTACGATCACCTGGTGCGCCTGAAGGCCATGTACGACGGCGAATAGTCCGTCTGCCGCGCATGGCGCCGCGTTTCCGCTGGCAAGAGCTTTGCTGCGGGACGTTGGGGCTGCGTTGAGGCTTTCGATCGTGCGATAGATCGGATTTGGAAGGCCGGTCGCCTGAAAGGGCGGCCGGCCTTCTTGCGCGTATGGACGAGGCGGTGCGGGTGGAGCTGCGGAGATGGGGGGGACGACGCCGATATCGCGGACGATCGCCGCGTCGGGCGCGGTTAGCCCTTGCACTCGGGTTGCGGGACTTCGTTGATGTGCGTGGTGGAGATGCGGGCATCGGCTCGATTGGGCGGCGAAACTTCGGGTAAGTCCCATGTATGGGACTGAAGGCGCTAAGGGGGTGCGCTAGAATGTCGGGCATGGATACTTCTATTGCATATGATGTGGTGCTGCTGCCGGATACCGACCGAGCGGTGGCGTATAGGAAAAGGGCCGCTGATGGCGGTTGCTCGCTCATGGGTGTGACGGTTGCCGCATTCGGCGCTTGGGTGCGCGATCTGTGGGAGCTGTACGGCGATGGCCGAGCGTTCGTCTCGCGTCTTGAGCGCGAGGCGCTGTTGCGTGCTGCGTGCGAGCAGGCTGTCGGCGGTGCGAGTGTGTCGGCCGGAGCCGGCGATGCGGGGGCGATCGGCCTTGATCGCGTGGCGGCGGCTTGCGTCGCCGCCGGCGTCGGGCTGCCCGGGTTCGATGCGGCGGTGCGGGATGCGCGGCAGGGCGTGCCGGCGGGCGTCGGCGCGCTTGAAGATGTGACCTGTGCGGAGTTGCCGGTGCTACGGCTGGTCGGGGGATACCTCGAGCAGCTCGAGCAGCTGGGGCTGGTGGAGCCGGGGCGGGCGCTGGCGCTGCTCCCTGAGCTTCTGCCACAGCGCCCGTTGCGCGTGCTGCTGGAGGATGCAGCTCCGCTCACCCCTGGTCAGCAGGCGTTTTTCTCCGCTTGCCCGTGGATGGACGTGGAGGTCCGCGCCGCTTTGGGCGGTCAGGGCCCCGTTCGCGCGCCTAAGGGCGTACAGGTTCGCTTCGCGTTCCCCTCGGGGCAGTATGCGTGGCCTGCGCTGTTGGCCGATATCGTGCGCGATGCCTTTGGCGAGAGTGCGGGCTCGGCGGCGTCGGCAGGCGGCGATGACGGCGGTTCCGACGATGCTGCCGGTGCCGCGGCAGGCCGGTCGGCCGGCACGCAGGCCGCTGCCGTGGTGGTTGCGGCGAAGGACCCGGCGGCGCTGTTCGGGCGCGTGGCGCCGGCACTCGTTCGCCAGGGTCGTGTGGTGGCGCTGCGCGGGCAGCGTCGCTTCGTGGACACCGCGTTCGGCAGGGCCATCTGCTCGCTTCGCCGTTTCCTTGACGAGGGGCGGGCGGGCGGCGTCTCCCATATCCAGGGGTATGGGGATATCGCCGCGACCGACGTGGAGCGTTGGGATCGCGCTGACCTAGCCGATTGGGCGCTGTCGCCGTTCTCCGGGATGACGAAAAAGGCGGCGTTCAAGCTTGATGCCGATATGCGCGCCGACCGCACGGCGCGGCGGTCCGACCTGTGCGCCCGTTTGCGCGGCGATAACCCGATGTTCGCGGCGATGGAGCGGCTTGCCCTGCAGCTTGATGCACGGGCCGCGGGTGAGCTTGAGGCAGCCGTGCGGCGCATGACGAACCGTTCGGGGGCGTGGCGCGCCGAGCAGCTTGCCGCGTTGCGGGCGTTGCAGCGTGCCGCCGATGCCGCCACGTTGGCGGGGTTGGGGGCGGATGCGGCGTTTGACCAGGTGCAACGTTTGAAGGTCGGCGTTTCGCGCATCGTGGCGCCGCGCGGTTGCGACGGCGCGGCCCTTGGGGCGCCCGATGTGCTGATTACCGATCAGAGCACGGCGGCGTCTTTGGGAAGCGGCTCGTGCAAGGTGCTCGTGGCGGCCGATTTGACGAGCGCCGCCTATCCGGCGGCCGATCCCGAGGATGCTTCCCGGGTGCTGCTCGAGCATCTTGGCGTGAAGCGCGCCGATTCGGCGCTTGGTCGCATGCGTCGCGCGTTCTTCGCGCTGGAGCATGTTGCAACGGACCAGCTGATACTCGAACGTTGCCTCAACGATTCGTCCGCCGACCCCACGTACCCTTGCGTGGTGTTGGAGGAGTTCGTGGATTGCTATCGAGCCGACCCCACGGCCACCAAGGACATCAAGAACCCGTATTCGCTTCCCGAGCATTTGCAAGACGGGATGCTGCTGCGCGGCGAGGACGCCTTGTGCGCCAACGATGCGCTTACGACCGAGCCGACGCCCGTGGCGGCATGCATCGAGCCTCCGCTCACGGGCGCGGTGTCGGCCGAGGCGCGCTCGCTTGTGGTGCTTCCGCGCGTGCTGCAGGGAGGGCAGGTGCTTGACGAACCGTGCCTTTCGCCCTCCCAGATCGAAAGCTATCTGGAGTGCCCGTACAAGTGGTTCGCCCAGCGACGTTTGCGCCTGGACGACCTGGACGAGGGGTTCGGGCCGCTTGAAATGGGCGACTTTGCGCACAACGCGCTGCACAGCTTCTATAAGCATCTGTCCGAGGACTTGGGTGAGGCGAAGGTGACGCCGCAGCTGCTCCCGCAGGCGCGAAAGCTCATGGCCGACGTGCTTGCGCGTCATAAGGCGTTGCAGCCGCATCTGCGCCAGTCGGAGAACCGCCTGATCCCCACGTCGCAGGTGGAGCATCGCGAGCTCGCCGAGCTTGAACGCAAGCTGATGGACTACCTGGACTTCGAGGCAGAGCTTCTGCCCACCTTCGCCCCGAAGTATTTGGAGTATGACGTCGCCTGCGGCGGCGCGGTGGATTACGCGGGCTACAAGCTGCTGGGCACGGCCGACCGCATCGATGTGGACGGCGAAGGGCGGTGCGCCATCATCGACTACAAGGGGTCGATCTCCGGGTCGTACGCGCTGGGAGTGCGCGAAGAGGGGCATTTGGGCAAGGTGCAGGCGCTCATCTATGCGCAGGTGGTTCGCCGTACGTTGGGCTTGGAGCCGGTGGGCGCGCTATATGTGTGCTATGGACGGCGCAAGATGATCTCGGGCGCTTACGACGGGCGCGTGATAGAGAACGCTCACTTGCCGAACATGCGCCACAAAGATTGCATGTGCGCCGATAGGCCGTTTTCCGATGTGCTCGACGAAACGGAGGAGGCGGTGGCCGCGGCGCTCGAGCGCATGCTGGCCGGCGACATCCGCCCGCGTCCTGAAACGCCCGAGGCATGCAAGTGGTGCCCGGTCTCATCGTGTTCCGAAAGGAGGGGATAGCCATGGCGTTGACCATCGGCCAGGAAAAATGCGTCAACACGCTGGATGCGCCGTTGGCGGTGAGCGCCGGCGCGGGCAGCGGCAAGACGTTCACGCTGACGCGCCGCATCGTGCACGCGCTGGAAAGCGGGTATTTGAGCGATATCGACCAGGTATTGGCCATCACTTTCACGTCGAAGGCCGCGGGCGAGATCAAATCGCGTGTGAAGGGCGCGCTGCGCGCCGGCGGCATGACCGAGCAGGCGCTGAAAACCGACGAGGCATGGATATCCACCATCCACGGCATGTGCTCGCGCATCCTTCGCGCGCATGCGCTTGAGCTGGGACTGGACCCCGCGTTCAAGGTTGCCGACGAGGCAACGGTGAAAACGCTTCTGGACGCGTCGCTTGAGGAGGTGCTCGGTGGCCGGGACGACCTGGTCACGGTTGCCGAGGGCGTTTCCCCGCAGCGCCTTGATGCGCTGTTCGCGTCGTTCGACGTGCATCCGGCGGGCCCGCGCACGGCATCGGTGGAGGGGATGGTGCGTCAGCTGGTCGAAGCGGCCTCGGCGCATCCCGACGGCATGGCGTCGGTGGCGGCGCCTCCCGAGGCTCCGGGGCCGATCAAGCTGCTGGCGCAGCTGGTGGATACGGCCGAAACCGCATATGCGCTGGCCGACGCCGTCAAGCCCGGCTCCACGCGCGACAAGTTCCTGGCGGCCACGCAGGATGCGCTCGAGGGCGCGCGCGAGCTGATCGGACGCGGCTCCGACGGGCTGACGTACCGGCGGGTGCTTTCGGTCATGAACGGCTTCCCCGTTCCCGGCCGCAACTTCGGCAAGAACACGCCATATGGCGAACAGGCCGCTGAGCTGGCGGAACAGTATTGCGCCATCGCCGCGCAGGCGCGTTGCGGGCTGGTGCAGGAGCAGCTGGTAACCCTGATCGATGTGGCGAAGTCGGTTGCGGACGCGTTCGCGCGCCGCAAGCGCGAGGCGGGGCTGCTGGACAACAACGACCTGCTGTCGTTCGCATCCCGCGCGTTTCGCGACCATCCGGCCATTCAGGCGGCGTACGCCGATCGCTTCAAGTTGGTGATGGTCGACGAGTTCCAGGATACCGACCAGCTGCAGGTGGATATGATCAAGCGCATGGCCGGGGAGGGCTTTTCGCGCATGTGCACCGTCGGTGATGCTCAGCAAAGCATCTACCGGTTCCGCGGCGCGGATGTTTCGGTGTACCGCCGCCATCTGGAGGATGTGCGCCGTCGCAACCCCGAGGGCATCATCGAGCTGCCCGACAACTTCCGCAGCCACGGGGACGTGCTGGCGTTGTGCGACCGGATCTTCGAGCAGCCGCAGGTGTTCGGCGCGGGGTTCATGTCGCTGGCACCGGGACGCGATGAATCCGAGGTGGAGCACCCGTTTCTGCCGGATGGGCCTCGCGTGCAGGTGCAGGTGACCGTGGCCCCGTCGCGCGGCGTGGCGTCCTCGGATGCGGCGGCGATAGCGGCCAGGCGCGTGGCGAAGGCGTTCTCCGAGTTCGCGGCGGCCGGGCACAGGCCGGGCGACATGGTGGTGCTGCTCGGCGGCATGGGCCGTGCGAACGTGTACGCCGAGGCGTTGCGGGCCGAGGGGCTGCCGTGCGTGGTAGCCGGCGGCTCCATCTTCAACCGTGCTCCCGAAGTGGCGCTCATGGTGCGCCTGGCGCAGGCCGTCGCGAACCCAAAATGGACCTCGGCGCTGTTCGAGGTGCTCTCGAGCGAGCTGTTCGCCCTGTCCGCCGATGATTTGCTGGAGCTGTCCACGGGCATGGACGAGGAGCGCGGCATTCCCCGCAGACGGGCCTTCGACCAGGGCTTTCGCCATATCGAGCGCAAGGTTGCGGCGGGGCGCGCGGTCTCGCCGGCGCTTGCGGCGTGCGCAAGCCTGATGCGCCGCGCCTCCGAGCAGGTGGGAAACGCGGCGCTTGCCGACATCATGCAGGGCATCGTGGCCGACTCCGGGTGGCTTGCGCGCCTTGAGGCCGCCGGGCCCGAGGGGCTTGCGCGCCTTGAGGCCGCCGGGCCCGAGGGGCTGGCGCGTGCGGGGAACGTGTACAAGGCCATCCGCATGGCGCGCGATATCGAGGCTGCCGACGGCGTGGGGCCTGCGGGCGTGGCCGAGGAGCTGGCGCTGCGCGTGGAGCTTGCCAAGGAGGCGCCGGGCGCGCTGTCGGCCGAAGGCGGCGATTTCGTCCGCATCATGACCGTCCATGCCAGCAAAGGCCTTGAGTTCCCCATCGTTGCGGTGGCCGAGCTGCGCGACGATGCGGCGCGGTCGCAGGCGCTGGAGTGCTGCTCGATCGAGGGGCGCACCTACGTGTCGCTCGATGGCGGGCACGTGCTCGAGCGCTTGAAGGAGAAGACCTCGTCGCTGGTGTCCAAGAGCGGGTCGTACCAGCCGTTTTGCGAGTTCGATGACGAAGAGCTTGCCGCCATGGTCTCGCGCAGCCAGCTTCCCGCCGACAGGCGCGCGGCCATCAAGCTGCACGAGGAGCGCGGCGAGGCGGCCGAGTCGCGGCGCCTGCTCTATGTTGCGCTCACGCGCGCGAAGGAGGCCCTTGTGGTGTCCATGCGCGGCAAGTCGTCGAAGGCCGACGCCACCGGCTTGTCGAAGAGCTGCTGGGGCGATGTGCAATCGGCGCTGGTGGGCGAGGGCTGCGTGTTCGAGCCGGGCGTGAGCATGTTCGACTTCGGCGGGCAGCGTCCGGCGCGCGTGGAATGCGTGCACCTGACGCCGGAGAGCGTTGAGAAGCTGCTGGGCCGGGCGAACGGTGCTGCGGACGGTTCGGCCGCCGGCGGCACGGCGGGCATGATCGCCGTTCCCGTGGTGGGGCCGTACGAGCCCGAGCGGGGCAGGCCCTATGCGGGCGCGCGGGCGAACATGTTCAGCTATTCCTCCATCGCCGAGGACGCTGCCGGGTTGGCCGACTTCTCCGTGGAAGATGCGGCCGACGATGCCGCCGGCGCTTCCCTGGGCGTGCGGGATGCCGATGCTGCTACGAGCTTGGGAACGGCGTTTCACCGCTTGGCGCAGCTTGCGGCGCTTGCTTGGCGGCCGGGTTGCGCCCTTGAGCGTCCGGATGCCGCGCGCCAGCAGGCGTTGGAGCGTTCGTGCGGGCTTTCCGCCGAGCAGCGCGATCGCTTGGATGGGGCGCTCGATCGTTGGTTCGCCAGCGATATAGCGGCGCGCGCCGGCGCGTGCGAAAGCGTGCGGGCCGAGGCGCCGTTCCTTGTCCGGGTGGGCGGCGCGTGCGATGCGGCTTACCTTGAGGGCGAGATCGACCTTCTGGGATGCGTCGCCGCCGCCGGCACGCGCGAGCAGCCGGCAGGAAGCGCGCTGGTGGTGGACTACAAGACCGGCGGTTCGCCCGCCGAGGATGCCGAGCAGCTGCACGAGAAGCACCTGCTGCAGGCAACGTGCTATGCGTATGCGGTGCTGATGGAAGGATATGCCCAGGTGGAGTGCGTGTTCGTGCGCGTCGAGCAGGACCGCGCCGATGCGCCGGGGCAGCCGCAGACGGTGTCGTATCGTTTTGATGCGGCCGACGCCGACGAGATGGGCCGCGCCCTTGCGCAGGCGTATCATGGGCACGGTCAGCTTTAGGATTTGAAGGGACGTTTGCGTGAACATCCAGATTTTCGGCACGAAGAAAAGCTTCGATACGAAGAAGGCCCAGCGCTACTTCAAGGAGCGCCGCATCAGCTTCCAGCTCATCGACCTGAAGGAAAAGGGCATGAGCAAAGGTGAGCTGCAGTCGGTGACCAACGCCGTCGGCGGTCTTGACAAGCTGATCAACCCCGATGCCAAGGACGCCGATACCGTGGCTTTGCTGCAGTATCTGGCGGCTGATCAGAAGTTCGAGAAGGTGCTCGACAACCAGCAGGTGCTGTGCGAGCCGGTCGTCCGCAACGGCAAGAAGGCCACGGTCGGCTATCAGCCCGATGTGTGGAAGGGCTGGGAGTAGGGCTTTCGGCGCACGTGCTAGTTGTTGCCGGGGATTTATCGGTCGTCGGTATGAAAAAGGGGACCCGGTTGCCATCGTCGGCAGCCGGGTCCCCTTTGCTGTGTGCGCGGGTTCGTTTGGGCTTGCGGTTAGCGCCTTGCGTGCTTTCCGCGCGAGGCTTTGCCGTAGCTGGCGAACGCTATGGCGTGGTAGATGGCCACCAGGGCCGCGCCGAGCAGGATGCCGCCGAGGATGTCGGTGGCCCAGTGAACGCCGGCCATGGCGCGTGCGGCAACGATGCCCACCATGGCAGCCGCGCAGATGATCAGGGCCGCGGTGCGCAAACCCCCTTGGCGGATGCGATGCACGGCCTGGATCATGGCCGTACCGCACATGGTGACGGCAAGCAGCGTGTGCGACGAGGGGAACGACGGCTCGCAAACGCCGTCTTCCAGGATGGGGCGGTTGTTGGGCGAGATGCAGTTGAACAGCACGTATAGCACCAGCATGGCGCCGTAGGTTCCCAGCAGCAGCCAAAGGTCGCGGTCGACCCCGCCGCGGCTTCGGAAGCGGATCAGCTGTTTGCAGCCGACTATGGCGAGCATGAGCGCGCCGGCGGCCGGCACGATGAGCAACGCGTTGGACAGCTTCTCCATAAGGTCGCTCTGTCCGAGGATGGCGCGCGCGTCTAGGTTGAAGGTGGCAAGGCCCACCAAGCTGCCATCGCCGGCGATAGGCTGGCGGTCTACGAACACGAGCGAAACCGTGAGCGCGGCGAACAGCGCAAGGAACACGCCTGCGGCTATGGCGGAGGCGTGCGCGGCGGTGCGGTTGTGCATGAAAACTCCCATCTGGCCTTCGAATGTAAAGAGAAGGTAAGGAGATGGTAAAGCCCAACGCATCCCGCACGGGGCCGACCGCGCGATTTCGAGGAATTCTGCAGAAAGCGAAATGGACGGGAGAAGTTCTGGGCGGGCGTGCCCGTTTAGCCGAGGGTGCAGGCGAACAGGCAGGCGGGGTTGCCTTGGGCGGCGTTTTGCTTGAAGCGTTGCACCAGCTCAAGGCGCGATTGCGTGGACGTCGCCAGCGGTTGGGGAAGGGCGTCCGGGGCAAACCAGCCCACTTCCAGGCTCTCGTCGTCGGCCACGCGGGGCTGCGCGTTGCCGCCTTCGCGGGGTCGGCAGAGAAACAGCAGGTCCATGTACTGGCATTGATCGCCGTTGGCGTAGGTGACCATGTACGGCGATGACTTCACGCTGACCAGGCTTACGGGCTCGATGTCGACGCCTGTTTCCTCAAGGGCCTCCCGCACGCAGGTGTCGGCCGGCTCCTCGGCGGGCTCCACGATGCCGTAGACGAGCGCCCACTGCCCGGTGTCGGCGCGCTTGCCCAGCAGGATGCGGCCCTGGGCGTCCTCCACATAGGCGGTGATGCCGGTGAGCCACAGCGGGTCGTTGCCGATCTTCGCGCGCAGGTTGGTGATGAATTCAGGCGTTGACATGGGGCGTTCCTTCCAGATGCTGCGCTGCCCGCCGGTTGGGCGGGCAGTCGGGATAAGGTGGGTTGGCGGAGCGCCGCGAACGGGCTCCGATATGGTGCTGCGGGCAGCGGTTACACGAACTTCACGGCGGTGCCGTATGCCAGCATCTCGATGGTGCCGGGGTTGATGGAGCCGCTGGAGAAGCGCATGGCCACCACGGCGTCCGCGCCGATGCGCTCGGCCTCGGCGATCATGCGGCTCTCCGCCACGGTGCGGGCCTGGTCGGTCATCTCGGTGTACGACTTGATCTCGCCGCCTACCAGCTCTTTCATGCCGGCCATCATGTCGCGGCCGATATGGCGCGAGGTGACGATGTTGCCGCGTACCAACCCGAGGACTTGGACGTTTTGACCGGGTACCACGTCTGCAGAGGTGACGATCATGGGAGGCTCCTTTGCGTTTGGGGCGGATGCGGCGGTGCGGTGAAGCGCGTTGCCGCGTTGTTGCTGATATTGTAGCGCAGCCCTGTGGTCGTCCTGTGGCCCTGCGCGTTCATCGGCGGGTCGGGTTCGGTTGTGCCGCGGTTTGCGGCGTTCGCCGCTTGCGCGTGCGTTTGGCCAGATAGGGGGCTTGTCGGGGCATGGCGGCGAGCGTATCTTGAACCCGAATGAAAAGTTGCGGTTTGCAGGGAATCGGCCGCGGTTTGCGCCAAGGCAAGGAGGGAACCTATGGCGAAGGGAAGCGTCATCGCATGCAAGATATGCGTTGCGGCGTTTGCGTGCGCGCTGGCGGCCTCTGCCGTGTGCGGCTGCGCTTCGGGCGGCGATAGCCCGCAGGCGCCCGAAGCGCAGGAGCAGGAGCGGTTCGAGAACGTGGCCGACGTGCCGCGCGACGGTTCTGCCGACCAGGAGCTGGCGCAGCCTTCCGAAGGGGAGGCCGCGCAGCAGAAGCAGGCGCAAACGGTCGAGGAGCTGCGTGCGAAGCTTTCCATCGCCGATTTGTCGCAGGAGCAGTTCGTGCATGGGCAAAAGCCTGCCGAATGCCAGAAGTACATCGTGCTCCATGACACCGAGGGCGACAACGATGCCGCATCGGTGGTGAGCTACTGGGCGGGCAACGGCAACCTGGTGGCCGCCCACTTCATCGTGAACAAGGACGGCTCCGTGGCGCAATGTGCGCCGCTCGACGCCATCGTGCATCATGCGGGATACGGCGATACGGGGCATAACGCGCAGTTCGGCGTTGAGAACGAGTCGCGCGACGACAAGCTGGGCACCGTTCCCATCGGCTCGGCCATGGCAGATTACGGCATGAACTCGTACTCGGTGGGCATCGAGATGGTGCACGTGGGCGGTTCCGGCGATTATCCGCAGGCCCAGCTTCAGGCGCTCGATGACCTGATCGCCTGCATCGACGCCTATTACGGGTTCGAAAGCGCTATCATCGACCACAAGGCCTGGCGAACGGGGAATTCGGATACGTCCGAGGAATTCGCCGGCTATCTGAGGAACTATCAGGAAGCACGCACGCACGACGGTACGGCGCGCTAGCTTTCGGCGACGACGCCAAGCGGCGCTTAACTGGAAGGGAAGGGATCTGACATGTTCTGCCCCCATTGCGGAGCCTCGGTCAAAGACGGTGACGCGTTCTGCTCATCGTGCGGCAAGGCTCTAAGCTCGGCGACCAGCGGCAACGCGTCCGCTTCGGGCGCTGCTGCAACCGGTAACGCTTCTTCGAAGAAATCCATCGGCGATATCCCGACCATTTGGGTGGTTGCGGCGATTGTCGCAATAGCTGTGGCGCTGTATTTCCTGTGGCCCGGCGGCGATGACGCCTCAGATGCCGATTCGAGCACCGATCAGACGCCGACGACGACGGTGCAGCAGCCCGCGGCGTCAAGCCAGTCCGCAACCACGTCCTCGGAGCCGAAAAGCCCGCTAACCATGTTCGTGTCGCAGGTGGACAATTCCGCGTATCCGCAGGTCACCCTGTATACGAAGATAGCCGATCAGGCGGGTTCCACGCCTGGCGGCCTTGACGCGTCGCAGTTCACCGTCACGGAAACCGATTCGTCCGGTTCGCAGTATGAGGCGATGGTGGAGCAGGTGGTCCCGCTTGCCGTGGGCGATGCCATGAACATTAACCTGGTGGTCGACCAGAGCGGTTCCATGAGGTCGCGCAGCAAGATGGACAGCGCCAAGATGGCGGCAAGCTCGTTCGTCGACGAGATGGTGAAAACCCAAGGCAACGTGGCAGAGATCACCTCGTTCAACGATTACGTGTACAACCGCCAGCCGTTCACCTCGAGCGCGGCGCTGCTCAACAGCGCCATCGACGCGGTTTCGCCCACCGGCGAGACGGCGCTTTACGACGCGCTGTACTGGGCGCTGCAGCGCACGAACCTGAAGTCGGGCTCGCGCGTGGTCATCGCGTTCACCGATGGCGAGGAGAACAGCAGCCACTACAGCCTGAACGACGTCATCACGCTGTCCCAGCAAACGGGCATCCCCGTTTACATCGTGGGCGTGGGCGGCGATGTGAATCGCAGCTCGCTGCAGTCGCTGGCGTCAAGCTGCAACGGCACGTACTACGATGCGGCGTCGGACGACTTGGCGCAGGCGCTTCGCCAGATCTACCAGTCTATCTACGACGATCAGCGCTCCATGTGCCGCGTGGTGTTCACCTCCACGTGCCCCGGCAGCACGTCCGCCACGCGCACCGTGTTGCTGAGCTGCGCGGATTCGGGCCCGTTCGCAGGGCAGATCTCGCATACGTACGTGCCCGTGACCAGCATCTCCTCCTATGACACCAGCGTGAGCTCGCAGGATTACGTGCTGCCCGGCAGCGCTTCGAAGTACTACTCGCGCTCCGAGTTGGAGAAGATGTCGCTGTGGGAGCTCTACCTTGCGCGCAACGAGATATTCGCGCGCCACGGCCGTGGCTTCAAGAACCAGGACCTGACCGATTACTTCGCCACGAAGCGCTGGTACACGCAGACGTACACGCCCGAGGAGTTCGATGCCATATCCTCCTCGCAGCTCAACGACTACGAGCTGAAGAACGTGCAGACCATGTACGAGATCGAGCAGAGCCGCAATTCCCCGTATCTGGAGACGGCGAAGTAGGCTGGTGCAATCGCCTGAAACCAGGAAGGCCCGCGGTTCGTGCCGCGGGCCTTCTTGCTGTTCGGGTTGTTGTTTGGAACGTGCCAGGCCTTACGAGTTCACCCAGGCGCGGATGCGGTAGCGCACGCCCAGCTCGTCGCAGATGCGTTGGCAAGCGGCTTCATCCTCGTGGCTGATGGTGGTTTCAACGGTGGTCATCACGACGTTGGGCACGTATTTGCGCACTTCACGGGCGAAGTCGAGCATGCCCGGGAACGCCGCGTCGCCGAAGCGGCTGCGCACGATGGCGGCGTACTCGTCGGCGTTGGGGGTGTTCAGGCTGATGGAGACCGTGTCCACGATGCCCTCGAACTCCGGCGCGATATCGCGGCCGCAGATCAGGCTGCCCTGGCCGTTGGTGTTCACGCGCACGGGCAGGTTGTAGCGGCGCTTCACCTCGGCGGCCACGCGCTTGAGCGTGTCGAAGGCGCAGGTGGGCTCGCCGTAGCCGCAGAAGACCACCTCTTCGTAGCGGCTCATGTCCTGTTCGTCGAACGCGGCCATGACTTCCTCGAAGGAGGGCTCATGGTCGAGCCACAGGTTGTTCTCGCCGCCTTCGCCGTCCTGGCCCACACCGTCGGCGGTTTGGCGGATGCAGAAGGTGCAGGCGCAGCTGCAGCGGTTCGTCAGGTTGACGTAGAGCCCGTTGTGCACGGGATATACGATGGTCTCGGCTTTCGTTTTCGCCATGATGAGCTTCTTTCGCTTGAGGTGGGGGGCGAAGGGTGCGGCTCGCCTTCCCGCTTACGTTCAGGGTACGCCTTGTGGTGCGTTTGCTGCAAGGCTTGCGCCTGCGGCCGGTGCGCGGTGCGCGATGCTAGCGCAGGTTGCGCAGCTCCTCCTCGATAGGCAGGCCGTCGGTGCGCGGCAGGTCCATCTCGATGGCGCGCTCGACGCAGGTGCATACGAAATGCGACGCTTTCTCCACCGACTGGTCGAGCGCCACGCCGTTGACCGCGTCGGCGATGAGGATGGCGGAGAACACGTCGCCGGTGCCGGAGCGCTGCCCGCCTAGGCGCGCGGTCTGGATGGTGAAGGGTGCGCGGCCCTGCTCGTAGCATACGTTGGCCACGCGATCTTGGAACTCCACGCCGGTGACCACCACGCGCGCGGGGCCGGTCTGCGATAGCTGCTGGGCGATTTGCGCGGCGTCTTCACAGGTCATGTCCTTGCTGAAGGGCACGCCTGCCAGGATGCACGCTTCGGTGAGGTTCGGGGTGATGATGTCGGCCTTCGCCGTGAGCTCGGCCATGCGTTCGCACATCTCCGGCGTGTAGGTGCCGTAAGGGTGGCCCTCGTCGCCCATGACGGGATCGACCATCACGATGCAGTCGGGGCCGCCGAACTCGTCGATGAACTCGCTGACCACCGCGATCTGCTCCGCCGATCCCAGGAAGCCCGTGCAGATGCCGCGGAACTTCAGGCCGAGCTTGCGCCACTCGCGGATATGCTCGCGCATGTAGGGCGTGAAATCCTGGAAGCTGTAGCTGGGGAAACCCGTGTGGTTGGACAGCACCGAGGTGGGCAGCACGCAGCATTGCACGCCAAGCTGGGAGATGACGGGAAGCTGCACCGCCACCGAACATCGACCGAAGCCGGTGAAGTCGTTGATGAGCGCGATCTTCTTCTGGTTGTTGTGGTTGGGCAGGGCGGTGTCGGCAGGTTCGGTAGTGCTCACGGGGCGTCTTTCCTTGGGATGTTATGTAACGCGCACATTATAAGGGAGTCGCGGGCGGGGCTGTGGCTTGCAGCGCAGAATGCCCGCGGATTCCGTTTTCGCCGGCGCGAAGTTCTGGGCGGTTTGGAAGGCGGTAGTGGCGCGAATTGTGCACGAAGGGGTTGGGCTCTGGGCGGTTTTCGGGGCTTTTCGCGGTGATGAGGCCATGCGAACCGCCCAGAACTCCGGAACCATGGCGAAAACAGGGGCGTTATTCTGCAAAACCACCCAGAAGAGGGTGGGCGGCGGGGTGCGGCGATAGTGGTACTATATGGCGTTGCGCCTGCGCACGCGGGCGCGATGTTTCAGCTTGTTATGGGGCGGTTGCCCAGGGCGGCGGTCCTTTTGCGTTGGGAAAGGGAATGGATATGGCGGAAAACACACCCCAGGCGCCCGCATCGGCGTCGGGCAAGGAAGCGCCGGCTTCGCGCGAACACTTCGCGTCGCGGCTCGGCTTCATCCTGATCAGCGCCGGATGCGCGATCGGATTGGGCAACGTTTGGCGCTTCCCCTACATCACCGGCGAGTACGGCGGAGCGGCGTTCGTGCTGCTGTACCTGGTGTTTCTGGTGATCTTGGGCATGCCCGTCATGGTCATGGAGTTCGCCGTGGGCCGCGCCTCGCAGCGCTCGGCCGCGCAAGCCTTCGATAAGCTGCAGCCGAGCGGGAAGTGGCATTGGTTCTCGTGGTGGGGCTATATCGGCTGCATGATCTTGATGATGTTCTATACCACCGTGTGCGGATGGATGCTGTCGTACGTGCCGCAGATGGCGTCGGGCATGTTCAACGGCGCCGATGCGGCGTTTGCCGGGGCGGCCTTCAACGGCATGCTGGAGAACCCCGCATGGCTGATCGGGTGGATGGTCGTGGCGGTCGTCATCGGTTTTTTGGTGTGCAGCTTGGGCCTGCAAAAGGGCGTCGAGCGCGTCACGAAGGTCATGATGGCCACGCTGTTCGTGGTGATGATCGCGCTGTGCATCCGCGCCGTCACGTTGCCCGGCGCCGCCGAGGGCATCGCGTTTTACCTGGTGCCCGACTTCGGGCGCCTGTTCGCCGACGGATGGTCGACGTTCGGCGACGCGGTGTACGCGGCCATGGGCCAGGCGTTCTTCAGCCTGTCGCTCGGCATCGCGGCCATGGAGATCTTCGGCTCGCGTATCGGACGGCAGCGCAGCCTTACCGGCGAGGCCGTCTCCGTCACCGCGCTGAACACCGTGGTTGCCATCCTGGCGGGCCTGATCATCTTCCCGGCATGTTTCGCCTATGGTGTTTCCCCTGATCAGGGCCCGTCGCTGGTGTTCGTGACGCTGCCGGTGGTGTTCGGGCAGATGCCGCTGGGCAACGTGTGGGGCTGCCTGTTCTTCGTGTTCATGGCGTTCGCGTCGCTGTCCACCGTCATCGCCGTGTTCGAGAACCTGATCAGCTGGTCCATGGACAAGTGGGGAATGATGCGCAGCCGCGCCGTCATCTTCAACGCCGTGCTGGTGCTGGTACTGTCCCTTCCGTGCGCGCTGGGCTTCAACGTGCTGTCGGGTGTCACCATCCCGGCCATCGGCGACATCCAGTCCATCGAGGACTTCATCGTGTCGAACAATATGCTGCCGCTGGGCAGCCTGGCGTTCGTGCTGTTCTGCACCACGCGTCGCGGCTGGGGATGGGAGAGCTTCCTGGCAGAGGCCGATCAGGGCGAGGGCGTGAAGTTCCCGCGCTGGACGCGCCTGTGGTTGAAGTACGGCATTCCGGCGCTGATCGTGGTGATCTTCGTGCTGGGGTATGCGCCGAAGATGGCCATCTGGCTGGGGCTTGCCTAGGGTTGCGCTTGTTCGGGTTGACTGCAAGAATCGGTTGATTATGACGAAGGGGCTCGACGCGTTGGATCGCGTCGAGCCCCTTTTGCATGGTGCGCAGGTTATGCTGTGGGCGCCTGCGGCGGATTGCCGGAGCCGTTTTGCGGAGCGTCGGGCTGCCGGGGAGCAGCTGCAGACGCCGGCGCTGCCGGCGCGGGTGCAGGCGCCGCTGCAGCCGAGACGGGGTTGCCCGCCTGCGGCGTCGGCGCGCCCTCGTTGCGGTTCGTCAATCCCAGGAACGCGTTCTGGATGAGGTAGCCTAGGGCGAACATGAAGCAGGCGGCCGCCAGCGGCTTGCCGATGTAGGGCAGCGCGCACGCCGCGCCCAGGATGGCGCCCATGGCAAGCGCCGCGGGGAAGCGCCCCAGGTTCTTGAATACCAGCTTGCCCAGCGCTGCGGCGGTGAAGCCGCCCGAGACGATGGTGAGCGCGATCAGGGAGAACGTTGCGGCGCCGGCGATGGGCAGCGTGATAACCAGGCAGCATAGGATGATCACCGCCACGGGTGCTGCGATGGCGCCGATGATCCCGGAGGCGACCAGGTAGCCGGTGCGGGTTTTCGCCAGCTTGGCGGCGTTTGCGGTGTGCTTGCGTGCCAGCCACTCGGCTGCCGCCGCGGTCACCAGGCACGCAAGGGCGCCGTAGACCACTCCCAGCAGGGTGCCGGCAGCGTTGAATGCGGGCTCGGCCTTATCGTCTTCCGTGTTGATGGAAAGCTCCAGGGCGCCGTGCTGCGCGCCGGAGGCTATTTCGGGCTGATCGCCGGCGGAGCCGCGTAGGGCACCTTCGATGCGGGCGTTCGGGCCCAGTCGCACGGAGTCGGCGTTGACCACGACGTCGCCGTGGACGGTTCCGTCGATGACGGCGTGCTCGGCGCAGATGTAGAGCGCATCGCATTCGCCGGAGAAGCTCGCATCGCCGGCGGCGATGGCAACCGCCTGCGCCGTGGTGTCGCTCACCGTGGCGTCTTTTGCGGCAAGGGTGATGCTGTGCGCCACATCGGCGCCCCTGATGGCGATGTCCTCGGCTGCTGCGCGGATGCTGCCCGACACGCTGCATGAGCTTACGGCGATGGACTGGCCTGCGGCAAGGATGTCGTTAGGTGCGGCCGTCTTCGTGAACAGCTTGCTTTGGCCGAACCAGACGATGTCGTCTCCCAGCAGGCCGCTCGCATCGTCGGCGACCTGGTCGGCTGACCAGGCGTGGTCGTCGTTTGCGTGATGCGATTCGTCCGCTGCGAACGCCGGCATCGCCGGGGCGATGGCGAGCGTGCCCGCAGTTGCGACGGCTACGGCCGCGCATGCGAGTGCGCCCGGCATGTCCGCGCCGGTTTTCCGGGCATTGCGAGCCCATGCGGCAATGCTCGCGCCAACAAGCACGATAAGCGCGAGCGCCATGAGAAGCGTTATGGCGGTCATGATGTCCTCCTCCGTTTGCGTTTGCGCGACGCAACGGCGGCCCCGGCGTCGCGTGAAAGCCCCTTCGCGTAGCGGCTTTCCCCTTTCCGTCAGTATACTTCCTCGTGCGAGCGCGCATGTAAAGAGAGGGTAAGCCAGATGTGAAGCAAAGCTGCAGCATGCATTCTCGCGCATGTGGGCGTTTGGGGGTTGGTGCGGGGCGTGACGTATACTTGGCTTTCGAAGGTTTCTTTCTTTTCGCCGGAAGGGTTGGCATGAAGATCACGCTGCAGCAGATGCGCTATATGTTGAAGATCGCCGAGACGGGGTCGATGGTGGCGGCGTCGCGCGTGCTGTCGGTTTCGCAGCCCAGCCTGTCCGAGGCGGTGTCGGTCGTTGAGCGCGAACTGGGGTTTTCCCTGTTCACTCGCGGAAACACCGGCGCTACGCCTACGAAGGAGGGCATGGAGTTCCTTGGTCGGGCGCGGCAGGTGGTTCTGCAGATGGATAACCTTGAGCGCCGCTACGGCGGCAACCAGCCCGAGGGCATGCGCTTTGCGGTGTCCTCGCATCACTTCACGTTCGTGGAGCGTGCGTTTTTGGACGTTGCGCAGCAGGTGGGTTCGGGTAGATTCGATCTGGTGCTCAACGAGACGCAGACGCAGCAGATCATCGACGACGTGGCAAGATGCGACAGCGATTTGGGCGTTATGTACCTTTCGCGCGCAAACGAAGGGGCGGTGGGGCGCGTGCTCGACCGCAACAAGCTGGAGTTCTATGAGCTGTTCGAGGCGGTGCCGCACGTGTTTTTGCGCATCGGGCATCCGCTGGCGGGGCGGGAGAGCGTTTCGCTTGACGATTTGTACCCGTATCCGCAGTTGTCGTTCGTACAGGGGGCTTACGAGTCGTCGGCGTTCTCCGAGGAGCCGCTGTGGGCGCCCTCGGCGAAAACGGTGAAGGTCAGCGACCGCGGTTTCGCCACCAGCTTCATGCTGCACTCCGACGCCTATACCGTGACCAGCGGCGTGTATCCGGAGTTTCTGCAGCGCGGTGCCATCACGGCGGTGCCCATACGCTCGGGCGAGCGCATGCACATCGGGTACGTGATGCCGCGCGGCCTGTCGCTCGACGCGATAGGCGAGGCGTTCGTGATCGCAATGAAGCTGTATGCGAAGGTGGAGGGTTAGGCGTTCTACAGCTTCATGCTGGCGGGGACGATGCAGTCGTAGCGCACGGCCTTGCCGTCGATGGAGTAGCTGGGCTTGATGCCGGCCAGGTACGGGCCCTTCGCCGGGCGCTTGATGACCACCTTGCGCGGGCCGCAGGCTATGGCGGAGCGCAGCAACCCCTCCTCGTCAGTGCAGGGCGCCTCCAGGTGGTGCAGCAGCTGGAACTTCTTCTTGACCGCCGCGCTTTTCTGCCGGGCGGGGAACATCGGGTCGAGGTAGACCACGTCGGGCTTGGCCACGTCCATGGACGCGCGTGCGGTGAGCGCCTGTACGCTGTCTCCGCTGGTCAGGCGCATGCGCGCCACGATGGGCGAGAGCTGCGGGTCGGCAGCGGCACGCGCTAGGCCGTCGGCAAGCAGTGCGGCGATGACGGGATCGTGCTCGAAGAGCTGCACGTGGAAGCCGGCCGCCGCCAGCAGCAGCGCGTCCTCCCCGAACCCGGCGGTGGCGTCGATGGCGCGGGGCTGCTCGATGCCTTTGACGCGCGCGGCGCGGACGAGCAGCTCGTGGGAGAGCCTGCCGGGCTTGATGCGCGGCAGCATGCTCGCAAGATCGCAGCGCAGCTCCATGCCTTCGCCCACCAGCGCCAGGCCGCGCTCGTCGCGCACCAAGCTGACGGCGGGATCGTCGATGGTGGGAAGCATGTTGTCATCGAAGGTCATGGGGAAGCGTCCGATCGTCGGGTTCTAGGGGGATTTGGGGTCGCGGGCCTGGGTTGGGGCCGGACCTGCGGGTTCGCGCTACTCGGGTTTTCCGAAGCGCCGCGTGGTTGCCCGGTTGCGGCTTAGGTTCGGGTGTGAGGAGCGCTTGCGTCGCGCGGCACCGACCGTGAGGCTAACTAGCCTTGGCGTTCGAGCATGGCGATGACGAGCGCGGCGCTGTTGCGGGCCGCCTGCGCCTCGAACGTGGGGTAATCGATGGACGAGGATCCGTCGGCCTTATCGGAGATGGCGCGCACGATGGCGCACGGCACGCCGTTGGCCCATGCGACCTGCGCGATGGCCGCGCCTTCCATCTCACAGCACTTCGCGCCGAACGTTTCGACGATGCGCTGCTTTTCGAAGTCGTCGCGCACGAAGCGGTCGCCCGAGGCCACGCGTCCGGTGTGCGTGGTGGCGCCTATCGCCGACGCCGCGGCGACGGCCGATTTCGACAGCGCCGGGCTGCAGGGGAACGCGAGCGTGTCCAGACCAGGCGTCTGACCTGCGGCGTAGCCCAGGTTGCGTACATCCATGATGTGATTGACCGCGTCGGTGGCCACCACGATGTCGCCGATGTTGATGGATGCGTCCAGCGAGCCGGCGATGCCGGTGTTGAGCAGCGCGCTCACGCCGAAGCGGTCGATGAGCACTTGCGCGCACGTGGCGGCGTTCGCCATGCCCACGCCGCACTGCACCACGATGACGGTGGCGTTGCCGATGGTGCCCACGTTGAACTCCATGCCGGCGAGGCGCGTGATCTTCACTGCGCCGGCCTTCGCCATCTCCTCGCGCAACAGCGCGATTTCCACGTCCATGGCGCCGATAATGCCCATGGTGTTGAAGCTCGTAGTCATAAGCTGCTTTCTGATCGGGGAAGGGACGGGCTTTTAGTCGAGCAGGGCGGGGTAGTGCGTGTGGGCCTCGTCGAGCACCTCGAGGGTGTTGGCCATGTAGCGGCGTGCCCACCACTTCGCCTGCACGAGGTCGTTGTCGTGGTAGTTGCCGCACTCCTCGGGCTTGGCGCCGGGGATCTCGCCCTCGAAATCGCGGATGAAGGCGAACATGCGGCGCACGAGGTCGGCCACGTCGGCGGATTCAAGCTCGCCGAAGGCCACCAGGTAGAAGCCGGTGCGGCAGCCCATGGGGCCGAAGTAAATCACGCGGGCAGACCATTCGGCATCGTTGCGCAGGAAGGTGGCGCCGAGATGCTCGATGGCGTGGACGGCGGCGGTGTCCATGACCGGCTCGCGGTTGGGGGCGGTCATGCGCAGGTCGAACGTGGTGGTCGTGCAGCCGGTGGCGGCGTCAGCGTCGCGGCGCGACACGTACACGCCGGGCTCGAGCACGCGGTGATCGACGGAAAAACTTGCAATGCGTTCCATGCTTGCTCCTTGCTATATATAGGTAACGGCAACGCGGTCGCCGTAGGTTCGCAGCGCCTATTGTACCGCCCGCGAGCAATCCACTTCGCCGGTCGGCCGCGCGAACAAGAAAAACTCCGCGCCAGGGGCCGTCGATCGGGGTGCGCCTGCGTTCGGGTTGTGCCGTTTGCCGGTGCGGGTGCGCGGGGGAGGGCTGCGCGCGGTACCATCGTGCCATCAATGTGCGATGACCTGAGGAGGTTTTCATGGAAGCGGATCAGAAGCGCTACTTGGAATTGTTGGCCCGATCTTTCCCCACGCAGGAGCTGGCGGCGGCCGAGATCATCAACCTGAGCGCCATCCTGAACCTCCCGAAGGGCACGGAGTTCTTCTGCTCCGACATCCACGGCGAATCCGAGGCGTTCAGCCACATCCTGCGCAACGGGTCGGGATCCATCCGCCTGAAGGTGGACGAGGCGTTCGGCGATCAGCTGTCCGAGGCCGAGAAGCGCGAGCTGGCCACGCTCATCTACTACCCGCGTGAGAAGGCGAAGCTGATCTTGGCGGGCGTGGAAGACGAGCGCGCCTGGTACGCCACGGTGGTGCCGCGCCTGGTGGCGGTGTGCAAGCGCGCCGCGCGCAAGTACACGGCCAGCCGCGTGCGCAAGGCGCTGCCTGCCGAGTTCGCCTACATCATCGAGGAGCTGATGAACGAGGACAACCACGGCGTGGACAAGGAAGCGTACTATGCCGGCATCCTCGACGCGGCGGTGCGCACCGGTCGCGGCATCGCGTTGATCGAGGCGCTCGCGCAGCTTATCCAGCGCCTGGCCATCAGTCAGCTGCACATCATCGGCGACATCTACGACCGCGGCCCACACCCCGACGTCATCATGGAGACGCTGCAGGCGCAGCGCAAGGTGGACATCCAGTGGGGTAACCACGACATCGTGTGGATGGGCGCGGCCCTTGGGCAGCGCGGCTGCATCGCGCACGTGGTGCGCAACTGCGCCCGTTACGGCAACCTTTCCATTTTGGAAGATGCTTACGGCATCAACATCCTGCCGCTGGCAAGCTTCGCCCTTGACGCGTACCGCGACGACCCGTGCGTGGGCTTCGGCCTGAAGGGCAACCCCGACCTGCCGCCGTCCGAGCTTGAGATGAACGTGAAGATCCAGAAGGCCATGGCCATCATCCAGTTCAAGGTGGAGGCGGCGCTGATCGATGAGTATCCCGAGTTCGGGCTGGAAAGCCGCAAGCTGCTGGACAAGATCGATTACGATGCGGGTACCGTGGTGGTCGACGGCGCGGAATACCCGCTGACCGATCGCGCGTTCCCTACGGTTGACCCGCAAAACCCCTTCGCGCTCACACCGGCCGAGGAAGAGGTGATGTGCCGCCTGGAGGCCGCGTTCACCGGATGCGAGAAACTGCAGCGCCACATGCGCTTCTTCCTGGAAGTGGGCAGCCTGTACAAGATCCGCAACGGCAACCTTATGTTCCATGCCTGCGTGCCGCTCAACGCCGACGGCAGCCTGAAGGAAGTGGACGTGTTCGGGCACCGCTACAAGGGCCGCGCGCTCTACGACGTGATGGAGCGCTACGTGCGCGCCGCGTTCTTCAGCCATGACGCCGAGGAGAGCCGCCGCGGTCGCGACCTTTTGTGGTACCTGTGGCTGGGCGAGGGAAGCCCGCTGTTCGCGAAGAGCAAGATGGCCACCTTCGAGCTGTACCTCATCGCCGACAAGGCCGCGCGCAAGGAGGTGAAGAACCCGTTCTACACGCTTATCGAGGACGAGCGCGTGATCGCGGGCATCTTTGAGGACTTCGGCATGGACCCGGAGACGTCGCATATCGTGTGCGGTCACGTGCCGGTGAAGGTCAAGGACGGCGAGGACCCCGTGAAATGCGGCGGGCGCGTGTTCATGATCGACGGCGGGTTCTCGAGGGCCTACCAGCCCACCACGGGCATTGCCGGTTATACGCTCATCGACAATTCCTACGAGTTCATCCTGGCCGCGCACGAGCCGCTGAAGTCCGCGGAGGCGGCGGTGGTCGAGGAGCTCGACATCCACTCGAGCCGTCGCGTGGTCGAGCGCGTCGAGCACCGCACGCTGGTGGCCGATACCGACGACGGCGCCGACATCCGTCGCCGCGTCGAGGATCTCGAGCAGCTGCTGGAAGCGTATCGGGACGGCCAGATCGCCGAGGGCGGGCGCTAACGCCGGTCCGGGCGCTTGTCGGATTTCGCGGTCGGGGCGCTGCTGCATGGCAGGGCCCCGACCGTTGCGTTTCGGGGCGGCGCGTGTGCGGGTGCGGTGTGGCGCGAAAAAGTTGATGGAAGAAGCCGGGGCTAAGGCATAGCGCTCGCATGGCCGAATGTAGTATTGTTAGGCGTACGTCAAAAAATTGACGCAGCTCTTACGGAGTATGGGGAATTGCATGGCGCTTACGTTTGCTGACTTTCTCGCACAGGCTATGGCTCAGCCTATCCTGTTCGTCATTTTGGTGCTCATCATCGGCGTTACCGCGGTGTCCGGTGCGACTGACGCGCCGAACGCCATCGCGACGGTGGTCTCCACGCGTTGCCTTAAACCGAACACGGCCATCGGCCTGGCGGCGGTGTTCAATTTCGTCGGCTTGGTGGGCATGACGTTCATCTCCACGGCGGTGGCGAAGACCATGTTCGGCATGGTCGACTTCTCGGGAAATACCGACGCCGCCTTGCTTGCCCTGGTGGCGGCCATGATAGGCGCCATAGGTTGGGGCGTCTTCTGCTGGTTCTTCGGTATCCCCTGTTCGAAATCGCACTCCCTTATCGCCGGCATCACCGGCGGCGCGGTGGCTATGAACGGCTGGGCGGGCGTCGTGCCCTCCGAGTGGGTGAAAGTCATCTATGGCATGGTGTTCTCCCTGCTGGCGGGCTTTGCGCTGGGCTGGGTGTTCACGAAGATCATCGAGCGCGTGTTCGAGATGGCCAACCGCCAGGCGGCCAACATCGCCTTCACCGCCATCCAGGACCTGTGCGCGGTGGCGCTGTCGTTTCTGCACGGCGCGCAGGACGGCCAGAAGTTCATGTCCATTGCCATGCTGGGCATCGCGCTTTCCTTCGGCAGCTCCACGCCCGATGCGGGCGGCTTCCCCATGTGGGTCATGATCACGTGCTCGCTGGCCATCTCGGCCGGCACGGTGGTGGGCGGCAAGCGCATCATCAAGTCCGTGGGCATGGACATGGTGAAGTTGGAGAAGTACCAGGGCGTTGCGGCCAACTTCTCCACGGTGTTCACGCTGCTGTTCGCAAGCCTCACCGGCATGCCGGTGTCCACGGGCCACTGCAACACCTCGGCCATCATGGGCGTGGGCGCCAGCCGTTCCATCAAGCGCGTGAACTGGAGTATCGCTAAGAACATGCTGCTGGCATGGGTGATCACGTTCCCTGCATGCGGCCTTATCGGCTTCGTGTTGGCGAAGCTGTTCATGATGCTGGCGTAAGCGGCGCCCGCTGCTTGCCGGCGCTTTCGGGGTTTCGGACTGGATCGATTTTCGAACCGCCTTCCGTCTTTGGGCAACCAGGGACGGAAGGCGGTTTTTTGCTGCCGCGCCCCTTTCCCAACGGGAGGGCAACGGGATGGCGGCGTGCTGTGAACGGGTCGGTTATGGCGCGGAAACGCATGTCGGGCGTGCGCGATTGCGGGCCTTCTGCGCTTCTATACTGCGGCGTCGGGCAAGAGGGCCCGAACGGACGCGATAGGAGCGGCATATGAACGAGAAGCACGTCAAGGGCGCAAAGCGCGCATCGGCGGCGGTTGCGATAGCGGCGACGCTGGCCATAACGGGCGGCGCGCTTGCCGGTTGCAGCGGCGATTCGAACGACGACAACGGCAAGGTGATGGAGGAGACTGCCGTGGTCGAGCAGGGCGGCGATGCCGGTGCGGCAACGAGCGCGGACCCCGTGGCGGTCACCAAGGTGATCCAGGAGGTGACCGACGCTTACGTGGGCCAGACCGATGATGGCGCGACGGTGTACTACGCGCTCACCGACGACGGGACCCAACGTATCCTGGCGTTGCGGGCAGCCGATGGCACCTACGAGTCTTGGGTGGGCAACGCTACCTCGAACGGCGAAGAGATTGCCATCACCGACGCGCCTTCCGGCAACACCATCTCCTTCCGTGTGACCCCGCAGGAAGGCGATTCGGCCCTGATCTACTTGGGCGACAGGGGCCAGGCCGTGGTGGCGCAATGTCCGCTCGAGGTGGTCACGGACGTGGTTGAGGTTGCCGAAGGCTAGGGCGGCTGAGATGCCCCTTGCGGCTTGGGCTTGTCGTGTTGGGGGAGGGTCCTTGGCTTGCCCGGCGGGTCAACGGTTACAATATGGCTGACATATCCGCAACGCTGCGCGCCCGTCCAGCCCGCAGCTTGATGCCAAGGGGTTCTCATGGGCAAGCTTGCCAAGCCGGCGAACCGGCTGCTGTTCGCGCTGTGCGTGCTGATCACGGGCGCCATCGCCGGCGCGTTCGTGTGGGCGTTCTTCTTCTGCATGGATATCGGCCTGGGGCTTTTGTGGGAGAAGTTGCCGCAGATGCTCGGGGCCGCGGCGGGCCAGGAGGTCCCGGCGCTGGCGTCGGGACCGTTCGGCTTCGCCGCGTGGCCGCTGATCGTGTGCCTGATCGGCGGCCTTGCCATCGGGCTGTACGACAAGCACGTCGGCTTCGCCCCTGAGGAATTGAACGTGGTCATGGGCAAGGTGAAGGGCGAAGGGCGCTACCCTTACGACCACCTTGGCAAGCGCTCCCTCTCGGCGCTGCTGCCGTTGCTGTTCGGCGGCAGCGTGGGCCCTGAGGCGGGCCTGACCGGCGTGATCGCCGGTTTGTGCACGTGGGTGGGCGACCGCATGCGCCGCTTCGGCGCCGACTTCCGCGCCATGACCGTAGCCGGCACGCAGGCGGCGTTGACAGCCTTGTTCACCGCCCCGCTCTACGGTTTCGCCGCGCCTCTTGCGGGCACGGCCGACGGTCGCGTGCCGGAAGACGAGGTGGATATCAAGCTGCCGCGCGCCGGCAAGGCGGCGGTGTACCTGTGCGCCGTGGTGGGCGCCCTTGGGGCGTTTTTCGGGCTCGCCGAGCTGATCGGCGGCGGGGGCGGTCTGCCGCGTTTCACGGCGGCCAACGCGGGGCCGCGCGAGCTTGCGTGGTTGGTGCCGCTGGCGCTTGCGGGCACGGCGTGCGGTTGGGTCTACCATGCCTCGGGCGCCGCTACTGGAGCGCTGGCGCGCCGCATGGGCGATAGGCCCGTCGCCAAGGCGCTGCTGGCCGGCCTGGCCCTGGCGCTTTGCGGTATGGCGCTTCCTTACACCATGTTCGCCGGCGAAACGCAGTCTACCCTGCTCATGGCGCGCTGGACCGCCATCCCGGCGGGCGCGTTGGTAGCCACGGGCTTCGTGAAGGCGGCGCTCACCCCCGCGTGCATCAACCTTGGCTGGCGCGGAGGCCACTTCTTCCCGGTCATCTTCTCGGGTATCGCGCTTGGCTATGGCTTTGCCCAGATCAGCGGCGCCGACGCGGTCTTTTGCGTTGCCGCGTGCACCTCGGCGCTTATGGGCGCGGTCATGCGCCAGCCGCTCATGGCGGCGCTTCTGCTGGTCATGTGCTTCCCGCTCAAGGGCGTGATCGTGATGCTGGCCGCGGCCGCCATCGGCGCGGCCATCCCCCTGCCGCAGGCGTTGAGCCCGCAAAAGGCGGAAGACACGCCCGACGGCGCCGAATACGCGTCCGGCCCGGATTCTTCGGACGGGGAAGGGGAGCGCCATGCGTAGGCTGCGCATGCTCGTGGAGATCGAGCGTCAGGCGGGTTTCGGCCCCATCACCTGCCTGTTCGTCGTCGTGTTCCTGCTGTGCTCGCTGGCGGTGTGGCTTGCCGACCCGGTGGCCAATACGTTCGGCGACGGTATGTGGTTCAGCTTCCAGGCCGTTTCCACCATCGGATTCGGCGATGTGACGGCGGCGGGGCCGGTGGCGCGTATCGCCACCGTGTTGCTCAGCGTGGTGAGCATCTTCTACATCGCGCTCATCACCGGCGTGGTGGTCAGCTATTGCAACGCCATGCTGCGGCAGCGCCAGGAGGGTACGCTCGCGCATTTCGCCGAGAATCTGGAGCGGCTCGACGAGATGACGTCCGATGAGCTGGCCGTATTCTGCAAACGGGTGAAGGAATACCGCCGCGGGAAGTAGCGCTCAGCGGCGCTTCCGGTCGCGCACCAACAGCACGGTCAAGACGGTCGCGCAGGCCATGAGCGCCGTCGTGACGCAAAACGCCGCATGATAGCCGGCGAATGCGGTCTGTGCGCCGGTGATTCCCTGCGAGGCGTTCGAGGCTGCCGCGGAGACGGACACCAGCAGGGCCGTGCCGAACGAGCCGGCGATCTGGTTGATGGTGTTGCCGGTGCATTGGGCATGTTGGACGGCGTCGTTGGGAAGCGCGTTGATGGCCCAGGTGTTCACGGGCGCTGAGGCGAATTGGATGCCCACCGCCAAAACGGTGTACACCGCCGTCACCAGCGTGATGGGCGAATCGCCGCACAGGAACGGGAAGCAGGCTGCTCCTACGGCGAAGACGGCGGTGCCTATGAGCGTGGGGCGGCGCACCCCGAGCTTGTCGAACATGCGGCCCGCAAGCAGCGCGGCGAATGCGCCGATGACTGCTCCGGGCAAAAGGGCCATGCCGCTGACGGCGGCGCTGAGGCCGAGCGTGCCTTGGATGTAGAGGGGCATGATGGTTTGAAGGCCGATCAGGCCGGTTTGAATAAGCGCGACGATGATGATCGTGATGCGGTATTGCGGCACTTTCAGGATGTCTAGGCGCAGCATGGGTTCGCCAAGGTGCAGCTGACGCCAAGCGTAGGCCCCCACGAGCACCAGGCCTGCCGCGGTCAGCGCCGCCGTGGCCGCAAGGTTGCTCGAGGAGCTGAAGGAGGAAAGCCCGTACAGCAGGCCGACCAGGCCGAACGTGGACAGCACCACGGAGGGCGCATCGAACTTCGAACGGCTCAGGTTTCCGTAGGGCTGCAAGTCCTTTGCGGCGAAGGCGATGATGCCCGCCGAAAGCGCGGTGACGATGGCGAAGATGGCGCGCCAGCCCACCGTGTCGACGAGCACGCCGGAAAGCGACGGGCCGATGGTGGGCGCGAACCCCACGATAAGGCTGACCACGCCGATGGCCGAGCCACGCCTTTCGCGCGGGATGACCAGCAGCACGACGCTGAACACCATGGGCATGATGAAGCCGGTGGCGCAAGCCTGCATGATGCGGCCCGCGAACAGCGCGGGAAACGCCGGCGCCAGCGCAGCGAGCAGGCTTCCGCAGCTGAACAACGTCATGCCGCCGATGAACAGGCGACGCGTGGTGAAGCGGCCCATCAGGTAGGCCGCAAGCGGGATGACCACGGCTTCGGTGAGCGTATATCCCGAGGTCAGCCACTGGGCGGTGGTGGGACCGATGGCAAGGTCGTCCATGATGGCGGGCAGCGCCGGCGTGAGCAGCGTGGCGTTAAGCACGGTCAGGAATGCGCCCGACAGCAACAGCGCCAGCATCCTCAGCTCATGTTTTGCGATTCCTAAACCCATGCGATCTCCTTGATATCATTCGGCCGTCGGGCGCAGGCAGCGCCGGACGGCCGTCGGTAAAGCGTTCGATAGATGATAATCGAATGGCGAAGCGAGGTGGGCGAGATGCGCTGGGTAACATAGGCTATCGTTGCTGAGCACGAACAAGCTTCGGAATCGCGGGTGCGGAGGCGTTTGGCTTGCCGGGCCTGCGGTACTCGGCGGTTAAGGGCGCACGTCACTTTGGCGTCGCTCCCTGCTTGCATTATCGATGCGCAATCGGAAAAACGCCGCTTGCCGGTGTTTCCCTCTATAAGAAGGAGGCCCTATGGGCTCGAACGAGAACGTGAATGCGTGGCTTGATGCCGCGCCTGTGCAAGTTCGCGAAACCACGCAGGCGCTGTTGTCGCAGGTGGAAGCCATGCGAGATGATCAGACCATTTACCCTCCGCAAGACGACATCCTCAACGCGCTTGCGTTCACCGCGCCTGAGGACGTGCGGGTGGTCATCTTGGGCCAAGACCCGTACCACGGGCCGGGGCAGGCCATGGGGCTGTCGTTTTCCGTGCCCGCGGGCTGCAAGCTGCCCCCCAGCCTTCGCAACATGTACAAAGAAATGGCTGCCGACCTGGGATGCCCCGTGCCCGAGCGCGGGGATTTGACCTCGTGGGCCGCGCAGGGCGTGCTGCTGCTCAACACCACGCTCACGGTGCGCGAGCATGCGGCGGCATCGCATGCCAAGCTTGGCTGGCGGGTGCTCACCGACCACGTGGTGCGCCGTTGCCTGGAGGTGCCGCAGCCGGTGGTGTTCCTGACCTGGGGCAAGCACGCCATCGACTTGGTGGAAGGGGCTTGGAAGGCTGCGGAAGCGGGCCCTGCGGTGGCATCGCTTGCCAACAAGCATGTGCTCAGGAGCACGCACCCTTCGCCGCTTTCAGCCAACCGTGCCACGGCTACGCTGCCAGCGTTCATCGGGTCACGCCCGTATTCCCAGGTCAATCGCATATTGGAGGAAGCGGGCGAACGACCCATCGACTGGCAGAGCGTGTTGGCGGGGTAGGCGGCGCCGTTTTGCGGCCTATCTGCAGAAACGCCCGGCTGCGGTGAGCAGCGCCTGCATATCCAGCGGTTTCGCCAGGTGCGCGTTCATTCCGGCGGCTTTCGACTTCTTGCGATCCTCGTCGAAGGCGTTGGCCGTCATGGCGACGATGGGCACGGTGGATGCATCGGGGTGGTCGAGCGCGCGTATGGCGCGGGTGGCCTCGTAGCCGTCCATGACGGGCATCATCAGGTCCATCAAGATCAGCGAAATCGTGCCCGGCTTCGAGTTGGCGAATATCCGGACGGCATCCTTGCCGTTCCACGCCTTGACCACGGCCGCCCCGGCGGTGTCTAGGTAGAACTCGGCGATCTCCATGTTCAGGTCGTTGTCCTCGACTAGCAGCACGCGTTTGCCGGAAAGGGAGGCCCTGGCTTGCGGGGTGGCCTGCGCGCGTTCGGGGCGCGTCGCTACGCTATCGTTTATCTTGAACGGCAGCGTGAAGGTTATCTCCGTCCCGACATCGGGCGCGCTTTGCACGTTGATGGTCCCGCCCATGGCGTCGATGAGCGTTTTCACGATGGACATGCCCAAGCCGGTACCCTGATAGCGGGTGCGCGCGCCGTTCTGCTCCTGCGTGAACGGTTTGAACAGGTGCTCGGACACGAATTCCTCGCTCATGCCGATGCCGGAGTCGGCGATCTTGAACTCGAGCAGCGCCGTATCGCCGTTGCGCGACAGCTCGGTGATGTAGGTATCCACCCGCCCGCCGGGTTTGTTGTATTTGATGGCGTTGCTGAGCAGGTTGAGTATGATCTGGCGCAGCCGCAGGTCGCTGCCGATAAGCCGGGTATGCTTCACGTCCTTGAGGTGCTGTTCGTGGGAGATGCCGCTTTCCATCATTTGGGCGGAAACGAGTGATTCCGTCTCATCGGTAAGCGCCAGAAGGTCGAACTCGTCCTGCTCGAGCACCGCTTGTCCGGAGCTCAGCTTGTTCATGTCGAGCACGTCGTTGACCAGGTTGAGAAGGTGGTTCGCCGATATCTGGATCTTGTCCAGGCATTGGCGGGTTTTCGCGGGGTCGCCGTCGCTTGCGCCGATGATGTCGAGCATGCCCAAGATCCCGTTGATGGGCGTACGGAAGTCGTGGCTCATGCGGTTCATGAGCTCGGTTTTCGCCTTGCTTTCGAAATCGGCGGTCTGCAATGCCTGCTCAAGGCGGCGTTTCTCCGCCTGTTCCTGCTCGTGGAACGCCGAGGTGTTCTTGATCAGCACGATGCCGCGCACGATGGGGACCTCGTCTTGCGTGTCGGCGCGGTATAGCGAGTCTTGCGACATGAGCACGACCTTTTGCAGCCATTGCAGTTCGTCGTCGGCGCCCGTCTCGCAGAATTCGATGGTCATTTCGTTCGCGCCGCCTTTGAAGCGCGCAAGCAGCTTTTCCGAGGAGTCTGCGAGGCGATAGCTTTCCAGCGTGGGCGCGGTAACGGACTCTGCATGCTTGCGGCAAAAGGCCGTATAAGAGCAGGGAAGATGCAGATCCTGTTCGGCCAAGGTCCAATCGAGCTCGAAGAACACCTGCTCAAGGCGGTCGTTGGTCAGATCGACCGAATATGCCGCCTGCGCCGAATCAAGCAGCGCGTCCACGTAGCCGCTGCTGTTCTCAAGGATGGATTGTCTGAGCTGGTCGTAGTAGCGGGAGAGCTGCTGCTTCTCGCTTGCGGTGCCGTCGGAGAACGGCTCGAGGGCGATCACGAAATGGTGGAGCGCGCCTTCTTCGGTACCATCAAGGTACAGCATGGTGATGCGCCCACGCCACTTGGGGCCTTGCAACACCAATTCGAGAGGATCGCTTTGCGGGGTGAGGCGTTCGCACAGCGTTTCCAGCTGCAGTGCTCGTCGCACGGTGGGACGTTGCTCGACGTCGGCCAACGTGCTTGCGAATTGCTCGACGGCGCCCGAGTAGTTGCCGTTTTCGGCCAAGAACGTGTTCGACGATGCACGCAGGATGCGATACTGATCAAGCTCGGCATCGCAATAGATGCAGTTGGAGAAATGGAAGCCAAGGCTGGAAACCTGCTTCAGGATGCGCTCGTTTTGCCGCTGACGCGCCGCCGCCTCGGCCATCTTCGCGTTGTTCTTGTCTATGTACATGTTCTTGTCGGCCTGGCGGAACAGCTCGCGCATGGTGGGGGATTCGAATTCGCTGGACAGCGCATAGCCGGCGGCATAGCTGATGGGCATATCGGGATGGGCCTGAGAATACTCGTCGGCGTTGCGTTTGAGCTGGTCGAGCAGCGCCGCTGCCTGTGCGGCGTCGGCATCGCGCAGCACCGCCAGGAACTCGTCGCCGCCATAGCGGCCGGTGAAGCACAGGGGGCTTTGCGCCTTCGCCAGCTGCAGCGCGAAAGAGCGGATGTATTCGTCGCCCTTCTCATGCCCGAGGTTGTTGTTGATGATGCGCAGGTTGTTCAGGTCGAACACGAACACGGCCAAGGGGTTTTCGGGGCCGATGGGCTCGGCTTGCGACAAGATCTCCTCGCATTTGTTCTTGTTGGGAAGCCCTGTCGCCTCGTCGAGGTACACCTTGCGTTGCAGCTGCCTGTTCAAGGCCGCGGTGCGCAGGGCGCGGGCGAGTTCGATGGCGAACAGCGCCAGAAGGCCCGCGATATCGGCTATGACGATGCTCTCCAGGTGGTCGAGCGCAGTGGCCTTTTCCTGTGAGTATTCCTCCGCCAGTCCGGTGGCTTCGTCGCAGAGTTCGAAGAAGTCCTCGCTTTTCGCGATGATGTCGGTGTCTTGGTAGCCGGTTTCGCGCACGAGCTCGATTTCGGTGCAAAGGTCGGCGAAACGGTCGGCTAGTTCGGTCATCTTCGCCTGGTATGCGTCGTCGTCAAGGCGCACCAGGTCCAGGTCATCGCTTCCGTAGCGCAGGCCGTCGATGTAGGATTCCACGGCTTCGATCATCTTGTCCTGCGCTAGCCCCGCATCCTCCATCTTCACGATGCGCTGCGTGGTGCCGCGCACCAAGCCGGCGTAGTTCACCACGCGCGCGGTGCCTTGGATGTCGGCCACCAGCGACATGATGTCGAAGAATAGGAAGATGAGCACGACGGTGAGCGCCGTCATGAGGACGCGCGAGATCCGGCTGCTTTTGCTGGCGGTATGCTTGTTCATCCCAAGCCTTTGCGATGTGGGGAAGCTGATATGAATCAACAGCGATTCTACCATGGGGTTGCTTCGATTAGGCCGTTGCGCAGGTGCATAAAAGTCAGGGCGTTGCCATTTCCAGAGTCAGCGTCTCTTCAGGCACCATCGCACGTCAAAGCAGATCGGGCCCGGAACCGTTGTCCGGGCCCGATCCATCGGGTTTAGGTTGCGAACGCTGGCGGCTTATTCGCCCCAGACGCGCTCGGCGATGCGGCGCACCAGCGCGATCTTGGCCCATTGGTCATCCTCGGTGAGCACGTTGCCCTCCTCGGTGGAGGAGAAACCGCACTGCGTGGACAGGCGCAGCTGCTCGAGCGACACGTATTGCGCCGCCTCGTGGATGCGCGCGATCACGTCGTCCTCGTTCTCCAGCTCGGGGAACTTGGACGTGACCAGGCCCAATACCACTTTCTGGTCGCGGATGTGCGCAAGCGGGGCGAAATCGCCGGAGCGGTCGGAGTCGTACTCCAGAAAGAAGCCGTCGTAGTTCGCGCCGCCGAACAGCACCTCGGCCACCGGCTCGTAGCCGCCCGAAGAGAACCACGTGGAGCGGAAGTTGCCGCGGCAGATGTGCGTGGTGATGGTCATGTCGGCGGGCTTTGCCTCAAGGATGCGGTTGATCGCGTCCACGTAGCTCTTCGCCACCTGGTCGACGTCGATGCCCTCGGCGGCGTACGCCTCGCGCTTGGCCGGATCGCAGAACTCGCCCCAGCTGGTGTCGTCGAACTGCAGGTAGCGGCAGCCCAGGTCGTAGAAGGCGCGCACGGCGTCGCGGTACACCTCCACGATGTCGTCGAAGAGCACCGACTCGTCGGCATAGCGCTCGATGGGGCGGTACGTGGCCTTGCCGCGCACGCAGGGGATGAGGTGCAGCATGGAGGGCGCGGGGATGGTCAGCTTCACGGGATAGTCGCCGGCGATGTCGCGCAGCTTGGCGAAATGGGCCAGGAACGGGTGGTCGCCGAAGGCGATCTTGTCGCGGAACACCAGCTGAGCGCCCTTGGGCTTGGGGCCCTTGAACTCGACCGACCACGTTTCGGCGTCGACGTGCTCGACGTTTTGCAGGCCCTCCAGGAAGTCGAGGTGCCACATGGCGCGGCGAAACTCGCCGTCGGTGACGGCCTTGAGGCCTGCTTGCTTCTCCTTCTCCACCAGGTTTGCGATGGCGGCGTCCTCGGCGGCGGTCAGCTGCTCGCGCGTGATGGTGCCGGCGGCGAAATCGGCGCGCGCCTGCTTGAGCGCCTCGGGGCGCAGGAAGCTGCCGACGATGTCATATGCGTAGGGAGGGTTGGTGATGGCCATGGGTGCGTCCTTTCATCGCTTGTGTTGCGAGGGAAAGGATGCCACAGGCCTGTGTGATAGAAAACTATCGGTTTGGTAGGGATATACATAGCTAAAAGGAATGGATGTGCGGGGGGCGCCGCGCGGGCGGCGCGCGGTGTCGGGTGCCGGCGGGCGAGGCGCTTCATGCCCTGTGGCGCGCCGCCCGCCGACATCCGCGCCGTTTCGTGCTTGCGCCGCGCGTCGAAAGGCTCGCGCGAGGGCGGGCGCTTTTATTCGCCGGCTTCGCGCTGGTATTCGTTCACGTATTCCTGCAGCAGCTGCAGGTAGCGCTCGGCCACCGAGGACAGCGGGCGGTCGGCGCGTTTGACGTATCCCAGCTCCATATGCTCGGGGCTTTCAAGCGGGATGGACACGATCTGGCTGCCGTTGAGATCCTCGGAAAGGATGCCGCTTGAGATGGTGTAGCCGTCAAGGCCGATGATCAGGTTGAACAGCGTCGCGCGGTCGGTCACCACGATGCTCTTGTCCACCGCTTCGGCGATGTGCAGCTCCTCGGCGTAGTACAGCGAGTTGCGGATACCCTGGTCGTAGCTCAGGCGCGGGTAGGGCGCCAGGTCGGCAAGGGTTGCGCGCTCAAGGCGCGCCAGCGGGCTGTTGCGGCTGACGAACACGTGCGGCTTCGCGCGGAACAGCGGCACGAAGTGCAGGTTGGCCGACTTCACCACGTTCGAGATGACGCTTTCGTTGAAGTCGCAGCGGTACAACACGCCCAGCTCGCTGCGCTGCACCCGCACGTCGTCGATGATGCCGGCCGTGGATGTCTCGCGTAGCGAGAACTCGTAGCGGCTGCGGTCGTATTCACGCACGAGCGAGACGAACGCGTTCACCACGAAGGCGTAATGCTGGGTGGAGATGCCGAACACGCGGCGGATGCGGTCGGTGCCCTTGTATTCGCCTTCCAGAAGGTCGGCCTGCTCGATGACCTGGCGGGCGCGCGAGAGGAAGCGCATGCCCTCCTCGGTGGGGACGACGCCGGTGCGCGAGCGCGTGAAGATGGTGATGTCCATCTCGCGTTCAAGCTCCGAGACCGCCTTGGAAAGGCTGGGCTGCGCGACGAAGAGCTTCTCCGCCGCCGCGGTGAGCGACCCGGATTCGGCGACCTGGATAACGTATCTGAGCTGTTGAAGTTTCATGGGCCGTATTCTAGCAGGAAGGGAAGGGACCCGGTAGGATATCGCCGGATCGGTTCACGTGGCGAACGCGCCGCGGCGGTGTTGCGCGGGGATCGGCTGCGGTGTTGCGCGGGGTATCGCCGTTGCGCTGCGAGCGGGCTTCGCCGTCGTGCCGCGCGCGGGCTTGCTGTCGTGTCGCGAGCGGCTTTGCTGTCGTTTCCCTATACGCTTGGTATGCGGAAATTGCGCGGCGCTTGCGGGTTCGGCGCGCGATACGCGTATCATGGAAGCGTTTTTGAAGCTCTAACGCGGCCCCGTGCCGCCGCATTGGGAAAGGAAGCGAAATGACTCGCATCGGCATTTTGGGATACGGAAACCTGGGACGTGGCGTTGAGCTGGCTATTCGCCAGAACGACGACATGGAGCTGGCGGCGGTGTACACGCGTCGCGACCCCGCAAGCGTGAGCATCGCCACCGAGGGCGTGCCCGTTCGTTCCGTGGCCGATCTTGAGACCGGCGACGAGGACATCGACGTGCTCATCCTGTGCGGCGGCAGCGCCACCGACCTGCCCGAGCAGACGCCGAAGTACGCGGCGCTGTACAACGTGGTGGACTCGTTCGACACGCATGCCAACATCCCCGCGCACTTCGCGAACGTCGACGCGGCGGCCTGCAACGCCGGCACCTGCGCGCTCATCTCCTGCGGTTGGGATCCGGGCCTGTTCTCGCTGAACCGCCTGTACGCCAACTGCATCCTGCCGCAGGGTGCGGACTACACCTTCTGGGGCCGCGGCGTTTCCCAGGGACACTCCGACGCGCTGCGCCGCATCCCCGGCGTGGCCGATGCGCGCCAGTACACCATCCCCGTGCCCGCCGCGCTCGAGGCGGTGCGCGCCGGCGGCAACCCGCAGCTGACCACGCGTCAGAAGCACACCCGCGAGTGCTGGGTGGTGCTCGAGGAGGGCGCAGATGCCCAGGCGGTGGAGAAGCAGATCGTCGAGATGCCGAACTACTTCGACGAATACGACGTCACGGTGAACTTCATTAGCCAGGAAGAGCTTGATTGCGACCACGCAGGGCTGCCGCACGGCGGGTTCGTCATCCGTACGGGCACCACGGCCGGCGGCAACGATTGCCGCATCGAGTACTCGCTCGACCTGGGCTCCAACCCCGAGTTCACCGCTTGCGTGCTGGTGTCCTACGCCCGCGCCGTCGCGCGCCTGGCAACTGAGGGCGCAACCGGCTGCAAGACCGTCTTCGACATCGCGCCCGCCTACCTCTCGCCCGTAAGCGGCGAGGAGCTGCGTGCTCACATGCTGTAAGGGCGGCGCGGCGAAGGGGCCGGGCGCGTGCCCTCGCTTCTGCGACCAAGGCTGCTATTCATGATGTTTGCGGTCGTCCCGTAACCGGGGCGGCCGCTTTGCGTTCAGGGTCGCCATGGGCGTGCCTGAAAATGTCACGTACGTGTAAATTTCTTCATGCCTTCTTCAAAAAGATGCGCCAGGGTGCTATTTTTTTGAAGTTTCCGTCCTTTAGAAGGGGGATGTGCATGGTAGATGAGAAACCGGAGGCGGTAGAGCAGGTTCAGGAGAAGGACAGCTCGGCTGCCGGTTCGGAGGAAACCTCCGGTAACGCAAGGTCGCTCGGCGTTTTCTCGTTCGAGGGCGACATGTCGCTGGCGCAGGCAATTCCGCTGGGCCTGCAGCACGTGCTGGCAATGTTCGTGGGCAACTTGACGCCGCTTTTGATCGTCACGGGTGCGTGCGGCCTGGCGGGCGCGGAGTTCGCCGACGTGCAGCTGGCGCTGCTGCAAAACGCCATGTGGATCGCCGGCGTGGTCACCTTGGTGCAGCTGTTCGGCATCGGACCGATCGGCGGCAGGGTGCCCATCATCATGGGCACGTCCTCGGGCTTCATCGGCGTGTTCAACTCCGTGGCGGCATCCATGGGCGGCGGCTTGGTGGCCTACGGCGCCATCATGGGCGCGTCGATCATCGGCGGCCTGTTCGAGGCCGTGCTGGGCTTTTTCCTCAAGCCCCTGCGCCGGTTCTTCCCGGCCGTGGTCACGGGCACGGTGGTGCTCTCCATCGGCTTGAGCCTGATCAGCGTCGGCGTGAACACCTTCGGCGGCGGTACCTCCGCCAAGGACTTCGGCTCGTTTGAGAACCTGTGCCTGGCGCTTATCGTGCTGGTGGTCATTTTGGCGGTCAAGCACGCGACCACCGGGTTTTTGAGCGCATCCTCCATTCTGGTCGGCATCATCGTCGGCTATATCGTGGCGGGCATCATGGGCATGGTCCTGCCCACCACCGGTGTCGACGCGAACGGCGTCGAATATACGAAGGCGTGGGTTTTGAACTGGGATAAGGTGGCCGCGGCGGCGTGGTTCGCCGTGCCCAACCTGCTACCCGTGGCGCCCGTGTTCGACATGCGCGCCATCGCCCCCGTGCTCGTGATGTTCGTGGTCACCGCCGTCGAGACCGTCGGCGACATCTCCGGCGTCACGCAGGGCGGCATGAACCGCGAGGCCACCGACAAGGAGCTTTCCGGCGGCGTGATCTGCGACGGCATGGGTTCCACCGCAGCGGCCCTGTTTGGCGTGCTGCCGAACACCTCGTTCAGTCAGAACGTCGGCCTGGTCACCATGACGAAGATGGTCAACCGCAAGGCCCTGGCCTGCGGCGCGGTGTTCCTGATATTGTGCGGTTTGTGCCCGAAGCTGGGCGCGGTGGTCTCCATCATGCCGCAGTCCGTTTTGGGCGGCGCGGCCGTCATCATGTTCGCCTCCATCGTGGTCAGCGGCATTCAGCTGATCACGCGTGAGCCTTTGACCCCGCGCAACCTGAGCATCGTGTCGGTGGCCTTGGGCCTGGGTTACGGCATCGGCGCCAACCCGGCCGTCCTGGCAGGCGCTCCCCAGATGGTCAGCCTTATCTTCGGCGGCTCCGGCATCGTTGCCGCGGCGGCTGTGGCCATCATCTTGAACATCGTGCTCCCCAAGGATAAGGAAATCACCCAAAGCGACGCAGACGTATAGCCTTTCGCGACGCCTATATGATGAGAATGCCCGGTAGGTCTGCGTGACCTGCCGGGCATTTTTGGCTTTCAGGGGCTTTTGCGGATGGGTGAGCCCTGTCCTGCGGTGTCGTGCAGCTTAGCGGGCGGCGTGTTGGCGCGCCTGATGGCTTGCTCCGTCGTGTTGTGCGGTTTTGCGGCATGCGCGTGGCACGCCTGATGGTCCGTTTGGCTACCCGATCGGGTTTTGGCCGCTCATGGCGGCATTTCGCCATTTCCTCATATGCGCCTGCAGCATCTCCAGGTCCTGCACGGTGTCCACGTCGAACAGCTCCCATTCGCTAGCGGCTTCAACGCAACGCACGCGCTGCGCATGCGCTTTCGCCACGAAGCCGCCGCCCTTGCCGGGCGGGAGTGCGCGCAACTCGTCGAACGCCCAGGCGGGGAACAGCACAGGCGCGCCCGGCGTGCCTTGGAAGCTGACGCGCCAGATGAGCTCGGGGTGCGCTTCGGTGCCGCGAAGCAGAGCGGCAAGGGTGTTCGCGCTGATGAGCGGCTGGTCCGCCTGGATGAACGTGACCGTATCGCACCCGCCCATGACCTGCATTCCCAGACGCACGGTGTCGCTTCTGAGCGGTTCGTTGTGCATGACGGTCTCCACGCTCAAGCTGCGGCACAGCTGCGCCACGTCCTTGTGACGCGTGACCGCCACGCGTTTCGCGAACAGGCTATCGGTGGCACGGATCGCGTGGGCGATAAGCGGTTCGCCGTCAAGGTCCGCCATGAGCTTGTTCGACCCGAAGCGCGTGCCCAGGCCCGATGCCATGATGATGCAACCGTGTACGGCGTTCGGGGTTTCAACGGGGCTGGTCATGGTCGGTTCGCCTTTGCAGATTCGATGGTCGGTCGGTCGGGTTCGGTGTGCGGGGCTTTCGAAGGATTCCCTGGCCACAGTATAATATGTACGTTTCTATAAACCTCAAGCAACGGGGTGTGCATCATTATTACCTTTCAGAAATATGAGCGCCCGCAAAGCCTGCAGGAGGCTTGGGAGCTGAACCAGAAGAAGCGCAATCGCGTGGTGGCGGGCATGATGTGGCTGAAGATGGGCAACCATTCCTTCGGCACCGCCATCGACCTGTGCGATCTGGGCTTGGACGTCATCGAGGAGACCGACGAGGAGTTCCGCATCGGAGCCATGGTTACCCTGCGCCAGATGGAAACCCATGCCGGCCTTGACGCCTATTCCTGCGGCGCCATCAAGGCGGCGTTCCAAGACATCGTGGGCGTGCAGTTCCGCAACGGCGCTACGCTCGGCGGAAGCCTGTGGCGTCGCATGGGCTTCTCCGACATCGTCACGGCGTTTCTTGCCATGGACAGCTACGTCGAGCTGCATGAAGGCGGCATCGTGCCCCTGGAGCGTTTCGTGAGCATGCCCTACGACAAGGACATCCTGGTGCGCCTTATCGTCAAGAAGCGCCCCGGCGCCTTCGCGTACCAGGCCGTGCGCAAGCAGCGCACAGACCTTCCCACGCTCAATTGCATGGCGGCGAAGTTGGGCGACGAATATCGCGTGGTGGTGGGCGCGCGCCCGGGTCGTGCCGTGCTTTTGCGCGACGACCAGGGCATCCTTGCCGATGGCATCAACGAGGCAAGCGCCGCGGCCTTCGCCGAGCACGTGGCGGGAAGCATCCGCGTTTCCGGGAACATGTGGGGCAGCGCCGAGTACCGCCGCGCGCTCGCGCCCGTGCTCGTGCGTCGCGCCCTGCTGGCGTTAGGGGAGGTGCGCTAGATGGAGGTCAAAATCAAGCTGAACGGCAAAACGGTGGCCGACGACATCCCCGCCGACATGCTGCTCATCGATTTCGTGCGCGCCCACGGGTGCAAAAGCGTCAAGCGCGGCTGCGAGACGTCGGCGTGCGGCCTGTGCACGGTGATGCTCGACGACGTGCCCGTGCTGTCCTGCTCCACGCTGGCCGCCCGCGCCGACGGCCGCAGCGTCTGCACGCTGGAAGGTCTGCAGGACGAGGCGTCGGAGTTCGTGGGCTTCATCGCCGACCAGGGCGCCGAGCAGTGCGGTTTCTGCAACCCCGGCTTCGTGATGAACACCATCGCGCTGCTGCGCGAGAACCCCGATCCCACCGATGACGAGATCCTGGCGTACCTGAGCGGCAATCTGTGCCGTTGCTCGGGCTACGTGGGGCAGCTGCGCGGCATCCGCGCCTTCCTGGACGAAAAGCATGGCAAGGAGGTCGAGCGTGGATAGGCCCGAATACCGTTCCGTGGGCAAATCGGTCCGCAAGAAGGACTCGATGCAGCTTCTGCTGGGCAAACCCGTCTATACCGAGGACATCGCGCCCGATGCGCTGGTGGTCAAGCTTCTGCGAAGCCCCCACGCCAACGCTATGGTGAAGACCATCGACACGTCGAAGGCCAAGAAGGTGCCCGGCATGGTGGACGTGTATACCTGGGAGGACGTGCCCGACCAGCGCTTCTCCAACGCCGGGCAGACCTACCCTGAAACCAGCCCGTACGACCGCCTGATCATCGATCGGCACGTGCGCTTCGTGGGCGACGTGGTGGCCATCGTGGCGGCCGAGACCGAGAAGGCGGCCCAAACGGCCCTTTCGCGCATCAAGGTTGAATACGACGTGCTGGAACCCGTCCTGGATTTCCGCACCGCGAAGGACAATCCCGTGCTGGTGCACCCCGAGGACAACTGGCATATGCTGTGCGACCTGGGCGGTGACAACACGCGCAACCTGGTGGGCACCACATCCGACGCCGGCGGCGACATCGAGGCCGTGCTGGCCGATTGCGACGTGGTGCTGGAGCGCACCTACCATACGAAGGCCTATAACCAGGCCATGATGGAGACGTTCCGCACGTTCACCCAGCTGGACCGTTACGGCAGGCTGCATGTGATCTCGTCCACGCAGATCGTCTACCATGTTCGCCGCATCCTCTCGCATGCGCTCGGCATCCCGAAGAGCCGCATCCGTGTGGAGAAGCCGCGCATCGGCGGCGGCTTCGGCGCGAAACAGACCGCGGTGTGCGAGGTGTACCCCGCGTTCGTCACCATGAAGACGGGGCGTCCGGCCCTGTGCGTGTTCTCGCGCAAGGAATCGCAAACCTGCGGGTCACCGCGCCATGAGATGGAGATCAAGATTCGCCTGGGTGCGAACAACGACGGCCGCATCCGCGCGCTCGGGGTGACCACGCTGTCGAACTCGGGCGCCTACGGCGAGCACGGTTGGGCCACGGTCGGCCTGACAGGGCACAAGTCCATCCCGCTGTACACCGGCTCCCTTGAGGCGTTCAAGTTCGACGCCAACGTGGTGTATACGAACATGCAGCCGTCGGGCGCGTACCGCGGCTTCGGCGCCACGCAGGGCCAGTTCGCCGTGGAAACCGCCGTCAACGAGCTGGCGGCGAAGCTGGGCCGCGACCCGGTTGAGCTGCGCGAGCAGAACATGGTGCGCGAGGGCATGCCCATGCCCGCCTACTTCGGCGAGATGGCCAACGCCTGCGCCCTGGACCGCTGCATGCAGCACTGCAGCGACATGTTCGGCTGGAAGGAGAAGTTCCCCGTACGCGACATGGGCAACGGCAAGGTGCGCGCCGCCGGCGTTGCCATGTCCATGCAGGGTTCGGGCATCTCCGGCATCGACGTGGGCTCGGTCACCGTCAAGCTCAACGACGACGGGGGATACATGCTGCTTATCGCCGCGGCAGACATGGGCACGGGCTGCGACACCATTCTGGCCCAGATGGTCGCCGAGCACATGGAATGTCCGGTGGAGGCCGTGAACGTGTTCGGCGCCGACACCGATGCGTCCCCGTACGATTCAGGTTCCTACGCTTCTTCCACCACCTATGTCACGGGCATGGCGGTGGAGAAGGCGTGCACGCAGCTCAAGGAGCGCCTGTGCGCTATCGCCGCCGAGGCGCTCGGCTGCGATGCGGCCGAGCTGCGCTTCGAGGGCGGATGCGTGCGCCACGACGCCACGGGGCGCACGGTCTCGCTGTCCGAGATCGCCGCGAAAAGCCAGTGCAACTGCCGTCTTGCCCCGGAGGCCACTGCGCAGCATTCCTCGCCGGTGTCCCCGCCGCCGTACATGGTGGGCATGGTGGAGATCGAGCTTGACCGCGAGACCGGCGTGGTGGAGGTGCTCGACTACGCCGCCGTGGTCGATTGCGGCATCCCCATCAACCCGGCGCTCGCGCGCATCCAGGTGGAAGGCGGCATCGTGCAGGGTATCGGGCACACGCTCATGGAGGACGTCACCCGCACGCCTAAGGGCGCCATCCGCGAATCGAGCCTGTTCACGTACCGTTTGCCCACCCGTCTGGACACGGGGCGCATCAACGTGGAGTTCGAACATTCCTACGAGCCCACCGGCCCGTTCGGCGCGAAGTCCATCGGCGAGATCGTCATCAACACGCCGGGTCCCGCGTTGACGCAAGCCATTTACCGGGCAACGGGCGTGTGGCATCGCGAGCTGCCCATCCTTCCCGAGCACATCCTTCTGGCGAAACCGGAGGACCGGCAATCTTAAGCAGCTTGCTACATATCCAGCGTGGGCTTACGGCCATCATCGGCGGTGGCGGCAAGTCCACGCTTTTGCGCGCCTTGGCCGAGGAGCTGTCGCGCGATGCGCGCGTGATCGTGGCCACCAGCACGAAGATGTACGTGCCCGATTGGTGCCCCGTGGTGCTGGGTGCATCGCCCGACGACGTGCGGGCGGCGCTTTCGGAAGCTTCCATCGTGTGCGCGGGCTCCATCCACATGCCCACGGGGAAGCTGGCCGAGCCGCGGGCGGCGCTTTCCGATCTGGTGCGCTTGGCCGATTATGTGCTGGTGGAGGCGGACGGGGCGAAGAAGCTCCCGCTGAAGGCGCATGCCGAGCACGAGCCGGTCATCCCCGCGTGCGCGGGGCGGACGGTGTGCGTGGTCGGGATCGACGGCATAGGGGCTCCCGTTTCGCAGACGTGTCATCGGCCGCGGATCTTCGCGCAGCTAGCCGGCGTTTCCGTCGACGATGCGGTCACGCCCGAGGCGGTGGCGGCGGTGCTGTGCGCCGAGGCGCTTCATGACGTGGTTTTGATCAACAAGGTGGAAACCGCCGCCGACTGGCAGGCGGCGCGGCGCATCGCGGCGCTGTGCGAGACGCCGGTGGTGGCGGGAAGCCTTTGGAGGGACGATCTTCGATGCTTGCGGTGATCCGCGGCGCTGGCGATATCGCCAGCGCCATCGCGCTGCGCCTTGTGCGATGCGGCGCTTCCGTGCTTATGACTGAGATAGAGCAGCCTTTGACGGTGCGGCGCACCGTTGCCTTCAGCGAAGCCGTTCGCACGGGGAAAGCCCAGGTGGAAGGCATAACGGCGGTGCGGGCGCGGGACGTTTCCCATGCCTTGGAGCTGCTTTCCGGCGAAGGCGTCGTCCCTGTTTTGGTGGACCCCGCGTGCGCGTGCGTCAACGACGTGGCGCCCGATGCGGTGGTCGATGCCGTGTTGGCCAAGCGCAATTTAGGCACTTCCATGGATATGGCTCCCATCGTCGTCGGGGTCGGTCCGGGCTTCACGGTGGGCGTGGATTGCCATGCCGTGGTGGAGACCATGCGCGGGCACACCCTGGGCCGCGCGTATTACAAGGGCTCGGCGCTGCCGAACACCGCGGTGCCCGGGCTGGTGGGCGGCTTCGCCGGCGAGCGCGTGCTGCGCGCTCCTTGCGACGGCGTGTTCCGCGGCGTTGCGGCAATCGGCGACCATGTTAAGGAAGGCCAGACTGTGGCGTACGTAGGGGATGTCCCCGTGGTTGCTACGCTTACAGGCGTTTTGCGCGGCCTGATAGCCGATGAGGTGCAGGTTCACCAGGGCTTGAAGTGCGGAGACGTGGACCCGCGCGGCCAAAGCGGCTATTGCGGGCTGGTCTCGGACAAGGGCCTGGCGGTGGCGGGCGGCGTGCTGGAGGCCATCCTTCATTTGGATAAAACGTTTTCGGCCCGATAGGGCGTGAGGTGGGAAGATGCGCAAGATCGCAGAGCATATCGCAGGCGCCTGCCGTGCGGGCGAGCCGTTGGTGCTGGTCGCGGTGGCGGAAAGCAAGGACTCCACGCCGCGCAAGGCGGGCACGCTCATGCTGGTGTCCGCCGACGGGCTGGTGTGCGGCACCATCGGCGGCGGCGCCATCGAGGCGCACGGCATAGCCTGCGCGCGCCGTCTGCTGGGCGGCAGGGCGCACCGCTTCGAGAGCATGGGGCTTGAGGAGCGCCTGGGAATGGTCTGCGGCGGAAGCGCAAGCCTTCTGTATGTTCCGATCTGCGGCGGCAGCGCGGTGTGGGGCCGGGTTGCCAGCGAACTTGTGCGCTGCTTCGAGCAGCGCACGTCGGCGTACCTGGTGCTCAGCTGCAGCGATGACCTGCCGCAATCCGGCGAAGGCGTTGCGTTGCTCGACGCTGATGGGGACTTGCTCGCAGGCGATGGCGCTGCGCCGGGTGATCAGGTCAGCGGCTTGAAGGGGCGCTGCATCGCGGACGGTTGGCTCATGCTGCCCGTTCCCTTGCCGGTCCGCGCCGTGGTTTTCGGCGGCGGGCATGTGGGCAGCGCCACCGTTTCGGCGCTGTCGCGCGTGGGGTTTTCCTGCACGCTGTTCGACTGCCGGCCCGAGTTCGCGAACGCCGGCAAATCCTACGGCGCCCAGCAGGCGGTCGTGGGGGATTACAGCGACATCGCCGCCTCCCTGACGCTTGACGAGCGCGATTACGTTCTCATCATGACGCATAGCCATAAGCACGATTTCGCCGTGTTGGAGCAGGTGCTTCGCCAGCCGTTGGCATACGTGGGGTTCATGGGCTCGCGGCGCAAGATCACCACGGCCCGCGAGCGCATGCTGGAAGCGGGGATCCCCGAGTCGGCGCTTGACGCCGTGCACATGCCCATAGGGTTGGATATCAAAGCAGAAACGCCCGAGGAGATAGCCGTCAGCATAGCCGCCGAGTGCATCCTGCACCGGGCCACGCGCTAAGCCGCGCCATCGGAGGATGGCGTCGGGCGCGAAGGAGCATCAGGGTGCTCCGGCCAGGGCGGCGGATCGATCACCGTCATGTCAAGGCGAAGCGTTTGGGCGATAAGCGTTGCAAGTTCGTCGTCGGTGATGTCGGGTTTGGCCTTCATCATCCCCGCTAACCCGAATATGAGCAGGCCGAACGTTTCGGGGATCAGCTGAATCTCGATGGTCCGGTACGCCATGTACTCGGACACGATGTAGTTCTGGATGCATGCTACCACCTCGCGGATGGCCTGCGTGGCGAAGCGGTCGCGCAGGCCGAGCTCCTCGAGCACGGAGAACATCGGGCGGGGATTGCCCGATGCGGTGTAGAGCGCGCGTCGCAGCATGGACACGCAGTTTTTCAGCTCCGAGGGGGTTTCGCCGAACGCGCGCAACTCGTTCCAGGTGGACACGCTTTCGACCAGATCCTCGAGATAGTCCTCGATCACGGCGTCGGTGACTGCCTGCTTGTCGGGGAAATAATAGTAGAGAAGGCTGCGCGCCACGCCCGCTTTGCGGGCGATGGCGGCCATGCTGGTGGCGGCTACCCCTTCGGTTTCGTAAAGCTCGCGCGCCGCCAGCATGATGTCGCCGGCGGTGCCTTCAAGCCGTGCGCTCTGCCTGACCTGCCGCGTGACGGGATGCGGCAGGTCAGGATCGAATCCGGGTAACGGCTTGCTGTCCAGTGCAGACACGGGGCTCCTTCGCGTGCGGGGAAGCCGCCGCGCCGCGTGCGTTCAGGCGTGGCTCGCTGCAGATCAGCGGTTCTCCTCGACGACCTCTCGATAACTCTTCGCATCATTATAGAGCTCGTCCGTAAGCGGGTTAAGGCGCCGTGCGCGGATTCGGCGTAGCTGGTAGGCGGCAAGGGCCACATTGGCGATGAGCGCCACCAGGCTGACGGCGAAGAACGCGTTCGGGTTGTGGGTCGTGGGGGTCTCGGCGAACGTTACGGGCGCTCTACCATGGTTTTGACGCGGCCCTTCTCGTCCCATGCGGCCGCGTAGCCGAACTCCTCCAAGTTGGCAAGCGCTGCCTCGCGCTGGCCTTCGGGGACGTCGATGCTCTCGAGGTACACCCTGCGGAAACGCGGGTTGTCGATGTAGAGCTCCTGCTTGAAGGGGTTGCGCTTCTTGCCGAAGATCGTGTAGGCCTGGTAGATGAACACGCCCGCGTTGAAGATGAGCGCGATGACCGAGATGGTCATGTGAGCTGCAGGGTTGTTGGTGGAATGGACCACGAACGCCGGATGCAGGAAGAACCAGGGGATGGTCATGGTGACGATCATGTTCACGGCAAGCGTGCGGACGCGGTGCTGCGCGTAGGCGCCGCGCTTGATGAAGAACGCCGGGATGGTGCAGGCGGCAAGAAGCACCAGGCCACAGTACATGGAGCGGTCGGAGACGCTGTTGTAGGTGTAGGCGAAGTTCCACAGGTCGTAGCCGATGATCCAGAACCACAGCTGATCGGGCCAGACGTAGTCCTTCTTCTTGCCGCGGCTGACGATGATGCCGAAGAAGCCGCAGATGCAGATGGCGTTCAAGATGCCGGCGATGCCGTTCATGACGTTCCACGGGCCGCCGACCACCATGTAGCCGTCGACGATGCCGTTGATGCCCGTGAGCTGGAAGTCGCGGATGCACGCCTCAAGGATGTTGATGGCGAAGATGATGGGCGGTATGCACACGACGTACTTCTTCTGGAAGGCGGGGAAGTAGACGATCAACCAGCCCAAGATGGCTCCGGCCAAGCATGAGTAGGTTTTCACCCACTGGAACCACGTGCCGGCACCTGTGCCTTCGACCGCGGTATGGGGCCAGACGAAGACGGTCAGCGCGATCGGCAGTGCGATGAATATGACGGCGCCGACCCATTTGTTCAAGCGCGACAGCTCGTTCATGCCGATCAGGAATGCCAGGTACAGCAACACGCTCACGCATGCCGTCGCCGATAGCGGTTCATAGAAAAACATAGCGGATCCCTCCTCCTTGTATGCCTGCGGGCCGTTTTGGTGCCGTCGGGCAAACTCGCGACGGCGTTCCCTCGGCTCGACCCACTCCCTTCGGCGAGAGTGTAGCAAGGGCTTTTTCCGTTGGTTTGACGGTTCGCCCTTGATTCGTCAGGGATGGGCTTCGGCGGCAAGCGGTTGTTTTTCGCCGGGAAACGAGATTGACGGATCGGTAACGGTTGAAAAATATTTTGCCGAAAAGGGCGTCGATCGTTATGCGGAATGAAGAGGGTTTCGCTGGAAAATACGCGCCGAAACATAAGGATTATCGAATCAGGCAATCATTTTTCCTTACGGATTGCTGGAGTTTGTCCCATAGAAGCCGGCCGCATATTTGTCGAAAATCCATTGACAATGACAATCGTCGTCAAGTTTAATGCGCTCTGACGCAAGTCGTGGGAAAACGTATTTGCGCAACCTCATTGAAGGCTGTCAACAGAAAGGGTATTGCCATGGCGGATAACGTGGTAGTGGCAAGGAACACCGAGAACGCACCGAAGTGCCCGATGTGCTCTCAGACCGTCGCTTTCTCCCATTACAACAACCTCTCGGCCCAGCTGCCTGTCGATCCTAAGACCGGCGCAATCGTCGAGGGCGGTGTCAAGGAGCAGGCAGAGCAGTGCTTCCGCAACATCGCAGCCATCGTTGCGAGCATCGATCATGACCTGAACGACGTCGTTCGCGTCACCATCTTCGTCAAGGACATCATGGACATCGACGTTGTGGAGAGGGCCTACAAGTCCTTCTTCACCACCTACGTGCCCGCCCGCACCATCGTTGCCGTCAACGATCTGCCCATGGGCGCCCTGGTCCAGGTTGAGGCTCTGCTCACCAACGGCGAAGGCACCATCCCGAACGAGCCCCAGGCCGGCGACCTGGTCAAGTACGCCAACAACACCCACAACGCCCCGTTCGACGCGATGTCCACGCAGTCTGTGGCGTTCTCCCACTACAACAACATCACCGCTCAGCTGCCGATCGACCCGGTTTCCAACCAGATCGTCATGGGCGGCGTGCAGGAGCAGACCGCTCAGTGCCTGAAGAACATCAAGGCCGTCCTGACCGCCATGGATGTTCCGTTCGACGACATCGTCAAGGTCACCGTCTTCCTGAAGGATCTCGGCGACGTTGAGGCCATGAACGAGATCTACAAGCGCTTCTTCCCGGATTCGGGCATCGCCCGCGCCGTCAACTACCTGCCGGCCCGCACCGTGGTCGAGGTCGCCGACTTGCCGCAGCACGCGCTCGTGCAGATCGAGGCCGTGTGCTCCCACGGCGACGGCACCCCGCCGCAGGCCGTCGAGGCCCGTCATGGCCTGATCATCGAGGCCAACAACATCGCCAACGCTCCGAAGGACGAGCTGTCCTCCCAGACCGTGGCGTTCTCCCACTACAACAACATCTCCGCCCAGCTCGGCGTTGACCCGGCAACGGGCGCGCTGGTCGCCGGCGGCGTGAAGGCCGAGACCGAGCAGGCTCTCAAGAACATCAAGGCCATCATCGAGAGCGTTGACCATGTCCTGGAGGACTGCGTCAAGGTGAACATCTTCGTGAAGGACATGAACGACATGGACGCCGTCAACGAGGTGTACGCTCAGTTCTTCCCCGAGGGAATCCCCGCTCGTCGCGTGGTCGGCGTTGCGAACCTGCCCATGGGCGCCGCCATCCAGATCGACGCCATCTTCGGCAACTTCGAGGGCACCCCGCCGATCGCCTAGCGCATCATCCGCGGATCCTTGTCGATCATCGGGCAACCGATGGTTTTGGAAAGGGAACGGGTTTTCACCCGTTCCCTTTTTGCGCTTGGGGAAGGTTTGGGTGACTTGAAGCTCCGTATCGCTTGCTGCTCGGGCCTTTTGGCTTGAGATTCGCCACATGGTCTTGCTTTATGGGGAAAAACGTGGGCATTATGACTTTTCACGATGTAAGGGCGCGGGGAAGCCGCGTCTTAATTGGTGGTACGGGGAAACCAAGGAATGGATGCGGGGCGCCTGTTGCATGCGGGCGTCTTGACGCATCGGGAAAGGACGGCATTCATGAAATGGAACGTGGTCACGGATTCAAGCTGCGACCTTATTCCGTCAGACTATCGATCCGATGCGATCGAGCTATCCAGCGTGCCGTTCGAGATCAGCGTCGGCGTTCGCGGGTATACCGATGACGAGCAGCTTGATATCGAGGAGATGCTGCGCGATATGGAGCAGGAGAAAACCGCCAGCTACACCTCGTGCCCCGCTCCGGGCGCGTGGCTTGAGCAGTTCGAGAAGGCCGATCGCACCATCGCCATTACCATCTCGTCGCAGCTGTCCGGCAGCATGAACAGCGCGCTTACCGCCCGCGATCTGGCGCTTGAGGCGGATCCGGATAAGAAAATTGCCGTGCTGGATTCCCGTTCTACTGGGCCTGAACTGGTCCTTTGCGTACGCGAGATTGAAAGGCTCGCCCGCGAGGGCATCGGCTTCGACGAAGCGGTGGACCGAGCGAACGCGTTTCTGGATAAGACCAAGGTGATTTTCGCGCTTTCGTCTTTCGAAAACCTGATCAAAAACGGCCGTATGCACAAGATGGCGGGCTTCCTTGCCAAGGCGCTTGGCATGTGGGGCATCGGCAGCGCCAGCGATGAGGGTCGAATCGTCGTCGAGGGCAAAACGCGCGGTCCGAAACGTACCGTTCGCGCGCTGATCGAGTGCATGAGGGAGCGCGGGTTTTCCGGCGGCAACGTTGCCATCAGCCATTGCGACAACCATGCTGTTGCCCATGCGCTTAAGGATGGCATTTTGAACGCATGGGCGGACTCCCAAATCGAGATCCTTCCGACCAGGGGCCTTTGCAGCTACTATGCTGAACGTGGCGGTTTAATCGTCGGCTTTTAGCTGGTATATCGTCGCGTCGCGCGTTGTTGATTACAGAGATACGGTTTCGTTAGCAACAGCGTTTTCGAAATGGTTGAGCCGCGCTCCAAAAGATTGTTTGAGCGCGGCTCGTTTTGCTTGACGGGACGTCATAGACGCAAATCCTACTCCTGCGTGATGCATCGCGTCCAGGGCAGAGTAAATGACAGGGGTCGCATAGGGCAGGGACCCTGCTCTTTTAGGTTACAGGTCGTCGGGGCAGTCTAGCTCCGCTTCGATTTTCGCGCGCCGCTGCTTTGCCTCGAAGAACGCCAAGCACAGTGCGCCGAATACGGCAACGAAGATGGTGACGCCGAACACTACGCCCGTTGCCAGGTTCGCTCCCCAATAGATGTTTTCGATTGGCACGATCTGCGCCTCGGCGATGCAGCGCATAGCAGCGATGGCAAGTGCGCTTGCGATGCCGGTGATGCCCGAGATGAGCAGGAAGTAGCCCGTGGGGATGTGCTCGGTTTGCCCGAAGCGGTTGGTATCGACATACCCCTTCCGAGTTTGCATCACTGCGCAGATGACCATCACGATGAAAAGCCATGCGTACATGACGGCGTCAACGGGATTCGCGAAGAGGCGAAACGCTTCGTCGGCGCCATCGTGCACCCATGCTACCTGCTGAGCCATGATTTGATACACAAGCAACGTGAGCATGCCGAACGATAGCAGCATGAACCCAAGCTTGTAGATTTTCGCGTTCTCGGCCTCGAGGCGCTCGTCCTTCTGACCTGCGTATTCGCGCCATTTCTGGGCAAGTTTCATATTTTGCAGCTTCATGATTCCCTCCTAAAAGGATATGTTCGAGTTTGGGTTAACGTGCTGGGTTGCAGATGGCGAAACTGGGTTAGCGATCTTCGTCCCAGAAAAGATCGTTTAGGGTGACATGAAGGGTTTTGCAAATGGCGACGCATAAATTGAGCGTGGGGTTATAACCGCCCGCCTCGATAAGGCCGATGGTTTGGCGTGTGACGCCGACGGCTTCGGCTAAATCGGATTGCGAAAGGCCGGCCGCTGCGCGCGCTGCCTTCATGCGTAGGTTTTTCTGGCCTGGCATGGGCTTCCTTTCGATATATGGACAAATATCCGTTGCAACATGCCAGAAATATATTGCATCCAAATCACAATGTCAACTATATATTGCATTATGAAATGTAAATGCGGCATATTCGCTATCGGTACAAGAAGTGTTGCAAACGATTTCTCGCAAAAAAGGCGCCTTGCAAAGAGTAGCGCGTTTCGGACAGTCGATATGTCGCTGTGAGTTTATTCTTGCTCTAGGGTGGAGGTTGTGGTGCTTGGTCAATCTGCTTGGTGGCCAATCTGGGTGATTGAATTAGCTACAGCCTCACGCCTACCGGCGCTGGATGATTTTCGAGGAATTTCTCGACCGTCGTCTTCTTCTCGTTGCCGTGAAGGCTTTCGTAGGCCAGTGGCGATAAAGCCTTGAACAAGGAAAGCATGTCCGCGTCGAAGAGCTAGTGCTCGTCACCCTGGAAGCGCTCGGTGAGAGCCCGGTCGTACGCATTGCGCAGCGCGAGCTCGAAGTGCGCGATGTCTCCCATGAGAACGCGCCCCAGCATGAGGTTCCATTCGTGCAGCTCGAGCGCGCGATCGATGTTGCCGTCGCAAAGATCGAGGTAAGAAGAGAGCCTTGACGACGAAAGCCAGCGCTCCGTCCACTCGTGCTGTGCTTCAGTTTTGGGGCGCCCGCATGCGTTTGCCATAAGGTTTCTCCTGTAGATACAAATTTAGGCCCGGTGACTTGAATCAGCGGTCATCCCGGGCCCATCATCAATCATTATATTCGCCGTTGCCGGTGCTGACAAATGTCCCACAATCGAATCAGCTATGGGCTCTGTCGATTGAATAGGCGCGCTTGGAGCGCATTGCGGCGCTTCGCTTCGCTAGATCGGCTTGATGGGATGGCGGATCACGGTCTTGAGCTTCTCCGGCGAGCACTTGCGCGGGTCGGAGAGGTAGATCTCGTGATGAAGGCGAGTGCCAGTGAAGTCGGGCGCATAGCCTTGCTCGGCTGCGCATGCGTGCATGGCGTCTATGGTCGCCGGCTCGCCGTCGTAGGGCCCGGTGTGCATGCATTGAACGCATAGGCCCTCGTCGACCTTCAGCATCTCGACCGCTGAGAAGTCAAGCTTCTTTTTGGCGGCAGCCTCCGAGACGGCCCAGTCGAAATCGTCGCGAGTGACGAAATCGGGCAGGCGGATGCAGGAGATGAAGTTGAAATCGCCCTTCCGCGCATAGCCGATCTGACCGCCTGCAGGGTCCTGCCACCAGAACCCCTCGAGCGGCGGCACGACGAAATCGAAATATCCTTCGATTTCGTGCGGGCCCTTCTTCGACATCTTGATGGCGTAGGCCACGCCGTAGAGCAGCGGCATGGCGCCCTGGTACTCGCCGCTTTCGATATTGGGGTCGCCCTTGCCGCGCACGGCAATGTAGCTCATGGGCGGAATGGTCAGGATGCTCGGTTTGCACGACGGCTTGTAGAGATCCTTGAATTCCTTCTTGAAATCGTATGCCATTGCAGCCGCCTTCCCGAAATTTGGGCTTCTTGCCGATACCGGTCCAAACATAGCGATAGGCGCGGCTTCGGAAGAAACCGCGCCTATCGGCAGCCATTATATCACAGAACCGAACGGGTGTTCTATTCCCACTCCACCGTGCCGACGGGCTTGGGGGTGAGGTCGTAGCACACGCGGCAGATGCGGGGGACCTCAGCGGTGATGCGGGCAGTGATGCGCTTGAGCAGCGCCCAGTCAAGCTCGGGGACCTCGGCGGTCATGACGTCGACCGTGTTGATGCAGCGGATGATGCAAGGCCAGTCGTAGGCGCGCTTGCCCTCGCGCACGCCGGTTGCGCGGAAGTCGGGCACCACGGCGAAGTACTGCCAGATGGTCAGGCCGGCGTTGTCGATCTCCTCGCGCACGATGGCGTCGGCCTCGCGCAGCGCCTCCAGGCGGTCGCGGGTGATGGCGCCCAAGCAGCGAACGCCCAGGCCAGGGCCGGGGAAGGGCTGGCGCTCGACCATGTTCTCGGGCAGGCCGAGCTCGCGGCCGACCACGCGCACCTCGTCCTTGTACAGCAGCTTGACGGGCTCGCACAGCTCGAACTGCAGGTCATCGGGCAGGCCGCCCACGTTGTGGTGCGCCTTCACGCCGTCCTGGGACTCCAGGATGTCGGGGTAGATGGTGCCCTGTGCCAGGAAGCTGACCTCGTTGCCGACCTTGCGGGCCTCCTCCTCGAACACGCGGATGAACTCGGCGCCGATGATCTTGCGCTTGGCCTCGGGCTCCTCGACGTCGACGAGCTTGCCCAGGAAGCGGTCGGTTGCGTCCACGTAGACCAGGTTCGCGTCCAGCTGGTTCTTGAACACGTCGATGACCTGCTCGCTTTCGCCCTTGCGCATAAGGCCGTGGTTGACATGCACGCAGATGAGCTGCTTGCCGATGGCGCGGATGAGCAGCGCTGCCACGACGGAGCTGTCGACGCCGCCCGAAAGGGCCAGCAGGACCTTCTTGTCGCCGATCTGCTCGCGGATGGCAGCAACCTGTTCGTCGATGAACGCCTGGGCGAGTTCGGGGGTGGTGATGCGCACCATGTCGTCGGGACGCTTGTTCGGATCCATGCAGAGCTCCTTTAGTTCGCGGGTATGCGCTGCTGTACGCAACGCATGAGTCATAACTCCATATTATATGCGGTTAGGTCCAGGTTTTCCTTTGTCGAGACCTGCTTTTTGCCCTCGAGCAGCGGATTTACCCTATTCGGCGGCAGGCGGGCCGTGCTCGTGTGTCGTTAGGGGGCGACATTCGATTCCCTCTCGATGGCATGGGTCGCGCGTTTTGCGCGGTTACAGGGAACGCTCCTGCAGCGTTGGCGCAGGAGCGGCCGCGTTGCCGGTGCGTGCCGGCAGGGTTTTCTCCTGGTAGGATACGGGTACGGTATCAACGAAGAGGGGGTTCCATGAAGTACAGGCGTTTGGGCAGGACGGGGCTTGAGGTCAGCGAGATCGGTTTCGGTGCGGAATGGATGCCGGGCGATGACCAGGAGAAGGTTTCCCGTCTGGTTGATTTTGCGGCGGAGCAGGGCGTCAACATCGTGGATTGCTGGATGGCGGACCCGGCGGTGCGCAGGGTTTTGGGCAACGCCGTCTGCGCGCATCGCGATAGGTGGATCGTGCAGGGGCACTTCGGCGCCACCTGGCAAAACGGCCAGTACACCCGCACGCGCGACATGGATGCGGTGGTCCCGGCATGGGAGGAGCTGCTGGCTTGCTTCGACGGGCATATCGAACTGGGACTGATCCACTTCGTGGACGCGGTCGCCGAGTTCGAGCAGATCATGAACGGCCCCTTCATCGAGTACGTGCGTGCCGAGAAGGCTGCCGGGCGCATCGATCACATCGGCCTGTCCACGCACAATCCCGAAGTTGCGCTGCAGGCTGCAGCTACGCCGGACATCGAGATGATCATGTTCTCCATCAATCCCGCCTACGACATGCTGCCTGCTTCTGAGGACATCAACGACCTGTTCAAGGAGGAGTACCAGCCCGGCCTTGAGAACATGGACCCGCAGCGCAAGCGCCTGTACGCGCTGTGCGAGGAAAACGGCGTGGGCATCACCGTCATGAAGCCGTTCGCGGGCGGGCGTCTGTTCGACGCCGGGAAGTCGCCGTTCGGTGCGGCGATGACCCCTGTGCAGGCCTGCCATTATTGCCTGACCCGTCCCGCGGTCGCCTCCGTGTTGGCTGGCTTCAGGGACATCGAGGAATGCGAAGGCTGCCTGGCGTACGAAACCGCCGATGACGAGGCGAAAAACTACGCGTCCATCTTGGCCAACGCGCCGCAGCACGCCTATTTCGGCAACTGCATTTATTGCGGGCATTGCCAGCCTTGTACCGTGGGCATCAACATTGCCGAGGTGAACAAGTATTCCGACTTGGCGCAGATGCAGGATGAGGTGCCCGCATCCGTGCGCGACCATTACCTTGCCCTTGAGGTTCGCGCCGGGGATTGCACCGGATGCGGCGCCTGCGAGGCGAACTGCCCGTTCGGCGTGCCTATTGCGCAGCGCATGGAGGAAACCGCCGCGTTGTTCGGCGCTTAGCGGGGAAGGGGCGCGTCGGGGACTTCGACACGGTTTCCGGCATGAGGGACTTCGGCGGGATGGGCCCGTTGGCCGATCGTCTCCATGTTTAGCGGCTTTGCAATTGCGGCGTGCCGATCTGTTTTGCGGCTTCAGAGCAATGAGTCGATGCTGTATGACTTGGTTTTCTCCCTATTTGCACTCAGCTGCGAGCTATCGCTTGCTTTACGAGAATATTTTCATCCGCGATTATAGGCTCTTGCAAATATTATCATCGTCTGTGTATAATCGGCGAAATGACAGGCGCCCCTTCGCATGCGGAGGGGCGCCTGGTGGTATGGGGACAAAAAGAAGGGAACCGCTATGAAAAAGATGAAGACCCGTTTGGCCGCGATTGCAGCCGTGGCGCTGAGCGCCGTGCTCGCTTGCGGCGTGCTGGCCGGATGCTCCTCCGACAAGGGCGAGCAGAAAGCCGAGCAGCCGGAGCAGACCGCCGCGGCAAGCCTTGAGGGCAAAAGCCTCAATATCTATTGCGGCGCCGGCATGACCAAGCCGTTCCAGGAGATCGCCGATGCCTTCAAGGCGCAAACCGGCTGCGAGATGAATATCACCTTCGCCAACGCCGCGCAGATCCAGACGCAGATCAACACCACGCAGGAGGGCGACTTCTTCATCGCCGGCTCCGCCGATGAGCTCAAGCCCGTCAGCGACTATGTTGCCGCCAGCACCGACCTGGTCAAGCACATCCCCGTCCTGGTGGTGCCCGCCGACAACCCCAAGGGCATCCAGACCGTCAGCGACCTGGTGAAGTGCGACACCCTTCTGCTGGGCGACCCGGAGTCCACGCCGATCGGCAAGATCGCCGTCAAGGCCATGACCGACGCCGGCATCATGGAGCAGGTCAAGCAGTCCGGTTCCATCACCACCTCCACCACGGCTCCGCAGATTGCCGAGGCCCTGGCCAAGGGCGAAGGCGACGCCGCCATCGTATGGAAGGAGAACGCGGGCAAGGACGGCCTGACTATCCTTGAGAACTCCGGCATGGAAAATTACGTCAAGACCGTTCCGAGCGCCGAACTCACCTGCGCCGCCGACGCGGACGCCGTCAAGGCCTTCTCCGAGTTCCTGCAGAGCGAAACCGCCAAGAACATCTGGACCAAGTTCGGCTACGAGCTGGTGTAACGTATGTTTGCGGCACCTGAGCCAAAACGTCACAGAGGTCGCAAGCGCAACATCTTCCCGGCATTGTGCATGCTGGTAACGGGGATGGTGCTCCTGTTCATCGGGAGCGCCATCTTCGCCATTGTGGCAGGCGGCATCTCGCATTTCGGCGAGGCCATCAGCTCCGAGGAGGTGCTGTTCTCCTTGCGCATGAGCGTGACCACTTCGAGCATCTCCACCGTCATCTGCCTGTTGCTGTCGCTGCCGACCGCCTATGCGCTGTCGCACGTGGCGTTTCCCGGCAAGCGCTTGGCCGAGATTTTGATGGAGTTGACGCTGTCGCTGCCTTATATCCTGCTGGGCTTCGCCTTGCTGCTGATCTTCTCGTCGCCGTTTGGCAAGGCGCTCAAGGAGGCGGGTTTCGCCGTGGTGTTCTCACCTGCGGGAATCGTGTTCGCTCAGATGATCGTGAACCTTCCCTTCGCCATCCGCATGATGCGCACCGCCTTCGTCGGCGTCAATCCGCGCATCGAGTTCGTGGCGCAGACGCTCGGCGCCATGCCCTGGGATGTGTTCCGCACCATCATCGTGCCCATGTGCCGCAACCAGATCATCAGCTGCTTCGTGCTGACCTGGGCGCGCGGCATGGGCGAGTTCGGCGCCACGCTCATGCTCGTGGGCGTGACGCGCATGAAGACCGAGACCCTCCCCGGCAGCATTTACCTGAGCATCTCGACGGGCAACACCGAGACCGCCATGGCCACGGCCATGATCATGCTGCTGGTGTCGGCGTTCACGTTGGTGGTGGCCAACGTGCTCGACCGCCCCACGGGCGAGAGCCGCGTGGGAAGGGCCGGCAAGGGCCTGGGCGTGAAGCGCATGAAAGCGTGCGGGGAATGCGAGGGAAGGCGATGAGTGGCGGCAGCATCGAGGTCCGCGATATGGTGGCGCGACGCGGCAGCTTCTCGCTGCGCGTCGATAGCCTGCATATCGAGCCGCACGAGATATTCGCCATCGTGGGGGAGACGGGCGCGGGCAAGACCGTGCTGCTCGAGGCGATCGCCGGCGCGTTCCCCCTGGAAAGCGGCAGCATCCTGCTCGACGGCAAGGACATCCGCTGCCTGCCCGTGCAGCAACGGCGGCTGGGGATCGTCTATCAGGACCATGCGCTGTTCCCGCACATGACGGTTGCGGAGAACATCGGCTACGGCTTGAGGATGGCGCGCGTGCCGAAGGCGGAGGCGGCAAGCCGCGTGGACGAGATGCTCGACCTGTTCTCCATCCGCCATATCGCCGACCGGTACCCCGGCATCATCAGCGGCGGCGAGGGCCAGCGCACGGCATTGGCGCGCGCCCTGGTGCTGCAGCCCGAGATCCTGCTGCTCGACGAGCCGTTCTCGGCGCTTGACCCCACCACCAAGAAGCGCATGTACGAAACGCTGCGCAACGTGCACGGCCGTTTCCGCTGCACCGTGGTGTTCGTCACGCACGACTTCAACGAAGCGCGCAGCCTAGGGCATCGCGCGGGCATCATCCTGGACGGCGCGCTGCAGGCGGTGTGCCCTGCCGACGAGCTGTTCACGCGCGAGTTCTCCCCGCAGGTCATGGCGTTTCTGGGCCGCGGCGAGGGCGAGCCGCGGTAGACGACGGGCCGCGGGAAGGGAAGCCGTCTCGGATCGTGCGTGCGGCGGGCAGCGGGAAGGGAAGCCGTCCCGGGCCGCACGCGCCACGGCCTGCAGCAAGCGGTATCATCTTCAAAAAGGAAAACCACGCGCTAGGAAGCGCAAGGAGGAATCACATGTATATCCCGGATAGCTATCTTGATGAGCTTATCGCCTCCGACATCCCCAGCGGGATCGACCTGACCACGCACGTCCTGGGCATCGGCGGGCAGCCGGGCCGCATGGAGTATTACACGCGCGACGCGGCGCTGCTTTGCGGAACCGAGGAGGCCGCCCGCATCTTCGCCCGCTTCGGCTGCACGGTGGCAGAAGCGCTTCCCAGCGGCAGCATGCTTGCGCCCGGCGACGTGTTCATGACCATGGAAGGCCCTGCGGCCGGCCTGCATATGGGCTGGAAGATCTGCCTGAACATCTTCGAGTACTACTGCGCGCTTGCCACCAAAGCCAAGCAGATGGTGGACGCCGTGCATGCCGTGAACCCGCTGTGCGAGGTGCTTACCACTCGCAAGCTCATGCCCGGCACCAAGCCTTTCGATGTCAAGGCGCTCACGCTCGGCGGGGCCTTCCCGCATCGTCTGGGATTGAGCGAGACGGTGCTTATCTTCGAACATCACCTGACCTTCTACGGCGGGCTTGAGAAGCTCATCGCCGACCTGCCGCAGCTCAAGGCGAAGGTGTGCGAGAAGAAGCTGTTCGTCGAGTCGAGCGTTGAAAACGCCGTGCGCCTGGTGGAAGCCGGCGTCGACGGCGTGCAGCTTGACAAGGTCCCGGCGGCCCAGGTCGCGCAGCTGGTGCCGCAACTCAAGGCCATCAACCCCCACGTGACGCTCATCGCCGCCGGCGGCGTCAACCTGGGCAACGCGGCCGAGTACGCCGCCACCGGCGTGGACGGCCTGGCAACCACCTGCCTGCACTTCGCCAAACCCCTCGACATGAGCGTGCGCATGAGCGCGCTGTAGGGGCGACGCGGTTCGTGCTGTCCTCATGTGTGCTTCAGGGCCTGCATGCGGACAGCGCGGTGGGGTGCGCTTTGATGGTCCGACCGCGCTACCCTTTCCAGACGTACCCTGTCGCAGGACCGGCTCCCACCTTCTCGATTTTACCGCTTGCCAACAGATCCGATAAGGCGCGCTCGATGGTGGTCTTGCTGATGTCCGGGCATGCGGAGGCGATGTCGCGCTTGGTTACCTTGCCGACGGAGCTGCGCAGCACCGCCTCGACGCGCTCGGCTTTGGTGAGCTTGGCGTCTACCACCGCCGAGACACGCTCCTCGAACTCGCGGTATGTCGCTAGGATTGCGCCCAACATATAGCGCACGAACGGGCCGGGGTCGTTTCGGCCCTCGTGCCATCCTTGCGAGCTCGCCGCCAAGGCGTCGTAGTACGCGTCCTTGGTGCGCTCGATCTCCTTCTCAATGGAGACGTACTTGCCAACCATGTAACCTGCCTTGTACAGCAAAAGCAGGGTAAGCAGCCTGGACATGCGCCCGTTGCCGTCGTTGAAGGGATGGATGCAGGTGAAGTCGAACACGAATATCAGAGAAGCAAGCAACGGGTCTATCGACTCGCTTGCAACGGCGCTGCGGTACGCGGAACATAAGCGCTCAATGGCGTCCTCGGTGGCCACCGCGGGAACGGTTTTCAGCCGCACGTACTCGGTGCCGTCCGGACGTATGCCGCGCACCTCGTTGTCGCCGACCTTGAAGTGCCCGCCCATGGAGGACGGCGTGTGCCGGTACATCTGCCGGTGAAGCTGCAATATAACGTTCGGCGTAACGTCGATGAAGTCATGGCTCTCATGTATGGTGGCTAGCACGTCGCGATAGCCGGCTATCTCCTCCTCATCGCGGGAACGCAAATCAGACTTCTCGGACATGATCTGTTGCAGGCGCCTGTCGCTGGTGCGTATGCCCTCGATGCGGTTTGAGGCCTCGGTTGACTGGACCTTCGCAACTTCCGTCAGGGCATCAAGGACATCCGCCTTGGCGTTGAGGTAGAGCGTTTGCCGACCCTTGTGCTCATGGACCGCCGTGAGCAGCTCCACGGTTTTCGGCGTTAGCAAGCCTTGCGGCATCTGCGTGTAGTCGAAATGCCTCATGTTCGCTTCCTATCTGCATCATCCATCGTTTAACTGCATCATATTTTAATCATTGATGTAGATATATTCCAGATGAGGCAGATGGACACACGAAAAAACGCAGCAGACGCCGGAGGCGAACAAGATTAGCGGCTGGTGTCGATGAGCTCGGCGGCATCTTTATCTTCTCGATGAAGTGCTTTTCCAGAGGGTGTGACCTGCTGTGACATGAGCGCGCTGTAGGGAAGCGCCGGGTTTTGCGCCCTTACTTGAAGATGGCCCATTTGCACAGGCAGAAACCCCAGATGCCCTGCATCGCCATGGTGATGAACTTCCCTGCCATCTCCGGGCAGCCGAATGTTGCGGCCGCCCAACCGATGAACCAGGTGCCGAATAGGAAGTTCCAGACATACAAAGCGATGAACATCGCCACGCTACGCCAGAAGTTGCTCGATGCCTTGAACGTGATGTTGTGGTTCATAAGGAAGTTGAACGAGCCTGAGCATGCGACGGCGATGCCGTTCGCGATGCCGGTTGGCAGCGCAAGCTGGGCAGCCGCGAACGCGCCTAACTCGACAAACGTCTGCATAATGGATACGCCGTAGTACATAAACGCCTGTCGAATGCCCTGGGCGAGGGTCGATCGGCTGGGATGCTCTTGCGCGGCATGAGCCTGTGAGCTATCGATATGGAGGGCGCTGGGTTTCATCTGCAAGGCCGTCGACGTGAATCCCTATTTCGCGGGGATGATCTCGATCCATTGGCCATCGGGGTCGGCGATGAAATACAGGCCCATGCGAGGGTTTTCCCTGATGATGCAGCCCATCTTCTCGTGAAGCTCATGGAAGGCGTCGAAGTCGTCCACGGCGAAGGCGATGTGGGTGTCCTTGCCGCCGTTGTCGTAGGGCTCCACCTGCCCGCGGTTCCAGGTGAGCTCGATCTCGAAGGGCGCCTCGTCGTTCGCCATGAAGGTGTTGGTCCAGGAGCCGTCCTCGGGGCCCATCTCGCGAACCACCTTCATGCCCAGCGCCTCTTGATAGAACTTGATGGTTGCTTCCTTGTCCAGAACGTGGGTGCAACGATGGACGAACTTCGCTTTCATGTTTTGCCTCCTTCGGGTTCGGGCTTCGTCTTCCGCTTCAGCGCCGACTGGCGCTTTCCCGGAAAGAGGGCGCTGAGCAGGGTTGGATTCAAAGCCTTACGCGATTCATTCCATAGCTGAGAGTTTACCTTTTTCACCGGAAGGGGGCGCCTGCTCGCAGGTACATGCTGCTGCCAGCACATAAAATCATGACAACGGGTTCTCTTTCGCCCCCGTTGCCGGCAGCGAAGCGAAAAGAAGCTGCTCGCGCACGCTACGGGAGCCGGTATGTGCGGCCTTCGTAGTCGATGATGCCTTCCTTGCGCAGCTTCGACAGCTCGTTCGATAGTGCGCTGCGGTCGACGCTGAGATAGCTTGCCAGCTTGGTCTGGCTGTAGGGGATGGTGAAGACGCGGGTGCCGGCTTTCTTCTGCTGCTGCGACAGGAAGGCGAGGATCTTCCCCCGTATGGTCTTGGGGGTCATGGCTATGGCGCGGCGGTTCATATCCAGGTTGCTTAACGCCAAGGCGCGCATGAGGTTCGAGGATATGTGCGAGTGGCAGCCGCACTGCTTGGGGCAGGGGTGGATGATGCGCTCGGCTTTGAGCAGCACCACCTCGCAGGCCGAATCCGCGAGCACGTCGATGTCGAGCGGCTCCATGCTGCAGGCGTAACCGTGGGCGAAAAGCGATCCGGGCCCTAGTATCTCCAGGATGGTCGTTTCGCCCCAGGCATCCGATACCTCCACGCGCACGCGGCCGGACAGGACGATGCCGAGGTGCTCGGTGGGTTGCCCGGAGCGCATGATCCGCTCCCCTCGACCGAACGATTTCCTTACGGCCCCAAGGCAGGGCAGCATCAGGTCCGCTTCGTCTTTGGTGATGCCGCAGAACAGCATCGAGGAAGATTTGGAAATATCAAGCATTGGCTTCACCTGTAGGTTTCACAACAGAACTGTATGCAACGCAACAGTATAGTGCAGTCACTCCAAGAAAAACCCCGTGATAGAGGAGCGCAAAATGACTGACAAGAACATGTTCTGCTTCCAGTGCGAGCAGACGGCGGGATGCACCGCCTGCACCGGAGCCGCCGGCGTGTGCGGCAAGACCGCCGATGTGGCTCAGCTGCAAGATGAGCTGACCGGGGCGTTGATCGCCCTGGCTCGTGCGGAGAGCGACGGAAGGGGGGATGCCGAATCCGACGGTCTTATGCTGGAGGGCATGTTCGCCTGCGTGAGCAACGTCAGCTTCGACCCCAAGGCCATCACCTTCCTTGAGCGCCGCGTTCGTGCGAAGGCTATCGCCCTGGGCGAATTCGATCTGTACGACATGGATCGGCTGTGGGGCGAGCAGGAGGATATCCGCAGCTTGAAGAGCCTGCTGCTTTTCGGCATGCGCGGCGTGGCAGCGTACGCCTACCATGCGCAGATGCTGGGGAAATCAGATCCCGCCGTGACGGCGTTCCTCTACGAGGGCATGAGGGCCGTCGGCTCCGACCTGGGCATGGATGAGCTGCTGCCTTTGGTTCTCAAGTGTGGCGAGGTCAACTTGGCCGCCATGGCCGCTTTGGAGGACGCGAACATCTCCGCCTACGGCAAACCCGAGCCCGCGACGGTGGAGCTCAAGGTGGAGGCGGGTCCCTTCATCGTGGTCACCGGTCACGACTTGCACGATCTCAAGCAGCTGCTCGAACAGACAGAGGGCCGCGGCGTGAACGTGTACACCCATGGTGAGATGCTTCCCGCCAACGCCTATCCCGAGCTGCGCAAGTATCCGCACTTGAAAGGCAACTACGGCACCGCATGGCACAATCAGCGCAAGGAGTTCAAGGACCTTCCCGCGCCTATCCTATGGACGACGAACTGCCTGGTAAAGCCCGATTCCTCCTATGCCGACCGCGTGTTCACCACCGGCCCCGTGAGCTTCCCCGGTGCTCATGTGATCGTGGCTGGCGAAGATGGGAAGAAGGACTTCTCCGCCCTGATCGGCAAGGCCTTGGAGCTTGGCGGTTGGGATGCCGATCGCGCATTTTCCGGCATCAACGGCGGCACCAGCGTCACCACCGGCTTCGGCTACGATACCGTCATGGGGGTCGCCCCTGCCGTCATCGATGCGGTTAAGTCCGGCGACATCAAGCGATTCATCTTGTTGGCGGGTTGCGACGGCATGCGCAAGGAGCGCAGCTACTACACCGATTTCGCCAAGCTTGTCCCTTCCGATTCCGTCATCCTGACCCTGGCCTGCGGCAAGTATCGCTTCAACGACCTGGATCTTGGCGATATCCACGGCATCCCGCGCTTACTGGACGTCGGCCAGTGCAACGACGCCTACGGTGCGATCAAGATCGCGCTGGCGCTGGCGGAGGCCTTCGACTGCGACTTGAACGATCTGCCTTTGTCGATGGTGCTCTCCTGGTACGAGCAGAAGGCCGTGTGCATCCTGCTCACGCTGCTGCATTTGGGTATCAAAGGAATCTACCTGGGTCCTACGCTTCCGGCGTTTGTGAGCCCCGGTGTCCTTCAGGTGCTGGTGGACAACTACGGCATCCGCCCCATATCCACCCCCGAGGCCGACCTCGCCCAGATCATGGGCTAGCTGACTGGCAGTTTTTGCTTCGGGCGCTCGGCTCGTCGGCTGGTTCGCGAATCGCGCCTTGAACTTCGGCATTAGCGAACGCGAGCGGAAGCAAGGTTCGTGATTGCCGACTCCCCGTTGAAGCGTGGTTGGGGCGATTCGAATTGTTCGCCCTTTCCCTCTTATATGAGGATTAATGCACCCTACGCACCAAGATGCCCATTGATAGCCCACCCCTATTCATCAGAAAATGACTAGTGTGGAAATATTCACTATGTGTTGAGTAAAACACGTAAGGGGAGGATGCGGAATGAAGGCTACGGATCAGATTAAGCGCGCTGCGATGATGAAAACCATCGGATATCTTCTCGATGATCCCGAGAGGAACATCGTCAAGATCATGGACATGGTCGACAAGGTTGCCCCTGCCGATTTGTTCCCGTCTCAGCGCAAGGCGTTTCGCGGGGCGATCGATTCCAAGAACAACTGGTATCAGCTCATCATGCGCGTTATGGACCTGAATCCCGAAGTGCGCGACGATCTTATCAAGAACCTTATCGTGGATGGCAACCTTATGGCGTGGCCGCGTCAGGAGGAGATGCGCAAGCAGCACCAATGCAATATCCCTTGGGCGATCCTGCTCGACCCGACCAGCGCCTGCAACCTGCACTGCACCGGCTGCTGGGCTGCCGAGTACGGGCACAAGCTGAACCTTTCGTACGAAGATATCGACTCCATCATCAACCAGGGCGTGGAGCTTGGCATCCATATTTACATCTACACCGGCGGAGAGCCGTTGGTGCGCAAGAAGGACCTCATCCGCCTGTGCGAAGCGCATCCCGACTGCAGCTTTTTGTGTTTCACGAACTCCACCCTTATCGATGAGGAGTTCTGCCAGGATATGATCCGCGTCAAGAACTTCGTGCCGGCGATCAGCGCCGAGGGGTCCGAGGAGACGACGGACGCGCGACGCGGCGAGGGCGTTTACCAGAAGGTCAGCCATGCCATGGCGCTGCTTCGCGAGTATGGCTTGCCTTTCGGGGTGTCGGCCTGCATAACCAGCGCCAATGCCGACACGGTGGGTTCCGAGGAGTTCATTGACTGGATGATCGACCAGGGCGCCCTGTTCTGCTGGGTGTTCAATTACATGCCGGTGGGTATGGCGTCCCCGGCGGATTTGATGCTTACCGTTGAGCAGCGCGAGCGCATGTACCGCTTCGTTCGCGAGATGCGCGAGAAGAAGCCGCTGTTCCTCATGGACTTCCAAAACGACGGCGAGTTCGTGGGCGGCTGCATTGCGGGCGGTCGACGCTACCTGCACATTAACGCGGCGGGAGACGTTGAGCCTTGCGTGTTCATTCATTATTCGAACGCCAACATCCACGATATGTCGCTGTTGGAATGCCTCAAATCGCCCATTTTCATGCAGTACTACGAGGGGCAGCCGTTCAACGACAACCTGTTGCGCCCCTGTCCGATGCTGGAGAACCCGCAGGCTCTTGAGTCGATGGTCGAGAAGTCCGGTGCGAAGTGCACCGACTTGCAGGAGGAGGAGCCCGTCGAGCACCTGTGCGGGAAATGCAAGGATTTCGCTCAGGAATGGGCACCCGTGGCGGAGAAGCTGTGGGAAAACCCGGCTGATCCGCGTTACCCCTATCGAAGGGACATCACTGCGAACATGGCCGACACCGACAAAGAAAAGTTCGAGAAGCAAAACAGGAAGTTTGCTCGACTGTAGCCTTGCGAGCGCGAAGGGGAAGGTGTTTGGTGTCTTTCCCTTCGCGAAAGGCCGGGCATGAACCGAGAGCTGCGGACGCGGGTCGTCGGAGGCGTTTGCCGAGGGTGTCGAAGGATTCGCAATAGATTTGCTGCAATGGGCTGACACCGGAATTATCCGGGGCCAGCCCATTTCGTTTTACCCCGATGTCCCTCGTGCTCAGCTGATCGCGCAGACGCTTAAGCAACCTTGCCGCGGCTTGAACGGAGACGGTGCGAACAGTGCTACGTCCCCTGTTCGCCTTGTGGAAATGCGGACCCCCCTGACATTTAGCATCGATTCATCTTCCTGGTGGTTGCGTAATCGCATGGTGCGCGTTGGCTGCGATGTCGTGGCTTTCGGTGCCGTTTCGTATAGTTCACCGTAATGTGTCAGCCGAAAATGGATGCTATCGTTCGCTAATTTGCTTGACAAAAGGGCTAATCAGGCTGATTTGCGTGATGGGATCTTGCTTGGTGCCTCCTGAGCCATGAAACACGACCTTGACTGTGCCTGGTTTATTTCAATGCTACAGAGTTTGTCCATATCTCCTTCAGGGGGACTCTCTTCTTTGCCAAAGCTGTCAATAGGAGTGATATTTTGCACCTTTGATGATGATAATAAGTCAGGGGGGTACTTTGTGGTAAAAGAACTGATGCCCTCGGTGTTCCGGGGATAATTGCAAAGGATCCATGCCTTCGAGCTTTGGTGGGTGTGATTATGGTAAAAAGACGAGATCGCTCTATATGCTGCATTTTGTGTGCCGCTCTCGCCGTTGTTGTGGCGTTTTGCTTTTGCGACGTTGCGTCCCCCTGTTCGCGCTGAAGGGGCTCAGGAGGCGTCGGCGTCGATCCCGATTAACAAGGATACGGCGACCGTTAAGGTCGAGCTGTACACCGACGAGTACCACAACAATCCGCTTGAAGGCGCCGTGACGTCCGCCACGCATTTATACGGAGCCTTCTCGGCGCACTTCCTGCACGGCAAGGCGCCCTCTGTTGGCAACGAAGTCGCCGTGTATTATTTCCCCGATTCCATCGTCGTTGACAACAACGATGGCGGCGACCTTATAGCGGGATCGGGTGCCGACGCCGTTATAGCCGGCACGTGGAAAATCAAGGACAATAAGGCTATCTTCACGTTTAACGAGAGCTGGCTTAAGACCAATCCCGCGGACGTTTATGTTGCGGCGGATTTCTCGTTCGAGCTTGCGAATAAGAACACCGGTTCAGGCGGCAACGCGATCGTCGAGTTTCCCGGCGCGGGGTCGATTCAGATTCCCACCAAGGACGGCAACGTTACGGGGACGAAGACGGGCGTCTTCTCCCAAGGCGCCGATGGTGTGGCCAAGGTTACCTGGACCGTGAACCTGAGCGTTGAATCGTTCGCCACGAACGTCAAGTTCGTCGACACGCTCGGCGACAACTTCAGCTTCGTGGACGGCAGCTTCATGCTCGACGGCAAGAAGCTCGATCCTCAGCCGACGATTGACGGTCAGAGTGCGATCCTTGAGAGTCTGGGCAACCTTTCTCAAGGCGACCACACGATCACCTATGAAACGGTGCTGAAGAGCGGCGTTTCCGCGAACAACGGCGAATTTATCGACAAGCAGGAGGCCTCCAAAAACACGGCGACGTGGGAGTGGGGCGGTGTCGGCGATCGCCAGAACGGCACGGTTACGGCTGCCCCCGGTAAATTCCGCTACGACATGATCGGCAAGTCCAACGGCTCGGGCACGCCGTCCGACATCACGTGGACGGTCACGCTCAATCAAGGCGAGCTCAAGGCCGACATGAGCGGCTACAAGTTCACCGATACGCTGGATGCTAAGCAGGCGTATACGGGCAGCTACACGGTTTACAAGGGCAGCTCGGGGTCGCAGGTTCTTGCGACCGGCGCGCTTGATCCGTCGCAGAGTTCGTTTACCTATACGTTCCCGACCGACCTTGTCGACAAGTATGCCACCTACCGTATCGTCTATCACACCAAGATGAACGATACGAGCTCGTACGACACCGTGCGCAACGACGCGACCATCGAGCGCGAGGGCTCCGTTTCGGGTTCTGATGACGGCAGGTTCACGCCGCAGCTGGTGGGCACGCCGATCACCAAGAGGCTCGTGAGCTCTGACGAAGCCGCAACGACGGGAAGGGCGACGTGGGAGACGCGCGTCGCGCTGAAGGCGATCGTCAATGCGGTTAACCCCAAAACAGTGACGGTAAAGGACACGTTTCAGACGGCGTGGAAGCAGAATATCGATGTCGACGTAGACTCCATTACCATCAAAATCGGCGAAACCGTGCTAGAGCGGGGGCAGAACGCCGATTGGAAGTTAACGGCCAACTGGTCGGTTGGTGAAACGAAGAGAAACTTTAACCTTGACATATATGTCAACGACAAAGTCAAGGCGGCCCTCGAGAACGAGGACTATGCCGTCATCACATACGCCACCACATCCGATGCATTGCCGGGTTGGTACTCGAACTTCGCATCGGTCAGCGTCAACGGCAAGGCATACCTCACGAACCCTATCTATTACTACCTTGATCAAGAAACGACGCCTGCGGTCGAGAAGCCGGAAGCGGAGTCGAAAGTCGTTTGGGACGAGGGCTTCGATTGGAGCGCCGTTGATGGCTCGAACGAGAAGGGCGCATGGGTTGTCGACTGGACGGTGTACGCGAATCGCCAGAAGAGCGCGGCGGGGGAGTATTACGGAGCCGGAAAGCTGGGCGGCGCACCGCTGAACATCATCGATGCCCTTCCGGACGGTATGAGCTATGTTTCGGGTTCGGCCAAGTTCACGCTGGTGCAGAACACCTACGATAAGCATACGGGGTATTATGGCGGGAATGAAAGTAGAACAGTTGTCACCGACCGGCAGCTTGCCGCCGACAACGTGAGCAGCAACGGCAACACGGTCACCTTCTCCATTCCTACCACGGCGCTTGGCAACTATGCCGGCTACGCGAAGCTGACGTACAAGACCGCGGTCAAGCGCGGCGCGCTCGATGTCTCCAAGAACGAGACGATGTTCACCAACTCGGCCAGCGCCGAGTCGGGAAGCAAGACGTTCGATTCCGGCAGCGGCACCGTCACCATCAAGAACAACGTGCTTGAAAAAACCGGCGCGCAGGTGGATAACAGCAACCGCATCAAGTACACCATCTTGGTCAACGAGTCGGCCGTCGACCTTATGCGCACAAGCGATTTCCTGGAGCTTGTCGACACCATGGATGCCAAATGCACGTTGGTGCCGTCGACGCTGAAGGTTTACGAATGGGGCAACGGTACTTGGCAACTGCTGGACGATAGCGCCTATTCGTCGAAGATGGAGCAGGTCGACGGCAGCGCCGGTACGTGCACAAAGCTGACCCTCAATGTGCCCGATGAGAAATACCTTAAGGTCGAGTATGAGGTCATCCCAAGCGGAAACCCTGGCGATCAGGTTTCCCTTTCCAACACTGCCAAGCTTACGGGAGTGGTGGAAGGCGACGCGACCGATGCTCGAACCTGGACCGTTAAGAAAGTCTCGGCCAGCGCGGGCGGCAACGGCTACGGCATCACGATGACCAAGTACGACGCACAGCAGGTTGGCGCAACGCTTGAGGGCGCGGAGTTCACCCTTTATAGCGTGAAGATGGACCAGGCTGAGACGGCGGGCGTGGAGAGCGCCAGAACGCTGTTCGGCACTGCTCAGACCAATGCCGATGGCAGGATCTCGTTTGGTGCGGAAGGCCACGCAATGAGCAATTGCACGCTCTACCAGCTTGTGGAGTCGAAGGCGCCCGACGGCTATGCCGCGGCAGAACCCAAGTGGATCATGCTCAAGGGCAATGCGAGCGACGAGCATTACCAAGCCGCGCTCGAAAAGGCGAAGGCCATCGTTGGCGACGCGGAGATCATCGGCGATGACAAGAAGGACGAGATTTGGGTGTACGACAACCGTTTGACGGGATCTGCGGTCATCAAAGCGAAGAAGGTGCTCAAAGGCGGCACCTTCAAGGCGGGGCAGTTCTCGTTCGCGCTCAAGGACGGCGACGGCAAGGTGCTCCAAACGGTGACCAACGATGCCGAGGGCAACGTCTCCTTCACCGTTGAGTGCAGCAAAGCGGGCGAATACTGCTACACCATCTCCGAGGTCGTCCCCGAGGGCGCTGAGAACAACGTCAAGGACCACATCACCTACGACACGGCCGAGCATAACGTCACGGTCAGCGTAACCAACGGCGATGAGAAGCTCGACGCCGTTGTCTCCTACGACAAGGGTTCTTCGACTCCGCCCACCTTCACCAACAAGTATTCGGCCACCCTGCCCGCTGCCGGCGGCGTGGGGACGATGGTCACGTACCTGGTCGGGGCTGTGCTCGTTTCCGTTGCCGCCGCCCGGATCCATCGGCGTCGCAGTGCTGCGAAGAAGGGAGGGTTGGGCCGTGATTAGCTGCAGTTTTAGGCTTCGCGCCCATAGGCTCGTCGCCCTTCTTTGCGCGCTTGCGCTTGTGCTTGCGTCGATTCTGCCAGGGGCGGCTTCGGCTTCCTCCGCATCTGGGCACGCCGCGGCTACCGGCACCCTTACGGTGTCGGGCTCGGTTGCGGACGCGTACGAGGCGTACCAGCTCTTCGACGCGGATGTTGCCGATGAAGGCGGATCCGGGGACAAGCTGGCCACCGACGTGACGTGGACGAGCGACGCCGTACGCGATGCCGTGCTTCCCGTTTTACGCGAGGCTGGCATGGATGTCGCGGGAGCCGTTGCCCAAGACGTTGCCGAGTGGCTTGACGCCGATGGGCATATGACCCCTTCGCTTGCCACGGGGCTTGCCCGCGCGATTCGCGCGTCCGGTGTGGAGCCCCAGGCCATTCCCTCCGGCTGCGCCGTGGAGCTTCCCGCCGGGTATTGGCTTGTCGTGGCCGAAGAGGATGCCATCGGCCAGTCCCAGGCGGGCACCGCGGCGATATTTGCGCTGGTGGGCGGCGCACCGGTGACCGTTACGCCCAAGGCCGCTGTGCCGGTGGTTAGCAAGCACGTGCTGGAGGACTCGGACGGCGCGTGGGGCAAGGCCGCCGATGCCACGGTGGGCGATGACCTGTACTGGCGCCTTTGCGCCACCATCCCGGCGGGCCTTGTCGGTTACGACGCGTACACGGTCGAGTTCGCCGATGCCATGAGCGCGGGGCTTGATCTGTCCAAGGTTGCTTCGACCGTGCGCGTCTATGTGGCCGCGGGGGCCGACGGCGGTTTCGATGCGGTTACCGTCTCGGGCGGCTCTGTGGCGCCCGGGCCCGTTGACGGGTGGAAGGACGTCACCGCCGGGTGTGCGGTCTCGGTTGACGCCGGGGCGAACACGTTCACCGTGCGAACGAGCGACCTTGTTTCCGCGCTTGGCGGCGCTGAGAAGTTCGCCGCCGGGGCCCGCGTGGCGGTGGTTTACAACGCGCCGCTGGGCGTGGACGCCAACCGCGGGGCGGAGCAGGGCAATCCCAACGAGGTGTACCTGCGTTACCCGCGTTCCCCCTTCGCCGACCAGGGCGCGGAGGGCGGCTACACCCGTACGCCGAGCGATAACGCCACGGCTTACACCTGGGATGTTGCACTTACTAAGCGCGCGAGCGACGACCAAAGGACGCTTTCGGGCGCCGTGCTGCGCGTCACCGACGACCGCGGGCGCCGGCTTGCAGCCGACGGGACGTGGACGGGCGGCGACGCGACCGTCACCACCGGCGCGGACGGGCGTGTGACGATCGGCGGCGTGGACTCCGGGGCGCTTACGGTCGAGGAGGTTGCGGCGCCCGAGGGCTACGTTGGCTTCACGGGCGCTCGGGCGCTGACTCTTGCGGTTGCGGGACTCGACGTCGAGCAGGTGGCGGCTGCGAGGCCGACGCTCACCGTGTCCGCCGAGAAGCCGTTGCGCGTCGATGGGGCCGACGCCGCCTTGGGCGCTGTGGAGGCTACGGTCTTGAACTCCGCGAAGCCCACAAGCCCGGGCGGGTGGATTTCCGGGCTTCTTCCCAAGACCGGCGACCGGTGCCTTGCCATTGTGGTTGCGCTCGCAGTCGTTGGGGCGGCAGCCGCGATCATGCTTGTGGTCGGATCGCGTTTCATCAGGCGAGGAGGGGATCGTCGTGACAGGTAGCCGTTGCTAGCTATTCGACGCGTTGGTTCCGCCGTAGCCGTCGCCGTTCGTTCGCTTCCGGCGCTCGGCTCAAAAGGCGGCTTGAGCGCCGTTGTCATTGCATCAGCACCCTTCGAATGGAAAGGAAACAGAATTGAAAGCACAGAAGAAGATCGCCCGCCTTGCTCTTACGGCGGGCCTGACCGCGACGATGGCCTTCGGCAACGTCGCCGCCCCTGCAGCCATGGCGTTTGCGGAGGGCACGGGGTCGACCGTCACGTTCGCGGATGCCGATTATGCGACGTCCACGACTTATAAGGGCATCCAGATTTTCAAGGCGACGGTCACGACGACCGGCGAGGCCACGACGGTGAGCAACATCGAGTGGGCAAGTGGCGACGTAAAGGCAGGTGTGGTGGCTGCCATTAAGGAGTACGAGCCGTCTTATAACAGCTATATCGCGCAGGATGCCGCCGATTGGCTGAGCGCTAACGCCGGGGTTTCCGGGACCGACTCGAAGGTTGCGAGCAACAACGTTTTGAGCACGATCGCCGGCAAGTTGAATGACAGCGGCAATTGGAAGACGACTACCGCGGGCGATGCGTCCCTTTCCGGCCTTGAGGCCGGCTATTGGCTGTTTCTTACCGCTGCTGCCGGTAAGCCCGCCGACAAGTCGACCGACGCGTTCACCTCTCCCGTGTACGCCGTGATCGACGGTACCAGTTCGACGACCGTTACCCCTAAGAAGGGCGTGCCCACCGTCGAGAAGAAGATCCTCGATGACAACAAGGTGAAGGATGACCTTACAACAGTGCTTGCGGAGGATTGGAAGGACGTCGCCGATTCCCAGATTGGCCAGGAAGTGAACTACAAGCTCACCGGTACGATCGCCGGCAACTACGCCACGTTCAGCGCGTATGCCTACAAGTTCACCGACGAGCTTTCCAGCGGCCTTGATTACGTCAAAGACTCGGTTGTGGTGTACGCAAAGAACGGCGACACCTATACCAATATCGGGACGGAGCATTACTCGGTGGCATATGCCGACACCGACCATACGCTGACGGTGAAGTTCAAGGTTGGCGACGGCGATAAAGGCCTCAAGGACGTCGAGGGCGTAACCGCCGACACCCAGATCGTCGTCTTCTATAAGGCGAAGCTCAACAGCGGCGCCGTGATCGGCAACGCTCTCAACGGCAACAAGGGTGGCAATCCCAACACCGTCAAGCTCACGTATTCCAATGACCCGTACTCCGAGGGCACGGGCGATACGATCGAGGACACCGTTGCCGACTTCGCGTTCAGGCTCAACCTCAACAAGGTCGACCAGGGCACCGAGCAGGGCCTTGCGGGCGCCGTCTTCGCCATCCAGTCTGCCGATGCGAACACCAAGGACCAGTACATCGCTTCGAAGGCTGATGCCGCTTTGGGCGTTGTCGCGGGCCAGCTTGTGACCGTTAATGATGCCAGCAACCTTCCCGATTGCGTGAAGTTCACGTCCGCCGACGACGGTAGGATCGCCGTCTCCGGCCTTGACGCCGGTTCCTACAAGGTGACCGAGGTTCAGACCCCCGATGACACCAAGTACACCAAGGCAAACCCCTTCACCTTCACCATCACCCCGACGTATGACGATTCGGCGATGAAGGTGACGGGCCTGACGGCGACGGTTTCCGGGTCCGACAAGGGTCGTAGCGATATCGCCTTCGGCACGCTCGACGGTAACGCCGGCGACAACAAGCTGACCGGCGTGGACGGCACTGGCACCGATGCCGCTAAGGGCGAGGTCACCATCAACGTCGGCAACACCAAGTCCGTGGGCCTTCCCATCACCGGCCTTGATGGCGTGACGCTTACCTGGATCGCGGGCGGTGCCGTGCTCGTCATCGGCGTGGCGCGCCTTATCCGTCGCCGTCGCGCGGAGTCCGAGGAGTAGATGAAGCACCGAGACAAGCATGCAGCGACGGGCGCCTCTGCTCCGGGCGGCAAGAGGCGCCGTCGGCGCTTGCCTCGCTGGGCGGACCGGCTCATCACCATGGCGGTCATCCTTGTCGGCGTCGGCCTTATGGTGTGGCCTTGGGTCCTCGACCGGTTCGAGGCGGCGGGCGTCTTCAACCAGATCGATGCCGTGTCCAGCACGGTGGACGCGCTCCCTCCGCAGGAGCGCGAGCGGATTCTTCTCCAGGCGCGGGCGTACAACGAGTTGCTTGCGGGTGAGAACCCCGAGCTTCCCGCCGAGCAGGTTGCGCCCTACGAGGAACAGCTCATTTTCGACCGCGACCCCATGATGAGCTGGGTGGAGATCCCTTCCATCAACGTGAGCATGCCCATTTACCATGGAACGGGCGAGGAGGTGCTCATGGCCGGCGTCGGTCACCTTGAGGGGACCAGCCTGCCTGTGGGCGGGACGTCCTCCCATTGCGTGCTCACGGCGCATTCCGGCATGCGCAACCTCAGCATGTTCGACGATATCCACGCGCTTGTGGAAGGCGACCTGGTTCTTCTCCACACCATGAACCAGACGCTCGCGTACAGGGTGACGGGCTCTGAAGTGGTGTGGCCCGACGAGGTGGAATCGCTTGCCATCGAGCCTGGGGCCGACAAGCTCACGCTTGTGACCTGCACGCCCTATGGCGTGAACGATCACCGGCTGCTCGTCCACTGCAATCGCACCGAATACGTCGAACAGGAGGTTGCCGAGCAGAAGAGCCTCCTGGCAAGGCACTGGGGCAAGCGCGAGATCGCGGCTCTCGTCGTCGTGGCAGCCGCGGTGCTTATCTTGCTGGACATCGTCATCCACCGGCTTCGCCAGCGGTGCGGCGATGGCCGGCGCGTTCGGCCCTTGGGCTAGAGAAGGCTGCAGCCGCGCAGAATGAACAGGGGGTCGTAGCACCGTTCACGCGTGAACAGGGCTACGACCCCCTGTTCACGCGTGGGCGGATGGGGTATGCCGTGGTTGCATGAAGGCAGCCTTTGCTTGGGCAGGCGATCGCCCGGTTTGCCGTAACTTGCTGTTAAGGCAAACCGGGCGATCTGCGTCAAGCTCCCTTTGGCTATCTGCGCCGGGGGCTGTAGGGCTTACGAAACCCGCTCAGGTTCCACTGCCATCGCCTCTTGCGGGTAGGCCGGGGCATGCAGACGAGGCAGCTCGATGGTGGCGACGAATACGCCGGCCATGATGAGCGCCGCACCCAGGAAGGCGATGGGGGTCAAGACCTCGCCAACAAGGAAAAACGAGAACACCGCAGAGCAGACCGGTTCGAGCGAGAAGGCGAACCCGGTGGTCTCGGCGGGAACATGCGGCTGCACGTAGGCCTGGGTGATGAAGCCGTAAGCCGAGCAGATGAGCGCGAGCGCGATGATGACCGTGAGCTCGGTCGGGGTGCTGGGAAGCGTGATGCCGCCGAGCGCGGCCGCGCCGATGCCCGGGAACAGGCCGGCGAAGGCCAGCTGCCAAACGCCCAAAGCCAGCGGGTCGACCTGTTCGACGAAGCGCTTGCTGATGATGATGTGGGCGGCGTAGACGAATGCCGAAAGCAGCATGACGAGCGCGCCGGGGTTGAGGCTGGTGAAGTCGGCGCCTGAGAGCAGCAGCATGCCGCCGGTTACGACGGCGGTGCCGAAGAGCACCTTGCGCTCGGGGGCGCGGCGCAGCAGCAGAGCGTTGGCGAACGGCACGATCACGACCGTCAGGCTTTGCAGAAAGCCGGCGGTGGAAGCCGAGGTGAGGCTCGAGCCCAGGCACATGCAGGTGAGCTCGACCGCCATGATGGCGCCGATGACGGCGGCGCGGACGATGAGGTCGCGGTTGATGCGGAAGGTGCACTTGTGAAAAAGCAGCACGCAGACGATGAAGGCGATGGTGCAGCGCAGCGCGACGATGCTCGTGGCGTTCATGCTGTCCATGCCGATCTTCATCAAAGGGTACGAGAAACCCCATGCGACGGGAACGGAAAACGAGAGCGCGATTGCCTTTTTGCGATCCATGGGACTCCTTTTGTTTCGAAGTGGTTTCACGAAAAGGATTGTGCGCTGCTAAAACGATGTAGTAAAGCGAATGTATCTTCAGTATGATTAAGCAATGCTAATAGAAGATAAGCAGGCTGGGGCAAAACGTGCCACGGCCTTTTTGCCATGGGGGGCGTTATGTCATCACGGTACCAGGTCGTCTGCACGGTGGTCGATCGCGGGAGCCTTAAGGCGGCGGCAGACGAGCTGGGCTACACGCAAAGCGCGGTCAGCCAGGCGGTCAAGGCGCTCGAACGCGAGCTGGGCACCACGATTTTGGAGCGGGGCAAGCAGGGCGTTTCGCTTACGCGCGACGGGAAGCAGTATCTGCCTTATTTGCGCCAGATCGTGACGGCCGAGGCCGAGCTTGAGGGAAAGCGCCAAGAGCTGCTGGGCCTGTCTTCGACCGACATCCGCATAGCAACCTTCACCAACGTGAGCCGCACCGTGCTGCCGCGCGTGATCCGCGGCTTCAGCGCTCTGCATCCTGACGTGCACTTTACCCTTAAGCAGGGCGATTACACGCGCAACGCTCAGTGGGTGCACGACGGCGCGGTCGATTTCTGCTTTACCGCGCGGGGTTTTACGGCAGGTCTTGACAAGCGCATGGTCTATCACGACGAGATGGTAGCGCTGGTGCCCTTCGACCATCCGTTGGGCGCCAAAGCGCGGGTAACGCTTGAAGATCTGGCAGCTGAACCTTTCCTTTTGCTTGACGAGGGCGAGCAGAGCCTGGTGCTCGATGCGTTTGCCGCCCATGGGCTGCAGCCGCGGTTGACGAGCAAGGTGACCGACGACTACACCATCATGGCGATGGTCGAGGAGGGCTTGGGCGTCAGCATGCTCTATCGCCGCACCGTGGAGTGCGTGCGCGCCGATATCAAGGTGCTTCCGATTGCGGCGGCCCCATCGCGAGACGTGGTGGCGGCATGGCGAAGCTGGGATACCATGCCCATCGCCACCAGGAAGTTCATCGATTTCATGAGCTCGCATATCGAGGCTTAGCCGCTTGCGGTATCGCAAAAGGGATTGCCGGCTGGCCGCCCCGCTGGACTCCGATCGCGTTGCGGCAAAGACCGAGCCGTGTCCGGGGCGATGGACGACGCATATCGTCATCAGCGGAGCCTTCCTTGTATGCTTCTAAGGCGAAACGGAAAAGCAGGCTGGCTGTTGGGTAAAGCTATAATCTGTCGAAGAAGAGCGCCTGGCAGCCCCCCTTGCCCTCCGGGGAAGATGCGGGCGATCATAAACGCACGGCAAAACTTGTAAGCTGATTTAACTCGGCAACGGGGAGTACGGCAGCCATGTCCATCAATTCATTCGAAAACTATCCAATGTCGTGGAAACCGAGCCTACAGTTCGGCAGCAAGCCTCTTTACATTGAGCTGGCGGAGCAGTTGGAGCAGGATATCGCAAACGGGATTCTGCGCCCTGGGACCAAACTGCCCCCGCAAAGGGAGCTGGCAGATTATTTAGGCATCAACGTCAGCACGGTATCCAGAGCATTCAAACTCTGCGCCCAAAAGGGGCTGCTCTCCGGCACGGTAGGCTGCGGTACCTTTGTGGCATATGATGTGACGACGAACATCTTTTCTTTGCCAGACGCCAAGCAGCCGCATGTAATACAGCTGGGCTCTATGACGCCGGAAACGATTGTGCAGGATGAAGTAGCACAGCTTTTGCAAAAAATGATGACGGAGCCGGATTTTGGAGCGCTGTTCCAATACGCGCATGCCACGCCGAAATGGCATCAAGAGGCGGCAGCAGGGCTTTTTCGACGGATCGGCTGCCAAGTCGCACCGGATAACATTTTGACGGCGAGTGGCGGGCAGAATGCGATTTCCTGTATTTTTGCGGGGCTATTCAGGCCGGGAGACCGAATCGGCACCGATCCGCTGGTGTATCCAGGATTAAAGAGCGCTGCGAAGCTATTCGGCATCCAGCTTGTTCCCATCGCGCAGGAAAACGGCGAAATGTCGGCAGATGGGATCCGCTACGCGGTGAAAAACGACAACATCAAGGCTATCTATGTTATGCCTGATCAGCAAAACCCTACCACGCATACGATGTCGGCAGGCTGTCGAAAGCGTATCGCGGATGTTGTCAAGGAGCTCGATCTTCTTCTGATCGAGGATGGGATTAACAGCCTATTGGCGAATAAACCGGAAGATGCCATAGCAGCAGCCGCACCTGAGCATACGATTTTTATCTTCAGCCTTTCCAAGACGATTCTTCCCGCACTGCGTCTGTCCTATCTGGCCGTTCCGCCTAAATGGAGGAAGCAGCTGGAAAACGCTTTGTACAATATCAATTTGTCTCAATCCGCCCTGCTGACGGAATTGGCGGCAAGGCTCATCGCGTCTGGTCAACTGGAGCTGCTGTTGGAGCGCCGCAGAAAGGGCCTTGCATTACGAAACGAGATTACAGACCGCATACTGCACGGCTTTCAAGTTCGCGGCGATTGTCAAAGCCTGAGTCGATGGCTGTTGCTTCCGGACGGCATGAGCGGTGGGGAATTTGAACGTATATCGCTAGAGCATGGCGTTTTCGTCTATGGCTCTGAGCGATTCGCCGTGGGAAAAGATACGCCAATTGGGGCGGCGCGCCTTGCTATCTGCGCTCCAGATTCCTTGGAGGAATTGGAGCAAGGGTTGACTATCTTGAAATCATTGCTGGATTGAAATCAACACTGAGCCGAATAAGCAAAATTGTATTGCACACAATCATTGTATTGTGTGCATTTTTCTTTTGCTGAATAATGAGATCAGGATATAAGGAGGCACGTCGTGAAAGACATAGCTTTGAAGCAGTTTGTGGTCGATGCGTTCACCGATCATGTTTTCGCAGGCAATCCCGCTGCGGTATGCGTGATGGAGCAGTGGTTGCCAGAAGATGTGATGCTCAGCATTACGCGAGAGAACAACCTTTCCGAAACCGCTTTTGCGGTAAAGGAGGGCAATGACAGCTACCGTCTGCGCTGGTTTACGCCAGGCGGGGAGATTGATTTGTGCGGCCATGCGACATTGGCGACTGCGTACGTCATCGCCCGATTCATTGAACCGGAACGGACGCAAATAGCGTTTGAAACACGCGGCGGCACGTTGACCGTGACGAAGCGGGGAGACCTGTTCGACATGGACTTCCCCTGCTATGAATTGACGCCGGTTCCAGTCACACAAGCGATGGTAGACGCCATCGGCGTCGAGCCGGCGGAGGCCTATATGGGGCGCGATCTGCTGTGCGTATTCGACAGCGCGGACGCGGTACGCAACGTGAAGCCTGATCAGGGCCGTGTCAAAGAGCTGGATGGGCTCTTGCTGCACGTTACCGCCAAGGATAGCGATTTCGACTGCGTATCCCGCAGCTTTGCCCCAAAGTGCAATGTGCCGGAAGACCCCGTTTGCGGCTCCGGCCATTGCCATATTCTGCCGTACTGGTCGAAAAAGCTGGGAAAGGCAGAACTGACCGCGTATCAGGCATCGCCCCGAGGCGGCATCTTATATGGCGCATTGAAGGGCAACCGTGTTCGCATCAGCGGAAAAGCGGCGCTGTATTCGGAGGCGATGATCCATATTGGCTAAAACGAGCAGAAAACAACAGTACCTAGCGGGAATGCGTTCCGGCATTCCTGTCATTCTAGGATTTATCCCGGTGGGAATAGCTTATGCGATAATGGCGCAGCAAGCAGGGTTTACCGTTGCCGAGACGGTTTTCATGTCCGTTGCCGTTTTCGCCGGAGCAAGCCAGATGATGGCGGTGGGAATGTATGCGCAGGGAGCGGGCCTGATCGCCATGATCCTTGCAACGTTTATTTTGAACCTGCGGCATTTGATCATGAGCACCTGTGTGGTGAATCGGATGCGCGGCGACAAGCTGGGGCTGAAGTTGCTGGCAGCATTTGGCGTGACAGACGAATCCTTTGCCATTTTCACAACCGAAGACGAAGCAAGATGCTCGGTGTTCTACTTCCTTGGCCTGATCACCGTTACGTACACTTCGTGGGTTGCGGGTTCTGCGATCGGTGCGGTTGCTTCCGGCTTTCTGCCGGAAATCGTATCTGCCAGCCTCGGTATCGCCCTCTATGCTATGTTCCTCGGGCTTCTGATGCCGAATGTGAGGCAGAGTTTCCGTTTGGGCGTTCTGGTCATAATCACAGCAGTAGCGAATACCGGATTGTCGCAGTTGATCGATTCCAGTTGGGCGTTGATCGTGTCGACATTGGCCTGTGCGGCACTTGGCGTGTGCTTCGTGAATGATGGGGTAAAGGAAAAAACGTCGAATGGATAAAGTGATTTTGATTTTGGGCATGGCGTTCGTTACCTATCTTCCACGCGCACTACCTGTTGTATTGATCGATAAAATGAAAAGCAGCCCGAAGTTCGAGCGCTTTTTACAGTTGATTCCCTATACGGCAATGGCTGCGCTGATATTTCCCGGTGTGTTTACCGCTGATTCCGGGTGCTGGTATATCGGCGCTGTTGGAGGTGGCGTTGCGGCGCTTCTTGGCTGGAAAAATGCCCCGTTACGGTGTGCGTTCTTGTGGCGATTGCGGCAGATGCGATGCTGCAGGTGGCTCTGAGATAACATGGAGAATCGATTTGCATCAATGCCGTTATAGGGAAAGCGGTGTCATCGCGATCGTATCGAGCGATGACGCCGCTTTCTTTTGGATTGGCAACACTTTCTTGGACGCTATTCTCAGGAGCCGACCGCGCCAATCTGAACTCGATGGGGCTCATGTGGTCTAGCGTCGAGCGGAGCCTGAAGCTGTTGTGCCGGTTGACGTAGTCGCTCGGCTTCGCCTAAAGCTCGCGTAGCATCGAGAACCGATTCCTGTAGACGAACTCGGCCTTGAGCGCCTTGTTCGTGGGCTCGGCCGCGAAGTCGTCGTGCGGGCATCCCTCACGAAGCTGTCCAGCATAGCGTAGCCGATCCGTCTGCCAATCCACGAACGAGCTGAAGCAGGTCAAGAGTCTGTTGCGCTCCTGCGCCGTCATGCCCTTGCGGCCCTCGTCTCCAAGCGACTGGCTATCTTATGTCAACGGACGGTTGCCGTTTCAAGGTTCTCGCAGGCCAGGCGAATACAGCATCACCTGTGTCGAGTTCTGCCGTAACGAATACAATGGAGCCATCAACATCTATTCAAATTAGTCGAAAGAATATATATGCAATTGACAACGGAACGGCTGATACTGCGCCCATGGGCTGAAACGGACGCAGAGGACCTGTACAGGTACGCGAAGGACGACAGGGTGGGGCCGATTGCCGGCTGGCCACCTCACTCGAGCGTTGAGGACAGCGCGGAAATCATCCGCACCGTGTTCTCCGCGCCGGAGACGTACGCCGTTTGCCTGAAAGAAGACAACAGGGCCATCGGAAGCATAGGGTTGATGATCGGCGCGCGCTCCGACAAGAAGATCCCGGACACCGAGGGGGAAATCGGCTACTGGATCGGCGTCCCGTTCTGGGGCAAAGGGCTGATACCGGAGGCGACTCAAGAGCTCGTTCGCCATGGTTTCGAGGACTTGAAGCTGGACAAAATCTGGTGCGGATACTTTGACGGGAACGAGAAATCGAAACGCGTTCAGGAAAAATGCGGCTTCTCCTGGCACCGCACCCGCAAGGACGTCTACTGCGAGCTGATGGGCGACACCCGCACAGAGCAAATCACGTGCCTGACAAGAGGTGATTGGCTGAGTCGGGGCATGCTCGATTGCGTCGTGTAGGGACTTGGTGACAATGTATTGTCCGTCATCGTAGCAGACCTTCACCTTGTCGAAACGCTGTAGGTATTTCAGGTTGTCGAAGATCAGGTTGACCATATCCCTTTTCATTCTTGTGATGAGCGCCGTGTCGCTTTTGAAATCGCTCTTTTCGTAGGAGAAGGTGTGGTACATGAACGACGCACGCTGAGCTTTCTCCAAGATGCTCTTGCGTATTTCGGCTTTGAATAGCCGATTCGGTTGGCGATGCGCGGCAAGTGGCTCTTCTGCGACCGTTTGCCCTTTCCCCGTCGCTTAATGTTGACGACGACGTTGCGTCGTTGGATATCGTCCTTTTTCGCGATAAGGAAGCGAGAGAGGAGCAGTCGGCGATCGTATCGTGGATGAGATTATCGGTATCGAGCAAAATAAGAAACTGCCCGCCGATATCTTGCGCACGGGTCGCGAGGTTATTCCAGACAGCGTCGTCCGGGCGCTTTATCGCAAAAGCGATATCTAGCAAGTGGTTAATGAAGAGCGCAAAGGAGCACTCGTGAATCCTATCAAGAAAGTTGTATTCGTATCTGTTGGTTGCCTGTGCGCTGCCTTGGGCATCGCCGGTGCATTCTTGCCCGTATTGCCCACGACTCCGCTTCTCCTTGCTGCGGCCTTTCTGTTTTCGCGCAGTTCGCAACGATTGAATAACTGGCTGATTAAAACGAAAGTGTATAAAGCATACGTCGAGCCTATCAATTCCGGCGAAGGCATCCCTCTTTGCAAGAAAGCCTCGATATTGGGCGTTTCCTATGCCGTTATGGCGATAAGCGCATTTGCGGTTGCCCGTCCTTTGGTGTGGGTCATGTTAGGTTGCGTGGCGGTGTTCTTGTTTTGGCTGATCGGGTTCCATGTTCCAACGGCTTCCGCAAAAGGGGCTGAATGATGGGGGGCAGCGCTAGATCTTTTTTGCACCGGGTGTCGGGCAAGTCGTCATGAAATAACTCTTCGCTATTTGCGAAACGTTCTTGACAACCCGCATGCCTCACTCTAATATGCGAACGGTTCTCAACTCCCTGTCCGCCCATATGCTGGCCAAGCATGGCTTTCGCCTTGATATGTTGAGCACCGTCTTGTTCGGCACGTGCGAAGCGTGCGCGAAGGAACGCGCTGCGAGCAGCGGGAAGGGCCCCGATGAATAACGTGCGCACACGTATTGCCGCGCTGGTTTTGACCTTCGTCTTGCTCGCGCCTGCCCTGTTCATCGTTGCCGAAGCTCAGCATGACTGCCAGGGCGATGAGTGCCAGGTTTGCCAGGTACTCGCCATCGCTTCTTCTATCATCCAAACCGCCGCTGACGTTGCTGTCGCGGCGTCCGAAGCTGCTCTTTTTGCTGTATTCGTGCTGCTGATCGCCGCGCGACCCTTTCATGCGGCGTCTAATACGCTGGTCGGACTTAAGGTGAGGCTCGACTGCTAGGGTACATCTTCCTCGATTATGTACGTCATGCCCGCAAAAAGGCATTCCTAGCAGGAGATATATACCAATGGTGAAACTGAATAAGATGATGTATGCAGCTTTCGCGGCTGTGGTGGCCGTGCTGTGCGTCGTGGGGCTTTCCGCATGCTCCGGCACCTCGAACAACTCGAATGCGGCTGCGAACGATAGCCAATCCTCAAACGAATCCCAGAAGGTCCAGGTGGTGGCAAGCTTCTACCCGATGGCCGACTTTGCCCAGAAAATCGGAGGAGAACACGTTGGAGTCACGAACCTCTGCCCGGCGGGAACTGAACCGCATGAATGGGAGCCGTCGCCGAGCGACGTCAAGGCCATTGAAGGCGCCGATGTCTTCGTCTACAACGGGGCAGACATGGAGGGCTGGGTTAGCGATACCCTGGCCTCCTCGAACCTCCACGGCGCCGTTGTTTGCGCATCCGACGGCATTAACCTGCGCCTCGCCGACCATAGCTACGATGTTGATGGGACCGATGAGGGCGAACACGCTGGCGAGCACGACCCGCACGTGTGGCTTGCGCCCGAAAACGCGAAGAAGGAAGCCGAGAACATCAAGGACGCGCTGGTAAAGGCAGACCCCGACAACGCTTCCGAATACGAGGCGAACTACACGAAGTGGGCGGGGGAGTTTGACTCTCTCGACAAGGAATTCTCCGAGCAGCTCTCTCAGGCTTCCGGCAAGACTATCGTCGTGTCCCATGAGACGTTCGGCTATCTGTGCGATGCCTACGGCCTGACTCAGGAGCCCATCACGGGTATGGACGCGGAAGGCGAGCCCGATGCGAAGGCCATGGCCGAAATCGTGCGGTTCGTGCGCGACCATAACGTGAAGGTCATCTTCTCCGAAGACCTGGTGAGCCCGAAGGTTGCCCAGCAGATCGCCGACGAGACGAGTGCTTCATGCGAGGTATTGAACCCCGTCGAAGGGCTCGAGCAGGACGAGCTCGATGCCGGCGAGGATTACTTCTCCGTTATGCGCGACAACCTTAAGGAGCTTGTCAGCGCGCTGAACCAGCAGTAAGGCGGGGATGGGTATGAGCGGAAACCTCGGCGAATTCGCAAGAGGCCGTACCTCGGTAGGCGATGCGCCGCCGTGCTCGGTGCGGATGTCGCATGTGTCGTTCTCCTACGGGGAATCGACGGTGCTTGTGGATGCTAATTTGCGCGTCGAGCAAGGCGAAACCTGCATGATCGTAGGGGAGAACGGCGCCGGGAAGTCGACGTTGCTCAAAGTCATGCTCGGTGCGCTTTCCCCGGCGACGGGGAGCGCCGAGCTGTTCGGCGCTTCGGCTTCCTCGTTTCGCGATTGGCGGCGCATCGGGTATGTTCCCCAGCGCATTGCGGGCACTTACGAGCGATTCTCGGCGACCGTCCGGGAAGTGGTGGCCGCAAATCGCTATGCCGTTCGCAAGGGGTTTCCGCCTCGCTCGGAAAACGATAACGCTGCTGTCGAGCAGGCTCTTGACGATGTCGGTATGAGCCGCTTTGCCAAACGGCTTATCGGGGAACTATCGGGAGGTCAGATGCAGCGGGTGTTTTTGGCTCGCGCCCTTGTCAACCGGCCGGATCTGCTCGTGCTCGATGAGCCGACTAGCGGGATGGACGTCGACGCGGTCGAGTCGTTCGCCTTGCTGCTGCGTGACATCACGGCCGCAAGGGAGCGGTCTGTGGTTGTGGTGACGCATGACACGCGTCGCCTCTCCGGGTTTCCGGCTCGTGTTCTGCGCTTAGAATCGGGAGCCTTCGAAGAGTGCGGGGGAAGCGCGTCCGACCACCGCGCGTGCGTCCCGGAAAGGGAGGCTTAAGGATGCTGCAGCTGCTTGCCGATATGTTCTCCCATGGGTTTATGACGCGCGCGTTCATCGCCGGTGTCGTGCTTGGCGCGGCGATTCCGCTGGTGGGCGTCGTGGTGGTGCTCAAGCGCCTGTCGATGGTGGGCGATGCGCTTTCGCACACCTCGCTCGCGGGCGTGGCCGCCGGGCTTATCGGCGGAATCAACCCCGTCGCAGGCGCCGCGGTTGCTTGCGTTGCGGCGGCGCTCGCTATCGAGGGTATCCGCCGCCGCTTCGAAGGCCATGCCGACCTTGCGATTGCCGTCGTTATGGCGACGGGCGTGGGCCTTGCCGGCGTGCTTTCCGGGTTCACGCCGAATAGCTCCACGTTCTCGAGCTTCCTGTTCGGCAGCATCGTGACGGTGGGCGACGACGAGCTTACGGCCGTTGTCGTGCTCGGCGTCGCGGTGGCGGCGCTGTGCCTCGTGTTCCGCCGCGAGCTGTTCTGGGTGACCATCGACGAGCGCGCCGCTCGGCTCGCCGGCGTGCGCGTGACGGCGGTGAACTTCGCGTTCATCCTGATAACGGCCGTGGCGGTGTCCATCGCGTCGCGCACGGTCGGCACGCTGATCGTGAGCTCCGTGATGACCGTGCCCGTGGCCTGCGCGCTGGTGGTGGCGCGCAGCTGGAGGCAGACTATCGCGATTTCGTGTGCGGTGGGCGTGATGAGCGCCGCCGCCGGGCTTGTGGCTTCATATGTGTTCGGCTTCAAGTCGGGCGGCGCGATCGTACTGGCGGAAGTCACGCTGTTGCTGGTTTTCATCGCCGTGAAGGCGGTAGGCAAGCGCACCTCTTGATGGATGCAGAAGATCGTCGAATGAATCTGGCTGCGGCCCTCGACGAGCTCGTAGAGGGCGCGGGCCTCCTCCTTGGTGGCGACGTTGAGCGTGAAGGTGAAGCCTATGGTCAACCAGGTGCTGCGCCATATCTCCAACACCCCGATCGAGCTTATCGAGTACTGCCAGGAACAGGGCATCGTCATGGAGGCGTACAGCCCCATGGCTCATGGCGAGGTGTTGAAGAACCCCGTCATCGCGCAGATGGCCGACAAGTACGGAGTATCCGTGCCGCGGCTCTGCATTCGCTATGATTTGCAGCTTGGGATGATAACCCTCCCCAAGACCGCAAACCCTCAGCACATGAAGGATAACGGCGACGTCGACTTCGAGATTTCCGCAGAGGACATGGAGACTTTGAAGAACGTCGATCGCATCGAAGACTACGGCGAGTCCGGTTCTTTCCCGGTGTTCGGCGGCAGGCTGTAGGGTGCTTGGCCGCTCAAGTTTTACAAGCATCTAGGTAGTTACGTATACGGAAGGAATCGGCATGAAGGAGAAGATCGTGCAGACCGCAGGACGCGATCATGGGGGACAAGGTTCCGTACGCAGCCTAACGGCCTGCGTCAGCATTGCCAAAAACGCCCATCGAAAGGGCGAATCCCTCTTGACAGAACTTTAGGAACACCCTCCTTTTTTTCTGCAGCTGATGCTTTCCTGGCGCGTTATGCGCTTGCGATCTTGACCTTGCTAGACGGAGCCAACTATACGAGCAGTATCATTGTCCCAGTTGAATCCTAGGTTCGCATATACGAACCTAGGAATTCCTTTCTCATTAGCGCAAAGATTAGCGTGAAGTATCAGCAAAATCAAAAAGAGAAGGACGCTGCTATGAAACGAAATGCCACGCGTCGGAAAAAGCGGATGACATTGCGCGCAAGAGGAAGACGGGCATGCGCGTGCATGCTTTCGCTGGTGCTTGCAATAGGACTCGTTCCTAGCTTTGGCATAGCCGAGGTTGCCCAGGGCGAAGCTGGCGTTGCGGCGAATGTTGCCAGCGCATCAGACGATGCTGCGAACACTGAAGCCGTAGGCATGGCCAATGGCACCGATGCCCCCGATTCGCAGAAGGTGGCCATTCCCGAAAGCAGCACGGACATCGATGCTGCCGTCATTTTCGAAGGAAACGAGCCTGGGGCGGCTTCTGACAAAAATGGCGAAGAGGCCGGCTCCGATTCGGCTCCATCCGCCGCTCGCGATGCAGCTTCCGCGCAGGGCAGTAGCGCAAGCGCCAGCGCTGACGCAGCTGCTGCGCAGGATGACGCCGCTACTCTCGCCGACGACCCCGAAGTAGGTCCGAACCCCTTTAAGCAAGGTGTGGATGCGCAGTCGCTGCTTGGCTTGGACAACTACGACAAACACGTTACGGTAGACGGCGAGGGCAACGTCGACAAAACCGAGACAGCCAAGCGCTGGAAAACGAAAGTCGGCTGCGAGGGTAAAAAGATGTGGGCAGGTACGCTCATCCAAGACAATGGCTACTGGGATCAGCCGGGGTGGAGCTTTGTAGTCGACTGGCCGCAGCCAAATCCCCTGCACGATGCTGAGGTGTATGCCTACATTGAAAAAAACTACAGCGGTACAACTGACGGCGTGGAGCGCGACGTGGTTATTGCCGAGGGCGATGCTGGTCTTACGTCCGTCAACTTCCGCGATCTGTTTGACGGCAGCCATGATGTGTACATAGGCGGCTTCGGCTTCAAATACAATCGCCTTAGCTCGCTTTCAATCCCCAGCTTCGTCAAAAAGATCAACATGGATGCGTTTATGCAGGATGGCACAAATGCTTTTTTGACCGACTTGCAATTCGAAGAGGGCATTGAGTGCATTGCGGGCGGGGCATTTAGCAATTGTAACGGCCTTGCGAAGCAGGACCTGATTGAGTTTCCAAAATCGCTTAAATACCTTGACGGCGGAGCGTTTACGACGTGCGGCGCTCTGAAGGTGCGGTTCGACAATCCCGACATTCGTTTTGGCAGCCAGTACGACAGCGACCAAGACTACCCTTCTCTCCCCTTCGATGACGGTACAACTGTGTATGCCTACAAGAAGAAGAGCGACGGCACCGATTCTGACCCGTACCGCCTTTCGCAACAGGATACCGAATCCTCCAAGCACTATAACTACGTATGGCTCGACGATGAATCGTCGGTTGTCACGGTTACCGGCAAAGTTGAACTTCCTGAAGGCGCTGCTCCCGGCGACGTGTCGGTAGTTATGGAGCAAAACGGCGCATTGAAAAAACTGGCGCTAGCCGAAGACGGATCTTTCACGTGCCCCGACGCAGCAATTGCTACCGAGTGTTCCATCACCGTGCAAATTGCTGGGTACTATGATAAAAACTACCTGCGCACCGCATCGCAGATGGGCTCCTCGTGGGATTTGGGAACAATTGCCGCGTCTGATTTCAAGAAGATCGCCGTTCAGCGCATGCTCCCGATAAGCGTCTATACAAAGAACGCCGCGAATGCGGAAGGCGAAGAAGCGCTCACGAATATTACGAGCAATCCTGGTTTATCGTTCAAGCTCAAGCGCGATGGCGTCGATCTGGCTTCGGGCGAAGACGCCGATTACGTCGTGCAGTGCAATTCTGTTGTGCTCTCCGAAGCGCTTGCGAACGAGGGCAACTTCGAGAGGCTTTCGCTCGAAGTTTCGACCAGCGATTCGCTGAAGCTTACGGGCGCTACGGTTGCCTACAGCAGCGAACGGGGCGGTTTCGAGGCAACCCTTTCTTCATGGGGCGGCGCACGTGTGTCCACGAACGCCGCGTATGAGGGCCGCAGTCGCGTATTCCTCTTCAGCGGGACCGACGCGAATGCGCGTTGCGTCGTGGACAGCTACACGTCGGTTGTATGGCCAGATGGTCAGGAAAACCCCAATTGGATTCTTTCTACGGGCAAGCTGAAGGCGGGAACCTATGTTGTGGCGGCATGCAAGCCAGACGCGGTGCTCTCTGCATCGAACCTGGGAGTGTTGGAGCGTTCTGGCGTTCCGTACGCGAAAGCCGAAGTCGAAATAACCGACAATTCAGTGTCTGAGGTGACGCTCGACGTGCCCGATTACGACAAAGAGCAGCTGCTGAAGAATGCGGGGGTGAAATCAGCGCGCGTACAAGCCCCGGGTGACGGTGTGGTTGCTGGGAGCGAAATAATAATCGAAGTGGCCTATGACCTCGATAAGCCAATGCCGCTCGAATTCACCTTCGGCATTCCTTCCGCTGATTATCACGGCGTAAGCGCAGCACTGAAAAGCTCAGGTAATGCGTCTTGTGGGGTGTATGGGGACAGCCTGGTTGTTAATGTCGATGCGCAAACGACCTCTGATGTGCTCTATATTGCGTTTACGCCCGATAAGCAGCAGGCTTACTCGCTTCCCGTGTCGCTCAAGGCGGGCGATAAGGTGATTCCTCTGGGCGATGCGTCATTCCTCGCACGAGGAATGACGGTCAAGGTTGCCGACAACTGCGTAAAAGATACTGGCAATCAGGCTACGGTGTACGGCGTGCCTTCGTCGTTTATCGAGCTTTCCATTGCTGGCCAAACGGTGGGAACGGCATATACGAACGCGCTTGGTCATGCGCAGATTTCATTTGACATTCCCGAAGAAGTCACCCAGGGTCTTCTGTTCGGCGACTGCGTAAAACTTGATGCGAAAAGTGGACAGGTTGATGCTCATCTCGATTGCTTCTATCGCCCAGGTGCGAAAATCAAGACGTTCAGCATAACGAATGCGGGCAAAACCCAAACAAGAATCGTTGATGGGAAAGAGACCTACGATAGCCTCACCGTTCTGTATCAATTCCCAAAGAAAAAGAATGCATATTGGACGTTTGATGTGACGGTTGACAACGCCACTGCGCAGATCAATGCCGGCGATGTGCTTATGATGTACGCGAAGCTGGCAAATGGGGAAATTGTTGCGGTACCTCTTGCCCTTGTATCGCAAGGAGACGAGGGCTCGCGTTACGTGGGCGAATACGTAGACGAAGAATACCTGGCGTTGCTTGAGGAAAACGAGGGCGAGGGGTATCTCTTCTCGGAATTGCTCCAGTCGAAGAATCTTTTCATTCCCGAAAGCTACAGCTTTAGCAACTTCGCGCTTTCCTACAAGGCAAACCTTGATGAAGATTACGAAGAGCGCGCGAAAAAGCGCATTGAAGATGAGGTTGCCGAAAGGCAGCAGCAATACAGTGCCTTCTGGGCGGACTACTGGGCGGGCTTTGAGGTGGATGACACCGCCAAGCAGCAAGCCCAGGAAGTCGATGCCTCTTTGGGCGAGGTTGTAGCGCAGCTCGCCGAGCGAGATGATGCGAACAGCGAAGACGTACAGGCCACCATTGCCGAAATCGAAGCGTTGCGCCCCGATTTCCGCGACTTCGGATCTGCGCTCGCTCCCGACGACGACCTCTGGATTGCCTCGATCGATTCGCCTATTTTCACAGGGAAGCTTCCAGACGATATCAGCTGGACGGCTCCCACCGATGCCGAGCTCAAGGAGTGGTATGGCGACGAGATTCTGATGGACGGCAACGGCAATGTCATTCTCGATGAGAACGGCAACGAGCAAAAACTCACCGACATTGCGCGCAAGTCCTTCGATGAAGTTCAGCAGGAAATCGAGCAGAAAAACGCATGGGCGCGCAATACGCAAAAGACAATCGTGAACGGCCTTGACAAGCTGGGTCGCGAATCGGGCGTGGGCGCGCCGAGCGAATCGGGTTCGCCCTACACCCTGATAGACGACGTCATGAAGAAGGAGTGCGGCGATACGCTAACCATTTCGGACGGAGATAACGCGAAGGGCGAGCAGATATCCTCTTCGACGAATGGTCGTTTTACGGGTGATTACTTCGTCACCGAAGAACAGAAGAATGGTAAAGACGGCAAAACGCCTGGGATTTACTCGGGGATGACCGCTCGCGTGACAGAAGAGGCACCCCAGGGTGTCGAGGCGCCTGCGCGTGTTACGACTTATACGTCCAATTTCGATGAAGCTCATGAGCGTAGCGACGCCGCCGAAGCGGATATGTGGTCATCAGCGTGGAGCATTGTACGAGGTCAGGTGCTCGAACTGGCATCGCAGGGCTTCGATTATGCGAATAAGCTCACAATCAAGAACATCATCAACAGACGTTTGATGAAGAATATGCCGGTAAGTGAGGTTTCGCCTCTTATGGAGGCATATGCGAAAGCGAACTTGTTCGAGAAGGAAATGGAGGAAATTGGTAGAGCGAACAAGATGATGCAAACGGGCAAGGGCGTAACGGGCGTGCTCGGCTTGGCTAACGATTACTTCAGTATGGATAGCGCGAAGAATTCGCTCATTGACAGCGGCAACGAGATTCGTCTCATCGAAACGGACATCGAGAATATCTACCAGCTCATTAAATACTGGCGTGCGTACAACCCCTGCGACAGCGATTGCCGGCGCTGCCTCGACGCGTTGTATGCTGAGCTTGAAGCCGCCGAGAAATACAAGGAATACCTTGTTGCCGAAGATGACGACAACTATTCGGATGTTATGAGGGGCTGCGGCACCTCAACGCTGAACGCCATGCTGTCAGTATGCAGCCTTTATGGTTCGGGCTCGTTCGGGGCGGCGGGCTCTGCGGGAGTGTATGGGTATTCCGACCTTATTGGCAACTTCGTTTCCAAGGTTTCGCTGTGTGCCGATGTGGCTTCGACATCTGCTCGCATGCTGCGCGCTCCTTGGGCTGACGTTGCCAAGAACGAATACGCCGAGGCAACGGCGTATCGCATGAGCGTATGCAAGAATTCCGGGAAGAAGAAAAGCGAGGACGATGAATACCGTGAAACGATCGATTGGGACCGTTTCTATGGGTCGGATGTTCGCTACTGCAATTATGGTGCGAATGTCATTCTCGACCCATCGGGCGTGGTGTATGAGGCGTTGGAGAGCAATCCCGTAGAGGGTGCAACGGCTACGTTGTGGACAAGGGGCTCCGCTTCCGGCGGGTCCGAGCAGGAATGGAACGCTGAGGCGTACGAGCAGCGAAACCCGCAAACGACCAGCGGCGATGGTTCGTTCGCGTGGGATACTCCCACAGGTCAGTACCAGGTGCGCGTAAGCAAGGACGGCTATCGCGATTCGGCGAGCGAGTGGCTCAATGTGCTTCCGATTCAGACAGGTGTGAACATCAAGCTAGAGTCCTCAAAAACACCCGAGGTTCAAGAAGCCTGGGCTGATCCCGACTGTATCGAGATCGCATTCGACCAGTACATGAAGGCATCGGATTCCCTCGAGACGACCCTGGATGGAGTTGCCGCCGAACGCATAGAGTGGGTTGATCCTCAGGAGGCGTCCGAGGCGGATGGCTACGGCACGCTTTCTCGCGTGCTGCGGATATACCCGAAAAGCTCGCTTGCTGAAGGGTCCCAGGTGAACCTCGCCATAAAGGGCTTGCAGAATTATGTGGGCACGGCTCTGGCAACGCAGGGGGAGAATTGGTCGCAGCAGCTGACGGTTTCCAAACATCCCTCCCAACTTGTGGCTAATTTCGAAAACGCTGTGGTGCTTCAGCAGAATGCCAGCGAGCCGGTGCAGGTTATCGCATATGTGCGCTATGCCGACGGGTCGCCTGTGGCTGGTCAGCGCGTGGTTGCGAAGCTGGAATCGGGTAGCCTTGCGTCGTTCAAAGGCGCCGCGTTCCAGAGCGATGCGGACGGAAGCGTGTGGGTTGAGGCCACGACCGACGCAGAGGGCAAGGCGAGCTTCCTGCTGGCAGGCGAATTGCCTGGCATGACGACGCTTGAGCTTTCTGCAAGCGGCACCGATCTTACTAAGGAGATAGCCGTGCGTGTGACGTCTGATGCGGCGCAGCCCGCACGTCCCGTGGCAACGATTGACGGCGCCGTATTCGACGCAGCTTCGCCGAAGGAGAATTCGATCGAGGTTGCGAAGGGCTCTCTTCTGGATCTTTCCTGCAGTACGGAAGGCGCAACTATCTATTACACCACCGACGACACGTGCCCGTGCATTGAAGACGGTTCGCGCGTTGAGTACACGGCTCCTGTTCCGGTGACGCAGAATACGCGATTCCGAATTGCGGCGTACAAAGAAGGCATGACCTTCGAAGCTTATAGCGAGCGGTTGAATCTTAATGTGACGGTTGCCGATTCTCAGGAGCCTAGTCCCGATCCTGGGCCTGTTGATCCTGGTCAAAAGCCTGGCTCCGATCTGAGCAATCCAGACGGCGGAACAGCGCAGCCTGGTGGGTCGGGTGCTACTTCTGGCGATACCTCAGAAGGCGGCAATTCCGCCGCAGACCCAGGTGCGAGCGGCGCTTCAGGTGCGGAGCAAGAAGACGATGCCAATGCCGAGGCAACGGGTGTAGCATGTGCTGCAACCGGCGATTCGTCTGGTTGGGCGGTTGCGGCGCTTGTTGCGGGTGCTGTGCTCGCGGCGGGTGCGGCGACCTGCGCTTTGCTCAAACGCAGGCGCGAACGGCAGAGCTAGCTGCGCGGGCAGCCCCTGCGGAGGCGCTCCGCCTCGTCGGATCGCCTCCGCCTCGCCTCAAATGGCACGCGGCTAGCTGGCACGATGCCTCCGAGGCTTATCCCTGAGCGCTTCGCCGCGGCAGCAATCGCCCCATTCGTTCCAAAGCGTTCGGCGATGGCGAGATATTGACGCTGTGCGTTCCCGGGCGTTCGACGATGACAAGATTGGTAGTCGGTGGTGACTTGATGAATGAAGAAGTGTCATTCACAGACGAAGACTGGGAATGACACTTCTCAGAATAAAATAAATCAATTGAAACATCGCTACAAACTTAGCGCACTGGATATAACCAGTGCGCTTCAGCTCTAACAAACATAACGAAAAAGGCTAGGTTGAAACTCGATTCAACCTAGCCTTTACAGTGTTTGAGCTGCGGTTTTCTTTATTCGTGTACCTTTTCGGGGGAACTGGGCGAACTAAATCACATTCCAGAAAACCTCAAATCATTCGGTATAACTAATACACTTTTTAGTTGCTATCCACCTATTGTACGCTCGTCGTCGCCAACGGCTCGGGTCATACTGTCTTACAGCGCTCTTGAGCCACGCGTTTCATGCGCCGGTGTTCATGAGCGGCGAGGATTGCTGTTTCGAGCTCGATCCGAGGATGCGCGACTTACGCTACCTGAGCTGTTTGCAGCTCGGTACCCTGAAGGCGATCGTCCGAAGGTTGCCGCGAAAGCGGCGGAGAATTTGCTCGGGTTGCGATATCCCACGGAGAGTGCAATGTCCGATATGTTTTTATTGGTAGCGACAAGAAGCTGGGCGGCGCGCCCCATACGGCATTGGCGGCGGTATGCCATCGGCGCAATCCCGAACGCCTTCGTGAATTTTTCCTTGAAAGCGGATATGCCCATACATGACGCTTCTGCCACATCTGCCACTGCGACGTTCTGCTCGAGATTCGATCCGAGAAGCCTCATGCCCCTTTCAAGAGATTCGATAGTACTTCTTTGCAGATAGTCTTCTGCTCGTGGGGCAAGACGAGGGGTCGCGTTGACAAGGGAGATGAGTTCGAGCGTTTTGAGACGCAGCCGCATCAGCGGTTCCCGTTCGTCGATATTCCAAAACGATTCGAGAAGAGCCTTCATTGAGGGGTCGGGTGCGTAGATCTTGCAGCCGCTCGACCCTGTGAGCCGTTGCGCAAGGGCATCGAAGTCGAGGGAGAGGAGGCGGGAGAGAACCTCCGCTCCCTCCGACCGGCTGATTCTGATGGTAAATCCTGTGTACAGCGGCGCGGGAAACCTCATGGAGCGCTTTCTAACCCGCTCGTCATGCACGGCAAGCTCACCGTCTCCGAGGCGGATGCCATCGTCAAGTTGGAACCTACCGCGCAAGCACCAGTCAATCTGGAGCTCGAGCGGCTCGATGTCGTCCCATGACGCGGTGCCTTGGGGGATGCTGTTGAACGCCAGGGAAACGCCGTTGAAGAGCTCGAACACGTCAATGGCGCCTGCCTCGCTGCCGTCCATGCGCAGATGGTATCGAACGGACGCCCCGTCCGCTCTGACGGCGCGCAGCTTGTCGGCATTTCTCTTTGCGAGTATGTCGAATACTGTCATGGCCTCACTCCTTCTGTCGCGAAGAAGGTGTCTTGCGGATTGACGAATCATCTTCTCCTGCATGGTATTCCGACTGGAAGAAGGACGCTAGCCGACTGATGCCGCTTTCTTCGAGCGGGTAAGCCTCCGTGATTCTCCCCCTGTCCATTACGGCGACGTGCGTGCAGCACGATAGCGCGAACTCCGGATCGTGCGTGATGACGACCTGCGTGATGCCTCGTTCACGCACGCGGCGGATGCCTTCGGCAACCTGTCGCATGTGGAAGAGGTCGAGACCGCTCGTCGGCTCGTCGTAGACGACGAGCGCCCGGTTGGTGGCAAGCGCTTGGGCGATGGCGACGCGCTGGCGCTGCCCGCCCGAAAGCGACAGCGGGTGATCTTCGGCGAACAGGTCGAGGTCGAGGTCGCGCAGGATGTCGAGCCCGCGTTGCTGCCTGTCGGGTCCCTCCATGCCGAGCACCACCTCATCGAGCACGCTTTCCGAGAAGAGCTGGTGGCTCGCATCCTGCATGACCATGAAGCATTTGCGCCTGCGCGCACGCTTTCCCAGGCGAGCCCCTTCTAAGGTCACGGTTCCGTCGCATCGGTTGAGGCCGCATACGGCTTCGGCGAAGGTGGACTTTCCAGCGCCACATGCGCCGACAAGCGCCGTGATGCTTCCGACGGGAAACTCGAGGCTGGCGATTTCGAGGGTTTTCTCGAAGACTCCGTTTTTCCGGCAGTGTGCCGTCAGGTTCTCGAGGCGCACCACGTTTTCTCCGAGCGTCGCCTTTTGCGTATAGGGCATCGCTGGAGCGCTACAGCAACCGCTGTTTCGGAAGGCGTCGTCGACGCTTTGCGCGCGCAGCCCGAGCCGTATGCGCTCGGCATCGTCGAGACGCGCGAACTCGTCAGCCGTCCATCGGCGCGCGAGGCGGCCGTTGTCGAGGTAGAGCACGTAATCCGCGATCCCTTTAAGGTAGTGGATCCGATGCTCTGCCACGAGTACGGCGGTCCCTGTGGCTTTCCAGCGCGAAATTGCCATGCGAAGCTGCGCGATTGCCTCGAAGTCGAGGTTGGACGACGGCTCGTCCAGCACGACGAGCGCGGGAGACGTAGCCGCGGCGCTTGCGCACGCCACGCGCTGCTTCTGACCGCCCGAGAGAGAAAAGAGGCTTTCGTCGATCAGGGGTGTTAGATTGAACTCCTTTGCCGAAGCGTCCACCCGCCGTTCGATATCGGCGGGTTCGAATCCCAGGTTCTCGCATCCGAAGGCGACTTCTCCCCGAACATCGACGTTGTAGAACTGAGTCTTGGGATTTTGAAAGACGCTGCCGACGAATCGTGCGGTCTCCCAGAGCTCCGCATGCGCGACGTCGAGGCCGCATACGCGAACGGTGCCGGTTTCCGTCCCTTCGTAGAAATGCGGCGCGAGGCCATTCGCGAGGCGCGTGACGGTGGTCTTGCCGCAGCCGGACGGCCCGCACAGCAACGCAACCTCGCCTTTCCCCAGCGAAAGGGATATTCCCCCGACACCTGCTCCGGAGCGTCCCCCCGCATAGGAAAACGACGCTTCGCTCATGAAAAGGACGGGGGATTCGGTCTTTGTTTCTTTTATCATGCAATCGCCTCCGGGAATGCGAGGCTCAAGGCGAGCGCCGCCGTTGCGGCAAGTGACACGGCGATAACTACAGCGTCGACCAATGCGAACCCGACGCTGCCGGTGTTCGTTCTTGGCCAAGGCGCGCCGAGTCCTCGCGCCAAGGCGGCCGCGGACAGATCCTCCCCGATGGAGACGGCGCAGCTCATGAGTGGGACGAGGCAGTTTTCCACATAGGAAGCCCCGCGGGAGATCGGGGTGATGTTTCGCATCCGCATGGCGGCGTTGATCGCCCGCGCTTCCTGGCCAAGCGTGGGAAAGAACCTGAACAGCACCGACAGCGGAATGGCAATCCAGTCGGGAATGCGCATGCGCCCCATTGCCGCCATGAACTCGGATACCGTCGTCGTGGCGAATACGAAATATGCGAGTGCAAGGGTGGGCACGAAGCGGGAGACTACAGTCGCCGTCGCAACGGTAATAGCGTTCGCTATACCTTCAAGCGTGGGCGCGGCGAACGCAGCGAGCGCGTAAGACCCGAGATACGCCGCGAGCATGAGCCCTGCCGCATGCATGCGCCCTGATATCGCGAGCAGACCGAACGGAAACAGCAGCATCGCCGTGCGCACGGCGAACATCGCGCCTCCGTTTCCTCCGAGCAGGAGTACTGTTGAGATTGCGAACAGCATCACCATCTTTGTGCGCGGGTCGAGCCGCACCGACCGCTCTCCTGCCTTTGACCGAAGCAGTTCCATTATCTAAGGTCCTTCCGCGGCATCTCTACGCGATGCCCGCGCGCACGAAATGTTTCTTCAAGATGGCGCGCCCGACGAAGCCACCGATGATTCCCGTTACGAAACATGCTACGAGCAGAACCGGATACATCTCCGGCTGCAGATAGGTCATGAGCTCATTCACGTAGGCGTCGCCGTATTGGGCGCGCACGGTGGGGAGGTACGTGTCTGCAGTGATGAGAAACGGCAGGAAGTTGCCGATAATCCAGCAACTGAACACGCCATGCGACAGGATGGCACGCGATGCTGTCGCGTAGCCTCCCGATTTCCAGATGAGGTCTGCGATGATCCCGAAGACGAGACCTGTTGCGATAGAGAAGTAGCCCATGCCGGTGATGAACATGATGATGCCGGTGAGCAGGCCGAGTATCGTTATCATTCCGAACTTGCGTGCGCGCGTGAGAAAAAGCATGTACGGAATTCCTGCGATGAGCGGAATGATTCCGCAAATGGCTGCCATGAGGATGGGGATGAATCCCAGGCACGCTACCGCGAACACGACGACGAAGTATATCGCTGTGAAGATGCCTACGTTGATGAGGTCTTTTCCTGTTAGTCTCTCTCCAGTTTTCGACGTGGAAGCGGATGCGTTCCCAGTGGTTTTCATGTGCGAATCCTTTCCCGTGCGACTCTTCGGCCGCTGCGTATTCTATGAAGTTAGCACTATGCAACAACAATCCATTTTGGCGAATACGCACAGAGCTGCAACTCCAAATAGCCGCGCGTGCTCTAAAAGGCCGCACGTCCTGCAGGACGGAAGGGTTCGATTTGCGACCGCCCGGGACGGCGCTGCCACAGCGTGGGGGGTACCGTACCATCTTGGCAAAACCAAGCACGGGATTGGAATTTGTCGAGCCGAATCGCGTCGATGTAGTCTCCGGTGCCTTCCGGCCAGCCGATGAAGACGATCTTCTGGCTCGATGAGATGGCGGTCTGAGCGAACTGGTCCTCGTTGAAGATGGAGGCATCGACGCTGCCGTCGACGGGGCCGGTCGGACCAGCCTCGGTGTCATCGCTCTTTCCGATCATGTTGTAGAGAAGCTTGGAGAACTTGCCGGTGTTTCAGGCCTCGACAATAAGAACCGATTCGGCGGTGTTAAACATCATGGGCAACCTATCTAGAGGAAATAAATGGTTGAGGCGATTATAACCCGAGGTAAACAGCTATATTCAGCTGTCAATGTAATATCGTGAGGGTTTGCAAAGGCTGCGCTCGTCCCACACTAGGGGCGTGGGGCTTCCAATATCAGACCACTGTCGGGTCTTTCCACTCCTGAATAGCACGCAAGCTCCAAAATGAAAATAATCGCAGGTGAAAGGGAGTGAAACGACAAAGAAAAAGCCTCCGTCCCAGTACGGGAACGGAGGCTCGATGATCGTTTTACTCACCGCCGTCGCTGGCGGCTTTGCCGTGACTCTCGTACGAAACGAAACTCAGCGGCACAGTGCGGTACTCAAAAGTGCAGGTCAGAACCCTATCGGCCTATTCCCACTCGATGGTTATAGCTTTGCCGTCCCGTCATTCCAGTTGCATCCAGTTTTCGGTGCCGCCTCGAGCCGAGTGCCGTCAGATAACGCCGTGTCGTGTTTCGTTGGCTTCGGGGACAAAAGCTGGGACAACTTCAAAAACTTTTTTCAAACTCAGAGTATTGAGTTTTTGTTTTTGTCCCAAGGGACACGGCGAGCCGCCTTTGGAGCCTCGATATCGCCGAAAACGCCCGTTTTGAAACTCAACCGCCTTTTAGAGTGCAAGCCGCCAGCTACAATCATAAGTGAATTAACGCGGGTGGCTTTTGCATCGTTTGCAAAAAAGCAGGTCACAGGTCTTCGCCATCGTTGGGCAAAGTGAGTAGTCTCAGGTGGCTTGCCTATGAGTTGACGCTTTGGACGGGAGTCACCCCCATTTGGCCACCCCGTATCAGAGAAACCACTTGGAGCAGAAGCCGATCTGAAAGACCGAATGGACGAGCATCGAGATTCCGAAGCAGACCATCATCACGCAAAACCCGATTCCGGCCCATTTCATGAAAGGGTCTTTACCTAGTCTGTCGGAATCCCGTTCCAATCGGTCGGGTGAATAGGTGCCGGCGTACACGTCGACCTTGGCAGATTCTTTTGAAAGCAGCTCGAGGGCCTCGTCGAGGTCGCCGGCAAGCTTGTTCCCGTCGATTCCGACCTTGAAAAGATGCGTCTCATCATGCTGCCTGAGCGCCGATTCGTCCTGTAGCAGATAGAACCTCTCACCGTTCACCCCGTTCGCCAGAGCGGTCCTCTCGCTCGAGAACAGCCGGATCCCCCTTTTAAACCTCGAGAAGGCCCCCTTACCCTCGATTCCAAACTTCTGTGCGAGCGACTCAAGCTGCCAAAGCAGGTCGTACAACCCCACCGCGGGCAGGAGCTCAGCTCCGTACGCCTTCTCGAGCAGCGTCCGCTCAAAGCGGTCGTATGCTTTAATTGCCTCGCCGTAAGTCAGCGTGGTCCCGATCGAGGGTATTTCTTTAGTCTGCATCGATTCTCCTGTCTGCCGATTAGAGGCTGCTCGCCTCGCCGAGCGCTGCCGTGTTCGCCGCGAAGCGCACCCCTCCAGAGGTGAGCTCGACGGGGTGTCCGGATTTGACCAGGTCGCAAAGGGCGTATATTCCATATCCCGCCACCCCGGCAATGGAAACGACGAGGCATCCAAGGAGGCCAGCTTGGGGCCCGGTGATGTCCCTCGTCGCGTCGACGAGGGATTTGAACATGCCTTGGCAATTAATAGCCTTCTCGTTTACGGCACCAATTAAGGCGTCGCTTATTGCAACGGTTCCCATCGTGTTTTCGGTCATCCTTACTCCTTTTTGTAGTCCATCTGCGCTTTCCGCTTTAAACAGCCAGACTCCTTATCCTTTCTTTACATGCAGGAATAGCCCGCCCGCGCCTATTGCCAAGCCAGAGATGACGGCTGCCACGGCGGGTACCCAGCTGGGCAGTTTCGAATGTCGAGCATGGTTATCAAGCGTTGTCGGAGAATCAACTTGCTTGTGATCAGCCGCTATTGATTCAGCAGCGTTCTTTGCGGTCTCGACCTCGACCAGATCGAGGAAATCCTCGAGCTCGCCTTTTACACGGTTTTCGTCAAGCGGCATTGGAAACTCTGCCGTCGTCTTTCGTGCGAGGAGGACGGACTTGATGCGAACCATGTCCTCCCAAGACAGCTTCTCGTCACATCGGTTTGCATCTTCGATGCTGTAAACAATCTGCCCACAACGCATCACGGGGACTCGATGAAAGTGATCAGTAACACTTGCGTCGTTGTTCACAAAAAGAAGCATGCCATGCACGTCCTCTTCGGTCATGCAACCGTCGGAAGAGAATTGAACTGCATCCCAAAGAGCATGCATCTTTTCACGCATTCGCTCGCCGACGTTGTAGGAGCGAAGGCCGCAGCGCAGGATTCCACCATCGTCTATCACGACGTCGTTTCTGTAGTTCTTTACCTCGATCACGTATACGCCCGAACGGGCGATTAAAACCTGATCGTATTCCTCGAACGAGCCTCCATTCGGAAGCGCGATGTTGGAAAGCAACATGTTATTGCCGCGAAGACATCTGAGACTCTTTGCGGCGAGAAGCTCGCCGCGCCTCCCGTTGATCAGCGCGCCTATGGTCGAACTGAGCCTCTCTAGATCCCGAATGAGGGCGATGTATGTGTCCTCTCCTTCCAGCCCAAGGTCATGGGCCTTGCTTCGCAGGTGGTCGATAAGGTCGTAGGTACGCAGGCTCTCGCTGTACGAGGTTTCGAAAACGCGCTCCAGAAGCAGTCCCTCGAGACTCTTGAGTCGTTCGAGGATCTCTTCGTTGGTATAGGTCTTGCTCATCTAGCACTCCTTGTCTACTTGCTCTCTGCCTGTTAGTATGCCTCGTAGAAAAGCAGAATGATAGAATTGATGAACGGTAATAGCTTTAGATTCAATCGTACTTTAGTCACTTAGGAGGATATTGAAGATGAGTGGTCCAAAGGCAGAGGTTCTGCAGTCAAACGAAGTCGTGAAGTCGAGACTTGAATCGTGGCGAGCAAATCTCCCTGGGCTCATGAAGGAGCGGGGCCTAACGCAGAATGGTCTCGCGGAGCTGATAAACAATCGGTTCTATGCCGAGAGCGAAAACGGTCAGTTTACGCAAAAGAACGTCAGCGCATGGGTCAATGCTGGACTTCCGGACAGGAAGGGCCATATGCGGCCTTTTCCCAAATTCGAAATCATGCTTCAAATCGCCGCGGTGCTCGAGGTCGATCTCGGCTATCTCATAGGCGATATCGAATGCAAGACCTACATAGCACAGGATGCCCATGAGTACACGGGGATAGAGGAATCCGCCCTTGAGGAAGTTCGCAAAATCACGCATTTCGAGCGCAAGTATCACCTTGGAGAAAGCCGGGGCTCGAACAGCGCCATAATGAGCGAAATCCTAAAATCGCCCATCCTCCCAGAACTTCTAGACGAAATGGCGCGCTTGGTTCGGCTTACTGACAAGAGAGATGATATAAAGGAGGCCGTCGTTGCCGAATACGGGGAGGAGCTCGTCAACAGGGCCCTTAGGTATTGCGACGACTTTGTCGCACCCGGGCTCGACGCGCCTGAGGAAGAGTTCCAGGAGGCGGAAGCGATCAACGAGGCCGTTTTCGAGTCGGCCGGGGTATCGCCTGAAGAGCGGCCGCGATTCATTGAGGCGGCGGCGGCGATCAGCAAGGTCATCGACGACTGCTACTACGAGGAAAACCGCCTGGTTCGAGACGAGAGCGCAAGTCGCTATATGGTTCAGAAAAGGTTCGGGGAAATCGTCGAGTTGATTGCGCCCTCGCGTTTTACTAAATAGAGAACAAGGCCCTTCGGCTCGACTTATTGCCTTTAGAACCCCGCCGCTCGTCCATCCCTGCTTGCCCAGACGGCCCTCCCGCAATGTCCGTGTCCCAACGGATGGGTACCATTTATCTGGGTGCACCTGGGGCAACGGGCCGGTCGGCCCGCGCAAGGTCGCTCGCAGAACACGCAACATCAAACACGACAGAAGAGGCGAACGACAGATGCCGGACCCCGG
>NZ_CAKTVU010000002.1 GCF_934630535.1 uncultured Senegalimassilia sp.
TGCAAATGCTTCAGCTTCTCGGCCGCAAACCCGCCGAAAATCGTCGTTTCGCTTGCAAGGGACGCGAGGTCCCTTGCAGGGTGCCTTTATCGCGAGAACAGCGTTGAATCGAGCAGCGTCGCCGCTGAACCATCCGCCATCGGCAGGGCGTGCGCGTAGCACGACATGGTTACTTCAGCAGAGGAATGACCTAGGCGCATTTGGACGGTTTTCACGTCGGTGCCGTTTGAAATCAGTAGCGTCGCATGAGTATGACGAAGCTCGTGAAAGCGCAGGCCCTTCCAGCCGCCTTTATCTGCCCACGTGCGCCACCAATGTTCGAAGGCGTTCAGGCTCGCGCGTTTGCCTTCTCCATTGCATATGATGAAAGCGCTCTGCGACCAGTCCTTCTCTGGGAAGTTCTCTTCTTGCCATGCTCGCATCTTCGTCAGTAGCTTGCATAGCTTTCCTCCGATTGCGATGTTCCTAATGCTCGCCACGCTCTTGGGTCTTCCCAAGGAGCCGTCGCCCTTAATAGCTTTGCTTACGCTTAATCGCATCGTTGTTTCGTTGAAATCATCCCAATCAAGGGCGAATATCTCTCCTCTACGTAGCCCTGTGGCAACTGCTATGCACACCGCGAGTGCGAACGAAGCATGCGCGATATCGCCGTTTGACAAGTTCTTGCTGAATGATCTGCTTGCTGCACGTGCGAGTTTGGTGGCTTGGCCCTGGGTGAGAAACTGCGATTGTCGGTAATTCGCCCTTGGCCTGGTCACGCGTGCGAATGGGTTCTTGCTTGCGAAGCCGCGTTCAACCGCCCAGTCGCAAGCTTGGCTACCGGCAAGATGCGCCGCTCTGAGCGTAGCCGTCGAAAGCCCTTTCTTCTGCCGTCCGCCTTTGCTTCCCAGGTGCATCAGCGCAGCACTGACCTGAGACGGCTCTATCTGGTCGATTCCCATTTCCGCTATCCATGGCGAGAACAGCAGGGCTTTCTGGGCTGCCTTGCGCGCCGTATACGGCAACACGTATTGCAGGCTTTCGCGTTCGGTTGCCCATCGCTCAACAGCTATACGATATGTCATCTCCTCGTGCTTCTCGTTGTTCATGGTCTCCTCGCTTTCCGTAAACGAACCGGGCGGATTGCCGGCTGCATAACATGGAAGCGGGTCGGGAGCGGTTCGTTGGCTTTGTGGGATAATGCAAAGGTTAAAGAGACAAAATCGGTAGGCCTCTATTTGTGAAAGCATGGTTCGCGTATGGCACAGCAGGATGCGATCGAGCAGCTTAAAGACAGGTTTGCGAAGCCCCTGGAGGAATTCGAGCAGCGACGTGTGGTGTTCTGGCATGACGTTGATAAGTCGTTCGAAAGCCAGTTTGACGTCCTTGCTAAAGAGGGAATCTCGTCTGAGAGAAACGTTCGTTTCCTTAAGTTGTCTGGCAACAATCGCTTCATTGCCAAGCGCGAGCTTTATCGGCTGCACGCTCGTGATGACTTCCTTGTGTACACAACGGAACCCAAGGACTTCTCGCCGAAAGCGCTTGAAAAGAACTGGCTTGCCGATATCGAGATTTGCTCCGAGCATTTTCAAGCTGATTTTGCCTCGCTGCTGGCTGAAAGCCTTGGGGCAAAGGATGCTGCTGTTGAGGGAGTGTCCATGTTTCGCCAGTTTTTCAACGCCGCCGATCGCAGAGCGCGGTTTGCAAAGCTCATGCCGCAGGCGGAAACGAAGGCAGACGTCGCGCTCGGCGTGATTGGGGCTATCTTGGGAGCGAGCGACTTGTCGCTCGAAACCATCGTTAGGACGTATCTCGTTTTGCTTTACGATGGTGCCGAGCCTTTAAATCAGCTTTCGAAATACGGGGCAGATTCGTTATTCGCGTCGCTCGTTTCAAAAAGAGTCGGATATTCCGGTGATTTGCTTTCGCGCGATGGCTTTGCTGCGCACGTCTTGCTCACGGCTCTATCTACGCAATTGCCTGGCGAGTATCTCGAAGGCCTTGAGGACAGAATCTCGAATTCGCACGGTCAACCTTGCTTTAACGTGGTGCGCGCCTGGATGGGCGACGAGAAGTCGCTTGCCGTGCTGTTCGAGCTTGCTCGCGATACCGAACGGCTATGCGGCCTTCCGAAACGCTTCGCGGAAATACCCCTCGCTCAGCTGCAGGCCGCTGACGTGTTCCCTTGCATAAATGAGTGCATCTTGACAGACCTTCTGGGAAGCATGGCGCAGGGTGCTGATCGCTCTGACGAGGCACTGCAGGTTGCGCAGCGTCGCAAAGACTTGAAATGGTTTACGCGCGTGGAGCCGTTTTTCTCCGCGCTTGAAGCGTCTGCTAACATGCAGCGATTCTATCGCGAGCACGTGCAAGGCTTCCATATCGCTGTCGCGCGTGACGTATGGAGCGCCTATACGGGCGACTGGTACATGATGGACTCCTGGTATCGCGCTTTCTGCGTGGCATTCGACCGCTGCGGAAAATCGTCCTACGATGTTGCCGGCAATGTGATCGATGAGCTCGAAAGTCTTGCTGCATGGGTCGAGGGTGTCTACGTTAATTGGTTTTTATCCGAAACGAATCGTTGCTGGGTGAACGCCGCTGAAGAACAGTGGAGTGAGTCCGGTTATATCGAGGGCGTGCCGAGGCAGCGACGTTTCTTCGATGAGTTTGTGGTGGCTGGCTCCAAAGAGGTGAAGCGGACGCTGGTCATCGTTAGCGATGCGCTTCGTTTTGAGGTTGCTGATGAGCTTGCGCATCGCCTTGAGCGCGCCACGGCGGGAACCGCCGAGCTGAAAAGCATGCATAGCGTATTCCCCTCGATTACGGAATTCGGCATGGCAGCATTGCTCCCGCACCATTCGATGGGGCTTCGTGAAGCTGACATGGCGGTCTTTCTCGATGGTGACGTGCCCGTTGCCTCTACCGAAGAGCGGGAAGCGGCGCTACGTCGACGTAAACCCAAGAGCCACTGCATCCAGAGCAAAACCTTGCTGGCTGAGAAGAGGTCGGTCCGTAAGCAGCTCGTGGGTGATGCCGATGTAGTGTACGTATACCACAACAAGATCGATGCCGTAGGCGAAAGCTTTAACACTGAGCATATGGTCTTTGATGCCTGCGAAACTGCAATCGAAGATTTGGTGGCGCTGGTGAAGAGCTCTATCAATGACCTGCATATCAGCAGGGTGCTCATAACCGCCGATCATGGCTTCCTTTATACGCGCAATCCCCTTGAGGAGCGCAGCAAGGTTTCGGTTGCGGATGCGTCTACAAGGGTCGTGAAGCAAGGTAGGCGCTATCTTGTGGGTGACGAGCCTAGCGTCGATGATGGGCTGTTCGTGAAGATGAACATGGATGACATCGACGGCGGCACATACACGGGTCTCGCGCCTCGCGAATGCGTGCGCATCAAGAAGGCGGGTCCTGGCGATAACTATGTTCATGGCGGCTTGAGCTTGCAGGAATGTTGCGTGCCGGTCATCGAGTTCAGGAACAAGCGATTAGGGGCAAAGGGCTATGAAGAACGTCAGCGTGCGGGCTTCAAGTTGCTTTCAACGTCTCGTCGTATCACGTCGATGCTGTTCCATGTCGAGCTGTTTCAGACCGAGGCAGTTGGCGGCAAGGTCTTGCCAGCAGAGTACGAAATCACGCTGCTCGACGCTTCGGGAAACGCGGTGAGCGATACGCGCCCGGCGCACGCAGATATGACCACCTCGAACGAGACGGCGCGCGTTTCGCGTATCCAGCTCGGGTTGAAAGCGGGCAGACAATACGACCCCAAGAAGCCGTACTATTTGTCATGTCGCAGCAAGGACGACGGCGTTGAGGCATGGCGGCAGGAATTCAGCATCGAAATAGCATTCGTCCCCATGGACGACTTTGGTTTTTAAGGAGTGTGCAGCATGGAAGAACGGGACAGCGTTGCAGTTGATCATTGCGAGCCCGATAACCTTGATGCCAAAATCGTCGAGGCTTTCCCTGGAAAGGTCGTGCGCAAGGATCTCACGGCTGTTATGAAGCGCGGTGCTAATGTGCCCACGTTTGTTTTGGAGTATCTGCTCGGAATGTACTGTTCGACGGACGATCCGGGCATGGTAGAGCAGGGACTTGCCAGAATCAGGAAGATTCTCGCCGAAAACTACGTGAGGCCGGACGAGTCCGAACGTATCAAGTCGAAGATTTGGGAGCTGAGGCAGTATACGATCATCGATAAGGTGTCGGTGCGCTTTGATGAATATCGGGGCATTCACGTTGCCACGTTCGCCAACTTGAGCATCGATCCGGTTGTCATGCCGGAAGACTACGTGCGTAGCTATCCGAAGATGCTGTGCGGTGGCATGTGGTGCATTCTGCGAATGGAGTACTTTCAGCTTGAAGATGAGTTGAATGATGAGCTTGCCGATGTCTTCGGTGGTCCGAAGCCTATCAAGATGAGTAAGAATAGCGGACCTGAGGACAACCCATATCGCATCGGCAATCTTACGCCCATCCAGATGCCCAATATCGATATGGGTGACATCATCTCCCAGAGGAAGGCGTTTACAACCGAAGAGTGGATGGATTTGCTCTTGCGTTCTGCCGGGTATGAGCCGAGTTCGCTTGACCTCCGGACGAAGCTTCACTTCATTGAGCGTATGGTTCCTCTGGCTGAGCGGAATTACAATCTTTGCGAACTCGGCCCGCGCGGCACGGGTAAAAGCCACATTTACAATGAGATAAGCCCCTATGCTATTTTGCTTTCCGGCGGTCAGACGACTACGGCGAACCTTTTCGGGCGACTGAACGCGAGCGCGAAGAAATCTTCATCGCTCGAGCGTACGGGCTTAGTTGGCAATTGGGACGTCGTGACATTCGACGAGGTCGCGGGCATGCATTTTAAGGACATGAATGCCATTCAGATTCTGAAGGGATACATGGCCGGCGGCGCATACGCCCGCGGTAGGGAGAGCTTTAGCGGCGATGCCTCGATGGTGTTTGAAGGAAACATCAATGACAGCGTTCAGAACGTGCTTAAGACAACGCACTTGTTCGACCCATTCCCGCCAGAATTCAACGAGGACTCCGCTTTCTTCGACCGCATCCACTACTACCTTCCCGGATGGGAGGTTCCCAAGATGCGCAGCGATTTGCTCACGAAGCGTTACGGGCTCATCACCGATTGCTTGAGCGAATTCTGCAAGGGTATGCGTAAGCGAGATTACACCCATCATTTGGACGATTTCTTCAGGCTTAATGGCGATTTCAATACGCGCGATGAGATAGGTGTGCGCAAGACGTTCAGCGGTCTTATGAAGCTCCTGTTCCCAGACGAGAAGATGACGCATGACGATGCGAAGATGATTCTCGATTATGCCATCGAGGGTCGCAGGCGCGTCAAGGAGCAGCTGAAGATTATGGCGGGCATCGAGTTCATGGATGTTAACCTCGGCTATAGCGAACTGGACAACCCGGCAGCTGTAACGATCGTCGGTGTGCCCGAGCAAAGCGATAACTCTCTTGTTCCTGAAGCGCCTCTGCAACCTGGACACGTTTTTGGTATTGGCAGGAGCATCGAAGGCAAGCATGCTGTATATAAGCTCGAAAACAAGGCGATCGCGGGCAGCTGTCATTTCCAGTACGAGGGCATCGGGTCGAGGAGCGCTCGCGAAAGCATAGATGCAGCCTGGAGTTATTTCGTCAACAACGCGAACCGGGTTGCAGCCGGTATGCATCTAGATAAGAAGGATTACCTGCTGTTCTTCAATGACTTGCAAGCCAAGGGGCCGAGTGATGAGGTGAGCTTGGCCGAGTTCGTGGGTTTGTGCTCGGCAGCTTGCAACAGGCCCGTTGCTGCGGGATTGGTGATTCCCGGCGTGCTTCGCCTCTCCGGTTCCATGGACGAGATCAAAGGTCTTGAGGATATTCTGCGCGTGGCGAAGAACGCCGGCGCGAAACGGATTCTTTTGCCATTTGGCGCCATTAAGGATTTGCAGGCTATCCCGATGGAGCTTGCTAGTAGCGTGAGCCCTGATTTCTATCCGGATGGTGACGCTGTTTCGGCGGCGCGAAAGGCGTTAGGAATCTAGTCATGACTAAATACAACCTCGACAAACTCAAGAAGGTTGAGCTGCGCGATGTTTGGCCTCATGAGGCGCTTGACTTTACCAAGTGGCTTTCAGAGGAACCTAACCTTGCGATGTTGAGTTTGGCGGTTGGCATTGAACTTGAGCTCATAGAAGCCGAATCGTCCGTGGGTTCGTTCAATGTGGACATCTATGCACAGGAGGCTGGAACCGGGCGTAAGGTGATTATCGAGAATCAGCTCGAGGACACCAATCATGACCATCTAGGCAAGGTGATCACCTATGCTGCCGGCAAGGGTGCCGAGGTTGTCGTGTGGGTGGTGGCTCGCGCCCGCGACGAGCATCGTCAGGCAATCGAGTGGCTCAATCAGCACACTGATAGCGACTTCGGGTTCTTCCTGGTTGAAATAGAGCTGTGGTCCATTGGGGACTCGCTGCCTGCGCCGCGCTTCAGCGTGGTCGAACAGCCGAATGAGTGGACGAAGGCAATCAAGCTTAGCGAGGGCTTGTCTGAAACTGAGCGCGTTAAGCTGTCGTACTGGACTAAGTATCGCGAAATCGCGCAGGCGACTCCTGGGTTTCTGAAGGTGTTCAACCCGCAGAAACCTTCGAAGGACCACTGGACAACGTTGCGCTGCGGTACGTCTGCCTATCATATTGCGCTGCTCATAGACACGCAGCGCGGCCGTACCGGCATCGAGTTCTACGTGCCGGATGACAAGGAAATCGGCTACAAGGCCATTGGCAATGCTGCCTTGTTCGAGGAAAGGCTTGGCCTTGTAGCTGCGCCTTTTGATGCTAAGAAGGCCTCAGGTCTTCGCTTCTACAAGGATGGCTGCATGATCAAAGGCAACGAGGCCGCGTGGTCGGGGTTCATAGCTAAGCAGCTCGAGTGGGCTCTTGCTATGAAGCAGGTCATCGGCGAGTTGGGGTTGTAGACGCTTGCGCGACGCATTCCGCAGTCATTTGCGACCCCCTAACCCTCCACCCCTGAAGCCCCTCTCCGATTTGTTGTACAACAAATCGGAGAGGGGCTTTGCTACACTCGAATGCGAATGGGTTTGTGTGCGGTTACCGTTGGAGGCGCTATGGAGCACATCACTACCTTGTTATTGCATATCGAGCCGCAATCATCTGATGAGCACCCGTCGTGGCAGCCCTCCTTCTTGGGGCCGATGCTGCAAAGCGTCCTGATGGAGCACGTGGACGACGATTATGCCGCCCAGCTTCACGCGTCAACGTTCAATCCTTATAGCCAGTACTGTTTCGTGGGCGAAAACGGCGAAATCATCTGGCGCATGAGCGCGCTGACCGATGAAGCGGCCGAGCGTCTTGTCGGCCCGGCGTCGAAAATCGACTCGTTCACCTTGCGAAATATCAACGAGACGTTCGCGGTGAAGCGCAGGCAATGCGACTCCTTCGGCGTTGATCACTTGCTCGGGATTCTGAAAAGCGAAGCCGGCCCGACGTTTCGCGTGCGGTTTGCAACCCCTGCGGCTTTCAAGAGCAAAGGGCGTTACGTGATCATGCCCGATGTCCGGCTCATCTTTCAAAACCTGCTTATGCGTTACAACCAGGCGTATGCGGGGGATTGCGAAATCGACCCCGAAACGCTCGAGTATCTTTCCGAGCACGTTTCAATCACCTCGTACAACCTGTGCTCAAGGTACTTTCCGCGCACGATGGGGAAGGCTGACAAGATTCCCGCATTCGCAGGCACGTTGACGCTTCGGGCTTTTGGGCCGCAATCGCTGCAAGGGCTTGTTGCCATGCTGCTTGCGTTTGGCGAAGCGTCCGGCGTTGGGGTGAAAACGTCTATGGGCATGGGAGGCATGCAGTTGTTGAAGGGTTCGTCGAATCGAAAAGGAGGAACCGTTGGACGATAGAACGATCCTGTGCTACGGAGCGCTGCTGCACGATATCGGGAAGGTCGTGTATCGCGGATCTTCGGGCAAAGGCACGCACGCTGCGCTTGGCGCGCAGTTCATAACCGATGAGGTTTCACCGCTTAACCCTGCGTTCTGTTCGCCTGAGGGTTTGAAGGTTGTCGAGCAGATTCGATATCACCACGCGCGTGAAATGTCCCGCTCGTCATCGCTCGAGTCTGATTCGCTGGCGTATATCACGTACTTCGCTGACAACATCTCGGCGGGCATGGATCGCAAGAACGAGGGCGACGATGAGGTGAAAGCCTCATTCGACAAGAGCGTTGACCTGCGGAAGATTTTCAACATCCTTGGCGGCAGACATGACGATAACGTCATCGAGCATGAGGATTACAATGCCATCCGCGAGAGGATAAAAGGCCAGCTCGCTCAAATGGATATCGCTTCGCAGGAAGTGAACTCGATGCTGCACGTGCTCGAGGCGACCACCAATACGGTTCCCTCGTCAACGAACCTGTCGGAGCTTGTGGACGTATCGCTGTACGACCACGCCAAAACAACGGCGGGTTTGGCGCTGTGCATCTACGATTATTTCAGGGAACAAGGCATTTGCGACTATCGCGCGGCGCTGTTCTCGGGAGAGGCGTCTCGCGCGTACTACTCCAAGCCGATGTTCTTGTTGGCAACCTGCGACATGAGCGGCATTCAAGATTTCATCTACAGCATCAGCGGGTCGAAGGCGCTTAAGCAGTTGCGCGCGCGAAGCTTGTACCTTGAGCTCATGATGGAGCACATCGTCGACGAGCTGCTCGAGCGGCTGTCGCTGAATCGCGTGAATGTCATGTACACGGGCGGCGGCCATGCATATATGCTGTTGCCGAATACGCAGCAGGCCAAGGCGGTTTTGCAAACGTTCGAAAACGAGCTGAAGGACTGGTTCATCAGCGAACACGGCGTGAACCTGTACATGGCTTTCGCAACAGTTATGTGCAGTGCCGATGATCTGTCGAACGCCGGCGAAGACAAGAAGCGCTTCGGCAATTTGTTCAGGGAATTGTCCGCAAAGCTATCCGATGCAAAAGCAGCAAGATATTCGGCTGCGGACATCAAAACCCTGAATTGCGGCGGCGAAGGGCTTACCGATGATGGCAGGGAATGTCGCGAGTGTCACCGTTCAACGGCGCTTGCTTCCCATGATGATATTTGCGAAACGTGTGAATCGCTGCGCGACATCTCGGCGGACCTTGTCAAGAAAAGCGTCTTTGCCATCATCGACGATTCCTGTGCATCAACGGCAAACCATCGGCTTTCGCTCCCGTTTGGCTGCAGCCTTGTGCTGTATGAGCGCGACCGTTATCTTGCCGAAAAGCCCGTGGCAAGGCGCGTCTATACGAAGAACTGGGATGCCGGCACCAATCTGTCCACGCATATTTGGATGGGCGACTATACCGCCGACATGGGAACTGAGGGAATTGCGTCGTACGCAAAAGCCGGCAGCACGCTGGAAGACGGGAAGGGCATTCAGCGCTTGGGCGTTTTGCGCGCTGATGTCGATAACCTTGGTGCGGCTTTCGCGAGCGGCATTCCCGCAAGCAAGGCATCCGTCAGCCGAACGGCAACGTTGAGCCGCGCACTCAGCCTGTTCTTCAAGAAGCAGGTCAACGAGATTTTCGCATCGGGACAGTATCGCCTGCAGATCATCTATTCGGGCGGCGACGACCTGTTCATCGTGGGCAATTGGAGCGATGTGCTGTACGCGGCGCTTGACCTGCGCCAATCGTTCAAGGAGTTCACCGGCAACGGTTGTTTGACCATAAGCGCGGGTGTGGGGATGTTCGACGAAAAGTACCCCATTGCGCGCATGGCGTCGGAGACGGGCTCGCTTGAAGATGCGGCGAAGCTGTATGCCGAACTTGGCCCCGACGGCAAGGAATGCACGAAGAACGCCGTAGCGCTGTGGAGCGCGGATAACGTGTTCTCGTGGGATGACTTGGCGAATGCGGTTGAGCCTCGTATGCGGGAAATCGCCGGCATCTTCAAGGAAAACGACAAGGGCAAAGCCTTCATCTACAAAATCGTCTCGCTGCTTCGACATTATGACGACGTGATTTCCGCACCTCGCTTGGCATATTTGCTGGCCAGGAGCTTCGAGGGCTGCGAAAAGCGCGATGAGCTGTGTCAGCAGTTTTACGCTTGGGCATCCGATAGTCGCGAAAGGCGATGCTTGGTTGCCGCTTTGGAATGGTATGTGTACAGCATCAGGGAAAGGGGATAGCGCATGCAAGCAAAACCGACGGTGAGCTTACGGATAAGCGAAAAGCACGCAATCACCGATTTGAATTTCGCATTCATTGCCGAGCAGTTTATTGCTCCACCCGATAAGAATACCCGCAAGAGGCAATTAGCTTTTCCGCAGCTTTCCATGTCAAAACTGCGTAGCATTTACAGCCTTATCACCAACATCCATGCGCGCGTTAACACGCCGGAAGATCTGGAAGCATGCATGTCCGACCTTCAGTACATCAAGGTGAAGATGGCGTACGAATCGGGCAGGGAAAGGAATGAGGGCGTCAGGGAATTCATCTCCATGACGTATCTGATGGATTTGCTCGATCAAATCCAAACTTACGAGCAGTTCGTCCTGTATTGCCGCTACGCGGAAAGTCTAGTTGCATACTTTAAATTCTATGGAGGCAGGGAGTAGCAAGATGACGTACACGAAAATCAAGATTACGGGCATTATCGAAGTGAAAACCGGCCTCCATATCGGCGGCGACGACTCGTTCAGCGCAATCGGCTCCGTTGATTCACCGGTGGTCCGCGACCCCCTTACGCGTGACCCTATCATTCCCGGTTCTACGCTCAAGGGCAAAATGCGCTCTCTTTTGGCGCGCGATTTTGGGACGACCCCGCTTGCAGGCGTGCGCGGCTTCGAAAGCGATTGCGCGGAAATCAAGCGCCTGTTCGGTTCAAGCGAAAAGGGCAGCGATGCGGCGGGGACGGGGATGCAGATGTCTCGTCTGCAGTTCAGTGATTGCTTCTTGGCGAACAAGAAGGCGCTGCCGCAAATCTTCGAGAACAAGTTTGAGAACACCATCGATCGCCTAACGTCGGTTGCCAACCCGCGGCAGATCGAGCGTGTGGTGCGCGGTTCCGAATTTTCGTTCGAACTGATTTACAACGTCGAGAACCTCGACGACGTGAAGGAAGATTTCGAGAACATCGCGAAGGCGATCGATCTGCTGGAAAACGACTATTTGGGCGGCGGCGGTTCTCGCGGCAACGGGCGCGTTCTGTTCAAGGATCTTGCTACTGAAGTGGTTGCCGGAGACAAAACGCTCGACGTGCCGGAGTTAAGGTAAGCATATGGCCACGCAAATGGTGAAGCTGACGTTCCAGGCTCCCGTGCATTTCGGGGACGGGCGTCTTTCGGATGGCGAATACACGTGTGATGCCGCAACGCTGTTCAGCGCGCTGTTCATCGAGGCGCTGAAGGCGGGGTGCGCCGATGAGCTGCTTGCTGTCGCGAAATCAGGCGAATTTTCGATCAGCGATGCTTTTCCCTATATTGGAGAGCGCCTGTACATCCCCAAGCCCATGGCGTGTGTTTCCGAGCACGCCGCTAACAGCGCGGAGTCCGGCGATTCGCGTGCTCGAAAGGCGAACAAGGCGCTTAAGTACATTCCGGCAGATAAGCTAGGCGATTTCTTGAGCGGCTCGTTTGACTTCGTCGGCGAACTTGAGCGATTCAACAACGGTGCGTCCTTCCTGCGCACGAAGGTGAATCTGACGCGTAGCACCAGCGAAGATGCTGAACCCTACCATGTTGGCGGTTACCGATTTACACCGGAGTGCGGACTGTTCTTCCTTGTTGACGGCGCGTATGACGTGCGGCCGCTGATGGAGCAGCTGAGCTATTCAGGAATCGGCGGAAAACGGAGCAGCGGGTATGGGCGGTTTACGTTCGAGATTCGGGAGGATGTCCCGTTGCGCTTGGTAGATGAATCAAGCTTTGGCAAATGGGCGATGTTGCTGTCAAGCGCGCTTCCGCGAGAAGATGAGCTGACCGACTCCCTTCTTGAAGGCGCGAGGTATCACCTTGTACGCAAGGGCGGGTTCGTGCAGTCGACGAGCCATGCCCCGACTCCCCGAAAGAAGCGCAGCCTGTGCCTGTTTGCGTCGGGGTCGGTGTTCGAACGTTGCTTCGAGGGCGATGTATTCGATGTGAATGCTACGCCGGGCGCGCATCCGGTGTATCGCTACGCGCGCGCGATGTGGATGGAGGTGTGATCATGGGCGTTCGCAAGCTTCGTCTTGACATCAAGGTTGCCGGCTTGGTGCATATCGGCAACGGGCAGCGTTATGGCAAAAGGGATTATTTCGTGCATGGCGGTGAAATCGCGGTGCTTGACGTGCGGAAGTTCGTTTCGCGGCTGACGTCTGATCAGGTGTCAAGGTATTGCGAGTTCCTTGAGAAGGGTGCCTATGACAAGTTTGGTCTACAAGGTTTTTTGACCCGAAGGGAAAACGCCGACCTGCTGAAGATTGCACAGGGATCGATCGCTTACCGCATAGATTCGCCGATCGCCACTGCCCGGCGTGGCGCCATTCAGTACCACGACGTGTGGCAATTTATGAAAGACGCGCATGGCAACCCGTATATTCCCGGGTCAAGCGTTAAGGGTATGCTTCGTACGGCCCTGCTGTTGAATATGGTGCTTGATGATGCCGGGTTGCGCGCCACTGCTCGCGTCGATGAGCTGGCTACCTCGAAGTCTGGCAGTGCGAACGCGGGCAAGGGTCTGAACAGGGCGGCTTTTTGGAAGGAGCAGCCGAACCCCAACGATCCAAGCGTCAAAAACGACATTATGCGGTACGTATCCGTTTCTGATTCCGAGCCGCTTTCCGTTGATAGCCTGGTGTTCGCCAAGAAGTACGACAAGTTCTCGAAGGGCGATCCGGTTGATCACAAGCTGGATATGGGCAAGTTGACGCTCAAAGAGGGCAACGAGCTTGACGTGTATCGCGAGTGCCTTCGCCCGGGAACTACGGTCTCCGTTGACGTTACGGTAGATGAGCGCATTGACGAATACTTAGCATCACCCGCACTTGATGCCCAGGGGCTATCGAGCATCTTCCAAAGGGCGTTCGATTTCTATTCCGAGCGTTTCTTGAACCATTTCGAAAGTGGTGAAGGGGAGGGCTCTTCCGCTTCGGGGTCGTCCGACGGCGGGTGCCAATACATCATCACGGCTGGTCCGCTCGCGGGAATGAGATGCCCAAACAAAGCAGTGGGCGATACGGGCTTTTGCAACACGCATCAGGACAAAGCGGGTCAATGCGCGGCTAGCGCAGAGGTGACTTGCTATCTTGGCGGCGGCGTCGACTATATAAGCAAAACGGTTACGAGTGCGTTGTTCGACGATGAGGCCGATGCCGTGCAGATGGTGTCGCGCATTCTATATAACCAGTTTCCGACCAAGATCGATCGCAGCATTCACCCGACGCTTTATAGCGACGTGCAGCGTGCGGGCTTCAGCCCCAAATTGTTTGAGGCAAGGCGTCAAAGGCCCGGAGGTCGCATAACGAAAGCGAAAGAGGATCACCGTCATTGGCGCGACCAGGAAATCGGGGTGTCCCCGCACACGATGAAGTGGGGCATCGTCGGCAAAGATAGCTATCCCATGGGGAAATGCTCGATCACGGTAAGGGAGTTGTAGATGGTTACGTTGTTTTCCCCGGTCGGCACGGCCGATCCCGTCACGCAGCTTGGCGATGGGCCGCTGCTGCATATCATCCGACATAGGCGGCCGGACAAAGTGGTGCTGTTCCTTTCGCCGGCTATGACTGAATTTCAGCAACAAGATGAACGCTATACCAGGGCGATTGGGCTTCTGGCAGAATCCGTTGGGATTCCTGCGCCTGAAGTGCAGCTCATCGAATCGTCTTTCGAGGAGGTTTATCGCTTCGACCGCTATATCGAAGAGTTCGAGCCTATTCTCAAGGACCTTTCAGGCGAAGGCGATGTGCTGGTCAACACGTCGTCGGGTACGGCGGGCATGTCGCAGGCGCTGGTGGCGTTGGGGTCGTTCGGCAGGCTGAACCTTGAGTTGCTTCAGGTGTTGACGCCGAAGCGCGGCATCAACTCGAGTAACGATCGAGAGAACCCTAACAAATACGATCTTGATTTGCTATGGGAGCTGAATCAAGACAACAATAGCGACGCTGCATGCCGTATCGTTTCCGTGACTACGCCCAATTTCAGCGAGCGTTTGCTGAAGGAGAACGTCATTGCGTTGGTGCGGAGCTACGAATATGAGGCGGCATCCAGGCTGACGGGCCAAATGAGCACTGTGAGCGAAACGACCAAGAGAATGATAGAAGCGGCAGCGTGCCGTTTGAACCTCGACGGAGGCCTTCCTGCGACGGTGTTTGCCAAAACCGACGTGAGCTACAAAGCGAACGACCTGCTGTTGGAATACCTATACGTCATGGAAGTTCGTTTGAAGCAGGGTCACTGGGCTGACTTCATTCGTTCGATGACGCCGGCTCTTGCTGAGCAGATGAGACTAAAGCTGAATGAGTATTTGCCTGAGGAAATGTACTCGGTGCAAAGCAAAGACAAAACATCTTACCGATTCAATGCTGAAGCGATTCGAAAGAACGAAAGGCTTTTCGAGGCATTGAGCTGGTGTCAAGAGAAATACGAAGGCGAGGCATTTATCGAAAGCGGCCATTATTGGTGTCTTGTGCAGGAATATTGCGATGATCAGCAAGTGGTAAATGCGATATCGCAATTAAGGAATGCCGAAAAAAATTGCCGTAACTCTTTGGCACATACGCTGAAGGCTTCGTCGAAGGCTGCATTAGAAAGATCATGCAGCATGTCTCTCGAAAACATCATGAGCGCCCTATTCGAGCTTCATGGGCAGGCGAAACCGGGCCTGTACGACAAGGTCAACCAGCGCATTATCGACAGCATCTAGCGGCAGAGGGGGACGACTATGGCCCATGTGTACCTAACCAGGAGCGATGTTAAGCTGGGTTATTCGCAAGGGCAGCTTGTCGTAACCGAAGATGATGGTGAAACCGATCGCCGGTTGCCGTTTTGCAACGTGGATAGCATTAACGTGTTCGGCAATCCTCAGCTGTCTACCCAATTGGTGCGTGAATGCCTTTCGTCTGCTGTACCTATTGGCTATTACTCCGATGATGGACATTACCTCGGTCGGGCGGTTTCGCCCGACCGAGCCGATCCGTTTCGCCAGAAAAAGCAGGCGATGCTTACTGACAATGCGAGTTTCTGTTTGATGTGGTCAAAGATGGCGATTGAAGCCAAGTTGCGCAATAGCTTGGCTTTGTTGCTGTCTTTTGAAGATGTTTACCGATTCTCGGATGTTGAGTTAGAGGGTTTGCGGCATTCTCTTCATTGTCTTGTTGGCGCTATGAGCATCGATGAGTTGCTGGGGCATGAAGGGAATGCCGCCAAGTGCTATTTCGGTTGCTATGCAAAGCTGTTGTCGGATACGGGGTTTTCTTTTGACGGGCGGAATTCGCGCCCTCCGAAAGATCCGGTGAATGCTTTGCTGTCGTACGGGTATAGCATTTTGCATCGAAGCATCGTTGGCGCGATTGAGCGCCATGGCTTGCATCCCTACTTCGGGTTTTTGCATGCTGTTCAGCGTGGACATGCCGCGTTGGCATCTGATTTGATTGAGGACTATCGAGCGTTTCTTGTTGATAAAGCCGTACTTTCGTTTGTTCGGTCCGGTGCTGCGTCTCCTGACGATTTTTCGCGAGCGGATAACGGTGCGGTGTATATGACTAGGACGTTGATGCGTTCTTTTACCGATTATCTATCCGATGAGATAACGCAGCGAAGTAGGTTTTTCAGCGCGTATGGTGATGAGTTTCGCTATGGCTTTCATGCGGCGCTCGATAAGAAGTTGGTGAGCGTGGTGGGCGCTATCGATGCTGGTGATCCGCTGCTGTATCAGCCATTTTATTGGGAAGTTGATGATGCATGAGCGCGCTGGAAGTGTCGACGCGCCACTTCAGCAGGAAAGAGGGCGCCTCGCCGGCGGAGAACAAGTTCTATACTCTGATAATGTTCGATATCTCAAATCGGAAGAAATACTCGCTGATTACGAAGCTGTTGAAGCGCTACAGTAGGCGCATTCAGAACTCGGTATACGAGGCGTATCTCAAACCGGCGGATATGAAAGAGCTTACGGAAGCTATTGAAAGGCTGATGGGGTCGGAACGATATTATGATCCGGCGGATAAGGTGCGCATTTACAAGATGTCTGGGTCGTGCAGCGCGGCGCTGTATGGCGAATGCGCGGATGACGACAGCGATTTACGGCAAAACATCTTCATTTGAGTATACTGAACATATGGGTAAGGTATTGATGGAAAGAGCGAATGCGACAGTTAGCACGCCGAACTCAAGTTGTCAATGCTATCGATAACCCCATTTCCCCGAGAGGGGACGGAAACCGCTTGATGCCACGGGTCACTTCGCTATATAGCGATAGTATCGATAACCCCATTTCCCCGAGAGGGGACGGAAACTCGATAGGAAGGGGTGCAACCCTCGCTTGATGCCACGGGTCATCGATAACCCCATTTCCCCGAGAGGGGACGGAAACATTCATAGGTTCCCACAATTCACCTATGCCCTCGTGAATCGATAACCCCATTTCCCCGAGAGGGGACGGAAACTATTGATAACCATAATTAGTCCCTCTCTGGCTCTCAGATCGATAACCCCATTTCCCCGAGAGGGGACGGAAACTGCCCAATAACTGCTACCATAACCGCAGCAGCTGCGCAGATCGATAACCCCATTTCCCCGAGAGGGGACGGAAACTAATTTGCCTGTAACTGTAACTGTCCACGTAGTGTTCGATCGATAACCCCATTTCCCCGAGAGGGGACGGAAACAAACGGCCCTACTTTGCATGGTCTGGTATGTGGATCGATAACCCCATTTCCCCGAGAGGGGACGGAAACTTTTCGCACAAGGACAAATTGAGAAGCTGAACGCCCTCATGATCGATAACCCCATTTCCCCGAGAGGGGACGGAAACACAAAGAACGCCCATGTAAAGGATGCGCTTGCGGTCGGAAAATCGATAACCCCATTTCCCCGAGAGGGGACGGAAACTTCTTGCGATTATCGCGCATGTGGCGAAGCTTTTCGAATCGATAACCCCATTTCCCCGAGAGGGGACGGAAACTTGAAGGTCTTGGTCGTGGTCATGATGGTTCCTTTCTACATGATCGATAACCCCATTTCCCCGAGAGGGGACGGAAACTAGTTCTTACCTAACTATAGATACTACAATCCCATAATTATCGATAACCCCATTTCCCCGAGAGGGGACGGAAACTCATCACCAGGGGCTACATTTTGTAGCCCCTTTTTTATTTTGATCGATAACCCCATTTCCCCGAGAGGGGACGGAAACCTCGCCCATGGTGCGGCAATCATCGCGATACGCCGTAAATCGATAACCCCATTTCCCCGAGAGGGGACGGAAACTTGTCGTGATAGTATGCGGTTTTCATCAACTTATCACGGATCGATAACCCCATTTCCCCGAGAGGGGACGGAAACCGCGGTACGCCGTAACAGTGTAGCGGTTATCACAGAACCTGATCGATAACCCCATTTCCCCGAGAGGGGACGGAAACTTCCCCAATACCCTCAATATATTGAGGAATCTTCTCGTGAATCGATAACCCCATTTCCCCGAGAGGGGACGGAAACTCGGATATGGTCAACCGCACGCCGAGGTAGTCCTCAAGATCGATAACCCCATTTCCCCGAGAGGGGACGGAAACTTATAGCGGCGTGGCCGTCAATCAGTAATGATTCGAGCGTATCGATAACCCCATTTCCCCGAGAGGGGACGGAAACCTCAAGGAACTTTCGAATATGCGACATAGTGGTGTTACTATCGATAACCCCATTTCCCCGAGAGGGGACGGAAACTTTTGTGAAAAGTCTTGAATTCTGGCTTCGCATGTGGTAAATCGATAACCCCATTTCCCCGAGAGGGGACGGAAACCTTCATCTCGTTATAATCATCAACAATGGTCATTGCAGAAAATCGATAACCCCATTTCCCCGAGAGGGGACGGAAACACGCTCTCAAAAGTGTACGTGTATTCGTTCATCTCAAATCGATAACCCCATTTCCCCGAGAGGGGACGGAAACGCGGCTTTAAGAAACTTAAGAAGATGCTTCCACTGATCGATAACCCCATTTCCCCGAGAGGGGACGGAAACTGGTGGCATAAGCCTCCTTGACGGCCTTTTTCACGATCGATAACCCCATTTCCCCGAGAGGGGACGGAAACCGTAAAACGAATCGGAGTCGCTACGGCGGGCGCAGACAGTATAATCGATAACCCCATTTCCCCGAGAGGGGACGGAAACTTCACGATTTGTCCTCGGCTCGGTCTGCTTGAGCAGATCGATAACCCCATTTCCCCGAGAGGGGACGGAAACCTTTGAAGAACTCGCCGAAGGGCGACCAATCTTGAGCCGAATCGATAACCCCATTTCCCCGAGAGGGGACGGAAACTACCGATTTCCCGATTCGTACGCGGCTCGGTTTGCTTGAATCGATAACCCCATTTCCCCGAGAGGGGACGGAAACTCTCTTCGATACATACGTTCGCGTATGCCTCTTTTATGGATCGATAACCCCATTTCCCCGAGAGGGGACGGAAACCAACTCCTTGCGCACGGGAACGAACGTAATGCGACATATCGATAACCCCATTTCCCCGAGAGGGGACGGAAACGATGCAAGGTAAAGCGCTGATGCTTTATCCTCATCAATCGATAACCCCATTTCCCCGAGAGGGGACGGAAACTGCTCATTCCTTCGCAGACCTGGTAGTTCGCGAAAAGATAAATCGATAACCCCATTTCCCCGAGAGGGGACGGAAACTAGGTGTAGCCCAGGAACTCATTCCCGTAGCAGCTGATACCGATCGATAACCCCTATTCCCCGAGAGGGGACGGAAACTGGTATTGCGGCAATTTGTCGTGATAGTAGGCCGTTTTCATAATCGATAACCCCATTTCCCCGAGAGGGGACGGAAACGGGATATAACCCTCGCCGCTCTCGTACTTCACGACGGCAATCGATAACCTCATTTCCCCGAGAGGGGACGGAAACTTTGGCTGCCGTGTCAATTCGCCTGGTTGTCCAACCGTTCGACAATCCCATTTCCCCGAGAGGGGTCGAAGCGCGGTGGGCAGTGCGTCGTCTAGCAATAGGGGAACTGGCGAGCGGCTTCCCCGTCAATATTCGTTTGAGCTTTATGCTTGTTTGGGCGCCTGGAGCGCTGATATCTCCCGGTTAGCCCGTGCGGCTTGCGGACTATTGCAAGCCGCACGGGCATCCCCCTACAACATCAAGCCCTCGGTAGGCTCAGGTGGCTGCTGGTTGCGGTAGGATTCCAGAATCCTAACCGCCATCTCCGTGTCGCCGCTCTCGTTTGCGAACCGCACGAGGGTTTCTAGCTGGTCGATGGTGGGGAAGTTGGGCCAGGTGAAGGTGTGCTCTAGTTCGGCTTGCGCTTCGTGGGCTACTAGGTTTTTGCACAGGTCAAGCTTGTCCGTTACGTCGTCGGGGTGAACGAAGCGGACGATGGTTTGCAGCTTTTCCTGCCCGAAGGGCGCGGCGCTCCTTCGGGCGCCTAGATACAGGTCGCGAAGGTTTTCGCGCGTGAACAAGCCCTCTTCGGCAAGGGTGGCGATGCAGCTGCTGTTGTCAACGTATGGCATGCTCGCGCCCGTTTTGCCCTCTGCCGCTGTTTCGTACCGCATGTCTTGCAGGGCCAGGTCAATCGGCGTGCACAGAATGGTTTTCTCCTCACGGGCGTTATCGGGAATGCGCATTCGCTTGCTGTGCAGCCTTGTCCCGGCCTGGGCAAGGCGCCGTGCAAGGTCGTGGTCGTTGCGCGAGATGGCGCTGGCAAGCAGGAACGACAAGCTCTCCGGCGACTGCGCCGCCGTTGCCAGCATCATGTCGAATTGCTCTTCGCTGCCGTATTCTGCAACCGCAAAAACCAGTTCATTGCGTTTCAGGCCCGATAGGGCGTTGAGTTTCGCCAAAACGGTTTCAAGCGTGGGGGACGAACCTCGCGCCTGCAGCTCCTTGATGCACTTGTCGGCCAGCATGGTGGGCGTCGGATGAGCCCACCTTTCCTTGCGTCGCGCATCACGCCGGGCTAGCAGCTCGGCGAGCGCCGGCAGGTCGTCTTTCGTCATATATCGGGAGTTTGCCCAGGGCATGGAAATGGTCGTGCAGCATGCGATGTGCTCAAAAGGGCGGTTTTCGCGGTCTTTGGGCGCCCGCGCGTCTTTGAGCTTGCCTCTACTGGATTGATACCGCTCGTTTCCCTTCTCCACCTTGTAGCGAACAAGGGAGTTGTTCACGTTGCCGGTGGAGAGGCAACGGTCATAGGGGCAGTTTGCGAATGCGTCGTGCCCGATATCCTCAACGCTTGCGGGGATTTTGACTTCGCTGATGTTCGTCGTCATGAACGCGTGATGGCCGATTTTGCGGAGCCCTGCAGGCAGGATGACGCTGCGTATGCGACGGTCGTTCGAAAACGCGTAGGGTGCGATTTCTCTGACCCCATCGGGAATCGTGATCTTCACGTGCGGTTCCAAAAGCTTCACGACAACGGTCTCATCCGGCGTTAGCAGGAAGCCTTTCTTCGCGTGCCTTAGGCGCACATCCGATAAGCAGCGTATCTCAATGTAGGCGCGCGGCCATTTTGGGTCCTCAAGATCAAGCTCCGTGACCGTTGCGTATATGTCGCCGATCACGCCGAACGCCGACGGGTAGCGCAGCAGGATGGAAACCCCAGCGGTAATGGCGTACTGCTCGTTGAGAAACCCCAGGTGGTAGCACTCGCCGTCCTTTTGGAAGCTCATGGCGACGGACCCGTTTCCCTTTAGCTCAAGGTCCAGGCGATCGCCCACGTGCAGCATTTGATAGGGTTTTGCGGTGTTGGCCCGCTCGCATCCGCCCACGTCGGCTTCCAGGAAGAGCACGGCAATGCCGTCATCGGGCCTTTTGCCCGCAGGCCCTCTGCCCGGCCTGGTGACCGTCCCTTGCTCGAAGGTTGGCCGCACGGGGCTATATCTGCGTTGCAGCCATTTAGGTTCTTGGGGGATGTATGCGCCTACCGTCATGGCTATCGGTCTTCCTCGTCCAGTTCCAGGCTGGCGCTTGCTTCGGTGTCCTCGGCGTCCTGCATGACAAGCTCCACTTTTCTGGCAAGATCAAGTCCGCGCTCGTTGAATTTCAGGCTTTTGCTGTGGCTGAAATACCCGTCGCCGCCCCATTCGCTTACCAGCATGATGAACGCGGGGTCGGCCGAGGCGCGCGCCACGAACACGAGCGCTTCTTGGCTGCGTCCGAACGCGCGGTCCATGAAGGCGAACGCCGCGTCGGATTGCGCGACGGCGTTTTGCGCCATGGTCCGCTGGCGCTCGCACGCGGCGTTAAACGGCGCTTTTGCGGCGGTGAAGGCGCTTTTGGCGGCGTCGTCGTTCGCGACGTGCGTGCGCACGGCGCTCAGGCATTCTCGCAGCAGCGCAACGCGCGTCGCCTGCACCATTTGCGGGCTGCTGACAAGCTTCCGCTTCGCCAGCGCTACGGCTCCGCTGTCGTTGGCGCTTGCTATGCGCACGGTAAGAGCGGCTTCCAGATTTCCTTTCCTATCTGCGCTTTTGCAGGCTAGCAGGTCGTCGCGCACGATGCGCAGCGCCTCCTCAAGCTGCATGGCGTCGCGCACGCCGACCAGCAGCGCGTCGTAGAGCATGCCCGTGAGCGCGATCTTCTTGTCGAAGCGCGCGTCGCGCAGTTCCTGTTCCCCCTCTTGTACGGCGCCGGCCAGGATGCCCGTGATATCCAGGGTTTGCCGGTATTCGCAGAACAGGTTGTAGTAGGTGGCGAAATCGATGGCGGTTTCCTCGTCCTGCAGGTATTGGCGCATAAGCGCCTCGTCGGTGGACAGCTGCTCGTGCTCGCAGGTTTGCAGCATGCGGGAAAGGTCCTCCCAGCCGCGCGCCGTGACCAGGCGCGTGCCGCCGGCATCGGGGCGCACCAGGTAGAAACGGTCGGGTTTGCACTGCAGATACGAGGTTATCGCCGGATGCACGCCCGCTTGCGCAGCGTAATCCAGCCATGCGTCCACGTCGGGTTCCACTTCGATGCGCTTCAGGCGATCGAGCGTCGCTGCGTCGAAACGCCTGGCCGCGCGGTTGAACTCGGTGGGATTGCCCGCCGCCACCACGATCCAGCCCTGCGGCAAGGCGTGTTGCCCGAACGTTTTGAACTGCAGGAACTGCAGCATGGCCGGGGCAAGCGTTTCGGACACGCAATTCGCCTCGTCAAGCAGCAAAACGCCCTGCGCGATGCCCGTACGCGTGATGCTGTCGTGCACCGATGCGATGATCTCGCTCATGGTGTATTCGGAAACCGTGTACGTTTTGCCCTCGTATTCGCGCTCCACCAGGCGGGGGAGTCCCAGCGCGCTTTGGCGGGTGTGGTGCGTCATGGAATACGACAGGAAATTGATGCCGCATTCCTGGGCTGCCTGCTTCACAATGGCGGTTTTGCCCACGCCCGGAGGGCCCTCAAGGAATATCGGGCGCTGCATCTCGAACGGGATGCGGTACGCGCCGTTGTCGTGGCGCGAAAGATATGCGGTGATGGTATCTTTGACCTGCTGTTTCGCCGATTCGATATCCATTGGTCCCTGCCTTTCGCCTGTGCGCGCCCCGCGCCGTGTCGTGTTGCGTTCCCGTTCGCTGGGCGCTGCGTTGCGCATCGTGCCTTCGTTCGCTGCGTGTTGTGCTGCCTTGGCGCCTTGCTGCGTTCCCGTGCAGCGCTGTGTTGTGTTCCCGTTCGCCAAGCGCCCCGCTGCGTTCCCGGCCCCGTTCCCTTTACGTTCTTCTGAAGTCGTCCTCTTCGAGCATAAACGTCATCGCCCATGGCGGTGCCAGGTTTTGCGCCCCGTCCGGTGTGAGGACGAAGGCGGTTTTGTACGGCGTCGCACATTTCGGGAAATTCGCGTACCCGTCCGTCAGGCAAATGACGCCGTTGAGGTCGCCTATCTCGTTGCGCTCGACCAGCTCGTCCACCCGCTGGAACACGGGGCGAAGGTCAGTGCCGCCTCCGCCGTGGAGGCGCAAACCCCCGATCCATTTCCGCATGTGCTCGGGGGTGTCGATCGCGTCTTCCGCAACGATTTGGGTGTCGCACTGGATGATGCGGATGCGCGGCGCGCTAAAGAACAGCCCCTCGTTGCAGAGCACGCCCTGCACTATCTGCGCGAACCGCGTGGCCGTGGGGCCCCAAACCGACCCGGAAACGTCGATGCCGATCACGAATTCCCTGATGCGTTTGTCGTCCCTGGTTTCAAGCGGCTCGATGATGGGCGTATCGCCATAGAGCGTAAAACCGTACGTGTACAGCGCGTAGTCGAACTCGTCGCTTGACGGCTGCGGCGTCTCCTCAAAGGTGGCGAACGAGCGCAGAAACTCGTCGAGCGCGGGCTTTTTGTAGCTCCTAGGCGCCACGCCAAGGTTAGCGAGCAGCCCGCTGAGATTCCGACCCCAGCCGCCGTTCGATGCGCTCACCTGGTGTTTCATGGAAGCAGCGATGCTCTGGACGGCGAATCGCCACGCGTTTTCGGGGCTTTTGAAGTGGGCGGCGCTTTCGTCGGGCGTGCCGTCGGGGCTTTCGCCGCCGGGCTGGGTTTCGGCTTCGCTTTCGCTATCGGTCGCCTCTTCGGTATGACCTTCGCTGGCGCCAGAGCCCGCCGTCGATCGATCGCCTGGCCTTTCGTACCAGAAGCGGTGGCTATCAACGCAAAACAGCTGCTGCCACTCATGCTCCTCATCAACGAACCGGTCGGTTTTCAGCAGCTCGAACACCGACTCCGCAGTCAGCGGGGCATGCTGCAAGGCGCCGCAAATGCGCCCGAGAGCATACTCCGTGCCGTTGTCCGCATCTCCTGGGCGCGGGCCGCACAGCTCGGCGGCAATGCATTCCGCGGCAATATCGCAGGCCAGGTCCCAACGAGCCCGGTTTTGCCCGGGGTTGGCGAAAGGATGCAGGAACAAGCAGTGCAGCAGCGTATGCGCGTAGTCGTGCACGGGCGCTTCCTGCGTCGCGGCAAAGCAAGCCAGCACATAGTCGGCGTTGAAGTAGAAAGCTTTCGCATCCGTGCCCGACAACGGGAAAAGCGCATCGGGGGACGGAACGAACGGCAGCAAACTAGCCGCAGGCGCAAGGAAAGGGTTCGAAACCAGCAGCCTGTCTTTCGCAAGCCGCAACACCTCAACAGCCAACTCCTGCCGTTCGCTAAGCTGCGCGTTCATCCAACCTCCTTCGCATGTGGTCATGAGCGGGGGTGAACGGGGGACGGAGGTGTGTTCGCGACGGCCCTTCATGCCTCTAAGTGCTCTCGCGTGAACACGCCCCCGTTTCCTGTTCGCGTTCGCTTCTCTAGTCGAATCGCGGCGCTTCGCTCTTCCCTTTACGCAGCGCATCTTTGGGGTCGACGTTGCGCAGCAGGTTGGGGTCGTCGAACAGGCGGGTGCAAATCACGTCCGCGCGGTTCATTTCGCCGCCGTCTTCTCCGATCACGTTTTTGTAGAACCGCATCAGGAACGAGTCGTCGGGGAAGATCTTCGCCGCCGCGTTGCGGTACTGCGCGCGCACCAGCGCATCGCGGAAGTAGCGTGCGTGCTTGGCGAAGGGGTCGTTCGCCACCTGAAACCCCAGGTTGTTCAGGTACAACTCCGAGAACACGGCGATGGTGCGCGTGTTCCCCTCGTAAAACGGATGGACCTGCCAGAGGAACGCGATGGTGTGGCAGAAGCGCTGCAGCTCCTCGTCCGTGAACGTTGTGTATGCCGCGGCGGCCTCGTTCGCGAACGCGCCGCGAAGGGACATCTCATAGGTTAGCGGGTCGGCGCACAGCACGCTGTCGCCGTTGAGGATCTCCTCCTGCTTGATCAGGCGCTCGCTTTTGAACTGGCCGGGGCGGTATATCGCGGGGTCGAGGTCCTGAAACAGATACGCGTGGATGGTGGTGAGCATGTCGGGCGAAAGGAAGAACGCGCCGCGCGTGAGCAGCTCGGCGATTCGCTGGCTTACCAGGTCAGCCTCTTTGGTTTCGCCGTCGGCCTCAGCGCTGGCGTATCGTCCGCGAACGAGTTCGCCGACCTCGTCAAGCCCTTTTTCGCCGCGGATGTAGGCATGAGCTTGATCGCGCAGATAGTCGGACACCTTCAGGCCGTCGACGTCTTGCAGGCCGATGGCGACGGCCCAATAGTGCCTGCGTCGATCTTCCGAAGTGTATTCGGAAGCCGGCCGATATTCGAAATCGTCGTAGCTGTCTGCGGACATAACGGTTACCTGGGGTCGCCCCGCTCCGCGTAGGAGCCCTTCCTGTGGTTGCGCCGCAATCGCGAACGCTTGTGCGTTATCGGAACATGATAGCACGGCAACCGCCGCCGCCGTGCGGATGCGCGTGAACAGGGGGACGGACGTGTGTTCGCGATGGTCCTTCGCGTTCCCAGGCGCACCCGCGCGAACACACATCCACTCCCGTTTCCCTTTCTCTTTCCACTTGAATACTTGATGGCGCTTGCCGAGAGCGGGGCTTCCGCCTTGCTGCCTGCACGTATACTGGTTGCATAGTGCGAATCGCGGGGCTGGTTGGGCACCGCTTGATGAAAGGCTGTCTCGTGTCCGAAAAGTTGAAGATCGGCGTGCTGCTCTCCGGCAGCGGCACGAATTTCCAGGCCATTCTTGATGAGGCGGCGAAGGGCCTGCCCGTCGAGGTGGTGAAGGTGGTCGCGTCGCGTCCCGATGCGTACGGCATCGAGCGCGCGAACGCCGCCGGCATCCCCGTGCTGGTCATGAACCGCGAAAAGTACGCCGACCCCGAGGCTGCCGACGCGCAGATCGTGGCCGCGCTGCAGGAAGCCGGCGCGCAATACGTGGTCATGGCCGGCTACATGCGCAAGGTCACGCCCGTCATGCTCAATGCCTTCCCCAACCGCGTGCTCAACCTGCATCCGGCGCTTTTGCCCTCGTTCAAGGGCGCGCACGCCATCGCCGATGCGTTCAACGCCGGCGTGAAGGTCACGGGCGTCACTGTTCACTTCGCCAACGAGGACTACGACAAGGGCCCCATCGTGGCCCAGGAGCCGGTGCGCGTGGCCGAGGGCGACACGCTTGAAACCCTGGAAGCCCACATCCACCAGGTGGAACACGAGCTGTACCCGCGTGTGCTGGGCTGGCTGGCCGCCGGCCGCGTGAGCGTCGATGCGGAGGGCAAGGTGCATCTTGCTGAGTAAGGAAACGTTGGCGGGCATCGCCACCGATCTGCGCGCGGGCCGCGCGGTGGAGCTTTCTCCCGCCGACTTCCCGTGCTTTTCCGCCGAGGCGCTGAAGGGCAACATGCACGTTTCGCCCGACGACCTGGGGAAACTTTCCGCAGCCCTCACCGCCGCCGACGCGCCTACCTTCGAGCGCGCCGCTCGCGCCATGGCCGAGGGCGACCTGGCGTGGCTGGGCTTCAAGGTGGTGTTCGACCCCGCCGCCGCGCAGGCCAACACCGACAACGAGGTCACGAAGAAGTACGGCGACACGGGCTCTGCCGACGGCGCCGGCATGGTGTTCTTCTGCAACGACGCGAAGGAGGTCGTCTCCGCGCGCACGCCTAGCCCGCGCGACGTGTTCCAGATGAAGGACATCACGCGCGGCCCCGGCATGCACAACGAGCAGTTCGATGGCCTGACCTGGCTTTCCGTGCCGCTGTTCGACCAGGTGCGCGTGTGGTTGCTCGGCGCCTCCGACGCCGCGGCCGAGGTCAGCGCGCTGGCCGCGCACGTGGGCTTCGTCGTCACCGCGGTCGACTACGACCCGGCGTACCTCTCGCCCGAGCGCTTCCCCGACGCCGAGCGCGTGCTGCTCGACGGCGGCAACTTCGACGAGCTGGACAAACTCACCCCCGCGCCCAGCGACTACGTGTGCGTGCTCACGCGCGGCCACATGTTCGACCCCGAGGGCTGCGTGTGGGCCGTCAAGCACAACGTGCACTACGTCGGCATGATGGGCTGCAAGGGGAAGAACTCCACCGTGCACGACCTGGTGCTGGCCCGCGGCGCCTCCGAGGCGGACTGGGAACGCATCAAGCGGCCCATCGGCCTGAAATTCGGTGCCAAAACCCCGGCGGAATTGGCTATCTCCATCGTGGCTGAGCTGGTCGATGTACGATATACGCAGCGCTACAGCCCCGAGGCGCGGGCGCGCCACGAGGAAAGCCTGGGCCGTTAGGGCCCGGCAGGCAACCCCGAAACAGGCATCTTGCGGGCGGCGCTTCGGCGCAAAGCCCCGCTTTGCGATAAGGAACGGACTTACAAGGAACGGTTCAAGGTAAGGAGAGAGCAAGTGGCAGATCCGAAGGTCAAGCGCGTACTCATCTCGGTGACGGACAAGACGGGCGTCGTCGAGTTCGCCCGCGCGCTGCATGACGAATTCGGCGCGGAGATCATCTCCACGGGCGGCACCGCCCGCGTCATCGCGGAGGCCGGCGTGCCGGTCACGCCCATCGACGAGGTGACGAAGTTCCCCGAGATGATGGACGGCCGCGTGAAGACCCTGCATCCCATGGTGCACGGCGGCCTGCTGGCCAAGCGCGACAACGCCAAGCACATGGCCGAGGCGGCAGAGCACGGCATCCAGATGATCGACATGGTGGTCGTGAATCTGTACGCGTTCGAAAAGACGGTCGAGTCCGGCGCGGACTTCGGCACCTGCATCGAGAACATCGACATCGGCGGCCCCTCCATGCTGCGCAGCGCCGCGAAGAACTTCGAGAGCGTCACCGTGGTCACCGACCCCGAGACCTATGACGGCATCCTCGACGAGATGCGCTCCAACGGCGGCGCCACCACGCGCGAGACCCGCATGGAGCTGGCGCTTGAGGTGTTCGAGACCACCAACGCCTACGACGGCGCCATCGCCGACTTCCTGTTCGACCAGGTCCAGGCCGCGCATCCGCACGAGCACGGCGAGGGCTGCGGCTGCGGCTGCGAGGAGGGCATCGAGGCCCAGGGCGAGTTCCCGCCCGAGTGCGCCCTGTACATGCAGAAGCAGCAGGACCTGCGCTACGGCGAGAACCCGCATCAGCAGGCCGTCTTCTACCGCGTGGACGAGTTCGCCCATGAGCACAGCCTGGTCAACGCCCAGCAGCTCAACGGCAAGGAGCTGTCCTACAACAACATCCTGGACACCGACGCGTGCTGGTCGCTCGTGCGCGAGCTCGACGAGCCGGCGGTCATCATCCTGAAGCACCAGAACCCCTGCGGCTCCGCCACGGCCGAGAACATCACCGAGGCCTACGACAAGGCCTTCGCCTGCGACCCGAAGAGCGCCTTCGGCGGCATCATCGCGGCGAACCGCCAGGTCACGCTGGAGATGGTCGAGCACATCAACGAGAACAAGCAGTTCGTCGAGGTGCTCATCGCCCCCGAGTACGAGTCCGCTGCGCTTGAACTTCTGCAGCAGAAGAAGAACCTGCGCGTGCTGCGCACCGGCGGCATCGACGCCCCGGCTGCCGTCGAGGTCCGTTCCGTCGACGGCGGCGTGCTGGTGCAGGACGTCGACCACGTCTCCGAGGATCCGGCAACCTTCACCGTTCCCACCGACCGCAAGCCCACGGACGCCGAGATGCACGAGCTCATGTTCGCATGGCGCGTGTGCAAGGGCGTGAAGTCCAACGCCATCCTGGTGTCGCGCGACCATGCCGGCATCGGCATGGGCCCGGGCCAGCCCAACCGCGTGGACAGCGCGCTTTTGGCCTGCAAGCGCGCCCATGAGGCGTGCGAGCGCATGGGCGTGGAGCCCAAGGGCCTGGTGTGCGCCTCCGACGCGTTCTTCCCGTTCCGCGACAACGTGGACACGCTGGCCGAGTGGGGCATCACTGCCATCATCCAGCCCGGCGGCTCCGTGCGCGACGAGGAGTCCATCCAGGCGTGCAACGAGCACGGCATCGCCATGGTATTCACCGGCCATCGCCACTTCCGCCACTAGTTTGCGAAGCCGGCGAGTGGGGCGGGTGTGCCGTTTGGTGCGCGTGCGCGTGATGCGTGCGTCGCGCTTGCGGCCGCGTTGGCGCGCCCGCGTTGGCGGGTGCGCTTGCGCCGCCCGCGCCGCCTGTGCCGTTTGAGTCGCCGGCATCGTTTGCGTCCGCTGTGCCTACAAGGGCGTAGGGGAGCGAAACCTGCGAGCGGTCCGCCTTTTCGGCGGGCCGCTTCCTTTTGCGCTGATTTCGGTGAGTCCGTGCGGTTTTCGCGCCGGGTTTTTCTGACGAATGCGTGACATCCCCGGCGTTGCGGTTGTGCGGCGGGAATCGTCCCGTATAGTCGGCGTTATGAAGAAATCAGAAGCACTCAAAATACTGGGCTTGGCCGATGGGGCTAGCGACGATGAGATTAAGAAGGCTCATCGCAAGCTCGTCATCGCCCATCATCCCGACAAGTTCCCCTTGGACTCGAAGGAGCACGCCGAGGCCGAGGAGCTTACCAAGCAAATCAACGAAGCGCGCGACGTGCTGATCAACCGCAGCTGGTCGCCCGAGTTCGACCCGCGCCGCGACCCGCGTCCGTACGCGGGCAATCCTTATGCGCACCCGACGGGTTCGGCGGGGCAAGGCGGCGCGTCCGGTCAGGGCAACCCGTTCGATCCGTTCGCCGGCTGGCCGTTCGGCGAAGGGGCCCAAGGTCAGACTACGTACGTGTGGACCAGTTGGGACGACATCTTCAGCGGCGCCGCGGGCTCGCAGCGCCCGGGTTCGGGGCAGAATGGCGCAGGTCAGCGCACCGGCGGTGCCGAGTGGCCGTTCGGCGGCTTCACCGTGGAATACGACCCCTTCGACCCATTCGCGCCGTTTCGCGCCGCACGCGCGCAGCAGCAGACCGGCGAAGAGGTGTTCGCCCGCGCGAAGAAGGGCCTGCGCGACGAGGCGCTCATGGTTGCCGCCAAGGTGGTGGCGCTTGCGGTGCTCTCCATCGCCGGCTCCGCGGCAACGGGCCTGTTCCTGTACGTGATGGCGTCCATCATCTACGGCTTGTACAAGCGCATGGGCAGCCTGCTGGTCATGCTGCTGGTGCCCATCATGATCTTCGGTGCGCCGCTCATCTTCATGCTGGCGCCGCGAAACGGCTTCGTGGGCGCGCCGCTCACCGTGGCGTTCTTGGTGTCGGTGCTGTTCGACGTGCAGAACCTCCGCGACCGCATCCGCACCTATCAGGCGGCGAAGGTGGGGTTATAGGGAAAGACGCGGCGGGCCTGCGGGTCTGCGCGGGCTTGCGGTATAGCGTCGGGTTTGCGCGCTTTTCGTTGGCGGTGCTTTGCGGGTTTGCGGGTTTGCGGTTGGCGTAGCGTGGGCGATTGAGCTCGCGCTGCGCCGCTTTTGCGTTCGTGCAAAGCGTGCGGTTTGCGCGACTGGAAGAGCGGCAGGCCTGCTTAGACTCCTAGAACGGCGTGCGCTAGAGCGAATCCCAGTGCGGCGGCGCCTAGGGTCGAGCCGTAGGTGATTACCAGGTATGCGGCCGCTTCTCCGCGATGTCCCTCCGTGGCCATATCGACGGCCTCGCAGTTCATGGTGGACAGCGTGGAGAATCCGCCCAGAAACCCCATGGTCAGCGCTATGTAGGCGGTTTGCCCAAGCGCGGCGGCCCCTGCAAGCGCCGCGCCGGCGACGGTGCACGATGCAAGGTTCACCAGCAGCGTGGGCCAGGGAAACCAGCTGTTCGAGCGAGGTTTCATGAACGAAAGCGCCCTGTGGCGGCACAGCGCGCCGGCTGCTCCGCCTAGGCCCACCATGACCAACGTCAGCGGGCTCATCGCGCATCGCCCCCGTTTTGCGGGGAATCTGCCTGCGGCGTCTCAACCTGATGATGCGCGCTATAGCGCGGGCCCATGGCGTCGGCAAGACGCTTTCCCGCGTAGGCGGCTCCGAACGTGGCGAACACGGTGATGCCCAGATACAGCGCGAACATCCCGTAACGCCCCTGCTGCAAAAGCGCCAGGTTCTCAGTGGAAAGCGCGGCGATGGTGGTGAACGCTCCGATAAGCCCGATGCCCATCGACTTCACCAACGGCGCCGGCAGGTTCGTGCGGCGCGCGACGAATTGATTGACGATCTCCAACGTGAAACAACCGAATATGTTCACCGCAAGCGTGGCGACGGGGAAGCCGTATTGCGCGGGCAGGAGCATCTCCAGGGTATAGCGCGCCGTGGCGCCCAAAAAGCCCATGAGCAGCACCAACGGCGCCAAGGAGCGAGGGCTGCGCAGCGCATGATCCACCGCATCTGGGATATTGCCGTGCACTGATGCCCCCTTGTCCGAATCGAGCTTGCTGAGCAGCAGTATACCGCCGCCTGCAAGGGGCGGGCTGTTCGCTGGGTATCGCGGCTTTTATGGTAACGATGGCGTTGTGAAATGTGTTGACGAGCTTGATTTGCTTGTCTGTCCGGGTGCTTTTGCGGCCACGGGTTATGGGGCGCAGTGCTTCTTCAAATTCTCGAAAATCACTGATTGGATTCCTCGAAAACAGAGTGTCACTTTCCTCGAAAATCGAGTACGACAATCCTCGAAAATATAGTATGCCCATGTCAGAGAGGAATGTTCGACCATGGTAGCTTATAGCACGGAGAGGCTCAAAACGTATCATCCGCGTCTCGTAGACGAACGCCTACGCCGGCTGCCTCTACCGTGACGTCCTATCTTGACATGCTCGAGAGCATGTACGTAATCGAGAGCCTGCACGGCTGGGATGCGCCCGTACGCGCGAAGTCGCGCTTGCGCACCAAGCCCAAGCGCTACTTCGCCGACCCTTCCATCCCTGCCGCTGCGCTTGGCATGGGCCCTGAGCGCCTGTTGTCCGATGGGCAAACCTTCGGGCTGCTCTTCGAGTCGTTGTGCATTCACGACCTGCGGGCCTACGTCGCCTGCATGCCCGGAGCCCACCCGGGGTCGTTGCGCTACTACGGCGACTCCGACGGTCTGGAGGTCGACGCCATCATCGAGCTGCGCGACGGTCGCTGGGCGGCTCTGGAAGTCAAACTCGGCGAGACCAAGGTACCCGACGGCATCAGGAACATTGAGCGCTTGCGTCAGAAAGTCGCGGCGAACCCTGCCGCGCGCAATCCGAAGCCTGCGTTCTCGGCCGTTGTCACCGCAACCTCGCCCTTCTGCCGCTACGACGCTGAGCATGACATCTACGTGTTCTCCATCACCGCCTTAAAGCCGTAGGACTGGCTGGCTTTCAGCAGGCACTTGTGTGTAGTCAAGACTACGTTTTAGTAAGGGACTGCGGTTGAAAGCCTGGTGCTCTTTTGGTCCAGGATTTCCACCGCAGCCCCTTCCGAATTATCTCTCTTGTGAAAAACAGTTGCTTTTTCAACCACCCCTTGCTGAGGGTTTGACGCAGGGATGCGCTAGGCGGCGTTTTTGCTGCGCGGCGGGGGTATACTATTCGCTTAAGTAGTGCGCGCCGGGCGCGCTGAGCGAGTGCCGAAAGGGGTCTGCCATGGTCATCCTTGACGAACCGTATGCTTCGCCGCAATTGTTGGAATGGCTTGAGTCCTCGCAACACCCCGTGCTTCGCAATGCGTTTTCCGAGCGCACGGCTTTTGCGTCCGGGAGGGCGTTGCACCTGGTCGATCAGGCTGAGGCTGCTTCGCGTCTTTCCGCGGGCGAGCGCGTGTATACCAATTCCGAGAATACGCTCGAGTGGATCTGCTCGCATGCGGACAATCCCGGTCTTACGCATGCCATCACCGTGTTCAAGGACAAGGTCGCCATGCGCGAGCTTCTGGCGCAGATGGACGAGGACTTCTTCTTCCGCGCATGCACGGCCGATGAGCTGGGGAAACTCGATTTCGCCGAGCTTGAGTCGCATATGCCGTTCGTGGTGAAGCCCGCCCGCGGGTTCTGCAGCATGGGCGTGCACACGGTGCGCTGCCGTGCTGATTGGGACGAGGCGCTGGCCGATTTCGCGTCGAACGCGGCTGCTTGGGCGGATATGTATCCCGATAGCGTGGTTGCCGGCAACGATTTCATCCTGGAGCAGTTCATCACGGGGCAGGAATATGCCCTGGATGCGTTTTTCGACGAGCAGGGCGCGGCGCACGTGCTCAACGTGCTGCGCCATGATTTTGCCGGTCCCGACGACACGTCCGATCGCATGTACACCACCTCAGCGGCCATTGTGCGCGAGAAGGCGCCCGTCTTCGAGGAGTGGCTTTCGCGCGTGAACGCCCTGGTGGGAGCGCGAAACTTCCCCGTGCACGTTGAGGTGCGCGTGGACGAGCAGGGTAGCGGCGCCATTCGCCCTATCGAGTTCAATCCCTTGCGATTCGCCGGCCTGGGCGGCACCGACGTTGCTCAGCACGCGTATGGCTTCCGCACGTATGAGGCGTTTTTGACCGACACGCTGCCCGATTACGACGCGGCGTTCGCATGTGCGGGCGATCATGTGTATACCATGTCGCTGCTCAATCCGCCGGAGGGCGTGACGGGAGCCGAGGAGTTCGATTACCCGGCCTTCTCCGAGCGCTTCGATAGGGTTTTGGAGCTGCGCGAGTTCGACGTGCCCACGTTCGGCTGCTACGGTTTCCTGTTCGTGGAAACCGACCTTGACGAACGCGGCAAGGCCGAGCTCGATTTCCTGATGCACACCGATTTGCGCGAGTTTTTGAGCTGTAACGACACCGCGGGCCAACGTTAGGCGGCTGCATGAAATTTAACGTCAAGAACCTTTTCATGGGCGTGGTGCTCATCATCGTGCTTGCGGTGGTGTTTTTGCGCGGCGACCAGCTGGTCGAACTGGGCGAGACCATGAAGCAGGGGAGCCCCCTGCCGCTGGTCGCGGCCATCCTCACGCAGCTGGGGAAGTACTTCGCGCAAAGCTTCGCCTATTCGCGCAGTTTCGCCGCCGTGGGCGAGCGCATGGAGCCGAAATCCACGTTGCCGCTGGTCTTCGGCACGTTTTTCATGAACACCATCGCGCCGTCCATGAACCTGGCGGGCACCACGTTGGTGGTCGACGACGCGCGACGGCGCGGCATCCCCGCCGGCAAGGCCACGGGTGCGGCGTTGCTTATGCAGATCACCATCGACGGCGCGTTCTCCACGCTCATGGTGTGCGCGTTCATCTTCTTGGCCGTCACGGTGGGGCTGTCGCCTGTGTGGTTCCTTATGGGCATGGTGGTGTTGTGCCTGGTGGGAACCATGGTGGCGCTGCTTATCCTTGCCCACAAAAAGCCCGCTTTGCTTATGCGCCTTTTGCGGCCCGCCGAACGCGTGAGCCGCAAGGTGGTTGCGCGCGTGCGCAAAAAGCCGCTTGAGCCGTGGGCAGAGCGCATCGCACAGGCGTTTTCCGAGGCCGCCGGCATGATCGGCCACAGCCCCAAACCCACGCTGCAGGCGTACGGGTGCTCGCTGATCGCCAGCTTGTGCGAGCTTTCGTGCTTCGCGCTGGTGGGCATCGGGTTCGGCGTCGACACGGCGCCGGCGCTGGTGTGCGGCTATGTGGTGGCCACGCTGTTCGCTATGATCTCGGTCACGCCGCAGGGCGTGGGCGTGGTCGAGGCTGCTGTCGTGGTGGCGTTTACCAGCTTCGGCGAGTCGGCGGCGGCCGGCACGGCAATCGGCCTGGTGTATCGCGGCATCGTGTTCTGGATGCCGTTCATCATCGGCGCCGTGCTGATCAACACCACGAAGGCGTTTAAGGGCGACGTGAAGCAGGCGGCGTACGACCAGGATATGGGAGCCGTCGCAGGTACTGCGGCTACTGCGGCGCGCCTGCAGGAAGAGGCGCGTGCCGATGAGGCGCGCTTCAAGCGCGCGGCCGCGCTGCGTTCGCGCATGGCGGGTGCTGCCGGTGCGCAGCCGGCGGGCGAAGCGCCTGCGTCCGCTGCCCGGACGGTGCCTTTTGCTGAAGGCGGTTCATCTGCGGAAGCGGAGCGAACCGAGCCCTCTGTCCGGATTGCGAGCACGCAGGACCAGCCTACCGTGCCTTTTGAGCCGGCGGCTGGCGCGCAGGCGGCGCATGCGGCGGACATGCCCGATGATTTGCCCGGCGAAGAGGGTTCTTCGTAACCGTATACTTATTCACAAACCAAGTTCAGGTTGGGGGCCGCGCTTGTGTGCGGCCCCGTTTCGTTATCAGGAGGAAGCTTATGACGTTGCTCGACACCCTCGGCATCACCACCATCAGCGTTGAGAAGAACCGCGTGGAAATGCGCATGCCCGTGCGTCCGGAAATCTACCAGCCGCATGGGTTCTTGCACGGCGGCGCCACCATCGCGCTGCTGGAATCGTGCGCATCGCGCGCGGCCGAGGAGTTGACGGACTTCGACAAGGAGCTCATCTTCGGCCTGGAAACCACCATCCGCCACAAGAAGGCGCGCAAAGACGGCGTCATCACCGGCGTCGCCGAGCTTGAGCGCGAGGAGCCTTCGTACGGCGGGCGCAAGCAGTTCTGGCACGTCATCGCCACCGACGAGCTTGGCGACACCATCTCGGAGGGCACGTTCATCACGAAGATCGTGACGAAGGAGCATTTCGCCGAGAAGCAGCGCAAGCTGGCCGCAGAGCACAAGGCGTAAGCGCTAACCCCCTGCTGCTGAGGTTGCCCTCGCGCCGCGTTTTGCGGCGAAGCGGCAGGGATCCCATCGCGTTCGCACGCGGCGCCGATGCGCTTTTGCGGGCGCACAAAACGAAGGAGGCGGCAATGACGGCACCCGAAGGACCCATGAAGGACTACGTCCGCATCAGCCTGCGCATGCTGTACGAGCGCAATCGCGCGTTCATCAACGACATGAGCCCCGAGCTCATCGAGCCGGGCTTCACGCGCAGCACGGTGACGGTGCCCGAGAACGCCACGAACACCGGCGGCGGCACGTTCGGCGGCTTTCTCATGGCCATCATCGACGTGGTCGGCTCCACTATCACCTGGTCGTATGGCAAGCACGCCGTCACCCAGTGCGCTAACGTGAACTTCGTGCGCGGCGTCGCCATCGGGGAGAAGCTGGTGCTCGAGGCCAGCAACGTGCATTTCGGGCGCTCTTCGTGCGTTGCCGAAGTGGTGGTGAAAAACGAAGCGGGCAAAGTGTGCTTGACGGCAACGTGCACCATGCACAACGTCGCCGACATCAAGCCCGATGACCCTATCGTGAAGGAAGCCTTGGAGCTGTTCGGGGAATAGCTCTGCGGTTGCCCTGCGCGCCAGGCCGAGCTGTGCGAGTTTCGGTCAGCTTTGCACTGTTGTTGAAGGCGCCGCTTGTCCATTGGGCAAGCGGCGCCTTTTTTGCATTGCGGCGCGGATCGATGGCGTTGCGAACGATGGCTCTGCCGGACGTTTTTGGGTCGGACGCTTCGGGGACGTAGCACTAAGTGTCCGGGTTTTGCCCGGGCGCCCCCGTTGCAGAACGGCCCCTGTCGATTCTTCCTGATACTATCGTTTCCCAAATGTGGCGAAGCTGCAGCAAGGTTTTGGTTTTCAGGAATGCTTCAGCTGCGGCGTTTACCATGTTCGAAAACGAACGTAAACCGTACGCTTTTGCGTGCGCGCAAATTTAGGAAGAACGTGGTGATGGGAGAACCTATCGACACTCATATCGACAAGCATACGCCTTCGCAAGGCCGTCATGCGCGGCAAGCTTCGCCGTCGGCGCACCATGCGCGCGTGACGGTTCCGCGCCCTGTTCGCTCTCGTGACGAGGCGCGTCATAGCGAGGGCGCTTCCCGCGTTGCGCATAATGGCGCGTTCATCAGGGGCGGCGGGTCGGTGATCGGCGGTAGCAGCTGGTTTGGGCGCAGGCGTACGCTCGCGGTAGCGGCTGTTGTGCTTGCCGTCGTCGTGATCGCCGGCGTTTTTGCGGCTCATGGCCACGCTGGCGCAAACGATGGCGACGATCGGGGCGCGGCACAGGACGCCTTGGAATCCCAGGCGATGGAGACGGCGTACGCTGCTGACGACGGGATGGACGTGCAGCAGCCCCAAGATGCCGAAGCTGCGGAATCCGTTGCTCCCGGTATGCGCCCTGACGACGCCGAGGGGTTCTCCCGCAATCGCCGCGACGCCTTGGGCGCGATGGGCCAGGAGCCCATGGAAGGTTTCGGCCGCGCAAATGTGATGCAGGTGGTCGACTTCACCGGTTTGAGCGGTACGAGCGCAAATGTCCCCGAGCTGTTCCAGTACCCCAGCATGCCGGCGGGCTGCGAGGTGTATTCGCTTGCCGCGGTGCTGCAGGCCATGGGCCACGATGCCGACCCCGATTCCATCGTGGCGAACCAGCTGCCCTTCGACGTGGAGGGCGACGATTACGCTTCGGCGTTCTGGGGCGACCCGTACTGGGCGGGCGAGGGCATGCCGCCCGCCATCCTGACGGCCGGTAACGCCTACCTGGAGGAAGCGGGCGCAAGCGAGCGTTTCGCCAACCTCACCGGCACCGATTTCGATGAGCTTGCTAGCAAGGCATCGTCTGGAACCCCGGTGCTCGTGTGGACCACGCTCGACTTCGAGGACCCGTGCTTCGATGAGCCCCTGGAGGCGAATTCCTTCTATGACCTGGAGCATTGCGTAGTGCTGCTGGGTGTGGAAGGCCACCGGGCGTGCATCATGGACCCCACGCAGGGCTACGTGACCGTCAACTACGACTGGTTCAAGTACCTCTACGAGCAATGCGGCTCCATGGCGCTGGCGATTGCGTAAGGCGCCCCGCGCCGAGAGCGTTTCGGACGCTTAACCCTACGTCCCTGATCCGTCACGGACACGTCGGGGACGTAGGGTTAGCGTCCGGGTTCGTCGCCTTACGCGTTCGTTCGTTTGTCGGTGGCTGCGTAGACGCCGATTACGATGATGGCTGCCACAACCAGCATAGCCAGCAGCGCTGCGTACGAAACCAGGTAGGTGCCGAACGCTTCGGTCAAAAAGCCCGGAAGAAACGTGAAGATGAACCCGCCCAGCGCGTAGCACACCTGGAAGTTCTTGATGGTGCGCGTCTCCTTGCCGCGCGGCGCCAGCTCGATGGACCATACCGAAATGCCCACGGTGCCCAGCGACATGCCGATGCCGAACATCAGCACGCCCAGCCCGGCAAGCCCGGTGTTGCCCATATCCGACAGGCACAGCACCGCCGTGCCGGCGATGTACAGGGCGAAAAAGACCGCCGACCCGCGCTTGGTGCCGAAGCGGTCGAACGCCATGCCGCTGACCAGCTTCGCCACCGTCAAGCATGCGCCGTTGACGGCTACGAGCGTGGCGGCGCGCTCGGCGGAGAATCCCTCGGAGGTGAACAGCACGGCCAGGTAGTTGCCGCCGCCCACCGACACGCAGCCGATGATGATCATGGCTAGGAACAGAAGCGGCATGGTGCGCGGGGAAAGGTCGCGGTTGACGTGGCGCTTCCTTGCGCGCTCAAGCTGCTGGGCGCTTTTCTCCTGCTTGCGTTGCACCGCCTTCGGGCTTCCCTCGTAAGGGGTCAGGCCCATGTCGCGCGGGTCGTTTCGCAGCAGGGCGAACACCATCACGCCGATAATCAGGGCCAACGCCGCTTCTGCCCTGAACGCGGTTTGCAGGTCGAAGGCGCTGATGAGGGCAACCGCCGCGTTCGGGATGACGATGGCCGCCACGCCCGAGCCCACCGCGGCGACGCCGGCCACGGTTGCCACGTTCGCCCGGAACCACCGGTTGATCAGCATGGTCGAGGCGATCATGCCGCCGAAGCCGTAGCCCAGGCCCGTCAGCGCCGAGGCGCCGCACAGCATGCCGAAGTTGCTGCCGGCGATGGGGTACAGCGCGAAACCGGCGCTGACGCACAGCGTTGCCAGGAACGCGCCGATGCGGCAATCGACCAGGTCGTAGTAGCGACCGACCACGAGCATTGCCAGAAGCGACACGAACGTGCGCACCGACACGATGATCGACCCGCCCGAATGCCCGACGCCCGGCAGGTCGACCAGGTAGGGCTGGTACACGGAAAACGACGTGGAGGGCAGGCCCACGTTCGTGAACAATATCAGGAAGCAGCACACCGCCACCACGGCTTCGTAATGCTGCTTGATCTTGGCGAATAACATGCTTGGGAACCACCTTCGGGACGGTATTGCCATACCGCGCTTGGCGCGTACGGTTATCTAGCATAACGGGGTCATGTTTCAATCGGCGAAAAGCTGACGGAATCGCGATAATGCGACGGGAAGAGCCCGGCTTTTGCGGAAGCGCCAGGCTTCCGCAAAAGCCGGGGAAGCGGGAAGGGTGCTGTTGCGAACCATGTTTCAGGCTGGGCAAAACTGCGGAGCGCGTTTCCGTTCGCGTTCTTAGGTGGTTTTGCCCTTCGCCTTCGCGCTTGCCGGGAGATTTGCCCGATGCGCCCGAAGGCAACGTGTTACCCTTTTGCCTCGTGATTGAAATCGGGAGCATATCGCTTCGGTCGGCTGTGCGTGCGGCTCGGGCTTTTGCGGCGCGCGAGGCCGTGCTGGTCGTTGCCGTTGCGGCGGCCTTGGCGTCGTGCGCCCTTGTGCCGCCTGATGCCGGATATGCCGCATATGTTGATTGGCATACGCTGGCGCTGCTGTTCTGCCTGATGGCGGTGGTGGCGGGGTTCCGCTCGCTTGGCGTTTTGGATGCCGCGGGGGCGTGGCTGGTCGCGCGCGCCCGGACGCAGCGCGCCGTGGCTGGCGTGCTGGTCGGGCTTGCGTTCTTCGCCAGCATGGCGGTGACCAATGACGTTGCCCTTATCACGTTCGTGCCGCTGGCTTTGGTGGTTTTGCGCCGCGCAGGCATGGAGGGCCGCATGTGCCTGGTGGCCACGCTCATGACCATCGCGGCGAATCTGGGCAGCATGTTCACGCCCGTGGGCAACCCGCAGAACCTGTACCTGTTCACGGCCTCGGGCATGGGCGTTGGGGAGTTTCTGCAGCTCATGGGGCCGTATACCGCTGCATCCGCCGCGATGCTGGCGCTTGCATGCGCGCTGTGCTTCCGAGGTGGGGAAGTGCGTGGCGCCGGCGGCGTCGATACGTTCGCCGGTTTCCCCTTCCGCTCGCGTAAGCGGTTGGCGATGTATGGCGCGCTGTTCGCGTGCTGCTTGGCTGCGGTGCCCGGCGTGCTGGATGTTCGCGTTTTGCTGGCGTTGGTGCTGGTGGGCGTTTCCCTTTCGGACGCAAGCCTGTTGCGGCGCGTTGACTGGGGGCTGTTGGCCACTTTTGCGGCCCTGTTCGTGTTCGTGGGGAACATGGGCCGCGTTCCGGTTCTTCACGAGGCGCTTTCCGCGGCGGTGGGCAGCAACGCGCTGCTTGCCGCAGTAGGGGGCAGCCAGGTTATCAGCAACGTGCCGGCGGCGGTGCTGCTTTCGGGGTTCACCGATCAGTGGCAGGCGCTGATCGTAGGCACGAACCTGGGCGGTTTGGGCACGCTCATCGCGTCCATGGCAAGCCTCATCACGTTCAAGGCGGTCATGGTGGGACGCCTCGGCATCCGCGGCCGCTACCTGCTCGTGTTCACGGCCTGGAACGTCGGGTTCTTGGCGGTGCTGCTTGTGCTTGCTGCGGTTTTGGGGGTCGCGTAAGGGTTTATAGATAGCTGCCGGTTAGGCTGGCGGGGTTTTGGGCGATTTGCGCTGGGGTTCCGTGCGCCACTACGCGGCCGCCCGCTTGGCCGCCGCCCGGGCCCATGTCCACCACGTAGTCGGCGTTGCGGATGAAGTCCAGGTCGTGCTCGATCACCACCACGGTGGCGCCTTGCTCCACCAGGTGCTGGAACACGTTCAGCAGCGTGCGCACGTCGCGCGGGTGCAGGCCGATGGTGGGCTCGTCGAACACAAACAGCGCCCCGTCCTGGGCTTTGCCCATTTCGCTGGCCAGCTTCAGGCGCTGCGCCTCGCCGCCGGAAAGCGCCGGAGTGGCCTCGCCGAGCGTCAGATAGCCAAGCCCCAGGTCATGCAGCGTTTGCAGCATGGCGTGCGCTTTCTTCAGGCTGGCGCATGCGTCGAGCGCCTCGTCGATGCTCATGGCCATGAGCTGCGCGAGCGTGTGGCCGTTCCAGGTGATGGCATCGGCGTCGCCGCTGTAGCGACGGCCGCGGCAATCGGGGCAGGGGACGTCCACATCGGGAAGGAACTGCACGTCAAGCGACACCTGGCCGGTGCCGTCGCAGGTGGGGCAGCGCAGCTTGCCGGTGTTGTGGGAGAAGGCGCCCGCCTTCAGGCCCGCGGCTTTTGCCTCCTCGGTGCGAGCGAATGCGCGCCGCAGGTCGTCGAGCACGCCGCAGTAGGTGGCGACAGTCGAGCGCACGTTCGCGCCGATGGGCGTTGCGTCGATGAGCTGCGCGCGGATGATGCCGGCGGGGTCGATCCCGCGCACGCAGGCGGGTAGGGTTTCGCCTGTGTTTGCGCTGTTCAGCGCAGGAATCAGCTCTTCGAGCACCAGCGTTGTTTTGCCGCTTCCGGACACGCCGGTGACCGCTGTTAACCGGTTGACGGGCAGGTCGACCGACAGCGCGTGCACGGTGTGCAGCGGGCTGGTTTCCAGGTGGATGGTGCCATGGTCGAACAGCTGGCCCTCCGGGCGGCGGGGGCGCACGTTCGCCATGGGGTTTGCGGCCGCTGCGCTTGCGGGGGCCGCTGCGGCCGATACGGCCGCATGGTCGAGCTTCGGTTGCTCCGTTGAGGCGCCATGGCTTTCCGCCGTGCTTGCCGTGCTCGCCGCTGGCGGCTCGTCTGCGTCCGCGCAGCAAGCCGGGGTCGTTTCGCCTGCTGAGGCGGCCGCTCTTGTTTCTGCTTGCGAATGGGCGCCGATTTCACGGGCATACGCGAGCTCGGTCGCGGCGTTCCCCGCTTCGACAGCCGCCGGCAAGTATTTCCCGATCAGCGAGGTGCTGTCGGCCCGCAGCTCGGCTGGCGTTCCGCAGGCGACCACGTGCCCGCCGCCGGCTCCGGCTTCCGGGCCCATCTCCACCAGGTAGTCCGCCGCGGCCAGGATGCGCGTGTCGTGATCGACCATCACCACCGAGTTGCCGTCGGCCAGCAGGTCGCGCATGACGCCGAGTAGGCCGTCGATGTTGGCCGGGTGCAGGCCGATCGACGGCTCGTCAAGCACGTAAAGCACGCCGGTGGTGCGGTTGCGCACGGCGCGCGCCAGCTGTACGCGCTGGCGTTCGCCGGTGGACAGCGTGGAGCCCGCGCGGTCGAGCGACAGGTAGCCCAGCCCCAGCTCAAGCAGCCGTCGCGCCGTATGCTGGAACGACTCGCAGATGGAGACCGCCATGGGGCGCAGGTCCGGCGCCAGTGTTTCCGGGACGCCGTCTACCCAGGTCACAGCCTCGTCGAGCGTCATCTCGCACGCCTTCGCCAGGTTTATCCCGCGCACGATCGGGCCGCGCGCCGCCGCCGACAGGCGCGTCCCCTCGCAATCCGGGCACGGCCCTTCGGTCAGGAAGCGGGCCACGCGCGCCAGGCCCTTCTCGTCTTTTGCCTTTGCCAGCGCGTTCTCCACCGTGTAGACGGCGTTGTAGTAGGTGAAGTCGAGCTCGGCGAAGTTGTCGCCCTTCTTCGCCTTGTACAGGATGTGCTTTTTCTCGGCGGGGCCGTGGAAGACGATGTCGCGCTCCTCGGGCGTGAGCTGGGAAAACGGCACGTCAAGGCGCACGCCCATCTCGCCGCACACCTGCTTCATGAGGTCCCACATCAGGCTTCCCCAGGGAAGCACCGCGCCCTCGTTGATGGTTTTGCTCTCGTCGGGGACCAGCGCCGCCTCGTTCACGCGCCGCACGGTGCCGGTGCCGCCGCACGTGGGGCAGGCGCCGCCGCTGTTGAAGGCAAGGTCCTCCGCGCCGGGGCCGAAGAAGGTCTTTCCGCAGGTGGGGCACGTGATTGGCTGCTCGGCGGCCACCGACATGGAGGGCGGGGCGTAGGCGCCGCAGTGCGGGCACGGGTGGCTGCCCACGCGGCTGAACAGCAGGCGCAGGCTGTTCAGCAGCTCGGACATGGTGCCGAACGTGCTGCGTACGCCGGGGACGACTGGGCGCTGATGCAGCGCCAGCGCGGCGGGGACGTAGCGCACCTCGTCGACGTCGGCGCGCGCGGCCTGCCCCATGCGGCGGCGCGTGTACGTGGACAGCGCCTCCAGGTAGCGTCGCGAGCCTTCGGCGTACAAAACGCCCAGGGCCAGCGAGCTTTTCCCGCTGCCCGAGACGCCGCACACGCCCACCAGCTGGCCCAACGGGATGTCGACGTTCACGTTCCGCAGGTTATGCACGCGCGCCCCGCGCACCTCGATATGCGTAGGGCTGGCAGGCGCGATGCTGGTTCGGTTGGCAGACGGGTGGTTCATGGCGATGCCTTTCAGGCGACGGTGCGTTGCTGCCCTTCATTATAAAGCGAGCCCGGGGCGCGGGACGTGAGCGGGGGTGGTTGGGAAATGCGCAGCGAGGTGTTGCGTGTTGGTTCGTGCGTACCGGATCTTCTGGGCGGTTTTGCAGGCTGAATTTGCCTGAAGAGCCTTCGAGGCTCGGCGTTTGCCCAGGTCGGGCGCATCGCGCATCGGGGGAGCTGGCGAAAAACCGCACAGAACTCCAGGACCATGTCAAAATCCGCCCTGTTTTTCTGCGAAACCGCCCAGAACTCTATTTCTTTTGCATCCCGGCTATCGTCATCGCGCAAGCGGGTACGCGAATTTCGGACACTTAGCGCTACGTCCCCGAAGTGTCCGCCCTGAAGCATTGAGGCGAGAGGGCGGAAGGGCTGCGGGTAGTCTGTCCGAGCTGCCCTCTTGGGTGCGGGTCCCCGAGCCGCCTGGGTAAGGGACTTCTGGCCGGGGCACGGGTGTGGAGTATCCTGGGGGAACGTAAGGCATCTGCTGAACGCGGGACGCCTTGGGACGCGCCCCGTGCCCTTTCCCGGACAGTTAACGCTACGTCCCCGAAGTGTCTGAGGTGTGTGCTTGTTTGGTTGGGGGTGGTTGGCGCTTGTACAATGGGATCGACATCTACCGGGTCATCCAGACGAGAGGATATTCCTATGAGCAAAGTTTTGCTGGTCAACGGCAGCTCGCGGCAGGAGGGCAACACGTCGGTTGCGCTCGCCGAGGTTGCCGCCGCGCTTGAGGGGCACGGCATTGAGACGGAAACCATGTGGCTGGGCAACAAGCCCGTCAACGACTGCATCGCCTGCGGCAAGTGCGCCGAGCTGGGCGGGAAGTGCGTCATCGACAACGACGTGGTCAACGAGCTGATCGCCAAAGCGGCGCAGGTCGACGGCTTCGTCTTCGGCACGCCGGTGTACTACGCGCACCCCTCGGGCCGCATCCTGTGCGCGCTCGACCGCGCGTTCTACGCAGGCGGCGCGGCGTTTCGCCATAAGCCCGGCGCGGCGGTGGCCGTTGCGCGCCGCGGCGGCACCACGGCGTCGTTCGACGTGCTGAACAAGTACTTCACCTTCTGCGAGATGCCCGTCGTGTCGTCCACGTACTGGAACAACGTGCACGGGCGCCTGCCGGGCGAGGCCGCGCAGGACGCGGAGGGCCTGCAGACCATGCGCAACATCGGGCAGAACATGGCGTGGCTGCTCAAGTGCATCGAGGCCGGGAAGGCTGCGGGCATCGACGTCCCCGTCGCCGAGCGCGGCCAGATGACGAACTACATCCGCTAGTTCGGGCGGCTAGATGATGAACTGCATCCGCTAGCTCGCGCAGCCGGATCGCGAACCGCATGTGCTAGTTCGCGCGGCTCCCAGACCGTTATTTGACGCATTCGTGAAGCGCCGGCCTTGTGCCGGCGCTTCCGTGTTAAATCCGGGAATCCCTACGTTACATTTCGGAAATCTCGGGGAAATCCGCTGCAAAATGGGCCCGTATGGAAACTGCGGCGGTCGCGGCTGCGCCGCCGCTTGCGGAAACCGAATGTGCAAGGAGGCCCTTCGTGGCTAAGGTCAACCCGAATTACCAGAAACTTCCCGGCAGCTATCTGTTCTCCGAGATCGCCCGCCGTACCGCCGCTTATTCCGAGGCGCATCCCGAGGCGAAGCTCATCAAGATGGGCATCGGCGACGTCACGCGCCCGCTCGTCCCCGCCGTCATCGAGGCCATGCACGCCGCCGTCGAGGACATGGCGAAGTCCGAGACCTTCCACGGCTACGGCCCTGAGCAGGGCTACGATTTCCTGCGCGCCGCCATCGCCAAGCGCGACTTCCACGCGCTCGGCGTCGACATCGCCGATGACGAGATCTTCATCTCCGACGGCGCTAAGTCCGACTGCGGCAACATCGGCGACATCCTGGACATTGACAACGTGGTCGCCGTGTGCGACCCGGTGTATCCCGTGTACGTGGACTCCAACGCCATGGCCGGCCGCGCTGGCGACTACGACGAGGCCGCCGAGCGCTGGACGAACATCGTGTACATGCCCACCACCGCCGAGAACGGCTTTTGCCCAGCGCTGCCCGAGGGCCGCGCGGACGTCATCTACCTATGCAGCCCGAACAACCCCACCGGCACGGTGCTCAACGCCGAGCAGCTGAAGGCGTGGGTTGATTACGCCAACGCCAACGACGCCATCATCATGTTCGATGCCGCTTACGAGCGCTTCATCACCGAAGAGGGCGTGCCGCATTCCATCTACGAGGTTGAAGGCGCCAAGACCTGCGCCATCGAGTTCCGCTCGTTCTCCAAGACGGCGGGCTTCACCGGCGCGCGCTGCGGCTACACCGTGGTGCCCAAGGAGCTGGTCCGCGACGGCCAGAGCCTCAACGCCATGTGGAACCGCCGCCAATGCACGAAGTTCAATGGCGCCAGCTACATCATCCAGCGCGGTGCCGCGGCCATCTACACCGAGGAAGGCGAGCGCCAGATCGAGGAGACGCTGGCCTACTACCGCAACAACGCACGCGTGATCAAGGAAGGCCTCGAGGCCGCCGGCTTCACCGTGTACGGCGCTGTGAACAGCCCGTATATCTGGTGCAAGACGCCTGAGGGCGTGGGCAGCTGGGAGTTCTTCGACAAGCTGCTGACCGAGGCGAACATCATCACCACGCCGGGCGCAGGCTTCGGCCCCTCGGGCGAGGGCTACGTGCGCCTGACCGCCTTCGGCGATGCCGACGCCACGGTCGAGGCCATGGAGCGCATCCAGAAGCTCATGGCGGAGTAGGGGCAGCGGGCTGCCGCCCGTTGACGCATCATGCGGAGTCGCGAAGAAGAGGGGGCCGCAGGCCCCCTTCTTCGTATGCGCGAACATGATTGACGGTGTGAGTTTAACCGGTGTAAGTCGGTGACCGCACGGCGGAGTATAGGCTGCTGCCGTGAAAACAGTCCTAAAACTGTGCATTTTCTGCACAGTGATTGATTTGGTCATCATTTACGTCATAAACGCCACAGGTGGGGAATACGCAACGTCAGAGAATTATTTGTACTAAATTCTGTCTTCTCTTGCCGGCATCCCTCATTGGTTTTGCGCTCTCAGCCCACGCGGGTTCGACGTCCGCGTGGGCTTTCGATTTTCTTTGCTAGCAACCCTTGGCAGCGGCCTTTGCGCTGTCGCCTTGCGGAGCGCTTGCCGGCGCGCCGTCTGCGGGCGCGTCATCGCCGGCATAGCTGCGCTTCTTCAGCAGCATGGAAACCGCCAGCGCGGCAACCGCAAGCACCAGGGTGAACGTGAAGCCCCAGTGCACGCCGTTGGTGAACGCGACCGCGCCGCCTTCCGTGCTTGCCGCCTGGCCCATGCCCAACAGGCTGGTGGCGACGGCGGTGGCAACGGCGCCGAGCACCTGCTGCAGGGTGTTCATCATGGTGGAGCCGTCCGCGTTCATGCTGTGCGGCAGCGAGTTCAGGGCGCTCGTCTGGCTCGGCGACATGGCCAGCGGCACGCCGATCATCAGGATTACGTGAGCGCAAACCACATACGCGATGGGCGTTTCGGGCGTCGCCAGCAGGAACATCACCGTGCCGGCGATGGACAGGGCGAAACCGACGCGCGCCGGGATGCGGGCGCCGATGCGGTCGTACAGACCGCCGGCGATCACGGACACGATGCAATTCACCATGCCGCCGGGCAGCATGAGCATGCCGGTCATGGCAACGGGCAAAAGCATGCCGCTTTGGATGTATTGCGGCAACAGATACATGGCAGAAAGCGTGATGCCGAAGTTCAGCATCACCAGCGTCACGCCCACGCGGTAGCCCTGCTGGCAGAATACGCGCACATCAAGCACGGGAGTCTCCATGTGCAGCTGGCGATACACGTACGCGGCAATGCAGACCGCGCCGATGACCAGTGCGGACACCACTTCGACGCTGGTCCATCCGTACAGGCTGGCAAGCCCGGCGCCCAACACCACGCCACCGAATCCCAGGCACGAGAGCACGCACGAGAGCGCATCGACGCGCGGACGCGTCAGCTCGTAGGGGCTCACCAGGAACCTCGCTGCGAACACCATGGCCACGGCCAGCACCACGGCGAAGGTGAAGAAGATGAAGCGCCAGCTCAGAGCACCCAGGATAATGCCCGAGAGGGTTGGGCCGATGGCGGGGGCGAACATGATGATGAGCGCCGTCAAGCCCATGGCAGCGCCGATCTTCACCGGTGGGAACACCTCAAGCACCACGGCGAACATCATGGGCAGGACCAGGCCCGTGCCCACGCCTTGCACCAGGCGGCCCGCCAGCATCACCTCGAAGCTAGGGGCGAATCCGCTGATCAACGAGCCGACGAAGAACGCGCCCAGCGCGAACAGCGTGAGCTTGCGCACGCTGAACCACTTCATGAGTAGGCTGGCGAAAGGCAACACGATGCCGATGACCAGCATATATCCGATGACTACCCACTGCATGACGGCCATGTCGACGCCGAACGCCTCGGTCAGCTGCGGAAGCGCGATGTTAAGCGACGTCTCGCTGAACATGCCCGTGAAACCGCCCAGATACAGGCCCATCATGGTCAGGTAGGGATGCGCAACCTCGATGTGCGCCTTATGGGGATCAAAACCTTGCATACTGTTTTCCGTACATTCCTTTCCGACTTTTGCGCAGCGCCCGCACAGGCGAAACAGGCCCGGAAATACAAAAAAGCGGGGTCTGCAAAGGAAGCTTTCATCCTTTGCAGACCCCGCTTGCGGGCGCTGCTGACTACCACTAATTGCTTTTAGCCTAGCAGAAACTACCCTCGTTTCGTAAGCGTTGAAATTGTGGAGAAGCGAAAAGCGCCTCCCGTGGGGGGAGGCGCTTCGTTCGAGTTCGCTTGGTGCTAGGCGAGCTCGATGGGATAGCTGGCGATGGTCTCGTAGCTGTCGTTGTCCATCAGGCTGATGGTGCCGGCGACGTTCTTCATGGCGTCGATGTCGGTAACCTTGGTGCTGTCGAAGTAACCGAAGGTCTCGGCGAACATACCGGGCTTGACGGTCTCGGTCAGGGTGAAGTCGACCATCTGGCCGTCGACGCTGAAGGTGCCATACTCGGCCATGAACAGGACGGTCTTGTCGGCGGTCTTGTTCTCAACCTTGAAGGTGTAGCCGCAGTCGTCGAGCCAATCCTGCTTCTTGTTCAGCACGGTGATGGTGCAGTTCTCATCGTCGACGAGCACCTTGTCAACGGCGACGGTGTTCTTGTCGGAGGTGGTTGCGGCCTTTGCGTCGCCCGCAGTGCCGCTGGTCTTGACCTCGCCGCGCTCGAACGTCATGGCGTAGCCGTCGTCGGTCATCTGCAGCTTACCGTCGGTGATGGTTGCGGTGATGGGGCTGCCATCGATGGTGAACTTGGCTTCCGTGGCGCTCTTGGCCTCCCACGTGCCATCAAGGGGCTCGCCGAACATGACGAGAGCACAGGTGCCGTCCTCGTTAACGTTCAGGCCCACGCTCATGCCGAACGCGTCGAGCATGGCGATGTCCTCAGCGGTGGCCTCTTCGCCGTCGGACACCATGCCCGCCAGCTTCCACGATCCGATGAACGCCTCTTTCGCGTCCTTGTCGTTGGTCGCGCCGCCACCGCCGCAGCCGGTAAGTGTCAAGCACAGCGTCATCGCGCATGCTACCAACGCGCATACCAATAGCTTCCTCTTCATGTCCCTCACTCCCTTTCTTGTTGATGCTCCTATGGCGAACCTTCGGTCCCATGCCGAAGGCGTGTGCCCTGCTTACGCGCTTGCCTCAAATCAACCCGGCGGGCGCTTATCCCATCGCGCCGCCGCAGTACTCGCAGCGTCCTTGCGCATCGGGGACGGTGGTGGCGCCGCAGAACGGGCAGGTTTGCGCGGTTTTCGGCGCCGCGGCTGCCGCCGCCTGCTCGCGAACGGTCTCGCGAAGCTGCGTGAGCGCCTCGCGAATCTGCTGCGCCTGACGCTCCGCCTCGCGGTATTCCACGGAATTGCGTTCCTCGATGCGGTAGTCGTTGACCTTGAACGTGATCTCATTGAAGTACGGCGAGTTCACGTGGATGGTGACGTACACGTCGTAGTCGATGTCGTAGCGTGGCGGGTCGTAGCTTTGCGAATGACCCTCGTCGTCTTTCCAGGTGAGCTCGTTGCGGGTTTCGCGAATCTCGGTGTCGCAGCCCGTGACCTGGGAAAAGTCCATGACATCGGGGTTTGCGTCGCGCCAACGGGAATTGCGCGTGACAATGAAGCGCTTCGCATCCTCGTCGAGCATCACCTTCATGTCGCAGCCGAGCGTGCGCGTGACGTTGAGCTCCGCCACCTTCTGCCGATTGGCCTCGCGGTACTCAAGCTGCTCGGCGATCTGCTCGACGGTGCTCGCGCGTCGGTCGCTGAAAAACGGCGACAGCTTGCCCGCGCACTCCTTGCACAGGTTGCCGTCCTCAAGCTTGCGATTGCCCAGAAGCCCAATCTCGCCGCCGCAGATGCTGCAGGTTTTCTTTTCGAACATCTTTCCGAACAGCCCCATGTCGCGCCCCCTTTCGTCGTCTCCAACTCCGTACCCCGATAATGGCAGAAGCGGGGAAGGCGAAGAAGCGCCCTACGGCTCGAAAAGGGGTGCAAAAGCGGACCGAGCGGCTCAGGTTACCGTTCAGGAGGCCGAAAAAGCTTGCGTTATGCGTCGGGGTTTTTGGGCGGGTGCGTGGGAAGGGGTGCGCGAAAGTCTAGCAGGGCGGAGCTTTCGTCATGTGCCGTGCGTCTCGCGCGAATGACGGGAACGGGACGCGCGGAAGCTAGGGCGCGCCCAGCTTCGCATCAGTGCCCGAATAGCGGCAATTTTGCGCCCCTATTCCTCAGATTGCTCGGTGTTGCGGCCCATGCCGGGGATGATGAGACCGCTGGAAACCGCGTGCACGGCCAGGCGCAGGATGTTGTCGTAGCCGGTTTTTGCCAAGATCTCGGAGATGTGGCGCTTCACGGTGCCTTCAGAAAGGTACAGCTCCTGTGCGATTTCCTTGCGCGTTTTCGTCTCGCACACCAGGCGCAGGATGTCGATCTCGGTTTGCGAGAGCGCCGCGGCGCCGGAAAGCGCGTTGGATTGGGGGCGCGGGAACGTGGAATAGCCCTCCATGGTGGAGCGGATGACGGCGATGAGCTCGGCCGTGCCCACGTTCTTGTACACGAAGCTGTCCACGCCGGCGGCGCGGGCCTGCTCGACGAACGTGATCTCGGGCATGCCCGTCATGATGACCACGCGCACGTCGGGGTGCGCCTCCTTGATGGCGGCGGCCGCGACGATGCCGCTGGAATCGTTTTCCGTGCACACGTCCAAAAGCGCTAGGTTTGCGTGGTGCTTCTCGACCGCGGAGAGGGCGTCGGCCGCATCGGCGATGGCCGCCACGACGTGCATGTCATCCTGCATGTCGATGGCGCACGCGAGCGAATCGCGCAGCATGGCTTGATCTTCGGCGATGACCATGTCGATCATGGCGTCCCCCTGGGCTAGAAGGCGGTCCCTGCATATCGCCGGAACAGCGGCGATACCCTCTATTCTACCGTGGAACCACCGCTTCTAGGGTGAAAGGCTGGGTGGCCGTCACCTGGCAGGTGCCGCCGACCGCGCCAACGGCCTCTCGCATGCTGGGAAGGCCCGTTCCCTCGCGGAAATCGCTGGGACCCGCCAGGCCGTCGTTGGTTACACGCAGCGTGTACGAGCTGTCGCTTTCCTCGAAGGCGATGCGCACGTTATGGGCCTGGCCGTGCTTGACTGCGTTGGTGGCGGCTTCGCGGCAGATGGTGACGAACGCCTCGGCCACGGCGGGCGCTTTGGGCAGGCTGCCGATCTGCTCGATGCGCACGCCAACCAGCTCGAACGCGCTCACGATGGAGACCAGCTCGGTGGGAGATTGCTCGTCGTCGGCGCGGCCGAGGTCCTCCATCATGCTGCGCACCAGGTCCGTGACCTGATCGAGCACCTGGGGATTGCTGCTGCCGTCCTCAAGGTAGCGGTGCAGGATGGAAAGGCGCTGGCCGATGGTGTCGTGTACGCGCGCCTTCATGTGCAGCATGGCCTCGTTGCGCGCGACCTCGCGAACGCCCGCAAGCGATTCCTCCAGTTCGCGGTTCGCCTGCTCAAGCAGGTCGTTCGTGCGCGCGATGGTGGTGTTGAGCTGCTCCTCCTCCGTGACGTCGATGGCGGTCAGGCGGCGGTAGGTCTTGCCGTTGACCTCGGCGGTGTCGCGCTTGAACAGGCGCACGTTGCCTTCCCCGACCTGGATGCGCACGCCTTCGGGCAGCACGTCGTTTATGGGCGCCGCGCCGCGTTTCGCGATTTTGCACAGGTTCTCCCACAGCATGCTGACGTCGGACAGGTCGGTGGCGAAGCCGAGCTCCATGAGACACCACCGCATGGCGTCGTTCATGTACAGCACGCGGCCGCTCCGCTCGGCCATGGCCAGGCCCTCGGGCAGGCGATCGATGGCCTCGATGGCGGAAAGCCGCGTGATGCTGTTGCGGAATCGCCGGATATCCAAGATCAGCCCCGCGCTCACGCGGAACGTCAGGAACGCGGCATCGGCTATGAACAGGTACGGCGCGAAGGCCCCGGCGGCATCGATAACGGGCGGCGAACACAGGGCGAAAAGCGCGATCTCCCAGGTCATCACCGGTTTACGATAACGAATGGCAAGCGCTAGCCCCATGACGGCCAAGGCCAGGTTGAACCAGAGCAGCGCGCTTAAGGGCAGCGCCGTTATGCGCAGGTGTAGCAGCAGGGTGCCGTGGTTCGCGTATGCTGACAGCATGGTGGCGGTGGCAAGATACAGGTGCACCACCAGCAGCGCCTCGTACACGGTGGCCACCGATACCGGACGGCCGCTTTTGCGTGCGCCTAGGAACAGCACATGCAGCGTCTGCGCGGCGCTCAGCAGGAAGAACACGGCCGTAAGCGTTGCCACCACGGGGATCTTCGTGAACAGCAGGTCTCCCATTATGCGACCCCCTCGCCTTCGCTCACGCGCACGGCCAGCGTCGCGCCTGCGGGCGCGACATCAAGGGAGAAGCTGACGTCGCGGAGCTCGAGGACCCGGCGCAGCTCCTCAAGGGAGCGTGTGTAGCCTTCGGTTTGCGCCGACTCCTCGGCCTCCAGGGCGGCGCGCATCTCCACGACGCGCTGCTTCCCGGTGCCCGGGCCTTCGCCGGCTTCGACCTTGTCGCTGACGAACAGCATGAGGATGGGGTTGTTCGCCGCGAACGCCGCCGCCGCGAAATCGTACAGGCAGTCGTAGAGCACGCTTACCGTGGACGCGGCCAGCACGCGCTTGACGTCCACGAGCGCGGCGCAATCGATGCCTAATGTGCGCAGGTCGGAGGCCGTTTCGTTGAACACCAGCTGAAGGCGTTCGCGGTTGAACGCCGGGTCGCTTTTCCCTGCCAGCACCAGGCCGCCCTTGCGCTTGCAGTACGCGATGAGCAGCTTGACCTCGGTGAGCCGCTCGCGCCGCTGCGCCAGGCTTTGCGGGTCGTTGCCGCGGGGGAGGTCGGAGAGAAGCTCGTCGATGCGGCGGGTCTTCGCCGCAAGCGTCTGCTCGATCTCGTCGACCAGCGCGCGCTCCTGCTGCGTGCGGTACAGCACGCTGTCGATGGCGTGGCGATGCTTCAGCAGCTCGTTGTGCGCCCGCAGGCTGTCCCTTCGCTGCTCGAGCGTTTCCCGCCGTTCGTCGATGGCGGTGACGTCCTCTGCCAGCAGCGCCGAGCCGCCGGTGACGTTGTAGCCTCGAAACATCGTATGAGGGACCGCCGTGGTGCGGAAGCTCGAGATGCTCCGGCGGGGAAGGCCGGACTGCAGGAACATGGGATGCAGCGTGTCGTCGTTGTCGCTTGGGTGGAACTGCGCGGTGTGCAGCGCAACCTCGCCGGTGCGCGAAAGGATGCGCAGGTTGAACGGAAGCGCGGAGAACATGGACTCGCTCCAGTAGTATGAAGGAAGTATCCCCAGGTCAAGAGCTATCTCAAGGCAGGATATCAGCAGAATGCTGTACACGAGCGCAAGGTTGGAGCCGATCAGGAACCGCAGGATGTAAAGCACCGTGTACACCCCGAGCACGCCCACGACAAGGGCCATGGGCACGAACGCGCTGCGCAGCTGTCGGCGCGCCGCGGCGAACGAGCAGGCGAAGAACAACGCGATCTGCGCGATGATCCAACCGAGCACCACCCAATACCCCGGGCCGTATGTGTAGCTGCCCGACCACAACGGGTCGTCGAACGAGAAGCGGAACACCACGTGGTGCAGGTTGTTCGTGAGCACCAGCAGGATGAGCGCCGCGTCGATGGCCAGGATGGCCCGTTTCGCGTAACCTGTGACGGTCCTGCGGTCGAGCGCCGCGGCGCGCATGGCGCTGAACAGGCTGAACGTGCTGGTCAGCAGCATGGGCACGTAATAGAGGTACCACATGATGGAAACCAGATGGTCGTTGCCGGTAGGGTATTTAAGCGTGACGATGAGCAGCCAGGCGACGCACAGGGCGGCGTTGGCCTTCAGATAGCGCGCGATCTGCGCGTCGGAACAGCGCAGGTGGATGGTGAACCCCCAGGCAGCCAGCAAGGGGGCCATTGCCAGCATGAAGCCCGTCGACCTTGATGCGCCGGTGGGCATGCCGTGCAGGTTCGGCGTGGCGAAGGAGCCTGCGGCCTGTAGCGCGGCGAGCACGAGCCCCAGCACGGCGCCGGCGATGGCGCACGCGATCAGCACGCGCTTACGGTCGATATCCATGGCCGCCTTCCCCTTCCCGCTCGGTCGTTTCGGCTCATTGTACGCGCTCGATTCGGCTTTGGCCCTCGGATCGCAAAGTCGGGCCGCGGGTTGCTGAAATGCGGCTGAAAATGGGACAGCATGGCGCTCTTGGAACGCCCGGCTTTGGTAAGCTGTTACCAGAGGTTTTCTCCACATACGCATTCGGGAAAGGGGAAAAAGCCATGGCCCAAGAATCGGTGAACTATCAATGTCCGAACTGCATGGGACCGCTGCGCTACAAGGGCGATAGCGGCTTGCTCGAGTGCGAATTCTGCGAATCGACGTTCACGCCGGCCCAGGTCGAGGAGGCGTACGCGGCCAAGCAGCGTGAGGCCGACGAGAAGGCGGAGGCCGCGGCCGCACGTGCCGAAGCCGGCGAGCAATCAAGCTTCGAGCGCATGGCCGACGAGGCCGCCGGGGCGTCGTCGGTGGTCACCGAGGACGTCATCGACGCTGCCGTGGCGGTGGGCGCCCAGGCCGACAGCTCTATCGCGTCGTACCTCTCGCGCGCCAGCTGGAACGATGAGGAGCGCGCGGGTATGCGCACGTACCTGTGCTCATCGTGCGGCGCTCAGCTGACGTCCGACGCTACCACCGCCATCCAGGAATGCCCGTACTGCGGCAACCAGGCCATGGCGCCCGGCTCGTTCGTGGACACCGCCAAGCCCGACCTGGTCATCCCGTTCAAGCTGGACAAAGCCGCCGCCGAGCAGACGCTTACCGAGTACTACAAGGGCAAGAAGTTCCTTCCGAAGGAATTCGCCGCACAAAACCGCATCGCCCATGTGCAGGGCGTGTACGTGCCGTTCTGGCTTTACGACGGATCGGCCAGCGGCGAGGGCACCTTCGAGGCGCGCAATATACGCACCTGGCGCGAGGGCAAGTACGAGGTCACGGAAACCCACGTGTACAACGCGTGGCGCCAGGGCTCGTCGGAGTTCACGCGCATCCCCGCCGACGGTTCGGCGAAGATGCCCGACGAGCACATGGACGCCATCGAGCCGTTCGACTACGACGAGCTGACCCCGTTCTCGGTGGCTTACCTGCCCGGCTTCTCCGCCGAGCGCTACGACCAGGATTCCGACGCGTGCTGCCATCGCGCGGTGCGCCGCATGGAGAACACGCTGGCCGACCAGCTGCGCGACACCGTCACCGGCTACGACCAGGTCGACCCGGCAGACGTGGACGCCGAGGTGTCGTTCTCCGAGATCAAGCAGGCGCTGCTGCCGGTGTGGATGCTGCACACGCGCTGGAAGGACAAGGACTTCCTGTTCGCCATGAACGGCCAGACGGGGCGCTTGGTGGGCGATCTGCCGGTATCGCCGCTGAAGGTGGTGCTGTGGTTCCTGGGCATCTTCCTGGTGGTCGGCGCCGTCATGCTGGGTGTGGACTTCGGTTTCATCCAGTTCGACGACACCGTCACCCGCGTGGGCGTCGACGCGGGCGTGCCGCTGGTCGTGGCAGCAGGCACATGCATCTACTTCTATTCGCAGATGAAAACGGCGGTGGAGCAGCGCAGCGCGCATGCGTACGTGGTCAACGGCAGTTTCGACTTAACGGGCAGCGACGACACGTTCGTCACCTCGTACCAGACGCGCACGCTTGTGGAAACGGATGACGACGACAAGCGGTAACCGATTTTCACCGGTTGCGAACGGCGCCGATCGTCGCTTCCGTAACGGAACGGCCGGCGCCGCAGGCGATCGGGTATAACCAAGCTTAATCGAACAGGTTTTGGGATAACGAACGAACAGGCAGCATCGGAGAAGGAGGACATCATGGGTTTGATCAAAGCGGGTATCGGAGCTGCAGGCGGCGTGCTGGCCGACTCTTGGCGCGAGTACTTCTACTGCGATTCGCTTGAGGCCGACGTGCTGTGCGCGAAGGGCCAGAAGCGCATCTCGGACAAGGGCCGCAGCTCGAATACCAAGGGCGAGAGCAACATCATCTCAGACGGCTCGATCATCGCGGTGAACGAGGGCCAGTTCATGATCATCGTCGAGCAGGGCGCCATCGTGGACGCTTGCGGCGAGGCGGGCGAGTTCGTGTTCGATAAGTCCACCGAGCCCAGCCTGTTCTTCGGCGAGTCCGGCACGCTGGGCGATCGCATCAAGAAGTCCTTCGAGCGCGTGGGCGCGCGTTTCTCCTTCGGCGGCGACACGGGCAAGGACCAGCGCGTGTACTTCTTCAACGCGAAGGAGATCGTGGGCAACAAGTACGGCACGGCCCAGCCGGTGCCGTTCCGCGTGGTGGACGCCAACATCGGCCTTGACGTGGACATCTCCGTGCGCTGCAACGGCGAGTACTCCTACAAGATCGTCGACCCGCTCATGTTCTACAAGAACGTCTGCGGCAACGTGGAGGAGCCCTACACGCGCGACAAGATCGACTCGCAGCTGAAAAGCGAGCTTTTGACCGCGCTGCAGCCGGCGTTCGCGAAGATCAGCGCCATGGGCGTGCGTTACTCGGCCGTGCCGGCGCACACCACCGAGCTTGCCGACGCGTTGAACGAGGTGCTGTCGGAGAAGTGGGGTCAGCTGCGCGGTCTGCAGGTGGCAAGCTTCGGCGTGAACGCCATTGCGGCGTCCGAAGAGGACGAGCAGATGATCAAGGACCTGCAGAAGGCCGCGGTCATGCGCGACCCGAACATGGCGGCTGCCAACCTGGCGGCTTCGCAGGCCGACGCTATGCGCACGGCGGCCGCGAACGAGAACGGCGCCATGATGGGCTTCATGGGCATGGGCATGGCCAACGCGGTTGGCGGCATGAACCCGCAGGGCCTGTACGGCCAGGGCGGCAGCGCCCCGCAAAGCCAGTATCCCGTGGCGGCGGGCGGCGGCTTCGCGGCTCCTACCCCCGAGCCCGCTCCCGCGGCTGCGCCGGCGGCGGCACCTGCTGCAGGTGGCGATGCGTGGACGTGCTCCTGCGGCGCCTCCAACACCGGCAAGTTCTGCAGCAACTGCGGCAGCCCCAAGCCCGAGCCGCCCGCGGCAGCCGGTGAGTGGACCTGCTCGTGCGGTGCGAAGAACACCGGCAAGTTCTGCAGCAACTGCGGCAGCCCCAAGCCCGCAGGCGACGGCGGCTGGGATTGCCAGTGCGGCCAGCACAACACCGGCGCGTTCTGCAGCAACTGCGGAACGAAGCGCCCGTAAGGCGGCTAGCGCGAGACGCGCGAAGCGGGGCATCGGTCCCGACCCGCGCGGCCAAGCGCGATACGCAAACTTGATGGCGGCGCCCGTATATCATGCGGGCGCCGCTTTTTGCGGGTAGGCTCCCTTCACCAACGATGCGCCGTTCGTGGCGCTTGAACCGTTGCCGGGGCATGCTTAGAGCCCAATCGGCTACTTCGCAACGCCTAGCTTAGGGAGGGTTGCGAGCATGACGGTGCCGCGGTTGGAGCTGTTCTCGATTTCGATCGTGCCACCATGAAGCGTCGCGATTTCCCATACCAGCGACAGACCTAACCCTACGCCCCCATATTCCCTGCTGCGAGACTTGTCGATGCGGAAAAACGGCTGGAATACGCTGTCTCGGTGCTGTTCGGGGATTCCGAAACCCTCGTCTTTGGTGCGGATGAGAACGCGATCGTCTTCCTCGTCGATGGTCACGTCGATCGTCGAGGCGGGACGGCTGTAGCGAATCGCGTTCTCCGCAAGGTTGAACACCATCCGATACATCAATGGGTCACTGCCGATTACCAGACTGTTTCCGTGACAGGCGAGGGCGATGCCCTTTTGGTCGGCGAGCGGGGCGAGGTCTGCTAGCACCTCCTCGATCAGGGCCGCGAGCTCGATTTCGTCGTTGCAGGGGATGGTGCGCAGCTCGCTCATTTCGAGCAATGTGCTCGTCATGTTCGACATTCTCTCGGTTTGCTCGCGCAGCAGCTTAAGGAGGTCGTTGGTCGCGGGCGGTACGTCAGGGTGCTCTATTGCGAATAGCTCCATTTGGGCCTGCATGAGCGCCAGCGGTGTGCGCAACTCGTGCGCGGCGTTGCCGGAAAACTGGCGTTGCGCGGCGAAACCCGCATCAAGGCGATTTATCATGCCGTTGAACGATTCGCTGAACATTTTGAATTCCGGAAGCACGTCTTCGCTGATTTTCGAATCGGCGAGATTCCCCGGTTGCACGTGTTCGATTTGCGCGGCGAAAGCCCGTAGGGGTCTGAGTGCGCGGCCGCTTGCAAAATATGCGAGCACGCCTCCGATAAGCGTTACCGCAGCGGTAATGCACCAGCTTGTAGCGCCGAACGACTTTTGCGCGTCGCTCACCACGATCGTCAGTTCATTGCCGATGCCCTCGCTTCCTGGATCGAATGACTTGGGAACATCCTCGTTCACGTTGCTATAAGCCGATACCTCGCTGCCGATCTCATCCATATATTGCATTCCGGAATAGCCGACAAGTAAGTTCATCGATAGGCAGGCCGCGCAGACGAGGGCGGCCGTCATCAACGTGATGCGCCATTGCAGTGAAAGGTCCTTCATTCGCGTTCCTCCATCACGTAGCCTTGCCCTATGCGGTTGCTGATAGGATCGTGCCCGAGCCCTTCGCGCAGCTTCTTCCTGAGCGCCGACATATGGACCCTGGCTGAATTGCTGAAGCTGTTCGCGTTGCAGTCCCACACGTGCTCGAGGAGCTCCTCCTGGCTAACCGGTCGCCCTTGGTTGAGCATCAGGTACTCCAATATGCCCGTTTCCTTTCGAGTCAGGGAAAGGGATCGATTGTTTGCGCAAGCCTTACGAGAGCTTGTGTCAAAAGAAAGGGTTCCGCAGGTCAGCACAGTGTTGTCTTGAACAAATCGCCTGCGGGTCAGGCTTCGTATCCTGGCCGCGAGCTCTTCTAGGTGAAACGGTTTTGTCAGGTAATCGTTGGCCCCGGCGTCCAAGCCGCCTACCTTATCAGCGATGTCGCATCGCGCCGACAAGATCAGCACCTTCGTGTCGTGGTCGGTTTCCCGAAGCATTTCAAGCACTGTCATGCCATCCGCTTCGGGAAGGTTCAGGTCGAGCACGACCAGGTCGAAGGTTTCGATGGCGAGCAGGTCTATGGCCGTTTGCCCATCATGGCAGCAATCGACGCTATAGGCAAGATGGCGAAGGCTGCGGGCGATCGCGTCGCACAGCGCCTTTTCGTCCTCGACAACCAAAATACGCATATCGGGCCTCCGGCTCATACGTGTTGTTCCTTAACGCGGATTTTATAGCAGACATGATTACATATGCCCAAGAACGAAAGGAGCGTCAGATTGTTCAAAACAAGGAAGGCGGTATTCCAGGCGATCTTGCTGATCGTCGGGGCGGCCATGGTGGGCGTCGGCGCCCTTCGGGGTGAGGTCGACATCGTGCTCAGCAAGGCTATCAGGCTGTGTTTGGAGTGTGTTGGGATTGGGTAGGGGAAACTTCCATGCGTCGTGGCTTTTAAGCCGTTTCCGCGGGTTTATCCAGGCGGGTGCCGCATTGCTTTCGAATATCCACCTGCCGAACCTTATCAAGGGCGGCATTCACCAGGGCGATTCGAAAGCGGTGTGCGTGCCGGGTTTGAACTGCTATTCCTGTCCAGCCGCTGCTGGTGCTTGCCCTATCGGCGCCTTTCAAGCGGTGGTCGGATCGTCGAAGTTCAGCTTCTCGTATTACGTGACCGGGTTTTTGATTTTGACGGGCGTGCTGCTGGGACGTTTCGTGTGCGGATTCTTGTGCCCGTTCGGCTGGCTGCAGGAATTGCTGCACAAGATTCCGGGTAAAAAGCTGTCCACGGGCAAGCTCAAACCGTTGAGGTTCGTGAAGTACGCGGTGCTGGCGTTGACGGTGGTGCTTCTGCCTGCGGTGCTGGTGAACGATGTCGGCATGGGCGATCCGCTGTTTTGCAAGTACATTTGCCCCCAAGGCGTTCTCGAGGGTGCGATCCCTCTCTCCCTCGTTGACAGCGGCATCCGGTCGGCGTTGGGGGCGCTGTTCACGTGGAAGCTCGTGGTTTTGATCGCGGTGGTCGTGCTGAGCGTGCTGTTCTATCGACCGTTTTGCAAATGGGTTTGCCCTCTCGGCGCGTTCTACGCCCTGATGAACAAGGTCTCTTTGCTGGGGATGAAGGTCGATCGGGGCAAATGCATATCCTGCGGCACGTGCGCGCGGACCTGCAAGATGGACGTTGACGTGACGGCTTCACCAGACCACGCCGAATGCATTCGCTGCGGGATGTGCGTGAACGCCTGCCCTGCTGACGCCATCAGCTATCGCTTCGGCATGTGCGTGTCGTGCGGCCATCGCGTCGCGGATGAGGATAGGATTCGAGTGACGGATATCGATCGAAAAACGGAGGAATCGAAATGAGGAAGATCAAGAAGATGAATGCGAAGCTGTTGAAAATCTCGGTGGTGCTGGCCGCATCCCTGCTGGCAATCGGTCTTGCCGCGTGCTCTGCCGGCGCCGGCGGCGACGAAAGCCCGGCAGGCGCATCCGATGCCGCCGCGTTGATCGAGACACAGCCGAGCAGTGCCGACGAGGCGGCGAAGCTGTACGAGCAGCTTATGCAGAAGGAAAACGAAGTGCTTTCGGCGGATTCGCAGCTTTGGGAGAAGCTGTTCCTTTCGGCCAGCAAGGAAAGCCCGATGATCGAGGATGGCAGCAACTATGGAGACTTCCTTCTAGCTACGCTTGAAGGCGCCAAGGATAAGTTCACGGCGCAGGAGCTGGAAACGCTGAAAACCGGAGCGGAGCAGATCAAGCGGATCGAGGACAAGCTGACGGCTCTTGAGCAAGAATTCCCCGGATGCGGCAGCACGCCGGGCCAGGGCGAGAGCGTCGACGCCCAAAGCGCGGGCATGACGGCAAAAGCCGAAGGGTCGGAGAAGTTCCCGAGCTTCAACGGGAAGGACCTTGACGGTAACGACGTGAGCAGCGATGAGCTGTTCTCGAACAACACCGTTACGGTTGTCAACTTCTGGTTCACTACCTGCAAGCCGTGCGTGGGCGAGCTTGGGGAATTGGAGGCGCTTAACCAGAAGCTTGCCGACAAGGGCGGCGCGGTCGTAGGCGTCAATTCCTTTACCCTTGACGGCGACAAAGCTGCGATTTCCGAGGCGAAGAGCATCTTGGAGAAAAAGGGCGTGTCCTATAAGAACATCTGGTTCGGCTCGGATAGCGAAGCAGGCAAGTTCACCTCCAAGCTGTACTCGTATCCGACCACCTACGTGGTCGACAGCAACGGCAACATCGTGGGGCAGCCCATCGTCGGCGCGATCACGTCGGGCGACCAAGCGAAGAAGCTCGACGCGCTGATCGACGAAGCGATTGCGAACAGCGGACGATAAAGCGGGGCGGTTACGCTGTGCTCGGCAAGGGTTTGCGGCATGCGGGCAACGCGGGACTTCGGGCTCGATAGCTTTCCATGCGGCACCGAGGGAGCAAGGCATCGGCCCTGACCCGCATAACGAAGCGCGCTATGCGCAAACTTGATGGCGGCGCCCGTATATCATGCGGGCGCCGCTTTTTGCGGGTAGGATAGCAATCGATATCGAAAGAAAGGACCCTGCCATGCCCGAACCCGTTTCCCTTTGCCATGGGCGCTTGAGCGCCGCCGTCGATCCTATGGGAGCACAGCTGCTCAGCCTGCAGTTGGATGGCTGCGAGTATCTATGGCAGGGCGATCCGCGGTTTTGGGCCAGGCGGGCGCCGGTTTTGTTCCCCATTGTGGGTTCGTTGCGCGATGGGCGTGCGGAATCGGCGCAGGGCCCGTGCGTGATGGGGCGCCACGGCATCGCGCGCAACTACGAGCATGCGGTGGTCGACCGCGCCGCCGATGGGTCGTCGGTCACCTTCGAGCTGCGCGATTCGGCCGAGACGCGCGCCGCGTATCCGTACGGCTTCAAGCTGAACATGACCTACGCCATCACGGGCGAGGCCACACTTTCCCAAACGTTTCGCGTGACGAACACCGGCGATGCGACGCTGCCGTTTTGCGTGGGCGGGCATCCGGCGTTCAACGTGCCCGTGGGGGCATCGTCGCAGGTTGTAGGCGATGGCAAGGGTGAAGCGAGTGGGGAATCGGGCGCCGTTGCGGGCGCTGCCGAAGGCGAGGCGGCCAACGAGACGTGCGCGGAATCGGACGCTGCTCGCACGCCGCTGCCCGCTGCGGCCGACGAGGCCTTCGAGGATTACGTGCTCAAGTTCGCCCGCCCTTGGAGCTGCACGCTGCCGGTGATCGGCGAAGATGGCCTTATGAGCTGGGATAACGCATTCGAATGCCCGCAGGGATCGGACACCGTGGCGCTGACGCACGGGTCGTTCGCCCACGATGCGCTGATGTTCACGGACGTTCCCGGCAACGTGCTCACGCTGCTGGGCACGAAAAGCGGGCATGGCGTGCGCGTCGAGTTCTCGGGTTTTCCCTATATCGGCGTATGGTCCGCGGCCAACGACGCGCCGTTCGTGGCGCTCGAGCCGTGGTCGGGGCACACCACCGCCCACGACGAGGATGACGTGTTCGAGCACAAAGCCGGCATGACGCTGCTGGCCCCAGGCGAAACCAACGAGCGCACGTTCCACCTCACGCTGTTCTAGCTGACCCCCGCTTCAAGGTTCAATCGGCTGCTTTTATAAGATGCTTATGAGTATGATACTCATAAGCATCTTATGCACAAGGAAGTGATTGGGTGCAAAACCGCAGGTGGGCGAGGGGATTCGCATATGCGAACCTAGGCAATGGGAAAAACGTGGCGCAATGTGTCTCCATGGAAACCGGCTTTTGACCAAGGAGGCAGCCATGCGCAAACGACACTCTGAACACCAAGCACGCCACGCGAAGGATTGCCCGCTGACGAACGGAGCGGAGCGCCGCACGGGCACCAAAATAGCCTGCGTCGGCGTGAGCGCACTCATAGCGGGCCAGCTGTTCATGCCTGCAGCTTCGCTTGCAGCTGAGGCGGCGGACCAGGATACTGCAGCAGGCAACGCTGCCGCAGTCGTGGCCCCGGCAGCTCAAGCAACGCCTGCGGCGGAAACCGTCCCCGCGGCAAACGCGACGCCCGCGTCGGCGGCGCCAGCAGCTTCCGCGCCTGCAACCGATAGCGCCCCGGCCGACCAGCAGGCCGCTGCCCAGCAGGCTCAGCCCGCCACGCCGGCGGCAACGGCGAGCGGCTCCGCCGACAGCGCCGCGCCGGCCAACGATGCCATCCAGACCTGCGGCGTGACCGACGTCGTCGGCGGCGAAGGCGGCGTGAAGATCAACACCACCGTGGTCGACCATTACACGGACTGCGTGCTTCCGGGCGATATCACGCTTATGAAGGGGCAGCCCTACACTTTCGATTTTCCCGATGTGGAAGGCGGCATACCGGAAACGCCGCTCAGCGGAATCGTCGAGACAAAGTATTACCGGGCCGATGCCGCTTCAGGCTCCCTTGTCGAAGTTCTGGACGCATCCATGTCTGATGTGACGGCTCATTTCGAACCTGTCGGCAGTCACATGAGGCTGACGCTCACCTTTACGGGCGGCGCGGCAAGCGGCGCATACCAGCTTACGCGCAATGAGGCCCTTTATATCGGTGCGTCACTGACGTATACCGGCACCGACTATGAGGGTGACCATATCATCGTTGGCGATCCCGACGATATCTTCAACGCCTACAAGCCGGGGGGTTCGGTCGTCGTCAACGAAACCAGGGACGATTACTATATCCGCTATGCCATCAATAGCACTATCACGCTCGTTGCATCGGAAAACAAAGCTCTCGAAAATCTGAACGTCAACAACGTGAAGACCGACTATGCGCCCGGCGAGGCCCCGCGTGCGACCGCGACGATTCCTGTCGCCGATGCCGACAAGTACGAGATTGCCTACGAGTGCTGGGAAGAGATGGACGGCAGCGACCCCGCAGAGCTCACGCCCGTTGCGTTCTGGTATTCCGATCCCGCTAAGTACACGCCGGGTATGAAGAAGATCGATCGCTTTGAAGAGGGCAAGTTCTACATGTACTCCGTTGAGCTGCGGCTCAAGGATGGCAACACCCTGGCCGATGACTACAACGTGAACGTCAACGGCCATTGGGTGAGCAATACCTTCAAGACCGTCGAGGGTGTGTTTGCGCCGAATGCGGCGAATATGCTGTGCGAGCAGCCGATCGGCGAATGGCAGGCCATCGACCTTATCGAGATCAATGGCGCCACGACCACCTTCAAGGCGGGCGACAAGCCGGTGTTCACGGCGGGCACTCCGGAAGGCTCGAACGCCATTTTCCAGTGCGAATACTGGATGGGCAGCGATGGCAGCGATGCGAACTCCGTTGAGTTCTGGGATAAGAACATCACGAACCACATCGATGCCTTCAAGCCCGGCGTGACGTACCGCTACGGCGTGTACCTTAAGCCGGCGCGCGGCTTCTACTTCGCACCCGGCGCCAAGCTGATGATCAACGGCGTGGAATATGGCTACCAGGTGGGCGAGGCAAGCGAGGTCGATCCCGAGAGCGGATGTGCTTTCACCCTGTGGCTGAGTACCGATCTAGTCTTCACGCCGGAAGGGGTTGCACCCAAACCCGCGCCGCAGCCTGACCCGCAACCTGGCGATAACAACGGCGGCACGATCAAGGCCGACAACCCTGTCAAGCCTGCAGCTGCTAAGGCTGCGGCAAAGCCCGCCACGGGCGAACTTGCCGCTACAGGCGACGACATGGCCCTAACGGCAGCTGCTCTGGGAATCGCTGGAGCGACGGCGGTCACGGCCGTCGCCGCAGCAAAGCGCCGTAACCGCTAGGCACGCCTGAGCTCAACATCTGCTCGCGTCGCGCCTCGCACCTGCTCGGATTTCCGCTTGTCTCGTGATGCTCGAGACGGGCTGGATCTGATCGTTGGGGCTTCGATTTTGCCACGACTAAGCGCGCCGCCGCGACCACCATCGCGGCGGCGTTTCCCTTTAGGTCGCTCACGCTATCGATTCCCCCGCCCCCAAATGACGTGCTTTTGAAAAATCTGCTGCATGCTAGTTTCCGCTAAAGTGGTCAAAACCCCATATAAATCGATTATCGGCCTTACACCGAATGGCAATCGCCTAAGTGGACAGGGGGTGACAAAACACGCTTGACGCAAACCATACGGTTGCGCTAAAGTACCCCCATCATTATTCGCACGCTTTGCAAGGGGCATTGCGTGTCAGGGAAGCTGTCGCGGCGTTCGGCTATGGTCTTGCGGATTCCGTCGATTTCACCATGAAAGAGGGATGTACCGTGGGCCAGACCGCAGCGGAGCAAGTTGAGCGAAAACGTGGTGTGGGATTGACCGATTCGCAATTGCGGATCCTCGGCTACATCGCATCGTGCGGAGCGCAGGGGTGTACTGATACCAAGCAAGCCATCGCCGAAAAGCTCGGCGTGTGCCCGAAGACGGTCGATCGTGCCGTGCGCCGCATGCGCGACGACGGGCTGATCATCTCAAGGGCGCGCTTCGACGAAAACGGTTCCCAGCTCGGCAACGTCTACTTCATCGGCGCGGGTTCAAGATAATAGGTTGCGGTTGTTCTTAGGCCGCCGACGGCTAAGTGCGTCGGCGGCTTTTCGTTTAGGCTATACGGAAAAGGGGCGTATCGGCTGATGTCAGATCCTCCTGAACATCTATAGCAACTGCGTCAAATACAACCGCCGCGGCGGCAGGGTGATAACGCATGTGGTTTCAAACGAGCAACCCGATGGCAAGATTTTGGTTCGCTGGGAGATCGCCGACACCGGCATCGGCATGAGCCAGGAGTTCCTGGAGCACGTTTTCGAACCTTTTGCGCGGGAGGAAAACGCAGGCAACGGCGTTAGCGGTACTGGTTTGGGCATGCCGATCGTTAAGCAGCTCGTTGAGCTTATGGGCGGAACCATCAAAGTTTCCAGCAAGCTGAACGTGGGGTCCGCGTTCGTGATCTCCATCCCGTTCGATCCGGCTCCGGCCCCGCGTGAGACCGAGCAGGTCGCGAGCGGATCTGCCCTGCAAGGTCGACGCTTGCTGCTGGCCGAAGACAACGACCTGAACGCGGAAATCGCCGCAACGCTTCTGGAAAGCGATGGCGCATACGTCTCGATTGCAGGCGATGGCGCGCAGGCGCTGGAGGCGTTTGCCAAAAGCCCCGTCGGAACCTTCGATGTCATACTCATGGACGTGGTGATGCCGAAGATGGACGGCTTGGCTGCCACCAGGGCCATTCGCGCTCTCGATCGCCCTGATGCGGTGAGCATCCCTATCATCGCGATGACGGGCAACGCGTTCCAAGAGGACGTGTAGGAATGCCTTGAAGCCGGCATGAACGCCCACCTAGCCAAGCCGATCGAGGTGGCGAAGGCGGATTGCATCATCGCAGCGGCAATGGACAGGGTCTAGACGGCGTCCGGCAATAGCTGCCAGACGGTAGTGCTGACCTTCTCTGAACCCAAAAAGGCCCGCGGGCCTTTCCGTATACGAGGCTGTTCGATATGTCATACCGCTCCGTGAGATGATCGACCTTTACCTCCATCACAGTGCGGCTGCGCGACATAGTGAGAACCACGCTCGCGAGTGTCACCGCCCCCTATGGGCGCGATAAAGGTCGACTCCATGCGAAATCTTTCGAACGAAAGCGGCCCCTAACTGGCGCACATCTTCCCGGGTGATCACAAATAAGCAGGCAACTGGATCCAGCCTATAAAAGGCGAGGTAAAATGAGGTCTTAGTTGAGATTCGTGAAACCAATCGCGCATTCTATCCGCCGATAAGAAAGGCATCACTATGGGCATTTTCGATAAGGGCTTCGACCCGATGAAGGAAATCCAGAAGGCCTCGGAGAACGTTGCAAAAGCCGCAGGCGACGCGGCGGGCGCTGCAGGCAAGGCCGCCGGCTGCCTCGTTGAGAAAGCCGGCACGGCGGCGAGCGACGGGGCGCAAAGCGTTGGCTCCTTCGTGGGCAATGCGGCGAACGGCATCCGTGAGGGAGCCTCTACGGTCCTTGCTGGCGCCAACGATCAGATAGAGAAGGCGAAGGATGCGCGAAAGGCGAAGGAGAAGAACTTCACCTCGCTCGAGTCTCTACAACCCGTGGTCAATGTCGTCAACGACGCAGCGATGGCGCTTGACGACAAAGACCGCACCATCAAGGAAAGCGCAATTCCCGAGGTCGTGGCAGGGGCCATCGGCGCTGGCGTCGGCGGCGTCGGGTCGTTCATGGCGCTCTACGGTCTAGGCACCGTCGGTCTTTCCGCTGCTGGCATCACATCGGGGCTCGCTACGGCGGGAGCAGTCGTCGGCGGCGGCATGGTCGCGGGGGTCTTTGTGCTCGCAGCGCCGGTTGCCATCGCGGCAGGTACGGGCGTCGCGGTTGCGTCCCGCCTCAAAAACAAGCAGCTCTGCCAGGAGAAGGAGCGCCTCTATAAGGAAGCGCTCGCCAAGCACCAGGCGATCATTAAGGCACTAAAGGAGGAGTCCGACGCGAGCGCCGAGCGGCTCGAGTACCTGCGCTCCCTCAACATCCTTCTCGAGCGCGCTGTGAACGACCTCAAGAGCGACCTGTCGATTCAAGATGAGTAGGTACAGATACACGGACGGCGAGAAGGAGATTAACGCAGTCCTCGCTCATCAGGATGATCAGATTAAGAAGATCAACTTCCCGCCCGCGGCGGAGGCCGAGGATCGGATTACGAGCAGCGAGGCTATTCTCGCCTCGCTAGGCTACGATTTGCCGAAAAGAGGCGCAACCCCGCGGTGCGGCGGCAAGCCGGCCATCATCCCAACATGGGAAGAGTTGCTCGAGGACGCCCTGCAAGCGGGCAAAGGCGGAACGGAACTCGAAGCCCTCTTCAATGAGGACGAGCTCAGGGAGAACGCCGCGGCGGTCGCCGCACTGAACGAGGAGTACGACCAGCTTCATCATCTCGACCCTCTGGACGTGACCATAACGGCAGGCGCCGGCCTGTTGGCGGCGGCAGTCGACATCCTTCTCGTCGGTATCCCGGAGAAGTTCCCGGGCGGCCTCAAGGCGGGTCCCCTCTCCGACTACATGCGCGACTATTTTGACAGGCGCTATCCTCCCGAGGAGATGGAGAAGCTCGCTAACTCCAAGGTGAGCAAAGTCCCGTACGACGCCCAGGACAACAGGAACACGGCGGTCCGCATAGAGGGGCTCTCGGCTTACTACCACCGCCTGCTCTCCCTGGGGCACGACCCGCTGCTCGGTCTGGTATTCGGCACGTCCGACATTCTCGCGGGCAAGATGACCACGATTGACAAGGCAGGAAGAGTAGTCTCGCAGTCCATGGAGTGTTACACGGGACGCAAGGAGGTCGACGTTTTCGTCGCGCTCGCCAAGCAGATTCTCCACTTCAAGTCCGATGTCACGACCTCGATGGGACTGCCGGCCCCGCTCATGGGTCTATTCAACCTCATGCAGTTCGGGAGCATCGGCGAGTACGAGCAGACTGTGGCGGAGATAGCACAGGGAATGTACTTCGAGGGCTACGACTTCATCCACTTCTGCTCAATGTCCGTGCCTGTCGCGATTGTCGAGGTGGTCGTGAGGCTTTGCTACGCGTTCAAGCGCATGAAGGAAGGCGTGCCCCTCAAGGACGCCATCCCACTGTCGACATCCCGTAACAAGAACCCCAAGCTCTCGACGATGCTCTTCGTCGCCCACTGCGCGGCGACAGCGGTGAACGCAGGCAAAGTGGCGTTCACCAAGAATCCGATGGCAATCAATTACCCTCAGTGGATTGCGTTCGGCAAATACTCCTATCAGCAGCTCAAATGGGCGGCGCTGACGAAGCCGACGCAGCGCGATGCGTACGTGCGCCGCGCCATAGAAGGCGACCTCTGCAAAATGTATGAGGGCATCGATCTGTTATTTGGCGAAATGTGCCCAGAAGCAGTCGTAATCGGCGGATGAGGCAATGAATGCGGAAACCATCCGCGATATCATCAGAAAGCGCCGGGGAAGCCCCGGCGCTTTCCTTGCGTGAAAAACCTTCGTCCGCTTACTGCTCCTGTGCCATGCGGCGGTAGTGGTCGAAGCGGCGTAGGGCGTCCTCTTTGCCCTGCTCGAAGAGCCTTTCGGCCTCTTCGGGGAACGACTTGGTCAGCGAGGCGAAACGGTTCTCGCCGACCACGAAGTCCAGATAGTCCATGGTGGGCTCCTTGGAGTCCAGCGTCATGGGGTTCTCCTTGCGTGGGTCGTAATGGTACAGCGACCAGTAACCGCTTTCCACCGCTCGCTTCATCTCGCCCTGGACGTCGTGCATGCCGCATTTCAGGCCGTGCGAGGTGCAAGGCGCGTAGGCGATGATCACGGACGGGCCTTCGTATTCCTCGGCTTCCTTTAGCACCTTGACCAGCTGGTTGTAGTTGGCGCCCATGGCCACCTGCGCCACGTAGACGTTGCCGTAGCTCATGAGGATGGCGCCCAGGTCCTTCTTGCCGGTCTTCTTGCCGCTGGCCGCGAACTGCGCCACGGCGCCCGCGGGCGTTGCCTTGGAGCTCTGGCCGCCGGTGTTGGAGTACACCTCGGTGTCCACTACCAGCACGTTGACGTTGGCGCCGCTGGCAACCACGTGGTCCAGGCCGCCGAAGCCGATGTCGTAGGCCCAGCCGTCGCCGCCGAACATCCAGAACGTCTTCTTCGCCAGCTGGTCCTTGAACTTCAGCACCTCCTGGCACACTTCCTTGGCGCTGTTGGTCAGCTTGTCCATGGAAGCCTGTACGCATGCCACCAGCGCATCTGCGGCCTTGCGCGACGCGTCGAAGTCGTCGAACGCGGCAAGGAAGTCCTCGCAAGCCGCCTTCAAGGCGCCCATGGCGGCGGCGTCGGGCGTGTCGCCCGCGTCGGCCTTCGGCTTCTCCAGCCCGTGCGTCAGGGCGTGGGAAAGCTTCTCCACGCGTGCCTTCTCCACCGCGCGCTGCTGCACCGATCCCAGGAACAGGCCAAGTGAAAGCTCGGCGTTGTTCTCGAACAGGCTGTTGGTCCAGGCGGGGCCGAAGCCGCGCTTGTTCACCGTGTAGGGGATGCCGGGGTAGGGCGCGCCCCAAGCCTGCGAGCAGCCCGTGGCGTTGGCCCAGTACACGCGGTCGCCGAACAGCTGGGTGAGCAGCTTGGCGTAAGGCGTCTCGCCGCAGCCGGCGCAGGCGGCGGAAAACTCCAGCAGCGGCTGCTTGAACTGCGAGCCCTTCACGGTGTAGGGGTCGAACGCGCCGTCCTTGTCGGAGATGGTCAGGCCGAAGTCCCACAGCTTGCGGGCTTCATCGGTGAGCTTTGCCGGCTGCATGTCCAGCGCGCCCGCCGGGCACACGTCGGCGCAGCTGCCGCAGCTGGTGCAGTCGAACTGGCTGACCTGGATGGCGTAGCGCGTGCCCTCGGGCAGGTTCTTGCCGCCCTTGAGCGCGACCGTTTCGAACCCTTCGGGGGCGTTTTGCGCCTCGTCTGGGTTAAGCAGGTAGGGGCGGATGGCGGCGTGGGGGCACACGAAGGCGCAGCGGTTGCACTGGATGCACGACTCGGCGTTCCAAGCGGGCGTCTTCACGGCGATGCCGCGCTTCTCGTAGGCGGTCAGGCCCATGTCGATGACGCCGTCCTCGTAGCCGGCGAAGGCGCTGACGGGCAGGCTGTCGCCTTTCTGCGCGTTGACGGGGCGCAGGATGTTCTCGACCACAGCGGGCACGTCGGCCTCGGCTGCGGGCTCGTCGAGCGGGGCGTCGGCCCAGCTGGCGGGCACGGCGACCTCCGCGCACTTCTGCGCGCCCTCGTCGATGGCGGCTACGTTCTTCGCCACCACGGCATCGCCCTTGCTTGCGTAGGACTTGCGGGCCGCGTCCTTCATGTAGTCGAGCGCTTCCTCAACGGGCATCAGGCCCGCGATCTGGAAGAACGCCGCCTGCAGCACGGTGTTGATGTGGCTGCCCAGGCCCACGCGCTGCGCCACCTCCACCGCGTCCACGGTGAACAGGCGGATGCCGTTTTGCGCGATGTAGCGCTTCATCTTGCCGGGCAGGTTGGTATCAAGCTCCTCGGGCGTCCAGGTGGTGTTGAGCAGGAAGGTGCCGCCGGGCTTCACTTCCTGCACCATGTCGTACTGGCGCACGTAGCTTTGGTTGTGGCAGGCCACGAAGTTCGCGCGCTTCACGTAGTAGGTGCTGCGGATGGGCTTCTTCGAAAGGCGCAGATGCGACTTGGTCACGCCGAAGGACTTCTTCGAGTCGTACTCGAAGTACGCCTGTGCGAACATATCGGCGCAGTCGCCCAGGATGCGGATGGTGTTGTGGTTCGCGCCCACGGTGCCGTCGCCGCCCAAGCCCCAGAACTTGCAGCTGTAGGTGTCGGCGTCCTCGAAGTCGTCGAGCGGGCGGACGGGAAGCGACAGATGGGTCACGTCGTCGTCGATGCCGATGGTGAAGCTGCGCGTGGGCTCGGGTGCGGCAAGGTTGTCGAACACGGCCACGATCTGGGCGGTGTCGGTGTCCTTGGATGCAAGGCCGTAGCGGCCGCCGATGACCGTCACCTTGCCCGCACGGCTGCTGTTGGCGATGACGTTGGAAACGTCCAGGTACAGCGGCTCGCCGGCCGAGCCCATGCACTTGCAGCGATCGAGCACCGCGATGCGCTGCACGGTTTCAGGCAGCGCGCCCAGGAAGTGCTTCGCCGAGAAGGGGCGGTACAGGTGCACCTGCAGATAGCCGTAGCGCTTGCCCGTGCCGGCCGCCTGGGCGCGGGCGTTCAGGTAGTCGCACGCCTCCTGCGCGGTTCCCGACACGCTGCCCATGGCCACCACAACATCGGTGGCATCGGCGGCGCCGTAGTAGTCGAACACGTGATGCTCGCGGCCGGTCACGCCGGCCACCTGCGCCATAACGTCCTCCACCACGTCGGCTAGCTGGTCGTATGCGGTGTTGTTCGCCTCGCGCTGCTGGAAGTACGTGTCGCCGTTTTGCACGGTGGCGCGCAGCATGGGGTGCTCGGGGTTCAGGGCGCGCGCTCGGAAGCGGTCGAGCGCTTCCGTATCCATAAGCGCGGTCAGCTCCTTGGTGTCGGGCATGTCGATGCGCGACAGCTCATGGGAGGTGCGGAAGCCGTCGAAGAAATGCATGAACGGGATGGAGGCCTTCACGGCGGCCAGGTGGGCGACGGCGGCCATATCGGCGGCCTCCTGGACGCTTCCCGAGCTGAGCTGGGCGAACCCGGTGTCGCGGCATGCCATGACGTCGGAGTGGTCGCCGAAGATGCTCATGGCGTGGGTGCCCACGGTGCGGCTTGCCACGTGCAACACGCCTGGCAGGCGCTCGCCGGCGATGCGGTAGAGCACGGGCACCATGAGCATCAGGCCCTGGCTGGACGTGAAGCTGGTGCCCAGGCCGCCTGCCTGCAGCACGCCGTGGATGGCGGCGATGGCGCCGGCTTCGGATTGCATCTCGGTGAGCTGCACGCGCTGGCCGAACATGTTCAGGCGGCCCTGCGCGCTCCAGCGGTCGGTGTGCTCGGCCATGGGCGAGGACGGCGTGATGGGGTAGATGGCCGCCACCTCGGTGAAGTCGTAGGCAACGTTGGCCGCAGCCTGATTGCCGTCGACGGTTTGATAGTTGCTCATTGTGAAGCCCCTCTCCGCAACGATGGTTCGAAACGCGAGCGGGGGCGCGCAAAACGGCCCCCGCGAATTATCGGTATATGGAAGCTGCTACTTCTTCACCAGGTCCTGAAGCCCCAGCTCCTCGACGGCGGCTTCCCTCATCTTGTACTTGAGGATCTTGCCGGCGGCGTTCATGGGGTAGGACTCCACGAACTTGATGTAGCGGGGCACTTTATGACGCGCGATGTTGCTCTTCATGAACTCGCGGATCTCGGGCTCGGTCATGGTCTCGCCGTCCTTGAGGATGATGCAGGCCATGGCCTCCTCGCCGTACTTCACATCGGGCACGCCGATGACCTGGCAGTCGCTGACCTTGGGGTGCGTGATGACGAAGTCCTCGATCTCCTTCGGGTAGACGTTCTCGCCACCGCGGATGATCATGTCCTTCAGACGGCCGGTGGCCACGAAGCAGCCGCGGTCGTCGCGCATGAGCAGGTCGCCGGAGTGCAGCCAGCCGTTCTCGTCAACCGTCTTGAAGGTGGCGTCGGGCATCTTGTAGTAGCCCTTCATGATGTTGTAGCCGCGCGAGCAGAACTCGCCGATTTCGCCGTTGGGCAGCTCCTCGCCGGTTTCCGGGTCGATGATCTTGCACTGCACGTGCGGGAACGCGTAGCCGACGGTCTCGGTGCGCAGGTCGAGCGGGTCGGTCCAGGCGCTCATGGTGGAGCCCGGGGCCGATTCGGTCTGACCGTACACCGACACGATGCCGGTCATGTTCATCTCGTCGGGCTGCGCGGCGCGCTTCATGAGCTCGGGCGGGCAGCCGGCGCCGGCCATGATGCCGGTGCGCATGTGGCTGAAGTCGGTCTTGCGGTAATCGGCGTGGTTGAACATGGCGATGAACATGGTGGGCACGCCGTTGAACGCGGTGATCTTCTCCTGCGTGATGCAGTGCAGCGACGCCATGGCGCTGAAGTAGGGCATGGGGCACATGGTGGCGCCATGGGTCATGGACGACGTCATGGACAGCGTCATGCCGAAGCAGTGGAACATAGGCACGTGGATCATGAAGCGGTCCGCCGTGGACAGGCCCATGCGGTCGCCGATGCACTTGCCGTCGTTGACCACGTTGCGGTGCGTGAGCATGACGCCCTTCGGGAAGCCCGTGGTGCCCGAGGTGTATTGCATGTTGCACACGTCATCGGGGCGGACGTCTGCGGCCATGCGCTGGATCTTCTCAAGCGGCACCAGCTCGGCGCGCTCCATGGCCTGCTCAAAGGTCAGGCAGCCGGGCATCTCGAAGCCGACGGTGATGACGTTGCGCAAGAACGGCAGGCGCTTGCAGTGCAGCTGTTCGCCGGGCTTGGCTTCGGCGATCTCGGGGCACAGCTGGTTGATGATCTGGGCATAGTTGGAGTCCAGGGCGCTGTCGATCATGACCAGGGTGTGCGTGTCGGACTGACGCAGCAGGTACTCTGCCTCGTGAATCTTGTAGGCGGTGTTCACCGTAACCAACACGGCACCGATCTTGGTGGTTGCCCAGAAGGCGATGTACCACGCGGGCACGTTGGTGGCCCACACGGCAACCTTGCTACCGGGCTTGACGCCCATCGACACGAGCGCGCGGGCGAATGTGTCCACGTCGCCGCGGAACTCCTCGTAGGTGCGCGTGTAGTCGAGCGTGGTGTACTTGAAGCAGTACTGGTCGGGGAAGCACTCGACCATCTTGTCGAGCACCTGGGGGAAGGTCAGGTCGATGAGCTCGTCTTTCTTCCACACGTACTCGCCGGTGCCGTCGTGGTTGAGGTAGAGCGTGCGGCGCTTGCCGCGGGTGTCCTCGAACTGCTCCATGTAGTTGACGTAGTGAGGGAAGATGACCTCCATGTCGGTGAGGTCGCTCATCCACTCGGGCATCCATTCCAGCGAAACGAAGCCGTCGTAGTCGATGGAGGACAGCGCGCGCACCACTTCGTCGATGGGAAGGGTGCCTTCGCCCACCAGGTTGAAGGTGCCGTCGTCGTCGGAGTCGCGCATGTGCACGTGCTTGACGTAGGCGCCCAGGTTCTTGATGGTGGTCGCCGGGCTTTCGCCGCCCACGCGGTAGACATTGTGGACATCCCACAGGGCGCCCAGGTAGTCGCTGGCGTAGCGGTCCATGATGCCGGTCAGGCGCGAGGTGCTGGAGAAGATGCCGCTGGACTCGATCAGCAGCACCACGCCGTGCTCCTCGGCGTAGGGAACCAGCTGGGAAAGCGCCGCGTGAATGGCGTCCTCGTCGTCGTTCTGCACGACCACGCACACCATGTCGACGCTTGCCGCCTGCGCAAGGTCGATGAGGTCCTTGGCGTCCTGGATCTGGTCTTCGCCTGCCGAGATGTCGACCGAGGAGTCGAACACGGGCATGGAAAGGCCCTTGTCGCGCAGGGCGCGGGCGGTTGCCTGGGTATTGTAACGGTCAAGCGGGCCGCCCTTGCCGGTGAACGCGGTGTTGGTAATGGGGTTATGGATCTCGATGCCCGAGAAATCCATTTCAAGGGCGGTGCCTACCAGCTCATCCCAGGAGCGGTCGGCCCAGCCGCGGGTGGAAAAGGAAAGCTTCATTAGTTCTGCTCCTCGTAGGCGATCTTGTTGAGCGCGTTGATGTACGCGCGGATGCTGGACTCGACGATGTCGGTGGAGATGCCGCGGCCGGAATACACCTTGCCGTCGGCGATGAGCTTCACGATCGACTCGCCCATGGCCTCGCGGCCCTCGGTGACGGCCTGGATGCTGAAGTCGTCAAGCTCGTAGTGCTTGCCCACCACCGATTCGATGGATTTGAACGAGGAATCGAGGGGACCGTCGCCCAGAGACACCGCCTCGATCAGCTCGCCGTTCTTGCGCAGCGAGATGTGCGAGGTGGCCTTGAAGCTCAGGCCGGAGTTGATGACGTAGCCCTCCAGAGTGTAGGTGGGGGGCACCTGCAGCGCGGCGGAGGCCACGATGGCGTCAAGCTCGGTGGCGCTCACGCGCTCCTTGCTGGCGGCGATCTTCTTGAAGGCCTCGAACACCGCCTCGACATCCTCGTCGGAGAGGCTGTAGCCGAGTCGTTCCACGTACTGCATGACAGTGGCCTGGTCGTCGCCGGCGGTGAGCACGATGCCCTCGACGGCCTCGGAGACCGCGCCGGTGAACGGGGATGCCTTGGAGCGGTCATCGCAGCACAGGCGGGCAATCTGACCCATGGCGCGCTTGAGCTCGGTCACGCGCACCTTGCCCTGGGCGCCCAGGGCGTCGGCCTTGGCGGCAAGGATGCGGGCGAAGTTGTCGAGCGCGACGACGCCCATGGGGTACGACGTTGCCTTGACCAGCGTGGCGCCCGCCATGACGCCGGCCACGGCGCAGGCATCGGCCATGTTGAGGTTGTTGCAGCACGAGATGCCCAGGTCGATGTCCTTGAGCTGGGGCGCGGCCTGGTACAGGTCGGCGATGAACTGGGCGAACTCCTCGGGAAGCATGGAGCCGGCAGCGTCGCACACGGTGACGGTCTTGGCGCCGGCGGCAACCACGGCCTCGATGATGCGGGCCAGGTAGGCAACGTCGGTGCGGGTGGCGTCGATGGCCACGAACTCGACGTCGTCGGTGAGCTGGGCGCATTTCGCCACCGCCTCAGCGGCGTCGGTGATCAGCGCGTCGCCCTTCTTGCGCTGGATGTACTCCATGCAGGAGGGGCTCACGGCCGCTTCCACCTGCAGACGGACGCTCTTCGCGCCCTTCGCGGCGTTCCAAACGGCTTGGATGCTGTCCTCGTCCATCTTGACCGGCACGGCGAGCGTGCTGTTCTTCACCAGCGAGGCGATCGACTTGATCCGCAGGCTGTCTACCTTGGAGGACTCGATGCCCTCGACTTCGATGGAGCCAACGCCTATACGGTCTAGGATCTTCACGATTTCCAGCTTTTCCTTAAAGGATAGGGAAAGCGCCTTGGAGGCCGCTGCCTCCCTCATCGTGATGTCGCTGACGCGTATAGCTCTCATATATGACTCCTACTCATGCGAACGTGTTCTTGAAAGACGGCTGCGCGAAGCTTGAGCGCAGCGCCCGCACATGGCCGAACGCCTGCCAAGTACTAATCTGATAGGGTATATCAACTTATGACCGATCAAGCTGCACAAACACGGCAATGACGGAAAATAATGGACTCTTGATACGGCGTCCCTCGTTGGCGGAGGATTGCCGCCCCACAATTCGCGCGAACTGTGGGTTCGCGGGGTGATTGCATGTGGGGAAACGAAGGGCGAAGGGCTGCGGCACCGGCTAAGCGCGCGGCTGCACCGCGGGTTGCCAAGAGGCTGCTACGCGTACCTTTGCTGCCCTTGCTGCCTTTGCGGAAGGCGATTTCAGTCGTGGTCGGGGGCCGACAAGGGGAGGGGCCGACAAGTGTTGACATACGAATTTCCGCGTGCTATTTTTCATGTCGGCAAAATCATCGAAAGGTGATGACGCAAAGCTATAGGGCCTGAAATGGCAGCCAGCTGCACGGTTTCCCATCCGGAAACCACTGTAGCTGGCTGCTTTTTTATTCTCCAGTCCAGCTTGCAGGTTTTGCTCGTCCGGCATTGCGCCGGCGAGCAGGGGTGTCATAAGCATTGGAACGAGACCGATGGAGAAGGACTATGATGACTGAGATGACCACTGAGACCGACACCGAAATCGACGGCGACATCACGCTTGCGGACGGCAAGCGCACGCTGACGAACTCGCAGCTGCTCATCCTGGGCTTTATCGCTTCTTACGGCGCTGCGGGCTGCTCCGAGTCCAAGCGCGACATCGCCGAAACGCTGCAGGTCAGCCTGAAGACCGTCGACCGCGCCATCCTGCGCCTGCGCAAAGAGGGCTTCATCATCTCGGTGGCCCGCTATGCGGAAAACGGCATGCGTCTGAGCAACACCTATCACGTGCCCACGCCCGAGGCGAAGGGCGCTCCGGTGCACGCGATCGCCGGGTAAAGCCCTGGTGGGCGGGACGTGTTGCGACGTAGTTCCAGGTAGAACGGGGTTTGCGGATGGTTCCGCGCCCCTCAAAGCGAAGAGCCCGATTCCGAGTGCCGAATCGGGCTCTTCTTGATGATGGGGTGATTCCCCCGAACAGGAAAGGCCCGCGGGCTTTCTCGGTTTCCCGAGCGTCCGCGGGCCTTTCCCGTTGCCAGTCCCGCAAAGCGCTTTGGTTTTGCGGGACCGTGCGTTTTAAGCGTGTGCTAGAAGCGCAGGCTGAGGCAGGACAGGCCGCCGTCGATCTTGCGGTACTCGGAGGTGTCCACCACCAGGGTCTTGTAGCCCAGGTCCTGGACGGCCTTGAGCACGGTGGGGTAGCCCTCGGCCACGATGACGGTGCCGTTGACCCAGATGCAGTTCGCGCCGTAGGCCTCGTCCTCGGGCACGACGACCTTGTTGTACTTGGCGAAGTCGGGCTTGTCGATGAACTCGCCGGACACCAGCATGTTGTTGTCCTCGATGTAGTTCACGCCGGTCTTGAGGTGCAGGACCTCCTCCAGCGGGACCTCGGAGCCCTCCAGGCCCCAACCAGCCAGGATCTCGCAGAACTGGCGGATGCCCTCCTCGTTGGTGCGGGCGGAGCGGCCCACGTAGAAGTGGTCGCCCACCATCATGACGTCGCCGCCGTCAAGGGTGCCGGGGGCGACGATGTGCTTGACGTGCTCGTCGTCGAAGAAGCGACGGACCACGGGCTCGATCTCGTCCTTCTCACCGTTGCGGCTGGCAGCGCCGGGGTTGGTGATGATGGCGCCGCAGCGGGTGATAACGGCCGGATCCTCGACGAAGCAGCTGTCCGGGAACTGCTCGAGCGCAGGCAGGACGGTGACGTCGACGCCGCACTGCTCCAGGGCATGCTCGTAGTCGTAGTGCTCCTCGATGGCGCGCTCGTAGATGGGCTGGCCCAGCTCGGGAGCGCTGGTGATGCCGTCGCACAGCGACTTACCAGGGCGGCGGATGATGACATGGTTGAACTTCGTCATGCTTCTCTCTCCTTGGGTGCATGGTTGCCGGCGCGCATTGCAGCTGCTTGTCGCGCGGCACGTTCGTTGGGATATAAGGTAGCTGCTTCCTTGGGCATTATAGCCCGGAAGCCGGCGAAACGAACGGGAAAGAACGTGTTGCCCGCGGCGGACTTGGCGTTGGGGTGTGGACCCGCAGGTCATCGGGCTATTCTGCCGCGGTTTCGCTTGGCGGGCTTTGCCGATGCGGGGCTTTCGTCGCCTGAAGACCCGTCGGCAACGGAGCCGGCGGCGGCCGCTTCGCTGCCCTTGTCGTCGAGCTGGGTTGCCACGATGGCGGCGAAGATGAACGCGAAGCCCACTGCCATGCGGACCGTGAGCACCTCGCCGAAGAAGGCGACGCTGAACAGCGCGCAGAACACGCTTTCAAGCGAGCAGAGCAGGCCCGCCTCGGAGGGGGACAGGTGGGCCTGCGCCGTGTTCTGCGCCACGGCGCCGAAGGCCGCCGAGAGCATGGCCACGTAGGTCATGGCTCCGATGAACTCGGGCGTGGCCACCTGCGCCATGGTGGGCATGGGCTGCGTGGTCAGGGCGAGCAGCAAGGCCAGAATCCCGGCGGTGAACTGCTGGATGACGGTGATGGTCAGGACGTCGTTGTCGCGCATGACCAGGCCGATGATCACGATCTCGGCGCCGTAGAGGAACGCCGAGGCGATGCTGACGCCGTCGCCTAAGCTGATGGAGAAGCCCTCGGTCAGCGACACCAGCCCGATGCCGACGGTGCAGATGGCCGCGGCGATAAGGGTTTTCGCAGGCGGACGACGGCGGGAGACCACCCACCAGATAAACGGCACGGTCAGGCAATAGCACGCGCTCAAAAAGGCGTTCTTCGAGGGCGTGGTCAGGCCCAGACCTAAGAATTGCGTCCAGAAGCCCACGAACGTTGCCACGCCGATGATCATGCCCGCCTTCAGCGTTTTGCGGCAGAAATTGCGCTTGAGGTGGGGAAACAACAGGATGACCAGCACGATTCCCGCCCCAAGGAAGCGGATGGCGGTGAACCACGTGGTGCCCACGGTGCCGATGGCGCTTTTGCCGATCACGAAGCCCAGGCCCCAAACCGCGGCCGCCGTCATAAGGATGAGACGATATACATTCAGCGGGTACTGCTTGTCGGTGATGCCCATGATGCTCAGCTCCTGGCAACTCGGAAAACGATACTGCTAATGCAACGGAGCTAGGATGTCGGCCACCTCGTCAAGCGAGCTTGTGAAATGGATGTCCCGCTGCCTGCGCGGCGAGGAAAGCCCCATATCGCTCATTCGGTTGAGAAGCGCCCGCAGGTCATCATAGAAACCGTTCAAGTTGAACAGTATGCACGGCGCGTCCAACTGTGCAAGGGATATGAGGGAAATGATCTCCGATACCTCCTCCAATGTCCCCGTGTCCCCAGGCATGGCACGGGGCATCGCGTTGATTCGGCGTTTTCGTTGGTGAAGCGGCGTGCGCGACGCGGCTATTGCGCGCGGACGATCTCCTGGTAGCCGGTGCCCCAGGTTGCCATGCTGTCGATGATGGGGCGCATGGTCTCGCCCAGCTCGCTCAGGGCGTATTCGGTATGGGGCGGAATCTCGGGGAATACCGTGCGCGTGACAAGGCCGTCCTTCTCCAGCGCGCGCAGGTTGTCCGTGAGCACCTTCTCGCTGATGCCGGGAATGGCGCGGCGCAGCTCGCTGAAGCGGAACGGTTTGTCCATGAGCTGCTGGATGACGAATATCTTCCATTTGTTGCCGATGAGCATGAGCGTTGTGGCAACGGGGCACGGCGGCAGTTCTTCCTTGGTGAGCACTGGTGATTCCTTTCGCGCAGGTCAAAGCCTACTTACATAAAGGTGGGTACCTAATAGATTAGTGGCTACTTCCGAATTCGACTCCTGTTTTGGACAATCATTATAGACGCCCGCCAAGGAGGCGTCACGAATGAGAAGGAGAAGAAAATGAGCAATCTGGACAACGTCGTTTCCGGCGCTTGCGGCACCACCGATCCCAAGGCCGCCCCGGCTTGCGGCACCGCTTGCGGTTCCGCCGACCCCAAGGCCGCCCCTGCCTGCGGTTCTGCCGATCCCGCGCCCGCGTGCGGCTCTGCCGACCCGGCTCCCGCTTGCGGTTCTGCTGATCCCGCGCCGGCTTGCGGCTCTGCCGACCCGGCCCCGGCTTGCGGCACGAAGGATCCCGAATAGCGCAATCGGGTTCTGCTGAATCACAGCTGCACGGGGCACGGGCGAGGTCCAACCGCTCCGCCCGCGCCCCGGTGCGCGAGTGCTTTCGGTCGGCGATCAGCCCGGCCAGTCCGCGCAATGCAAAATGCGCGGACTGGCCGGGCCCATTGACCGGACCGCAGCAGGCCCGCACGTGGACTTTGTTGCCAACCACCCTGCAATCCCCGTCGAAAGGCCAGATCATGAACCTGCAAACCTGTCTTGAGAAGCTCAAGCTCATCGGCACGCTCGATTTTGCGAACGTGGCCGAAGACGGGTCTCCCCAGGTGCGCTGCATTAGCGCACTGCATTATGAACCCGATGCGGTGTACTTCCTCACCTCGCGCGGCAAGCCCTTCGCCCGCGAGCTTGCCTGCGACGGACGCGTGCAGGCGGTGGGGCGCACGCGCTTCAACGAGATGCTGCGGCTGTCGGGGACGGCACGGGAGGTGCCGGGCGCCGAGGGCGTGCGCATTCGCGACCTTATTTATGCCGAGCAGCCCTATCTGGCAAACGTTTACCCCGGTCAAACGCGCGATATCAACGTGATCTTCGAAATCCGCGACGTGTCCATCGAGTACTTCAACCTGGGCGTCCATCCGATCTTCCGCGAGACGTACCGCCTGGACGGCGAGGCAGCGGCGGTGCGTGGGTATCGCATCACCGACGCGTGCATCGGGTGCGGCACCTGCCAGGGGGTGTGCCCGCAGGGCGTCATCGAGGAGGGCGAAGCCGGCGAGCCGTTCCGCATCCGCGCGCAGAACTGCCTGCATTGCGGCGCATGCTTCGAGGCTTGCCCCGTTGAAGCCATCGAACGCGTAGGGGAGTAGACGGACCTGGGGCTCGGCGATATGCCGTCGCGGCGGAGACGTCGCCTGGATCGGAAGCCGACCGCTCGCGAGACGAATCCGACATGCGGTCAAACCGCGATTCAAGGTATGCGAACACGAATGGAAAGGAGCAGCATAGCCATGCAACACGATATGAAACCCGAGCAGAACGAGCAGGGGTCGAAACCGGTGACAACCGGTGACCGCAAGGTGCAACTCGCACAGGAGCTGCGCCCCACGTTCGCCTTCCAATGGCATATCACCGACGAATGCGATCAGCGCTGCAAGCACTGCTATCTGTTCAGCGAAGATGCGCGCATGGCGTGCGTGTCCATGAGCTGGGACGATATGCTGCATGTGCTGGACAGCTGCTACGATCTGTGCGAGCATATGGGCCGCCAGCCGTACTTCTACATCACCGGCGGCGACCCCATCCTGCATCGTGATTTCTGGCGCCTGGCCGAGGAGCTGCATGCGCGCGGCGCCATGTGGTGCATCATGGGCAACCCGTTCCATCTGACCGACGGGGTGTGCCGTCGAATGCATGAACTGGGATGCCGCAAATACCAGCTGAGCCTTGACGGCTCTAACGCCGCCACCCACGACCTGTTCCGCAAACCGGGCAGCTTCGACGACACGCTGCGCGCGGCGGCCTGCATCAAGCGTTCCGGCATGTGGCTGGCGCTCATGAGCACCGTGAGCAGCATGAACGCCGCCGAGCTTCCCGACATGATCGACCTCGCGGCACGCATCGATGCCGATGTGTTCGCGTTCGGCCGGTATTGCCCCACGAAGGGACAGCGTCTCGAGGAGTTCCACATGGAGCCGCTCGAGTATCGTGCGCTGCTTGTGGCCTGCCAGGAACGGATCGATGCGCTTGCGGCTGCGGGATGCAAGACCACGTTCCAGAAGAAGGACCACCTGTGGACGCTGCTCGATTGGGAGCAGGGCCGCTTCCGTATCCCGGAAGGCGTGCAGTGCGGAAAAGTTTATGACGGCTGCCATTGCGGCATCGCGCATATGACCGTGCTGCCGACCGGCGACGTCTACGCGTGCCGTCGCATGGAGAGCAAGATCGGCAACGTGCACGAGGAGAGCATGTACGACCTGTTCATGGGGCAGAACATGGAAGCGCATCGCGAGTTTTCGAAGTTCGAGAAGTGCAGCCGTTGCGAGTTGGCGGGATGGTGTCGCGGTTGTCCGGCGGTAGCCGCCGGCTACACCGGCAACATGTACGCGCCCGACCCGCAATGCTGGAAGGAAGTCGATTAGCGTATCGATCGGTTCGGCGGCGCAACGTTTCGCTATCCGCAAGCGCACCGCGCAACAAGCGCCGAGAAAAGATCTGGAGCCCATCATGTAGGCGACAGGTAAGACGGGCAGGAAGGTTAGGACATGATCTTGGGATGTTGCCGCACGGTTGAGAAGGATGCCATGGCACGTGATATCGAGCGGCTTGCCATGGCGCTCGACGCCGCCGATGCTGTGTTCGTGGGCGCGGGGGCTGGGCTTTCGACGGCGGCGGGGTTCACGTATTCGGGGCCGAGGTTCGAGCGCTATTTCGCCGATTTTCACGAACGCTATGGATTCAGCAACATGTACTCGGGCGGCTTCTATCCTTACGCCACCGCTGAGGAACGCTGGGCGTTTTGGAGCCGCTACGTCATGGTGAACCGTTATGACCTGGGGCCGAACCCGTTGTACGTTCAGTTGCGCGAGCTGCTTGCGGGGCGCGATTATTTCGTGCTGACCACCAACGTGGACCATCAGTTCCAGCTGGCCGGATTCGACAAACAGCGCCTGTTCTACACGCAGGGCGATTATGGGTTGTTCCAGTGCAGCAAGCCTTGCTGCCGCGAGACGTTCGATAACGAAGCGGCCGTTCGCGCCATGTTCGAACAGCAGCGCGGCATGCGTATTCCCAGCGAGCTGATCCCGCGTTGCCCGCACTGCGGCGCCGAGATGTCCATGAACCTGCGCGCCGACGACACGTTCGTGCAGGATGAGGGCTGGTTTGCGGCGGCAGCGCGTTATCGCGATTTCGAGCGCCGCCATGAGGGTATGCGCGTTGTCTGCCTCGAGCTTGGCGTGGGATTCAACACGCCCGTGATCATCAAGTACCCGTTTTGGCGGGCCACGCTGGAAAACCCGCAGGCCACGTATGCCTGCCTGAACATGGGGGAGGCTGCGGCCCCGAAAGAGATCTCCGAGCGCTCCATCTGCGTGAACGCCGATTTGGCTGAAACGCTTTCGCAGCTTGAAACGGCGTTAGCGGGTTAGCCGGCGCCGAAGCCCATACGCTTCGGCGCCTTCGTAAAACCATCCCTTTACCAGGGAAAACGCTTTCTAGAAATTCACGTTGCCGACCTCGGAGAGCTTCAGATCGGGGTTGTGGTCGATGGCCCAGTTCACGTTCCAGGAGTTCGTGAACAGCAGCAGCCTGCCGCCGCGCATGTCCTCGACCAGCTTGGTGTCGCGTGTGATGTTCAGACGCGAGGTGTCCAGCTCGTTGAGGTCGTTGGCGATCCAGCGGATGTCGGTGTAGGGCATGCCCTGGCGACGCACTTCCACGCCGTATTCGTTCTTCAGGCGCGTTTCGAGCACGTCGAGCTGCAGCACGCCGACGACGCCGCAGATGACGCTTTCCATGCCGAAACCGGGCTCGCGGAAGATCTGCACGGCGCCTTCCTGGGCCAGCTCATGCATGCCCTTCACGAACTGCTTGCGCTTGAGCGTGTTCACCTGCGTGATGCGTGCGAAATGCTCTGGCGAGAACGTGGGGATGGGCGGGAATTGCACGTGCTCTCCCTTGCACACCGTGTCGCCGATGCTGAAGATGCCGGGGTCGAAAAGGCCCACGATGTCGCCGGCGTAGGCCTCGTCAACCGTTGCGCGGTCGTCGGCCATGAGCGAGGTGCCCGTTGCCAGCTTGAGCTTCTTGCCGCCCTGCACGTGGAACGCCTCCATGCCGCGCTCGAACTTGCCCGAGCAGATGCGCACGAACGCGATACGGTCACGGTGGTTCTTGTCCATGTTCGCCTGGATCTTGAACACGAAGCCTGCGAACTCTTTGCGCTGCGGGTCGACCAGGTCGCCCGAAAGCGTGTCGGTGTAGGGCAGCGGGGCGGGGGCCAGGCGCAGGAACTCCTTCAGGAACGGCTCCACGCCGAAGTTGGTGAGCGCCGAGCCGAAGAACACCGGCGACAGCTTGCCTGCGCGCACCGCGTCCAAGTCGAACTCGTCGGCGGCGCCGTCAAGCAGCTCGATGTCGTCCATGAGGTTCTGGTGGTTGTCGGCGCCGATGAGCTCGTCAAGGGCGGCGTCTCCCAGCTCGGCCTCGATCTCGGCGACCTTCTTGGAGGAGTTGCCGCGGCCCTCGCCGTCGAAGGCGATGACGTTGCGCGTTTGACGGTCGAACACGCCGCGGAACGTGCGGCCGTTGCCGATGGGCCAGTTCATGGGGTAGGTGCCAATGCCGAGCACCGTTTCGATCTCCTCCATGAGCTCGAACGGGTCGCGGCTTTCGCGGTCCATCTTGTTCACGAACGTGAAGATGGGGATGTGGCGCAGCGTGCACACCTTGAACAGCTTCTTCGTCTGCGCCTCGACGCCCTTGGCGGCGTCGATGACCATGACGGCGGCGTCGGCGGCCATGAGCGTGCGGTACGTGTCCTCGGAAAAGTCCTGGTGGCCGGGGGTGTCAAGGATGTTGACGCAGCAGCCGTCGTGCTCGAACTGCAGCACGGAGGAGGTGACGGAGATGCCGCGCTCCTTCTCGATGTCCATCCAGTCGGAAACGGCGTGCTTCGAGCTTGCCTTTCCCTTGACCGAGCCGGCGGTCTGGATGCTGCCTGAATACAGCAGCAGCTTCTCCGTCAGCGTGGTTTTGCCCGCGTCGGGGTGCGAGATGATCGCGAACGTGCGACGCGACGCGATGTGTTCTGCCAGCGTTGGCATGGGGTTCCTTTCCGCAAAACGGCCGATAACGCGCCGAGCGACGCGCTGCCAGCCGATGTGGTTTGAGCGTAACTAAATTAGTATAGCGGCGAAAAGGGAGGCAGGAAAGCGATTCCGCGGAATCCCCAGGTTGCGTTTATCGGGACTCCGCCAGGTAACGCAAGCGTTCGGCTTCGCGGTCGCGAGCCTCGGATGCGCAGGCGGCGGCGAAGGGGGCGTTTTCCGGGTCGAGGCATTGCTCGATCGGCACGCTGACCGGGTGGAACAGCACCTGGACGTTCTTGCCGCGATCGGCCGCCAGGCTCTCGAATGCGTCCAGGAGCGGCCAATCCACCGTGTCCATAGCGCCCGAGAGCACCACGCCGCAGAACAGCGGGACCTCGCAAGCTGCGGGCATCTTGCCGCGGTTCTTGCGCCATAGCCACGTGATGAGCGCGTCCTTCGCCAGATTGACGGGAGGCATGGTGCTGCCGGCTGCGCGATGCGGCGTCAAAGGCTCGATGGGGCAGCGTAGGTGCGTGACCGTGACCCCCAGCTCCGCCACCGCCCGGGAAAGCGCGTCGAACACGGCCGGCACCGCGTGCGTATGCTGGTGGCTATCCACGCGCATGGTGCTTTTCATCTGGGGGAACGCGGTCAGGTAGCGCTGGATCTGCGCGACGCACTCGCGCTGGAGCTGCTGGCGGAACGCCCAGCGTTGCGAGCTCATCGACAGCTTCAGCAGGCCGACGAAGTCGTTCGCGAACGTGCCGCGCTGGTTCACCAGCAGGGACACTTCCGCAACCGGTGCGCACGGGCGGCCCTCGACCAGGTTCAGGTGCAGCGCCATGGCAAGCTTGCCGGATTCCACATAGGGACGCGCCATCTCCGCCGCCGCCTCGAAGGCGGGGCTGTTCGCGAAGATGCTGACCGACGACAGCGCTCCTTGCCCGCCGCAAACCTGCGACAGCTTAAGGATCTCGGCTGCCTGCTGCTCGGTGATGCCGTAGTCGTCCGCATGGAACGTGACGCTCATATTCGCCCCTCTTACCTTTTCTACTTGTGGTTATGAAAACCCTAGGGTAGCCCCGGGGTTTTTCTACGCAGGTTATTCCCACTTGTGTATGCAATGTTAGACTAGCAGCGCATTATGACAGGTTTCTAGGCGAAGGCAAACAACATGAAGCTCTCACGCGGCGCGCACGAACGCTTATCATCAAGCGCGTTCCATATCCTCCTGCTTGTCGCAGGTGCCGCCTTCCTGCTCACCGACGCGTTCCATGGCAACGTGTGGTTCGACGAAAGCTACTCGGTGGGCATTGCAAACCACAGTTTCGCCGACATCTGGTACTACAGCTCCGGAGACGTGCACCCCGTGCTGATTTACTGGGCGCTGCACGTGCTGAACCTGGTGTTCGGGCAGAACATCACCATATATCGTCTGTTCACCGTGGCGGGCGCCATCGCCATGGCAGTGCTGGGCTACACCCACATCCGCCGCGACGCCGGCTGGGCGACCGGCGTGCTGTTCAGCTTCTTCGCCCTGTTCACGCCCTACATTTCGCTGATGGCCGTTGAGATCCGCATGTACTCGTGGGCCACGTTCGCCGTGATGCTGTGCTTCATCTACGCTATGCGCATCATCGGCACGCAGCTGGCCACGCCGCCGACGCGGATTGCGCAGGCCGCTCGGGGGCTGAAGTGTTGGGCGGGCACGCCGCGACGCTGGTGGATCGCATGCTTCGCTTCCAGCTTGGCCTGCGCGTACCTGCATTATTTCGGCGCCATGTCGGCGTTCATGATCAACGTCGTGCTGCTGTTCGCCCTTGGCGCGCGTGCCTGGCGGCATCGCAAACGCGGTCCGCATCCGCTGCCCGAGCAGGCCGTTTCCGCGGGCGCTCCGCTGCGCGTGCTGATCATCGGCTGCGTTGTTCAGGTGGCGCTGTACCTGCCGTGGATCGTCACCGCCGTGACCAGCCAGATGGGCGTGGTGGGCGGCACCTATTGGGCGAAAATCGTGTTCCCGACTACGTATATCGAGCTGGCAACGTATGCGTTTTTGACGAGCCCCTTATCGTTTGCCGCGCGCGGCAGCTACGGCGTGGTGCCGCAGGTGATCGTGCAGGGCATCGGCTATGCCGCCGTGGCGGTGCTGGCGTTCCTAATCGCGTGGGCCGCGCGTTGGGCCACGTGGCGCATCGGGCTGCATCGCGCGGCGCGAAAGCAGCAGATTGCGGAGGCGAAGGCGCAGCGTGCTGGCGGAGCCGCGGGTGCGGAATCGGCTGCGGGCGTGAGCGCGGGCTCAGCCGCAACGCCAAGCGAGAACCAAGCTGCAGCGATCGCAGCCGGGCTCGGCGAGCGCTCGATTTCGGATGCGAGCACGGTCCCGACCAGGGGTGCGAGTGCGAGCGAGGGCTCAGCCGTGGGAGCCTCCGCAGGCTTTGCCGAAGGTGCATCTGCCGGCCCTGCCGCAAACACGGCTGCTCGCGCCGTAAAGCATCTACGTTTGAAGCGTTTTTACGCGTGGCTCGTGTCCGATCCTATCGCGCCGGTGGTTGCGGCGCTGACGGTGTACTTCGGCGTGTTCGCCATTTCTTGGACGGCTTCCATGGTCATGAACTCCATGATCTTGTATTATCGCTACTTGTTCGTAGCCATCGGCCCGCTGCTGTTCGCAATTGCGGCGGTGCTATCGCATGTTCGCACGAAACCGCTGGTGGCGGGCGTGGTCGTCGTCACGCTGGCGACTTCCGTGGTGAACCAGGCGCTGCTTGTGCGCGACGACTACGACCCGGCTAACAACGTTCCCGTGCAGCAGTTCCGCGAGACGGTCGACCGCGTTGCCGACCAGAACGGCGGCCAGTCGCCTCTGGTGGTTTCCACCGACATCGGCTACATGGGCGTCACGTCGGTCATGTGCCCCGACATCCCCCAAACCTATATGGATTGGCAGAAGGGCAACTGGGACCGCGCGTACATGGCGTACTCGCCCACGCTGGTCAGCAAGATGAGCTGGGAGATCATCTTCAACAACTTCCACGGCACGTTCATCTGCCTGGGTCAGGCGCAAAACGACAGCTTGCCGCGCGACATTTCCGACCTCAGCCAAAAAGACGGCTTCAACCTGGTGGAATACCACACCTACTACCGCCCCTACGAACGCACCTGGATGACCATCGCCGTGATGACCAAGTCGTAGACGGAAAGCGCTGTGGGGCTTGGGCGATGTTCTCCTGACCATTTGTTATCATGGTGCGTTGGAATCGATGCAGGTCCTTGGCTGCGTTTGCGCTTTCCGCGCGGTTGCAGCCAAGGCGCTTATATATGCAAGGAAGTTGGTACCTATGGCGTTTATGCTGGGCTGCGAGAAAGTGCGCGTGGATTTCCCCACGAAGACGGTGTTCGAAAGCGTGTCGCTGGGCGTTGACGAGGGCGATCGCATCGGCATCGTGGGCCGCAACGGCGACGGCAAGTCCACGCTGCTGTCGGTGATGGCCGGCATGCTCGAGCCCGACGAGGGCCGCGTGCTGCGCAACGGTGCCGTGCGCGTGGGCGTGCTGGGGCAATTCGACAAGCTGAGCGACGATGACACCGTCGAGCGCGCCGTGGTGGGCGACATCCCCGAGTACGAATGGGCCGGCGATGCGCGCATCCGCGATATCATCGCGGGTCTTGCCAGCGATATCCCGTGGGACGCGAAGGTGGGCACGCTTTCGGGCGGCCAGCGCCGCCGCGTCGACCTGGTGCGCCTGCTCATCGGCGACTGGGACATCCTGGCGCTTGACGAGCCCACCAACCACCTGGACGTTCGCGCCATCACCTGGCTGGCGAACCATCTGAAGAACCGCTGGCGCGCCGGCCAGGGCGCGCTGCTGGTGGTCACGCACGACCGCTGGTTCTTGGACGAGGTGTGCACCCGCATGTGGGAGGTGCACGACCGCGTGGTCGAGCCGTTCGAGGGCGGCTTCTCCGCATACATCCTGCAGCGCGTCGAGCGCGACCGCTTGGCGGCCCTGGCCGAGGAGAAGCGGCAAAACGCGCTGCGTCGCGAGCTTGCCTGGCTGGCGCGCGGTCCGAAGGCCCGCGGCACGAAGCCGAAGTTCCGCGTGGACGCCGCTCACGAGCTGATCGCCGACGTGCCGCCGCTGCGCAACGAACTGGAGCTCAAGCGCATGGCCATGGCGCGCCTGGGCAAGCAGGTGGTGGAGCTGAAGAACGTCACCGTGCGCTTCGACGGCAAGCCCGCGCCCGTGCTCGATAGCGTGGACTGGATCATCGGGCCCGGCGACCGCTACGGCATCGTCGGCGCCAACGGCGTGGGCAAAACCACGCTTTTGAAGGTGATCCAGGGCGTGCAGGCGCCCACGTCGGGTTTCGTGAAGATCGGCAAAACGGTGAAGTTCGCGGTGCTGTCGCAGCATCTGGACAACCTCACCCGTTTCGGCGACGACCGCGTTCGCCAGGTGATCAGCAACTACACGCGCCGCATGATGCTCGACGGCAAGGAGATGACGCCCGCGCAGCTGCTGGAGAAGCTGGGCTTCTCGCGCGCCGACCTTAACGAGCCGGTGTGCGACCTGTCCGGCGGTCAAAAGCGCCGTCTGGCCCTTATGCTCATCTTGCTGGACGAACCTAACGTGCTCATCCTGGACGAGCCGGGCAACGACATGGACACCGACATGCTGGCCGCCATCGAAGAGCTGCTGGACGCATGGCCGGGCACGCTGCTGCTGGTCACGCACGACCGCTTCCTGATGGAGCGCGTCACCGACCATCAGTTCGCCCTGGTAGATGGCCATATCCGCCACTTGCCGCGCGGCGTTGAGGAGTACCTGGAGATGTCGGCGCGCGCGCCGAAGCCGGTTGCACACGCCAAGGCGCCGCAGAGTGCGGCGGCGGGCGAGGGCGCGAAGGATGCTGCCGCCGGCGACGGCCCGCAGCTGTCCGGCGGCGAGATCCGCGAGCTGAAGAAGCGCATGCGCAGCTGTGAGAACAAGACCAACACGCTGCGCGGCAAGATCGAGCAGGCGCAGGCGGACATGGCCGCCGCCGACCCGTCCGATTTCGAGGCGCTCGGCAAGTTCCAGCAGCAGATCGACGACTTCCAAGCGCAAATCGACGAACTCGACGAGCAATGGCTCGAAGCCGCCGAGGCCCTAGGGGAGTAGGGAACGGGAAGCGTGAACAGGGGACGGAGGTGTGTTCAAACTTGAACACACCTCCGTCCCCTGTTCACTGTTCACGCAAAAGCGCCTCGGACCGCAGATGCCCGAGGCGCTTTCGATATTCCACCGGAGGGATCCGGACAGAATCGTAAGGAATAGGTGGCCGAAACGACCGTGTAACCTGGTAGGTTACGGGCGCAGGCCCATGCCGCCTTCGAGCGTGATGGTCTCGCCGCTCATGAACTTGAAGTCGGGACCGCACAGCTGCACGACGGCGCGACCGATCTCGGTCTCGACATTGCCGTAATGGCCCATCGGAGGCATGTGCACGTTGGCCTCATAGGCCTCGGGGTACTGCTCCTTGAAGTTCTCAAGCGCGGCGGTCCAGGCCAGCGGGCAGACCACGTTGGCGTTGATGCCGTCGGGACCCCACTCGGTGGCGGCGACGCGCGTCAGGCCGCGGATGCCTTCCTTGGCTGCAGCGTAAGCGCACTGGCCGTAGTTGCCGAACAGACCGGCGCCGCTGGCGAAGTTCACCACAGAACCCTTGGTCTCCTTCAGGTACGGATAGCACGCCTGCATGTAGTAGAAGGCAGCGTACAGGCCGGAATACAGCGCCAGGTCGAACTGGGCGGTGGTGTGGTCGGCGATGGTGACGCCGGAAGCGGAAGCCTGGGCGTTGTTCACCAGCGCGTCGATGCGCCCGAACTCGGCCATGACCTGGTCGACGGCGGCTTGCACGACCGCCTGATTGTCGGCCTGGGCGTTCACGTCGGCCTGGATGGGCAGCACGCGGATGCCGAACTCGCCCTCAAGGCGCTCCTTGGCGGCTTCGAGCTTCTTCACGTTACGGCCGGTGATGGCAAGGTTTGCGCCCTCTTTGGCGAAGGCGGTGGCGATGCCGAAGCCGATGGAACCCGCGGAACCGTCCTTCAACGCCGCAAAGCCAGCTCCGGTGATGATGATGGTTTTCCCGGTGAAGTAGCCCATGTTCGTCTCCCGTCTTCGTTCGCGTATGCCTCAGATAGATGGCCGCAACAGGCAAGGGATCGTTGCGGCCGTTTTGGATGAGCAAGGAAAAGTGTAATCGCTATTTGGTTTGGTCAAAAGAACCAAAACAGTGATAGTTTTACATACCAGATAGACCAGTTGCCCTGGTGCGTTCAACCGCTCAAACCCGCCGTTCCCGCTGCAAGCGCGCCGAAAAACGCGCATTTGCGGCCATACGCGAAAGGATCAGCCCATGTCGGCATCTCAGCAGGCAGGTATGCTTACGTACGATTTGCGCTCGCGCGGCACCAGTTCGCTTTACGAATTCCTATACCAGTCCATTCGCGAGGACATCGCGCGCGGACGCATTCCCTGCGGAACGAAGCTGCCGTCCAAGCGAAACCTCGCACAGCACCTCGACATCGGCGTTGCAACGGTCACGGCTGCCTACGACCAGCTGATCACGGAAGGGTTCGTGCGCACCGAGCAACGTCGCGGCTATTTCGTGGAAGACGTGTCAGAGTTCCGGTGTAAGCCGGTTGCATCCCAGGTCAAAGGCTTGAATAGTGAGGACCCGGAGTACTTCGTGGACTTGAAGGCCAACCGCACCAGCGTGTCGTTGTTCCCGGCTACGGTGTGGGGGCGCTACATGCGCGAGGCGCTTTCGCTTCCCAGCGACAACCTGCTGCGGTCGATCCCGTTCAACGGCCTGCCCGAGCTGCGGCGCGCCATCGCGTCGTACCTGCGGCGCACGCGCGGCATGGACGTTTCGCCCGACTGCATCATCATCGGCGCGGGCAGCGAGTATCTGTATGGCCGTCTGCTGCAAATGCTCGGGCCCACCACCACGTTCGCCATGGAAAACCCCGGCTATCGCAAGTTCGCCGCCATCTCCAAGGCGTTCGGCAACCCCTGGCGGCCCGTTCCCATCGACGAATCGGGCCTGCTAGTTGACGAGCTTGAGGAATCTGGTGCCGACGTGGTGCACGTTTCGCCGGCCAATCATTTCCCGACGGGCATCGTCATGCCGATCAAGCGGCGCCTGGAGCTCTTCGAGTGGGCGAACCGCGCGCGCAAACGCTACATCATCGAGGACGATTACGACAGCGAGTTCCGTTACAGCGGCCGCCTGATCATGCCGCTGTTCGCCGACGACGCGTCCGACAAGGTGATCTATCTGAACGCCTTCTCCAAAACCATGGTGCCCAGCCTGCGCATCAGCTACATGGTGTTGCCGCCGAAGCTGCTGGCGCGCTACGTGGACACCATGAGCTTCTACTCGTGCACGGTTTCCAGTTTCGAACAGTATGCGCTGGCCCGTTTCATCGACGAGGGCCACTTGGAGCGGCACATCAACCGCACGCGCAACTTCTACCGCCGCCAACGTGAGGCGGTTTTGCGCGAGATCGCCCAGTCGCCGCTGGCGGAGATCTCGCACGTCGAGGAGCGTAACGCGGGCACGCACTTCTTGCTGTACGTGCGCACAAGCCTCACGCATGACCAGGTCAGACAACGCGGCGCGGAGCAGGGTCTCAACATCTCGCTGTTCAACGACTACCTGCTGCGCGACGGCGACGGATTGAGCGAGCGCACAACGAAGCGTTTTGAGAAGTACTCGAACGGCGAAACCGCGCTCGTGCTGAACTATGCCGGCATCGAGCCGGATCGGCTGTCGGAAACGGTCCGCCGCTTGGCATGCGTGTTCCCGGAGTGCGAATAGCGCTTCCGTCAACAGCCCCTCAACGCCGCGTCAACGGTGGGTAAGCATCCTGCGCAGGTTTCATGGCCGGCATTTCCGCTTGCGAAACGCACCGTACAATGGCGGCGACGCGAAGGATGCGGAACAAACGCGCGGCGCATGGGGCGCGGCGGCAAAGGAGGCTTTTGCATGATCAAGCTCATCGCATCGGATATGGACGGCACGCTCCTGGACGGCGAAGGCAATGTGCCGCCGGAGACGTTCGACCTGATCAAGCGGCTGAAAACCGCGGGCATCGGGTTCGTGGCCTCCTCAGGCAGGCGCTTCGATACGCTGCAGGAGCTGTTCGCCCCGGTGAGCAACCAGATGGATTTCGTCGCCTCCAACGGCGCGCAAGTGGTGATCGGTGGCCAGCTTGTGGACCGCGAGGTGTACAGCCATGCTGCGCTGCGCAGGCTCAAGGACGTGGTCGATCTGTTCGACGGCTTGCACCTGGTGGTGTACGACCGCAAGATCTCCTACTTGCTTGACGACGAGGAGCGCTTCGAGCGCGAGCTGGACAAAAACCTGCCGAACCCGCTGCGTGTGCGCGACCTGCCGTGCCCCGACACCAGCATCATCAAGGCTTCCATCTACGTAGACGACGCCGTTATGGACATGGCCTACATCCTGGAGCGCGAGATGGGCGAGGACTTCGTATTCGCGCCGTCCGGCCGCAAGTGGATCGACGTCATGCAGCGCGGTGTGAGCAAGGCCACGGGTATCAAGCAGGTGATGGCCGCGCGCCACGCCCGCGCCGAGGAAGTGGTGGCGTTCGGCGACTCCATGAACGATTACGAGATCTTGCGCATGGTTGGCACGAGCATCGCCATGGGCAACGGCCGTTCCGCCATCAAGGAAATCTCCACCAAGGTGATCGGCCCCAACACCGAGCACGCCGTGCAACGCGAGCTGGAAGCGCTGCTCAGCATGATGGGGAAGTAGCGGCATTTCGCACACCCTTCGAAAACCACCCTGGTCACAGGCTTAAACCACCCTTTTCGGACGTGCAGCATCAATGGGTTTCCTCCTACTATCGTGCTTGTCGAGAGCCGCGTTTCGGCGGCGAATGGGAAGCACAAGAAGGAACAGGAGGACCTTATGAGCGAAAGCGAGCACACGGGCAGGTTCGCGCGGACCAAGCGTAATCGCGCCATTGCCGCGGTGTGCGTGGTAGCAGCCGTGGTTGTTGCAGCAGTAGGAGGGTTCACGGTCTGGCATAACCAGCCCAGCTTCTGCAACAGCATCTGCCACACGCCCATGAACGCGTATGTGGAAAGCTATTACAACACCGACGGAACCATGCTTGCTAACGCACACATGAAGGCGGGCAAGGACTGCCTGACGTGTCACGAGCCGAAGATCGGCGAGCAGATAGTCGAGGGCATGCACTGGGTGACCGGCGACTACACGTTCGACGAGGACACGCAGCATCTGGTGAGCCGCAGCGGCGAGTTCGCCACTCAGGAGTTCTGTCTTAACGAATCGTGCCACAACATGGACCTTGACAAGCTTAAGAAGAAGACCGAGTGGATGGCCTGGAATCCGCACGACTTCAGCGAGCATGGCGTCACCGACTGCGGCGACTGCCACAAGATGCACAGCCAGTCCGTCATCACCTGCTCGGAGTGCCATTACCAGGCTGCCGAGGATGTGCCCGAGGGCTGGGATAGCATCCCGTATCGCGAGAAGAAATAGGGAAGGGGAACGATTATGAACGTCAAAGGCAACGATGTTTCCCGTCGCGGCTTCCTTACGGGCGCGCTGACCTTCGGCATGGGGGCGATGGCGATGGGCCTGACGGGCTGCGGCACTCCGCGAACCCTTGAGGCGGAAGCCGCGAAGAACACCATCGACGGCGGAGAGTACGACATCGTCGTGGTAGGCGCAGGCGGCGCAGGCATGGCTGCGGCCGTGGGTGCGGTCGATCAGGGCGCAAAAGTGCTGCTTTTGGAGAAGATGCCGGTAGCAGGCGGCAACACCTGCTTCGCCGAGGGCGGTATGAACGCATGCTGCACGAAGTTCCAGAAGGCCGCCGGCATCGAGGACAGCGTCGATCTCATGTCCTCCGATACCTACGCGGGCGGTCATGAGAAGGGCAACATGGAGCTCATCCGCCACATGTGCGCCGGCTCAAGCGACGCTATCGACTGGCTTGATTCCATGGGGATCACGCTGTCGAAGCTTGGCACGTCGGGCGGTGCGTCGGTCAAGCGCATCCATCGCCCCGAGTCGGGCGAGGCCGTTGGCAAGTACATCGTGAAGGGCATGACCGAGCAATGCCGTCAGCGCGGCGTGTCCGCCGTGTGCAACACGAAGGTCGAGGAGATCGTCATGGACGACGGCAAGGTGGCGGGAGTCCGTGCCACCGATCCCAACGGCCTGCCCATCGAGTATCGATGCCGTGCGCTCATCGTGGCAACGGGCGGCTTCGGCGCCAACAGCGAGATGCTGGCGCAGTATCGTCCCGAGCTTCGCGACGCCGTGACCACCAACCAGCCGGGAACGCAGGGCGATGGCATCCTGTTCTCCCAGGCCGTAGGCGCCGACACCGTCGATATCGACCAGATCCAGGTGCATCCGACCGTCGAGCAGACCACCGCAACCCTGCTGTCCGAGAACATTCGCGGCGACGGCGCCATTCTGGTGAACACCAACGGCGTGCGCTTCACCAATGAGCTGCTCACGCGCGACCGCGTGTCTGAAGCGGAATGGGCGCAGCCCGGGCGCGGCGCGTTCGCCGTGTTCGATCAGTCGGTGCACGATAACAACCTGTCGGTTGAGGAGAAGTTCGTTTCGCGCGGTCTTATCCACGTGGCCAACACTTTCGAGGAGCTGGCGCAGAAGATGGGCGTGCCGGTCGATGCGTTCGTGAACACGGTGACGTCGTACAACGACAACATCGCCAACGGCGTGGACGACCCCATGGGGCGCACGAAGAGTCTGAACCCCCTGGAGAAGGCGCCGTACTATGCGCTTCCCGTCGCGCCGGGCGTGCACCATTGCATGGGTGGCCTGCGCGTGAACGCCGCGGCCGAGGTGCTCGACGCCGACGGCAACGCGATTCCGGGCCTGTTCGCCGCTGGCGAGGTTACCGGCGGCATCCACGGCGGCAACCGCCTGGGAGGCAACGCTGTGTGCGACATCAACGTCAACGGCCGTCAGGCACAGGAAACGGCGTGCGCATACGTCTTCGCATAAAGAAGACGTTTAGCGTGTATGCAAAAGCCGGGAGCGCGATCACGCTCCCGGCTTTTGCGCGCAATCGGGTAGTAGACGATGCAGGGTTTGCGCGAGGCTTTGCTTCGGCGATGGGAGACGTTGAGGACCGCCTGCATCGCCGATACGGCAACGCGTTTGTAGCGATTCGGAAAGTACGCTTGCTATAATTATGCGCTTGAAAGAGGGAGGGGCGCATGAACGACGAGATATCCATGGCCGCGCGGCGCGTGCATACGACAAGCTGGCAGGAGTTCCGGTCCACGTATGGGCCAAGGTTCGCCGCCTGCTTCATGGGCCTGATTGCCATTCGCGTATGGACGCAATGCTGTCTGTACGATCGGTATACGGCAACCGATTCGGGCGCCATCACCATCATCGGCAACATGACGCGCGTCGCCCTCATCTTCATCCTCATGCTCGTGTTCTCCCGTATCCCGCTGAGCGGGCGCGCCCGACAGGCTCTTGACGTGCTGTCGATGACGGCAATGACGTTGGCGCCTGCGCTTTTGCTTGTGCAAATAGAGTATCCGACGTTGCCGCTCGGCATTCCCGCTTCCATGCTTGCGGGATTGGGCATCGTGTGGGGCGGCGGCATGTGGATCACGTTCTTCGACCGCTTGGACGAGGGCGAGGCGCTTATCTACTCGTTCGCATGTCTGGGAATCAGCGCGATTTTAGGCTTCGTTCTAGGATTCTTGCCGTTGCCTGCCGTGTTCGCCATCGGTTTGTTCATGCCGACGCTATCGTTCGTGCTATTCAAGCAGGCTATGGACACGCTCGATGCGCGGCAAGACGTCATTCCCGAACCGAAACGCGACCGCGTCTACGATCACGAGAGCAAAACGCTTCCTCTACGCATTCTTATCGCCGTTGCGCTGCTTGATTTCGCTCTTGGCGTGGCGCGTGGATTCCCGGAGGGCACTTCCATCGTTTTGGCGCCTTCGTTCCAGCTTGCTCACCAGATCGCCGTGGCAGCGCTGTGCGCTGGCATCATCTGGTGGGTGCTCGTGCGCGGCCGCGGCTTGAGCTTCGGGGCGATGTGGTGGCTCGAGGTCGCCCTCATGGTCATCGGCGTGCTGCTTATCGTATCCCTTGACCAGGCGCAATTCGGGGCGATGCTCATCACCGTATCGAACACGTTCATGATCGGGCTGTTGTGGTATGGCGTATATGATTATTGCCGTCATAGCTCCATTCCGTCGTATCTGGTGCTTGCCGCCGTTTGGGCGGCCCATTTGCTTCCGCGCGAAGCTGGCCGCTACCTGGTTTTCCTTTTTGGACCCCAGCTTGGGCAATCGATGTTCGTCATAGCCGCATTGGTATGCCTGCTTGCGCTGAGCATGGCCGTGATGTTGCGGGGCAGCCAGCCGAAAGCACGGCGATTCTTCGCCACCTTCGGCTCGCCCGATGCACGCAAGGACGCTTTGGAGCGCACCGTGGTGGCGGAAGCTGCGCCTGCACAATGCATCTCCGGAGAGATGCAGCCGACGTCGGTTTCCGCTGTGCCTGAGGAAACGCCCAGCGGGCAAGGTAGCCGCGATGTTGAGGGCGCGACGTTCGAGGATGGTCTACGGGCTCGCTGTTCTGCGCTGCAAGCGCGTTTCGATTTGACCGACAGAGAAACCGATATGGTTTGGTATTTGGCGCAAGGACGTAGCAAGGCATTTATCAGCCAAGAACTTCACCTATCGGAAAACACCGTGAAAAGCTATACGCGCAATGTGTACTCGAAGCTTTGCATCCACTCCAAGCAGGAATTGCTCGACGCGCTGAGTGAAACCCACTAGAAGCGCTTGGCAAGCAAGTTAGCCGCTGCAGCATCGCGCGAGGAATCGTATTGCAGCCCAACCGAATCGGGTTGCCGACAGCCGACCTGCGAACGTGGGCGGTTGCCCGATCAGGCTTGCGTGCCGTCGAGCTTCTTGATGACGACGGACAGCAGTGCAGCCGCAAGGGCTATGGCGGCAAGCGCGAGCATGACGGGCGTGAGCCCGAAGGCATCCCCGGCCATGCCCAGGAATGGTTCGGCCACGCCTCCGAGGCATATTGCCACGCCGTACGTTAAACCCGATGCCATGCCTAGATGCTGCGGCACGTAACCCATGCCCACGGCGACTGCAGAGGGATAGAACAGGTCGACCCCGATGGCCAACACGGCGGTCAGCGCCAAAGCCAGCCCGACTGATGAGCCGTTCAGCGCGAATACGGCACCGGCGAGGGCGGTAACGGTCAAGCAGGCAATGGTAAGCCTGTGCGCGCCGATTGCTTCGGAGGTGCGGCCGGAAAGCGCGGTGCCTACCATGCCGGCGATGGAGAACAGCGAGATGGCCAGCGAGCTTGCAGCCTCGGTTTGCCCGAGCACGTTCATAAGGAACAGCGGGATAAAGGCCATGAAGCCGTAGCTGAGCACGGATCTGAGCGAAAGCGTGGCCATTACCAGGCCGAACAGCCCCCAACGCTCGGGGCGCTCCATGACCGCCGCGTCCGATACCGTGACGGCATTCAGCGCTTTGAACCGGCCGTTATGCAAAAAGAGCGTCGCCGCGCACAACACCGTGGGCACGAGGAACACGGCAAGCCCGTGCATGCCGAATAACGACAGCGAAACAGCGGCCATAATCGGCCCGATGAAGAAGCCCACGTTGCCGCCGACGGCGAAGATGCTCATGCCGTTGCCCTTGCGCGCACCGGCTGCCAGGTTGGAGATGCGACCGCCTTCCGCATGGAACATGGCCACGCCGAACCCGCACACCAGAGCACTTATCACGATAAGCGGATACGAATCGGCCCAACCGATGCCCGCCATGCCCGCACCGGCCAGCAGCACCCCAAGCCCCATGAACCATGGGCATGCGCGGCGGTCGCTGATCCAGCCGAACAGCGGCTGCACCACGGCAGACACGATATTGGCAGCGAAAACCAGCATAACGGCTTGCGTATACGAGCACCCGTCCACAACCAGAAAGGGCAGTACTGCCGATAGGGCGCCTTGGTTGATATCCGAGCACGCATGCCCGAGCATTGCCAGGTAGTTTGAAACCCGATCGCCATTTCGCGATGGATGTGCGGTCAAGATAGCCATGCGACCCTCCTGCCTCCTTCCGAACTACAACAAGCTGATCCGATAAGATTCGTCAACTTATCGGTCTTGCAACGAACGCATGTTCGATGATACCATAAAAGAAACGGGGCGGCTGCAGATATTTCTTGCAACCGCCCCGAAAGGCTCGATCGTTTGGAGCGGCGTGCTTTACGCAGCCTTGGCGGTCTGGCGGGCCTCCTTGCGCTTCTCCAGAGAGTCGACGCACACAGCGGCGGACTGGTCGCCGGTGATGTTGACGACGGTGCGCATCATGTCGAGCACGCGGTCGACGCCTGCGACCAGCGCGATGCCCTCGACGGGCAGGCCGACGGACTGCAGCACCATGGCCAGCATGATCATGCCGGAGCCGGGGACGCCGGCGGTGCCGATAGAGGACAGCACGGCGGTCATGACGATGACGCACTGCTGACCGAGGGTCAGGTCGATGCCGAAGACCTGGGCAATGAAGATGGCGCAAACGCCCTGGTAGATGGCGGTACCGTCCATGTTGATGGTGGCGCCCAGCGGCAGCACGAAGCTGGAAATCTCGCGGCGCACGCCCAGCTTCTCGGAGCACTCCATGTTAATGGGAAGCGTGCCCACCGAGGAGGCGGATGCGAAGGCGAACGTCATGGCGCGGAACTGGCCCTTGAAGAACGTCAGCGGGCCCATCTTCGCGATGGCCTTCACCATGCCGGAGTACACCAGCACCATGTGCAGGATCATGGCCAGGTAGGCCACCAGGATGAGCTTGAGCAGCGGCAGCAAGATGTCGGGGCCGTTGGTGGCAACCACGGGGGTGATCAGGCCGAACACGCCGAACGGAGCGATGGAGATGATCATGTGCATGATCTTGATGCACACTTCGGACATGCCGTTGACGAAGTCGGCGACAGGCTGCGCCTTCTTGCCGGCGGCCAGGATACCGAAGCCGAAGAACAGCGCGATCACGATGATCTGCAGCATGCTAGCGTCGGACATGGGCTGCACGAAGTTGCTGGGGAAGATGTTGACGACGGTCTCGATGAAGGAAGGAGCGGCCTTTGCCTCATACGAAAGCTCGTCGGTGGTCAGGGTGTAGCCGCCGCCGACGTTGAACACGTTGGCGATGATCAGGCCGATGATGATGGCGCATGCGGTGGTGCAAAGGTAGTACGCGATGGTCTTGCCGCCGATGGCGCCGACCTTCTTGATGTCGGACAAGCTGATGACGCCGGCGATCATCGAGAAGATGACCAGCGGCACCACGATCATCTTGATGAGGTTCAAGAAGATGGTGCCCAGGGGCTTGATGTAAGTGGTGGCGATATCAGGGGTGCCCTGCAGGGCAAGGCCGGCCACGACGCCCAAGGCCAACGCAATGAAAATCCACGTGGTAAGGGAAAGACGCTTAAACCAAGGCTTGTCGGCGTTTTCGGCGGAAACCGCTTCCGTAGCCTCCTTAACGTCTGTTTTGACCTCTTGCTCAAGGTCGTTGATCTTGGACATGTGAACCCTCTCTAACTCAAAAATCCCTTCCAATGCAGCCGACGCTTGCGCGCGCTGCTGCAATTGAAGCGCCATAAGGCACAAACGCGCATTGTACCCGAAACTCTACGAAATCAGCCCAAAACAATCATCGTTTTCGGTTGCCGAGGGAAAACGGCGGTTGAGGAATCTATATTATCGATAATATATCTTATGTTATCTTGTCTTCCCGGCCAGCGTCACAAGGGCCAGCATGACCAGCATGAGCACCAATCCCGCCCAATCGAAGCCGGAAAACGCTGTACCCAGGAACACGCAGGCGCAGACGCTGGCGCTGATCGGCTCGACGGCGCCCAGCAAGCTGCCGGTGACCGAGCCCACGAACGCCACGCCGCGCAGATACAACCCGAACGACACGAACGTCCCCAGAAACGCCAGGCCGCCGATGAGTACCAGCCAGCCGAACGCGTCCATGCTCGCAACCGCCTCGGGAGCGCCCGCGCCCATGGCAAGCTGAATGGCGTACGCGATTCCCGAGCACACGCACGTCACCAGCATGCCGACGCTTGTAGCCGCAAAACTGCCGAAACGGTCGAACAAGCCCGCGGCACGCGGGGTCAGCACGTAGATTGCAACGCACACGGCGTTCAAAAGGCCCCAGAACAAGCCAGCCGCCGGTAGCACCAGCGTGCCCAAATCGCCCTGCGTGGCGATAAGCACCGTTGCCGCAAAGGCGCAGATCAGGCCCACAAATTCGTTCCCCTTCGGCAAATGCCGCCCCATCACGCACGTGAACAGCATGACGAACACGGTGCTGAGCATCTGAAGCACCGTAGCGGTGCCGGCGTTGGTGAATGCGATGGTCATGGAATACGCGAACTGGTCGATGAACAGCGCGACGCCGAACACCAGGAAAAACAGCTTCACACGCGGTTCGCTCTTCCAAATCAGCTCGAGCATGTAGCGGCGGCGTGCCACCAGCACGCCAAAGAAGAACAGCGTGGCCACCAGCGAGCGCACGGCAGTGGCGAACATGGGCGTGATGCCGTAATGCGAGAACAAATGCTGGGCGCACGCACCCGACACGCCCCACAATCCGGCACCCGCAAGCGCACAGGCGATGCCCACCAAAAACATGCGGCGCCGCGCGGCGGTCGCCGCCTGCCCATCAGCAAGCTGCGCGTCCGTTTTCGCCATAACCTAAACCCTCCCCAATGTATACCAACGTATGCGTTAAAATGTCGAAAGCGATTGTAAAGCAATACGTCGGCTTGCGCATTCTCATGCGGTTGCGCGCCGGCGTCGAAGCGGAGGAAGTCTTATGGCAATCAAGGAACTGGTCCACGACGAAGCGGTGCTGTCCACTCCCTGCGAGAAGGCAACGGCCGAGGATGCCCAGGTGGCGCAGGATCTGCTGGACACCATGGCGTCGCTCGACGAGGCGGCCTGCCTGCACGCCAACCAGATCGGCGTGACGCGCAACCTGTTCGCCTACGTTGACGAGAAGGACGTGCAGCATGTCATGTTCAACCCCGTCATCAAGCTGGGCCTGGCCGCAAGCAAGCAGGTAGAAGGCTGCTTCACCCACGAAGAGCCCGTCACGGTCACCCGCTACGACCGCATCAAGGTCTCCTACGAGGAGCTGGTGGACGGCAAGCTGGTCCCCCGCAAGGGCGATTTCCGCGGCTGGGTCGCGCAGCTGATCCAGCACATGGCCGACCACGGCAAGGGCAAGTTCATCTAAGCGCTCACGAGCCGAAGGGCACTCCCCTTCGGCTCGTTTTCTTTTGCGTGTTTTGCAGATTGGAGCATCTTTATGAGCAACGAGCTTTCCCGTCGTCAGTTCCTTGCCGGTGCAACCGCCTTCGCTCTTGGCAACGCCATGTTCGGGTTGCCGCGTCGCGCGTTCGCCGATGATGCGCAGGCGGGCAGCGCCATCGTCATCCTGCACACCAACGACGTCCACTGCGCCGTTGGCGAAGCCGACGAAACGGGAGCGGCGCCGCTAGGGTATTCGGCGCTGGCAAGCTATGTTGCCGACCGCAAAGGTGTTTTCGGCAGCGGAAACGTCACGCTTGTGGATGCCGGCGATGCCGTGCAGGGCAACGTCATGGGCACGCTGACGCAGGGTCAGGCGCTCGTCGACATCATGAACGCCACGGGATACGACTACGTGATTCCCGGAAACCATGAGTTCGATTACGGGATGGCGCAGTTCAATCACCTGGTAGGAAGCGCAAGCGCCACATACCTGAGCTGCAATTTCACCGACAAGCGCCCCGAGGTGCCCACGCTCATGTTCGCTCCGTACGCCATCCGGGCTTATCCGCTTGCCGGTAGCGGTACCGCGCGCGTGGCGTTCATAGGGGTTACCACGCCGGCGACGCTGACGGCCTCGTCGCCGAAATCGTTCTGGCGAAGCGACGACGACCATACGTGCGTATACGGCTTTTGCGAGGACGATACCGGCGCAGCGCTTGCCACGGCGGTGCAAAACGCCGTGGACCAAGCACGCGCAGCAGGCGCCGATTACGTTGTGCTGCTGGCGCACCTTGGCCAGGACGGGTCGCCCGACATCTGGCGCTCCGACGCGTTGGCGAAGCGCTGCCGCGGCATCGACGTGATCATCGACGGCCATTCGCATCAGGAATATGTGCAGGTCAAGCAGGACGCCGAAGGCAAAAAAGTCATCATCACGCAAACGGGCACGCAGTTCTCCAGCGTGGGCCAGGTCGTCATCAACCCGAACAGCGGCGCCATCTCCGCCAGCACGCCAGCCTTCGAGGCGACGCTTCTGCGCGAGGCCCGCAAAAGCGACGATCCCGCATACGTGCAGGAGGTGACGTTCGGGCGCGATGCCGGCGTGCAGGCGACCATCAACGAGAAGGTCGCGGATGTCGAAGCTCAAACGGGAACCGTGATCGGCGCGTCTGAGGTTGACCTATACGCGTTCGAGGACGATGACTACACCTGGGCCGTCCGTGCGCACGAAACGAACCTTGGCGACTTCGTGACCGACGCGTACCTTTATTATGCGACGAACGCGGGTGTCATGGCAGACATCGCATTCGTCAACGGCGGCGGCGTTCGCGCAAACCTCAACCGCGGCAACGTGACGAAGGGCGACCTCATCAACGTGAACCCCTTCAATAACCAGCTTTGCTACACCAGCGTTTCGGGTCAGGATCTGCTTGATGCGCTTGAGCTTTCGGCCAGCAGCTTGCCCGAGTCCAACGGCGACTTCCTCCAGGTTTCGGAGGGGCTGGAGTTCGTCATCCGCACCGACATCGACTCGCCCGTTTTGCGCTCGGGCAGCACGTTCGTCGGCATAGACGACGCGAAGGAACGCCGCGTGCGCAGAGCGAAGCTACACGGCAAGGCCATCGATCCGCAAGCGGCGTATACGCTGGTGTGCCACTCGTACTACCTGGTGGAAGGCGGCGGTTCGTACAGCATGCTGTGCAAGAATCCGGTCACGCTGCTGGGCCTGGACAACGATGCCCTTATGGAATACGTGCAGCTGAACCTGCAAGGCGTTATCGGACAGCAATATGCAGGCGCCGCGGGTCAGGGGCGCATCGCGACGCAGGTTGGACCCGACCCCGCGCCTGATTCCGACCCCACGTCGAAGGGCGAGCCCGAGCAGCCCGAAACGCAGCCTCCGGCGAACGACGCCAGCGACCCCAAGCCCCTTGCCCCGACCGGCGATGACGGCGCCCTGAAGGCAGCCTCCGCAGCCGTTGCTGCCGCAGCAGCAGTCGGAGCAGCCGCTTTCGCCACCGCCCACGCAGAAACCGAGGACGAACGCGCATAACCAATGGCTGAAGCTACGAAAATGGAATCCATTCCGCAAAATGCCGGAATCACTGCTGAAAATGGATTGAAATCCATTTTCACGGGGAATTTCGCATTTTGCGGACTATAATCCATATATCGGCTATCGCTGAATGCAGAATATGGCACGAATCGGCAACAAAGGGGCGTGAGGCATGCAACTTATTGCTAGGGATCGATATCTTGAGTGGTTGCTTTCCTGGAAAGACAAGCATGTCATCAAGGTCGTGTCGGGCGTGCGCCGTTGCGGCAAGTCAAAGCTTTTCGAGATCTACCGCAATCACCTTATGCAGCACGGCGTTACGGCGGACCAGATCATCGCAATCAACTTCGAAGAGCTTGAATACGAGGACCTGACGTCTTATCGGGAACTCTACGATTACGTAAACGCAAGGCTGGCACCCGGCAAAACGACTTACGTGCTCCTTGATGAAATCCAGCATGTCGATCACTACGAGAAAGCGGTTGATGGACTGTTCATAAAGGACAACGTCGACGTCTATATCACGGGGTCAAACGCCTATTTTATGTCGGGTGAGCTTGCCACGCTTCTTTCCGGCCGTTATATCGAGCTCAAGATGTTGCCGCTGTCGTTCAAGGAGTTTTGCTCGGCGCAAGGCAATGCCGGGAAGAGCCGCGATACGCTGTTCAACGAGTACATCACCTCTGGCTCGTTTCCGTTTATCGCCGAAACGCAAATCGACGAGCAAAAGGCTAAGGAATATGTGCGCAGCCTTTACGACACCATCATCGTACGCGATGTGGTGGACAGGCTGCGCGTTTCCGACGTGTCGACGCTTCTCAATATCACGAAGTTTTTGCTGCATAACATAGGCAGCAAGGTGTCGCACAAGAAGATTGCCGATACGTTGACGTCTTCGGGTAACAAGGTCGACCAGAAAACCGTGTCGAAGTACATCAAGGGGCTCACCGACAGCCTGGCGTTGTACGCGGCGCCTCGTTATAACGTCAAAGGAAGGCAGCTTCTTTCCACGAATTGCAAATACTATGCGGTTGACCTGGGGTTGCGCAATGTGTTGGTGAAAACAAGCAGCAGCGATATCGGGCATATCCTGGAAAACGTCGTGTATTTGGAGCTGCTCCGTCGAGGGTATGACGTGTATGTCGGCGATATCGAAAACGGCGAGATCGACTTCGTTGCTATCAAGCCCGACGACACGCAGTACTTCCAGGTTTCGGCGACAACGCTTGAAGAATCCACGCTGAAACGGGAGCTGGCGCCGTTCGCGACGGTGCGCGACAACTACCCTAAGATCCTGCTCACCCTTGACACGATCTTCGGAACCGCCGATTACGACGGCGTGAAGAAGCGCAACGTCATCGACTGGCTGCTTGAGTAGAGCTCCTAGCAGCTAGGCTTAGATGGGGTGTTGTCGATGGCGTTGACCCACCAGCGGTCGATGTCGGGGGTGCCGAGCGCCGGCGAACCTTGGCGGCGCTCCAGGTACAGATTGGTTTCCCTCCGCCCGAAACGGATGCGGAAACGCGACGTTTTCACCCCCTTCTGCATTTGCCCCGGCTCCCCGCGGTAGAGCACCTCATCGATGCGGAACGTGCGTCCATCAGGCCATATGACCGCTAGCGGATCGATGCGCCCCTCGTCATTCACGTGCAGCACGACGTTGACGTACATTTTGTGCACGCCTCGTCTTTCGCCGTCTTTCGTCATAAAATCCATCGCTATGGTATTATCGAACGCGCGTTCGAAAATTGCTAGCGAACAAACGATGGAGAAACGGAAAGGATTGGCGGGTGACGGATTTGCGCAAAACCTCGGGTTGCGTTATATGCATCGACTTGAAGTCGTTCTACGCCAGCGTTGAGTGCGCCGATCGCGGCCTTGACCCGTTCACCACCAACCTGGTGGTGGCCGACCCCGACCGCTCCGCGAACACCATCTGCCTTGCCATCACGCCGGCCATGAAGGCCGCCGGCGTGCGCAACCGTTGCCGTGTGCGCGACATCCCGCCGGGTATCGAGTACCTGACCGCCGTCCCCCGCATGAAACGATACATGCAGGTCAGCGGCGAAATCGTGGGCAGTTACCTTGAGCTTGTCAGCCCGCAGGACCTGCAGGTGTATTCCATCGACGAATGTTTCATCGACGCCGCGCCCTACCTGCGCCTCTACCGCACCGACGCGCGCACGTTCGTGAAACGCCTGATGCGGCGCGCTTTCGAGGTTTCCGGCGTCACCGCCACGGCCGGCATCGGGCCGAACATGTTCCAGGCCAAAGTGGCGCTCGACATTTGCGCGAAGCACGCCAGCGACGGCATCGGCCAACTTGACGACGAATCGTTCAAGCGCGAGATCTGGTTCCATCGCCCGATTACCGACATCTGGGGCATCGGCCCGGGCATCGCCCGTCGTTTGGCCAAGCACGGCGCGTACGACCTTGCGGGGGTTTGCGCCGTCAACCCCAAGGTGCTGCGCCGCGAGTTCGGCAAAAACGCCGAATACCTTATCGACCACGCGTGGGGCCTGGAAGCGTGCACCGTCGAGCAGGCGCGCAGCTACCGCCCGCGCGGCCATTCGCTGACCAACGGTCAGGTGCTCATGCGCGATTACAGCTGCGGCGAGGTGGAAACGCTGCTGCGCGAGATGGTGCTGGGCAGCGCGCTCGAACTGGTAGAGAAAGGGCTATGCGCCCAGGTGGCAAGCGTGTACGTGGGGTATTCGGCCAGTAACTTCCCCCACCAATCGTGGGAGAAGTGCGGGCCGTTCGGCGCGGCGGCCGCCGGCGCGGGCGGGTCGGCGAAGCTGCCTAAACCCACCAACGCCGTCGATGCGTTGACCGACGCCGTACTGGAAATCTACCGCGCCCGCGTAACGCCAGGGCTTTCCATCCGCCGCGTGAACATAGCGCTGGCGGACCTGATGCCCGCCGAGAAGGTGCAGCCCACGCTGTTCGACGACGCCGCGAACGAGCGCAAGCAGGCCGCCCTGTCGCGGGCCATGGTGGATGTGCGGAAGCGGTTCGGCGCGAACGCGCTGTTGAAAGCCACAAGCTTGAAGGAGGAGGCGAACGCCATGGAGCGCAACAACCAGGTAGGCGGGCATCGTGCTTAGCCCTGATCAGGCGCGCGTTGCCGCCGGTCTGCCCACGCCGGACGTGTGGCCGGGCCTGTCGGCCGACGAGCGCGAATACCGCGCGCAGGTGCTCGACCGCATAGCGCAACGCGTAGCCGCCGACGGCGTGCGCGTGTCGGTCCCCTCGCCCGACCGCGGCAGCCAGTTCATACCCTTCGCAGCGCTAAAAGGCTACGAAGAAGTAATCGCCGAAGTCGAGAACGGCAAAGAATAGCCCACCCAAAAAAGAGGCGGGCGCATCATATAAGCTTTGCGTAGTCTTGCGTTTGGTGAAAGAATGCGATTACCGAAACTTCTTTATCGTTTCGAACATAAAGTGCAACATATCCCCTGATGAGGGCTTTGCGAATCCCCATACCGGCAAGTCGCTGCTCGTTGCAAAGCGGATATAGATCAGGAAGCTGCGATACCGCATCCACAAACTCGTCGAATGCATCGAGCAGCGTGACGATCGCCGATGGCTCTTTCAGAACTTGGGCTATATAGCCGCAAGCTTCCGCGAGTCCGGCTTGTGCGGACTCGGAAATCACCACATTAAGCGCCATATGCAGCCCGCAGGTTTGCAGTAACGCATTTTGCATCAGAAACACGACCGGCGCGCACATCATCCAACCCTCGCTCGACGATATCATACAAGCGAGCACGAGCCGCTTCTCTAAGCAAGCCTTCGTATACCTCCGGCGACATCGACACAATTGCCTCGCGACCGTTTTTTGTGACGAAAACGGGCTCTTGGGCTTCCATGACCATTTCGGTGAACGATGCCGTATTCTTCATTTCTTTAATAGGGACGCAAACTGGCATGAGCGGCCTCCTTGCATATATACCACGATATCGGTACTATACCATGATTATGGTACTCCTTACTACGCCATCACGCTTCTCGTGTTCATAGCAGCACCTCTGTGTACTTCCTTACTTTTGGGGCGACTCCGAGCGCCTTGGCGTATGATTGCAGCTTTGGCAGGTTCTTTTCTCGCGACGACAAATACGAGCGGAAAGCCGGCGAAAGCAGTTGAAGATCGGGCGACGACGTGCCGCGCAGCATATCTCACAAGGTGCGTTCGACGTTATAGGCGCGCACGATGTTGCCATATGGCGTACTCAGCTCGATGCAGCCGAGTTCGTGCAGCTCGGCGGGTGACGACTTCGTGATGATGCCCGACTTCTTCGCGGAAGACGGGTTATAGCCCCTGGGGAAAGCCATCGTGAGCGATTCGGGGGCGGAGTCGGACAAGCCAAGCAAGTAGAGCGCCGTATCATGAGAGAAAATGCCGCGAGCGAAGCGATGCTGGGTTCTCACGTACTCGTCTTCCCAGGTCTCAGGCGTGCAGTAGAGGCCGCGCGCCGTCTTGACAAGCTCGCCGCGGTCCACCGCATCGGCGAGTTCGCGATTCTAGATGCCCCTTGTGCCTTGGCTTCCGAAGCAGTTACGTAGCCTCCATTCGCCGCTGCTATCTCAACAAGCGCGTCCGTAGTCTCCTCCTCGATTTTCTATGCTACAAACTAATTAAATTTTAGCGTAGAAAATCATCACCTACTCAACCTGTAGCCTTGTGCCTTCAGTGGTTATGCCAGTGGTTTATAGCAGGCGGGCCTAGTTAGAGCATTCGAACTAGGCCCTTGCCGCAATTAGATGCCGAACATAGCGCCGATGCCATCGAGCACCCGCGTCATGGTTTCCGTATCCATTGATAACCCTGTTTTCTTGGTGCGACGTTTGGGGCTGCTCAAATCGATAGCGCGTATTTGCTCTAAGCATACGCATCCATGTACGGCATTGCCGTTGGCTATCTCTACATGTAAGGGATGCCCGTTAACCGTTGATGTAATGGGGCACACTACGGTAAGGCTTGAGATGACATTGTTGAAATATCCAACAGATACCACTAAAGCGGGCCGCATTTTCTTCGGCTCGTGTCCGAGGGTAGGGTCGAAATCAACTTCGATGATGTCGCCTTGTTCGTATAGGGTCATTCGACCACCTCGGCACCGACATCGCTGCCGCCCCATTCTTTACCGACTTTAGGGCCTTCCCAGCCTGCGGCAAACTCTTCCATAGTCATTCGTTTGCTCCGCGAATAAGCTTGTTGCGGTGCTTCGAACGAAAATGTGAGAGACCGAGAAGATTCATTGACGGTTACCTTCGCAACGCTGCCGACGTCGATTCCAAGCTGATTGCACAGTTCGCTTGGAACCCGCAAGGCCTTGCTGTTCCCCCATTTGCCGAGCACTGCGTCCATAGGGCTACCTCCCAAGAATGGATATCTATGTATATCCATTATAGAAACCAGCTGCACCGGTTACAACCTCGCTTCCTTGTCCTATGCAAACGGATAGAGTCCCAGAAACTAGGCGAAAAAACGAATGCAAAGGAAACTCCGTGATTGCGAGGATCTTACGGGCTTTAGGTACGTTCCGGAGACAAACGTAGCAATGGGCATCGACTTATACTGAATTGATGCGCCCGTACTGGCTCGGTGGATGCAGCCAGTATACTATACTGGAACGTATGTTCGCTAGTAGCAAGACAGGTTATTTTAACTATGTCCGTTATCCTGCTTGCAGTTGCACGTCTTCACCTTGCATGCCGGTGGTTTTCAGTAGGTGGGCATTGGTGGTTAGGAGGATGGCTTCTATGCCGGGGGTTTGCTCGGCGAAGGTTAGGGCTTCGTCGGCGCCCATGATGATGAGTGCGGTGGTGTAGCCGTCGGCGTCGATTGACTTGTCGGCTATGACAGTCGCGGATAGCACGTCCGTTTCCGCTGGTTTGCCCGTTCGGGGGTCCAGGATGTGGTGGAGCACGCGACCGTTGCGCACGAAGGCACGCTCGTAGACGCCGCTGGTCACTACTGACTTCCCGCGTACGGAAACGCTGGTGAACGATGCGGCTTGCAAGCTGCCGCCCGAAGGGACGGGCGCACGCAGGCCTACGCTCCATGCGCTGCCGTCGGGCTTGCCGCCCAAACATGCCACGTTGCCGCCCAGGTTGATCACGCCGCTGGTTGCACCGCGGCGTTTCAGCAGGTCAATCACCCTATCCGCGATATATCCCTTCGCCATGCCGCCCAGGTCGATCGTTGCCTGCAGGTCGATGATGCGCGCCTGCGTCCCTTCGACCTGCACGTTGCGCCAGTCGACGTGCGCAAGCGCCTCGGCAATAGCGGCGCCATCTGGTACGACGCCGCGCTTGAAATCCCATAGGCGGCACACGCCTCCCATGGTGATGTCGAACAGCCCGTCCGTGCGCTCGCAATATCCCAGCGCAGCACGCAAAACGTTGGCAAGCTCCTCGCCCACATCGATCCGCTTGCCCGCCGCAACGTTAAGTGCGAACAGCCGACTATCTGGGTTGAAGCGGCTCAGCAGCAGCTCATATCGTGCGCAAAGCGCCTCGACCCCGCGCAACGCCGCCGCATCGACATCGGCCGACACGGCGCACACGGTATCGAACGCCCGAAACGTCACGGAACCAAGCTCGCGCACAACACGCCTCCTCCCAAAAACTCGCCCGCACAACGCCGAAAAGGGGCTTTTGCGCTCCCGCAAAAGCCCCTCTCGCACTTCTTCCCTACTTCGTGAACTTGCCCGCCGCCAGCAGCAGCGCCACGTTCACAACGCAGTCGACCGCCAGCAGGCCGCCCACGGCCGCCATGTTCGGGCTTGCCGTGTTGATAGCCGCGAACGTGAGCACCGTCAGCACCATGACCACGGCGCCGCACACAGCCGCAGCGCCCACCAGGTTCCAGCTCGCACGCCCGCCGGCACGCGAGATGCACGCGCACATGACCTGCGACGACGCACCCAGAAGCGTGCCCAGAAACGCCGTGAAGCACACCGCCGCCAGCACAAGCGCACCAGCGCCCGGCAGCTTGCTGCTCATGGAACCCACCTGCACGCCGCTCAAAATGCCGCTGGCAACCACCAGCAGGCACACCAGCGACACCGCCGCCGCGGCCCAGCCCCACAGAAACGCCGCCGCCGGCTTGCCGGCGCCCTCGACGCCCTTCGCAAACAGCACCGCCTGCAGCACCGCGCCGGCCGCCGACACCATCAGCGTGAGCGCCGCCGCGAACAGAAACGCCACGAACGCCGAGCCGGTCAAAATCGAGCAGATCACATCGAGCATGGGCACGCCCGACGCCGAGATGTAGTCGTACGCCAGCCACCCGGCGCCGTCCATCACCGCAAGCCCGATGCGGGCAAGCAGCGCCACCACCAGCGCGATGGCGAACAAGATGGCGTACGGTCGCGCCATCGTGCGCATGGAATCCTTCATTTCCGTCACGCCCCTTCCCTACTTCGCGCCTTGCAATTCGTGCTCCACGGCCGAGGTGCCGCACAGGTACCCGCCGCAAAACGCCAGGCCCACGTCGCCCATGAGCGAGCCCAAGATCGGGTCGCCGATGTAGCTGTTCTCGCCGCACGCGCCGCCGGCGGTGTGCCAGCCGGCGTACAGACCAGGGATGACCAGGCCGTTCGTCCCCACAACCTGCATCTGGTCGTTGATCAGCAGGCCGGCCTTCGTGCCGTACAGGTTGCCGCCGATGCGGCAGCCGTAGAACGGCGGCTTCGTGATGGCGTGCAGCCACTCGGGCGGCATGGGGTACATGAAGTCGTCCTCGCCGCGCTCGCAGCATTCGTTCCACTTCGCCACCGCATCGGTGAGCACGCCGGGCGCGAAGCCCAGGTCGGCCTCCAGCTCCTCAAGCGTGTCGCGGCGCTTGAGCACGTCGGCGTCGATGGCGTCCTGCACGCCGTGATGCCAGTCGCGGTAATGCTCAGGCACCTTGTCGATCTGCTCCAGGTCGGGCGTAATCAACTTGCGGCAATGCTCCTGCGCGAACCCCGCCAGGTGATCCTCGTAATCGGCGTCGAAGATGATGTAGCTGCGATGCCCCGGAGGCGTCATCTGGATGGTGGCCAAGTCGCCCAGGGCGTAAATGGCGTTCGCACCGTCCTCGGCCACGCGGCTGTCCATATAGCGAAGGCGGTTGCCGCAACGGTCGATGGTCAGCCACGGCTGGCGCGAAAGCTGCGTCATGCCGTCGTACAGGAAACGCGCCCACTGGCCGCCTTCCGCCTGCCAATCAACGCCGCCGTCGAAGCTGGCCGAGCTGTTGAAGCCCGACACGTCGGCGCCCGCTCCCAGACCCATGCGGAAGCACTCGCCCGTCTCGCCGCCCACCAGGTAGCTTGACGCGCAGCCCATGGCCGCCGTGGGGATGTACTTCTCCAGCAGCGCCTTGTTGTTGCAGAAGCCGCCGGCCGTCAGGATGACGGCGCCCTTGGCGTGGATGTACACCTCATGGTCGAAATCCTCGCGCGCCACCAGGCCCACGATGCGCCCCGAATCATCGCGCACGAGCGCCGTTGCCGGGCACTGGAACTTATAGCGCACGCCGCTTCTCTGCCCGAAGGCGAACATGGCATCGGTGGCGTCCTTCATCTTCAGCACGTGATGGTCGAGCGTGGAGTTCTTCGGCGCCACGTACACCGGCACCTCGCCCAAACGCCAGCGCACGCCGCAGTCGGCCATCCAGTCCAGGCTTTTGCCGCCTTCGCTGGCGATCTTGTAGATCAGCTTCGGGTCGGCCGCGTAATGGTACTCGTCCATGGCCCAATCGGTCAGCGCCTGCGCGTCGAAGGGGTAGCTGGGGAAGGCGAAGTGCTTCTTGTTCTGGCCGGAATACCCGCCCAGGATGCCGCACATGCCCGCGGATTGCGCGTTGCCGCCATGCAAACCCAGCGCCTCCACGCAAATGACGTCGGCGCCCAGCTCTGCGGCTCGCGCGGCCGCGTTCAGCCCGCCGCCGCCCGCGCCTACCACGCACACGTCGCACTCGTAGTCCCACGTCTCGGGGACCGCGCGCGGGGCGATGGGCGTGGCGTCGTTCGCCGGGAACGCCGCGGCGTTGTGCTCGCGGTACGTGCCGTCCAAGCCGCTGCCGTTGGTGGCGGCGCTATCGGGCACGGCGACGTTTTTCGAGCCGTCGGCCGACCAATCGCCGATGACGCCCTGCTCCACAGCCAGCGCCGCCGCGGGCATGGCCGCCGTCGCCGCCGTGCCGCCCACTACGGCGCAGGCGGCGCTGAGAAAGCCGCGGCGCGTGATGCCGCGCGCTTCGCTATCGTGCTTGCTCATGTCCTCCCCTTTCGCTAGTTGCCCGATTTCGCCTGGTCGGCAGACGTTTCCGCCGCCTGGCCCAAGGCGTCGTCGACCGCCTGCTTCACGCCCGCGGTGGTGATGGTGGCCCCGCTGACGGTGTCGATGTCCGAGCCCTGCGCGGCCTCGATCATCTTGGCGAAGGTGCCGTCGCGCACCGCCTCGAAGCCGCCAACGCTTTGCGTCTCGCCGTCCTGGGCGGTTTCCAGGCACATGATGCGATTGTCGTCGACCAGGAGCGTGACGGTGACGTTGCCGGCCATGGCCTTGCCCGTGCCCGTGTACACCCCGTCGCGCAACGGCGTGTCGCACTTCTTGACCGGGTCGATCTGCACCACCGCGTCCCATGGATCGTCGGAGTGCATGGCCAGCTGCTCGGCGCTTGCGGCGTCTTTGGACCCCGAACCCTCGAACGATGCGCCGCAACCCGAAAGCCCCAGCACAAGCGCCGTCGCGCCGCAGGCCGCTGCTGTCGTCTTCCTCATGTCGGTCCTTCCTTTCCGAAACCGGCTTGCCCGAATGCGGCAAGCGGATCTGCGCTACTTGGCCGGGCTGCTCCAGCCTTCCGGCACCTCCCAGCTATGGCACGTGTTGCAGTACATGACCGACTGGCCGTGCACGCTGTGGCAGTTGCTGCAATCGATGGCCTCGCCTTGGTGCGACCTATGCGGGTTCACGCCCGCCTGACCGCCCCAGTTCTCGGTGGCGGCGACTACGTCGTTCCAGTCGTGGCACCCGGCGGTCGCGCACTGCTGCTTGTCCGCGGTGATCAGCTGCGGCGCCAAGCTGCCGTCGTCGTTCGTCTCAAACGACCCGGAAACCCACGCCATTCCCTCGTTGACCTGGGCCTCAAGCGTGGCCTCATGGCACTGCAGGCACGTGACGCCCTCCTGCTGATGTGCCACGGCAAGCTGCGCGTGGGCCGCATCGCCCTCGCCGTAGTAGCCGTTCACGTAGTAGTCCATGGGCTCGTGGCAGATCGCGTTGCAGAAACTGGGCTGGTTATGCCACACGTAGAACCCGCCGCCGGCACACGCGAGCACCACGGCCACCACCGCGCATACGATGGGAGCCCGGCGGCGCTTGCCACCCTTCGCCTTCGCCTGTTCGTTCGTCTCCATCACGCCCTCCTTTCACACTTGCATGCTTTTCGTTGCACCTGTGAACGTGATGGCTGCATAGTAGCAAGATTTTTCCATAAAATGTTTGACGTTTCTGCAAATGTGTTCATTGACGCTGCGTCAACGCACCCCGTATGCTATGGCCATCGCAAGTACCCAAGGGGAAAGGGGAACGCGATGCGCGCCAAGGGGAAAACAAAGCGCACACCTGGGGAAACGCCTGCACACCGCGGACGCGCGTCCGGAAACGCAACGCGTACGGCGCGCACCACGCGGCAAACGCGCGCAGCAACACACGCCCTTAAAGACACGGGGGATGCAGCGCGCAACGCAGCAAACGCGCACCAAGGGGAGGTGGCACGGATGAGCGACGAAAGACGGCAGCAGATCGTCGACGCGGCGCGGCAGCTCTACGAGGAGCAGGGCCTGTCCGCCACGACGGTGAAGGACATCAGCGAACGCTGCGGCGTGGCGCGGTCGCTGTTCTACCACTACTTCCGCGACAAGCAGGAGGTCACCTCCGCGGTCATCGACGACTTCGTGAACGACTACATCGAGTCGCTGCAGTTATGGAACGAGCAGCGCACCCCGGGCGACATCGAGGGCAGCCTGGCGGGCGTGGTCACCGTCATGCGCGTGGGCGTCTTCGAGCACTCCAGCTTCCGCCGCGCGCTCGACACGCACGAGAACGCGTCGCTGTACCTGGAGTTCATCAACCGCGTGGCCGACCGCATGGCCGCCTACTTCGTGGAAACCACCGTGCAGGACTACGCGCAAAACCACCCCATCGACATCGACCACGTCTACGAGACGTTCTACATACTGATCATGGGCATCTGCGGCTACGTGCGAACGCACCGCGACGCGCCCGACGAGGTGCTGCGCGACATCATCGCACAAACGCTCCACATGGAGCGTGAAGCCAAGCGAAAACCGGTGCAAAACGGTTAACGGTTACCAGCCAACACAGGGAACAACCAGGCAAAACGCCTGGTGAAAAGGGCATCGCAAGCGGCCCCGGGCATCGTGCGCCCGAAACGCCGGATGCGAGAGCGTATCGACTCAAGGGAGGTCATCATGTTGTTCCAAGTCTACGGCGACACCGCCGTCTACCAGTGGATCGGATGGGTGGTGGTGTTTCTCGCGCTCATCGGGTTCAATGAGGTCGCACGACGCACGAAGGCCGGCGGCATCACCTGCTTCCTGGTGATTCCCGCCATCCTGACCGGCTACTTCATCGCCATCTACGCCGGCGCGGCCGCCGGTGCCGACTGGGCGCTGAACAACCCGACGTACCTGCACATGAACAGCTGGTTCCACTACGCGAAGCTCTACGCGGCAACCGCCGGATGCATCGGCTTCATGATTCTGAAGTACCACTGGGGCAAGCTGGGCAACGCCGACTGGTTCAAGTGCTTCCCGTTCGTGATTGTGGCCATCAACATCCTGATCGCCGTGGTCAGCGACTTCGAAAGCGCCGTGCGCGCGTTCGGCACCACGTGGGTGTCCTCCGAGGGCGTCACCCTGTACGGCGGCTGGCACAACGTGTTCAACGGCATCGCCGGCCTCCTGAACATCTTCGTCATGACCGGCTGGTGGGGCATCTACACGTCCAAGAAGAAGCAGGACATGCTGTGGCCCGACATGACGTGGGTGTTCATCATCTCCTACGACATCTGGAACTTCTGCTACACCTACAACTGCCTGCCCACGCACTCCTGGTACTGCGGCCTGGCGCTGCTTCTGGCCCCCACCGTGGCCGGCATGCTGTGGAACAAGGGCGGCTGGATCCAGAACCGCGCCTACACGCTGAGCCTGTGGTGCATGTTCTGCCAGGTGGTGCCCATGTTCGCCAACGACTCCATCTTCGCCGTGCAGTCGGTGAACAACCCCGACGTGAACCTGGTCGTTAGCGTGCTGGCACTGGCCGCGAACGTGGCCGCCGTGGGCTACGTGGCCTACCGCGCCAAGAAGCTGGGCGTGAACCCCTACAAGCACGAGGTGTTCGTGGGAACGAAGGACTACGAGCGCGCCATGGCTCGCCGCGAGGACGTGGCTGCGTAAGTGCGCTGCTGCTAGTAGGACGCGAATCGAATATACCCTAAACGTAAAAGCCCAGCCCGCGAACGCAGGTTGGGCTTTTCGCTACCTTTCACTCCCTCCGGGCGTCCCGTCGCGTTCAGGGTTGGCACGATTTCCGACATTCCGTATCCAGAATCTTGCGTTTCGTGCCACCTCGGCACGATTCCGCGCTTTCCGAAGCGTCCAACGTTCCAACCGATTCAGAAAGCTCGAAATCGTGCCGAAGCTCGCCTTCGGCGCACTACCGTTTACGCGTCCACCAGGTCCATGAGCTCCTGCTTGCTGTGCACGTCCAGCTTGGTGTACAGGTGCTTCGCGTGGCTGCGCACCGTGTTCTCCGTGAGATACAGCGTCTCGGCGATGTAGGACTTCGTGCGGCCCTTGCACAACAGCTTCATCACCTCAAGCTCGCGCGGCGTCAGGCCGTGCGCACGGCCGACGGCGTCGCAGCGCTCGTCGATGCTGCGATGGTCCTCCGGCGCGCTGGCGCGTTCGCCGGAAAGCTCGGCGAAGATCCACTTCGTGTCCTGGTCGCGCAGCTCCAGGCAAAACGTGCCCACCAACGCCAGCGCGAACATGAGCACCGTGGTGGTGGCCACGTCGATATCGGCCGCCGCAAGCGCCCCGGCCACGATCGACCCCACCGCAAACGACGCGGTGTAGAACGCCCAGCCCACACCGAACACCATCGGCGGGTCGGCTTGCGCATGTCTCGCGATATCGGCCACGGTAAGCCAGGTGAACAGCACCAACAGGTCCCAAGCGCTGCTCTCAACGCAGCGAATCGCCCTGATTTGCGGTAGGAGCGCCTGGCACAGCACGTCAACGGCCAGCAGCACCAGCACGATGCGCCACAGCTGCGCAAAGTTAAACGACTTTTTTGCCCCGATGACCAGGCCTAATACCACGGCGGAGATAACCACCTCGCACGCGCGCCCGAGCAGGAACACGTCGGCGGGGGCGGAGCTTTGGTTGCCGTAGGACTTCCCCACCAGAAACGCGGTCACGAAGCTGAGGGCCGCAACGGCGGCGGCCACCTTCCACAGCCCGTACAGGTTGTGCGACTCGAAGCGCACGGCCGGGCGGCCGGTGCGCGGAGCGTCGATGAGCGCCATGCGGCACAGCAGCATGGACGCAACGGGAAGCACCATGGTGATGGCGCACTCCAGGGGCAGCGGGCTGAAATGCGCCAGACACTTCAGCAGCGAGCCGGCGATGTTGGCGATGAACAGGCAGCTGACCGCCGTACGGATGTTGAGCCGCACGTAGAACTGCCCCCACTGCAGGTACAGCCAGCCCAGCACGCACGAGCACAAGATGGTCGCCGGGGTCTGCGCGAACGCCAGCACCGGCGTGGAGAACGACAGCACGAGCACCGCCGACCCCGCAGCTCCCAGGCCCGCGGCAATGTAGCCGGCCGCGGCGGACTCCAGAAACGCCGGCGCCTTGTGTGCGATGCCGCCGAACGCCACCATGGCCGCGGCCAGCACCAAATAGGAGGCCTGCCACGACAGCTCGCCGCCGGGCGTTGCGCTACTGGCGGCGTTGATCAGGAAGGCCCAGGCAAGCGTGCAGCATATGCCGATGGAAGCCCAGCGCAGCCTTCCCTCGCCCTGCGCGCTTGCGCGAGCTGCCTCCCTGGCGACCCGCTCAGCAGGCGCGGACACGCGCGCGTTGCCCGCTGCGCCGCGCTTCGCCCCCTGAGCAGTGTTCGTTTTCCCGCTTGCCATGGTGGTCCTCCCCGTCCCTTTTTTCTTGCGGAGCATGATAGCACGCGCGCGCAGGCAAGACGCGCAAGGCTTCGTCGCCCCCGTTCGCAAACCAATCCCCGCTTACGCTTCTCACCTGGGGAAACGTGCCTATCACCCGCTTCGGGTAGCACGATTTCACCCGTTTCTGCGCACCCGCTACACCAGCTGCGGGTGAAGAAACGCCGCCCTTCGCAGCGTATCTTCTTCCGCGATGGAAGTCAGGCGCACGGGAAGCGCAAGCAGAGCCGCCGCATGCGGCAGCGCCCCCGAACCCTCCGCGCCTGGCGGCAAAGCAACGCGCTCGTCCCGTCAACGAGCGCGGGAAACCATCCTTCTGCGGTGCGCGGCACCGCATTGGAAGCAGGAACAAGGAAAGGGACGAAAATGGAACTGACCGATGGTCTGAACCTGACGCAATCGCGCCGCAACTTCATCAAGGCTGCCGGCGCCACTGTGCTGGCCGGCGTTGCAGCTGGCGCTCTGGGTGGATGCTCCGCCAAGGGCAAAGCCGAGAACAAGAACAACTTCGCGCAGTCTATCGGCGAGATCGACTGGGACGAGGAGACCGACGTCCTCATCGTCGGCGGAGGCCTGGCCGGTCAAGCGGCCGCTGCCACCGTTGCCACCGAGGGCAACGGCGCCAAGGCGTTGCTGCTCGAGAAGGGCGCGCTCGTGCTCGGCGACGGCGATAGCCCGTTTTCCGCCGGCCGCGTGCTGTGGACCGACGACGAACACGCCGACGGCTTCCGCCAGTACCTCTACGAGCTGCGCGGCGAGATGGACAACACTCCCGACGCCGTGCTCGACGCGTTCGCCGAGGGCATCCATGAGAACCGCACGTGGCTGGAGAGTCTGCCGGGCTTCAAGGACAGCTACATCAAGGCCACCACGCACTTCCACCCCGGCACCGGCGACACCTGCTACCCCGAGTACGCCGAGCTGCCGCACGGCTACAACCTGGGCGTGCTGTTCTTCAAGGACGAGAAGTACGACCACGTCATCAAGTTCGTGAACTCCGTGTTCGCAAACAATGACAACATCACGCATAAGCTGAACGCCCCGCTGACCGCGCTGATCCAGGACCCCGAGACCAAGACCGTGCTCGGCGGCGTGTACACCTATGAGGGCCAGACCGTGTACGTCAAGGCTAACAAGGGCGTCATTATGTGCTGCGGCGGCTTCGAGAACAACAAGCAGATGCGCGCCGACTACCTGTCCGCCGCCACCGCCCGCTGCATCGCAGGCCGCATGAACACCGGCGACGGCCACTACATCTGCGCCCGCATCGGCGCCGACATGTGGCATATGAACAGCTGCGCCGGCATGTGGACCAGCGTCTCCCCCATCGAGGGCGAGGACGTGACCATGCGCACGCCCAAGCAGTTCGGCATCACCGTGGCCGAGAACGGCCGCCGCTTCTTCATGGACTGGGATTCCGACCATGAGCACGACTGGGAAGTCATCGACCAAAACCCGCTCAACATCAACGTGGGCAGCCGCCACGGCCACATGCAGTTCGGCGGCGAATGGCCGCACCTGCCCATGCCCAAGACCACGTGGTACATCCTGGACGACGAGGGCTACAAGAAGATGATGGCCTACTCCACCGCCCCGAACTTCGAGCCGTCCAGCGAGGGTTACGGCTACACCGCCGACAGCATCGAGGAGCTGGCGGACAAGGCCGGCATCAACAAGGCCGAACTGGTGAAGACCGTCGCACAGTGGAACGAGTACTGCGAGGCCGGCAGCGACCCGGCGTTTTACCGTCCGGCGAAGACGCTGACCCCCATCAAGGGCGCTCCGTTCCATGCCTGCCACTGCTCCACCACCATGCTCAACACCGACGGCGGCCCGCGCCGCAACGAGCATGCGCAGATCGTCGACCTCAACGGCGATGTCATCCCCAACCTGTACAGCGCCGGCGAGTTCGGCAGCGTGTGGTGCGACATGTACAACGGCGGCGGCAACCTGGGCGAATGCTGCGCGTTCGGCCGCATCGCCGTGCGCAACGTCCTGGGCATCGCGTAAAGCAGCGCACGAAGGAGGAAACGCAATGAGCGATAACGACGAGAAGATGGTCGGGGCGCAGGAAGCGGGCGCCAAGCCTGCCGCAAAGTGCACCGACAAGCGCAAGCGCCTGGGCATCACGCTGGGTTGCGTCGTGGCCGTGCTGGTGGTGGCGGGCGCCGGGTTCATGGTGTGGCATGAGCAGCCGAGCTTCTGCAACGCCATCTGCCACGATCCCATGGACCCGTACCTGCCCACGTTCGAGGCAACGCCGGGCGAGCCGGCAACCGACAAGTGGGGCAACGAGGTGGAGGACGCCGGCAGCATGCTGGCAGCCGTGCACAACCAGGTTGGCAAGACCTGCATGGACTGCCACGTGCCGCAGCTCGACGAGCAGATGACCGAGGGCATGGAATGGGTGTCGGGCAACTACGACAGCCCGCTTGGCGAGCGCACCGCCACGCAGCTGGTGGAGGCGCGCGGCCTTGAGAACTCCGACGAGTTCTGCATGAACTCGAGCTGCCACCCCTACGGCCGCGACGAGCTGGAGAAGAAGACGGCGTGGATGGGCAAGATCAACCCGCACACCCCGCAACACGGCGAGCAGAAGTGCACCACGTGCCACAAGGCCCACCGCGCCAGCGTGAACTACTGCACGCAGTGCCACACCGACGCAGTCGTGCCCGACGGCTGGCTGAGCTACACCGACAGCAAGCTGCTCGAGGAAGCAGCCGGCATCAACGACTAACGGTCGGAAAATGAGCTGATAGCGAACGGCCCGTTTGCATAAGGAGCTGGGAAGGTTGACCTTCCCAGCTCCTTATGTTGCGCTGATTTAGAACCGCACCTACACGCTGAGCCTGTGGTGCATGTTCTGCCAGGTGGTGCCCATGTTCGCCAACGACTCTATCTTCGCCGTGCAATCGGTGAACAACCCCGACGTGAACCTGGTCATCAGCGTGCTGGCGCTGGCCGCGAACGTGGCCGCCGTGGGCTACGTGGCCTACCGCGCTAAGAAGCTGGGCGTCAACCCCTACAAGCACGAGGTGTTCGTGGGAACGAAGGACTACGAGAAGGCCATGGCACGCCGCGAGGACGTGGCTTCGTAACGGAAGCCGCTCGATAGACGCAAGTAACGCGCGAATCGAATATACCCTAAACACAAACGCCCAGCCCGCGAACACGGGCCGGGCGTTTGCGCTATCCTCTGCACCTTGCGGGTGGCCCGCTGCGCGCGATCGAGTGCAAGGTCGTGAAAGCGCGATGCCGCCAGGCGCCTTGTCGGCCATGACGATTTGCTGGCTGCCGAGCGCCTTGTCGGCCGTAGCACTTTGTTGACCGTCGATGCCTTGTTGGCCGTGGCGATTTGCCGACCGCCGAGCGCTTTGCTAATCGTCGACGCTTTGCTTGCCGACAACGCCTTGCTGGCCGGGTAGAAGGCACAACCCTTACACGCCTTGAGCGCCCAGGGTGGCACGATTCCCGACTTTCCGTATCCGGAATCTTGCATTTCGTGCCACCCTGGCACGATTCCGAATTTTCCGCAGCGTTTAACGCTCCAACCGATTCAGAAAGCTCAAAATCGTACCGAAACCCGCCTGCGGCACGCTACCGCTTACGCCTCCACCAGGTCCATGAGCTCCTGCTTGCTATGCACGTCCAGCTTGGTGTAGAGGCGCTTCGCGTGGCTGCGCACCGTGTTCTCCGTGAGGTACAGCGTTTCCGCGATGTAGGACTTCGTGCGCCCTTTGCGTCCGGATAGCGGCAACCAGGTAGCTGGCTGGCGGCGCGCTGCGTTATCTCAGCCCTTCGCCGCTGTATTTGCCGGTTGTCTCGTCGTAGCGCAAAACGAGGACGCGGCCGTTTTCGACGGCATTTCCGTCGATATAGTAGCGGGAGGCGCCGTCGTGCCAGATTCCGCGATAGCCGCTTGTTTCGCCAGCTCTTTCGCTTACAGCTGCACCAAAGTGCTGAGCAGCTTGAGACCGTATAGGATGATCACGATGCCGCAGATGCGGTTCACCCACGTGAGAACGCGCACGTTGATTTTGCTGCCCAGGCGGTTCGATATGAGGGCCAGGGCGTTGAACCATACGAAGCTGGCAGTTGCGAAACCTGCGATGAAAAGCGGGTCGCTGCCTGGAGGAAGCGTGGCTCTGAAAGCGCCCAGCATGATGGTTCCGTCGACGATGGCCTGCGGGTTCAGCCATGTCACCACAAACGATGCCAGGATGATCTTCGCGAAGGGCTGGTTCACGTCCTTGTCGCAGGATAGGTCCGCTTCCGACCTGATGAGCCCGATACCTATGCATATAACCAGCACGCCGCCGAGGCCCAGCACGATGTTCTTAAGCCACGGGACGGCGCTCATCAGCGCGCCGGCGCCGAAGAAGCACGCCAGGGCCAGCGAGACATCCCAGAACACCACCACGAGCGCGGTAGCCATGGCGCGGCCAAGCCTATGGCTCAGGGCGCTGTTGATGACGAACAGGTTCTGCATCCCGATGGGCGCCAGATACGCCAAGCCCAACGTCAGTCCCTGGATGAACACGGATAGCAAGTCCACCGATATCCCTTACCGCCCGAGCAAGGCCCGGAGCATCGCGAGGTATACGACGCTGCTGATGATAGCGTATGAGCGCGCAGGCGGGCATGGGACGCGAAGGCGGGGCGAGCGGGGCGAGCTGCTTCGCCTGTTCATTCTAAATGACGGCAATCTTCAATGTTTCAATGTAATGTTCAATATTTTCTGAAGATTAGCTACGTAGATTGAAGATTGGGAGGGGTTACGGAGGGTTGCTGGCAAAAAGTGCACGAGTGCGTGTAGGCGCGAGGACGCTATTAGGCAATCCTGGGCATTATCTGCGCCCAACGGGCTAAAATACGTAGATTTACGCCTCACTATCGGGATATGCTCTCAATAGCAAATTATCTGAGCACTTACCTCTAGCCCCCCGAACACGCACTCGCGCGTTTTTTGGCAGCAAACAGAGCCGACCTTCGCGATTCACCTTAATGATGCTCGACAATATCACGATACCGTGATACCATTGATACGCTGAGAGGAGATTCAATGCCTACACTTGCAAGGTTTTACGGAATCGTAATTCGAATGTACTTTTTGGGATCGGAGCACAATCCTCCACACATTCACGCGATTTACGGAGAAGACACTGCCGCTTTTGATATTAGGACAGGCGAAGCAATCGACGGCTACCTGCCCTCCCGCGCCGCCGATATGGTGCGCGAATGGATCAGCATCCACAGCATTGAACTGCTAAAGATGTGGGAGACGCAGGAATTCAAGAAGCTTGACCCTCTCGATTAAGGAGGTATGCGATGAAGTTCCACAAGGTAAAGGATGTGTCGGCTCTTCCCGATATGAAGCTGAGCGTGCAGTTCGCAAACGGCACCACCAAGATTTACGACGTCAGGCCCCTCGAGCAGCGTTTTGCCGCTTTTAAGACATTAGAGGACGAGGCTCTCTTCGGCAGCGTGGCTGTCGACCAGGGCGGTTACGGCATCATCTGGAATGACGATCTCGACCTCTCCTGCGACGAGCTTTGGGAGGAGGGCACGGAAGTCGTGACCCCCTTCGATGGTCTCATGTCTTTCTCCGACGCAAGCGAGCTGTGGGGCCTGAGCGAGTCGACGCTGCGCAAGGCCATCGCATACGGGAAGATCGTCCCAGGAGTTGACGCTCGCAAGTTCGGGAAGCAATGGGTGGTCAACCGCAGCGCGATGTCGCGAGAATACGGCGACCCCATAAGCGCATAACCGTCCTCGCGTGAACGCACTTCCATCCCTCTGTTCATAGCACAGCTAATACAAGGAAGTTGCGATTTCGCGACTTCCTTGTATTGAAAACAGGCTGTTTCCGCCGAAACTACCGATTTGATCGCAAGGAATCGGCTAAATGGCGGATTCCTTGTAAAGGCAGGGGATCGCATAATGGAAGAGCAGCTGCACCGTTTTCCCTGCGCGAACGCACCTCCGTCCCCTGTTCACGTCGGCGGCGGGGCTTGCCCCGCCGCTTCTCGGATCACAGCTGCCAGGTTTCGGCTTCCCTTTGCAGGGCTATCATTCGGGCGAATTGGCCGCCGGCTGCTTTTAGTTGCTCGGGCGATCCCTGCTCGGCTACTTGGCCGTCTTTGAGGACGACCACCTTGTCGGCGGCTTCGACCGTGCGCATGCGGTGCGCGATCACGATGACCGTTTTGCCTGCTAGCAGCCTTGAAAGGGCAGATTGCACCTTGGTTTCGTTCTCTACGTCAAGCGAGGCCGTCGCCTCGTCGAGCAGCACGATGGGCGCGTTCTTCAACAGCGCGCGGGCGATCGAGATCCGCTGACGTTCGCCGCCGGAGAGCTTGGAGCCGTTCTCGCCGATCTTCGTGTCGTAGCCCTGCGGCATGCGGCTGACGAAATCGTCGCAGTTCGCGGCGCGCGCAGCGGCAAGCACCTCGGCGTCGGTGGCGTCGCGGCGGCCAAGGCGGATGTTGCCCATCACCGTGTCGTCGAACAGCAGCACGTCCTGGAACACGATGGCGTAATCGCGCAGCAGCGTTTCGGGATCAACCGTGGACACGTCGACGCCGCCCACGCGCACCGTGCCGCCCGTGGCGTCCCAGAACCGCGCGGCCAGGCGCGCACACGTGGACTTGCCCGAGCCCGAGGGCCCCACCAGCGCCGTCACCTGGCCTTCCCGTGCCGTGAAGCTCACGTCGGCCAGCACGCGCTCCCCTGCTCGCCCGTCGTCGCCGGCGCCGTAGGAGAACGCCACGTGGTCGAACTCGATGTCGTGGCCCGCCGGCGCGAACTCGGCCGCGCCCGAGGCCATGGGCTCCTCCATGATCGAGCGCATGCGCGCCGCCGACGTCTCGGAGGCGAACAGTTCGCTGACCAGCGCGAGCGCCTGGTCGAACGGGGCGTAGATGCGCGAGATCATCAACAGGTACGCGAACATGACCATGAAGTCGATCTGACCTGCGGCGATAAGGGCCGCGCCCGCAATGAGCGTGGTGGCGATGCCCAGGCGCAAGATCGCGTACGCCGTGTTCACCAGCAGGCCGTTGGTCAGCTCGCCCTTCGCGCACTCGCGCTCGGTGGCATCGATCGTGGCGTTCAGGCCCGCCAGGTAGTGCCGCTCCTGGTTGGTGGCGCGGATCTCGCGCACGCAGTCGAGCGTCTCCTGGATGCCCTGCGTCACCTTCAGCTTCGCCATCCTATTGCGCTCAAACACCGGCTTCATCGGCTTGCGCGTGGCGAACAGCAGGGCAAAAGCCACCGGAACGCTCCAAAACGCCGCGATCGAAAGCTGCCAGCAGAAGAACAGCGAGCCCACGAACACGATGGACGTCGAGATCACGGCGCCCCACAGCTCGCCGAGCACATGGCTGTAGGCGTGCTCCATGACCTGAACGTCGCCCATGATGGTTTCGGTCAAATCGGCCAGATCGCGGCGTCCGAAGAACGAAAGCGGCAGTTTGCGCAGGCGCTCGGCGATCTCGATGCGCTGATTGCCGCATTCCTCGTAGTAGATGCAGTAGGAGTAGTAGTACTGCTGCCAATTGGACAGCAGCAGCGCCGCGAAGAACACCGCAAGGCCTATGGCGAACGGCACCGCGCCCGGCAGGTCGGCGCCTTCGGTCAGGCGCTTCACGAACCCGTCCATCACCAGGAACAGAAACGCCATGCCGGCCATGGTGACCAGGTTCGTGACGCACGTCCAGAACACGCCGCGCTTCACGCCTGACATGCCCTTGTCGGAAAGGAAGTACTTCTTCTTGAACGAGGCGAACATCATGCCTCACCTCCCTTCATAGTGACCGCTTCCGCCTGTGCGCCCGCGATCTTCCAGCTTGCGGCCTGCTCGTAGTCGGCCCACATGGAGGCGTACAGCCCGCCGGCTTCGACCAGCTCAGCGTGCGTGCCGCGCTCGGCCACGCGGCCCTGGTCGAGCACCACGATCTGGTCGGCGCCCACCACCGTCGAGAGCCGGTGGGCGATCATGATCACCGTGCGGTTCTCGGCCAGCTTCGCGAACGCGCGCTGGATGAGGGCCTCGTTCTCGGGGTCGGCGAACGCCGTGGCCTCGTCGAGCACCACGATGGGCGCGTCCTTGAGGATCGCGCGGGCGAGGGCGACGCGCTGCACTTCGCCGCCCGACAGGTACGCCCCGCCGGCGCCCAGCCGCGTGTCGATGCCCTGCGGCAGCTTCGCCACGATCTGGTCGCATTGCGCGGCGCGCAGCGCGGCCAGCACCTGCCCGCGCGTGGCATCGGGCCTGGCTGCGCGCACGTTTTCCTCGAGCGTTTGGCTGAACAGCTGATTGGTTTGGAAGACGAACGCGATCTTGTCCATAAGCTCGTGCGGGTCGGCGTCGCGCACGTCCACGCCGCCGACGAGCACGCGCCCGGCAGTGGCGTCCCAGAAGCGCGGGACCAGGCTTGCGCACGTCGACTTGCCGCCGCCCGACGGGCCGACAAGCGCAAGGGTCGTGCCGGCGGGGACTTCGAAGCTGACGTCGTCGAGCGCGTTGGCTTCGGCGCCTTCGTAAGCGAACGACACGTGCTCGAAGCACACGTCGCCGCCTTCGATGGGGCGCGGGTTCGCGGGGGCCTCGAGCGGCTTCGCCTCCAAGATCGCGCGCACGCGGCCGAGGGAGTCGCCCGCCATCTGCGACGCCTCGCTCATGAACATGAGCTTCGCCATGGCCGTGGGGATGACCGCCGAGAAGATGGCGTAGAAGGCGAAGTCGGCCACGAAGCCGGGGAAATCCGCTTCGCCCGGCGCCAGGATGAGCGCCACGGGAAGCAGGAACACCACCAGGCCGTTGAGCACCGACAGCTGAAGGACCTGCGGTTTTCGGCAGAACGTGCCCGCGTAATCCTGCGCCATGCGCGCGTAATCGGCGATGGCGTCGTGGAACGCCTTGAAGGAGTGCACCGTCTGCTGGAACACCTTCACCACGGGGATGCCGCGCACGTATTCGGTGCCGGTTTCGTTCATGCGCACAAGCGCGCCCATGTAGCTTTTCATGAACTCCATGCCCTTGCCGGTCATCATGGTCATGAGGCAGCAGATCGAGATCGCGACCGGGACCAGGCACGCAAGGCCAAGGCGCCAATCGAAGGCGAACAGCAGCGCGAGCATGCCGACCACCATGGCGATCGAACCCGCCGCATCGGGCAGCACGTGCGCGAGCAGCGATTCGGTGCTGGCGGCGCAGCCGTCGATCACGCGGCGCAGCTCGCCGGTGGCGTGCGTGTCGAAGTAGCCGAGCGGCAGGCGCATGAGGTGCTCGGTGGTTTGCTTGCGCATGTTCGACGCCGTGCGGAACGCGGCCAGATGCGTGCACATGAGCGCGAGGAAGTAGGCGGCGATCGAGGCGACCGCGCCGCCGATGGCCCACCAGCCGTAAGCGGCGATGCCTTGCGCAGCCTGCCAGTTCGGCGCGACTTCGATGAGGTCGCGCGCGACAAGCCAGATGCAGATGTAGGGCACGAAGCCGAGCAGCTGCGATAAAGCGCTGAGCGCCAGGCCGAGGTACGTGAGCGGCTTTCTGCCGCCCGCGAAGTCGAGGAGCTGGGCGATGTCGTTGCGTTTGCGGCTGGGAGTGGGTGCGGGGGTTGCCGGCGGGTCGGCGGCTTCACCGACGTTTTGACGAGGTGTTGGGTGGGCTGCTTCTTCGTCCATGATCGTTGCTTCCCTTCTTGGGGCTTTTGCGCGACGCGTTTTGAGCGTTTTGCCAGCGCGGAATGCCCCTTGCTAGTTATCTTCGCGTAACTTATCATGCAAGGAAGCCTTGGCAAACATTCCCGCTGAGCGCGTGCACGAAACCGAAACAATGAAAGACGAATCCGAATGACCGACGTTTCCGCCTACAACGCCATCCCGCGCGCGGTTCGCTCGCTGTACGAGCCGCAGCTCGAGCAGTTCGGGATCGTCGTCCGCCGCAACGGCGAGGGCTGGTCGGGCACGAGTCGGAGCACGTGGGGCCGAGGGTCGGCGTGGGGCATGCCCGTCGGGGATTTCTGCATCGCGTTCAGCCACGAGGTGTATATGGAGCGCGATATGGCGCTGGTCGAGTCGCCCGAGAGCGCGTATGCGTGCGTGTGCATGGTGTCGGAGGATTCGAAGGCCACCATGCCGCGGATGATCGACCGGCCGCGCGCGCTGCTCGACGGATCGCTGTACTCGTTCGTGCAGCCTGCAGGCTCGTTTTCCGGCACGCTGCGCCGGGGAGGCCTGTATTCGTCGCGCTGCATCTGCTTTCTTCCACAGTTTTTCGAGGAGCTCAATTTGCGCTGGCCGGGCGCGTTCTCGGGCATGTTCGAGCGGTTCGGGCGCGCGTGGGGCGAGGCGCAATCGCGCATCATCATGTCGGCGCTGCTGGGCACCGGGCCGCAATATCGGCCGGGTTCGGCGCTGCTTATCCAGGCGCGCGTCGAGCAGATGGTGGCTGAGCTTGCCGCGTCATGTGCCGGTGACGGAAGCACGCGGTGCGGCGCTTCGTCGCGCGAGTGCGGCGGACTTGCCCTTGAGGCGCAGGCCGCCATCGAGCGCATGCTCGACGAGGGACGCGCGCCCGGCCTCGACGAGCTTGCGAGCATGCTGTTCGTGAGCCGCTCGCACCTATGCGCGGCGTTCTCGCGCGAGACGGGGCAAAGCATCGGGCGATACGCGAAGACGCGCCGAATCGAACGCGCAAAGGTCCTGCTTGCAAGCGGCGATTCGGTTGCGTACGTGGCGGCGCGCCTGGGTTGGCCACGACCTTCGGCGTTCTCGCAGGCGTTCAAGCAGGCAACCGGCGTCTCCCCCACCGAATGGCGCGATGCGCGGGAGGGGTGATCGGGGAGAGGGGTGAAGCGAGCGGTGCGTATTCATCCGTTGCGGCTAACCCTCAACGGTTTGCGCCCACTCCACCAGCGGTTCGAAGTCCCATGTGCCATCGGCAGTACCGAGCATGGCTTTAAGAAGCTCGGCATGGGATGGCTTGAATTCGCACCCGGACAACCTGAGGTATGTGCCCATGAGGGCGGTGGCGGTTCGCTTGTTGCCGTCGGCGAACGGGTGGTCTTTGATGATGCCGTAAGCGTATCTGCAGGCTTTGGCCACGTCAGTCGGGTACAGCTCGATGCCGGCGAAAGACTGAAACGGCTGCGCGAGCGCGGACTCCAAAAGCCCCTCGTCGCGTACGCCATCGATTCCGCCGAACCTGGCAACCACGGCAGAATGTATCGCGAGAGCCTCTTCTTTGGTGATGGGTCGGAAGCTCATTTTGCAAGCTCCTCGAACACGTCGGCGTACTCGTCCATGAAGTCGGCGGCTACGTCAACGGCTAATGCTTCTGCCTTGGCCGGCTGGATTATCACCCAAGGCTCGTTATTCTTCAGAACGATGACCGGCTTGTTGGTCCTGTTCACCTCCGTCGCTACACGGGAAAAGTCGGCTTCGACCTCCGCAAGGTCAATGGTCAGCGCGGCCACGCGAACCTCCTTACACTCTGACCAGCATTATGACCAGATTATAAGGCGCAACCCAGCTTAACGAGAAGCAGCCTCGCGACTCGGAACGCACGGCCAAACAGGATCTGAACCTGACGGAAGACATCGGGAGTCATTGGGCTTGCTTGCATGGTTGCAAATGCAGGTCGATTCCCTCCATTTCCAGCATCTAACGTGGTTTCGTTTGCGTCACTCTAAAGCATGCCCGATCGCCGCGCCGGCGCCGGCATCGTTTTCGTTCGTGTTCCCCCACATGCTGGCGATTTTGTGTGGTCGAGAGCTGTGCGGCTCGAAGGCGTTACCATAAACACCCTCTTGCGGCTAGGCATGCCGTACAATCTGAAGACACATCACGCTCCATCCGGGGAAACGGCCCGGTTGGGGCTTTGTCGTCTCCATCGCCGGCGGGTCGCGTTGCAGGAGTTTTGAAACCGACCATCACGACGCGAAACGAAGGCCATGCAGCGAGACAAGATCAAGCCCATATTATTCAGCATCATCAAGCACTCCAGCAAAGAGGAGCTGCGCCGCCAGATTCCGAAGGACATCGTCTCGGGCGTGGTGGTGGCCGTGGTGGCGCTGCCGCTTTCCATCGCGCTGGCCATCGCGTCGGGCGTAGGCCCTGAGCAGGGCCTTTACACCGCTATCGTCGCGGGCTTCCTGATCGCGTTCTTGGGCGGCAGCCGCGTGCAGATCTCCGGCCCCACGGCCGCCTTCGCCACCATCGTGGCGGGCATCGTGGCCACCGACGGCATGGAGGGCCTGGTGGCGGCCACTATCATCGCCGGCGTGATGCTCGTGCTCATGGGCCTGCTGAAGCTCGGCACGCTCATCCGCTTCGTTCCCTACACCATCACCACCGGCTTCACCGCAGGTATCGCGGTGACCATCGTGATCGGCCAAATCAAGGATTTGCTGGGGCTGATGTACCCCGCTGGCACCACCACCGTCGAGACCACGGACAAGATCGGCGCCCTGGCGGCCAACATCTCCACGGTGAACTGGCAGGCCGCGCTGGTGGGCGTGGTGTGCCTTGCCATCCTGATGCTGTGGCCGAAGGTGTCCAAGCGCATCCCCGGCTCGCTGGTGGCCGTCATCGCGGGTGCCGCCATGGTGCCCGCGTTCGGCCTGCAGGTCAACACCATCGGCGACCTGTACACCATCGAGGCGGGCCTGCCCACGCTGCAATTTCCCCAGCTCAGCCTAGACCTGTTCCGCGACGAGCTTGCCAACGGCATCACCATCGCCATCCTTGCGGCTATCGAGTCGCTGCTGTCGTGCGTGGTTGCCGACTCCATGATCTCGGGCCATCACCGCTGCAACATGGAGCTGGTGGCGCAGGGTGTGGGCAACATGGGCTCGGTGCTGTTCGGCGGCATCCCCGCCACGGGCGCCATCGCGCGCACGGCCGCCAACGTGAAAAGCGGCGGCCGCACGTCCATCGCCGGCATGGTGCACGCCGCGGTGTTGCTGTTGGTGCTGGTGTTCCTGATGCCCTACGCCGCGCTCATCCCCATGCCCACCATCGCCGCTATCTTGCTGCAAGTGGCCTACAACATGTCTGGTTGGCGCAACTTCGCCCACCTTTGCGCCACCGCCTCGCGCGGCGCTGTGGCCACGCTGTTGCTGACGTTCACGCTCACCATCGTGTTCGACCTGGTCACCGCCATTGCCGTGGGCATGCTCATCACCGTGGTGCTGTTCATGAAGATGGTCTCCGAGGAGACCGAGGTGAAGGGCTGGACGTACTACTGCGACAAGGATTCCGAGGTCACGCACCTGCGCGAGCTGCCCAAGAGCGTGCGCGTGTACGAAATCAACGGCCCGATGTTCTTCGGCATGACCGACCGCATCTCCGACATCTCGGTGAAGGACTTCACGAAGTACCTGATCATCCGCATGCGCGGCGTGCCCTCGCTGGACGCCACGGGCATGAACGCGCTGGAGAACCTGTACGAATACTGCGCGGAAAACGGCGTGCAGCTGATCTTCAGCCACGCCAACGAGCAGCCCATGAGGACCATGCGCCGCGCCGGCTTCGTCGACCTGGTCGGCGAGGAGCGCTTCCGCCCGAACATCGACGACGCCATCGCCTACGCCCGCACCCAACTCGAGCAGGAGGAGAAAGCAGCGTAAGGCGCCTGCGAGGAATGATGGGTTCGCAGCCCCCGTGAACAGGGGGACGGAGGTGCGTTCATGCGGGCCGCTCGTGAGGCATGACCACCCCGCTGGCCCAACGGTCCGCAGACAACCTAACGAAAACGCAGATGTGCCCGCGGGATTTCGCGGGCACATCTGCGTTTCGATGGGGTTGACCCTACTTGCTGCCAATAATCGCGCGAGTGCGTGTTCAGGGCCCCGGGTTGGGCGTTCTGGCGAATTATTATCGAGAATGTATCCTGATAGTATGCCATAATCCATGCAATTCTGCTTGCTGAACGAGAATTTTGCGTCGAATACCTCGCAGCATCCCCGCATCCACACGCACTCGCGCGTTTTTTGGCAGCAGCTCTCCGAAACCCTACTGATTCCGCGCGGCGCGTGGAAGCACGAAAGCAAAGCGTTGCAAGGCCACCGCGCCAAAGCCCTCAGCCGGACGCTTATCAGCTCGAAATGGGCAAAACGTAATGGAAGCTTCCGCCGAGGCCGGCTTCTCCATCCATCAATCCAAAAACTGGACCTCGCCGGTGTCGGTGCGGTAGAGGGCGCCTATTACCCGCAAGCCGTGTTCTGCTTCGTCGGTTCGAACTTTGCGGCTTTCCTCGATGCGGCGGACGCTGTGCGCAACGTTGGCCAGGCAGGCTGCGGCTTCGTCGGTTTCGTCGCCGATGGCGTCGGCGATCTCGTCGGTGATGAACTTCACCGTGCCGTAGGGCTCGTGGTGCATGGCCGCGTCGACGGCGCCGCAGCACGTGTGGCCCAAAACCACCACCAGGTTGCAGCCCAGGTGGTCCTCAGCGTACTCGATGCTGCCGAGCTGATGCTTGTCCACCACGTTGCCGGCCACGCGGATAACGAACAGATCGCCGATGCCCGCCGAGAAGATGGCCTCAGGGATCACGCGCGAATCCGAGCACGCCAGCACGATGGCGTACGGGTGCTGACCTTCGCGAAACGTCTGTTGGCGCAGCTCCGGCGACACGTCGCCTTGCGCTTGGTTCGCGTTCAGATAGCGGGCGTTTCCCTGGCGCAGGCGCTCGAGCGCCTCATCTGCCGATAGATTGCAAGATTCGTGGCTCATGGCGGGCTCCCCTTTCGTTATGTTCACGCTCAGCTTACCGCGTTGCGCAAACCTAAACGCATTTCTGCCGACAAGCTGCAGAACCTGAGCATGTACAATAGGGCGAACCGAGGGGAGAGGAACTGCCATGTCGAAACAGGCGATCTTGGAACTTGACCACGATGCGTGCAAAACGCAGGCGATGACGTATCTCGAGCAAGGCTTCAATTGCGCACAGGCGGTCGCTTGCACGTTGGCGCCGGCGATCGGGCTTGACGTTGACCAGACGTTTCGCCTGATGGAGGGATTCGGCGGCGGCATGGGCGGCTATACCGAAACCTGCGGCGCGGTGTCGGGCGCCGTCGTGGCGGCCGGGTGGGTCAAAAGCACCGGTAGCGAAAACCCCGTCAGTAAGATGGGCACGTACCAGCTGGCCGATCAAATGTGCGCGCGGTTCAAAGCGCAAAACGGCACCACCATCTGTGCCGAGCTCAAGGGCATCGGCAACCCCGCAGGGCCGATCCGCTCCTGCCCCGACTGCATCCAAGACGCCGTGGACATCGCCATCGATGTTCTTCAGGCGGACGCGCGCGCTGGCGCGTAGCTTCACCGGAACATTGCGCTATAGTTGACCTCGTCATACAACTTACGCGTAGAAAGCACCTCATGTCCCGCATCAAAACCCTTGCGCCCGGCATTGCCGTAAGCGCCCTTATCGCCGTCGTTTGCTGGTTTCTCGGCCAGGCGGTGCCGCTGGTGGGCGGCGCCGTGTTCGCAATTTTGCTTGGCATGGTCATCGGCACGTTTTGGAAGGAGAAGGGGGCTGCGGGGCCGGGCATCAAGTTCGCGTCGAAGAAGATCCTGCAAACCGCTGTGGTGCTGCTGGGTTTCGGATTGCCGCTGACGCAATTGGCCCAGGTGGGGGCCATGTCGCTGCCCGTCATCCTGTCAACCATCTCCGCGTCGCTGATCACCGCGGCCGTGCTGTGCCGCGTGATGCACGTGCCCGGGCGCACCGCCACGCTCATCGGCGTGGGGTCCTCGATCTGCGGCGGCTCGGCCATTGCCGCCACCGCGCCGGTCATCAAGGCCGACGACCAGGAAGTGGCGCACGCCATATCGGTGGTGTTTTTGTTCAACGTGCTGGCGGCGCTCATCTTCCCCACCCTTGGCGACGTTATAGGTTTGAGCGATAACGGCTTCGGCCTGTTCGCGGGCACCGCGGTCAACGACACGTCGTCGGTAACCGCCGCCGCAGCCGTGTGGGACGGCATGCACCCCGGCGCGAACGCGCTCGATTACGCCACCATCGTCAAGCTCACGCGTACGCTGGCCATCATCCCTATCACGTTCGCGCTGGCGCTGTGGGTTTCCGCACGCGAGCGCAAGCAGGCCGCGCAAAACGGCGCGGATGCGGCTTCCACCAGCGGTTTCAGCCTGAAACGCGCGCTTCCCACGTTCATCGTGCTGTTCGTGTGCGCCTCCCTGGTGGCCACAGGTGCCAGCGCCGCGGGCATCGACCCGGCCGTTTTCGCGCCGCTCAAAACGCTCAGCAAGTTCTTCATCGTGGTAGCTATGGCGGCCATCGGCCTGAACACCGACGTGGTCGGCCTGGTGAAATCGGGCGCGAAGCCCATCGTGCTAGGCGCGGCATGCTGGGTTGCCATCGCGTGCACAAGCCTGGCGGCGCAGCACATGTTAGGACTCTGGTAACGCCGGGCAAGCAGATGCCGGGCCCAGCCCCGCTGAGCCTGAACCCGGCTCGGGTCTAGGCTGCAACCCCAAGAACCCGCAGTCCACAGGCTTGGGGCTTGGGGCTTGGGACCTCGGCCGCGGGCTCCCAAGCCCCAAGCCCGAATCCCTCAAACGCCTGACCCACCGAGCCCGGACCCGACATCGGGACCTCAAACCACCGTTTCCGCAGTTCACGCAAGTTCGCAAATAGAGAAAGGGCCGATATGCTGACCATCGGTTGCCATCTGTCAACGTCAAAGGGCTTTCTGGCCATGGGCGAAACCGCGCTTTCCATCGGCGCGAACACGTTCGCGTTCTTCACGCGCAACCCTCGCGGTGGCAAGGCGAAGGCCATCGACCCCGCCGACGCCGCAGCACTGCGCGCGCTGATGGCCGAGCACAACTTCGGCCCGCTGGTTGCGCATGCGCCTTACACGCTCAACCCCTGCTCGGACAAGCCGCACGCCCGCGAGTTCGCGTTGGAATGCATGGCCGACGACCTGGTGCGCATGGAATCCGTGCCCGGCAACTACTACAACTTCCATCCGGGAAGCCACGTGAAGCAAGGTGCGGAAGCGGGCATCGAACTGATATCGGGCCTGCTCAACGAGGTGCTGCGCCCCGAGCAGACCACCACGGTGCTGCTGGAGGCCATGGCGGGCAAAGGCACCGAGGTGGGCCGCACGTTCGAGGAGCTGGCCGCCATCATCGACCGCGTGGAGCTTGCCGACCACATGGGCGTGTGCCTGGACACGTGCCACATCCACGACGGCGGCTACGACATCGTGAACGACCTGGACGGCGTGCTCGACGAGTTCGACCGCGTGATCGGCCTTGACCGCCTGCGCGCCGTGCACATCAACGACTCGAAGAATCCCTGCGGGGCTCACAAGGACCGCCACGAGTGCATCGGCCAGGGCTTCATCGGCGTCGACGCGTTCCAGCGCATCGTCACGCACCCCGCGCTTCGCGACCTGCCTTTCATCCTGGAAACCCCCAACGAACTGCCCGGCTACGCAGCCGAAATCGAACTTTTGCGTGAGCTGGCGGAAAGGGAGTAGGCAGCGAAAAGGCCGTAGGCGAAGGGGACGCCGGCGCCCGGGCAACGCACGCGCCGGCGGAAAGACCAGGCGGCGAAGGAGGGTCGCTGGTGCATCCGCCTGCCGCTGACCATGTAAAACTGTAGGTAGCCCCGGCAAACATCGCACTTCTTCCTGCCGGCTTCCCCTTCCCCGCCCCTTCCTTCGCCATATATTCCCAGGTCAGCCCTGTTATCGTTTTGACCGATAGCAACCCATCGATAAATATCCTAGTAACCTACGTTGAATACCGGGCGATTCGGTGGTTCAATACGAACAGCAAAACCACGGCGGACGAAGCGCCCGCCGGCACTACGCGATCCAAGGAGCAACGCATCATGGCAAAGAAGAACATCCCGTACGACCAGAAGTACTACGATCCGGAAATCGAGTGCATGCCGCGCCCCGAGCTTGAGCAGCTGCAACTCGAGCGCCTGCAGACCATGGTGCAGTACGCCTACGACAACACCGTCTACTACAAGCGCAGCTTCGACGCCGCCGGCGTGAAGCCCTCCGACATCAAGACGCTCGACGACCTTGCGAAGTTCCCCTTCATCAACAAGCAGACCGAGCGCGACACCCAGCACGTGGGCAGCTTCTTCGGCGAGCTGTGCAGCGTGCCCGAGGAGGACGTCGTGTTCATGGCAACCTCCTCCGGCTCCACCGGCGTGCCCACGGTCAGCCCCTTCACGCAGGAGGACTTCGACCTGTGGCAGGACACCGAGGCCCGACTGTTCTGGCAGGCCGGCATGCGCCCCAACGACCGCTACGTCCACGGCCTGAACTTCGCCCTGTACGTCGGCGGCCCCGACGTCATCGGCGCGCAGCGCCTGGGCGCGCTTGCCATCTGGGCCGGCGCCATCCCCTCCGACCGCCTGATCTTCGTGCTGAAGCAGTACCAGCCCACCATCATCTGGACCAGCCCCTCCTACGCCTGGACCCTGGGCCAGAAAATCAAGGAGAAGGGCCTCGACCCGCGCAACGACTTCAGCATCCGCACCATCATCGTCGCAGGTGAGCCGGGCGGTTCCATCGAATCCACCCGCGAGAGCATCGAGGAGCTGTGGGGCGCGAACGTGGTCGACTTCTTCGGCCTGTCCGACATCTACGGCGCCTGCGCGGCCATGTGCGAGGCGAAGGACGGCCTGCACATCGTTGAGGATCAGATCCTCGTTGAGACCGTCGACCCGGTCACCGGCGAGGTGCTCGAGCCCGGCAGCACCGGCGAGCTGACCTACACCACGCTCATGAAGAAGGCCCGCCCGATGATTCGCTTCCGCACCGGCGACATCGGTTACGTTTCCACCGAGAAGTGCAGCTGCGGCCGCACCCACGCCCGCATCCACGTGACCGGCCGCAAGGACGAGATGTTCATCGTCGGCGCCGTGAACGTGTTCCCCTCCGACGTCGAGTACGTCGTGCGCAAGGAGCCGGGCCTGACCGGCGAGTACTCCATCCGCGTGTACGACGAGAACTTCACCACCCGCTACGAGGTGTCCGTCGAGCGCGCGCTCGGCAGCGACGAGCCCTACGACCAGGTGTCCAAGCGCGTCGAGGCGGCGCTGAAAGCCCATACGGGCGTGCGTCCGGCCAAGGTCATCGTGTTCGACGCCGACAAGCTGGGCACCTCCAGCGAGCACAAGGCCAAGCGCTTCATCGACGAGCGCGACAGCGCCAAGTAAGCGGCGGCGCAAAACTCCCTGGTTTACATCGGCCGCTTCCCGCGAAGGGTTTTGCGGGAAGCGGCATTAAGCGAAAGGATCTCCCATGGCATACGATTTCTCCGTTTCCGGGCAGCATTACCTGTTCAATGTCCAGACGTTTGCGCACACGGTGCTGGCGCTGGGCGGCGACTCCTATAACTACGCGTTCCGCGACCGCACCACGCAGGGCGTCATCGACGACGTTGCGTCGGGCGAAAGCGAGCTGGGCGTGGTGTTCGAGACCTCCGCGACCGCTGCGGACCTTGATGCGGCCTTCGACGCCGCCGGCCTTGAGTTCGTGCAGCTGGTCGAATCGGCCCCGCGCGTGGCGCTGCCGGCCAGCCACCCGCTGGTCAACGCGTCCAGCCTGACGCTCGAGCAGCTGGCTGATTATCCCTACATTTACTTTGACCAGGGCAAAGACGCTCCAGCCGCCTTCTTCGAGGAGGCGCTGGGCGACCAGCCGCGCGCCAAGTCCATCGCCACCACCGACCGTGCCAGCCTCTCCGAGCTGATCGTGGCGCTCAACGGCTACACGGTCACCTCCGGCATCCTGGTGGGCATCTCCGACGGCGCGCAGCTGCGCACGGTGCCGCTTGACGCGGACGTCACGCTGCGCCTGGGCTACCTGAAGAAGAAGGGCGCGCAGCTCGACGGCACCGCGGCGCGCTTCGTGGCGACGCTCGAGAAGAACCTGGAACGCTACGCCAAGTTCTAGGAAACGCGGTTTTGCGACCTTGAAGGGGACGAGCGCACTCGTCCCCTTTTCGGCGTTTTGCGGGCAGACGCCGGGCCCGCCGGGTGCCGGGCAAAAGCCTGGCGTATGATGGAACGGCGTATCCAAGACGGGAAAAGGTTTCACATGATAGAAGTGCTTTGGCATGGCCGCGGCGGACAGGGGGCCTTCACCGCCGCTCGGCTTCTGGGCGCGGCGGCGTCGCTTGACGGCAAACGGCACGCGCTTGCGTTCCCCTCGTTCGGCCCCGAACGACGCGGCGCTCCCATGCGCGCGTTCACCAAGATCGATACGGTGCAAGTCGGTGACCGAAGCGCCGTTTCTAAAGCGGATTTCGTGATCTACCTGGACGGAACGCTGCTGGCGCCCAGCTGGGAGCGCGAGTTGAAGCCGGGCGGCATATGCCTGGTGAACACCGCCGAGGCGCTGGACGATCCGCGCTTGCTGGCCATCGACGCGGACGGCCTTGCCACCGAGATCCTAGGCCGGCCCATCCCCAATACGGTGTTTTTGGGCGCTTTGGCGCAGCTTGCCGATTGCGTGGACCGCGAAAGCGTGGAGGAAGCGATCCGCCAGTACATGCCCGCGAAGCTGCACGAGGGCAACATCAAGGTGGTCGAGCGCGCCATCTCGCTGGTCCAGCAGGCCGACGTTATCGGGCATGAGGAAGCTGCTAGCGGCGAATTCGCAGGTCATCCGTGCGATACGGCGGAGCCGGTAACCGGTTTGCACCGGTCAGCGCATTCTATGGCAGCCCATATGCCGCAGCTGTTCGCCACCGTTCCCGAGCCTTTCGCCTACGCCGACACAACCTGCTACACGGCGGGCTACCTGACGCAGGTCAACGCGGGTTGGCGCAACGTGCGCCCGGTGCTCGACGCGGATGCGTGCACGAGCTGCCTGCAGTGCTACCTGTACTGCCCGGACGGCGCCATCTTCAAGGTTGCCGGCCAGAACAAGGCGGGCGTTTCAGTGGATATCGACCTTGATTTCTGCAAAGGCTGCGGGGTTTGCGCCGCCGCTTGCAAGTTCGACGCGCTTTCCATGGCGCCCGAAGCGAACGCGAAGGAGGCGTGATGAGCATGAAGCGTTTTCTATCCGGCGACGAGGCGTTCGCCGAGGGCGTGCGCCTGGCGCGGCCGCAGGTGATCTCGGCCTACCCCATCACGCCGCAGACCGTCGTGGTCGAGCGCCTTTCCGAGATGGTCGAGGAAGGCCAGCTGGCGGCCGAATACGTGCACGTCGAAAGCGAGCATTCGGCCCTGTCGTGCGCCATCGGCGCGTCGGCCACGGGCGCGCGCACGTTCACGGCGACGTCAAGCCAGGGCCTGCTGTATATGGCCGAGTGCCTGACCTACGCCGCGGGCGGGCGCTTTCCCATCGTCATGATGAACGCGAACCGCGCCACCGCGCTGCCGTGGAACATCTACGGCGACCAACGCGACAGCCTGGCGCTGCTGGATCACGGCTGGGTGCAGGCGTACGCGCAGGACAACCAAGAGGCGCTCGACCTGGCGCTTATGGCCTATGCAGTGGCCGAGGACCCCGAGGTCCGCACGCCGTTCATGGTGAACTTGGACGGTTTTGCGCTCACGCACACCTATGAAAGCGTGGACATTCCCGACCAGGAGCAGGCCGACGCGTTCCTGCCGCCCTACGACGGCGCGGGCAACCGCTTCGACTTCGCAAACCCCGTCAACATCGGCTACTCGGCGGGACCGGAGTTCAACCGCTACTTCAAGCACTCCGCGCACGAAGGCATGCTGGCGGCAGCAGACGCCGTCGAGCGCGCGGAGGCGCGTTTCGCCGAGGTTTTCGGCAGAAGCTACCCGGGGCTGATCGAAGCCGTGGACTGCGACGATGCCGACATCGTTCTGGTCACGCTAGGGTCCATCGCCGGCCTGGCGCGCGAACGCGTGGCGCAGCTGCGCGCGCAGGGCGTGAAGGCGGGCCTGCTGCGCATCCGCTACATGCGCCCGTTCCCCGCGCAGCAGATCGTCGCGGCCCTGGCGGGCACGGCGGCGGTCGGAGTGCTGGAGAAGGATGTCAGCTTCGGCGCGGAAGGCACGGTCATGACCAACGTATGCTCCGCGCTGCAGCAGGAGGGCAACTCCGTGCCCGTGGTGAACTTCGTGGGCGGCCTGGGCGGCGACGACATCACGCAGGCCCAGATGAGAGGCATGTTCGAGGTGCTTTCCCAGATCGCCGAGGGACGTATCGCGCCCGAGGATTGCCCGCGCGTGGGCTTTTTGGGCGTCGACTCCGTGGCCGACGAGTTCGGCAACCCCTGCTGCGAAGGTTGCGGGGCGGCCGCTGCGGGCGGCGACTCTGAAGGCGTGCGCAAAGGTGCGTGCGCGACCGATGCGGAAGGAGGCCGATAGCTATGGCTTTGAACGCGAAGACCCTGCCCGATGACGAGTTCTTCTTCGGGCACAAGGCCTGCGCCGGATGCGGCGGATCGCTTGCCGTCCGCGCGGCGCTCAAGGTGCTCGGCCCGAACGCGGTGGCGGCGCTGCCGGCGGGCTGCATGAGCGCCGTCGGCTTCAATTTCCCGCAACTTTCGTTCGCCAACAACGCGATGATCACGCCTTTTGCGGCGACGGCGAGCGTGCTCACCGGCATCGAGTCAGGTTTGCGGGCGCAGGGCATCAAACCCGACGACTGCACCGTGGTTGGTTTCGCCGGCGACGGCGGCACCGCCGACATCGGCCTGCAGGCGCTCTCGGGCGCCATCGACCGCAACGACGACGTGCTCTACATCTGCTACGACAACGAGGCGTACATGAACACGGGCATCCAGAAGAGCTCGCTGACGCCCTTCGGCGCGAAGACCACCACCACGCCGGCCGGGCGCAACGCGCACGGGTGCCTGACGCAGAAGAAGAACGTGTTCGAAATCGTTGCCGCGCACGGCATTCCCTATGCGGCCACGGCGAGCGTGGGGTACCTGCCCGACTTTCTGCGCAAGCTGGAACGCGCCCGCGACATCCGCGGCACGCGCTTCATCCACGTGATCGCCCCGTGCCCCACCGGCTGGGGCTGCCCCGAGGCAGACATGGTGGACGTGGCGCGCGATATCGTGGATTGCGGCCTGTGGTACCTGGCCGAGTACGAGGGACCCCAGGTCAGCGACGTGCCGGGCGGGCAGTTCAAACTCAGCAGGAACCCGCGCGAGTTCGCCAGCGTGGAGGCGTACCTTCGCCGCCAGGGCAGGTTCCGCGCGCTCACCGACGACGAGATCGCGCAGGTCGAAGCCGGCCGCGACGCGAAATGGGAGCAGATCCGCCGCGACTGGACGGCGTAGAAAGCAAAACCCTATAGAAACGGAAACCGGCGCTCGAGGGCGCCGGTTTCCGTATGGAGGGGGATGCCGCTATGGGGAGATGCGACATCGAATATGTTGCGGAGCGCTTATGCCTGAGGGACGATGATGGTCGGCACCTTCAGGTTCAAAAGCACGCTGTGCGTGACGCTGCCGAACAGCGTGCGGCCCAACGCATTGCGCGAGTTGGTGCCCATGACCAGCATGGATGCTTCCTTGCTGGCTTCAATAAGGGCACGGGAGGGCGAGGAATCCTCAACGGTGCGACCCGTAACTTGCAACCCCGGATATTCATAGGCAAGGCGACCGAGCTGACGGTCGAGCTCGGCCTGGCGCTGTTCGCCAACAGGCGTCAAGCCGCCGCCCATGGATTCCGCGGTGCGCTCAAGCCACGCGGGAACGCCCCAGGCGCTGATCAGCTCAAGCGGCTGCTCGAATGCTACGGCCGCGCGCGCGGCGAAGTCGATGGCGCGAGCGCTGACCGCCTCGTCGGGGCCGACGCCCACGACGATCCCGGAGCCCTGCTGCTTCGCATCCCAGTCAGCGGGCACCACAACGGTAGGAACGCTGGTGGACACGGACACGCGCAGGCCCTTCGCGCCGCCGATGGTTTCGCCGATGGTGTGCCCATGGTGGCTGCCCAGCACGATGAGGTCATGCATGGCCGCGGAATCGGCGAGCACGCCGACGATGTCGCCAACCGAGACGCTGGCCTGGATATGCATATCGGGATAGCTTTCCAGGGCTGCCTGACGTTTCTTCTCAAGTGCCGCCGTTGCGGTTTCGGTGATGGTTTCGACGCTTACCCCGGCTTTGTTGGCAATCGCCTCGTCGATGACCGCCAGCATATGGACGTCGTAGCCGACCACGCGAGCGAATCGCACCGCCCAATCAAGGGCGCGACGCCCGCGATCGCTGCCGTCAATGCCTACCAAAATGCTTCCCATTGCAACTCCTAACGAAGTAATCGCATTCGGATATCGGTCAGAAGATGATACCCGCCAAAAGCACCTATCCGCAATCGCTGATTAGTGGAACCTGAGCGCTTTGCCCGACGAGCGTTTCGCAACCGCTCGCAAGCCTTCGGCAAGTCTCATTAAACACCAGCACCACCCACTTGAGCAGTAAAAACCCTGTAAATCTGCCGCGAAGGGCACATCAAAGAGCACCTACACCCTCGAACATACCCTGAGCCACAACTAGCACTCCGGTAAAGATTGTTTTCGAAAGGAAAACTGCAATCGCCGATTTGACCGCACGCAAAATGTACGCTTGACCGAAAACGCTAAGGACGATAAAGTAACGCTACTGATACGGCCCCGTGGACTCTAAGTGAGGCGGGGACTAGAAGGGTCGCTAGCCTACCGGGTTAGCGACCCTTTGACTTATAAGGGCGGCGAACAACAAGGGAATTCAAGCTACAGACGGGCTTATGCCGCTGTCGAGAACCGAGCGAACGCATTGCGCCTCGAAACGGAAAAGCAATTTGCCAACCGAAAGAAGCGCTATGTGGTTTTGACATTCGGAATAAATGAAGGTAGAGTATTCGGCGTGATGAGGTTGCGAAACGGTACGTCCGCCGCAATCCAAGAAAACCGCCGAAAGGCGGTTTTCTTGTATAGGGGGATCATGGACAAACCGTTCAAGACCATTGAGGAGCAAATTGAGCTAATCGAATCGCGAGGGATGATGACGGACGATAACACGCCCGGAATTCTATTGCGCGAGGGATACTACTCTGTTATCAACGGTTACAAAGCACCCTTCATCGACAAAGCGGCAACCGCCGCGGCGGGTGACGACAGATACTCGCCAGGCTCGAAGTTTTCAGATATTTACAGCTTATTCCGATTTGACCGAGCGTTAAGGCTTCTTCTGTTCGGCCGTTTTTCCATTGCCGAGGAAACGTTGAAGACCATCGCGTCTCATTGTTTTTCTCAAGCCCACACGGGAGAACGCGAGCCTTACCTGGACCCTGCTAACTACGATGCAGAAAAGCACCAGGTAACCAGACTTATCTCGGATTTCGAAACTGCTCTTGGCAGAAACCCGCGAAGGCAGCCAAAACACAAACTCTACCTGCAGCATTATGTATCGAATCATGACGAGGTGCCAGTCTGGGTGATTATGAAGTACATGACGCTAGGGCAAGCGTTCAAGTTTTACTGCTTCCAGCCAGAGTCCGTTCGAAACGATGTAGCTAAGACCTTCTCAAAGCTATACGCTAGCTGCCATGCGAAACCGATTCGCATCAGCCAAAGAAAACTGCGCTTGGTGTACGATCACATCAAGGATTTTCGCAACATATGCGCCCACGATGAAAGATTGTACTGCGCAAGAGTCGCGCCTTCTTCCGACACGGCAATCGGCGACGTGGTCAAAGAGCTGCAGCTGGTGCTGTCAAAGGAAGAGTACGTGAGCTTCTTGGCGGACTATCTAAAAATAATGCCGGAGTTAGCAAGGGGCATCGATCACAAAATCATGGCAAAGGTATTGAACGACATGAAAATGGGTCCGATTATGGAATCATTCGTGATCAACGAGTGATTCCATGCGCTACCATATGCCTAAGAAGGCCCCAGGAGCCGCGCAACATGAAGAGCAAAAAGGCAGCGCATCTTAGCGCATCCGCAAATCGCACGCAGCTAGAGGCGCTACAGGAAGCTCGTTTCGCACTAGACCCATCTGATTGGCGAGCAGAGGCAACGGCCCGCTGAGCAACCTCAGCCTCGCGGGAGGCACGCAGCAAACGACATGGAAAGCCGGTGCGAACAATAAATTTGCAAGGCCGCAAAACATGCGCCCCTCGGACGCGCTATAGCCGAGAGGCGCTAGAGAATGCATCCTCAAACACGCGAACTCATTATGTGCCACAAGCTACCGGGGGTGACAGAAAGGCACTGCTTCTGGGCAGATGAACGGCTCGTGGTCGACGCATTCAAAGAGGACTATGTTGCAAACAATGAGAGGACTTGAGATATTTTAGGATATGCTCCTATATTTCCCCAGGTCAAAATCCTAGTGGAACATGGGAATCATAAGCCAGAGGGCGAATAAGACGATCGAGACGCAGGCAGTGAAGCAGATCACAGAGACCACTCGGTGCAGCAGATGAGCGTTGCCCTGGGCATCCACCGAGCCGTCGGCCCACATGCGCAAACCCCAGGCATACAGAACGCTGATAAGGCTTGCGACGCAAACCGCGGTGAATAGAACGGTGGCGAAGCTAATGATTTCAGTCGTGATCATGTTCTACCTTCCTTACGCAGCCTGAGCTTGAGGCTGAACCATGCGAGTCTTTTCGGCGTTGATGTTCACCTCGTGGCTATCGTTGACGTTGCCGCTGTTGACCGGATTGCGCTTCGAAAGGCGGAAGATGATCAACGCGACGCACGCGGCGATGACAACCGTTGCCACGGTTCCCCAGACGCCGGTTTTTGCCAGCGCGCAGGCAAGAGCGCCGACGATACCGGCCGCGGGGAAGGTGACCAGCCAGGCGATTGCCATACGGCCAGCAACGCCCCAGTTGACCGGATTGCCCTTCTTGCCAAGGCCGGTACCGATGATGGAGCCGGAGCAAACCTGCGTGGTGGAAAGCGCGAAGCCAAGGTGGGACGACACCAGGATGGTGGTTGCGCTTGCTGCCTCGGCGGCGAAGCCCTGCGGGGTGCTGATCTCGGTCAGGCCCTTGCCCAGCGTGCGGATGACGCGCCAACCGCCCATATACGTGCCGGCGGCGATGGCGAGGCCGCAGATGGCGACGGCCCAAAGCTCAGGACCGGAGCCGGAAGGCTGCAGACCCACGGCGATAAGCGTCAGCGTGATGATGCCCATGGTCTTCTGAGCATCGTTGGTGCCGTGAGAAAGCGCCACCAGGCAAGCGGTAACCGTCTGGCCGTGACGGAAGCCGGATTCAACCTGCTTCTCGCTCATGTGCTTGACCACGGCGAAGATAAGCTTCACTGCGCAGAATGCAGCAAGACCGGCGACAACGGGAGACACCAGAGCAGGGACGAGGATCTTGGTGATCACAGCAGCGAAGTTCACGCCCTCAACGCCCGCGCCGATGATGACGGCGCCGACCAGACCGCCGAACAGCGCATGGCTGCTCGAGGAAGGAAGGCCCACCAGCCAGGTGAGCAGGTTCCAAATGATGGCACCGATCAAGCCCGCCAAGATGAACTCAGGCGCGATGGTGACAACTTGCTCGTTGATCAAACCACCGGAGATGGTCTTTGCGACCTCCACAGACAGAAACGCGCCGACGAGGTTCAGCGTACCCGCGGCCATGACGGCGGTTTTGGGCTTAAGCGCGCCCGTCGCGATGGACGTGGCCATTGCATTGGCCGTATCGTGGAAACCGTTCGTGAAGTCAAACGTCAATGCGGTGACGATCACCAAGCCGACGATTACCAGCGTTGCCGGATCCATTACTTTCGTTCTCCCTTCGAAAACCTCATTGCGTCGTTAAAGCATCGAACGTTTGAGTGGCTCTACCCCATATGAGAGCCTGTCGGTCTCGAACGCGTTACTGCGACGTTTCAAGGGCGCAGCACACCCTCGGCATGCAGAGAGAAAGTCTAGGGGCGATATGTAAAGCGACTGTAAGGCAGACTTCAGATGAGGGTAATGCTTTTGAGGAATCGGGGAGAAGAAGTGAGAAGACCGCTCATCGTAGAAAGTTCATTCTTGAACTTCAGGGGCTTTATGAAATTGAACACACGGCTATGCGAACGTGCTACACTGCAAGAAATTGAACCTATGAACTCTGAACTGCAACTGAGCGATAACTTCAGCTCATGGTTCAGTTTAAAGGTTCATGGACCGAATTGTTCATACTTTGGTTCAATTTAAAGTTCAATTCTATGTTGAACTGAATTTTGAACCTGCAAGTTTGAACTTTGAACGAAAGGAACGGCATGGATCAGAACGCGTTTGCCGAACAACTGAAGATTGCCATGGATACCGCCGGCATGAAGCAGGCAGATTTGATCCATGCAGCGCAAGAAGAAGGTCATAAACTCTGGAAAAGCCAGGTCAGCCAGTATGTTAGCGGCAAGACCATCCCCCGCCCCGACGTAATGCAACTGCTTGCTGAACTATTGAACGTCACTCCTGAGTGGCTGGGTGGCGAGGAGTCTGCGCCTATGACTCCTCCTGAACATGAACCTTCTGAGCCTGAACCACATGTTCATGAGGTTCAAAACGATTTTGAACCTTCCAATACTAATGAACCTGCTGTGTCTGATGATCAAGGGAGCGTACCTATGCGTCAGTTCAAGAAATCCTCGAAGCTTGATAACGTTCTGTACGATGTTCGTGGTCCGGTTGTGGACGAAGCTGCTCGCATGGAGTCCCAGGGCATGCGCATTTTGAAATTGAACATCGGCAACCCTGCCCCGTTCGGGTTCCGCACGCCCGACGAGGTGGTTCAGGACATGCGACATCAGCTTCCCGATTGCGAGGGTTACAGCGATTCGAAGGGCTTGTTCAGCGCGCGCAAGGCCATCATGCAGTACTCTCAGATCAAGGGCCTTCCTAACGTAGACATGGACAGCATCTACACCGGCAACGGCGTCAGCGAGCTCATTAACCTGTGCATGCAGGCGCTGCTCGACACCGGCGACGAGATCCTTATCCCCAGCCCCGACTATCCGCTGTGGACGGCTTGCGCCACCCTTGCCGGCGGCACGCCCGTTCACTACATCTGCGACGAGCAGGCTGAGTGGTATCCCGATATCGACGATATCGAGCGCAAGATCACGCCGCGCACGAAGGCCATCGTCATCATCAACCCCAACAACCCCACCGGCGCGCTGTATCCGCGCGAGGTGCTGCAGCAGATCGTCGATGTGGCTCGCAAACATCAGCTGATGATCCTGTCCGATGAGATTTACGACCGCTTGGTCATGGACGATCTTGAGCACATCTCCATCGCAAGCCTTGCTCCCGACCTGTTCTGCATCACCTTCTCGGGTCTTTCGAAGTCGCACATGATTGCCGGCTATCGCATCGGCTGGATGGTGCTGTCCGGCGAAAAATACTGCGCGCAGGACTTCATCTTGGGCCTGAACATGTTGTCGAATATGCGCTTGTGCTCCAACGTGCCGGCGCAGTCCATCGTCCAGACCGCTCTGTGGGGCCATCAGAGCGTGCGCAACTACGTGGTGCCCGGAGGCCGCGTCTGCGAGCAGCGCGATTACGTGTACAAGGCGCTCAACGACATCCCCGGCATCACCGCCGTCAAACCCCGTGCGGCTTTCTACATCTTCCCGAAGATCGACGTGAAGAAGTTCAACATCACCAACGACGAGCAGTTCGCGCTCGACCTGCTGCACGAGAAGAAGATCCTGCTGGTTCCCGGCAAGGGCTTCAACTGGGGTTCGCCCGACCACTTCCGCGTGGTATACCTGCCGCGTATCGAGGTGCTCTCCGAAGCCATGAGCCAGCTCGGTGACTTCCTCTCGCACTACCGCCAAGCGTAACGGGTTTAGGAGGCGCGCATGAGCAGGAGGCAGTCCCCTGCTCACGTATCAGGGTCGTCCAACCGCTGCTGCGCGGTCGCCTACCGCATGACAGGGGCTCTGTCCCGTCAAACGTTTTTGAGGCGTTTAGAGATTTCAAAGCATTACTTATCAGATATGGGAAGAGGGGCCCGAGCCCCTCTTCCCATATGGTGCCAAGCTATACAGGGACTTATTTCAGCTGATGCTGATGCGCAAAATGCACCTTGCTTCGATGCGGAGTCAATTCAAAGCAAGCTGTTCTCACGGCAACGAGACATCTAGCTCATGTCCCTTGCATTAAGAAACCTCAAAGAACCCTCACCTTTCGCCCGTATGCAGCCGAATCGCGCCGCCGCCTACTGCACTTCGGAGCGATAGGCTGCTATCTCGTCGAGGAAGGCTTTACCGTACTTCTCGAGCTTCTTCATGCCTACGCCGCTGACATCCATGAACTCGTCCTCGGTTTCGGGCATGCGAGCGCACATATCGCGCAACGAGGCATCGCCGAAGACCATATAGGGAGCCAGTCCGCCTTCGACCGCCAGCCGTTTACGCAACGCACGCAGCCTTTCGAACAGATCCTGGTCGTATGCTGCATCGGGACCGCTTGCCGTACCCGACCCACCGAACGAGCGACCGCCGGCAACGCCCAGCTTGCGCTGCGGTTGTCGCAGCATCTGCTTCATCTGCAATCGAAAATCAGGCGCTGCCGCTTCCCGGAAGCGAGTCCCAAACCCCACTACGGGGAACTGGCCATCCGATATCTCCAAGTACTCGCCCGCCACAAGCAGCTCGATGACCTCTTTCAGCTGCACTTGCGACATGCTGACGGAGTTGAGGCACCTCGCCTGCGCAAGGCCGAACTGCTCAAGGCGCTCCATGTTCGTGCCGCGCAGCACATCAACCACCACGCCTTTGCCGAACCTTCCGCGCAACTCCTGCACGCAACGCATGACAGCACGCGCCTCGGCGGTAACGTCCACCGCCCTGAACCCGCCCTCGCAGTTCGAGCAGTTATTGCACGAGCCATTGTCCTGCTGCGCCACGGACTCATCGCCGAAGTAACGCAACATGTAGCCGCGCAGGCATTCGCACGTCAGGCAATAGCCCTCCATGGCCGCCAGCATACGACGCCTAGCCGCGCGGGCAACCTCAGCTTCCTCGGGGCTCATGCTTTCGTTGCCGCTGTCCTGTTCAAGGAAGAACCTGCACGTGGACAGATCGCCATCGCTCCAGTAGAGCATGCACTCGCTTGCAAGCCCGTCGCGTCCCGCGCGGCCCGCTTCCTGATAATAAGCCTCAATGCTTGCAGGCATGTTGTAGTGAATGACGTAACGCACGTTTGATTTATCGATACCCATGCCGAACGCGTTCGTTGCCACGATGACCGCAGCATCATCGTTGATCCATGCCTGCTGATTGGCTTTGCGCTCCTCCTTACCCAATCCGGCGTGATAGCGCGTTGCCTTCACGCCGGACTGCACCAAGTGTTCGCGCACCTTCTCGACATTCTTACGCGTATTGCAATACACCACGCCCGAGTCCTCGGGATGCGCCTTCGCATACGTTGTGATGCGGTTCAGCTTTTTATTCGGCTCTAGGCGCTCCACGGAAAAGTGGAGGTTTGGCCGGTCGAAACCGGTGACCGCTTGATAGGGGTCCCGCAATCCCAAAAGGCGCACGATGTCGGCGCGAACGCGCTCCGTTGCCGTTGCGGTGAGTGCGGCAACAGCGGGACGCGCGGGAAGCTGCTCGAGGAACTTGCCGATGCGCAGATACGACGGGCGAAAATCCTGGCCCCATTGCGATACGCAATGCGCTTCGTCTACCGCGACCAGCGGAATGGGCGCCTGCGAGGCGAACTCCACAAAGCGCGGGTCCTCCAAACGCTCGGGCGCAACATAGAGCAGGTCGAACTCCCCCGCCAGGGCACGCGCCATGATCGAGCCCTGCTGAGACGGGGTAAGCGTGGAGTTCAGATATGCCGCCTGAATGCCAGCATCCTGCAAGCTGCGCACCTGATCGCCCATCAGCGACACCAACGGGCTTATAACCAACGCAAGGCCGCTCATGACAACGCCCGGTATCTGATAGCACACCGACTTGCCGGCGCCGGTAGGCATGACCGCAAGCGCATCGCGACCTGCGAGCAAAGCCTGCACCACGCCCTGCTGGCCCGGCCTGAAATCCTTGTAGCCGAAATGCATTTCCAGCGCCAAGCGCGCCTGCTCTATAGGTACCGACACGGCAAACCTTTCCCTAACAACAAGTTCCACTATGCGCGAAGCGCAAACGCAAATCTCAATGCAGATGCAATGCAAACGCAAATGCGCGATTGCATGCATGATTACATCACCACAATCCTGCAAGTTGATTGCGGCTTGCAACAGCTTCGGAGACTGTCCAGAAGCGTTTCATCCGGTAAAACGCTACGACAAACGTCTAGATGATAATCCCGTTGCAGTGATCTATTTCATGCTGAATTATCTGCGCGGTAAAGCCACTGAAGCTTTTCTGGCAGGTTTTGAACGATTCGTCCTGATACGACACACGAATCTTGCGATACCGCTGGCATGGCCGTTGCCCCACAAGAGACAAGCACCCTTCCTCAGTGGAATACTCGCTTGAGGCATGCACGATTTCGGGATTGAACATGAGCTTGGCTGTACCGTTGTCATCGAACACGATGATGCGCTTGCGCACGCCGATCATGTTCGCCGCCATTCCCACGCACTCATGGGCGTGTGCTTCAAGCGTGTCGAGCAAATCCTGCCCAACAGGCGCGTCCTTGATGGTTGCGGCCTCCGATGGCATGGCCAAGAACAGTTCGTTTCGCATAATCGGTCTGATCATCGGGCGCTCGTGCCTCCTTCATGGATATGGGCAGGTGGGTTGCGAATACGCGAAAAGGGGTTTCGCTGCACCTACTGTACCATGCGAAACCCCCGCGTTCAAGAAAAATCGAACGTTTGTTTTATTGTGTTTTCACACCGTTTGAACTGCGGAAACAGTAGAACAATCCGCAAAACCCTGCTAAATTAGCGCATTATCAACAGGTTGGCTGCCCTCATTTGGCAAGCAATTAGACCGAAAAGCGCAAGCCATAAAAAGCAGCATATCCCAGCAAACCGCCCACCGCCTTAAGCACGCGGCTTTCAGAGGCACGTTCGCGCCAAAGCACGATGCGCACCCCGTTGCGCAGGACTTATCGCGGCAAGAACTTGTCCAGTTCGCGATCGAGCTCGGGAAGATGCTTCACATGCAGGCTGTCGGCGAATTTGCCGCGGACCATGACGCGTCGCACGTTGCGCAGCGCCTCCAGGTCATCAAGCGGGTTCGCGTCCAACACGATCATGTCGGCCGATTTCCCCACTTCAATCGAACCCGTCTCGTCGCCAAGCCCGATGATGCTCGCATTGCCCAGCGTTGCCGTATGCAACGCAAGTTGACGGCTTGCGCCCACGATGCGCTCGAAGTACACCAGCTCGCGCCACATATCGTATTGCGTGACGTAGGGGCATGCCGAATCGGTACCCAGGCCAACGGGAATCCCCTGATCCAGGGCCTGTTTCGCGGCCGACACGATGCCGTCGAAGACGATGCGCCCGTTGACCACCTGGATCTCGGTGGAATGGGTCATCTCAGGCGGCAGCTTGATAAATGGTAGCGCCGGGGAGACGGTGCAGGTCAGCGAGCTTTTACGACCCACGCCGTTCTCGCGGAACAGCGCCAGCAGCTCGTCGTCCAAAACGCCGCCGTGCTCGATGGTGTCCACGCCCGCTTCCAGACCAACGCGAACGCCCTCGGTGCTCTCGATATGCGCCGCAGTATGCATACCCAGCTTGTGAGCCTCGTCCACAGCAGCCGCCGCGATCTCGGGCGACATGCGCAGCACGCCCGGCTCGCCCTCCTTCTCGGCATCGAACACGCCGCCGGTGATGAACAGCTTTACCAGGTCGCACTTGTGAGCGAAGCAGTCACGCACGATTTCACGCGCCTGATCAGGCGTTTCGGCGATATGAGCGAACAGTCCCGCGCCGTGACCGCCCGGTACCGTCACGCCCACGCCCGACGTGACCAGGCGCGGACCCTGGTACTTGCCAGCATTGATGGCATCGCGCACCCACACATCGGCAAACCCCGGATCGCCGACGCTGCGCACCGTGGTGACGCCGCTGGCAAGCTGCTGCTGAGCATGCTTGCGCAGCGTGCGATGCAGATACCAACGCCCGACGGGGTTGGCAACCACCTTCTCGATAAGATCGCCCGCCGCGCCGGCGCTGGTGGGCTTGCCGCTGCCGCACAGATGCACGTGCAGGTTGACCAGGCCCGGCATCAAATATGCACCCTTCAGATCAACTTCCTGCGCACCCGCAGGACCCACCGTGGAGGCAGCGGGTCCGACCGCGCTGATGCGACCGTTATCGTCCACGGCTACGGTCATATTCTCCTGCGGCTGCATATCGCGCGTGCCGTCGAGCAGCGTTGCATGCGTGAATACATAAGACATGGCAATCCCCTTCATTCGCCTGCGCCGATGCCTGGGCACGGCACGGAATCAATGGTTCGAGCCTACCAAGAACTCGGCGAATCGTCCAGGGAAAATACCCACATGAGGAAAATTAGTCTGGGGGCAGAAGGAGGAGCCTCGGGCAACCCGGTTCGCACGGAATGCAAAACGGAAGCCGCCCATCTGGGGAATTATCGCATTTGCAAGGCCCAAGAGACTGCTACCCGCCAAAGAGACAAGGTTTCCCAGTCATTCCTATAGCTTCCCAACAGAAGAGATCTTCCCAATCCCGCAAGGTCCAGCAGACAGCTTTCGGTGTAGCGGACAAGGGTTCTGCAAGATGGCGACGCCATACTGAAACTAGGCGATGAGGCGGCCGGATTTATGCGGGCCATGTCATGGGAGACGCTCCTGACCTGCTGCTTCACTCCCCATCGCCTCTTCTCCTTTTTGGAACGGGCGGGCTCCTCGCAAACTCTGGGCCTGCCCGCCACAAGCAAGCAGACCGACAGGAAGCGCAAAATGCCCGGCACGCCGACACGCGCAGATGCCCCGAATCTGCGTCACCCAATCGTCTAACCGTTCCAACAAGAACGCACCAGGAGACGCGAATGCACACACCAAGCCGAAACGCTTCACCGCAACAAACAGCGAGCCGCCCCGCAGGACGGCTCGCTGCAATCATCTTAGGGACCTGCCTATGCCTTCGATGTCTGGTAAGCCTCAACCAGCCTCTTCGTCACATCGGCGGGCGCGGGGTCGTAGCCCTCCAGCTCGATATAGTAGCTGCCGGAGCCGCGCGTCATAGCGCGCAGGTCCTTGGTGTAGCTGATGACCTCGGCATACGGCACGCGTACCATAATGACCGTCTCACCCTCGTCGGTAGAGTCGGTGCCCACGATGCGCCCGCGGCGCGTGGCGATGTCGCCCATGACGGTGCCGGCATATTCCTCGGTGACCACGATATCCATGGTCGCCATGGGCTCAAGCAGAATGGCACCTGCCTGCTCGCATGCCGCACGGAAGCCGATACGCGCAGCGGTCTTGAACGCCATTTCATTGGAGTCAACCGAATGGTACGAACCATCGAACACGGCGCACTTGATATCGACCATGGGATAGCCCGCCAAGAAGCCCTCGGCCATAGCTTCCTGAACACCCTTGTCAACCGCGGGGATCAAGCCGCCGGGAATGGCGCCGCCCTTGACCTCGTCAGCAAACTCATAGCCCTCGCCGGGATTAGGACTGATGCGCAGCCAGCAATCGCCGAATTGGCCGGCGCCGCCAGTCTGCTTCTTATGGCGTCCCTGCGCTTCGGCGGTCTTCGTGATGGTCTCGCGATACGGGATGCGCACGGGAACCAACCGCGCCTCCACCTTCGCCTGCTCCTTCATACGCGCAAGCAGCGTTTCCACCTGGGCTTCGCCCATTGCCGTGACGATGGTCTGGTGCGTCTGCTCGTTGCGGGCGACGCGCAGCGTGGGATCATTCTCGACCGCGCGCGTAAGGAAGGTGCCGACCTTATCCTCTTCCTTCTTGTTCGCCGCCTCGATGGCGACGGGGTATTGCGGCACGGGCAGCGGCAGCGGGTCGATGGACATCGTGCCCGATTGCGACAGGGTGTCGCCGGCACGCGTGTCGGTAAGTTTGGGCACCACGATGATGTCGCCGGCCTTCGCCGACTTCACGTCCGTAGCCTCCTTGCCCATCATCACGTACAGATGACCCAAGCGGTCCTTCTTGCCCGTGCGAGCATTGATCAGCTCCATGCTCGGCGTGAGCACGCCGCTGATCAGCTTCAAGTAGCTCAAACGTCCCACGAACGGGTCGGCAACGGTCTTGAAGACGAACGCCGCCGGCTCGCCGCTCTCGTCCACGAACGTCTCCTCGCCATTTGCAAGACGGAAGGCGCCATGATGACGTGGATGCGGGAAGTAGGTGCAGATGTCCTTCATCACGCAGCGGATGCCCTGCTCGATGATGGTGGAGCCCACGTACACGGGGATGAACAGCTCCTGCGCGATGGCCTTGTCGAGCAGGCTTTCAAGCTCCTCCTGCGTCAGCTGCTCGGAACCGTCCAGGTATTTCATCATCAGCTCGTCATCAGCCTCGGCAACCAAGTCGCACAGGCGGTCGCGCGCGATCTGCGCCGCCTCGGCATACTCGGCCGGGATATCCTCGATGCGGTCATCGGTGGTGCCGTCCTGATCGAAGTAGCGGGCCTTCATGCGCAGCACGTCGATGACTCCCTTGAAGTCCTCGGCAACGCCGATGGGGATGGTGACCGGACCCAAACGGCTTCCGAAGCGCGCGTGCAGCTGCGCCATGATGGTGTCGAAGTTCGCGTGCTCGCGGTCGATATGGTTGATGAACACGGCGCGCGACAGGCGCATGCCCTCGGCCTCGCGCCACAGCTTCGTGGTCATGACCTGGGGGCCCGCAACGGCATCCACAACGAACAGCGCCATTTCGGCGGCCTGCATGGTGGCAAGCGTATCGCCGATGAAGTCGGGGTGGCCCGAAGTGTCAAGCAGGTTGATCTTGTAGTCATGATACGGAATGGGCGCGACGGACGTGCCCAGGGTGAACTTGCGGCGAATCTCCTCCTGATCGTAATCAAGATAGGATTTGCCATCGTGGGTGGTGCCCATGCGCGGCGTGCGGCCCGAGACGTGCAGCATAGCCTCGGCGAGCGAGGTTTTGCCGGCGCCATCTTGGCCCACCAACACGATGTTTCGGACATGTTCGGTAGCAGGAGCTGCCATACGATCACCTTCCCCTTTAAAAGGCGTCGCGCCCGTTTCGCCAACTCGATTCAAGCGCGGGACGCAGTCGAACCAAACGGTTGGAGCACTACCGATAGTGTAGCGTAAAAAAGCGAACGAACCGGCAAAACGCCTGATGATGGATACGCCCCGGGGCGTGCAGGAAAGGCAGGAGGCGGCAAGCCGCAACGCTGCAGGGAAAACAGAAGCCCCGAGGGCATTACGGGGAAGATCAACCGAAGGCAAGCCGGAGCGCTGAGGGGAGAGGAACCGGAAACCAAGGCATTGCGGGGGGCAGAGCTACCGGCAAGCAGAGACGTGGCGAAGGAGATGGATAGCCGGCAAGCAGCAGTGCAACATGTGGTGAACTCGTTACGCATTGGTGACAGCGCAGACGTGCGCAGGCGCACGGCTCCCGCAACGCGATACCCTACGAACAGCGGAACGCGGCTGCTAGGCCCGTCCCGCACAACGCTCACCCCGCGCCGCCCCGTGCGGCGCTACGCATAAGGAGCAGCTCATGGCGTTCCCGAAACATCCCATCATCGATGTAACCCCCGTTGACGCAACGCGCGGAGCCGCTTCCGCCGCGCAAACCGCTGCGGAGCCCTTCACGCCGCCCTCGTTCGGCAAGCGCGTCGGGAAGGTGGACAACCAGCCGCTGCACACCACGTTCGTCGACGGCCGCGGAAACCCCGTTCGCAACCAAAGCGAGGCCGCCGCTGCCGCATCGCGCCTGACTGGCGCGGCACAAACCGTGGCAGGCGCCGCCGTCATGGCGGTGGGCGTGCCCATGCTCATATTGCCCGGGCCCGGCGTGCTCGCTATCGGCGCCGGCGCCGCCATAGCGGCCGGCGGCATCAAGAAGATCCGCAACGGGAAGTAGCGCAGGGATGGCGGCAAGTTCCCGCCTTTTCCAAGCCTCTCAAACCGAAAGCCCGTGTATCACCCTATCGCGATACACGGGCTTTCGCATCCCTAGGGCGCAAGCTGCAGAACCGCAGCGCTCCGCCCGCAACCGCCCTGGCCGCAATCTTCCGCCAGATATCAGGCAAAACGGCTACTAGGCCGCAGACCAGACCGCGGCGTGTCCAGGCTTGCTACGCCGTCTCCCCCGCTGCCGCAACCTTCTGACAACCCGAGATCACCGCCGTGCACACAATGGCCACGACGAGCACCGCCGCACCGGCAACGGTGGGGATCATCCAGCTGGGCACATCGTCCTGTCCAACGGAGCCCTGCAGGTCAATGGCGGAGCCGGGCGCATTCGCCGGCTCCGACACGTTGACCTGCACGGTTGCGAAATCGCTCTGCCACTGGCTCGACGGCGAGGTCACGGTGATGGTGGCGCTGCCGGCGGAATGGCCCGTGACCACCAGCGTGTCGCCGCTTACATACGCCGTGGCAACATCGCTGTTGGAAGACTGCACCGAAACCTCGGGGTCCTCGGAGCCATATGCAGCATGACTCGTGACGACGCCTGCGCGCCGACCGCTGGCATCGAAGCGCGCATAGCCCGCCGTAGTGACGCCGTCGGAGGTGCGTGCCTGCGAGCATTTCACCATGCCGCGTCCAAGCGTTTTGCTATCCGACCAGGGGTTTACCGCGATGCTCGTTTGCGAGCTCGAACCCGCTTCCACGCTTAAGCTCGAACTGCCGACGCACACGCCCGCCGTGCCGGAGCCGCAATAGGCAGATGCCTTCGACAGCGGCACGAGCGCCGCTACAAGCGTCAGCGTGACCGCGCACGCGATAAACGCCGCACATGGGCGGCGTTTCCCTTTGATATTCGCACTCTGCATTGCGTTCTCTGCCTTCCCGTTATCTCTCATCCTTCGCATATGCCGCCGCTTGCGCCTTGCTCTGGCGCTTCATCGCGAACGCGGCAACGCCCGCAAGCTCTACCGAGTGCACCTGCACGTCAGGCGAAACGCCGCTGCGCACAGCGCCGCATGCAGCCCTTTCGCCTTTCCGCTATTACCCACCGAAAGCTCCTGCGCGTTGCGCGGCCTTCGTCTGTTGGGCACGTATGTCCGCGCACATGCAGCGTTTCGGCTGCCTGTGCGCGGAAACACGCGCCGACGGCGGGGCGGCCGAAGCCACCTGGCACGTCGATGCCGACGCAGCACGCACGTTGCTGGACGGCGTTGCCCCTTATGGCAGGACAGCAGAAGCGATCCTCGGCCATCGGGCTTTCATAGGTGTACGTATCATTGGTGTAACGCCGGTAACGCCATCGATCCAAACTTGCAGCATGTCATCCATAGTGGCGCCGGCATAGGGCCTTTGGTACTCGGCAAAAGCACTATCGCCGGCATGCAACGAAAAGTCAATCTTTTTAACAGGATTTTAATCAACGCTGACGAAAGTGGTCACATATCTCGTCCCTGCCGACCTTCATGCCAGGTCGATGTTATCGCTCGCGGGCATTGATACCGCGAAGCCCGGGATGTCCCGGCCGAACGGGATGGCGGGCGCACCTCCGCTCAACGGCTTCGCAACGCGAAGGCAACGCTCGGGCTTTCCCCATTGCAACCCGCCTTCGCAGGCGTACCATTCCTTTCATGCAGAGGCAAAACGCCCCGAAGGAGCAAGCGCGAGCGCGAGCCCGCGCATCAACGTTGAACGGAGGCACGTATGTGCACGGCGATTCGATTCACCGACCCTGACGGAAACCTGTATTTCGGCCGCAACCTGGACTGGGCGTACGGCTACGGCGAAACCATCACGTTCACGCCGCGCAACCATCCTGCGAACACGGGGCATCGCGCGGTGCTGGGCATGGCCATCGCATCGGAGGGGTATCCGCTATACTTCGACTGCGCCAATGAGAACGGCCTGGTCATCGCCGGCCTGAACTTCCCCGGATACGCATACTTCCCCGACGATGTGCGCCCGGGAACCACGGCCGTAGCCCCGTACGAGTTCCCCTTGTGGGTCACCTCGAACTTCGACAACGTCGACGACGTCGAGGCGGCGCTGGCCGGCATCACGCTGGTGAACAAGGGTTTCGGCGACTTCCCCATCAGCATGCTGCACTGGATCATCGCCGACGCCAGCGGCTGCATCGTCGTGGAGTCCACAGCCGAAGGCCTGCAGGTGATGCGCGACCCCGCCGACGTGCTGGCCAATCAGCCGGGGCTTGCGTGGCATCTGGAGAACCTGCGCAGCTACATGAACGTCACCCCCGGCGCGCCTAGCTCCGTGACGTGGGCGAACGCAACGCTGACGCCCTACGGCGCCGGTGCGGGCATGCGCGGGCTGCCCGGCGACGTGTACTCGCCATCGCGCTTCGTGCGCGCCGCGTACCTGAACGCGCATCATGCACCGAAGGACACCGAGACCGGCAACGTGGCGCGCGTGTTCCGCACGCTCGGCGGCGTGGCCATGGTGGAGGGAAGCGCGCAGATGAACGACGGCGCAAACGAGTTCACCGTGTTCACCAGCGCCTATTCCGCACGCGAGGGCCGCTACTACTTCAACACCTACGAAAACCCCGCCTATACCACCGCCGCATTCAAGGACTTCGACCTCGACGCCGCCGAGGTCCAGCAGCTGCAGTAGGCGCACCCGCCCGCCCGAAGCGTCCGGCGCAAACTCGCTGTGAAAGCCGCAGCCCAAAATGTATAAAGCAGGGTTTGCTTGACGAAGCGTTGCATATGTCACGCAGCAGGTGCTAATTGGCTGCTGCGTTGACGCGTTGTGCTATCATCCCTTCAGGACGAGTGACGCTCCCGGGTATCTGGGAGCACAACAAGAAAGAAGGAATCATGGCAGAAGAGTGCTCGCACGAGTGCGGCAGCTGCGGTGTATCGGGATGCGGCGATCGCACCGCCGCCGGCCCCACCAAGCTTGAGACGAACAAGCGCAGCAACGTCAAGCACGTCATCGGCGTCGTCTCCGGCAAGGGCGGCGTCGGCAAGTCCCTGGTCACCAGCCTGCTTGCCAGCGAAATGAACAAGCGCGGCAACAAGGTGGGCATCCTGGACGCCGACATCACCGGTCCTTCCATCCCGAAGACCTTCGGCATCACCAACCCGCTGACCGCCGACGCCGACGGCATCCTGCCCGGCCAGACGCAAACGGGCATCAAGGTCATGTCCACCAACCTCATGCTTCCCAAGGGCGACCTGCCCGTGGCATGGCGCGGCCCGGTGGTGTCCAACGCCATCCGCCAGTTCTGGAGCGAGACGAACTGGGGCGACATCGACTACCTGTTCGTCGACATGCCTCCGGGAACCTCCGACGTGCTGCTGACCGTGTTCCAGTCGCTGCCCGTCGACGGCATCGTCACCGTATCCGCTCCGCAGGAGCTGGTGGCCATGATCGTGGGCAAGGCGGTCAACCTTGCGCATGACATGGACGTCGAGGTGCTGGGCCTGGTGGAGAACATGGCGTACTTCAAGTGCGACGACTGCGGCAAGGAGCACCACATCTTCGGCGAGCCGCAGGGCGCCGAGGTTGCCGAGCGCTACAACATCCCCGCCTACACCACCCTGCCCATCGACCCGAAGTTCGCGCGCCTGTGCGACGAAGGCAAGGTCGAGGAATACGACGTGGAAGGCAAGCTGGACGTCATCATCGACAAGATCGTCGAAGCCGCCGAAAAGCAGGACGAGAAAGCAGCCGAATAACGGCAACTCCGCCACAAGCCTCTAGATTGCGAAAGCCCGCGAACCCTTTGGAGTTCGCGGGCTTTCTTCATACACGAACAGGGGACGGAGGCGCGTTCATGCAACCGTAAGCCCCAATCCCGGATCTCTCCTTGCAGCCCGGACGAACACCCCTCCTTCCCCTGTTCACTTTCGCCTCCTGTTCACTTTACAATTCCGCAACCCGGTTGGACCGGGCGACGAAGAGGCGCCTGCAGAATCGCTGCTGGTGAGCTGCAAGCAGCGAACGTATTGCTTTGCTGCAAGGCAACTACTGGCGAAACCCTGCACTGACCTGGTGATACGCTTCCCATACATCGTTTCATGTCCGGTGTAGGATGGTTACCGGTTTCAGCAATCAACGCTTTTGGTATAACCGGTCACATTCGGTCACCGTTCAAAAACTTCTCCGCCGTTTGCAAAATTCTATCTTGACGCTAGGCAAAAGTTACGGCATTCTCACAACCAGTTTCGACAAACCGTTGAGGCGGAAGTCAAGGCAGTTGTGCACGCACAGAGAACCCGAGGTGCTGAGAATCGGGTCGAACGCAGATTGCTAAATGGGCCGCTGAGGGCATGGGGAACCGCTGCGCGATCGCATCGCGCGCTCAGTATCCGTGACGTGAGGGCATACGTTAGTTGCCGGAAGCGTGTTGGCGCTTCGCAAAGGGCTCGGCCGCAAAGCCGAGAATCAAGGTGGCACCGCGGGTATAGCTGTAAGCCCGTCCTTGGTAGACGTATTCGTTTGCCGGGACGGGCTTTTTCGTTGCCCGATCCGGCCCCGGTCGGCAGACCGGAGAAGCCTTCCAGGAGGTGCCGGATGTTCCCAACGCTTGAGACGGTGCAAGCTTATACGCAAACCGGGGCATATCGTCGCGTGCCCGTATGCAAGGAGTTGCTGGCGGACCGGTTCACGCCGGTGGAGGCGCTGCGCACGCTGCGCTCGGCAAGCTGTCACTGCTTTTTGCTCGAAAGCGCCGAGCAAGGGCGCACCTGGGGGCGCTATTCGTTCCTTGGCTGCAACCCCACCATGGAGCTGACCTGCACGAACGGCTTGCTCAGCATCCGCGAGGGCGCAGAGGGCGAACCTGTGCGCACCGTCGAGCGGCGCGTCGAGCATCCCGGTGACGCCATCCGCGACGTGCTTGCCCGCTACGCCAGCCCCGCCGTGCCCGGCATGCCGCCTTTCGCCGGCGGCCTTGTCGGATACTTCGCTTACGACTACATCAAATACGCCGAGCCGCGCCTGCGCGAGAACCAGCTGGCCGACCGCGACTTCCGCGATGTCGATCTGATGCTGTTCGGCCAGGTCATCGTGTTCGACAACCTTGAGCAGAAGCTCAAGATCATCGCCGGCGCGAACCTCTCCGACCCCGACGGCGTCGAAACCGCCTACGCAAAGGCGGAGAACGCCTGCGACCGGATAATCGACCTTCTGACCAGCGGTTCCCGCGCCTACTTCCCCGCCCTGTCGCTGCAGACCGAGCTCACGCCGCGCTTCTCGCAAGCGCAGTTCACCGGCATGGTCGAGCGCGCGAAGCACTACATCCGCGAAGGGGACATCTTCCAAGTGGTGCTGTCGAACCCCCTGTCGGCACCCGCCCGCGGCAGCCTGCTCGACGTGTACCGCGTGCTGCGCGCAACAAGCCCGTCCCCGTACATGTTCTTCTTCTCAAGCGACGACATCGAGCTTGCCGGCGCGTCGCCCGAAACGCTGACGCGCCTAGAGAAAGGCTGCGTGAAAACGTTTCCCCTGGCCGGAACGAGGCCGCGCGGCGCAACCGCCCAGGAAGACGAAGCGCTTGAAGCGGGCCTTCTTGCCGATGAAAAAGAGCTTGCCGAACACAATATGCTTGTTGACCTGGGAAGAAACGACCTCGGTCGCGTGTGCGAGCTGGGGAGCGTGCAGGTCGAGCGGTACCTGCACGTGCATCGTTTCTCGCACGTCATGCACATCGGCTCGGAAGTTGCCGGCAAGCTTGCGGAGGGCAAAGACGCCGTTGACGCCATCGACGCCATCCTGCCCGCCGGCACGCTGTCCGGCGCCCCGAAGCTTCGCGCGGCCGAGATCATCCAAGAGCTCGAGGGAACCAAGCGCGGCATCTACGGCGGCGCGATCGGGTACCTGGATTTCACCGGCAATATGGACACGTGCATCTCCATTCGCCTGGCGTACAAGAAAGACGGCCGCGTGTGCGTGCAGTCGGGCGCCGGCATCGTGGCCGACAGCGTCCCCGAAACCGAGTATGCGGAATGCCGCAACAAGGCGCGCGCTGTGGTGCACGCCATCGAGCTTGCGCAAGGAGGCCTGCGATGATCCTGCTCATCGACAACTACGACAGCTTCGTATACAACCTCTACCAGTTTGTCGGCAGCATGCGACCCGATGTCGTTGTTATGCGAAACGACGCGCTCACCTGCGACGATATCGAAGCGCTTGCCCCTGATGCCATCATCTTGTCGCCGGGTCCGGGGCGTCCCTCCGATGCCGGCGTATGCATCCCCGCCATCAAGCGCTTCGCCGGGCGCATCCCCATGCTGGGCGTGTGCCTGGGCCATCAAGCCATCTGCGAAGCGTTCGGCGGCACCGTCGGATATGCGAAGGAGCTCATGCACGGAAAGGTGTCCACCATCAAGCGCACGCGGGAAAGCGTCCTGTTCAGTGGCCTGCCCAACGCATTTCCCGTTGCCCGCTACCACTCGCTTGCGACAGATGAGCGCACCTTGCCGGGAAACCTGCGCGTCACCGCCCGAACAGCCGATGGCGAGGTCATGGCGGTCGAGAATACCGCGCGGCGCGTCTTCGGCGTGCAGTTCCATCCGGAAAGCATCATGACGCCCGACGGGGCTGCCATCGTGGAGAACTTCCTGTCCCTGGTGCCGAACGGGAAGGTGGGCGCCCCATGCTGACGCCGACCCTGCCCGCCAAGCCTTCCGAGCTAGGCGTCAAACGATGGCGCAACGGCACTCATACCTCCTATTTCCCCAGTTCACACCTTTGTTCGAAAGGAACACCATGATCACCGAGGCGATTCAGAAGCTTGTCGACAAACAAGACCTCACCTACCAGGAAGCCTACGACACCATCTGCGAGATCATGTCCGGGCAGACCACAGCGGTCCAGACGGCGGCTTTCCTTGCCGCGCTGTCCACGAAGAGCACGAAAGCCGAGACCATCGACGAGATCGCCGGCTGCGCCACGGCCATGCGCACGTTCGCCACGCCGGTCGATTACCCCAACCCCGTGCTTGAAATCGTGGGAACGGGCGGCGACAAGGCGCACAGCTTCAACATCTCCACCACGGCGTCGATCATCATCGCAGCCAGCGGCGTGAAAGTGGCGAAGCACGGGAACCGTGCGGCATCGTCGAGCTCGGGCGCGGCCGACTGCCTGGAAGCGCTCGGCGTCAACATCGAGCAGGACCCCGAGCTGTGCTGCAAGCTGCTTGACGAGGTCGGCATCTGTTTCCTGTTCGCGCAAAAGTACCACGCGGCGATGAAGCACGTCGGCCCGATCCGCAAGGAGCTGGGCATTCGCACCGTGTTCAACATCCTGGGGCCGCTGACGAACCCCGCAAACCCCCGCTATATGGTGCTCGGCGTTTACGACGGCGCGCTGGTAGAGCCACTGGCACGCGTGCTCGTGAGCCTGGGCGTGCAGCACGGCATGGTGGTGTACGGGGAATGCGTGCTCGACGAGCTGTCCTGCGCCGGTCCCACCAAGGTTTGCGAATTCGGCGGCGGCGACTTCCATGCGCCGGCGTTCCGCACCTATGAGCTGACGCCGGAGCAGTTCGATATGGCACGCTGCACGCGCGACGACCTGCGCGGCGGTTCGCCCGAGGAGAACGCCCAGATCACGCGCGATATCCTGAGCGGCAAGGAGCACGGATGCCGACGCGATACCGTGGTGCTCAACGCTGCTGCCGGCATGTACGTGGCCGGCGCCGCACCTTCGCTGCGCGATGGCGTCAAGCTTGCGAACGAGCTGATCGGCTCCGGAGCCGCCGCCGCAACGCTCGAAGCGTACGCGAAGGCCAGCAACGCTTAGGGAAGGCCTGGCCCCGAACCGCAAGCGTCGGCCCGCGTTCTTCCGCGCACCGCGCAAGGCATGGCAACCCCAGGTTCCGAACGCGCAAACGGCCGATTCCGCTTCCGATTCCGGCCCCCAACCCCCAGACGCAACAACCTCCTAACCCAGCAAAGGACCAACGTGAACATCCTTGATGAAATAGCCGATCGAACGCGCCGGCGCATCGCCAAGCAAAAGCGCGACCGCCCGCTGTCGTGCGTGCGCGCCGCAGCCGAGGCGGCGCTCGCCCGCGAAAGCGGCGCGGGAGCGTTTCCCTTCGAGGAAGCGCTCAGGCAACCCGGGGTGCGGTTCATCGCAGAAGTGAAGCGTGCGAGCCCCTCAAAAGGCCTTATCGCGCCCGACTTCCCTTACCTGCAAATCGCGCGCGATTACGAGGCGGCAGGCGCAGCGGCCATCTCGTGCCTGACCGAGCCCTATTGGTTCCAGGGGCGAAACGAGTACCTGAGCGAGATCGCGCGCGAGGTCAGCATTCCCGTGCTGCGCAAGGACTTCGTCGTGGACGAGTACATGATTTACGAGGCGAAGGAGCTCGGAGCGCAAGCGGTGCTGCTCATCTGCGCGATCCTCGACGATGCGCAGCTTATCGCCTATCGGGAACTCTGCGATGAGCTGGGGCTTTCCGCGCTGGTGGAAGCCCATACCGCGCGCGAGGTCGAACGCGCCGTTGCCTGCGGCGCACGCGTTATCGGCGTCAACAACCGCGACCTGAGAACCTTCACGGTGGACATGAAGGCCGCGCAAGCGCTTCGCGATCTCGTGCCCGCCGACACGCTGTTCGCTTCCGAAAGCGGCATCAAAACCGCCGCCGACGTTCAAGCCGCCCGCGCAATGCGCGCCGATGCAGTGTTGGTTGGCGAAACGCTTATGCGCGCCGAAGACAAGCGGGCAAAACTCGCCGAACTGCGCGGCAGCGCGGTTTGAGGAGCCGACCTTGGGGGCAAAACGCCCTGTCGGCTCGCAAAACCGACCTTGGGGCAAAAGGCCCTGTCGGCTCGCAAAACCGACCTTGGGGCAAAAGCCCAGTCGGCTCGCAAAACCGACCTTGGGGCAAAACGCCCCGCTAGCACGCAAAAACGACCCATCAACACCCGACAGCCCCCTCACGATTGGAGACCCGACCATGCAAGCACCGCTGGTGAAACTCTGCGGACTGCGCACGGCAGCAGATGTAGCCGCGGCAAACGCCGCGCAGCCCGACTTCGCCGGGTTCGTGGTCGACGTTGCGGGCAAGCGCCGCAGCATCCCGCTTGCGCAAGCCATCGAGCTGGCATCCTCGCTCGACCCGGCGATACGCCCGGTCGGCGTCTTCGTGGACGAACCGGTTGAAACCGTTAACCGGTTCCTTACCGAAGCCCCAAACGCCGCAGTTCAACTGCATGGCAGCGAAGACGCCGCCTATATCGCGAGGCTTCGCTCGGTCGCCGGGCTGCAGGCGGGGAACACGAGCGACCCCGCGCAGGCGCGCATCATCCAGGCGTTTCGCGTCAGGACGATCGGCGACACGCTACAAGCAGCAGCAAGCACCGCCGACCTGGTACTGCTCGACAGTGGGCAAGGCAGCGGACGCACGTTCGACTGGCGCCTGCTCACCGGATTCCCCCGGGCGTTCCTGTTAGCAGGCGGCCTTAGCCCGGACAACCTGGCGCAAGCCATTGCGAAAGCCCGCAACGCGGCCGGCGACTGCTTCAAGGGCGTCGACATGAGCTCGAGCCTGGAAACCGACGGCGCAAAAGACCCCAAGAAGATGATCGCCGCAGTCAACGCCGCCCGACACGAAGCAGCTGCAGCTACGTAACCTTCCGAAACGGCAAGCGCCAACGTGAACAGGGGACGGAGGTGTGTTCACGCACGTCCCCTGTTCACGCGCCTCCACCCATTCGCAAACCAAACGATGCCCCATCCACCCTCTACCCCGAGTGAACACACCTCCGTCCCCTGTTCACCCTCCACCCCTCACGAAAGGATCACCATGAGCAACTCCCCTACATCGCAAGGACGCTTCGGCGTTCACGGCGGACAGTGCATCCCCGAAACCCTGATGAACGCCGTGAACGAGCTCAACGAGGCTTATGAGCGCTACAAGGACGACCCGGAATTCAACGCGGAGCTGACCAGGCTTTTCAACGAATACGCCGGCCGCCCCAGCCTGCTGTACCTAGCCGAGCGCATGACCGCCGACCTTGGCGGCGCGAAGATCTACCTCAAGCGCGAGGACCTCAACCATACCGGGGCCCACAAGATCAACAACGTGCTCGGGCAGGCGCTGCTGGCGAAGAAGATGGGCAAAACGCGCCTGATCGCCGAAACCGGCGCCGGCCAGCACGGCGTGGCGACCGCCACGGCGGCGGCGCTGCTCAACATGGAATGCGTCGTCTACATGGGACGCGAGGATACCGAACGCCAGGCGCTCAACGTGTACAAGATGCGCCTGTTGGGCGCCGAGGTGCGACCCGTCGATTCCGGCACCGGCACGCTCAAAGACGCCGTCAACGAAACCTTCCGCGAATGGACCTGCCGCATCGACGACACGCATTATTGCCTGGGGTCGGTCATGGGCCCGCATCCCTTCCCCACCATGGTACGCGATTTCCAATCGGTGATCAGCCGCGAGATCAAAGACCAGCTGCAGGAGAAGGAAGGCCGCTTGCCCGACGCCATGCTCGCCTGCGTCGGCGGCGGCAGCAACGCCATCGGCGCGTTCTATCACTTCATCGAAGACCCGTCGGTGCAGCTCATCGGATGCGAAGCCGCAGGTCGCGGGGCCGATACGCCCGAAACCGCCGCGACAATCGCCACGGGGAGGCTCGGCATCTTCCATGGCATGAAAAGCTACTTCTGCCAGGACGAATACGGGCAGATCGCGCCGGTGTACTCCATTTCCGCCGGCCTTGACTACCCGGGCATCGGACCCGAGCATGCCGCGCTGCACGACAGCGGACGCGCGCGATACGTGCCCGTCACCGATGACGAAGCCGTCGACGCATTCGAATACCTCAGCCGCATGGAGGGCATCATCCCGGCGATCGAAAGCGCGCACGCCGTCGCTTATGCGCGCAAACTCGCGCCGACCATGCGCCCCGATCAGATCATCGTCGTGAACATCTCGGGCCGCGGCGACAAGGACTGCGCCGCCATCGCCCGCTACCGTGGGGAGGACATCCATGAATAACGTAACGAACGAAGCGAATGCCGCTGCAACCGCCGATGCCGCCGAGCATTACGCGAACGAAAACGACTCGAGCGGCGCCAACGTACCCACCGCCGCAACCGGCAACGCCACCAAGCGCCCCGCAAGCGAAAACGCTTTGGGCCGCACAAACGCAACGGCAGCAGACACGCCAGCTGCCGGCATCGCGCGCGCCTTCGCAGGCGGCAAGGCCTTCATCCCCTTCCTGACCTGCGGCGACCCCGATCTTGCCACCTCCGAGGAGCTCATCGTGGCCATGGCCGAGGCGGGCGCGGGCCTTATCGAGCTGGGCGTCCCGTTCTCCGACCCCACCGCCGAGGGCCCCGTCATCCAGGAGGCGAACCTTCGCGCGCTGGCCAACGGCGTGACCACCGACGACGTGTTCGCGCTCATCGAACGCGTGCGCACGCGCACTGACGTGCCGCTTGCCATCATGACCTACGCCAACGTCGTATACGGATACGGAATCGAGCGCTTTTGCGAACGGATGGCGCAAAGCAACGTCGGCGCGCTCATCCTGCCCGACGTCCCCTTCGAGGAGAAAGCGGAGTTCGCCGAGCCGTGCCGCGCCGCCGGCGTTTCGCTTGTAAGCATGGTGGCCCCGACATCGGCGGGCCGCGTGCAGATGATCGCCCGCGAAGCCGAAGGGTTCGTGTACTGCGTCAGCAGCCTGGGCGTGACCGGCATGCGCTCAAGCCTTGGGAACAACGCCACTGACCTGGTAAAACAGGTACACGAGGCGAACCCCGCCGTTCCTTGCGCCATCGGTTTCGGCATCTCCATGCCCGAGCAGGCCCGCGATATGGCCGCCTTCGCCGACGGAGCCATCGTCGGCAGCGCCATCGTGCGCATCATAGCCGAACACGGCCGAAACAGCATCGAACCCGTACGCACCTTCGTGCAGGACATGGTGAACGCGGTAAAGGAAGCCTGAACAGGGGACGGAGGTGCGTTCACGCACGGCGAGCCCTAGTCCCCGCCGCGACAGCCCCGATTGCGAACGCAAATGAACAGGGGACGGAGGTGTGTTCACCCGATCGTGGGCAAGCCGGTCAGCCTTGCCCACGACGTGAATGCCGGAGCGCTAGGCCCGGTGAATAACACAGCCCTCTTCAAGTGCGATGGCTGCTGCAAGGAGCACCGTAGCCGTTAACGGCTACGACGGCGAGCCCATATCGCAGCTGCCAGCGCGACGACGACAACGATTGCCAGCGGAAGGACGGGCACGCTATCACCGGTTCCCGCGGAAATGCCGCCCAATCCCCGAGGCTCGCCCGAACCCTTTGACCCGTCAAGGCCCTTGAAAGCATCAGGCCCCTTAGGCTCCTCGGGGCCTTCCGTATCATCAGGGTCCTCGGAATCGTCAGGATCGCCGGGGTCCTCGGGATCAGCCGCAACATCCAAGACGTCTGATATCGCGTAGCCGACGCGAGTATGCAGGTCAGGCTCTTCACCTTCCCGCGCGACAACTCCGTCGGCGGCACGGACGGAATCAACCGCCCCGTCACCCACCGCCGCGCCATCCGCGGGCGGGGCCCCGGCGCCTATGGCGTTGCCGAACCGGGAGCTATCCCAACCCAGCGCCACCCAACGCCCGCCGACCCAGCCGCCGGTCGAGTTCCCGACGAAATCATACGACCCCGCCGCGTTCAGCGACGAATCGAACAGGTGCGTCTCCTGCGGCTCGAACGCGCCCTTGTTCCCTATCGCGATGCGCGTTGCCGCTACCGCACCCTGTTCGCCGACGACCAGATCCGTATACGTCGCCGCTACCGAACCGACCGGGACAAGCGCGCGACAGGCGGTTTGCATGCCCGAACGGTCGAACTTCACGATCGCGCCTCCACGCGACGCATCATCTTGCGACCCGCTGGCATCCAGACGACCCGATGCCAGCACATACACGGCATCATCGCAGGCAACCACATCGTTGACGGCCTGATACCCGCTCAGCTTGCACACGCGCACCGGATCAAGGCTTTCGGTGAAATCCGCAAGCGCATCAGGGTCAAGCTGAGCAGGCGCAGTCGCGAAAAGCGCCGCCACCGACTCGGCATCGTACAGGCGCACCGTAAGGTCCACCCCGCCGGGATAGCCGTTGCCATCGAGAACGTTGTCGGTGAACATGGCAGCAATCAGCCCGTCACCCACATCGTAGACACCCGACGCCCGCGTCCAAAGCACGCGCTCCTCAGCCGAAACCGCAGCACTCGCATCCGCCCCACCTGCCGCAACGTCCGCAAACGCCGACGCCATCACATAACCCTCGCCGAAGCCAAGCTGGTACGCATACATCCCCAAAACCGGCACGTTCCCCACCGCCATGGCGCGAACGGAGCCGGGGAACCGGCTGAGGGATGCCTCGCCGAGCACCCGGCGCGAGCCGAAGTCCACCAAGTAGGCGTGACCCAAGTCGGAAGCGTCGAAGTTCTCGAACGATACCGTCACCAGGCACCGGTCATCCGGCAGCACGGCGCACTGCAGCACCGAGCTGGCCTGCGGATACGTCGGCAGCACCGCACCGTCGATCTTCGCCTCGCTCACCTTCGACGGGTCCTTCTCGTCGAGGGTTTCCAGGTACAGGCTCTCGCCGACCGCACGCAGGAAGCAGTGCGACCCGTCGCCACGGGCGAACACCGAAGAGACGCCGACGCGCTCGTCGAGCGGGTCGGTCTCCAGCTCGTAGAAGCCATGCTTGCCGAAGCTCGCCAGGCCGGACGGGGAAAACGGCACGCGGATCTCCTCGGAATACACCTCTTGCCCATCGACCACGCCCAGCAAAAAACAACCCGCGGGAAACACCGCTTCGCAAGCGCTGGTCGGCAAAACCTCGCCGGGATTGAGCTGATATCGCATGGAAACGGTTTCGCCGCTCACGTCCGCGGCGGAGAAGATACGCTTCCCGTCGATCACGAAATACGGGAACGCCTCGTTCTCGAACGCCTTGTAAAGCGCGGGATACGACATGGCAAACGTCACAGGACCCCAGTTCAGCAGCGTGCCAGGCCGCAAGGAAAGGGAGAAGTTGCCCGGAACCGGCTTGGCGGCATCCGACCAAGAAACGGTGACGGCGCCGGAATCTTCGCCGCATTCGCCAAACGAGAACGTCAAGCCCGTGAAACCGCCGCCGATGCTCTCGCCGAAATTCGTGGAGGGATACGTGGTCGGCGACACCTCCTGACCGGCATACAGCATGCACCCGTAGCCATCGCCCGCGATCGCAGCGGGCGCGTAACCGATCCCTTCGGAGTGGGTGGCGTCCATGTCGGGGTCGACCAGCTCGATCAGCTGGTTGCCGGGCGCTCCGGAGGTGTTCTGATATAGGTAGTCGCCCCCTTCCGCGGAAAGCGCCGCCTGCACGCGGAAGAGCCTGAAGCCCGACGGCAGCTCGAAATCCTGACCGCCGCGCTTGTACACCACCGACTGGTTGCCGGCATGGCGATCGTATTGCAGCAGATAGAACGACGAGAACAGGCCCTTCGTCGGGTCAAGCAGATCGCTGGAATCGGACACGGCGATAAAGCCACCGCGCTCGGAAAGGTCGGAGCTTGTGAACGCGGAAAGCACCTGATCGATCGAATGCTCGTCGTAGTGCTGCGTAACGCCATCGCGCTGCACGTCGATCCCATCGGCGTTCGCGACCAGGCGCAGGACCTTGCTTTCATCGATCCAGCCGAGCATCCACTTGAAGAAGGCATTGGTATCGCCGGCGTTATTGTCCATCAGGTCGAAGGTCAGACATCCCGAACGCCCCGACACGTCGAGCGTCGACCTCCGATAGCTATACAGATCGGGAAGGCCGAGCACGTGGCCCGTTTCGTGGATGAGCGTGGACGCCGCCATATCCGCGGCGCAGTTGTCGGCCAGCAGGCACGCGTTCCACAAGCGCATGCCGTCCCACGAACGCTCGTACACCTCGTGTGGCGCCTGCTGCGGCACCGTCCATTCCTGGCTCCACCAGGTGCTTCCCCATCCGGCATCGGGGCCGGCGAAATGCAGGTACACGCAGTCGATGTACCCATCGCCGTTTCCGTCGAATTGCGAAAGGTCCAAAGTCTCGTCAAGCGCGTCGAGCGCTTCGACGAACAGCGAGTTGATGTCGTGCTGGTAGTAGCTGCGCTCGTGTTTCGCCTGGTAGTCCACGGCGGTTCCGGAGATATCGAGCGCGCCGTAACTCGCGCGCTCATAGTACGCGTGCAAGCTTTCATAAGGGAACGCGTGCGCGCCGCCGCCGTTGATGAGCGCATCGAGCGCTTCAAGCGTATCGTCGTCGGCGAAGGAATAATCAGGGAACGACACGCGCAACGCCAGCACGCGACCGGCACCGACCGTGGCCATGCCGCTTTTCCAGACCGAAGGAACCGCGGAGCGCAGGGAGAACACGTCCGCGCCTTGCCCCAACGCCGCCGCTTGCCGGGCAAGAGCCTGCTGCGTCAGATCGGTTGACAGCTGCGTATGGCCGAGGCGCTCGGCAACCTGGACGCGCTCATCGAGCGAGCCGTCCGCGCAGTAGCTTTCGACCTGCTCTTGGGTAGGAACACACGGCGAGACCTGTTCGCCCGCCCCGGCGGCGCCGACGGCAAACGCTGAAGCAGGCGCAGTCGCGAACGCCAAGGCCAGCGCGATGACCGCAACTGTGCCGGAAACGATGACCTTCACCCGATGCGCAAGGGCACCAACGATCGACGAGTGATTGCTCATGCGGTTCCTTTCCCAAGGGAGGGGCCCGTCATCCGCCGGTTCACGCCTTACAGAGCTTGAAAGCGAAACGGGAACGGCGGTGAACAGGAGACGGAGGTGTGTTCGCGCACCGTCGTCACTGCGCAAACAAGAGACGACGACCGGGTGAACACACCTCCGTCCCCCTGTTCACCCTGTTCATGCGCAAAGAGAGCGGCTGCCGCAAAACGCAGCAACCGCCCACTGGCAAAAACGATATCAGGTGGAACTATACAACCCAGGGAGGCCCCGGTCAAACCTACAGCCCATAGAACTCGACCGATAGGTGGAATTTCGCTCCCCTCGGTGCATGCCTGTGCCAACAATCTTCTTCTGATGCAGTGTTAAATTTGAATCCGCCCCGTTTTCGTTGACAGGGTCTATGTCGCCTTCGAGCGGCCCTCGCTTGCGTGTCTCTCCTCGAACCCCATCGGGCTAAGCCAGCCCAGCGACGAGTGAATCCGAAGCCTGTTACAGAAGGCCTCTATGTACGCGAAGGGGAAAGCGCCCCCTGCTCGCGGCTGTCGTAGGTGCGGGCGCGCACGCACTCGGACTTCATGACGCCCATGAGCGATTCGGTCACGGCGTTGCCCCAGGGCGACGAGACGAAGTCCATGGGCGGCCTTATGCCGGCTTCCTTCATGATCTTGCCGAGCAGCAGGCTCACGTACTGCGCACCGTGCGACCTAGAGCGAGATGTTGCGTGAAGAATCTTATTGCTCCGCTCAAGAGCCTTGACCGCTCCACTAACGGCATAAGCGCTTTCGTACGAAAAACGTCAGCGTCCCCAATGCCGATTTCATAGTTGTCGAATACACGCCGACCGCAAAATAGCTTGATAACGGTGCGGCGGGCATAATCTTCGATACTGAGGTTGTTGCTTACTTGATTGCCACCCCATCACTGCTGTCTGTGCTATACACCCACAAATTCAAAAGGTCTAGTTGCGACTGCGGCATACGCTGCTTGCCAAGCCGTCCGAATGCACCGTGCTTGAGCATATGCGCTGGTAGATAGAGTCCACATGGCTCTGTAATCGATTTCGTCGCTCAGCACGACCACATTCCAAGGCGGAATAACGTTGTTGTAAAAGGTGGCTAGAATGAGCAGAATGTATGGATATGCACGCGTATCTGCACGCGACCAGAATTTCGATAGACAAATTGATGCTCTTACCAGGTTTGGAATCGAACGAAATCTGATTTTCGCCGACAAAGCAAGCGGAAAAGATTTCCTACGCCCAGAATACCAAAGGCTGATAGGCATGCTGCGCGAAGGTGACGTCGTTGTAATCAAGAGCATTGACAGACTCGGCAGGAATTACGACGAGATTTTGGAACAATGGAGGCTCATCACAAAGAAAAGTAAAGCTGCCATTGTAGTGCTCGACATGCCTTTGTTAGACACAAGGGAGCAGAATGGCGGTATTTCGAATGTGCTCATATCTGACATCGTTTTACAGCTACTGTCGTATGTCGCACAGGTCGAACGTGAGAATATTAGGCAGCGTCAGGCTGAGGGCATCGCCGCAGCTAAAGCACGTGGAGTCCGGTTTGGAAGGCCAAAGAAGAAGCAGCCTTCCGCCTATAAGGCTACTCGGGATTCCTATCTTGAAGGACGCCTAAATCGAACCGAAGCTGCAGCAAGATTAAAGATTTCGGTTAGCACATTTGACCGATGGTTAAAAGAAGATGGCGCGACACGATAGGCGTGATGAAAAGCGCATATGTGCAGATAAACAGTACATTTTTGGGCTCTCAAAAAGTACGCTTTTATTTGCGCCCGAACACAGTTGATTATACACCCGGATTCGCAACAAACCCCCTGAACCACCCACGTATCGGCAAACGAGGACCCCTTTTGAGCCGCTGTTCACAAAGCGTACTTTTTGGCGACTGCAAGAGGGAGTAGGCAGAGTATGAATCTCGAAGAAGCAATTGGCCTTGCTGAACAGGGCGATCTTGAAGTAATGCAGATGCTCGGAAGCTACTATTATGACCAGAACGAATATAACGAAGCACGCAATTGGTATTGCAAGGCTGCTGTTAACGGTCGCATCGAGGCCATGGTACCTGCAGCTTTGCTCACAAGCATGGTTTCCCGAGCGGCGCGAAAGGTGTCCGGCGGCGACGCAATACGCGACCAAGATGTATACAACCTAAACGACGCCCTGCAATGGATACGGTGCGCAAAAGAACACGGTGTCGATTGCAACGCCGAGAGCGGAGTGGTCAGAGAGCGTGCCTTATGTGCTTATGAAGCTTCTAAAAAGGAAGGCGCCGCGATAACAAGCAGTCAGGCGATTGCATATCTCAAGGAGGCCAGCTCAACAACCGATAAAACACCTGAAGTGGATATCTACCTTGCACTTGCTTTATATGAAGCAGATCAGCTCTCTGCTGACGATGCCAGTCTATGCTTCAACTTGCTCAAGCGATGCACTAGATACACCGAAGACGATGAGCACGACGTGAAATTGGGCATCTTGGACGCATCCCTTGGATTCTGCTATCTCAAAGGAAAAGGATGCACCACTGACGACAACGCCGCATACGAGTGCTTCGTACAAGCCGGGCAAAAGGGATTCGACTGTTCAGACATCCTCGCCTGCTTCAAGAAAAAGATGTTTGGCGGATACGTTTTTAAGAGGTGAGCTCCATGGCCATCGAATGCCCTAACTGCAAAGACGTGTCCCCGCATGTAACAGATGCCTATAAGCCCTACTGCAAGCTCGCAAAAGCAGAGATAAGCAGGAGGCAGTTTGAGTATTTTTGCAAGCGTTACCCGAAATACAAGGACTGCCCAATACGACGTGAGCATTACGGAAGGTAACTGATAGGAAATCAATTTACCGCGCGAAAGGAAAAACAATGCCCAAGTATTCGAAGCCGCTAGCCCAAAACCCTTTCCACCAGTGGGGCGCACGCATTGGGGGCGCTGTGGGAGTAGACCCTAGCGATTTGGCTGACAAGCTTACCGAAAAAGTCATAATCGCTATGACCGACAACTATGGCATCGACGTTAACGCCAATAAGACCGACGTGACTGTTGGCGGGTTGTTCAACAGGACAACATTCCCTGGCGTGTCATTCTCGTTTACCGGGCATGCTGACTGGGCCGGCTACCTTGTCGGCTTTAACAAGAAGGCAGCAATCATCTCGGTCGATATCGTACAGGTCGGTGCGCCTTCCAAGGCCGTCCAACGCATGAATGAGGCGGAAAGCAAGGACCAGTATTCAGTGGGTGGCATACTTCATCGCGCCATCGCTGGCGCTGTTGTCAATCAGGATGCCGTTGAGACCGAGCGTATGTATTACGACACGTTGCTCCAGGTTATTACGGAGGTCATTAACGACTGGATGAAGTAACGACGCGAGTTGTTTGGAGATGAGGGGGACGACTCCAAGCGTAAAAAGCACTGGGAACCGAAAGGTCAACGAAGAAAGGAATAGCGATGCTGTTCATTATCGAGAAACAAAAGCTTGACGCGCTGAGCGCGACCGTATCCAACGTCAACCCGGGCAAGTTGCACGCCATGGGTGAGTGTCCCGGGGGACGCTGCGGGAACAACTGCAGCGGTACTTGCGCCTGGTCGCCGTGCACTAACCTCTGCGCCGCCACAAGCCACTAGTTGCATTAATGGGAAGCAGAGGCCGCAATGAGCCAGAACAATCCAGGAAGCGTCACGCTAACTCTTACCGCCGCCTGCAACCTCCGCTGCTCATATTGCTATGAGCACCACAAGTCCACCAACAGGATGACCTTCGACACAGCGAGGGATATCCTCGACAGAGAGCTCAGCAACACTGGCATGGATTCTCTGACCATTGACTTCTTTGGCGGGGAGCCCTTCCTTGAGTTTCCGACTATAAGGAGGATATGCGAGTACGTCTGGTCGAAAGAGTGGGATGTGGAATACAAGTTCTTCGTCTCTACGAACGGGACGCTAGTGCACGGGGAAGTTCAGGACTGGTTGTCAGACCACAAGGAGGACTTCTGGGTGGGCCTCTCATTCGACGGAACGCCTGAGATGAACGATGCTAATCGCGACTCGAGCTCGGGCCTCATCGACCTCTCGTTCTTTTCGCAAAGCTGGCCCGCGCAGGGCGTAAAGATGACCGTCTCGAGGGAGACGCTGCCGACGCTGGCGGATGGCGTGAAGTACCTCCACGCACAGGGCTTCTCAGTCAACTGCAACCTTGCCTACGGGCCTGATTGGGATTCGCAGCAGTGGGAAAACGTGCTTCAGGCTCAGCTCATGGACCTTGTTGACTTCTACGTCGCCAACCCAGACATATCTCCATGCTCGATGCTGAGCATGGAGATACCCTATGTAGCGATTGCGGACGAGCTCGAGTACACGAAGTGGTGCGGTGCAGGGACGAATATGAAAGTCTATGCCCCAGATGGGACGTGCTACCCGTGCCACTTCTTTGAGCCCATGGCCGTTGGGAAAGAAATGGCCAGACAATCTCTTACGATCGATTTCGCCAACGCAGCACAGTTAAAAGACCCCGAGTGCGATGGATGCATACTCATGCCCATCTGCCCAACCTGCTACGGCAGCAACTATGCGGCGACAGGCAACATAGCCAAGAAGGACAGGGACTTGTGCACGTTCACCAAAACCATGGCAATGGCAAACAGCTTCCTCTGGTACCGGCTGCTTGAGAAATACAGCGATGAGGAACTGAGGATTAGTCGCGAGCGGCGCAAGCTCCTAACTGATGGCATCGTCGCAATACAAGAGGGTTTCCCAACGGACTTTAAACACTAGAGAGACCAAATGATATCGATGGCGAATATGGAGTTTACTCGCCGTGGCAACTGCAACGGCACCGGAGTCATAAAGAGGAAGGATTAACAATCCTGGTTATAACCCCAATAAGTCCAGATTCAGCAGATAGGAGAACAGGCATGAAGGTAGTTTTCGAAGGCAAGAAGGACGGCAAGGTGCGCGAGATGGGCGGTTGCGGCTGCGCCTGCCATCCATCCATCGGTGCGATCAGCAGCAACAAGCCTGCCGTGCAGGTCAACCGCCTAGCACCCAACGGCGCAGGCGCATAACGGGGCATCTGCGCCCAGGTCCACCATGTTCAAGGTTTTCAAGAGCAGGCTCGGCAAGAAATACCTCTACGAGACTACGACAAATCAAATATTCGAGGCAGACGACGAGAGCATCGAAAGGCTTGGGTCGACAGAAGGCGAAACTTCATTTCTCCGCAGGATCAGTGACGACTTCTACAACGAGTTCTTCTGCAATGAGGAGTCGATTGCTCTTAGTGTACTGCGCGACGATATGGTGCCCGATAGCTTCGAGCAGCCAGAGATATTGGTTCTTGAGCTGACGCAGCAATGCAACTTCCGTTGCGAATACTGCATCTACTCGGGCAGCTACCGCTTCGAGCGCAAGCACGGCAACACACAGATGAATGAGACGGACATCGAGCGCATATGCTCGGCATATTTTGGATCAGGTCGCGACCCGAGCTACGTGAGCTTCTATGGCGGCGAGCCCCTGCGGCGGTTCGACCTCATCAAGAGACTGTGCGAACGTGTGGAGAATCTGGGAGGACACCCAGAGTACTCGATTACGACGAACGGTTCCCTGCTTCTTGATCGCGACATCCTGACGTTTCTCATGGACAGGGGCTTCCACATCAACGTCAGTTTCGACGGGCTTAATCACGATCTTTACAGGCGCACTGTCGATGGAAGGCCATCGTCAGCCATGGTGCTCGAGGCACTCAACAAAATCAACGAGCTGAATTGCGGATATTTTGAGAAAAACGTGACTATCTCAACTACTCTAGCACCACCATACGACCTCCTTGCCAATGCGAGCTTCTTCATGGGACATGAGCTCCTGTCAAGGGTGAGGGTTTCCGTGAACCTTGTAAACGAGGCGGACAATTCCTTCTTGGACAGCTTCGACCTTGCAAAAGAGAAGCTTTCATTGGCTAGCCAGATTAAGGTATTAGCTGATGCCTACATCGACTGCAATGGAAGGGTTCCATACTTCATTGTGTCGCTCTTCGCCAACAGCGCCAGTAGAATAGATGAACGCGGCATGTTCCATCAGACCCACGCGTACCCACCTGGACAATGCGAGGTCGGACGGCATCGCCTCTTCGTCACCGCCGACGGAAGGAAGTACACCTGCGAGAGAGTGGGCGGCTACGGATGTCTCGGACATCTCGATGAAGACGTGATGAACATAGATGCCTATAAGCGAGTCATTAACGATGTGAGCGACTTCTATGAGAGACACTGTGGCAATTGCCACCTTGTGCGCATCTGCGACATGTGCTGCTCCTCCATGAGGAGGGGCATCGAAATCAAGGACGACGAGCTCGCGACCGCCGAGTGCGATGACAGACGAAAGTGGTACGACACGGTCTTCTACGTTTACCTCAGTAGGAAAGAACTTGGTAAAGGCATGTTCGACGACTGATCGAACTCCTTGACAAATCAATAGCAGTGCATCGGCTCCACTATGCTGGACAGTTTCATGAGGGATGCCGGCCCGCTTGAGGGAAAGGAATCCGCATGGCAGACCCGAATCATCCAAGGCACCCGATCCCGCCGTGAAAGGTCCGGGGGCAGGAAGATCAAGGCATCCCTCGTCTGCAGGGATATCGTGCTCAGCAAGCGCCGCATAGCCCGCATCATGAAGGACAAGGACCTGGTCAGCCGTCCTCATACAGGGAAGACTGCTCGAAATCGCAAGAGAGCGGCAACGTCATGGTTGGGAATGGCTCGCAGACCGCGGCGATGGGATACCGATGGTCGGTGACGGCATAGGCTACTATTTTAAACGCGCCGCCGGCGATGACGCCGTACCGTTCAAAAACCTTCGCAGCTCATGGCGAACCATAGCAGAATACGAGTGGAGGATTTCCCAGTCGGTGCTCGAGCCGCTCATGGGCCATAAGATGGAAGGAGTCACCGGCAAGCACTATCTTCGCCCTGATCTGGACATGCTGCTGCGTGCTTTTGCCGATGACTACTTTGCAAACAATCGAACCGTTTAGGATAAGTTAGGATATTCGATAACGTTTCCCCAGGTCAGACTACAGTCCGTAAAACTCCGTGGTCAGCGGGCGTGCGAACAGGTCCTTCGCTGCGGCCTTCGGGTCGGCGCCTTCCCACACCACGCCGCGCACCACATCGGTGATGGGCAGCTCGACGTCGTAGGCTTCCGACAGCGTTTTCAGCGTTTTGCACGCCAGCGCGCCCTCGACCACCATGTGCGTGCGCTCGCGATACGCGTCAAGCGTGCCGCCCTGCGCCAGCTCCACGCCGAACGAGCGGTTGCGCGAGTGCTCGGAGGTGCACGTGGCGATCAGGTCGCCCGCGCCGGCCAAGCCCATACACGTGATGGCCTGCCCGCCGCACTTCACCGTCAAACGGCTCATCTCCGCCAGGCCGCGCGTCATGAGCATGGCGGCCGTGTTGTCGCCATAGCCCAGACCATACGCCACGCCCACGGCGATGGCGATGACGTTCTTGAACGCAGCGCACAGCTCGACACCCGTGACGTCGTCGCTGGTGTAGGTGCGGAACGTCGGCGAGGCGAACAGGTCGCGGAACATCACCGCCGTGTCCTGACCCGACGACGCGATGACGGTACCCGCAGGCTTCGCCTTGATGACCTCCTCGGCATGATTGGGGCCCGAAAGCACAGCCAGACGGTCCTTGTTGCCCAGCTCGGACTCGAACACGCCCACGGGCAGATAGCCGCTTTCGGCCTCCACGCCCTTCGAGCAGATGATGATGGGGAACTGGTCGTCCACCACGTCGGACAGGGCGCGCGCCACGCCGCGCAACAGGTTCGAGGGCGTCACGATGACGGCGGCCTTCGCACGATGCAGCGCATCGCGGTACGAGGTGGTGGCCACGATGTTGTCGGACAGCTTCGCATCCGAAAGGTAGCGCGGATTGACGTGCTCGTGGTTGATGCCGTGCACCACCGAATCCTTGCGTGCCCACAGGCTCACGTTATGCCCGTTGAGGGCCAGCGTCTGCGCCAGCGCGGTTCCCCACGAACCGGCGCCGATGACTGCAACCTTCATGTCGTCGTCCACTTTCCTTACGCTTCCTTATCCTTTTGCCCGATACGGCGCTCGTTGCCGGCGCGCAGGCGCTCGATGTTGCCGCGATGCGCCCAAACCACCGTCAGCGCCGCCACCGTGGTGCACACCCACGCGGCCGGCGCGAACGTGGCGTACAGGAAGTAGTACGCGGCGAACAGCGGGCACGCTGCCGCGGCGGCCACAGAGCCCACCGACACATACTTGGTGGCAAGCACCAGCACGGCGAAGATGGCCAGCTCGAGGCATGCGCCCTGCCAGCCGAACGTCACGAACAGGCAGCCGACGGCCACGGCGATGCCCTTGCCGCCTTTAAATCCCAGCCAGGGACTGAAGATATGCCCCCACACGCAGCCTAGGAAGGCCACCGTGACGAAATCGTCGTAGCCGACCACATGGCCCGACAGCGACATGCCGCCGCCGAACATGGCAGCAGCCGCGGCCGCGATCAGGCCCGATACGATGCCCTTGCCGAAATCCAGCACGAACACGGCGCTGCCGCCCACCTTGCCCATGGTGCGCATGGCGTTGGTGGTGCCGATGTTGCCCGAGCCGTGCTCGCGGATATCGGTGTGGTAAAACACCTTTGAGATGATGACGCCCCAGGGGATGGACCCCAGCAGGAAAGAGATGACGAAAACCCCTAATGCTCCCAGCAGTTCCACAGCGACTCTTTCCTAGTCCTTCTTTTTAAATTTCATACGGATGGGCGTGCCCGTCAGGTCGAACGACTTTCGCAGGCGATTCTCCAGGAAGCGCTCGTAGTTATCGTTGACCAGGTCGGGGCGGTTCACGAAGAACGTGAACTGCGGCGGGCACGTTGCCGTTTGCGTGACGTACTTCATGCGCAGGATGGCCTTGCCCTTCGACACGGTGTGGCCGCCCTCGCGGATCTCGCCCAGCCAGACGTTGAGCTGGTTGGTGGGGATGCTCTTGCAGAAGTTCTCGTAGGCGACGTCGACGGCTTCCCAGATGCGATGGACGGACTTGCCCGTGAGCGCGCAGGTGGCCACAACCGGGGCATATCCCACAAAGGTCATGCGGTCGGCGATCTTCTCGCGCACCTCGGCCTTGGCGTCGGGGCCCTCCACCAGGTCCCACTTGTTCAGCACGATGACCATGGCGCACTGGCGGTCGGCGGCGAAGCCGGCAACGCGCTGGTCCTGGTCGGTCAGACCGATGGAGCCGTCGATGACCAGGATGGCCACGTCGGCGCGGTCGATGGCGCGCATGGCGCGCACGAAGCCGTAGTACTCCACGTCCTCGTCGATCTTGCTCTTCTGGCGCAGGCCGGCGGTGTCGACGATGGTGTAGCGCTGGCCCTCGTGCTCGATGACGGTGTCGATGGCGTCGCGCGTGGTGCCGGCGACATTGGACACGATGGAGCGATCATCCGAGGTCAGGCGGTTGGTCAGCGAGGACTTGCCGGCGTTGGGGCGGCCGATGATGGCGATGTTGATGCCGCCGTCCTCCTCCTCGTCGTCGGCGGTCTCGACCTTCTTCAGGTCCTCCACCACGGCGTCGAGCAGATCGCCCGTGCCGTTGCCGTGCAGCGAGGAGACCGACCACGGATCGCCCAGGCCCAGCTGGTAGAACTCCCAGATCTGGTCCATGGTGTCGGGGTTGTCCATCTTGTTCACCACCAGATACACCGGCTTGGAGGTCTTGCGCAGCACGCGCGCCACCTCCTCGTCATCTGCGTTGATGCCGGTGCGGCCGTCGACGATGAACACGATGACGTCGGCCTCGTTCACGCCGGCGAACGCCTGGGTGCGGATGGAGCTTTGGAACGCGTCGTCGTCGCCCATCTCGATACCGCCGGTGTCGATGAGCTTGAACAGCACGCCGTTCCAGTCGGCGATGTGATACGAACGGTCGCGGGTGACGCCGCGCATCTCGTGCACGATGGCCTCGTCGGCCTGGGCAATGCGGTTAACGAAGGTGGACTTGCCGACGTTCGGCCGTCCAACAACCGCCACAATGGGCAGAGCCATATCAAATCCTTTTCGGTTGAGGAAAATACTACGTTTGCGGCGCCGCTATCCGCGCGCCAATTCGACGAGTTCCGGCAAGAACCCAGTCGCGTTACAGGATACCACGCTCACGGGCACGCCCGCCGCCTTCCCCATATCCTCCAACGTTGCGTCATCGAGCGTGACGCCGTCGTCATTGAAGATGACCTTGGGGACCACGTACGTCCAGCCCGGGTGCTCGGCCGCGTCGGCGCGGATGGCATCGGCGATGTCGCAGCTGCACAACAGCCCTGTGACGTCCACGTTCCCGCCAAAGAAGCGGTTCTCCAAGAACAGCGGCTCCACCACCCCGGCCAGCGGGCCGCGCGAGAACAGCGGGCGGAAGAAGTGCGGCGTGGCCATGCCGGCGATGTAGCGCACGCGCATGCCCGCCTGCTGCAGCGCCTGGGCAGCTTGCTCGTCAAGCCCGGCCGCTTCAGCCGCCTCCCAATCGTCCACGAACGAGCGGATGATGCCCACGCCGTCCTCGAACATGCCGAAGTCGCCGTAGTGCTCGGTGGGCGGGAGGTTCTCCAGCAGCTCGTCGCCGTAGGCGTTGCAGTAGAACTCGTCGGCGGCGAAGGCCCACAGGTGGCCGCGTTCGGCAAGGGCACGCTGCTGAGCAGGCACGATGGCATCCATGGCGGCACGGGCGGCAACCGGGTCGTTGAAGCTTTTCGTGAAGCACGTCTGGTGTTTGGTGAACCCCAGCGGCACGATGCAGATGTCCAGGATACCCGGGCGCGCGTACGCCCAATCGAGCGTCTCGCGCAGCGCGTCGCCGTCGTTCTCGTCGGGCATGAGCACGATCTGAGCGTGGAACTCGATGCCGGCGGCAAGCAGGCGGTCCATCACCTCGATGCCGTGCTGGGCGTGCCGGCCGATGATGCGGCGGCGAACCTCGGGATTGGATGCGTGCAGGGAAACGCGCAGCGGGCTGATGTGCTGCTCGATGATGCGCGCCTCGTCGGCGGCCGACAAGTTGGTGAACGTGACGAACGTTCCCGACAGGAAGCTGAGACGGAAGTCGTCGTCGCGCAGGGTCAGCGACGGGCGCATGTCGTCGGGCAGCTGTCGCATGAAGCAGAAGATGCAGGCGTTGCGGCATTGCTTGACGCCGTCGAACACCACGCCGGAGAACTCGAAGCCCCACTCCTCGCCCTCGTAGCGCTCAAGCTCCACCTCGCCGGAGTCGCCGTCGGTGTCGATGTAGCCGAGGGTGATCACGTCGTCGGCGGTAAGCCAGCGCCAGTCGATCATGTCGCGCACGGGCTGGCCGTCAACGCTGGTGATAATGCAGCCCGGCGTGAAGCCCGCGTCGTCGGCGGGGCTTTCGGGCAGCACGGATTCGATGACGGCCTTCGGGGGCTCGGGAGCGCGGCGCTTGCGGCCGCCTGCAGCTTTCGCAGCCTGCTTCGCCACATCCTGAGGAGGATAAATGCCCACGTTAACACCGCCTTTCCGCATCCGTTCGCCCATATGCCGTCGATTTTTCGCAGCATATCATGGTAGCATGCCGCGCACGCTAAGGCGCACGGCGGGAACACGGCGCGGAAAATCAGCGCAACTGGGTTCTGGGCGGGCTCGCGTTTGCCCCGCGGAGCGGAGCGCGAACGAACCGGCGAAGAGCGGGTCGGCGCCCGCTCGCGGAAGCGATGCGAAACGGCGGCGCAAAGCCCCGTCGACCGCGGCATCCCCCTACAACGCGGAGAACGACATGAGGGCGTCGCGGACGCTGCGGTATTGGCGCTGGCTGACGGGCACCGCCTCATTGCAGTCCATGACCAGCCCGTCGCTTGAGGCCTGGACGACGTGCTCCATGTTCGCCAGATAGCTCTTGTGGCAACGCACGAAGCTGCCGGGAAGCTGCTGCTCAAGCTCGGACAAGGCCGCATACGATTCCAGCAAGCGCTTATCCGAAAGCCTGACCAGCACCTTTCGCCCCATGCTCTTCACGTACACCACGTCGGCGGGGTCCACGATGTGCACGGTTCCGTTGGAGCGCAGCGCAAGCGGGCTTGCCGCGCGATGGCCGAGCAGCCCGAACAGCTTATCCAGGGCGTTGCGCGCCTCGGTGGGCGAATAGGGCGCCAACAGCAGATACTGATGGTCTGTGCCGTACACCGCCGAGGTGTAGGCGGCGCGCGTGGTGCAATACACGGTCAGCGGAAGATCGCCACGGTCCTGAAGCTCGCGCACCAACGCGATGCCGGCGCGCTCATCGGGGCCGCACGTCGGGCGATCTCCGGGAGCATCCACGGGGGCGAACAGCGCATCGACGCGCGGACCTTGGGAGATGCGCTTGCGCACCTGGGAAAACGTGCAGCTCTCCAGCTGGATCGCGCCGGCGCAGGGATGCTGCTCGATGAGCGCGCGCAGCGCCTGAGCCTCGGGCACGGCATCTTCGACGAGCAATATCCTGCACATGGTGGCAACCTCCGCATCGCGTTTGCCCCCGGCGCCATCGCGGCGCCGGTTCGGCTTCGTTTCATGCTTCAAGGCTAACCCGGTTTTCGCGGGATTTGTTGCACAACAAATCGGGCCGTTTCCACACCGCCCGAACACAAAACCGTCCCCGCCCTCACATGCCGGAACATGCGCGGACGGGGACGATTCACATGGGGCTATGCGAGGAAGGCGATGCGGTGGTAGCAGATGGGGGAACGCAAGCTGTCAGGCCCACCCGCAGGACGGCAGATCGCTACATGCGCTCCAGGCGCTGCACCACCTCGTCGATCTGGTCGTCGGGGGTGCTGGCGCCGGCCGTGACGCCCACGGAGGAGCAGCCCGCGAACCACGCGGGATCAAGCTCGGCGGCCGACTCGATGTGATGCGTGCGCGGGCATTCCGCGGCGCAGATCTCGGCAAGATGCGTGGTGTTGGCCGAATTGCGGCCGCCGATCACCACGATGGCATCCATCTGGCCGGCAAGCTCCGCGGCGGCCTGCTGGCGCTGACGCGTGGCCGTGCACACCGTGTCCTTGACCTGCGCGGAAACGCCTTGGGCGCGGATGCCCTCGAGCACGTCGTCAAGCGCATCGCGGGTTTGCGTGGTCTGCACGACCACGCCCACGCGCTCGGGCAGCTCGGCAGGCAGGTCGGCAGCCGTTTCCGCCACGTGCACCTGCGCCCCAGCCTCATGGGCATAGGCTACCAGGCCCTCCACCTCGGGATGACCTTCCTCGCCAACCACCACCACGTAGCCGCACTCCTCGGCAAGCGTGGCCGCGGCCTTTTGCGCGCGCGCGACATGCGGGCACGTGGCATCGATCACGGGAAGCCCGCGCGCCTCTACCGAACGGCGCACAGCCGGAGTGACGCCGTGGCTGCGGATGATGATGGCCCCGTGCGTGGCCCGCTCAGGCTCCGAGACGGCCATCACGCCGCGCGCCTCAAGGTTGGCCACCACCTGGGGATTGTGGATAAGCGGCCCCAACGTGAACGCGCTGCCATCTCCCTCGCTGGCCTTCAGGGCCAGGTCAAGGGCTCGTTGCACGCCGTAGCATGCGCCGGCGTTCTTGCTGCGGATGACTTCCATGTCCGGTCCTTTCGTATGGTTTGCGGCTTGCGGCTGTGGTTTGTGGATCGCGGATTGCGGCTTGTGAGCTCGCGAGTTCGCAGCCCACACGATAGCGCAAAGGGCCGCTTACGCGGCCCCTATCCCCCCCAACCTGCTGTTACTGCTCGGCCTTCGCCTTCTTCGTGGGGCGGGTCAGCTCGATGGCCTCCTCGGGGGTGTGCTCGGGAATGGGATGGGCGGCGAACACCTCGGAGAAGTCGCGGCCGTCGGGGAACAGCGCGCGCATATCCACCTGCTCGCGCGGCACGCGCTGATGCAGCGCGAACACCTCGCGCATGGCGTACCACGAGCACCCGTCCAGGCGATCTTCCTTCGGCAGGAAGTCGAAATCGCTTACCACCAGGGGCTTTCCGTACTCCACCGAGATCTTCGGGAAGCGGATGCGCTCGCCTTTGCGCTTGACGTTCTCGGCCTCGCGCACGCACATGGGCAGGATGGGAGCCTTGCCCATCTTCGCGATGAACGCCGCACCGGAGTGGATTTCAGGCGTTTTGCTGCCCTTGCCGCGGCGCGTGCCCTCCGGCAGGATGCCCACCAGCTGGTTCCCCTTCAGCATGTGCGCCGCGCGTTTGATGGCGGTGCGGTCGGCCGAATCGCGCTTGATGGGGAACGCGCCCACGCGCGAGAGGATCTGCCCCGCTAGGCCATGCGCGTTGCCGAACAGCGAGTCGCGGCCCATCAGGCGCACGAACTGGCTCGGACGCGCCGCCATGTACATGAGCACCACGTCCAGAAACGACGTATGGTTCGAAACCACCACCGCACCGCAGCGGTCCTTGAACGCGCGAAGGTTCTCGCGCCCGTCCACGCGGTAGCGGAACAGCACCTTGAACACGAAGCCGATCAGCACATACGCGAAGTTCGCGAACCAATGCGGGATCTGCTTCTCATCGGTGGTGCCGCCGAGCGCGCGGTCCCACATGTCCTCATATCTCAAAAACAGGCTCATACGTGCACGCCCTTCTCCTGGGCAAGCACGCAGATGCGCTCGATGATCTGCTCGATGGTGCGGCCGGTGGAATCCATCTGCACGGCGTCGGACGCCGGCTTGAGCGGGCTGGTGTCGCGCGAGGAGTCGATGGCGTCGCGGCGCTCGATGTCGGCGAGCACCTCGGCGTAATCGGTGCTGCCCACGCCCCGACGCTCGTTTTGCGCTACGCGGCGATGGGCGCGCTCGGCGGCGCTGGCGGTCAAAAACACCTTCAGCGGGGCCTCGGGGAACACCGCCGTGCCGATGTCGCGGCCTTCCACCACGTAGTTGCCCGCGCGGCCGATGCGCTGCTGCTGGGCGACAAGCGCCTGGCGAACGGAGGGCGCAGCGGCCACGGCGCTGACAGAACGGTCGATCTCGGCCGTGCGGATGGCATCGGTCACGTCCACGCCGGCGATGGAGACGCGACGTGGGAACGGGTCGCCCGGCTCGTGGGAGAACCCGATCTCGTGCGTATCGGCGATGCGGCCGAGCGCTTCACCATCTTCCAGCGAGACGCCGTCTTGCAGCGCCTGCCAGGCGATGGAGCGGTACATGGCGCCCGTGTCCAGACACGAGAAGCCCAAACGGCGCGCGACCGCCTTCGAAACGGTCGATTTGCCGGCGCCGCTCGGGCCGTCGATAGCGATGATCATCGTGCAAGCCTTTCGATATCGTCCAGGAAGCCGGGGTAGCTGACGCGCACGGCCTCGAAATCCTTGATGTTCACGGCAACCTTGCCGGTCAGGCCCACAAGCGACCAGGTCATGGCAAGGCGATGGTCGCCGAGCGAGTCGAACTCGAGCCCCTCGGGAACCTGTAGGCCGGGCTGGCCCTCGATGTAAAGGTCGTCGCCTTCGCACCACGTGTCCACGCCCAGCTTCGCCAGACCGTCCATTATAGCGGCAAGACGGTCGGTTTCCTTCACGCGAAGCTCCCCTACCTGGCGGAACACGGTGATGCCGTGCGCGTGAGCGGCAACCAGCGCCAGCACGGGGATCTCGTCGATGATGCCGGCGATCTTGTCGGCCGGCACCTCGCAACCGCGCAGGTCGGGCGTGTAGCAGGCCTCGATGATGCCGTAGGGCTCCTTGCCCGCCGCGCCCGTGCGCGTGACGCTGACCTGGGCACCCATGCGCTCGAGCGTGCGCACGAAGCCGATGCGCGCCGTGTTCAGGCTGACGTCCTCGATCTGGATCGAGCTTTCGGGGCGCAGAACCGCCGCGCACGCGAGGAACGCCGCCGAAGAGGGGTCGCCCGGCACGAGCACCTCGCCGGCCTGGGGCTGGGCGGGCCCGGTCACGCTGGCTGTGCGGGCGCCGGCCGTGGTGGCCACGCCGTATTCGGGCAGCATGAGCTCGGTGTGGTTGCGGCTCGGCGCCGGCTCGTTGACCGTGGTGGTTCCCGAAGCGTACATGCCGGCAAGCAGAACGGCGGTCTTGAGCTGGGCCGATGCCATAGGGGCGTCGTAGGTGAGGGGGCGCAGCCCGCCGCCGTGGACGGTGATGGGCAGCGTCTCGCGGCCTTCGGGAAGGAAGCGCGCGCCCATCTTCATGAGCGGCGCGGTGATGCGGCGCATCGGGCGCTTGCACAACGAGGAATCGCCCGTGAGCGTGACCCGGATATCCCACGGCGCCAGGATGCCCATGAGCAGGCGCACCGTGGTGCCGGAGTTGCCGCAGTCCACCGGCTCGGCAGGCTGGCTGGGACCGGCGGCGCCCCAGCCGGTGATGCCGCCGGCAAGGCTTCCATCGGTCTGCTTCTCCAGGTTGACCTGGGCGCCCAGTGCGCGCACAGCCCCGATGGAGCTGCGCACGTCGGCGGAATCGAGCACGCCCGACACGCGCGAGGTGCCTTCCGCCATGGCGGAGAACAGCACAGCGCGATGGCTGATGGACTTGTCGCCCGGCACGCGCGTGGAACCGTGCATGGGGCCTTCCAGCGGTTTGATGACGGTGATGTTATCCGACATGGGTGTGCTCCTTAGGCGCTAGCGGGCTGAACGAAACGGAGAAACCGGCGTTGATAAGGTGCGCCGACAGCTTGCCGATGTCGCCTTCGTCGGTAAGCACGAGCGAGAGCACGGCCGAGTCCTCGGTGACGTGATCGATCTCGATGGACTGGATGTTGCACCCCACCTTGCTGGTGATGGTGGTGACCTCGGCGACCACGCCGGGGCGGTCCTCCATGGGAATGCGCACCTCCAGCAGGCGCTCGGTGCACGGCAGCCATGCGGCCGGCAGCGCGCGGCGCGCGTCGGCGGCCTCGGCGAGCAGGCTGGTCAGCGTTGCGCGATCGCCCGCCTCGAGCGCGTCGGCGAACTGCCCGATGATGCCCTGCATCTCGCGCAAACCACCCAAAAGCGCGTCCTTGTTGTCGAAGGCGATGCCGCACCACAACTCGGGCGAGCCGGCCGCGATGCGCGTGGAATCCTTGAACCCGCCCGCTGCCAGGCGCATAAGCGAATCCTGGCCCTCGGCGTGACGCACGGCAAGCTGCACGAGCGAGCTGGCCGTGAAATGCGGAACGTGGCTGACCACGGCAACCGCCGCGTCATGCTGCTCGCGCGGCAGGCTGATCACGCGCGCGCCGATGCCGGTGATCAGCTCGTGCAAGCGCGTGAAATGCTCCGCCGGCGTATCGGCATCGGGGCACAAGATCCAGTACGCGCCCTTGAACAGGTCCGCACGGGCGCCCGAGATGCCGTTCTTCTCGGAACCGGCCATGGGGTGGCCGGGAACGAAGTTCTGCGGATATGGAAGCGTGTGCGCGGCCATTTCGATGATGCGGCCCTTCGTGGAGGCGGTATCGGTGATGATGCCGCGATAGCCCCACTCGGCCAGGTCCTTCAAATAGCCTTCCACCACGCTGACGGGCGTGGCCAAAACCACCAGGTCGCAGCCGTCTTCGATGAACGCGCGGAACTCCGCGGCATCGGGGGCGGCGGTTGCGGTGGCCCAATCCCTGTTGACGGCCTCGACGCGAGTGGCCAGGTCGGTGTCGACGGCCATGACCTGCGCCGAAGGGTTCGCCCCGCGCAATGCGGCGGCGAAGCTGGCGCCGATGAGGCCGAAGCCGATGACGGCTACGCGTTCGAAGCCGCCGGTTTTCGCTTGATCGATTGTTTGTGCCATAAGGCGATGCAGACCTTCCGGATCCGATCTAGGATAGGACGTTGCGGGCAAGCCGGCATCGCATCGGCAAACGCAAAACCGCCGCGCAGGTCGAAGAAGGCCCGCGACAAGGCGAAACGCCGAATTCGCAAACACCAGCAGTTTACCCGGGTGCCCATTATAGCCGTTTCCCGGCAGCGCACAGCCCATCGCCCCACGCAAGCACGAGGGCAACACGAACAGGGGACGGAGGTGCGTTCACGGTTGCCCTTTCATTTCCCGAAGAGCCCTCGTGAACGCACCTCCGTCCCCTGTTCACGCGCCCCTGCACTGCCGGCGACCCTCTACTTAATAGACGCGTGCAGCGCCGCCACCTCTTCGGGGGTGAGCTCGCGCCACTGGCCGCGGGGCAGGTCGCCCAGTTCGATGGGGCCGAAGCTGTCGCGGTGCAGGGCCAAAACGCCGTGCTTGATAGCTGACAGCATGCGCTTGACCTGGCGCTTCCTTCCCTCTCGCAGCACCACGCGCACCACGGCGCGCTGCTGGGAGCGCTTGCGCAGGATGGCGGCGCGTTGCGGGCTGGGCACGCTGCCGTTGGGCTCGTGGTCGGGCACGGCGGGCGGCACCTCCAGCATGGACAGCGCGCGCTTCGCTTCCGCGCCCTCCACCAGCGAGGCTTTCGCGGGCGCGGTCATGCCGTCGTCAAGCTGGATGCCCTGCTCAAGCTGGGCAAGCTGCTCGGGCGTGGGCTTGCCGTTCACCAACGCAAGATAGCGCTTCTCCACGTGATGACGCGGGTGCAAAAGGCCGTTTCCCAGCTCGCCGTCGGTGCTGAACAGCAGAAGCCCCGTGGTGTCGAAGTCCAAACGTCCGATGGGGAACAGCCCCGGGAAACGGTCGGTGGGCACAAGCTCGGCAACCGTGGGACGGCCCTGCGGGTCGGACATGGTGGTCACGTAACCGGCAGGTTTGTGCAGCATGATAGTGACGGGTCCGCCCTCCAAGCGCACGGGCACGCCGTCGACGGCCACCTGGTCGACCAGCGGGTCAACCTTGCTTCCCAGCTCGGTAACCACCTGGCCGTTCACCGTCACGCGCCCCGCCGTCATGAGGTTCTCCGACCCACGACGACTTGCCGCGCCGGCGCGCGCCAGGAACTTCTGCAGGCGCATGGGCACAAGGCGCTCCTCGGGCTGCGTTTGATTGGGTTTAAGTTGCCTGGTCATGATTCTCCCATCACAGGTCGGTCGAAGTAGGCGGGGAAACGGTTACTCGTCGTCGGTTTCGAACTTCAGGCTGTCGAAGTCGATCTTCTCCACCAGCCCGAAGCTTTGCGCCATGGCATCGGCAAGCATCTGCTGCGCGGCGCTGCTCGCCGGGCCGTCGCCGGCCGGGAACGCGGCCGGCGAACCCGATGCGTCACGAGCCGGGTCATCGGCGGCGGACTCCCCGTCGGCGGCAAACGCCTGCTGCCCGTCCGCCGAGGCGCGCTCAGGCGCCGCCTGCCGCGGCCCGCCAGCTTCGCCGGCCGCGTTCGCGCCGCCCGCACCCTGCTGCGAGGTCAACGCTCCGCCGGCGCCTTCGTCATCGAAGTCGAACTGCAGGCCATCGAACGGATCGGCGTCTTCCCCATTCGGCACCTGCGCCTCGGGCGCCACACGCGCCTCCTGCCCGCCCGCGCTCAAGCGCTCGCGGATGAGCTGGCGCGTGGCGTCATCGGGCGCGAACTCGTCCAGATTCGGCAGGTCGCGCACCGAGCGCAGCCCGAACTTCTCCAGAAAGCCGCGCGTGGTGGCGTACAGCGTGGGGTTGCCCGGCGCGTCGGCCTGCCCCGCCTCGCGGATCAACCCCTTCTCCACCAGGGAGTTTATGGAGCTGTCGGAGTTCACGCCGCGCACGCTGGCAACGCCGGCGCGCGTGCAGGGCTGCAGGTACGCCACGATGGCGAGCGTTTCCATGGCCGCCTGCGAAAGCTTGCGCGTGTCCCACGACAGCACGTACTTCTCCACCAGGCTATGGTAAGCCGGGTGCGTGTACAGCCGCCAGCCGCCGGCCACCTCGCGCAGCTGGATGCCGCGCTGCTCGCGCTCCAGCTTCTCGCGCAGGTCCACCAGCGCCTGCTCGACCAGCTTCGGGTCGGCTTCCACCATGTCGGCCAGCTCGATGACGCCGACCGGCTCGTCGGTGACGAACAGCATGGCCTCTATGGCGCCGGGCAGTTGCGCCTGATCAAGTCCTTCGAACATCTATTCCTCCCCAACCGACGTCAGCGCGTCGTCGCCGTCCAGCAAAAGCTCGCCCGAGCCCTCGATGTACTCGATGTCGATGTCGCCGAACAGCTGGCTTTGCTCCACGCGAACCATGGAGCGCTTGTACAGCTCGAGCACCGCCAAAAACGTGACCACCACCAGCGGTGTTGGCGTATCATCGGCGACCAGCTGCGAAAAGCGCAGCTGCTTGAGGTTGCGGATGCGCTGATGGATGGCGCGCACGTGCACTTCCACCGGGATGGGCTTCGCGGCGATGTGCTCGCTTTCCAGCAGAAACACCTCGCGCTGCGCCAACGCGCGGGCGGCAAGCAGCGCGAGCGAGTCAAGCGACACGTCGCGCAAAAAGTCGGGCATGAGATTCAGGAAGCACGCCTCGGGGCCGAACGGGCGCGGGTGCATGCGACCCTCGGTGACGAAGCGGGCGTGCAGCGCGGCGGCGGCGTTCTTGTACTGCTTGTACTCCAGCAGGCGCTCCACCAGCATGTCGCGCGCCTCGGAGGGCGCCAGCTCGGCGATGTCGTCCTCCACCTCGATATGCTCGCGCGGCAGCAGGCTTTGCGCCTTGATCTCCAGCAGCGTGCTGGCCACCAGCAGAAAATCGCTGGCGACGTCCAGGTCAAGGTTTTGCATGCGGCCCACTTCGGCCAGATACTGGTCGGCGATCTGCGTGATGTTGATGGCGCCGATGTCAATCTTCTGGCGGCTGACCAGGTACAACAGCAGATCGAACGGCCCTTCGAAGCTGTCGGTGCGAACGCGATACGACACGATGCCCCGCCGCCCCTACGAAATGGCGAAGGGGAACAGCAGGTTGCCCAGATTGCCGGCGGTGACGTCCAGGTAGATGCCGAACACGTTCACGTGGATGATATACGGCAGCAAGATGGCCACGATCATGAAGATCGGGAACGCGTACTGCTGCACCTTGTAATACTTCGGCAGCCACTTCACGGGCATGAAGAACGCGAAGATGGAGCTGCCGTCCAGCGGCGGAATGGGCAGCAGGTTGAAGAACATAAGGTACAGGTTGATCAGCGCGAACATGGGCAAAAACATCAGGTAGAAGTAGAAGAACGTCTGGCTTTGCACCACCCACTGCGCAACGGGCGCGAACCCGTAGAGCACCCACGCGACCACTGCCGCCAGCACGGCGAGCAACAGGTTGGCGGCAGGGCCCGCCAAGCCCACGATCAGGTCGCCCTTGCGCGGGTCCTTGAAGTACGCGGGGTTGTACGGCACCGGCTTGGCATAGCCGAACACGGGCATGTTCATGGCCATAAGCAAGAACGGCATGATAACGGTGCCGAACGGGTCGACGTGCGCAAGCGGGTTGAACGACAGGCGCCCCGCGCGCTTGGCGGTGGGGTCGCCCAGTTTCCAGGCAGCAAAGCCGTGCGCCATCTCGTGCAACACGATGGCGGGAACGAAGCTCAAGATGGAGCAGATGAGATGAGGAAGTTGTGTAGTCATAATCGCATTATTATAACGCCACGAACGCCGATGCGAAACCGTCAACCAACCTGAAACCTATTCGTAATGCCAATAGGCACAAGCAAACTTGATAGATACCCGAGACGACGACCCGGCGGCTGGCACCCAGCCCTCCACCCGCCACAACAACAGATACGTCCACAAGAAGAAGGGGCGCGCAAAACCGGCAACGATTTTCCTGATGCTAGGCTGACGCAACCCCAGACATCCCCGCACTCACCGCAACAAAGCAAACAGCACAAGCTCGACCAACAACGCGGAGGATCGTACGCGAGTCCGGTCGGCCTAACGGGGGACGGGAGGCGCGGGTGCAAACCTGAAAGCGACTTCTGGGCGGTTTCGTAGATTTAGACCCCAGAATTTGACATGGTTCCCGAAATTCTGGGCGGTTTTTTCGGAGGTCTATCGAACAAACGGCCGAAATACCACCCAGAACTCCGCAGATGGCGTCATTTTCAGGCGCCATGAGCTGCAAAACCGTCCAGAAGTTGGCTTCGCCCTTTCGGCATCCCCAGCAGTACGCCGCCAACGCGCAACCCTGCAACTCGCAAGCAAGCGCCACGCATGGCACATGCTCTCCACACAGCGTCAAAACGGGTGGGCAGCCATCACTGCCACCCACCCGCTGGGAAACGTTATCGCCTATCGCGTAATCGCAACGCGCAACCACGCAGCTCGCACGCAACCGCAACGCGCAGCGCGCACCAATCGGGCGGACGCAAAACGGGCGGACGGCCTTTGCGGCCACCCGCCCGCTGGAAAGCGTTATCGCTTATCGCGAACTTACGCGTTCTCGCGCTCGAACTTGTCCATGAACTGGACCAACGCCTCGACGCCGGCCTTGGGCATGGCGTTGTAGATGCTGGCGCGCATGCCGCCGACGCTGCGATGACCCTTGATGTTCTCGATGCCCGCGGCCTTCGCCTCGGCGATGAACTTCGCGTCCAGCTCGGGGTTGCCCGTGACGAACGGCACGTTCATGAGCGAGCGGAACTCCTTCTTCGCAGTGCCGCTGAACAGCTTGGATTGATCCAGGTAGTCGTAGAGGATGGCGGCCTTCTCCTCGTTGAGCTTCTGCATGGCCTCGAGGCCGCCCAGGCCCTTGAGCCACTGGAACACCTTGCCGCACATGTAGATGCCGTAGCACGGCGGGGTGTTGGACAGGCTGCCGGTGTCGGCCTGCGTCTTGTAGCGCATGATGGTGGGCGTGAACGGCAGCACGTCCTCGCGGATCAGGTCGTCGCGCACGATGACGATGACCACGCCTGCCGGGCCGACGTTTTTCTGCACGCCGCCATAGATCAGACCGTACTTCGACACGTCCATGGGCTCGGAGAGGAACATGCTGGAAACGTCGGAGACCAGCGGGATGTCGCCGGTTTCGGGCAGCTTGGTGTAGCGGTTGCCGTAGACGGTCTCGTTCTGGCAGATGTAGACGTAATCAGCGTCGGGGCTGAACGTGAGGCCGTCGACGTCGGGCACATAGGTGAAGTTCTCGTCCTCGGAGCTGGCGATGCAGCGGGCGTCGCCGTAGAGCTTGGCCTCCTTGAAGGCCTTCTTCGACCAGTTGCCCGACACGATGTAGTCGGCGACCTTGTTCTGCATGAGGTTCATGGGAATGGCCGCGAACTGCTGCGTGGCGCCGCCCTGCAGGAACAGCACGCGGTAGTTGTCGGGGATGTTCATGAGGTCGCGGATGTCCTGCTCAGCGGTCTCGATGATGCCCTTGAACGCGGCAGAGCGGTGCGACATCTCCATCACGGACATGCCGGTGCCCTGATAATCGAGCATTTCCGCGGCGGCGGAGGACAGCACCTCCTCGGGGAGCACTGCCGGACCGGCCGAGAAATTGTACACGCGAGCCATGCTGAACCTCCTTGGGTTGACTAATGGGATGCAGCGCGCCCGCAACACGCGGGTCGGCGCCGGACGCGGGACGCAAGCGCGTTCCGCACCGACTCAGTATGGCCCTTTCGCATGTTGAACCTACCGGCGATACGGGATTTGCAGGCAAACGGCGAAGGCGCTCCGCGGGCGGCGGGCCGCCGCCCGCGCACATGGAGAAACGATGGGAACTTTACAGCTGTCAAGTCAGCTGTAAAGTTTTGCGGCATACTGCAGCGTCAAATAACCGCACGGAAGCATGGAGCGAACATGAGCGAGCAGGGCATCGAAAACAACGCAGGGCAAACCGGCGCAGGCGCGCAGACGGCAAGCGCAGCCGAGTCCATCGCAGCGCTGACCCAGGAAATAGCGCAGCTGAAAGAGCAACGCGATGCCGTGATCTTGGCGCACTACTACGTGCCGCCCGAGGTGCAGGCCGCTGCCGACTACGTCGGCGATAGCTTCGCCTTGGCGAAACTGGCCGTCGACCTGCCGCAACAGACCATCGTGCTGTGCGGCGTGGAGTTCATGGGCGAATCGGCGAAGCTGCTCAATCCGGACAAGACCGTGCTTTTGCCCGAGCCCGCCGCCGACTGCCCCATGGCGCACATGATCAGCAAGCCCGATATCGACCGCGTGCGCGCCGAATACGGCGACGACCTGGCCGTCGTGTGCTACGTCAACTCCACCGCCGAGGCGAAGACCTGGTCCGACGTGTGCGTGACCTCCTCGAACGCCGTGAAGATCTGCAGCAACCTGCCGCAGCGCAACATCCTGTTCATCCCCGACATGAACCTGGGCCGCTACGTGGCTAGCCAGCTGCCCGACAAGAACGTCATCCTGAACAAGGGTTATTGCCCGCGCCACATGACCATCAGCGTGGAGCAGATCATCGACCTGGAGGAAGCCCACCCCGACGCCGTGGTCATGGCGCACCCCGAGTGCCCGGCCGACGTACTCGCCGAGGCCGACTTCATCGGGTCGACGAAGGGCATGATCGAGCACGCCGCCGCATCGGACGCGCAGGAGTTCATCGTGTGCACCGTGGTCGGCATCATCCGCGAGCTCGAGCTGCGCACGCAAGGCACGGGCAAGCGCTTCCACTTCCCCGCCACCACGCCGCGCTGCGAGAACATGGACCTGGTCACGCTGCCGAAGCTGGCCGCATGCCTGCGCAACCCCGCCCCGTACGAGGTGCACGTCGGCGACGAGCTGGCCCCCGCGGCGCGTCTGACGCTCGAGCGCATGCTGGAGTACGCGGCAAAGTAGGTGGCGAATATGAGCGAAGAGAACGAATTTGCTGGCGAAATGGCCGCTGCACCTGCGGAAACGGCGGTAGCAGATGCGATTTGCGCGCATGCCGGTGACCGATTGCAACCGACATGCGACGGCGCCGCCGGGGTGCGCGATATCGCCTGCGACGTGGTCATCGTCGGCTGCGGCGTGGCGGGGCTGTACTGCGCGCTCAACCTTCCCTCCACGCTTTCCGTGGTGATGTTGGCGAAGACGACCGTGGACGAATGCGACTCCATGCTGGCGCAAGGCGGCATCTGCGTGCAGCACGACGACGCCGACTACGCGCCCTTCTTCGAGGACACCCTACGCGCGGGCCATTACGAGAACCGCTGCGAAAGCGTGGATTTGATGATCCGCGCAAGCCGCAGCATCATCTCCGACCTGGTGAAACGCGGCGTTGACTTCGAGCGCGACCAGGCAGACAACCTGCGCTACACCCGCGAGGGCGCGCACAGCCGCCCGCGCATCTGCTTCCACAGCGACATCACCGGCGACGAGATAACCTCCACGCTGCTGGCCCGCGTACGCGAGCTGCCCAACGTCCGCATCCTCGAGCACACCTGCATGGACGACATCCTGGTCGCACGAGACGGCGGCGAGCCCCGTCAGCCGCAGAGGCGCTGCTGCGGCGTCCTCGCGCACACCGCCGATGGGGCGCAGCTGCGCATCTTCGCAGGTCAGACGCTTTGGGCCTGCGGCGGCATAGGCGGCACGTACCCGCGCTCCACCAACTTCCCCAGCCTTACCGGCGACGCGTGCGCCATCGCCGCGCGCCACGGCATCGCCCTCGAGCACATGGACTACGTGCAGATCCATCCCACCTCCCTGTACTCGACGCAGCCGGGCCGGGCGTTTCTGATCTCGGAATCGTGCCGCGGCGAAGGGGCGGTCCTGCTCGATGCTGACGGGCGGCGCTTCACCGACGAGCTGCAGCCGCGCGACGTGGTGAGCGCGGCCATATATCGGCAGATGGCCGCAGAAGGCTCGGATTACGTGCGCCTTTCTTTCGCCAACGTGCCGAAAGACGAGGTCACAGGGCACTTCAAAAACATCTACAAGCGTTGCCTGGAAGAAGGGTTCGACATCACGCGCGAGCCCATCCCCGTCGTGCCCGCGCAGCACTACTTCATGGGCGGCGTGCGGGTGGACCGCAACAGCGCCACGGACATGCCGGGGCTCTACGCTGCCGGCGAGACCAGCTGCAACGGCGTGCACGGGAAGAACCGCCTGGCCAGCAACTCGCTGCTCGAGGCGCTCGTGTTCGCCCAGCGCGCCGCGTGGGATATGTGCCGCAAGCTGGGCGTGAAGGCGCCCGTCGCGCAAACCTACCCCGAGCAACCCTGCGACACCGATGCGCAGGCATACGAGCGCCTCTGCGCCGAAGCCGAGCGCAAAACCCGCGAAAACGCGGCGCAAAGCAAGCCGCAAAACGCAACGCAAACCTGCCCGCAAAACGCGATGCAATGCGAGTCGCAAACCAGCCCGCATAACGCTGGGCAAACCAGGCCTCAAACCTGCCTGCAAAACGCAACGCAAACCTGCCCGCAAAACCCTTCCCCGTCCGATACCGATCGCACCGCAAGCTCCAAGGAGGTCGTTTGCGCATGAACCCCATCACGCTGACAACCGTGGCCGAGCCGCTCATCCGCCAGGCGCTGGCCGAGGACATCACCAACGAGGACGTGTCCACCGCCGCCATCATGCCCGACGCGCGCCCCGCCGCCGTTGACCTCATCGCGAAGGCCGATGGCGTGCTGTGCGGCCTCGACGTGTTCGAGCGCACGTTCGCCATCTTGGACCCCGAGACGCGCGTCCAGCGCTTCGCCGCGGACGGCGACAGCGTTTGCGCAGGCCAAACGCTTGCAACGGTAACCGGCGACGTGCGCGTGCTGCTGTCGGGCGAACGCGTGGCGCTGAACTACCTGCAGCGCATGAGCGGCATCGCCACCTACACGCACCGCGTGGCCGCACTTCTCGAGGGCAGCGCCACCCAGCTGGTGGACACGCGCAAGACCACGCCGAACATGCGCGTGTTCGAGAAGGAGGCCGTCAAGTGTGGCGGCGGCCGCAACCACCGCTACAACCTCTCCGACGGGGTGCTGCTGAAGGACAACCACATAGCCGCAGCGGGCGGCGTGCGCGAAGCCATCGAGGCCGCCCGCGCCTATGCGCCCTTCGTGCGCGAGATTGAAGTGGAGTGCGAGACGTTCGCGCAGGTCGAGGAGGCCATCGCCGCCGGCGCCGACATCATCATGCTCGACAACATGGATCATGACGCCATGGCGGCAGCCGTCGCGTTCATCGATGGGCGCGCAAAGACCGAGTGCTCCGGCAACATCGACGCGCACAACGTTCAGGCTATCGCCGACCTGGGCATCGACTTCGTGTCCAGCGGTGCGCTCACCCACTCGGCGCCCATCCTGGACGTGTCCATGAAGCACCTGCGCATGCTGGACGAAGCCGCCGCTGCTGACGGCGATGCACCGGTCACCGATATCAACCGTGAAAGCGGGCAGTAGCTATGACAACGAAATCCGAGGTCAGGCGTGCGTCGCTGCTCGATGCGCTTCGATGCGCCGACGAGCCGGTATCTGGCGGCCAGCTTGCAAGCACCCTTAACGTCAGCCGGCAGATCATCGTGCAGGACATCGCGCTGCTGCGCGAGGCGGGCGCAAACATCGTGGCAACCACGAAGGGCTACGTGTTGGCGGATGCCGCGCAAACCGCAGCTCAAAACACAACGCAAACCATGACGCAAAATGCCGCGGAGCAACCGGCGGCACGCCTTGACGAGCCGGCCCGCACGTTCAAGCTGCACCACGAGGTCGAGCAAACCAGGGACGAGCTGCAAACTATCATCGCGCTCGGCGGGCGCGTGCACAACGTGTCCATCAGCCATCGCGCCTACGGCCGCATCACCGCGCCTTTGGAGGTCGCAAACCAGGCGGATATCGAGCGCTTCATCAACGATATCGAAAGCGGGAAATCCTCGCCGCTGAGCACCGCCACCTCGGGATACCACTATCACCTGGTATCGGCGCCAAGCGACGAGGTGCTCGAAGCCATCGGCCGAGCGCTCGCCGACAAGGGCTTCCTAGCCCCGCTGCTCCCCCACGAGCAGGAAGCGTAAGGAGGCAGTCGCCCGCGTCGGGCGCATCCTTCGCCGTCCACATCGCGCAATTCGTTCCCCAAAAACCAAAAGCGGGGACGATACCCATATCATCCCCGCTTCACCATCGACACGCCGGCGTTGCAGCCGGCGTGTTGCTATTCCCAGCTTTCCGGCATGCCCTCTATCAGCATGAACCGGGTCGATCCGGCCAAAACCAGCTCGTCGCCAGCATGCACTTCGACCGGTTCCGCACATGCGGAAGCACCCGCACGCGCCGGCTCCACCACCGTCTCGGAGCCGTCTTCGCCGCTGATCAGCACGGTGCCGTTGGAGCTTCCCAGTCCCTGGACACACCACCGGCCAGCCTCGTTGCACCAAACGCGCAGATGATGGCCCGACACATCGGGCTCCACGTCGTTGATGTCGTCGGGCCCCAAGGCCAGCGCGCCGATCTCCACGCCGTCGGACAGCGGCTGCACCCAGTGCAAACCCCCCGAAACCAGGCCTCCCACCATGCGCAGCAGGCCCAACGCCTGCGCCTGCTCGCGCGGGTCGGCGGACGGCGCGTCAGGCTGCTCGGAGTCCATGACGTACGCAGGAACGGTTTCCAGCCTTCCGCCGTGCACCGTCTTCACGTAATCGAGCACGTAGGCGCACGCGCGCTTCACGTTTGCGCTGCATCCCGCCGCCACAAACAGCACCATGGCCAGCTCGGCGCGCTCCTCCACGCTGTAGCCCGCACCTCGCGCCAGGCGTTCCAGCACGTTGCGATACAACGCCAGGTCCTGATGGCACTCGCGCAGCGCCTGCTTCATAAGCGCGCCGCCCTGGTCCGTGACCAGCGACAACGCCTCATCAGCCGACAAGCCCTTCCCGTCGCGGGAGCGCAGGCGCGCCGAGACGCGAAGCGCTGCCACGCCCCAGTCGCAAAAGTAGCGGTCCTGCAGCGAGCCCACAGGGGCGTGCACGATGAAGCGCGACACCCACGTGCGATCATCGCAACGCGACAGCGGGCTTTTGCCGTCGGCAAGCGGGCGGCCGGACAGCACCAGGCGCGCCAGGTCCTTATGGCTGATGCCGCCATAGCGTTTCATGGTCTCGAACAAGGCGCCACACGGCGTCAACTCCGTTGCCATCTGCCTCACGCTCCTTCGCTCACATCGTCGTCCAACACATCTCGTTTGCCCGCAAACCGGGATTTTGCGTCCGAAGCCTTGCCTGCAGGGTCGTCGATCTCGTACTCGGGCTGCGGGTCGGTGGCGCAAACCCCGTTGCGTGCATCGCCAGAAACCCCGGGCTCGCAAACATCACGCCCACCCGCATCCTGCGGGCCGCAAACCTGCCGCGTTTCGCCCTTGCCGGCTTTGCCCTCAAACGCCGGCGCCGCTGCGCCCGGAAGCGCCGCCTCGCCATCATCCCCCGATGGCAGCGCCTTACGGCGAATCACCTGGGGCAACGCCACGTTCAGCGCGAAATCGGCCGCCATGAGGCACCAGCCCGCCGCCGCTGCGGCCACCAATGCCATGGAAAGCAAATGCTGCTGAGCCGCCGCCTCGAAACGCATGTCGGCAAGCACCTGCCATAGCGCGGCGAACGTGACCGCAAGGCCCGCCGTGCCGCGCAAAAAGCCCGCCGTGGTGCGCGAGCCGCCGAAGCGCAATGACAGCCCCACCAACGCGGGGAACAGCGCCGCAACGGCCACCGCAGCCCCGGGAACGCCGCCCGACCAGGCAAAACCCGCCGCATCAAGCGACGCTTGCGCGCCGTTGGCGAGCACACCCGCCGAGACCGCGACCCCCGCCAACGCCGCCGCCGCAACGCCCTTGCACGCCAAGCGCACATGAGCCAGCGTGGAATCGGCCATATCAAGCGCCGACGCGGCGAACCCGCCGGGCACGCACGGCACCAGCGGACGGCCGCAAAACGACCGCTCCACGTTGTCCGCATAGTGGATGGAGAACGACGACAGCGCATCGCGGACCGCCGCAGCGTCGGGGCGATCGGATTGCCCGCGTGCCAGGCAATCGCCCAACACGATACCCAGCTGCTCGTCCACGAAAGACAGCGCCTCGGCCGCCTCCGACACGCCCATCGGCGCGGACAGCTTGTCCTGCGCATGCTGCACCGCAACCGCCACCTCGGGTTCGCGGGCAAGCGCCTCGAGCAGCTCGTCGGCCCGGGCGTGCGCCATCACGGCCGCCGGCGCAGGAGCCGCCATCTTCGCACGGTACGGCGAAACGGGCGCCCCCTCTTCCGTAACCGCATGCAAATCGTAAGGCGCGCACCCGCACGCCAGCTGATACACCACGCTTGCCGCGGCGTACACGTCGATCGCCGGCGATTTGCGCAGCTCGGCCAGGCCCGGGATGTCGTCGCTGAGCATCTCGGGCGGCGCGAAATCGGCCGTGGCGCCGCGGAACACCGCGTTCTCGCTGGTAAACGACGTGGAACGCGGCTCCGATTCGGCCGACGAGCCGAAGTCGATGAGGTACAGGTCGAACACGCCCTCGTCCACCTGCTGCTCCAAGGACAGCCGCGACGTGCGCACCATGACGTTGCGCGGGCTCATGTCGCGGTGCACGAACCCGCCTTCCACATACCCCATGCGCGCCACCAGGTCGAACAGGTCGCGGCCCAGGCGCGCCGCCACCAGCGGGCTCACGCGCCCGCAACCGTCGACGGCAAGCTGCCGGCGCACGCGGTCCAAGGTGATGCCCTCGACCCATTCCATGACGATGCACGGCACCCCGTCGACCGTCCCGCGGCCGTACAGACGGGGAAAGCCCTTCAGCCCCGACAGCAGGATATGGCATTCGTATTCGCGCTCAAACGCGGCACGCGAGGCGCGCACACGGCGGGCATGATCGTCCTCGGTTTCGCCATCACGGCGATGCGGAAGCGAGAGCAGCTTGAGCGCCAGATGCTCGCCCTGCGCGTTGCGCGCATGTTCCACGCGCCCCGTGCCGCCGCGATGCCCCTGGCCCTGCGAGACGAACAACGTGACGAAACGGCGGACATACGACGGCCGATCGGCGTCGGAAAGCGAAAGCGGCGCGCTGAAATCGGCCACGCGCACCAGGCGCATGCCCTGAACGGCGCCCGACGAGGCGAGCGCGCCGCCCTTGTCCACAAGCCCGCTCATAAGCTGATGCTCGCTAACGTTTCGTTCAATTGCGCAGCCCTGATGCTGTTGCCGGAAGCGTCCTGATCGGCGCGAACAGGTTCCATCCAGCGATCGACCCCTTCCGCCGGGTTATCGTATTCCAAGTTCAGACCCCATGCGTCGTAAATGACGGTCAGGTACCGGTCCAGCGCGATATAGGCGCGCTGAAGGTTGCTTTTCTGCTCCTGCCAACGCGAGCCCTCTGCGAACGCGCTCGAATTGCGCAGCAGCAGGAAGTCGGTGAGCGTTTGGCTGTCTATGGCCGCGCACTCGTTATAATCGCTTTGGCGAAGGGGGCGCGAGGTGCTCATGCAATCGTTGTTGAACGCTGCAACGGCGTTGTTCAGGCGCACAACATAGGCATTCACGCGCGCCTGATGGTCCACCAGCACGGCATACGCCGCCGCCTCCTGCTCGGCCGTGGGCGCGGCGGGCGCGGAAGCAGAGCCGGAGCCGCCGGCGCTTTCCGAGCCCGAGCCGCTCGCGCCGCCCGACGCGCTGCCCGAACCGCCGGAGCCGCCCGAGCCCGAGCCGGAACCGGACGCGGACCCGCTGCCGCCCGAGGACGCGGAGCCCGACGTCGAAGCCGAGCCCGACGCCGTCGAGCCGCCGCCGGCGATCTGCTGGGCGCGAGCGAACGACGAATCCACCGAGGAAACCGCCGTTGCCCCGGTCAGCGACGCAACACCCAACGCGCCGGCACCGGAGCCGGAACCGATGCCCAAAGCGGCCGCGGCATCGGGCGCGGCGGCGTTGACCTTGGAGGCCTCGATCGTCACCGGGCCCACCGCGCGCACCGAGCCCGCAGGGCCCGCCTGAACCTCGCGCATCTGGCCGTCAAGCCACAACGCCGATTCCAGCGGGATTACCACCGCGCTGGGCTTGGCATCGGCCACCACGGCGGGGATGGCGGACACGTAGCCGCCGACGCCCGCCACCATCAGGGCGAACGACGCGGCCGAAAGCGCCATCATGGGACGGGTGATGCCGGGCTTCCACCGCAGCCTGCGCGCGCGGCGCGCTGGGCGGTCGGTGGCCGCGAACGTGGGCGTAGGGCTGGAGGAAGGGCTGACGGCGCGTCCCGCGGGCGTCAGCTGCTCGGCGGGCGCCTGAGGGCGCGCCGCATCGCCGGCGGCCAAATCCGCCGTGTTGCGCTCATCATCGTGCGCGTTTTGCTCCGTCATCGCCTTCCCTCCTTTCCCTTCTTATCCCAAAAGGCGCCGCTACGCCAAACCAGGCCAGTTTTGCTGGCGCAAAGCCTCGTATGCGGCTATTGCAACCGAATTGCTTAAGTTTAAGCTGCGCATGCCGTCGCGCATGGGGATGCGCACGCAGGCGGGCTCGAAACGCTGCATAACGGCCTCATCGAGCCCGCGGCTTTCGCGCCCGAACACCAGCCAGGCATCCGGGCCGTACGCGACATCGGCGAAGCTGCGCCGCACATGTCCCGTGAACAGGTGCAGCTCGTCGGCGACGTGGGCCTCGAAGAACTCGTCGGCGCACGACCAGCGCACGATGTCGACGTCGTCCCAATAGTCGCATCCCGCGCGCGCAAGGTTGCGCTGCGTAACGGCGAAGCCCATGGGCTCCACCAGGTGCAGCCGCGCGCCGATGCACGCGCACGTGCGCGCCACGTTCCCCGTGTTCTGAGGGATCTCAGGCTCCACCAACACGATGTTGAGCATCCTTGCAACCTTTCGTTCGAACGAATAGCCCCTTACGCGCCCGCGGCTTCCCGCTACCGCGCCTACCCGCAGCCCCAAACGACCGAACCCTGACAGCCCGAGCGCCGCCGGTCGCGCAATCGCGCGTCCGGCACAGCGCCCCTACACTCCCATGGCCTCGGCTTGTTTGGCCATCTCCTCCTCGAGCTCCTCGTTGAGCATGAACCACTCCTCCTCGGCGGCGGCCAGGCGCTGCTTGAGCTTGGAGTGCTCGGCCACGGCATCCGAGGACGCGTCCTCGTTGATGTAGAAGTCGGGGTCGGCCATCTTCGCCAGCAGCTCCTCCATACGGGCGTTGTCGCGCTCCATCTGCTTGTCGAGCTCGGCGATGCGCTTGCGGTGGTTCTTCAGCGCGGCGTAGGCGCGGTTGCGCGCCTCAGCCTCGCGGCGCTTCTGCTCCTTGGTCTTCGGCGAGCTGCCGCGCTTGGCCGTCAGCTCTCCCGAGGCCGCCGGCGCAGGCGTAGCGGGCGCGGAAGGCGCGGAAGAGGCGCTCTTCGACGCCTTCCCCTTCCCCGATCCGCCCTTTCCGGCCGGTTTGCGCTCCATCAGCTCGTCGACGAGCGACTCGTCGGTGGGCTCGGGCCCATCGAGCTGGCCGGACTTGAACAGGTAGTAGTCGTAGTCGCCGTCGTAGACGGTGACCTTGCCGGGCTTCACCTCGACGATGCGGTTCGCGATGCTGCGGATGAGGTGGCGGTCGTGCGTGATGAGCAGGATGGTGCCCTCGAAGCGGTTGAGCGCCTGCTCGAGCACGTCGGCGCTGGCGATGTCAAGGTGGTTTGTGGGCTCGTCAAGGCACAGCAGCGGCTTGGGCGCCACTAGCATCTTCGCCAGCGCAAGACGGCCCTTTTCGCCGCCGGAGAGCACGCTGACCTTCTTCTCGACGGCGTCACCCTCGAACAGGAAGGCGCCGAGCAGGCTGCGCACCTGGCTGATGTTCCAGCCCGGCGCCACGTGGTCGAGCTCCTCGAACACGGTGTTGCCCGCGTGCAGCTCCTCCAGCTGGTGCTGCGCGTAGTACGTCAGCGTCACGTGCACGCCGTAGTCGATGGTGCCGGCGTCGGGCTTCATGACGCCCGCGATCATCTTCATAAGCGTGGATTTGCCCGCGCCGTTGGGGCCGACGAGCGCCACCTTGTCGCCGCGGTACATGGTGAAGTCGAAGTTGTCGTAGACGCGCTTGTCGCCGAAGGCCTTCACCAGGCCGCGGCAGCGCACCACCTCGTCGCCGGTGCGCGGCGGCTGCACGAAGTTGAAGTGGATGGGCTTCTTCTCCTCGGGGATCTCGATGAGCTCCTCTTTCAGGCGCTCCAGGCGCTGCGCGCGCTCCTGGGCCTGGCGGGCCTTGGTGGCCTTGTAGCGGAAGCGCTCGACGAAGTCCTCCAGGTGCTTCATCTCCTCGAGCTGCTTGGTGCGCTGCTGGCGCAGGCGCTCGATGCGCTCCTCGCGCGCCTTGAGGTACGCGGAATAGTTGCCCTTGTACAGGTTGACGCGGCCGTTGGCCACCTCGGCCACGCGGTCGATCATGTTGTCCATGAACTCGCGGTCGTGGCTGACCACGATGACGGTGCCCTCGTAGCCGCGCAAAAAGCCCTCGAGCCACTTCACCGACTCAAGATCCAAGTGGTTTGTGGGCTCGTCGAGCATGAGCACCTCGGGATTGCGGACCAGAAGCTTGGCCAGCGCGATGCGCATCTGCCAGCCGCCGGAGAAGTTCGTGGTGGCCTGCTTGATGTCGCCTTCCTTGAAGCCCAGGCCGAACAGCACGCCGCGGACCTTGGCCTCGATGGTGTAGCCGCCCAGCATCTCGTAGGCGTCGCGCGCGCGGCCGGCGGCGGCAAGCTGGCGCTCGGTGGGGTTGTCGCCCAGCGACTCCTCCAGCTCGCGCAGGCGCTGCTCGGCTTCCAGAATCTCCACCTGCGAGGACATGACCTCCTCGAAGATGGGGCGATCGGGCATCTCGATGGCCTCCTGCTCCAGGTAGCCCACGCGGGCGCCCTTCGCGAACAGGATGCGGCCCTCGTCGGCGTCCTCGCGGCCGCTGATGATGTTGAGCATGGTGGTTTTGCCGGCGCCGTTGGGGCCCACGAGCGCTAAGCGGTCGTATTCCTCCAGCTTGAACGTGACGTCGGAGAACAGCGTGCGCCCGCCGAACGACTTCGACAGATGCTCAACCTGCATGATCATGGTGCGACAACTCCTTTAGCGTTAAAACGAAACCACGCAAGGGCAGCGAGGAGCCGACACCGAGAAATGAACGCAAAAACGGATGCCCTTGCCTATGAAGGGAATCCGCGCGAGATAAAAAAAGAACCGCCAACTTGCGCTGGCGGTTCTTGGAGCTTCATGGCTCCCCGGGTAGGATTCGAACCTACAACCCTCCGGTTAACAGCCGGATGCTCTGCCGTTGAGCTACCGAGGAATTTCTTCGGTGCGCTTCGTTTCCTTGGCGCAAGAAAGTATTATAGACATTTCAATTTTCGGCGCAACCCCCTTTTTCAAAAATTTTTTCAACAGCCGATTTCGGGGGGAGTGGATTAATTCGCAAGTTCATCCGAACACTTCGGTTTCGTTATCGAACTCATCCGCACATGTCCGGCTGAGTCTGGGAAAGTCCTTCTGCGTGAACGGGGGACGGAGGTGTGTTCACGGTCGACCTTCGCGCTTCCGACGACGTATCGTGAACACACCTCCGTCCCCCGTTCACGCCCCGCCCGCTTCGCCGCGCGGCAGCGCAGCTGCCGCTTTCGCCACGCAACAGCACAGGCGCCGCGCCACGGTTCCCGCGCTCTAGTACATCCCGAACGCGTTCCACAGCAGGACGTTCGCGCCGATCATCAGCACGAGCGAGCCGAACATGAAATACAGCGCGATGCGATACACCGACACCGTCTGCCCCGCCACGGCGGCCGACGCCACCGCGTGCGCGCCCGCCTGCTGCACGGGCACCTGCGCATGGGCACCCAACTGCGTGGTCCAGCCCTTCGACAGCGGCTCGCTCGAGCGCACCTGCAAAAGCTCCAAAAACGACAGCGCCGCCGCAAGGGCGAAGTACAGCCCGAAGTCGCAAATGTAGCGCATAAGGATGCCAGCGCCCTGCAGGTCGAAGATGCACAGCACCACCGCCACGCACACCGCGCAGATCCACAGCGGCATAAGGCCCTTCGCTTTCAGGCCATGGCGGACGCGCGGCAGAGCCAGCAGCACGAGCGTCATCGGGTACAGGAAGAAGTAGCCGCCGAACATGGGCTCGTAGATGGTGACGCCCTGGTAGGCCGGGTCCATGTAGGTCTGGTGCATGAACGGGAACTGGCTGCCCAGCGCCGGGGGCTGGAACAGGTACGCGTACAGGCCGAACGGGATGCGGTCGGCGTGGAACCCGCGATGCGTCATATCGTTGGTGGTCAGGTTGTAGTTCGCGCCGAAGTCGAGCGGGCTGCCGAAGCGCGCGAAGTTGTACACCATGACCGCCGCGGCGACCGCCAGAAACGGCACGAGCGCGGCACGGAAGGCGCCCAAGCAGGCCCGTCGCGCTTGGGCGTTACCGCGGGCGTCGCGCAAAAAAGGCCAGAACAGCACCAGCCCGAACACGGCGGCCAGCACCATCTGCGGGCGCGCGGCAAGCGTCAACGCGATGAGCGCCGCACCCGCCACCACGCGCCGGCGGTCTATGAACCCGCCCGTGGTGCCCGATACCCACAGCCCCAAGCCCCAGCTGATCAGGGCCAGGCCCATGGCCTCGGGCAGGAAGTACATGCTAGGCGTGCGAGCCAAGATCAGACCGCCGCCGGCAACGAACATCATGATGTCGAGCACGAGCAGCACGCCAATCGACGTGCGAGGGAACCACCGGCGCGAAATGCGCGTGAGCAGGTATGCGATGCCCGCCACGTATGCGCAGTCGCAGATGGCGACGCCGAGCCACGTGGGGAACCCGCCTCCCGTGAGCAGAAGCCACGGGACGTAGAACACCAGACACGGCAGCACGCCGAAGTACACGTAGTATTTCCCCTGGTAGTACGCGTGGTCCCACAGGTACGGAACGCCAGCGGACTCGCGCGCCGCGGTGTCGTAGGGGTTGTCCATGGCCTGCAGCGCAGCCGAGGGCACATCGTCCAAGTAGAAGTGCCCCTGAAGCAGCGCCTGGGCAAGCTTTTGGTACTGAAACTGGTTTTCGGTGCTTGCGGTGTGCGTGATGGACAGGAAGTGCGTGTTGGACATGACCAGGATGAAGATGACCACGCACTGCACGGCGACCAACGCGATGACCATCCAGCCCTGGCGCGTGATGCGGCCGTCAAACACGCGGCTGAACAGGACGGATTGCGGACGGACGGCGTACAGCGCCAGCAGCACCGCCAGGATGAAGGCAAAACGCAGCGGGTCGATGTCGAGCGGAACTTGCTGGTTCAGCCCGATGCCCGTCACAGTCACCGGGCCCACGTCGGCCAGGTTCGTGATCGAGACGTAGATGGAGTGGCAGTCGCCCGCCGGGTCCAGGCTGATATAGGTGCTGGCGGCGTCCTTCGGGTCAACCGAGACCGCCGGCAGCTGATAATAGTTCGCATTGCCTTCGTCCTGCAGATACATGACCACCTGCAGCTTGCTGTCGGTGGCTTTCGCGGCCGCCGCGGGATCATTAAGCTGAGGGGTGAAGTGGATGCTGCGAACGGCGTCGTCAAGGCCCGTAATCTCAAAATAGTTCGCGGACGAGTCGAGCGTCAGCGCGCCCTCGGTGCCCGCGGACACGCCGTTGACCAGGTACGTCCCCACCTGCGGGTAGGTCATGGACGTGAAGAAGGCCAGGTTGAAGCCGAACACCTCGATGAGCACGGCGATCAGCACGCAGATAACAAGGCCGGCGAAGCGCTTGATCGGGCTGACATAGGCGCCGGCGGACCCGGCAAAGCCCATGTCGCAGGTTTCGGAAGGCGAAGCCCAACCCTGCTGCGGGCGCACGGCGCCGTGACGGCCGTGGCGGGCGTACGCAGGCTGCGCCGAGTTGCCGGCGTGGGCGCCGGCGGCTGCCGAGCCGCCCGGCATGCGCGAGGTTCCCGACCCGCCGCGCGACCAACGGCTATAGGGAGTGTTGACGGGCTGCACAGGCTGCCCGCTGCGGCCGGCAGGCGCACCAGGGGCAACAGGACGAGCCGCGTCGGGGTTGCTGGGGCGCGCTGCGCCGCGCCCGCCGTGGGAAGCGTAGCTTTGGCGGGCGTATTGCTCGAACTCGGGCGAGGAAACGCCCGGCTCGAAAGGGTCATGATACTGTTGATTCCGATTAGCCATGGCCCGGATTATACTTCCAGGAACGAACACGTCCGAATCCCAGGGAGGCACAATGGACGAAAAAGACATTGCCGCGTTGCAAAACGCCGACATAGATTACGAGGACATCATCGACCGCTTCGAAGGCAACGAATCGCTGTACCTGAAACTGGCGGAGCTGTTCCTCGACGACCCCCACATGCCCAACGTCCGCCGGGCATTTGCCGCAGGCGATCTGGCAACCGCGGAGACGGAAGCCCACGCCCTCAAAGGCGTAGCCGGCAACCTCTCGCTCACCAACGTGCACAAGCTGGCGAAAAGCATGAACGACGCCCTCCGGGATGGCAACGAAACCGCAGCAACCAAGCTGCTCCCAGAGCTAGACGAGGCATACGCAAAGGCAGTAGAAGCCTTGCGGGAGGTGCTTGGGAGGTAGAAAGCGATAGCGCACACGCAACACATCAACGTCACACCAAACAACGAAGCAGGCCGGATCACCAAAGCGACCCGGCCTGCTCTTGTATGAGAGGAAGACGCTAAGCACAGCCCGGCCATTTTCAGCCGGTCAGCTGCATCGATCTAGTATCCAGGAATCCATCTTCCGTCCGATCCGACATAGTACGAACCGATCCACTGGTCTTTTGCCATAGCTCCATCTTCGAGAAGGTAGTAATCCCCTTCCCACGAAGATGATTTCATTGCCCCGGAACCGCTATAAAAATGCCAGGTTTCTCCGTCATCAAACCAACCTGTGACCATTGCACCAGATGACGCGAATCGATACGCAACGCCTCCGATAACCTGCTCCCCAACCAGCATCTTGCCTGCATCGGAGAAGCAATACCAGCTGCCATTCACGAACTGCCACCCCGTACCCATCGCGCCAGAACCGTCGCAGTAATACCAGGTACCTTCATCGTCTATCCAACCAATATGCATAGCGCAGCTAGTAGGGTCGAAATAATAGTAGTTAGCCCCGATTTGATTCCAACCCGTTCTCAGGCACCCCGAGTTATCAGACCAATACCAAGAACCGTTTACAAACAACCAGCCGATGCCCATAGCTCCAGATCCGTTTAGCCAGTACCAGCTCTGACCATCCTTCAACCATCCGGTTGCCATGGCGCCGTTTGCGGGGTCAAGGTAGTACCAAGCTCCCCCCACAAACTGCCAACCGAAGAGCATGACACCGTTTCCGCCCATGTAATACCACGTCCCCCAGGCATCGGCCCAGCCAATGGCCATCGCGCCGGACGAGGTCAGCCAGTACCAGCTCTGACCGTCCTTCAACCATCCGGTTGCCATCGCGCCGTTTGCGGGGCTGAGGTAGTACCAGGAACCATTGATCCACTGCCAACCTTTCAACATGGCGCCGGATGAGTTCAAATAGTACCAACTGCCATTCGAAAGCACCCAACCGGTCTGCATCCAGCCAGCGGAATCAAAGTAATACCACGTGTCATCGATATAGGCCCAACCATTCGACGGGTAGCTCCCATTTTTATACTGATACCACCAAGAGCCATTAGAGAAAACCCACGTATCTTTATGACGAATCGGGCCCGCAAAATCGAAATTGATATCTACTCCCCCAGCAATGCCGTTAATCAATGTATTGCTGTCAGCCTGCCACATCCCATATTTGCCGGAATACGTGCATTTATAGTTATATTGAGCGACCCAACGAGGCCAAGAGGAGAAAGCGGAGTCGGTCAAACGGTTAGTCCACCAATTGGTATTCGCGTACACACCTGGCGTATAACCAGCAGCAGCAATAGCATTGCAATATGTCGAAGCGATACTCCCTAAAGCCGCGGATCCAAGTTTCCCCTGCTGATTCTCATCTTCCATATCATAGTAAACAGGGTAAGAAAGGCTATAAGGGCTAAGGCCGGCTTCTCGCAAGAGCCTCAAGGTATGCTCTGCTTCGCTTTGGGCCATTGCATTATCGGTAGCATATGAATACAGATACACGCCAAAAGGAATTCCATAACGTTGGCATTCCTGAACATTCCTCAGAAATTGCTTGTCGTCCTGATTCGAATAATCGCTTCCATAGCCGCATCGAAGAATCGCATACGTCACACCGGAAGACTGAACCTGGGACCAATCGATATTGCCCTGATGCTCCGAAACATCAACGCCGAATCCCACGGCGCTATTGACTATCGTCCCGTTAGAGCCATACCAAACGCCGCCCTCATTCCACCACGAATTTAGCCGATTTGCGAACAACGCGATACCGGTTCCCTCTCCATAGGCATCGTAATTTCCGTAACGCCAACTACTCGCATACGAACCGGAGCCTTGGTCGTATTCGTTAGCAAATCCACCCGACTCGCGCTCGGCGCATGCATCATCAACAACATCGGCAAACGAGCAAACAGGAACAGCAAGCGACAGCGCCACCGCTAACGCACAAATCAAAGGCAAAGTCACCCGATTAAACAAGACCAACACACTCCTATACGCTATTCTGAACTTAGAAATTCGGAACTGTAAGTAGCACCACTATAGAGGAGAGGAGCATCTTATGAGCAGAAGAAAGCACCGAAATCCGTTTCAATGGCGAAAACTCGCCGTTTTACCGACGGCGACATGCCTAGCACTGTGCATGGGAAACGCGTCTCCAGCAATCGCCGAAGAGCCGGTTCAAATTAACGAAACAAACACCGCACAGGTTTCGACAGCCAATGAGCCTTCGCTTGGGGCCAACGCAAACGCGAAAGAGATGCCAACCGGCAAGTCGAACAAAAGCGCTCTTCCTGCCACCAGCATACCTGCAGCGGACGCAAGCCCAGCCGCCAATGAAGGCGGCAGCGAAACGGAGCCCGCGCCCCCTGCCGAGGACGTCTACGCCCTCGTGCCGTCCGAGTCGTCCCCGCACCTGACGTGGACCAAGAACGGCGAGCCGTGCGCCGCCAGCGGGTGGAAGAGCTTCGAGGGCGCGTGGTACTGGTTCGACGGCTCCCCCTGCGCCGCAGAGGCCCGCTGGGTGAGCGACCGCGGCTCGTGGTACTGGCTGGGCGAGGACGGGCGCATGGCCGAGGGCACCTTCGAGGCGCAGGGGTCGCTGTGGCACGCCACCGCCTCGGGCGCGCTGCTCACCGGGCGGGGCTGGGCCTGGGACGGCGCGTGGTACCGCACGAGCCCCTCGGGCGCGCTGACCACCGGCTGGCTGTGGGACGGCGCGTGGTACTGGCTGGACCCGAAGAGCGGCAAGATGGCGGCCGGCTGGTTCCGCGACGGCGGCGGGGACTGGTACCTGGCGGACGGCTCGGGCCGCATGCTCACCGGCTGGCAGGCCGCCGGCGGGCGCTGGTACCACCTGGCGGGATCGGGGAGAATGGACACGGGCTGGCTGTGGGACGGCGCGTGGTACTGGCTCGACCCCGAGTCCGGCGCCATGGCGACGTGGTGGGCCCAGGACGGCGCCGGAACATGGTGGTTCCTGGCGCCCGACGGCAGGCTATCCGGCAACCGCTGGGTGGCCGGCTGGGCCGGCTCCTGGTACTGGGTCGACGCATCGGGCCGCATGGGCTCGGGCTGGCTGCCCTGGGGCGGGTCCTGGTACTGGCTCGACCCCGAGACCGGCATGATGGCAACCGGCCCGGAAACGATCGGCAAGCAAGACTACTACTTCACAGAGTCTGGCTCGATGGCTGCAAAGCAATGGGTTCCCGTCGACGATACCGGGAAGTACCGCTTTGCCACGGCAAACGGCGAACTAACCGCCAACGCCAGCAAGACTAACGGCGAACTGGTGCTGTTAGACGACTCCGATGCGCCCCTGTCTGGATGGGTCAAAATCGACGGATTTCACTTCTATGCCAAACCGGATTCGGGGGCCATGGCAACGCAATGGCAGATGATCGACGGCAACTGGTATTGGTTCGGCAGCCAAGGAGCGATGGCAACCGGATGGACAAGCGCCAACGGGTCGTGGTATCTCATGGCTCAAAGCGGCGAAATGAAAACCGGATGGCAATATGTCGATGGAGCCTGGTACTATCTCGACCCCTCCTCGGGCGCGATGAAAACCGGATGGCTCAACGAAAACGGAACTTGGTATTGGCTTAGCGCAAGCGGCGCCATGTTAATCGGCTGGCAATACGTCGATGGAGGTTATTACTACTTCAACGCCAGTGGAGCATGGGACCCTTATGCCGACCCCATGACCCAGCGAGCACAAGGCTATTACAGCGCCACAAACTGGCTCATTATGATAGACACCGTTAACAACGAATTCGGCGTATATTGGGGATGGCAAGGCAATTGGAAGCTTCAATACCATTGGAGCTGCTCAACGGGAGCTTGGGCAACGCCTACGGTTCTCGGTGAGTATACCGTCGGCATTAAAGGATACGTGTTCGGATCAGGATTCAGCTGTTACTATTACACCCAATTCTATGGTGACTACCTGATTCATTCCGGCGAGTACTATCAGGGGACTTTCGTGGAAATGGATAACCGTCAAGGCGTGAACATCTCTCACGGTTGCGTTCGATTGACCCTTGATCGAGCGAAATGGGTATACGACAACATCCCATACAACACAAAAGTCGTAACATACATGGGCTAAGCCCGATAGCATATTATGCCGGGGCGCAGATGAAAACCCACCTGCGCTCCGGCGTTTTGCGCTTTCCGCCAAACCTCTTGCAAAATGCCGCACAAGAGGCAATCAACAAAGATGTAATCTCGAAGCTAGGCTTCACGGACACCAAGGAAAGGAACAAGATGGAGAACAGACGCTTCACAGCGCTCGCGTACTTCCGAAGCGCCACTCGACAAGCCGCCATCGTCGCGTTGGCGGCAGCGTGCTGCGCCGCGATCTCAAGCGCAGGAAACGCAAGCATTGCCATAGCTGACGAAGCAACATCGAGCACAATCGAGCGAGGCTCCGATCAGCTCGTTGATACCTCAGCGGCAGATCCGGCCACCACCATACCTGCGGCGGACGCGAGCCCAGCCGCCGACGAAGGCGGCAGCGAAACGAAGCCCGCGTCCCCTGCCGAGGACGTCTACGCCCTCGTTCCGTCCGAATCGTCCCCGCACCTGACGTGGACCAAGAACGGCGAGCCGTGCGCCGCCAGCGGGTGGAAGAGCTTCGAGGGCGCGTGGTACTGGTTCGACGGCTCCCCCTGCGCCGCAGAGGCCCGCTGGGTGAGCGACCGCGGCTCGTGGTACTGGCTGGGCGAGGACGGGCGCATGGCCGAGGGCACCTTCGAGGCGCAGGGGTCGCTGTGGCACGCCACCGCCTCGGGCGCGCTGCTCACCGGGCGGGGCTGGGCCTGGGACGGCGCGTGGTACCGCACGAGCCCCTCGGGCGCGCTGACCACCGGCTGGCTGTGGGACGGCGCGTGGTACTGGCTGGACCCGAAGAGCGGCAAGATGGCGGCCGGCTGGTTCCGCGACGGCGGCGGGGACTGGTACCTGGCGGACGGCTCGGGCCGCATGCTCACCGGCTGGCAGGCGACCGGCGGGCGCTGGTACCACCTGGCCGGCTCCGGGCGCATGGACGCCGGCTGGCTGTGGGACGGCGCATGGTACTGGCTCGACCCGGAGAGCGGGGCCATGGCCGTCGGCTGGGCGCAGGACGGCGGCGGCGCGTGGTGGTACCTGCTGGGCGACGGCACGCTGTCGGGCCAGCGCTGGGTCGCCGGCTGGGCCGGCTCCTGGTACTGGGTCGACGCGTCGGGCCGCATGGGATCTGGCTGGCTGTCCTGGGGCGGGTCCTGGTACTGGCTCGACCCCGAGACCGGCATGATGTCCACAGCAGACTGGGTAAACGATCGCGGTACGTTCTATTGGGTGAACGCCGATGGCATCATGGCGTCGAATAGTTGGGTCCACGATAGCGAGGGATACTGGCATTGGGCCAACAAATCGGGCGCCATGGCAAGCGGATGGCTTATCAAAGGAGCAGCGAAATACTACCTTGACCCTAAAGATGCCAAGCATCCTATGACCACCGGTCTTGCAACTATAGATGACAAGCAATATTCGTTTGGCCCATCTGGCGAAATGCAAACTGCCGCATGGGTAGCCATAGACGAATCAGGGTTCTACTCCTTCGCAGGAACCGACGGCGTAATTTCAAGCGTTGTCAGAAAAGATGCAAATGGCACCATCGTCGACAGCGAGGGAAATGCCTTGTCGGGTTGGGTAGAACTTGGCGGCACGCGTCTTTACGTCGATCCCGAGACACATCAGGCAAAAACAGGCTGGCTGAAACGAGATGAAGGATACTATTATCTAGACGCCGCTTCAGGAAGCATGCACACAGGCTGGACCCATGTTGATGGCTGCTGGTATTACCTCGGCCAAGACGGAATCATGCAAACTGGCTGGCAATCGATTGGAAACACCTGGTATTACCTTAGCCCCGCAAGCGGAGCTATGAAAACCGGCTGGCTTTCGGAAGGCGGCACGTGGTACTTCCTCAACAATAGCGGAGCTATGGCCACGGGCTGGATATGGGACAACGCCTGGTATTACCTTCGCCAAAACGGAGCTATGGCAACGGGTTGGATATGGGACGGAAGCCGTTGGTACTTCCTTCAGGCAAATGGCGCCCTTTTTAAGATCAATGACATGGTATGGGCACTGAACTCTTTTGGATTCAACGGCCTCAATTCCTTCAATACCAGCCGCTCGATTTCAAACGGTGCTTGGGACGAATTGCAGAATGCTATTAACAACTATTCCAACATGGGATGCACGGTCGGATTCACAATGATAGACCTAACCACAGGTGCTGGCGTTGCATACAATGCCCACTGGCGTCACAACAGCGCGTCCACCATCAAAGGTCCTTATGTCGTAGCGCTGAACAAGTTATGGCCTTGGGAGCTGGCGAATTCCGAGTCCGATATGTTCATCACGCTTGATGTTTCCAGCAATTTCACCTATGCAAACCTTTGCAATCGCTATGGGCATTTCCCGTTAGATTACATGGTCAGCGAAGTAGGTGCTGGCGGATTCGCTTGGGACTGCGATTACGGTTATTACAACTCTAAGGACCTTTGCAAAATGTGGGTTGATGTGGCAGACTACCTTATCAATGGCGGCCAGAACGCCGAATGGCTGCAAAACGTTATGGGCAACAACTCCCATATCACCTCACGCGGCGCTCTGTCCTGGACCGGAGCAACGGTTTATGCGAAATCAGGATGGGTAAACGGCTACGTTAATTCGCACAATGAGGGCTATCTGGTTATGCGCGGCGACCACCCCTATGTTGTGGCAATCATGTCCGATAACATCCATGAAAACAGCTGGTGCATGGCGAATCTGGTAAATGCCATCGATCGAGCACATAGCGAATTGGTCTGGTAGATACCCAGATTTAAATTCAGAATAGCAAAAAGGGAGGGTTGCCTTTCATGGCAACCCTCCCTTGCTTTAGCCAGCTGATGCTAGTGCCAGCAAACCTTGCACATGCTGCGATTGCCGGCGTCATACCACGTGCCGTGAAGTATCGTAGTCGACTTGCTTAGCGTGGGACAACCGGTAGTTCTGTGATAGCTACCACCGCTTGGCGTCCAATAGACGTACTGCCATTGACCATCAGCGCCCACATAGTAGCCACCAACCCACTGGTTTGTGGCCATTGCACCGGAACCGGTTACGTAATAGTCGCCAACCCAGCGATTGGTCGCCATCGCGCCGGAACCATCAAAGTAATAATAAGTACCGCCAATGCTTCTCCAGCCCGTAGCCATCGCGCCTGAAGCATCGAACCAATACCAGGTGCTCCCGAGTTGCAGCCATCCAGTCTGCATGGCGCCAGAACCCGCAAGGTAATACCACGCGCCACCGGACTGCTGCCAACCAGTTAACATGGCACCAGAACCGGCGAACAAGTAGTACGTACCGCCAATCCTCGACCAGCCAGTAGCCATTGCGCCGGAATCGGCAAACCAGTACCACGCTCCGCCGATAGCTTGCCACCCGGTTGCCATGGCACCCGAACTTGCGAGGTAATACCACGCGCCACCGGATTGCTGCCAGCCGGTCTGCATGGCGCCAGAGCCTGCAAACAAGTAGTACGCGCCATCAACGATACGCCATCCGGTCGCCATTTCACCGTCAACGTCGAACCAATACCATGCGCCGCCGATAACTTGCCAGCCGGTCTGCATGGCGCCAGAGCCGTTGCAGTAATACCACTTTCCACCGTCTGACACCCATCCGGTTTTCATGTATCCAGATGCATCGAAATAATAGAAAGAGCCATCGATTTCTTTCCAGCAGGAAGAAGGATAGGTATCGTCGCCGTTGCTGTACCACCAGCCACGCGAATCGCTCATCCATTTCGCCGGGTTCTTCTCGATTGTAAAGGTTTTATCTTGGGTGCCGGAGAAATTGCCCTTGCCCGCGATGGAGACTTTTGCCGTCCCAACCTTCACGTTATCGGAAAGCGTTAACACGTAATCCGTCCCACGCTTCAGCTCTTTCCCGTTGAACGTGCATTTCACATTTGGGGAAATCGCCTTACCGGTATAGGCGTACGTTTCATCGATACCGGAAACCTCCACCTCGGAGATGGAAGTGGGCTCTATGCGCCAATCAACGGTAAGATCATCGGAGGTGCCGGTAGAAGCCCAGACGCAATGCTCCTTATCCTTCAGGGACAGCTTTGCCGCATAAGAGCCGGCGTTCGTGGCGGAGCCGTTTTCGACCGTATAGAAATCGGAATCTTTGATTCCCACCTGCTCAGCACCCGTGTACGCTAACCCTTGCGGAGCTGACGGAGCCTCAACGGATTGCCTCTTATCCGGTTTCGGCTCGATAACGTGAATCGTCATGGAGCCAAGCTCTTTCACTTCCCAATTGTTAACATCCTGCACATAAGAGCCATAGCGCGCGGAGGTGGGATAGCACAGCGTTACCGTCGTATCCCCAACACCTCGTGCAAGCATCTGCAAAACATCTTGATTATTCAAACCTTCGGTGCCGTCGGCGCTCTTGAAAACGGCTACGCCGGTATTGCCCGTTTTGAAAACCAAGGGCTGCAGCGCACTGCGTTCCGATTCGGTAAGCTTGTCCAAACCGGCAATGTACTTCGACATATCGAGTTGCTTACCCTGCTCAACGGTCAGCTCATCCTGCGTCAAGCTCAGCTTTGCGCCAATATCATCTCGATCGACAACGGTGACCTTGCACGTGCCTTGATTGCCCCAAATGTCACTGATAGTGATATTGGCAACACCTGCGCTTCTTTCGCTAAGATACCCATCTTTGATGGTAGCCACTTCGGGATTATCGCTAGTGGCGGTTACATACGGAACATAATCCGGGTAACCGGACGAGGTGACTCCGTAGTCAAACTGAACATGCTGTCGCTTTAGGGCCTCAATAGCTCCATTTGCTTCGTATGAAGAGAGGTAAGTTCCTGACGAGTTCGGTCGAGCGACTATGCTCGCCCCCTTCGTGATGTTCTTCTCCATGTAAATCGTCGCTTCAGGCTGAACAACCAATGTTGGATTCACCTGCTCGCCAACGTGAACGGCGATTTTCTTCTCAACGCCCGTCGGATTACCGTCCTTATAAGCAGTCAACGTTAACACGGCATCGCCAGGGTCGCCCACGCAAACCTCAAGATTAGCATTGGCGCTAAACTGGTTGCGGCTAAGATAGGCGGAAACAACAGATTCATCCGAAGAGGAAACACGCACATCTTGCCCAAGCGTGAACGCATGAGCCGAATCAGCACCGCGCACCAACACATATGCTTGCGTTCCAAGCTGTTCCACGTGATTGACGCCGCTCGCCTTGCAAATAGCGCAATCCGTAACCGCGTTGAAGGACAGGGAATCAGCGCTCTCGATGGATGCAATGGGATTCTCTTCAGCGGAAACGACCACATTGACAACCTGATCGTCTTCATAGGTTCGATATCGACCCTGGAACGAGTAATGAACCTTTATCGTTGCAGTACCGGAAGCCACGGCGTCCAAAACCAATCGCCCGCCGATGCCGGACTCGCTACCGTTTTCATCCAGTTTGCATGAAACCACCGAGGGATCGCTTGATTCGACCGAGTAGTTAGACAAAGCGTTCCTTGCCACGCGATCCTCGGAAAGCCAGCCACGCTTATCCATAGTAGGAAGATAGGTGTCAGCGGTGTCAAAAGCAACAGAGGCACCTGGCATCAGGTAGCCATTAGCGCATCCATCATCGATAACATGAATTCCCCAGTTCGGCTCCGCGCTCATATTGGAGAACTGCCCGTCAACTTTCGCCCCATCACCGAAACGCTCAACAATCGGTGTTGTATCAGCGATTCGATTACCCTGGCAACTAAAGCTGGTTACCGATTGGGGAATCTTGCTCAGGTCGACAAAATCCAAGCCGCATGAATACAAGTTAAGACTCTCCAACTTGTTGCATGGAAGGAAATCATACGATTGCAAATCCAGAGAATTGAATGAGCAACGCTCTAAATTCGGAAACAATGATCCATCAAAATTCAAAGCTCCTGAGCAAAACGTCAAAGATAAATTAGTCAACGTGTTGCTGCATTTTGCAATAACCCTCTCATAGTTCAACTTGGGACATTTAACCAGCCCTAAGCCGCGAATACTATCGACCGGGATATCCAGCGAACTAAGATTGGCGCATTCGCTGACGATCAACTGCGTCAAATGATTGGCATTGCGAACCTCAATCGACTCAAGCGAAGGCATGCCTCGAACATATAGTGAGTCCAGATTCGAGGCATCTTCGAGAATCAGGCGCCTCACACCCACAAGCGCATTGCCATCGCGTTCGTCACCGGCTATATCAAGGTTCTTCGGAGTAATGTTTCCGGAATTGCCCTGGCTCGTCTCCATATCGAATGTTTTAGGGATTGCCAAAGTATCGCCCGACAAATCAGCATCGCTAATATCGACAGAGTAAAGCTCCTGGATAGGGTTTCCGCTTTCGTCATACAGAGGATATCCGTTTTCGTCAAAAGAATACTGGCTTGACGTCCATCCGTACAAACCGGAAACACTGGCTGAAGAAGACGCAACGGCGTCCGCCGATCCGTCTTCCCCCTCAGCGGCAACCGCCACGCCACCCCAGGGCATAAGCCCGACGGCAAGCACGGCAGACAGCCCAAGCCTAACAGCCCGCGACGGCGGCCTCGATTGGAATCTCTTTGCCATTTCTACCCCTTTCCTAAGAGAAAGCTACCTGACCGTATTATCCCCCCTCACAAGCTCTTCATAAAGCATGTATCGCTCGAATTAAACGCATTATTACGTTTGCTCAAACGAGGAATGTGAGCCCTCCCTCATATCTAGCCACATATATTCGGCAAGGTTCAATAGATACGCAAATGACCCTGCTGTTCAATATTTAGCATACTTGTGATGATTTTGAACAATACCTCACATTGTTCGAACTTCTTGTTACGATTCGAATATCCGAACAACGAAAGGCGCTTCAACAATGCTGTCTCAGAATCAATTCAAAGTGATCAACGCTCTCAACAAGCAAAGCGAGCTTACCCAAAGAGAGCTTTCAAACGAGACCGGACTTAGCCTTGCCACGATCAACGCCACCTGCAAAGAGTGCGAAACTGCCGGCTTGATCGAAAGCGGCCGACTCACTATTGCGGGCATAGCCGCATTGAAGCCCTATGCTGTAGATAATGCGGTTATCCTTGCAGCCGGCCTCTCATCGCGTTTCGCCCCTATTTCCTATGAGCGCCCTAAGGGACTGCTAAAAGTTCGCGGCGAAATCCTCATCGAGCGCCAAATCGAACAGCTCCAAGCTGTAGGAATCCGCGACATCGTCATCGTAGTCGGCTACAAAAAGGAATCGTTCTTCTACCTCGAGGACAAATATGGGGTGAAGATCGTTGTTAATCGCGAGTATGCATCTCGCAACAACAATTCCTCGCTCATGCTGGTTCGCGAGATTCTCGACAACACCTACATCTGCTCGTCGGATAACTATTTTGAGGAAAACCCCTTCGAAAGCCATGTGTGGAAGGCTTATTACTCCGCAGAGTACGCTGAGGGCTTCACGAAGGAATGGTGCATCAAAACCGGATCGCATGACCGAATCACAAAGGTGACTGTCGGCGGAACCGATGCGTGGTACATGATTGGTCACGTGTTCTTCGACCGCGTGTTCTCCGCACATTTCCGCGAAATCCTTGAGGCCGAGTACGATCTACCCCAAACTCGCGACAAGCTCTGGGAAGACCTGTACGTCGAGCACATCAAAGAGTTCGACATGCAAATCAGACGATACGACCAGCCGATCATCCACGAGTTCGACTCACTCGATGAGCTGCGAGACTTCGACCCCCTCTTCCTTGAGAACCTTGATTCCGAGATCTTCGACAACATCGTCGCAGTTCTCGGCTGCGACAAATCCGAAATCCATAACGTCTACCCGCTCAAACAGGGGCTTACGAACCTCAGCTGCCACTTCTCCACCAATGATGGCGAATGGGTATATCGCCACCCCGGCGTAGGAACAGAGCTGCTCATCGACCGCGCAGCGGAGAAAACCGCCCTCGAAACCGCGCGAACTCTTGGGCTGGACAACACCTTCGTTTTCGAAAATCCTCGACGCGGTTGGAAGATCTCGAAGTTCATTCCCGACTGCAAAAACCTCGACCCGAAAAACGATGCCCAGCTGCAGAAAGCAATGACTATGGCGCGTCAGCTGCACGAGTCCGACGCCACCGTCGAACGCCGCTTCAGCTTCTACGACGAAGGCAAAGGCTACGAGCAATCGCTCTTGGCAAGAGGCCCCATCGATGTTACGGATTGGGCGGACATGGAAGCCCAGGCAACGGAGCTCCATATGCTGCTTGAGGCGGAAAGCAGCGAACCGGTGTTGTGCCACAACGACTTCTTCAGCCTGAATTTCCTTGTTGAGGAAAACGGCAACGTCAGCCTAATCGACTGGGAATACGCAGGCATGAGCGACTATGCAAATGATTTTGGCACGTTTTGCGTATGCGATCAACTTGACGAGGAAGAGATGCATCGCGCTCTCACGCACTACTTCGGGCGCACGCCCACGGATGCCGAATGGCGGCATAACCTTGCCCAGGTTGGAATGGCAGGCTGGTGTTGGTACGCGTGGTCGCTTCTGAAAGAATCGGAAGGCGAAAACGTCGGCGAGTGGGCCTACATCTACTACCGCTACGGCAAAACGTATCTGAAAAAAGCGCTGGACCTGTACAAACAGCAATAGCTCTCAAAAGGCACCACGAGATCAAGGGAGGAATCCGATGGAGGCAAAAGTCAAAACACTACGCAACCAGCGGCGAAAACAGTTCATGACGAGGGGCATCACCTTTGCCGTGGCATCAGGTATCTGCTACGGCTTATACACGGGCTTCCTCACCTTGGCGGAAACCCAAGGAGTATGGGGCGACTGGTTCGCGGGCACCGAATGGGGCAACGGCAATGCAGCACTGAACGCATTCACCATCACGTTCACGCTTGCCGCCTTAGCAGCAGGCCTCAACGACCTGTTCAGCGGCATATGGTCGATTGCAGTTTGCGCGAAAAACCGGCAGCTTGGCGATTTCTGGAAAACCCTTAAAACCAAGCCGGGCCGCGTGATGATGCTCTGCGCGATAATCGGAGGTCCCTTCGCGACGATCTGCTATGTAATCGGTCTCAACTCGGCGACGGCTTCAGGAAACCCAGGCGTAATCGTACCTATCGCTGCTTTAAATTGCGCCATCGGCGCAGTGCTCGGACGCATCCTCTTCAAGCAAAAGCTGAGTGCGCATAAGGTTATCGGCATTCTGGTTTGTCTAGCATCTGCGGGCATGATCGGAGGAGCAAGCTTCGCCTCCATGGGACCCGACGCACTGCTCGGTTGCCTGTTCGCCTTCCTGGCGGCGTTCGGATGGGGATTCGAAGGCTGCGTCGCCGGCTTCGGCACTATATTGATTGATTACCGAATCGGCATCGCCATTCGCCAAACCACCGCAGGACTCCTAGAACTGCTGGTCGCCTTCCCCATCCTTGCTACCATCGGTGGAGGTATCGGCAGCGTTCCGGAGCTGCTTGGCGCGGCAACCTCCACTCCGGCATTGCTTATCTTTGCCATCTCCGGCCTATTTGCCATGCCAGCTTACTCCTTCTGGTATAAGGGCAATTCGATGTGCGGTACAGCTCTGGGCATGGCATGCAATGGCATGTACGCATTCTGGGGTCCGCTATTCATCTGGTTGATTCTTGGAGTACTGAACATCGGCGGCATGAGCGCCGATTACCCGCCGCTCTCGATGACGCAATGGTTCGGAGCGATCATCATGGTCGCAGGTATCTTCTGCATCGCAGTGAACCCGATCGATATGATTCGCAAAAAGCAGGAGGATTAAACGATGAGCAACGAACTGCCTTTGTATTACGCAATCATGAAACACTTCACCAACGGCAAACCCGATTGCGCAGAGGGCGTAATGCGTGATCTGGCCGCCAGCTATAGCGCCTACAAGCTGTTCACCAGGAAAGACATCGACGAAGCGCTAGCAACCGCCAAGGAAAATGGGCTTCTAGACGAGTGCGATTGGGAAATAGACGCCAATAACGAGCTGCGAACCTACTATATTGCGAACGACTTCGGGAAAGATATGATTGCGCGGTATATCGGATAATCAAACGTATCCGCATCATTCCTCGCATCATTTTGGGACGCACAGCGCGACGAGCATCGAGCAATCGATCCTCCCTGCTCGTCGCGCAAAATCAAACACAATCGTTCAAGTCAAACGCTAGCCCTCCACCGCGGTTATCTTGTACAAACGCATATCGCCTTCCGCAAGGACAACCTCGAATCCCGGAGTATCATCACGTATCGAGTCAATGCCCCGCCACTGCTCTCCCTCTCCATAGGTGAACAAATGCGGGCTCTCGACGTAAGGCTCCCCTTGGTCGAGCTGCAGAACGTATTGTCCGCCGATTACTGACACTGCCTCCCGAACATCATTTCTAGTGGCAGCATCGCAGAGATTATCACGGATAATTCGACTCTCCATCGTCTCATTCGGGACGTCATAATCGCGCGTATGCCTGAAATAGGTTCGTAAATCATCCGCAGCAAATGCGAAAGCCGATCCATCATCCGGAACATTGATAATCAAGGCACCATAAGGCACCGCATGTTTGACTTCCTGAACAAAAGCCTGCTCAGCATCATCGTACACAGAAGCAACCAACGCTCCGGTATGCAGACCGCTCAGCACCGATCTAAACGCAATGGCTCCAGTTTGCGACCCTGGAGCAGGTATTCCCGGAAACGTCGAACCTAGCACCGCGAACAGCGCAAGGCAGGCAGCAATAGCCGTTGACGCAGAAAGCGGAACCGTAGCTTTTCGCACTTTCTCGATAAGCATGATAATCCCTCGCCAGCATGCATATAGACCCATTGCCGATAAGAAGATACCGATCAACGACGCCATAGCACCGCAGCGCCATGGATCGGTATACCAAAACCCGCCAAAAATGTGCTTCAACGGCCCATCGGAGTATCCGTTCACCACAAAAATCAAGCAGGCAAACGCATAAGAAAACGACAGCCAAAGATACCTACGGTGCCAAAGCGTCCAAGCGGCCCCTATCATAATGAGTCCAGCCAGGATTATCTGAGACCCTTCGGCCATAAACCCAACGACCAGGGCGTCCTCAAAAGCCTCCAACCTATCAGCATAGGGAAGCCAGGTATGCTGAACAACCGAAGCCAAAAAAGGAGCGTTATAGCACGCCATCCAGATTGCATAAATGATGGCAAGAGCAATTGCGCCGAACAAGATACGCATAGCAACGCAAGATTTCGCCCTGCACCTCATCGACAGAGGAATACGCGATGCCTGCCAGATGCAGAAAGGCGCAAGCAACACGGCAAGCGTGAACACAGCATTCGGCTGAGCCAAAGCCAGCGACAGCAATGCAAAGACGAAGACAACGGCAAGACCTACGCGCTGTTTACGAGAACAACCGAACTGAAACATCAGCAAAAAAGTAGCCGCGGCGGCAGGAACAAGACAAAACGCGGATAAGTTCGGATAGAGAGGACCGAACAAGATAATCATCCAAGGAAACCCTGCAAACAGCAGCGTGCAGAAAGTGCCAAAAGGAATAACAGCCTTTCGATCGTCGAACAGCACACGCATAAAAGCAAACGAACCAGCAGGAAGGACGAATGCCACAAAAACGAAGTTTGCCACGTTTTCCGCAAGAGCAGTTGTGACCCCCATAGAAGTGACCGCTAATGCAGCTATTGAATACCATGCGGTCGGGTAAAAACCACCACCCGGCAAAGGATTAATGGCAGCATCGCTAGCTGACGAATACAACGATGAAGCAAATGGCGACCAAACCCCGGAGTTAACAAAGCTCTGAACAGTTCCAAGATGACTGATGTTGTCGAATTGTTGCGCGTACGAATCAGGAGACCCTAAATACCAGACGAACAAACCGCCGGCAAACAGGCACGCAAACGCAATGTAGCCAAGAAGGCATGCACTATCAAACGATAGCCTGCCACCAAGCACCGTCCCGTGATCCGACAGGGAAAATGAGACAGGGTGCTTTCGTTTGAGACCGAAACGCAGAATCGCAAAAATAATCGCAGCTAAAGCAAGCAGCGGACCCGCCTGCGACGCCCAGCAAGACCAAATCCCAAGCTTCTCATACGCCAAACCAACCAGTGCGTATGCGGCCACACCCAAAAGCGAAGCCAGCGAGAACGCAAGACAACGCGACACGCCGAATCCGCGCAGCATAAGAAACCCTGGGCCGAACAACGATATCGCGACTATGGCAGTCGTCAGAAAAAACAAACCCCACATGGGAGGCACCTTCCTTATGGTATTTAGCAATATCGAACTATTTTACGTTATGATTTGAACAGTTTGGCAAAATAACGGCGCAGCTTACATTACAGCATAGGCGCCAGATCAACCAAAGGACGAACATGAGCGAATCGCTTGTATCGATAATCGTGCCGATTTACAACGCAGGCCCCTATCTGGAGCAATGTCTAGACAGCATCGTCGGGCAAACGCAAGATAACTTGGAAATCATCTTGCTCAACGACGGCAGCACCGACAAGTCGCTTTCCATCATGCAACGCTATGCCGCCAACGATAACCGTATCAAAATCATCGATAAGCAGAACCAAGGTTATGGCGCCACGTGCAATCGAGGCCTCACCGAAGCTACTGGCACCTGGATCTCCATTGTGGAACCTGACGACTGGATCGAACCTGGCATGTATTCCGACATGCTTGCCTTTGAGAGCGATTTTGCTCAAGCAGGGACACCACTCGACATCGTGAAAACACCGTATTGGCGCATCTGGATGCCCGACACCAAACAGCAGCGCAAGCTGAACTGCAGCTACAAAAACCGCATCCATCCTGCAAAGCAGCCTTTTGCCATTGCTGATGCAGCACACCTGCTGTGCCATCATCCGTCTATCTGGTCTGCCATCTATCGCAAATCATTCTTGGACGATCATGGCATTCGCTTTAAAGAGATCCCTGGTGCCGGCTGGGCCGACAATCCATTCCTGGTTGAAACGCTGTGCCAAACAGACCGTATCGGCTACTTCGACACCGCATATTACTGCTATCGCGAGGAAACGCCGGAAAAATCGAAGAACTTCGCCCACACGAACACCCTGCTGCCACTTGAGCGTTGGAACGATATGATGGATGTTCTCGAGCGGTTGAACGTCACCGACGAACGCATTCTGCGAGCTCACAACAGCCGCGGATTCACCTACCTGTCCGGCATCATCGAAGAAGTCGACCTGACCCATGATGACGTTCGCGCGGAGGCAAAGCATATGTTCGAGCGCATGGATGCAAACCTAGTGTTTACCGACAACGAGGTATCGCCGGGTATGAAGCGCCTTTATGCAAATCTAAGAGGCATCCCCTGCCCGAAGATCAACCCCATGCCACACATGATGGGACTAATCGGACAGGGCGTTTACAATCTGAAGAACACCGGGGTAGTTAATACCCTTTTTGCAACAAAGAACTATCTCGCAAAACGAAACCGACGCGAGGGGAAATAACTCCGACCACTCCAACCAAGCGAATGGGCTGCCCAATACGGGCAGCCCATTCGCTTCAGTAAAGCTAATCAGCCAAACTGTGCCTACTGATTTTGTCCATACAAGCATAGACTTTACTGCGCCAATTACAAATACCGACCATAACGCAACCGGGTTCACGCATGAAGTATGGACAAGGCAAGAGCATCTATAAGTCCTTGCCCAAATACAATTCTTTTGGCGCATGATTACGACGTTGATCCTCAGGTGGCAGTTGATTCCACGTTTGACCATATTGCGTACGCAAGTAACCCTCGACATCGGCAGGAGCGAAAAACTCTTTTCCCTCAAAACAAATGACGCTCGGAGGTAACAACATGCTCTTCGGAAACGGCTCAGTAGCCGCATACGAAGACGCCATCAGCATATCAGACTCTGAATCATCCTTCGCAATCATAGCAACCTTGTCGAACCCACGGTTGATACGCTCAGGAGAAAACAGCGCACGCACCGCATAGTGCGCTACACGACACGCAATTGCTTCTATCGTCCCCATAGCACCTTTGTGCGGCACCACAATGTGCTTGGAATGATACAAATACGAGATACTCTGCCACATCATGCAGCGTTTACGCTGCCGCTTAGCCGCATTCGATTCAGCACAAACGGCATCATACGGGAAGATATCCACGAAAACGCCCTGGTCAAATCCGGCTTCTTCCGTTTCGTCGGTTACAAAACGCGTGTCTGTCAACATAACCTTCGCAAACAAAGCAGCCTGACGCGGATTCATCCGAGAACAAGTCACGCAGAATCGCTCCCCCAGAGCCACAGGAGCAACCTCTAAGAAACGCTCGTAATCTTCGCGCGGCATACCTAGGTCAATATCGTCATCCCAAGGGATGAAACCGCCGTGACGTCGAGCGCCAAGCACAGTACCGGAATCTAAAAAGTAAGTAATCCCATGCTCACGACACACGGAATCGATTGCTTCAAGAATCTCAAGCTCCATCATCTGCAAACGGCGCAATGTAGCCTGTTCGTATTGCATAGATTCCCCTTTAGTAACCTAGCTTAATTGCATTATGCGTTGCTGCTCACGACGCATAGCAAGTCCCAATAAACGTGTTGTTGCCCAATACCCCACGAAATGAATGCACCAGCGAACATACACAACGCGATTCTGCTTTCCGTAGCGTAACAGCCACCGGTATTCCTTCAGCAAATCAAACTCGTGAGATCTTTTATTGAGGCCCAACAATCCAACATACGACAATGATAAAACATAGATATACGATACAAATGAAGCAGCTAATTGTGAGTGGGCGTCATCGCATGCCTTCGCCTCAGTAGCTTCTACTTGGCGCTGAATAATAGAGAGCATAGCTCCAAGCACACTAAGATAGTCAGGCTGTTTGCTTTGCGAAACCGCAGAATTACGACGATAGACGTAGAAAGAGGTTTCCGACCAACCCGAGGAATTGCACGCCAACAACAGCTGCCGCGACCATTCCGAATCCTCGTTGTACCGCAAACCCTCATCAAATGATAATTGCGCGCTGCGCACTACCGAGCGTTTCACCGTTTTTGCCGATGCGGAGGAATAATACAACCCCTGTTGAATAATCGCCCCCATAACGCTTTTGTAATCGGAAGAGGGGCCGATCTCGCTTGCGATATGATATGTTTCGTGAGTAGGAGAAATATCTCCCTCGTGATATTCTCCCAACGGGTAACATAACATGTCAGGATTGTTCCAGGCAATCAGGGCATCATTGAGCACCCGTAAAGCATCGGGGCCATCCCACCAATCATCATTGTCTAAGAACAGCAGGTATTCGCCCTTTGCTTGACTAATGCCGGTATTGCGAGCAGCAGATGCACCTTTATTCCGCTCATGAGAATAGAGGTGAAATCTATCATCTAGCGAGCAATACTCCTGACAGATTTCAGCCGATCCGTCAGTCGACCCATCATCGACCATCACCACCTCGAAATCGCCAAACGTTTGTACGGCAATAGAATCTAAACATTGCCTTACATACATAGAAGCATTGTAAATCGGAACGATAACCGTAAAGCGCATATTCAACTCCTCGCAAGCGCTCAACTTAACTTCGCATAGAAAGCAGGAGGCGAACGAAGCAAAGCACCGATCCCGCAATCAAACCCGCCATAGTGGCAAAACTAGCGCCATTCAGCCCGAACGCAACAAGCATGGGATATGAGCAGACAGCACAGACAACGAACGCAACGGAAAAGCAAACAAGGTTACCCTTCATATCGCGCACCACAACCAGCAAGTCACCCAGAAACCACAAAAAGGCAGTGCAAATCGTGCAACACACGAGCGGTAACAGCAAATAGGAATAATCCCGAATGGAATCACCGTAGATAAGACACAACGCCCACTCGCCAAACCACGCAAATCCAATAAGCGACACCGCAGCTAAAACGATGATTGCGACAAACACCTTTGCAAACAAGCGCAAAAAGCCCGAGGTATCCTTTGCGAGATAGCACTGAGCAAAACTGCTCAACAAGGGGGAATAAATATACTGCGCCCCCATTTGCACCACCACAACCGGCGAAGCTACAGATGCATATGCCCCAAGAGCAGAAGCGCCAAACATTGTCCCTAAAATCTGACGAGGAATTGAGGGGATGGATCCCGCAAACACCAAAGCAACAGCCGCAGGAAGGCATGCAACAAACAATGCCACCATTTTTGCTTTTGCGAAGTCAATCGAATATGCACCGATAACACGCTTTAGACTTCGAGGTAAATAGAATAAGACAACCGCACCGGTAACCAGCGTCATTATGATCAGCGACACCAGCAAGGAATGCGTTATAACCATCCCTCCGCAAAAGGCGATAAGAGACAGAATGCCACGCGCGGTGAGATCCTTGCCAGCAACATCTAGCCTATTCTTTTGCTGCGCAGCTCCTTGGTACACATCGGCGATAATCGGCACGCACGAATACGCGCAGTACGCAACGACTGCGGGAATGGAGTCATTGGCGCACGTTACCGTCGCATAAACAATCATGCACATAAAAGCCGCTGCGGTGCTCAGTAATCGAAACGCCAAGTATTGCCCAGCAGAATACTCTTCGTTAAGGTCGGATACCTGAAAAGCACGCACCTTGAAATACCCTATGGGAGAAAAGATGTTGGAAACAGCCATACCGAGAGCCAACACGCCAGCAGCATCATATCCATCGGAAAGACGCACCACAAACACCGTGATAAGCCATTGGCATACAAGGTAAACCATGGAACCCGAAGTGTTCCATAGCATGTTCTGTTTTACGGACAGCTGTTTTGCCACTACGCGCTACCTTTGCACATCATTACGTTTTGCAGCATCATCAAGCGCCTCGTTTTGCACAAGGTTTCGCACCTTAGCGCGCAACTGCGACACCTCAACCGTGGTATAGAATTCACGGATGACCAGCACCGCAATCACGTATACGAATACAAAATTTGCCGGGCTTTCAATACCGAATATATCTGCAAAGAAAAATGGGATGTCTCGAAATACCCCCATCAGCACCAGCGTAAGCGCGAACAAGAACCAGAACGTGGAATCAGCGATAGTAACTTCCGCCTTGCGGATTTTGCGCAGAATCAACCAGAACGTCAACAGCGCGCCAATAAGCAACGTTGCAGAGAACAGTAGGCTCATTTCTTCCTCCTAAACCACTGCACCAGCAAAATGGAGATGCTCATGCGCAACATATAGGTAATTGATTTCGTAAAATTCAAGTAACTTTCGCCAGCAGTGCGCTCGCGCATTTCCACCTGAGTCTCTTCAACCTTGTAACCCCAGCGCATCAAAAGAGAAATGGTGTCGGGCTCGGGACCGAAATCCATCTCGTTAGCAAAGAGAGGAATCATTTGCCGATCGAACAAACGCATGCCCGAGGTGGGATCCTGAATGCGCTTCCGAGTGGTCAGCAGAATCATGGCGCTAATAAGCACGCTGCCGGCCATGCGGGCAGATAGAGGCTTTTTCTGCGTTGCAAAACGACTGCCGATGACGATGTTGGCATCCTTTGCTTCTGCAACACGTATCATTTCGTAAATATACGCTGCAGAGTGCTGCCCATCAGCATCGAACTGAATGGCATAATCATAGCCATGCTCATAGGCATAACGCATCCCCGTCTGAAATGCACCCGCAAGCCCTAGATTCACCGGCAAATCGATTACGTTATAACCATGTTCCCGGCAAATGCTAAGCGTATCGTCCTTGGAACCATCGTTGACGATCACATAATCAACGCCAGGTGCATTGGACCGCAAATCCTCAATAGTAGATACGATATTGTCCCGCTCGTTATATGCAGGAACAACGGCAATGACACGCCTATTCCCGATAGTCTTGTCCACTTCCCAATTGCTCTCTACTCGGCAACATACCAAATTCCCAAGCGTTTATTGTATCGTCCCTTTCGGTTCATGACCAGAAAGTCATCGTATGTGTATAATCGATTATCTGCGATCGCCCAAAATGCACCCACAATCGCAAGGAGAACCATGCCCGATATTGCTTCTGCGACCAACGTTGATAACAGCACGGCACAAAAGCCTTGCATATGCATTTTCTCTGCGCTGTACGAACCCCACGTCGGGGGCGTTGAATCCTACACTAAGGGCATCGCCGAAGCGCTTGTGGCCGATGGATGCAGAGTCATCGTCGCCACATCGAATACGGACAATGCGACTGCGCTCGAAACGGTCAATGGCATAGACATACTGCGACTGCCTTGCAACCCCCTGCTTAACAGTCGGTTTCCTATTCCGAAAAACAATCAAGAAAGCAAGCGCCTCTGGAGCTGGCTTAACGAGCAGCCTATTGACTATGTAGTGGTTAATACCAGATTTTACCCACACAGCATCATGGGTCTACGCTTTGCAAAACGACACAGCATACAACCCGTTCTCATAGAACACGGATCTGCTCACCTTACGCTTGGAAATGCACTTTTAGATTTTCCCTTGCACGGCGTAGAACACGCAATGACCGCCATCGCAAAACGATACTCCCCCTGCTGCTATGCGGTCTCGAGGAAGGCCAGCGAATGGCTTTCCCATTTCGGATTCTCCTCATGCGGAGAAATCCCTAACTCGATTGAAGCAGATACTTACTTAGGACAAGCGAGCGATCGTCATTTTAAATCGGAATTCAATATCCCGGATAACGCAACGCTGGTTGTAAGCGCCGGCAGATTCGTGCCCGAAAAAGGCGTCCTACAACTAGCAAAAGCAACAAAAATGGCATCCGAAAACGGAAGCAACATCTTCCTTATCATGGCCGGAAACGGTCCGTTATTACATGATGTCGAACAGCTGCAATACCAAACCGTGATTACGCCAGGCATGCTAAGCAAAAGCGACCTCTCCGCGTTACTGCAACAGGCAGATTGCTTTTGTCTGCCATCACGCTCGGAGGGCTTCTCCACAGTATTGCTTGAAGCAGCAGCATGTAACACTGCTGTGATAGCAACCGATGTCGGCGGCATGCGAGAAATCGCACCCACCGACGAATACGGCATCATTTTGCAATCTATGGAACCGAAAGATATTGCTGCGGCTCTCACAAGAGCTGCAGCAAATCCAGAGCAGATTCGACGCATGGGCACATATGCCGCCAAACGCGTTCGCCAGCTCTACACTTGGGACAAATCAGCCCAACTGCTGTTGCACGCCTGCCAAGAAGCGCAGTTGAAGCAGTAGCCACCCACAAACCGCGCAACACACCGTTCCCGCAAAGAGAAGCGGCCGACATCCTGTCGGCCGCTTCAAACTTTAATAACAGATTACGCAACCAACCTGCCTGAAGCATCGAACTTGTATAGCTGGCCGCCAATGGAGCGCAAGCCCGTCACCATTTCGCCGGAGCTGGCGCACCAATACCAATCACCATCGTACGCTATCCACCCTGTTTGCATAGCACCCGAGCCAGACAGCATGTACCATTTTCCGGACACGTTGCTCCACCCTGTCTTCATCGCCCCAGACGAAGGGTCGAGATAATACCATGCACCACCAACGAATTGCCATCCGGTAGACATAGCGCCAGATCCGCTGAGATAATACCAGCTATCATTATCTTCCTGCCATCCAATCGCCATAGCTCCGGTATCTGTAAGGTAATACCATGCGCCGTCAACCCAGCGCCAACCGTAAACAAGCGCCCCTGAGCCATCAAGATAATACCAGGATCCATCAACATACGCCCAATCAGTGCGCATAGCGCCATCTTGACCTAGGTAATACCAAGAATCACCAACGAACCGCCAGCCACTGTGCATAACGCCCGATTCGCTGAAGAGATACCAGGAACCACCAACAAGATTCCATCCAGCAGACATGGCTCCAGAAGAGCCCAGATAATACCATTCACTACCGATAAATCGCCAGCCTTGTGCCATAGAACCGGACCCATCCATGTAGTACCACGACGATCCGTCCGCCACCCAGCCGGTGACCATAGCTCCGGAAGACCTTAAGTAGTACCAGGTGCCACCGTCGCTAAGCCAGCCCGTGCACATGGCGCCCGATTTGTCGAAATAGTACCATGTGCCGTTAACGCAGCACCAGCCAACCTGCATGCGTCCGTCCAACATGTAATACCATGTCCCTTTGTCATCGACCCAGCCATTACGGCAAGGTGTTCCATCAAGATATGGGGTCCATCCGTAGACACCATCCCAGACCCAGGTACAGTACGACCATGAACTTTGCGCGTAAAACGAATCCATGTAGTCTATACGTTGCTGAGCGAAGCTTCCAAGATCTGATACATACGTCTCCCAACTTTTCCCGTCGACTCGATCAAACGCAAGCCATTCATCGTCAAGCGGGGCAAGGCCCCAAAGCACCTGATCCATCGCCTGTGAAGCAGCTATTTCCTGAGCGTAATACGATATGGAGCGCAGATTGCCATTCGCCGTTGACGCCGAGGCATCCCCTAATAGCACTTGACGCACAACAGGAGCAAGCTTTGTCTGCTCCACTTGACCCAATTCTGAGAGCAATGCGGAATTTCCGCTCAAGAATGTTTGGGCAAACACACCGCATGTGTTGGCATATCTCAACCCAAACGTTCTATCGCAATCCCAAATAGGCCCTAAGTAAATCTTTCCATCATCTTGCGGGGTATAGAAATACGAAGACGAATACAAATAGTCCCCATCCCAAATAAAGTCTTCCGTCAAACCAGTTGCAATAAGCGAATCAATGTCGAACACGTCATAAACGCTTTTTCCGGATGCATCATCGATTCCACCGTTACGGGCAGCGGTAAAGCCGATGTCAAATAATTCGCTGATATACTTCGCCTCAGAGTTAGTTGCTATCTCAGGCGTATGTATGATAAACGAATGGGAGCTTGCGTTAAACATGCTTAGCTCTCCTGACGCCGTTTTGTCATCGAGCTCGATCAGGTATCCGCCGGAAATATTATCGGGATCGTTCAAGCCGAAAACATACGAGTATTCCTGGCCGCGATCATTCAAAGCATGTTCGCGATAGCTCCATGGGTTTTCGATTGCGTCCGAACCCTCGTTCGTGCTTTCGTTCGCATCATCCAAATCACTAATATCAACACCGTACTTCTCTACCTTGACTTTTTCTGTAAGCAAATAGCTTCCACGATACTCACCGTTGTAGTAGAAGTCGCATGGTTGACAACTCGGCGTTGCTAACGATCCCATATATCTCGCGAGATTGAAGCTAATAGTGTTGCGCAGCAACGTTGGATCCGCGGCATTAGCCAATAGCAACCATGTTTTACTTTTTTCGCCTGTTCCAAGCGCATCCGCTTTTTTCTTCAGCTTAACCTGGTACGGTTTTTTATCGCATGCAATCCATGTTGAATTACCACGACCGCGAATAAATTCCATATCAGCATCGACGGCAATGGAACCATCAACATTGACCACGCTAAACGCACCGGTGTCTTTTACCGAATGAGATGGACTCGAATCAACATACGATCGATCGTGCTGCGTATTCACGAAAACCGAGCGAATCCCTTGCGATTGATAGAGAAAGATGCGCTGACGAGACTGCCCGTCAGTTGACACCCAAATACTTGATTCGTTCGAAATCAATCTTCCATCAGCTGATGCCAACCCGAATTCAGCTAAATCGACACTGCCAACAACTGGGCAAAGTGGACCGTCTTGACTATCAGACAGCCACAACGAACCAGTAGAAGAGACGACGGATAGTTTTCGCGTATCAACCTGAGACGGCAAGAACAGGCATTCGTTCTCGTCAACCTCCTGCACATGAACTTCTTTGCCGCCTGGCAGCTCAACCCATAGTTGGTCAGAGGCGATAGCGGCGTATGCCAGGCCACACGATCCCCCGAGAACGACGCCGATGGATACGATAACGGAAGCGACGATACATATTGCATATCGCTTCATAATCCCAAATCGCATATCAACCTCCTTATACCCGAATAACATCCTCTGTCTATAAAGAACAACTCTTGCTTGCTTCTAAACCCTTATTTCACAGACCTGAATCCTCGAAGCAAGCACCATTCTACCAAGGCTCATGGACGCCACCGATTTCGGAACGTTGGGTATGGACCGAAGATTCAAAGCCGAACACAGGGGAACAGAGCAGAAGCTACTTCAACCCTCGAGCAGCGCGCCCAATCGACTTCAAGACCTCACGCCGCCTAGACCCAAATGGAGCGATTGGATCGACGACCCTACGCAAAGGACTATCTTCCGACACAACGCATTCATGATCATCTATTGCAGCTTGCTCCGCTATCATCAGCTTTACAGCTTCCGCATGCAGCATACTGCTCAGCTGAACGTAGAAGGGAGTGTCCTTTGCATACTCCCAATATAGGTCGAACCTATCACAGCCCATCACCTTCCAGGGCTTTTGCGCACCAGCATAGTGAACAATCTTCTCGTGATTTCGTGAATCATTAAACGCATCGAAAATAGCACACGGAGCAAACGAGAATACGTTACCAATACGACCAAAGCAATCCGTCATAACATTCCAGTCATAGTCAAGGTATTTCACGCGACCTTGGCAATGCGCATTGAGGATATCCTGGTCGTTGTAGATATAGCGGTCGTCAGAGGCAAACTCGAGCCACTTCTCCATAGGATGAAGTTTCCTCATGGCCTTCGTATTCAAGACAAGCACGCCAGCTTGGAAGTAGTCATACGGCTGATGCATGCCAAGCACTTCTTTTGTGTAACGCATGCGAACGCCGTCTTTCATATTGAGATTACCGCAGTAATCGACATCTCGCACCGCAGCAAGCAAGTTATCGCCCAAATCAACCGAGAACAGCTCGGCAACATCTCCCTTGACAATCAAATCAGAGTCAAGGTAGAGAACCTTGCTGTAATACGGCAAAAGCTCTTGGATAAGGAAGCGATAGTACGTTTCATTGCTGATATGCGGATTGTTCGTCGTCAATTCATACTGATCGACAAATCGAGAAACATCACAGAACTGCAAGCCAGCATTCTCGAACTGCCCAAAAAACGCCTTCATCCTCTCTTGGTTTTCCCACTCGATGCCCTCGTGAAGCACCACAATGTCATAACGGTAAGCATCAGAGGCATTCTTGAGCATCGAGTATATCGTCGTAGTGACCATGGGTACGTAATTGTTATCCGACGCGAACACCACCGGAATCACCGGCCTATTGTCATTTCCACAGCTCAAAGCCATAGGCAGATAATACCTGTCGGGCTTTGTGAAATGCACGCATTGCAGTTGCTTCATTTTCCAGCCAGCACCTATGCGCTCATGATGAAGCAGATAAATGTTAAGCAATCGCTCCGCCAAATGGCCCGGAGTGCGAAGCCCCTCTTTGCTATACAGGTTCATATCCGCAGAAGCAACGAACTCTTCCAGAAGAGGGAATAACCACGCGCAGTAGTCACGGAAGATTCCCTTCTTCATGATGAACATATTGCAGAAGCGCCCGGTATGGCCGGCAAGAAACGCCTTTGCATCCTGCTCATATTCGGGATGGCGGGCAACCAAGATATCGATTACCCGATCAAGGTCTTCAACGAACAACTTCGGAGCCGCATCATACTGGGAGCGGATAGTGGAGTTTTCGCCCATGTAGGAACGAATGTCCTCCACAGGCGTCGTAATCACATCATAGTTCTTAACAACTTCGCGAACACGAGCGTCCTCAAGCATGTACTCACGCTGGGAAACGACGTCAATGTAGTCATCCATGACTTCACCGTACGCGTTCTCCTCATGAGACGTGTCAGAAAAATCAAAGTAGCGACGATAGTGACAAAACCCAATATAATCAGCATCGACATTTTTCCATGCCCAATACTGCGTCGTAAGCTCGCAGTACATGGGATTCAAGTCTGAGATGCTGTCACCTTCATCATCGCGCAGCGCCCACATGAAACGTTCATCGGTGCGCGACGCCCCAACTTGAACAGGCTGAAATACCTGACTATCAAATAGTTCAACGGACTTATGCGCAGAAACGAAGATGCGAATCGGTTCGTCTTCGAACCTGCTAACGCGTTCCATTTTGCGAATCGAACGAATATGATCATCGACGGCCGAGAGGTATGAAGCAAAAGCAACACTCGTAGCGCTATCGCCACCTACGATTTGATACGCCGCATCGCGCCAACCCTGAAGAAAATCGGCACTCGGCCCCTTGTCAGTCTTTAGCTTTTCATACGAAGCATCACGAGCGCAACGCATTATCTCAGATGCGACAATGGAAGGATTAATAACAGAAGCCGCATCTTCAATAGAAAGCAACTTCTCGTCATCTACAACCCGAACTCGCCAATCATTAAATAGTAGCTGCATTAATTTTCTCTGAGCCCCATTTGCGGATGCAAGCAAATCCGCCGCTGAATAGCTATCGGCATATTGAGATATTTGACAAGCACAAGCCCAGAACGATGCCGCAACGGATGCAAATTCGGTTCGCCTCCACGCAGACGTGCCGTTTAGCCCTCTGCCAAGATGATATCGAAGACCGACAATGTCATTACGAGTCATTTGCTTTGTTGCCAATGAAGAAATCACAAACATCTCGAAAGCGTCTTCCGCACAATCGAGACGCTGAAAAGGCATTTTCGAGAAGGCAGTTTTCACCAATTGTGCAGAAAACACCCTTTGAGGCATTCTCCAGTCCTGACGATAAGCGCCATTTCCGCCAAATATCGCCGAGAGAATATCCGGGCCTTCCAGCACTTCAACCGGCTGATTGACAAATGATTCGAAAGAAGAACGTAGCTCGCCGGGTACACCCTCCCCGATAACGCGAACCCCAAAGTGAAGCATGTCGGCATCTTGCTCTTCTCTCAGCACGCAATCGATTTTGCTTAGCAGCCCTTCTTCGAATTCATCATCAGCATCCAAGAACAGCACGTATTCGCCAGAGCACGTTTCCAACGCCGCCCTATGCCCAAGATGCAATCCTTCGTTTTGGCGTTTAGTTGTGATCGTGATTCTTTCGTCCTTCTTGGCGTAATCCGCAAGAATATCTGCAGTCCCATCGCTGCTTGCATCATCAACGACAATAAGCTCAAAGTCAGCAAAAGATTGACTAAGCACGCTATCAAGACAGCCATGCAGAAACCGGTCACCGTTGTAAACAGATACGCAAATCGAAAAACGGGGCACCGTCTACTCCTTTCGGATGAAGATTGTTTGCACAATACATTATCAGTCCAATACTCCTCAATGATATCAATAACGAATTGCCGATGACGCGGCCTTCCGCGAAACACCGTGGTCAGCATACAAAACCACCGATGAAAGCAAGCGATTTCAAAAAGGCTACGCCACGCAACAGCAAATGATCCTCTTTGGGTGAAGCCCCACGGCGGACGAGATCTCTTCTTTTATACGGTAGAATGTAGCAGGCAAATGACGCTTACTCAAAGCGAAGAGGATATAGGCAATGACAAACAGGACAACCACGCAAACCGAACTCCAACGAAATTGGTTCACGATATCTTCCCTTGTTTCTAAAGACTTCAAGCTTAAGTACCGCAGAAGCATTTTGGGTGTTGCTTGGTCGGTGCTCAATCCGCTGTTGATGATGTGCGTCCTTGCTGCGGTGTTCACCAATGTTCTTAAGTTTGGCGACGTGGCCAATTTTCCTATGTATCTGATTCTAGGCAATGTACTGTTTGCCCTAATGTCCGATTCAACGGGATCTGCCATGACTTCAATTCTTGAGTCAGCCCCCCTTATAAAGAAAATCAAAATCTCCAAAATGATTTTCCCGATTGAGAAGGTGTTGTTTCAGCTTGTCAATTTTGCGATATCGCTTATTGCCGTCGTAATCGTCATGGTGTTTTTTAGAATCGCACCCACCATTAACCTGCTTGCCTTGCCGCTCTTGCTAATCTACATGCTGCTGTTCTGCAGCGGTTTAGGAATGCTCCTTTCAGCGCTGGCGGTCTTCTTCCGCGATGTTTGCCATTTTTGGGGCGTCATTATTACTGCGTGGACCTACGCAACGCCCCTTTTCTACCCCGTAAGCCTTCTGCCAAGCTGGATGCAGGCAGCAGAGGCGTTTAACCCCATGTACCATTACGTCTGCTATTTCAGGGACATCGCCATGTATAACACCATGCCAGGACTGCGAGAAAACCTTGTCTGTCTCGGCATCGCCGTTATCACCTTTGCTGTGGGATTCTTGGTATTCCGCAAAACCGAAAAAAAGTTCATCCTCTACGTATAGGCGGGCACCATGCCAACAAACGTTAACACCACTCCCCTCGCAATAGCAACCTCGTCCGATGACGCAAACGACAGCCGCCCGGTGATGGTCGATGTCAATCATGTTTCCATGGTTTTCAACATGGCCAGCGAGCAGCTAAACAGCATCAAAGAGTACGTTATCGCCATCGCTAAGCGCGAACTCATGTTCAAAGAGTTTCGCGCACTTGACGATGTGTCGTTTACCGTAAGAAAAGGCGATGTGTTCGGCATCTTGGGAACCAACGGATCCGGAAAATCGACCATGTTAAAGGTCATAGCCGGCGTACTCGAGCCCTCCGAGGGAACATGCACCATTAACGGCAACATAGCACCGCTTATCGAGCTTGGTGCCGGTTTCGATATGGAGCTAACCGCGCGAGAGAATATCTACCTGAACGGCGCGCTACTTGGCTATTCGCGTAAGTTCATTGACGAACATTTTGACGAAATCGTCAGTTTTGCGGAAATCGAAAAGTTCCTCGATATGCCGATGAAGAATTATTCTTCGGGTATGGTTGCACGAATCGCATTTGCAATCGCTACCGTAATCATCCCCGACATTCTCATTGTCGACGAGGTGCTTTCCGTTGGCGACTTCATGTTTCAGCAGAAATGCGAGCAACGCATTCAGAAGCTCATCAAAGAGCACGAGGTAACCGTTTTGATCGTTTCCCATAGCAACGACCAAATCGAGCGTCTGTGCAATAAGGCAATTTGGATTGAAAAAGGACACGCCCGCATGATGGGCACTGCAAGCGAAGTGTGCCGCATGTACCGCCTACTCGGAGGCCATGTCGGAAGTCAGGAAGCGGAATCTAAGGTTGTCGAAATGATTAACCGCGACATCTCCTATCCCGACAACATCGTCACCACGTTATGCGGCGACGACAGATACAGCTCTGCCGCGAAACTAATGAAATCGGTTCCGACCAAGCGAAACGACATAGTCATTCTTGCTCCCGGGGATTCGATCCCCTCTTGTGTTGTTGCATCTTCACTTTCAGGGTTAATCGAATGTCCGTTCCTTCTTACTAAGCAGAACTCGATCCCCAACAGCACTGCAGATTTACTTAAATCATATGATGCAAACAAAATCATAGTTATAGGCGATATCGAGAACGAAGGTATTAAGCGTTCGGCACACGACCACGGACTTAAAAGCGAGATCAGCTTTATCGCTGCCGAAAATCCCCAGGAGCTTTCTGCAGCTGTGTACGATTTCGGCAGCGCATTTGCTGACTCAAGCTGGAGCAATACGTTGATTCTAGTAAAAGACGACCAAAACGGTGATTTCATCACGCAGCTACCATATGCCTATGCAAGTCAAGCCCCTGTTCTCATTGCGAATGAGGCCGGCAAACTTTCTGACAAACAAAAAGCAATCCTGAGCGAAGTGCAAAACGGAGAGGTTCTTTCCTTTGGCATAAACGCACAGGATCTCGAAAACGAACTCGGTCTGAGCCAGCAAAACGTCACGGTGCATGATTTCCTGGACGATGGCCCGTATAACGTTAACTGCCATTTTACAGAATGGCAGTTAACCCATACCAACCGCAAGATCTCGGCAGAAACCGCGCTCGTAGCGTCTGTCTGGGACCCCTTTGACGCACTGCTTGTTGGACCATACGCAGCATATAACGGCTATCCCTGCTTTTTGGAGGACCCACAGGATCTTGATAGCGTATACAGGATGTTCATTCTGCTTAACAACCTCAAAGGTGCCGTTTCAAAGATGGAGGTTCTAGGCAACAATTCGCTTTACACGCAACTCGACAAGCAAATCTTGGCAAAAGCTATAATGAACGCGAAGAGCAACAGCAATATTTAAGTGATGCTTGCAAGACTCATGAGATTACGAAGCCCTGAAATAGAATCACAGAATTCAAGCACAAGAACGTTTTGGTTAAGCCAAACCTTCTTAAGTCAAAACCGTGCGCTGAATCTATCCTAGCCTGTTACCACTTGGGGTGGTTTCAAAAACAGGGGCAGACCAATAATCAAATTCGTAACGCTATCGAAAACCAAGCACCCGGCAAACTGCACTAACCGGCTGGCGCTATTACCGCCAGCCGAGCTTGATCGAGAAGGGCGATGGGCGCGTCATCACAAGATCGATATCGAAGAAAAAAGCCTCTGGACATCACCGTCAATGAGAGCTTCTTCGAACCCTCGAAGGTCAATGTTTTAAGAGGGAAGACCCGAGCAAGTAGAACATCGACGGATACATGGACGCGAAGGATGACTGCATTCGCTAGTGCAACAAGCTGCGAACAAGGCGTCGGGCAGAGATATGACCCGTGCAGTACACAAGCAATCCCCTAGGCATAAGCGTTTTCGTACGGAAAACGCCAACACCCCCGCTTCAAACCAAAACCGAAGCTCGCAGCGGGCAATAAAGCAACGACAGCTTCATGATTAAACCTAAGCAAATGCATCAACGGAAATGGTGCTGCATTTGCTTAGGTCGACCACCCGTCTATTCTAAGGTATAATTCAATATTTGATTGTTTGCCTTATATTGAAAGAAAGGGTGAGAGCGACAATGGAACGCAGTGTTCGACACTATTGGATAGACTTATTGAATGTTATTGCCTGCTTTGCTGTTGTTGTACTCCACTGTTCAACAAGTATCTTCATGAATACCGGTGATACGGGATGGATGATTGATGTCGTATATCAATCAGTCTGCATTTTTGCTGTACCCGTGTTCTTCATGATTAGTGGAGCAAATTTATTAGGTTATCGAAAAAAATACGACACAAAAACCTTTTTTGTTAAAAGATTCAAAAAAGTAGTGTTCACCCTTTGCGTAGCTAGCGCTATAGTCTATATAGTTATGCCGTTAATCAGGCATGCTGTTGCTGGATACCCAATCGACATCTCTTTATGGGGATTCGTGGACGGACTATTTCATAATACTATTTGCGATGTCTATTGGTTTTTCTATGCCATACTCATGCTGTACCTTATCACGCCGTTGTTTTCTCTGATTGTCGACAATAAGCGCATGCTGCAATACGCAATAATCATCAGCGTGGTTTCAACAATGGTCATTCCCTTGCTAAATCGTTTTATGCCTACTGAAGGCTTCTTCGATCTTCTTGCAACGCCATATCTTGAAGGATGGATTACGTATTACCTGATTGGGTATTATTTACAACATCATTTATCGAAACGAACTCCAATTCCCGCAGTCGCAATAATGACGATTGTATCGTGCGGAATCATAATGGCAATGACATATAAAACGAATATTGGACATACCGTCTTATCCGGTTGTTATCAGCCTTATGACAGTTTTTACGCAAAAGCAAGCTCCCTTTTTGCACTCTTGTATTCGATCGGCATCTTCCTATTGCTGAAGACTTGCAACAATGCAATAGGCGACTTGAGCACATATGGCGCAATACGTTCCCTGTCCGGCCTTAGCCTTGGAGTTTATGCCGTTCACATGCTTGTCATCAATAGCCTTGATCTCTTTGTCCCCCACCGGATCATATGGGATTTGGGCTTGAGGCCTTTCATCGTATTCGCAATATCTCTTGCCCTCGCTTGGTCAGGGGTAAAAATCATGGCTCTGCTTCGCACGTGTACTAGCTTCGTGTTTAAACAATCTGAGTAGTTGTTTCTTCGTATAGGTTAAGGAATCAAAGCAATGTGGACTACCTTCTTTGTTTGCTATGCGTTTGCCCTTGTTATTCTAATTGCCCCTGGCGCTCTGTTCCTAAAGGGTTTTTCATTCAACTTACCAAGTGCAATTGCCTGTGCTGCGCCGATCTCCGTTGCAACATATGTTGTCTTAGGCCAAGTATTCTGGATTATGCAGTTAAGCATAAGCGGAACGTTTCTATTTATCGCAGCATTGACGTTAGCAGCAGTCATCGCATTGGCTTTAAAAAGACTTACCTATGATACGGCTGGACATCTTCCAGTAACTACAATGCCAGAGCATACATTGCTAGCTTTTGGCTTGTTAATGGCATTTGCAATTGTTGTGTACTCGACCGTAATGCCACTAGATGGACCTGAATCTTTTTCGCAGCATTCTGACAATATGGCACATCTAGGATCTATCATCTCCATGGCGAAAACAGGTTTTTATTCGACGTTTAGCGCCAGTAGCTACTTGGCAACCCCTTTAAACCAAATTCCCGTTGAAACCTCTGCATCCTTTTACCCCGAAGGATGGCATATTATATGCGCAATGGTTTCCTCTTCTATGGGCGTTTCTGCCCCGATGGCTGAAAATGCGGTAAATCTAGCTTTTGCCGGAAGTGTGTTTCCCTTAGGGGTATGCATATTATCAGAGGCTGTGTTTTCAGGAAGCCAGAAAACTATGCTACGTTTTGCAGCAATTGTCTTAAGCACGTGCTTTGTGGCGTTTCCCTCCGGAATGTACCTGTTTGGACCGTTGTATCCCAATGCAGCTTCCTACTGCTCGCTGCCAGCTCTTCTGTATTTATTTATATCTGTCACCAATTGTCTTGGCGGAAGAAAAGCTGTTTTAACATTTTCCATTGTTGCTTTTGTCTATGCAGCTGTTGGAGTTGCCGCTCTTCAGCCCAATGCCATATTCACAGCAGCAGTAGTGCTGACACCTTATTTGATTTGGAATATTAAGTATATATTTTCACGTTTTAAGACAACGGAACATCTTTCGAACGGAATTCCTTGCACATTAATCAGGTTGGGAATCGTTTGCACTGTTCTACTTGGATGGTATTTCCTATACAATTTGCCCTCCTTCCAGAGTGTTGTTTCGTTTCCTTGGCCTTCGTTTCTTTGTTTGAAAGACGCTATTGTTAGCGGTGCTGATTTAGGACTTCGATTTGGCACACCACAGCTTCTGCTCTCAATTATTGTCTGGATAGGCTTGGCCTGGACGCTCGTGAACCACAAATATGAATGGATTACCGCTAGCTTTATCATTTTTCTTGTAATGTATATTGTAGGAATATCAAGCGAAGGATTCGCAAAAACCTTCTTAACAGGCTTTTGGTATAACGATCATTGGCGCACATCTGCTTCTCTCGTCTTTCCTGGGGCTTTGTTGGCAAGTATTGGCTTAAGCGTAATTGTTCGCACAATTCTGCGCATCTTGGATTACAAAGCTGCCTCAACAAACGGCGACACAGTTGTTAAGACAGCCATTTCTTTGCTGGTCGTATTAACTATTATTTATCCTTCATTTGTCACAAATGGGTCGCAAGTAATTACAGCATTTGGTAAGTCGCGCGACACATTGGAACAGCTGAATAAGCTAAGCGAGAGCAATTCTTATAGTGATGCAGATGATAAATTTGTTCAACGAGTTGTATCAATTGTTGGTAAGAATGATTTAGTGATTAATATTCCTGCAGACGGCAGTATTTCTGCTTATATGAAATATGGCCTGAATTGTTATTTCAAATCTTATGGAGAAGGAGACAACACATCCACATGCAATACTATTGTTAACAGCCTTTATGAATACAGTTTCAACGAGGAAGTGAAATCTGCAATAAGCAATACCGACGCGAAATATGTATTATTACTTGATAGGAATGGGTTCATACGCAACGGAGACTCCCTATGGTCAACCGATGGCAGCATGAACGAGTCTGATTGGCAGGGCATTCTACAGCTCAATGATAATACCGAAGGTTTTGAACTAGTGATTTCGGATCAAAGTAGAAAACTTTATCGGATTATCAGATAACAAAACCGCTAATTGAACGCGGGAATGCGAACTTTTACCTAGACCATTTGGTTAAACTACTGGTCCGTACTCCCGCACAAGTGCTACCCGTCCCCTAAACCACCATCACATGGCTCACGAACTGCGGATCATCTCGCCAGGGTTTGACTTTACCCTGGGCCAACGTGGCCGGCAGATCGATGATTCGCTGGTTCGAGGACCCCCGGAAGCGCAGCGTGATGTCGTGGTGCGCCTGCACAAACGGGCCGTCTACCAGTACATCGATAGCAGCAAGCAGGCGATCGGTCACCTCAGTATGACGCGCGCTTTCGGGGTTCTGCAAATCCTCAAGCAGGTCGCCCGTGTAACACCAAACCGTCTTCCCAGGATACATTTCGCGCACGCGCTCGACGAAATCAACCAATGCACGCTGATTTTCCGGCTCCATAGGCTCGCCGCCCAAAAGGGTCAAACCATCAACGTATTCCGATGCCAGGCTCTCGAGAATCTCATTCTGCACCTCAGGCGAAAACGGCTTCCCGGCCGTGAAATCCCACTGCTCAGGGTTGAAGCAACCCGGGCACCCATGACGGCACCCCGACACGAACAGGCTAGTGCGCACGCCTTCGCCGTTGGCGATATCGAAATATTTGATCTCAGAGTAATTCATATCCCACCAGCCCCATTCGCATAGCACAGCAGCGGTATCAATAAGTTGGTATATCCATCATGATTCTTCGCCCCGCTACGCGCAACCCATACCACCCGCGTTCCGGCAAACGGCCGCATCCGTGCAGCTCAAAAGCCCGTCCAGAGCTCGCATCAAAGTATCACGCACAAGCACCAAACCCATCTGAATACAGCTTCCAACCGCGCTCAGGCTAACCCTACTCCCCAACAAGCGCAGGAATGCCAGCGATCGCAGCAGCAACCGCCGCATCAACATCAGTAGTTGGCACGTCGGTGGCATTCACGCTAATGCAGTCAGCGGCCCCAATGCCGTAAACCTTCGCCAGACCCTTCACGTTCTGCCAGCCCAGGTCCTGCTCATCGGTCGTAAAACCACCGCGCGTTGTAATGTAATGCAATTTGCTAGCTCGGCACATCCCAACGGGACCATGATCGGTATAGCGGTTCACAATGCCAACTACGCTGATGTGCTCGAAATACACCTTCAGCAATGCCGGGTAAGCGCCCTCCCAAAACGGCGCTGCAATAACGATCTCATCAGCCTCAGCAAACTGATGCGCCAAATCGAACATGGCGTCATCAAAATTCTCCGCATAACGCAATTCATTGCGATGCGCCAACGTTTTCGATGTCAGCGGAAGAAGACCCAGGCCTTCAAGAACCAACTGTTCAAGAACAAATTCACCAGTAGACAGCAAATGCTCAACCAAAGCATCCGCAATTCGCTTCGTGCGCGAAGTCTCACGCAACACACAACTGTCGATATACAGCAGCTTCTTCATCAGGCCCACCATTCTCTTTGTCCTCGAACCCAACCGTCTCGTCAACGGTACCACGGCTCAGCCCAAACCACATAGCAAACCTCAAGAACCGATACGGAGAACGCAGGCAAACTGGCTAAAGGGCAATTTGCCCTGCCCGTCACTAGCCGGCCCCTTGGAAGCCACAACCCATAATGCAAAAGCGGCTTGCCGCACACAACCGACAAGCCGCTCATACACTCCGCGGAACCATTCGACACGATCAGCGCAAATGGCAAAATCCAAATGGGCTAAAGGTACCGCCTCAAACTATTTACGAACATCTCGCAAAGCACAAATGCCAGACAGATTCCTAAGCACGGCCGCAAAGGTCTGGTTCAAATGCCTGCAAACGCAAATCAGGCAACAATCATAGCAGCAGGCGCAACCTTTCCACTAGCCTGCGGTCAATTAACATTACACCGTTGCGAGCGCCTGCTCCAGGTCGGCCAGCAAGTCCTCGGTAGACTCGATGCCGCAGCTCAAACGCACCATATCCGGAGAGATACCGCAAGCCACCAGTTCTTCGTCATTCATCTGACGATGTGTGGCATTAGCCGGATGCAACACGCAGGTACGAGCATCGGCAACATGCGTGGCAATCTGAGCCAACTTCAGGCTCTTCATAAACTGCTCGGCAGCAGCACGTCCACCCTCAAAACCAAAGGACACCACGCCACACGTCCCATTGGGCATGTACTTTTGAGCCAACTCATAGTACGGATCGCCCTGCAAACCGGGATACCTCACAAAGCTGATCTTCGGATGCGCCTGCAGGAACTCAGCGGCAGCCTGACCATTCTTACAATGCTGAGGCATCCGCACATGCAGGCTCTCTAGACCAAGATTCAGAATGAAGGCATGCTGAGGGCTCTGCATCGAGCCGAAGTCACGCATAAGCTGCGAGGTGCATTTCGTGATGAACGCGCCGCCCTGCCCAAACTTCTCAGCATACACAACCCCGTGGTAGCTCTCATCGGGAGTCGTGAGCCCAGGGAACTTATCAGCATGCGCCATCCAGTCAAACGTACCCGCATCAACAATGCAGCCGCCAACGCACGCACCATGACCATCCATGTACTTGGTGGTGGAATGAGTAACGATATTCGCACCCCATTTAATCGGGTTGCAGTTAACCGGCGTCGGGAACGTGTTGTCCACGATCAGCGGCACGCCATGAGCATGCGCCGCATTGGCAAAACGCTCGATATCCAGAACAGCCAGCGCAGGGTTCGCAATCGTCTCGCCAAACACGCACTTAGTGTTCGGGCGGAAAGCGGCTTCAAGCTCCTCGTCAGAGCAATCAGGGCTCACAAACGTGCACTCGAGACCCATACGATGCATGGTATGAGCCAGAAGATTGTAGGTACCACCATAGATAGCGCTAGATGCAACAACATGATCGCCAGCACCAGCAATATTAAACACAGCGAAGAAGTTCGCAGCCTGACCAGAGCTGGTCAGCATGGCAGCAGCGCCGCCCTCCATCTCGCAAATCTTCGCAGCAACGTAGTCGTTGGTCGGGTTCTGCAAACGAGTATAGAAGTAGCCGGATTCTTCCAGGTCAAACAGCTTACCCATATGCTCCGAAGTATCGTACTTCCACGTAGTGGACTGATAAATCGGAATCTGACGCGGCTCCGCATCGCCCGGACGATAACCACCCTGCACGCACGTAGTGCCCATATGCTCGGTCATACCAACTCCTCATCTCAACAAAGCAACATCGAAACATGATTATGTTGCCGAACAATTAGTATGCCTCATCAAACCCACCAAAACGATGACCAACTATACGAGAAAAGGAAAACTCCAACGAATTCGCCAGGCAATGCGCCCCTACGATCCGAATCGATGCTGAAAGGGGTAAACCGGCACGAGTGAGTATAAGCGACAACGAAAATAGCAATGAGGCCGCAGGAGATATCCCTGCTGGGTCCGGTCCGAAGTCAACCCATCAAGCCCCAAAACGCAAACAGGCCCGCAAGGGGACGATCCCCTTGCGGGCCTTCTCGGCGCGTGCGGCGCGCGGGACCGC
>NZ_CAKTVU010000003.1 GCF_934630535.1 uncultured Senegalimassilia sp.
ATCCAGGAGCTCATCAACAACCTGGCTCAGGAGCACGGCGGCACTTCCGTGTTCACCGGCGTTGGCGAGCGTACCCGCGAGGGTACCGACCTGTACCTGGAGATGAGCGATTCCGGCGTTATCAACAAGACCTGCTTGGTCTACGGCCAGATGAATGAGCCTCCGGGAGCTCGTCTGCGCGTCGGCCTGGCTGGTCTGACCGAGGCCGAGTACTTCCGTGATCAGGGCCAGGACGTTCTGCTGTTCGTGGACAACATCTTCCGCTTCACGCAGGCCGGTTCCGAGGTGTCCGCACTGCTCGGCCGTATGCCGTCCGCCGTTGGTTACCAGCCTACGCTGGCTACCGAGATGGGCGACCTGCAGGAGCGCATTACGTCCACGTCCACGGGTTCCATCACGTCCGTGCAGGCAGTTTACGTGCCCGCCGACGACCTGACCGACCCCGCTCCGGCTACGACGTTCACGCACCTGGACGCTAAGACCGTTCTGTCCCGTTCCATCGCCGAGCTGGGCATCTACCCGGCCGTCGACCCGCTGGAGTCCACCTCCCGCGCTCTGGATCCCGCAATCGTGGGCGAGGAGCACTACCGTGTGGCCACCGGCATCCAGGAGCTGCTGCAGAACTATAAGGACCTGCAGGACATCATCGCCATCCTTGGTATGGACGAGCTGTCCGAGGAGCAGAAGCTCACGGTTTCCCGTGCGCGTAAGGCTCAGCAGTTCTTCGGCCAGTGCTTCCACGTGGCAACGCAGTTCACCGGCCTGCCCGGCAAGTACGTCAAGATGGAGGACACCGTGCGCTCCTTCGCCGCTATCCTTGATGGCGAGTGCGACGAGATCCCCGAGCAGTGCTTCCGCCTGAAGGGCGGCATCGACGACGTCTACGCTGCTTACGAGGAAATGAAGAAGGAAGAAGCGTAGTATGGCTAGCTTCAAGTGCGACATCGTCACGCCTGCCGAGAAGCTTGCAGCTTGCGAGGTTGAAATGGTCGTCGTTCCGGGCGTCGAGGGCGAGATGGGCTTTCTGGCCGGTCACGCTCCGCTGGTGTCCGTGCTGGCCGATGGCGAGATCCGCCTGACGCCTGCAGGGGGCGGCGCCGTGCAGCGCTACGAAGTCAAGGGCGGCTACGTGCAGGTTACCGACGACAAGGTGATCATCCTTGCCGATAGCGCAACGCCTGTTGCTGCATAGCCTGGGTGTTGGCTTGAACATCTGAACCCGCGGCCGCTGGTGCGACTGCTGGCAACGCGACGGTCGTATCCATCGGCTGTTCACCTTAAACGGCCCCTGCCGAAAGGCGGGGGCCGTTTTGCGTATAGTCTCATGAAACCCCGTGCGAAATCCATCGTTTGTTCGAACACACGTGCGTTAAAGGCTGCTATGATGGGGAACCGGAAAACCCTGCTTCGGTGATCTGCCCATTGGCCTTACCGAAGCGCAGCACATCAGCTTGCGAGAAGATTCGAGGCGCATCCATGGCGTTCGTTCATTTGCATAACCATACCGAATATTCATTGCTCGACGGCCTGACGCATATCAAAGATATGGTCCGTCGCGCTGCGGAGCTTGACATGCCCGCGGTGGCGATCAGCGATCATGGCGTTATGTCGGGCGTTCCCGAGCTGTGCGATGCGTGCGCAGCCATTGAGAAGGAAACCGGCAAGAAGGTTAAGCCGATTTACGGCTGCGAAGTATACTTCACCACCGATGAGGAGCTTCGCAAGGATGTAAAGCCCAAGCTTTACCACTTGCTGTTGCTGGCGAAAACCAACGAGGGTTATCACAACCTGTTGAACCTGGTCAGCGAGTCTCATGTCGATAACTTCTACTACAAGCCGCGAACCACGTTCAGCATGCTGCAGAAATATGGCAAGGGCATCATCGGCTCGTCTGCCTGCATCGCGGGCATCATCCCGAAGCTGCTGGATAACCGCCAGTTCGATGAAGCGGTGGAGTGGGCAAACAAGTTCGCCAGCTGCTTCGAACCGGGCGACTTTTACATCGAGTTGCAAAACCAGGGCATCCGCACCGATGGCGGCCTTACGCAAACGGAGCTGAATCACCAGCTTACCGAGGTTGCGCATCGTGCAGGCCTGAAGACCATCGCAACGAACGACTTCCATTACCTGTTGCAGGAAGATGCGAAGGCGCAGGACATCATGCTGTGCATCGGCACGGGTTCGGCCGTCAACGACACGAACCGCATGAAGTTCGAGAACGACCAGTTCTATATGAAAACGGAAGAGGAGATGCGCGAGGCGCTTCGCGATTTCCCCGAGGCGTGCGACACCACGGTTGAAGTTGCCGAGAAATGCAACGTCATCCTTGAGCGCGATTCCATTCTGCCGAAGTTCCCGCTTCCTGAAGGCGAGACGGACGAGAGCTGGTTCCGTCATCAGGTGCTCGAGGGAATGAAGAAGCGCTATGGCGACCCTATTCCCAAAGAGCCGCTTGACCGCGCCGAATACGAGATGAGCGTCATCATTCAGCAGGGCTTCCCCGCGTACTTCCTGATCGTGCAGGAATATCTGGATTGGGCGCGAAGCCAGGGCATCGGCGTTGGGCCGGGTCGTGGTTCCGCTGCAGGTTCCATCGTCGCATATGCCATGGGCATCACCGACTTGGAGCCGCTTTCAAACGGCTTGCTGTTCGAGCGATTCCTTTCCCCGGAACGCGTGGAGATGCCCGATATCGACTGCGACTTCGAGGATGAACGTCGTCAGGAGGTTATCGAGCATATTCGCGAGGTGTACGGCGCCGACCATGTTACGGGCGTTATCACGTTCGGCAAGCTGCAGGCGAAGAACGCCGTGCGCGATGCCGCGCGCGTGCTTGATTATCCTTACAGTGTAGGCGACAAGATCTGCAAGATGATCGGCGATGAACTGGGCATCACCATTCAGAAGGCACTGGACACGAACCCCGATTTGAAGAAGGCCTACGACACCGAAGAGGACGTCAAGGCGGTCGTGGATGCGGCGCAGTCCATCGAGGGCCACGTGCGCGGCGAGGGCGTGCATGCATGCGCGACCATCATCTGCCGAGACCCTATGGCCGACCATGTGCCGGTCAAGCGCGATACCAAGGGCGGCGGCATCATCACGCAGTACGACGGTCATTACACGCCTGACCTGGGCCTGTTGAAGATGGACTTCCTTGGCTTGCGAACGTTGGGCGTGCTCTCGCGCGCGTGCCGCAACGTGGAGATGACCACGGGCCGCAAGATCATTCCCGAGGAGATCCCCACCGACGATGAGGCGGCGTTCGCGCTTATGCGCTCGGGCAACATGGACGGCCTGTTTCAGGTTGAGGGTGGCCTGTACGTCAGCTTGTTCGCGCGCCTGCCACCGAAGAGGTTCAGCGACATCGTGGCTTCGATCGCCCTGAATCGCCCGGGTCCGCTGGAGTCCGGCATGGTCGACGACTATGTCAAGGTGGCAAGTGGCAAGACTCCTGTGCATTACTACGATGAACGCCTGCGCCCGGTGCTTGAGGAAACCTACGGCACCATGGTGTACCAGGAGCAGATCATGCAGGTGTCCATGGTTATGAGCGGCTTCTCCGCTGGCAAGGCAGACAAGCTGCGCAAGGCAATGGGCAAGAAGAAGCTCGACATCATGCGCATGCTGCAGGAGGACTGGAACAACGGCGCGGTCGAGAACGGGTACTCGCTTGAGATCGCGAAGAAGATCTGGGACGACGCGGAGAAGTTCGCAAAGTACGCGTTCAACAAATCGCATTCGGCTGCGTACTCGATCCTGGTTATGCGCACGGCGTACCTGAAGGCGCATTACCCGAACGAGTACATGGCCGCAGTGCTGTCCAGCTACATGGGCAACACCGATCGCTTGATTCGCTACATCTCCAGCTGCAACCACAACGGCACGCCCGTGCTGCCGCCTGATATCAATTCATCGAACGCCGAGTTCACCCCTGTCGAAAACGGTATCCGTTTCGGCCTGGTCGGCGTGCGCGGCGTCGGGCGAAACGTTGCCGACGAGATCATCGAAGAGCGCGAGAAGAACGGACCGTTCACCAGTTTGCACGACTTCGTGAACCGCGTCGATGCGAAGTGCTACAACCGAAAGACGCTCGAAGCCCTTATCAAGGGCGGTGCGTTCGATTCGACGGGGTACACGCGAAAGCAGCTCATGTACTTCATCGAGGAGACGCCGCTTCTAGAAGGTGCGGCAAAGCGTCAGAAGGACCGCGATCGCGGTCAGGTGAGCATGTTCGACTTGCTCGCGGACGATGAGGATTCGGGCTTCCAGGAAGACGTGCCTGCTCCTGATGGAGTGGAGTGGCCGAAGCGCCAGCTGCTGACGTACGAGAAGGAGATCATGAAGATCTACGTCTCGGACCATCCGCTCACGCCGTACGAGAACTACATCTCGCGCATCACGAAGTGGCAGCTGGGTGATTTGGCCGAGCGCACGAAGGAAATCAAGTCCGCGGTGTTCGTGGGCATGGTGTCCAACGTGGTGACGAAGCTGACGAAGCGCGGCACGAAGATGGCCACGTTCGACCTGGAGGACACCACGGGTCACGTGGAGTGCATCTGCTTCAAGTACGAGGAGAACGCAGAGGCGATCCAAGAGGACGCCATCGTCAAGATCAAGGGCAAGTTCGAGCATTCCGATCGCGGCAACCAGATTATGGTGTTCGAGACGGAAACGCTAGAGTTGAACGAAGAGGATGCAAAGCCTCGCCAGCTGCGCTTGAGCGTGCCTATGTCGGATTTCGACCAATCGAAGTCCATGCGCTTGAGCCGCATTCTGAAATCGTATCCGGGGCGCGATGGCGTGGTGCTGTTCGTGAAGCAAAGCGATGGGCATAAGTTCCGGGCGGAGCTTCCGGTTACGGTGGACGCGGAAAGCCCTATCATGCGCAGCGAGTTGACGGATTTGTTCGGCTATAACGTGCTTACGGCATAGCGGCTGGGCTGCTTGGTATTGGATATCCCATGGGACCCAGATGTGAATCCGGGTCCTGTTTCTTATGCCGGCAGTTGTCGCGTATCATGGACCGCATGGATAAAACGATTGGACACAACAAGCAAGCGTTGCAAGCCGAAGGCGCGGCGGCGCAGGCGGAAGGCGCAGTGGCGCAATCGCAAGGTGCGGTGACGCCGACGCAAGCCGAAGGCGCAACGGTATACGCCGATGCCGCACGGGCGAGCGACGCTGCAGGCTTCAACCGCGAGGATGCCGAGCGAACCTTGTCGTTAACGGTTTCCTATAATGGCGGCCCGTTTTGCGGGTTTGCACGTCAGCCCGGCAAACTAACCGTTCAAGGTGAGCTTGAGCAGGCGCTTTCCCTGGTGATGCGCCGGCCGGTGGAAGTGGTGTGCTCGGGCCGTACCGACGCGGGCGTGCATGCGCTTGGCCAGGTGGTGAGCTTCAATGTTTCCGTCGATGAGCTTGAGAGCCGCAGCTTGCATAGCCTGCGTCGCAGCTTGAACGCGTTAACGCATGAGGACATCGCGGTGCGCAAGGTCGAGGAGCGCGAGCCGGGCTTCAGCGCTCGGTTCGATGCGCAGTGGCGCGAATACCACTACCATATCTGCCTGGATGACACGCCGCCCCTGTTCATGCGCGATTTCAGCTGGTTCGTGCATGCCGACCTGGATATATCGGCAATGCAGCAGGCTGCTCGTTATCTGGAAGGCGAGCACGATTTCAAAAGCTTTTGCATGGCGGCCAGCGCCGTGGGCAAGCCTACGTGTCGCAACGTGCATGAGATCTCGCTTTCGCGCGAGACCATCATGGGCGAGGAGGTGCTGACCATCAAGGTGGTGGGCAATGCGTTTTTGCACTCCATGGTGCGTACCATCGTGGGCACGCTGGTCATGGTGGGTCGCGGCTTGCGTAAGCCCGAATGGGTACGTGAGGTGCTTGAAGCTCGCGACCGAACCGCGGCGGGGGAGAACGCCCCCGCGGGCGGGCTGGTGTTTTGGAAGGTGCAGTACTGATGGCGGGCAAGCAGGAAGACAAGCGCCCCGGGCGCAAGGCGGAAAGAAAGCGTCATCTTGCAAAGTTCACCCATCTGTACGAAAGCCGCGACAAGCGCTTGTGCGTGTTCGAGGATGAGCACGGCCACCTGACAAGCGTTCGAACGTCGCGTTTGGCGTGACGAAGGGTTCTTCTCTAATCGTCCTATCAACTAAGAAGCCCCTTGCAGCCTGATGGGTTGCAAGGGGCTTCGACGTTACGGCGCTGCGTCAGCTAGCGCGTTTTCGGCTTTTCCGGCACCGTTTTGTCCACGAAGTAGATCTTGTACCACATGAGGAACATGTAGACGATCCAGATCTTGCGGCTACGGTCGGCACCGGCCTTGTGCTCGTCGAGCAACCGCACCAGCTCGTCGGCATTGAAGAACTCACGCGCGATGTCGCTGGTGAACCATTCCTTCACCTGGTTGTAGTAGCGGTCCTGGCGTAGCCAGTTCACCACGGGGACGGGGAAGCCAAGCTTCTCCTTCTGCGCCCAGTCCTTCGGGATGGCGCGTTCGGACGCCTCGCGCAGCGTGAGTTTGGTTTGCGTTTCGTTGGCCTTGAGCGGGGTGGGGATGGTTGCCGACACGTCGAACACGCGGCGATCCAAGAACGGCACGCGGGACTCCAGCGAATGGGCCATGGACATCTTGTCCGTTTTCAGCAGGATGTCGCCGACCAGCCAGAAGTACAGGTCGACATACTGCATGCGCGTGGTCTCGTCCAGGTCCTTGACCTCGGCGTATACCGGCGCGGTGAGCTGCTGGGGGGTGGGGGCGTTGCAGCCGCCGCGCAGCAGCTGGGCGCGCTCCTCCACGGTGAAGGCGACGCCGTTGGCGTTGGTGTAGTACCAATCCTCGGGCGTTTCGCTGGCGCGCTCAAGATAGTTCGCGCCGCGGATGCCCAGCTTGCGCATGACGCCGGAAGCGCCGCGCAGCAGACCCTTCGGGGCCCAGGACAGCTTGGCGTTGGAGAACGGCGTTTGGTAGATGCGGTAGCCGCCGAAGAACTCGTCGGCGCCTTCGCCGGAAAGCACGGCCTTGACCTGCGTTGCGGCGATCTGGTCCACGAAGTACAGCGCCACAGCCGAAGGGTCGGCCGAAGGCTCGTCCATGTGCCACTGCACGCGGGGCAGGCTTTCCCAGTACTCGTCCTCCCCGATGTACTTGTTGGTATTGGCGATGTGCAGCTCGTCGGCAAGCTCGTGGGCCCACGAGATCTCGTCGCGCATCATGCCGCCGGCGCCTTCGGCGTTGTTGGCGGCGGCGTTCTTGTAGCAATCGAAGCCCACGGTGAACGTTTTGATGTCGGGGTTTTCCTTCGCCAGGCACGCCGCCATGTAGCTGGAGTCGATGCCCGAGGACAGGAAGCTGCCGACCTCGACGTCGGCCACGTTGTGGTAGCGGACGCTGTCGCGCACGGCTTCGTCGATGGCCTCGACGGTATCTTGGCGGCTGCGCTGCGCATCGAAGTTGTACTCGGGGCGCCAGTAGCGGCGCTCGGTGATGGAGCCATCGGCGTGCACGGTCATGCAGTGCGCGGGAGCCAGCTTGAAGATGCCCTTGAAGAAGGTTTCGGGAAGGGCGCTGAACTGGAAGCACAGGTATTGCTCGAGCGCTTCACGGTTGAGCTCGCGCGTGTAGTCCGGATGCTCGAGGATGCACTTGATCTCGGACGCGAAGATGAAGCGGCCGTTTTGCTGCGTGTAGTAAAACGGCTTGATGCCGAAGAAGTCGCGGGCGCAGAACAGCTCGCGCGAGTCGCGGTCCCAGATGGCGAACGCGAACATGCCGCGCAGGCGGTCAAGCACGCCCTCGCCCCATGCCAGATAGCCCGTGAGCAGGACTTCGGTGTCGGAGTTGGTTTGGAACTGCCAGCCCTGCGCTTCAAGCTCGGCGCGCAGGTCGCGGTAGTTGTAGATCTCGCCGTTGAACACGATGGCGTAGCGGCCCTTGGCGGCAGCCTGCTCGGGCGTGCCGCACGGGGTGCCGTCAAGATGCAGTGCCGGCGAGGTGATGGCAGCGGCGTGCTCGCCCGTGGAGCGCACCATGGGCTGGTTGCCGTTGGCAAGGTCGATGAGCGAAAGGCGGCGATGGCCCAAGGCGATGCCGCTTTCGACGTCGATGTACTGGCCTTCGCCGTCGGGCCCGCGATGGGCCATGACGTCGCACATGGCTTTCAGGGTGGGCAGGCTTGCATCATCAGCCTGCGTGAATCCGCAGATACCGCACATGGTGAGGCATCCCTCCAATCATATATAAAGGTAAGGTTCATCATAACGAATGGGGCGGACGGTGGCACGCCTCCCGCGAAAAGCGCAGATTTTCCAACGCGCGGCGCCAGGCGGGACGACGCTCGGTCCGGCGCATGCTACACTGCGGGGAAAGAACGGCCTGTGCGGAAGACCCTGCGCTGATAGGGCGTTGGAGCTTGCGGGTGGAAGGATCCTTTGCGGCGCTTGAGCGGGGTGCGTTTCGTCTGCAAGCGTGGCGGGCGTCGCATGTTCGCCTGCGGCGCGGCGACAGCGTGCTCGCCCATGGCTTTTGAAACGATGGAAGGGAAGGGAGCAGCTTATGAAGGTGCATGTGGAGTTGGATGGCGGCTTGCTGGCGGATAGGTTCGGGAAGTATGCGTCCGAGCCGGACCGCCTGGAGGGCTTTCCCGTGCGTTCGTTCCCTATCGAGATAAGCGATGTGCCGCAGGAAGCGCGGACGCTTGCCCTGGCGTTCATCGACTTCGACGCCATCCCCGTGGGCGGCTTCTGCTGGATCCACTGGACGGCGTGCGACCTGCCGGCAACCACGACGCTCATCCCCGAGGATGCCAGCCGTACGGGCGCGGTCGCCATGGTGCAGGGGCGCAACAGCAACTGGTCGCCTATGGCGCATGGCAGCGACAACCCGCAGGTGCATTCCCGTTACTGCGGCCCTCAGCCGCCTGATGCCACGCATAGCTACACGTTGAACGTGTACGCGCTTGATTGCGAGCTGGGGTTGCCGGAAGGCTTCTATCTCAACGAGCTGCGCCGCGCGATGGACGGCCATGTGCTCGACCAGGTGTCCGTGGAGCTGCCGAGCCGCGCGTAGGAGGGTGCGGTGCACGGCCCTTTATGTTCGCTTCGTTAGGGAGATTCTTACAGGAATGAAACGGATTCTGTGGTTTGGCGCTATGCGGAGTAGCGCCGCAGGTGGGGTGTTTTACAATGACGGGTACGCAATAGAGCGCCTGTCGTCTTGACGCTTGGGCGCGGGCGGTCTGCCGTGAGGCTGGCCGCCCGCGCTTGTTTTCGAGATGGCGCTGCGAGGTTTTCGATTCGCGCTCGATAGCGCTGGCAATGGAAGAGGTACCGCTTGCTATGAAAAACGTTCTGCACGTGCTCGGCCGCGATCTGCTGCGCCTTTTGAAGGCGCCGGCCGCCCTGGTGGTGGTCGTGGTGCTGGTCGTGCTGCCGTCGACGTACACGTGGTTCAACGTCATCGGCTTTTGGAACCCCTATGACAACACGGGCAATATGCGCGTGTGCGTGGTCAACGAAGACGCCGGGTCCGAGAACGACTTGATGGGCCAGATGAACCTGGGCGATCAAATCGTGGACACGTTGCATGAGAATAACCAGCTGAAATGGGAGTTCACCGATTACGATGATGCGATGCGCAAAGTGGAGTCAGGCGAGGTGTACGCGGCGTTCGTCATCCCCGAGGACTTCACCGCCAATCTGTTCACCATCGTGACCGGCGATTTCCAGCAGCCTAACCTGCAGTATTACGTTAACGAGAAGATGAACCCTGTGTCGCCGAAGGTGACGGATGCGGGTTCCTCCACCCTTGACGAGACCATCAACGGCCAGTTCGTCTCAACGGTCAGCTCGGTGGTGGCGGACACGCTCAACGACAAGATCGCCGAAGCGGAGCAGAGCCTTGGCGCAGCGCAGAGCAACTCGGCCGCGCAGCTTTCGCGCGCCGTTGATTCCATTTCCGATGCGCGCACGACCGTAAGCGGGCTGGCTGCCTCCACCGAAGAGGCCCGCCAAAAGGCGCAATCGGCGAAAGGCCAGCTTGAGCAGGCCCGCGTCGATGCTCAGACCGTGCAAGACCAGCTGCAGCAGGTGAGCGACCTTTCCCTGACGTTGCAAAACAGCCTGGGCACGTTTACTTCGGTTGCCATGCCCGGCATGTCGAACACGAACCTGGTGTTGTCGCAGATCGCCTCGCAGGCGGCCGGGTCGATAACCGATGCGTCCAACGCCATATCAAGCGCGCAGGGCACGGTGGATGCCGCGGCCGATCGCGCCCAGGGCGTGCTGGACATGAACACCGCCGTCATCGAGCAGCTGCAGATCGTGCACGACCAGATGCCCGATTCCGACCCCAACAAGGAGCAGCTGCGGATGGTCATCGATTCCCTGACTTCCCGCAACGCCGAGCTGCAGCGCGACCTTGACGACCTGAAGATGCTCAGCGGCGATGTGGACGACACGGCAGCCAGCGTCGCAGCTGCCGCCAATACCATCAACGCCGCGGCGCAAAGCGCCATCACCGCTTCCGGCGTGTATCAGCAGCAGCTGTTCGGAAGCGCCTTGCCGCAGGTGAGCAACGGCATTTCCCAGGTAGGCATCGCCGCTGCCGGCTTGAAGGGGGCCATCTCCAATCAAAGCTATCTGATCGATGAGACCTCGAGCGTGATCGATCAGCTGTCGGGGACGCTGCGCGTGGCAAGCGATGCTATGGCTCAAACCGACGTCTTGTTGTCAAGCCTTGAGGGGACCATGCGCCAGGCGCGCAACGACGTGTCTCTGCTCGGGACGTCTTCGGCGATATCGGACCTGATCGATAACGGGCGCATCGACCCCGAGAAGATCGCGGAGTTCATGCAGGCTCCCACGCAGGTGACCACCGAGAAGCTGTATCCGCTCAACGCCTACGGTTCGGCAATGGCCCCGCTGTTCATCAGCCTGAGCCTGTGGATCGGCACGTTGATGCTGTGCGTCATCTTGAAGCTGGAGGTCGACAAGGAGGGCGTGCCCGGCTTGACGGTGGTGCAGGGCTATATCGGCCGATGGCTGTTCTTCGCTTTGCTGGTGACCCTGCAGGCCGTGGTGTGCGTGACGGGCTGCCTGTTCATCGGCGTGCAAGCTGCATCGGTGCCGGCGTTTTTCGCAACGGCGATCTTGCTGTCGCTTTCCTATCTGTGCATCACGTACACGCTGTCATCGTCGTTCCAGCATATCGGCATCGGCCTGTGCATCATCATGGTGTTCGTCCAGATCCCGGGCGGCACGGGCTTGTACCCGGTGGAGATGACCGACGCCTTCTTCCGGACGGTGTACCCTATGTTCCCGTTCACCTACGGCATCAACGCCTTGCGCGAGGCCATCGGCGGCTTCTACGGCACGCAGTGGCTTGGTTATTGCGGGGTGCTTCTGCTCATCGCGTTGTCCATGACGCTTGTGGGCCTGTTTGTGCGGCCGCATCTGACCAACCTCAATCGTCTGGTGGCGAAGGAGATCAAGCAAAGCGACCTGCTCAACGTCGAGGAGGCTCTGGTGCCTGAGCGCCGTTACCGCATAGGGCAGCTTATCCGGGCGCTGTCGGACCATGATGAGTTCCACGCCGAGGTGCGGCAGCGGGCCGATGCCTTCCTGAGGCATTACCCTCGCCTGAAGCGCGGTACGTTCATCCTGGGCATTGCGGTGCCGGTGGTTTTCACGCTGGTGTTCGCCGTGACCACCACTGAGAAGGTGGTCACGTTGACGGCGTGGCTGATCTGGCTGGTCATCCTTACCGGCTTTTTGCTGGGCTTGGAGATGGTGCGCGACAACATCCAGCGTCAGGCATCCATCGACGGCATGAGCGAAGACGAGCTGCGCGGGCATTTGGCCGATCGGGGCAAGAAGATGGTCAACGAATTGGTGCCTGCCGCCATGTCGACGGCACGCGTGTCGGTTCCCGTCGACCGCTCCGCCCGCGCGACGGGCGTGTCCGTGCCGCTGCCGCCCGTTGGCGTGACCGTCGACGATATGACCGATCTGCCTGTCTCGGCGCCTGGCGACGATGATGCTGGGCGGGGTGCTGCTCGCAAGCCGAAGGGCACCTCGAGCAAGGTTTCATCGCTTATGGATTTGGCGGCGAAGGGCAAGCCTGCGTATTTCGATGGGCCGTTTCTGACCGACGAGGAGGCCCATGGCGAAAAGAGCAAGGGCGATGAGGAGCTGCTGGAGGTCGAGACGCTCGTTCTTGAGTTGAGCGCTGACGATTTGGAATCCCTCGCGCAGCGCAAGGCCGAGCGCGGCAAGCACGGCAAGAAGCACAAGAAGCATGATAAGAAGCACAAGAAGAAGGGCGATTCGAAGAAGGGGGGCGGCCATGCGTAACGTGTTCAAGCTGTTCTCCTACGATATCAAGCACCTGTTCGGGAACACGGTGACGTTGGTCATCGTCTTGGGCTTGGTGTTCCTGCCGTCCATTTTCACGTGGTACAACGTCATCGCGTGTTGGAACGTGTTCGACAACACGGGCAACCTGAAGGTGGCCGTCGCCAATTCCGACGAGGGGTATCAAAGCGATCTGCTGCCCACGAAGATCAACGTGGGCGATAGCGTGGAGTCGGCGTTGCGCGCCAACGACCAGCTTGATTGGGTGTTCACCAACGAGGAGGACGCCATCGACGGGGCGCGCTCGGGCAAATACTATGCGGCCGTGGTCATCCCGCAAAGTTTCAGCTCCGACATGATGAGCTTCTACTCCGACGATGCCGAGCATCCCGAGCTTATCTATTACGAGAACGAGAAGAAGAACGCCGTGGCGCCGCGCGTGACCGATCAGGCGTCCAATAAGGTTGCCGCTCAAGTGAACACCACGTTCGCTGAGACCATTTCCGATGTGGCCCTAGGACTGATCGATACCTTGGGAACGGTGGCGGATGATACCGATGCGGCGGGGCGGGTGGCCAAGCTTTCGGGCACCATATCCTCTTCTGCGGACCAGATGCGCACCGCGGCCGACGTGCTCGATTCGTATGCGAACCTGGCGGGAACGGCGCAGGCGTTGGTGGGAAGCTCCACTCAGCTTCTGGGCGATGCGCAAAGCGCGGTGAAGGACGCTAAGCAGCAGGCATCGGGGGCGAAAAGCGGTGCGGACACCATTGGCGATGCGCTGTCGACGTCGGTGTCGTCCTTGTCCGATGCCCTGGCTCAATGTTCCGACGGCTTCAACCAAGTGCCCGCCGCCATCGATGAGGTGTATGCGCAGGTTGATACCGATAAGGCGCACGCCGCGCAAGGACTTCGCGACCAGGCGGCTGATGTGGACGCCCAGATCGAGCGCTACCAGCAGCTCGTCGAGGTGCTCGAATCCTTGAAGCCGCAGGTAGATGAGCAATATCGCCCGGCGGTCGATGCCGTGATATCGCAGCTGAACACGTCCATATCATCGCTTGAGAAGCTGCGCGACAGCTTGACCTCGGCGGCGGATAAGATAGTCTCCGGCAACGATCCGGAGTCCGCGTCCCGAGCCGATATCCAGGCGAAGCTCGATGAGGCGAAGGCGAACGCCGACAAGCTGAAGAACGACTACGAGAACAACCTGAAACCGGGCCTTGAGAGCTTGGCGGGCTCGGTGGCGCAGGCGGCTCAATCGCTTTCGGCGCGTGCTTCGCAGCTTTCCGGCGTGGGCGATGATTTGAACGGCGCGGCGTCCTCGGTAACGGCGGATTTGGCGCACGCGCAAAGCGCCATCCGTGCCATGTCCGATGAGCTGCGCGGGTCCGCCGATAAGATGTCGGCGTTGTCTCAGCGCGTCAATGAGGCGTTGGCCAGCGGAAACATCGATCAGCTGAAGCAGATCATCGGCTCAGATCCCGAGGCGCTTGCCAAGGCCGTGTCCGCTCCTGTAGGGGTGGAGCGCATCGCCGTGTTCCCGGTGGAGGACTTCGGCTCGGCCATGGCGCCGTTGTACACCACCTTGGCGCTGTGGGTAGGGTCGCTGTTGATCATGGTGTTGCTGAATCCGGTTCCCTCCGAACGCGCCAAGCGCGAGGCAGATCTGGTCGAGCCCAGGTCCTGGCAGCTGTTCTTCGGGCGATATGGCGGACCGTTCGTGCTCGCGTTCATGCAATCGACGGTGGTATGCCTGGGCAACATGCTGTTCGTGGGCGTCCAGGTTGCCGATCCGCTGCTGTATCTGCTGTGTTTCTGGACGGCGGGCTTCGTGTTCAGCTTCATTATCTACACGCTGGTGTCGCTGTTCGCCAACCTCGGCAAGGCGCTGGCCGTGCTGCTGCTCATCATCTACGTGACCGGTGGCGGTGGCAGCTTCCCCTTGCAGCTGCTGCCCGGCTTCTTCCAGGCAGCCAACCCGTTTTTGCCGGCGACGCACGTCATCAACGCCATGCGCGCGGCGAGCATGGGCGTGTACCAGAACGATTTCTGGGTGCAGATCGGCATAACGCTTTGCTTCATCGTGCCGTTCGTGATCATGGGCATCCTGCGGCCGGTGCTATCGCGCTTCACGTATTGGTTTGTGGAGCAGGTGGAGAAATCGAAGGTGGTCGCTTAATCAGCGGCCGTCTGAGAGGCCGATTTCTTCAGGGCGCGGTCCGGTTTCGGGCTGCGCCCTTTTCGCGCATGCGGGCGTATCCGGCCCGTTCGGCGGTTCGCCTTGCCTTGCGACGGGGTTCCGATCGCGGGTCAGCGGCCCGTCGCGCGTTGCATGGAGTATAATGATGAGCAGGTTCAACACGGTGCGTTACCTGCTTGAACGACGGCAACGTAACGGTTGGGTCCGAAAGCAAGGCGCCAAGGGGCAAGCCTTGCGTATCCGGCGGTTATCCGCTGGTTTCAAGCCTGCGCGGCGGGGTGCCGCTGGGCGCTTTTGAGGGAAGGAGCCCGTTATGATGTTCCGTCATGTCATGGTCCCCTACGATGGGTCCGATCACGCGAAGAACGCTCTGAACTACGCCAAGGACCTGGTTGCCGGCAACGCCGACGCCAAGCTGTCCGTGGTGCATGCCGTCCCGTCCAGCTACATGGGCGTGGACCGCATGGGAACCGATGGCGCGCTCGACGGCGTGCCCTACGGCATGCTGGATTACGAGGAGTATCAGGGCGTGGTCAAGCGTGTGCTCGACGAGGCGCAGAAGCGCGTTGCCGAGGACTTGGGCGATGCTTTGGCGGATCTGGGCGACCGTGCCCAGGTGGAGGCCGTTGCCGGCGCTTCCCCTGCAGATGCGCTGTCGCGCTACGCCGAGGAGCATGATTGCGACCTTATCGTCATGGGCCGTCGCGGCCTGGGCGCCATCCGCGGCATGCTGGGCAGCGTCAGCTTTGGCGTGCTGCGCGCCACCGACATCCCGGTGCTTACGGTGAAGTAGCCTAATCTTGCGATTTGGGCTGATAGGCCGCTCGCGATGCTTGTCGTCGCGGGCGGCTTTTCGCGTTTTCGGGGCGCAAGGCAAGACTCGGGTGCTTGCCATCGAATCAGGCGCGCCGTTACGCTATGCCGTTTGCGCTCCCAACGTCCAGCGCATCAGCATCTTGCCCGCCACGACGCCCAGCACGCACGCCGCCAAGCTGCCGAGCGCATAGGCGCCGCCCATGGCGTATTCGCCGCGCTCGAGCAGTCCGAGCGTTTCGAGCGAGAAGGTGCTGAACGTGGTGAAGCCGCCGCACAGGCCGGTTTTCAGGAATAGGACGGCGTTTGCGGGCAGCATGCCGGGGCGGATGCTGGCCGCTTCCACCACGGCGCCGATGACCACGGCTCCCGTGAAGTTGATGATGAAGGTGATGAGCGGGAATTGCCCCTGATAGGGGAGCAGCCCAAGCAGGTAGCGCGCAACGGCTCCGCAAAAACCGCCTGCTCCGACGCATAATGCCGCAATCATGGCACGTCCTTTCCGATGCGTGTTCTTCGGGTTCGTATTGTAGTGCAACCCGTAACCGCATGCGTTGGTTGCTAGACTGGACGGGAACGAAAGGAGCTGACTGATGGCGGATGAGATGATTGATAAAGGCTCGGCTTCGGCGCAGGCGGGATCGTCGGCGGAGAGCATCGGTGCGGCGGATGTGCGTGCGGCGCATGATATGGCGGCGTTCGTACAGGAGTGCCCGAGCATGTTCCATGCGGCGGCGTCGCTGCGGCGGCGTTTGGATGCGGAGGGCTTCGCCTATCTGCCCGAAAGCAAACCGTGGGAGGTTCGGCGCGGCGGGTGTTACTACACCGTGCGCAACAACTCGAGCGTCATCGCGTTCAAGGTGGGCGCGCGGCTTGATGGGTATCGCTTCCAGCTTACGGCTTCGCACTCCGATTCCCCGACCTATAAGGTCAAAGCCGCCCCTGAGCTTTCCAGCCCGTCGGGCTATATGCGGCTGAACGTGGAGGCGTACGGCGGCGTGATGGACCACACCTGGTTCGACAAACCCTTGTCCGTTGCCGGCCGTGTGCTGGTGCGCTTGGGCGATCGCGTGGAAAGCCGCCTGGTCGCGCCCGATGAGGACCTGCTGCTCATACCTCGCGTCCCCATCCACCTTGATCGCGAGGCGAACTCGCGTTTCGTTCCGAATCGTGCCGTCGACATGTGCCCCGTCATGTCGGCAGGGGCGCTCGGGCCCGGGTCCTTCGACCGGCTGATCGCCCAGGAGGCGGGTGTCGCGCCCGAGCAGGTGCTGGCGCGTGACCTGTTCCTGGTGAACCGCCAACAGCCTTCCGTGTGGGGCTGGGGCAACGAGTTCGTGAGCGCGCCGCGTTTGGATGACCTGGGGTGCGCCTATGTCTCGCTTGCCGCGTTTCTTGCCGCGGAAAATGAAGATGCCGTGTCGGTGTTGTGCTGCTTCGACAACGAGGAGGTAGGCTCGAACACCAAGCAGGGCGCCATGTCGACGTTTTTGCGCGATTCCCTTGAGCGCGTGAACGCGGCCCTGGGGTTCACGCCCGAGCAGCTGCGGTGCGCGCTGGCGAAGAGCATGCTGGTCAGCTGCGACAACGCCCACGCCGTGCACCCGAACCATCCCGAGCTCTACGACGAGGGCAACCGCATCATGCTCAACCGCGGCCTTGCGGTGAAGGAGGCGGCGAACCAGAAGTACTGCACCGACGCATTCAGCCGCGCGGTGTTCTGCGCGATTTGCCGCGATGCGGGCGTGCCTTTGCAGCGCTTCGCGAACAGAAGCGACATGCCGGGAGGGTCTACGTTAGGGAATCTGTCGAATATGCAGGTGAGCATGCATGCTGTCGATGTGGGCCTGCCTCAGCTGGCCATGCATTCAAGTTATGAGACGGCCGGCGTCGCCGATGTCGCCTTGGGAACGGCCGCATTGGAGGCATTCTACAACGCCGATGTGCGCATCGAGGATGCCGATTTTGCGGAGCTGCATCCGTAGGGGCGTTGGGTGCGTGACGGAATCGGCGGGCTGCAAGGATGTCGGTTATAAGGTGACGGTTGCGTTAATGGACATATTGCTGCAATATGGGGTGTTGCGCGTGAACGGAGCTTGCTCACGTGCAACGATGCGATTCACAAAACGATAGGAGCATTTTGCAGCAGCAATCCGCCGGCGCCGACGCGCCTTGTGTGCATATCATCACCGATTCCGCCTCTGACCTGGTACAAGGCGAGATCGAAGGCATAAGCGCCGTCGTGCCGCTTTCCATCGCATTCGGCGATGAGGAGTACTTGGACGGCGTCGACCTGTCCCATCATCGGTTTTACGAGAAGCTGGTGGAGTCTGACGAGCTTCCGCGCACCAGCCAGGTGACGCCGTTCGCGTTCTCGCGGGCGATCGAGGGCGTGCTCGGTGCGCCCGATGCCGGTGGCTCCGATGAGGCGGTGGTCATCACGCTGTCTGCGAAGCTGTCGGGCACGCACGAGAGCGCGCTTGCCGCGGCGCAGGCGTGGGGAGGCCGCGTGCACGTGGTCGATTCCACGAACGTGACCATCGGGCAGAAGGCTCTGGCGGCATATGCGGTGCGTTTGGCGAAACAGGGCATGTCGGCGGCCCAGATAACCTGCGAGCTCGACGATGCGAAGGGCCGTATCCGCTTGGTCGCGCTGCTCGATACGCTGGAGTACCTGCAAAAGGGCGGCCGCATCTCCAAGACGGCGGCTTTCGCCGGCGGCGTGCTGTCCATCAAGCCCGTGGTTGCCATCCGGGATGGAGCCGTTGCGGTGCTCGGCAAGGCACGCGGCTCGAAGAAGGGGAACAACCTGCTCATCGAGCAGGTGAAGGAGGCTGGCGGCATAGATTTCGACATGCCCTTCTTCCTAGGCTATACCGGCTTGGGCGATGATTTGGTCCGCAAATACATCGAGGACAGCCGCGAGCTGTGGGAGGGCCACGTGGAAAGCGTGGGCTACTCCACCGTGGGCGGCACCATCGGCACGCATGTGGGGCCGGGCGCTGTGGCGCTCGCGTTTTTCGCCAAGCAGCAGTAGCGCAGGACCGGTAGGCGTTTCGCCCCGGTATCGTAACCGCGCGGTTACGATACCGGGGCTTTTTTATTCGCACCCAAGCATAGGATACGATCGGCGATGGATGCGCTGCTTTTGAGGTCGCTTTGGTAGCATATGCCTCCGTACGCGTATGACCTGCAGTTTTAGTGGTATTACCCATGATATTCCGTATGTTGTGCGAGGGGGTTGCAATGAGTCCAAGCATCGATCAGCTTGATCGTTTTGTCAGGTCGGCTCGCGCGGGTTCCTACAGCGCCGCTGCGCAGGAGCTGTACGTTACCCCGCAAACCGTTTCGAAATCCGTCCATGATATGGAGCACAAGCTCAACATCGTGCTGTTCGAGCCAACGGGGCGCCGCCTGCGCCCCACCGCTCGCGGCGCGCAGGTGCTCCATCGCGCCTCAGAGGTTCTTGAGGGGATGGACGATATCCGGCGCATCTGCGGCGACGGTGCGCAGTCGAATACGGCGGGGGTTTCCCGATTGCGCGTCGCGGTGGCCAGCTCGCCTTTGCGCGGCAGCGTGCTGCTCGAGCGCGACTTTCGGGGTTTCCGGCGCCGTTGCCCGCACGTTGCGCTTGACGTGTCGTTTCTTTCCAGCGGCTCGTGCTTGTCGGAGCTGGAATCCGGCACGGTGGACGCGGCGGTGGTGGCGGGGCGTCCGGGGGCCGAGGGGCTTGTGTCGGAGCGCGTGGGTGCGGTCGAGTTGCGGCTGTTGGTGTCGCGCGGGCACGCGTTCGCCTCGCGCAAGGCGCTTGTCCTTGCCGACCTGGAAGGCGCTTTGCTCGCCGAGCCGTATGACTCAAACTTCCTTAAGGCGACGGTGCTCGAGCTGCTCTCCCGACGCGGCGTGTGCCCGCGCTGGGCATCGTTGGAGATGTCGGCGGCGCGGCATCGCGGCTTTCTGCATGAGGAGGAAGGGACGGTGCTCGTCGTGTCCGATGCCCGCTATCCCGAGCAGTTCCCGGATGTGGAGGTGGTGCCGTTCACGGAAGGGGAGGGCATGGAGTTGCCGACATATCTTGTGTGGCGACGGGAGGCGGATGCCGCCCGGATGGCCGCTTTAGCGGGATTTCTGCGCTGCTCGAGATGACGGCCCAGGGCGATAACGCGCTTATCGAGCGCGCTCGCCCTGGGCATTTTTCGCGCCTTCCGGGGGCATGCGCCGCGATGCGACCGAGCGGTCTCGCGGCGCATGCCCCGATCGCGATGCCTTTACTTTTCTGGAGGCCATCATGTCGGTAAACGGTCGATAGTGCCGATTGTTCGGGTAAATTCAGCGGTTTAACGAGCAAATTACACTATCTGGGTGATGGAATACCCTCGTTGTTTTCGATATGGTTACCGTTAGAAAGCAAGGGATAAACGCTTAAGGAATAGGGAGGGCCTGTGAATACGAGGACTAAGCGTCGCATGATGGCGGTAACCGGCATCATCGTCATCGTGCTGGTCGTGATCTTGGCCGTCGTCGGCGGTTCCGGTGCTGCGAAGTCCGCCACCGTCGCCGATGCCGTTGCGGGCAAGTATGTAGATCAGAAGATCCAAGTGACGGGCAATGTGGTGGAGAACTCCTACGCCACGAACGGCAATGTGCTCACGTTCGCCATCTACGATAAGGACGGAAACCCCGGCGATCAGCTTGAGGTCCGCTACGAGGGGGGCGTGTCGGCCACGTTCGGCAACGACGTGACCGCCATCTGCACGGGCAAGATCGCCGACGACGGTGTGCTGCATGCCACCGAGCTGGTGACGAAATGCCCCTCGAAGTACGAGAACGCCTCGAGCGCGTTGAGCGTCTCCCGTCTGCTCGAGTACGGCGACCAGGTCATCGACAAACCGGTGAAGGTTTCCGGCACCGTGCAAGCGGGTTCCCTCAAGGCCGCCGGCGTGGGCGATCGCTTCGTGCTGGCAGATCCCGATTCCGGCAAGACGCTGCCCGTCGCGTTCGACGGCGCGCTGTCCGACGAGGTCGCGGAAGGCAGCTCGCTCGTGGTCACCGGCAGCCTGTCCGCCGAGGGCAAGTTCACGGCCACCGATGTGGCGCTCGAGGGTTAGGAAGAGGTTTCACGTATGTCGACTATCGGCCTTATGGGCCTGCTGGTGGCGTTCGCCGGCGTGGCCGTATCGGTGCTGTGCCTGCTGGTGGGCGCGATCTTGGGGCGCAAGGGGGACAGCTCGCTTGGCGAGACCCTGACATGGGGCGGGCATATCGCCTCCATCCTGACCACGGTTGCGCTTACCGTATGCTGCGGCATCCTGGTGTACTGCTTCTTCGCGGGCGACTACTCCATCGAGTACGTGCTCAAACAGCATAGCAACGCTGAAGGCGCGCTTGGCTGGCTGTTCAAGCTGTCCGGCCTGTGGGCCGGCCGCGAGGGCTCGCTGCTGTTCTGGGCGTGGCTTATCAGCGTGTTCAACTCCGTGGTGGCCATCCGCGATCTGAAAAGCCCGCGCAAGCTGGATTCCATGGCGCTTATGGTTTCGCAGCTGGTGCTGGCGGCGTTCGTGGGCGTGCTGCTGTTCAGCGAGAGCAACATGCCGTTCACGGTCACGCCGCAGAAGTACTACAACGCCGACGGCACGCTGACCAATGCGGCCAGCATGCTGGGCATGAATTCCCTGCTCGAGCATTGGGCCATGGCCATCCATCCGCCTACCTTGTTTGTGGGTTATGCGGGCCTGACCATCCCGTTCGCCTATGCCATCGCCGCGCTCATCGTGAACGACCCGTCCAGGGAATGGGTGGTGCGCAGCCAGCGTTACGCCCTGTTCTCGTGGCTGTTCCTGGGTATCGGCATCGGCCTTGGCGCCGTGTGGGCCTACGTGGTGCTCGGCTGGGGCGGCTATTGGGGCTGGGATGCCGTGGAAAACGCCAGCCTGCTGTCGTGGCTGGTGGGTGTGGCTCTCATTCACAGCTTCACCGTGTACCGCCAGCGCGGCGCGTTCAAGCGCTGGAGCGTCATGTGCGCCTGCATCACGTTCGCGTTCGTCATCGTGGGCACGTTCATCTCCCGCTCGGGGTTGGTGCAGTCCGTGCACGCATTCGAGGGCGATCCGGTGTCGCTTGTGCTGTTCGGCGCGCTCATCGTCGTGGCGCTGTTGGCCGGCATCGTGGGCTTGGCCGTTCGCTGGAAGAGCTTCGGCCCGGCGGCCGACGGTTCCGACGAGGTGGAGAACCTGCTGTCCAAGGAGGGCGCGTACTACTTCAACAACGTCATCATGGTGGTGTTCGCCACGCTGCTGGCGTACCTGACCGTGTCCTCGGCCCTGCCTGAGTTCCTGCCGTTCGGCGGCCAGACCGTGTCCTCGGGCACGTTCAACGCCATCGCCCGTCCGCTGGGCGTGGTCTACCTGGCCATCTTGGCGGTGTGCCCGCTGCTGGCCTGGGGCAAGACGCTGCGCTCGAAGTTCCTGAAGCAGGCGCGTATCCCCGCTATCTGCGCGTTGGTCCTGTTCGTGGTGTTGGCGGTGTACTGGGCCACGTACTTGGTGCCGAGCTACAACGCCATCATCGTGGCAGGCGGCACCGCCGCCGAGGAGCTGGCAAGCGACGGCCCTGCTTGGTACTACAACGGCCTGGCGCTCGTGGGCTTCTTCGTGGCGAGCATGCTGCTGTTCAACTCGCTGTTCATGTTGGGTCGCATCGTGCGCTCGTACAAGGAGTCTCATAGCTGCGGCGCCGTGGCGGCGTTCGGCGGGTGCCTGCGCAACCGCCCCGCAAGCTTCGGCGGCTTCCTGTCGCACGCGGCCATGGCCGTGATCTTGGTGGGCCTGATCGGTTCGTCGATGTACGTGACGGAGAAGGTCGCCTACATCGGCTACGACGAAACCTCCGATACCGCTTCCGAGACCTTCCACATCAAGGATTACACGCTTGAGTACGTGTCCAATTCCGTGACCGAGGTCAACGGCGGCGACGACATCATGTACACCGTGAACTACGATGCCTACAAGGACGGCGCTTTCATCGGCCAGGTCAGCCCCAGCGTGCAGCTGGCGCAGAAGACCCAGCAGCAGAAGCTGGTCGCAAGCGTCATCTCGCTGCCCACCGAGGATCTGTTCGTGGTGTACCGCGGCGTGAACAACGACGGCGCGTTCTCCATGGATGTGCGGGTCAATCCGCTGATCTCGCTGGTGTGGGCGGGCTTCGGGCTGCTCATGGTCGGCGTGTGCGTGGCCACGGTGGGCCGCAGGCGTGCCAGCCGCAAGCTCACCGACGCGCAGCGCGCCGCAGCCGATGCGGCATCCGATGAGTCGGCGGAGGAGGCGCGATAGGCGCCTGCAACCGGCGCCGCCGCTCGCACGGCGATCGCGTTTTGCGTTAGACTGACGTGCGAATGCTCGCACGCATCCAAGATGCAGGGGAAGGGGGGGCCGATGGAGGAAACGGCTGCCATCAAGACAAGGAAGCTGTCGAAGGTGTTCGGCACGCGCAAGGCGGTGGACAAGGTGTCCATCGAGGTTCCGCAGGGGGCGTTCCTTTCCATATTCGGACCCAACGGCGCCGGCAAGACCACTCTGTTGCGCATGTTGTCCACGTTGACGCGTCCCACGGACGGCTCGGCAAGCCTTATGGGCATCGACCTGCGGGAAGAGCCCGAAGCGGTCCGCGGGCGCATCGGGCTGATCTCGCATAACGCCATGCTCTACCCCGACCTTACCGCCGAGCAGAACCTGCTTCTGTATGCGAGGCTCTACGGTTTGGCCGACCCCGAAGCGCGTGTGATGGAGCTGCTCGAAGCCGTCGAGCTGAAGCATCGCAGGCTTGACGTGGTGCGCACGTTCTCGCGCGGCATGACGCAGCGCCTGTCCATCGCCCGCGCCCTTGTCCACGACCCCGATGTGGTGTTTTTGGACGAGCCGTATTCGGGCCTCGACCCGCATGCCGTGGATATCTTCGATCAGCTGATCGAAGGGCAGCGCGCGGGCCGAACCTTCGTTATGGTGAGCCATGACCTGCGCAAAGGCTTCGACATGTGCACGCATGCGCTGGTGTTGGCACGTGGTCGCGTGGTGACGTTCGGGGCGAAGGACCAGCTTGATTTTGACGAGTTCTCCGAGCTGTATCGCTCCACGGTGGGAATGGGGGTGTCGTAAATGGCGCGCAAGCAAAGCGCGGGCGCCGATCGGGCGCGCGCCGGCCGGGTGGCGTTGAGCGTGCCCAGCACGTTCGCCCAGTATAAAACCCTGCTTACCAAGGATCTGCAACAGGAGTTCCGCACCAAGGAGATGCTCACGTCCATGGGCATTTACGCCCTGCTCGTGCTCATCGTGTACGGCGCGGCGCTCGGGCAGACGGCGCAGGCGACCGATGTGCTGCAGCTTTCCGGCGGGCTTCTGTGGGCGCTCATCGTGTTCACGTCGCTGCTGGGATTGAACCGTTCGTTCAACCACGAGAAGGAGCAGGGCTGCATGGAGGGCATCCTGCTCGTGCCCATGGACCGCAGCGTGATCTTTCTGGCGAAGGCCACGTCGAATCTGCTGTTCTTGCTGGTGGTCGAGGTGATCGCCGTGCCGCTGTTCTGGTTCTTCTTCCTGACCACCGCCCAGCCCGGCCCCGATTTCATGCTCATGGCGGTGCCGCTTGCGGTGGGCACCATAGGCGTGGCGGGTGTCGGCACGCTACTGTCCACCATCACCGTGAACACGCGCGGCAAGGACGTCATGCTCGCCGTGCTGTTCGTGCCGCTGATCTTCCCGCTGCTCTACGCATGCGCGTCGGCGACCACCGCCGTGGTGGTGGGTGCCGAGGGGTATCTCGACGTGTTCACGCAGTCGATGGCGCTTGCCGGCGGCTACGACGTCATCATGCTGCTGGTCAGCTGGGTTCTGTACGATTTCGTTATCTCCGCATAGCTTTTGACCTGCGATCCTCATAAGGAAAGGAAACCAATGACGAACAAACCGGTGAAGCTGCCCGAGGCGGGGCAGTGGCCCGACAAGGTGGCGCCGTGGGCGCTGCTGGCGGGCATCGTGCTCTCCACGCTGGGCTTTCTCATGGCGTTTCTGTACGCCGGGCCCGTTAACGGAGCCGCCGTCGACGGCGTGGAGCTGATCGGCGGGCAGATGGTGGCCAACAAGCTGCTGCTGTCCCAGAAGATCTTCTACTTCCATATGCCGGTGGCGCTGGTGTCGTTCTGCGCGCTGGCGTTCGCGTGCTATTACTCCGTGCGCTTCCTGGCCACCAAAAACCAGCGCTTCGACACGTGCGCGAAGGTGTGCATGGAGATCTCGCTCGTGTTCGTCATCTGCACCATGATCACGGGCGACCTGTGGGAGCGCTTCGAGTGGGGCGTGTGGTGGACGTGGGAGCCGCGCCTGACCACCTACCTGATCCTCATGCTCATCGTCATCGCGTACTTCGTGCTGCGCAACGCCATCGACGAGCCGGAGCGCCGCGGCGTGTACGCCGCCGTCATCGGCATCATCGCCATGGTGGATGTGCCCATCTGCTTCATGATCACGCGCCTCATCCCCTCGGGCGTGCATCCCGTGGTGCTGCGCGAGGGCGGCATGTCCGGCGACATGGGCATGACCGTGGCCGTGTGCTTGGTGGGCCTTATGCTCGTCGGGTTCGCGCTGTATCGTTTCCGTTTCCGCCAAGTTCGTTTGCAGGAGCGCCTGCAGGCCCTCAAAGACGAGGTGGAGGTTTTGGAGGAGCAGCGCTAGGCGAAAGCTGCGCGAGTCCCGTTTCCCGTTAGCAAACGTTCGCGCCCCAAGGGCGCTTGATCGAAGGAGCATCCCATGAATCCCGTTCTTGCCGACATTTACAGCACCGTCATCCCTTCCATGCCGTTCATCATCGCGGCCTACGCGCTCATGTGGGCCTTGCTGCTCATCTACGTGTTCGTGTGCGTGAGCGGCCTGAAGAAGACCGAGAAGCAGATCGCCGTGCTTGAAGAGGCTGTGGCGGAACTGAAGGCCGAATAGCCTGCGTGCTACAATTGCCGAAGCGAATCGACGAAACGCCGCACCTCGCGGCGTTTCGCGTCTATTCCCCCGAAGAAAGGTAAACCTTATATGAAGGCTATCATCCCCGCCGCCGGCCTCGGCTCGCGCTTCCTGCCGGCTACGAAGGCCCAGCCCAAGGAAATGCTTCTCGTCGTGGACCGTCCCGTCATCCAGTACATCGTGGAAGAGGGCCTGGCATCGGCCGCCGACGAGGTGGTTATCGTGAACAGCCGCGAGAAGAAGTCCATCGAGGAGCACTTCTCGCCGAACCCCGAGCTGGTGTCCATGCTGCGCGAGCGCGGCAAGGACAAGTACGCCGACGCCGTCGAGCATGCCGGCAACCTCAACGTCAGCTACGTGTACCAGGACGAGCCGCTGGGCCTGGGCCACGCCGTGCACTGCGCCGCCGAGAAGACGGGCGACGAGCCGTTCTACGTGCTGCTGGGCGACGTCCTGGTCCCCGACAACAACATGCTGCCCGCCATGCAGAAGGTCTCCGACGAGCATAACGGCGCTTCGGTCATCGCCGTCATGCCCGTGCCCGACGATCAGGTGGACCGCTTCGGCGTCATCGCCGGCTCCGCCATCTCCGATAACGTGTGGAAGATCGACAGCCTGGTGGAGAAGCCCGCGCTCGAGGATGCCCCCTCCAACCTGGCCGTGTTCGGCCGCTACCTGCTGTCCGCGCGCGTGATGGAGCTTTTGGCCGAGGCGAAGCCCACCGTCGGCGGCGAGATCCAGCTGACCGATGCGCTGGACGCGGTGCTCAAGGAAGAGGAGATGTACGCGCTTATCATCGATCCGCAGGACGGTTTCGACACCGGCACCGTGGAAAGCTGGCTGGAGACGAACAACGTTCTCTACGAGCGCAAGTACGGCAAGAAGGCGTAAAGGTCTTCGGCGAATACCTGCGACGGTTTGGCCGCTCGGTGATGCACCGGGCGGCTTTTTCGTTTTAAAGAGGCGTGCGGTGAGCCGTTGCGGGGTTGTGCGGATGACTGCCCGATAAAAGGAGCGGGCCCGGCAAGAAGGGGAACTTGCCAGGCCCATTAAGGAGGGGATATACGGTGCCGGTTCGTTGACACCGAACAACTGCTTTTAAGGAGAAAGCAGAGCGAAGGAGGAAGGAGGGGAACCTCTCCGTTCGCTGATAAGCAGTATAACCGTCGACGTTGAAGGCGTTATGTCAGCGTCTTGCGCATTTTGTGAAGAAAATTGCCCCGTTTTCGCTTTTACAGACCTTTCGGAGTCGGGTAGCGACCTCGAAAAAGTGGACATATATTGCAATCTGTCCGGTAAATCGGGTCCGATATTTCGCGCATCGGGCCTATGGCGTATCCCGATCGTAGCGCGGTCGTACGCTTGTAGGAGGATTTGCGCGTTACTGTGGAGTTGTTTGCCGGGCAGTCCGCTTCCGGTCGGGATGCGTGCTTTGGTGCATTCAGCTTGAAAAAAGGGTGGGCCGCAAGCGAAAAGGGGGAAACTTGCGGCCCGAAAGGAGGGGAGGAACGATGCTTTCGCATCGCGATCTGCTATGGGAAGCAGGCAAGCGGTGGAAAGGGATGTCCCGCTTGCAAGGCTTACTATAGCGACCGATGTTGGAGCGGGCGTGTCATGGGAGTGGCTTTGGGATGATGCGCTCGTGAACGGATTGTGAAAGCCCAGGACATGCCGTTACCTTTTCGTTGCCAAGCGGGCGCGAAGGGACGGGATTGCTTGAGTTTTCCCTGATGAAAGCACATGTTCTCTTTCTGTAACCTTATGGAGCGAAGATGTGAGGGAGCGCTTGTGTGCCTGCGATGCCCCTTTGCCTGGCCCCTTGGGGCCTTTGGTATCATGTTCAGGTCGAAAGGAAACATCCATGCCTGATATCCAGCTGCGGTTCCACCGCGATATGCTCGTGCTGTCCAGCCCCATCGCCCCCGTGCTCGCGCGCCAGGGGTTCGAATTCGATGGCGATGTGGAATACGCCACGCTTATGGAGCCGGAGGCCGTCGAGGACGCCCTTCGCTTGAACCTTTTGGCGGGCGTGCAGTGCCTCATTACCGAAACGGCGGGCATGACCCCGGCACGCCTGGCGCATCGGGGCATGGCCGAGCGCCTGCCCGAGCTCGCCCGCGCCGCCGTCGCGTGCGCTGCGAAGCTGCGTCCCCAGCATGTGCTGGTGGAGCTTGGGCCGTGCGGTCTGCCGCTCGACGCGTCCAGCAAGGCGTCGCTCAACGAGAACCGCGACCAGTACGCCCGCGCGGCGCGCGCCTTCGAGGGCCTTTCCCTTGACGGCTTCTTCTTGAACGGGTTCTCCAACCCGAGCGACTTGAAATGCGCGCTTATGGGTCTGCGCCAGGTCAGCGGCCTGCCTATGCTCGCCTCCGTGAACGTGGGCGCCGACGGCATGCTGGCGGACGGCCGGCACGGCTTCGATGAGGCGCTTGGCGTTATGGCCGAGTTCGAGGCGAGCGTGGCCGGCTTTTGCACGCAGGCTCCCGTCGAGCGCGCTTGCGAGCTTGCGCAGCAGGCGGCGAAGCTGCCCCTGCCCGTGCTTGCGCAGCTTGACGTCGTGCGACACGACCCCCGTCAGCGCCAGGCAACGCCGGAAAACCCGTACCATCGCCCTGATGTCATGATGGAGGCGGCACAGCACCTTCGCGCGGCAGGTGCGCAGTTCCTCCGCGCCACCGGCCAGGCCACGCCCGCTTATGCCGGTGCGCTGGTCGCGGCCACGGACGGCCTTGACGCGCAACGCAGCGACGTGGAGGCGTAGCCGTTATGGCGAAGCTTGCGACGAACACGCGCCGCAGCGAGCATTACGGACAGTTGCAGCGCGTCGTCGATTCGGTGTTCGCCGGCGGCGGGAAGTTCGTGCGGCGGCTCGACGTGGTCGTGGCGGCCGAGTCGTTCGACCTGCCCGACGATCTTAACGAGATCATCGCCTTGTTGCCGCCGGGCACCTACACGCGCCAGCGCCTGTGCGATCAGCTGAACTCGGCTATCGGCGGGCACGCCTGGGGCCAGGTGTACGGCACGGTGGAGTAACGGTTCCCAAGGGGCCGCGTCCCGGTTCGGGCGCGGCCCCGCGGTTTGAAGCGGGTCGTCCCGCGGAAGGGCTTTTCCTTATGGAGGATTTCGAACACGGCATCATATCGGCAGTGGGCAATGCTTGGCTGGGCACGCTCATAACCGCCGTGGTCATCATCGTGATCACGGCGGTGGTGGGGCATCTGCTCACGAAGTTCCTGCGCCGCGTGCTTAACTATTCCGATGAGCTTCCCTCGTCGTCTATCTTCATCAACATCGGGCGCGCCATCGTGTGGGTGGTGGGCGGATCGGTGGTGCTGTCCACATGCTTCGGCGTGGACGTGTCGGCAGCCATCACGGCGCTGGGCATCGGAGGTATCGCCATCTCGCTGGGCTTCCAGGACACCATCTCCAACCTGATCGGCGGCGTGCAGGTCAGCTTGCTGCGCATCGTCTCGCCGGGTGACAACATCTCGGTCGGCGGCGCTTCGGGCGTTGTGAAGGACGTGAACTGGCGCCATACCACCATCACCAACTCCAAGGGCGAGACGGTGGTCATCCCCAACTCCATCATCAACAAGACGTCGCTCGTGCACTTGCCGCCCACGGGCAAGGTTTCGCTCTCCTTGGTGGTGGAAGGCGGCGGCGAGGACCTTGACGAGAGGGCGCGGCGCATCGAGCGGGCGGCGCTTGCCGCCGCGCGCCGGGTGGGTGCGGTGGAGGCGGACCCGCGTTTGTGGTTCACCGAGGTCGTCGACGTCGGTTTCGCCGGATCGCTTATCTTCACCATGGCAAGCGGCGATGACGCCACGCCGGCGAAGGATGCCGTGTTGCGCGCCATTGCGCCGCTGACCAGGCAATAATCGGATTTCGCATACAAATGGGCCGAGGGCTCCGGAGGCAGATGCTTCCGGAGCCCTCGGCTTTTTCGCGCTTTGGAGGGGCTACGCCCGTTCGTTTCGATGGCGATGGTGCCGTCTCTTCGCCTTGGTGCGCCCGTCCCGTTTCGCCTGCGGGCGTGCGGGTTTCGCAAGCCGCCAGCTCCTCGCCTTATCCGTGCGACAGGCGCAGGTAAAGCGCTTGCAGCGAAGCGGGCGGTTTGTAAAGCAGCGCGGTCCGGCTTGTAAACCGCGCGTAAAACCCTGTCACGCTTCGGTCATGGACCGCGCTTGCGGCCGTGCGCTGGCCGATGGTGCGCGTACCATCCTCACCTGCAAGCTCGTTTTGCATGAGAAGACATCCGAAGGGAGTACACGAACTATGCAGGGTTCTTACATCAGCCGCCGCAGCTTTATCGGCATCGCCGGCATGTCCGCGCTGGCCGTCGCCGGTTTCGGTTTGGCGGGTTGCTCGGGTTCCAACGGCGGCTCCGCCGAATCCGGTAACGCCGCCTCCGGCAAAAAGGCGCTTTCCGGCACCATCACGGCGGTGGGCTCCACCGCGCTGCAGCCGCTGTGCGAGGCGGCCGCGGAGCAGTTCATGGAGGAGAACCCCGGCGTCCAAATCACCGTCCAGGGCGGCGGTTCCGGTCAGGGCGTCACGCAGATCGCCCAGGGCGCGGTGCAGATCGGCAACTCCGATGTGTTCGCCGAGTCCAAGCTGAAGGACTCCTCCGACATCTCCAAGATCGCCGATAACAAGGTGTGCATCGTCGGTATGGGCCCCATCGTCAACGCCGATGTGACCATCGACGACATCAAGCTCGAGGACCTGAAGAAGATCTTCACGGGCGAGATCACCAACTGGAGCGAGGTCGGCGGCGCCGACGCTCCGATCACGGTCATCAACCGCGCTTCCGGTTCCGGCACGCGCGCCACGTTCGAGGACGTCGTCCTGGCCGGCACGAAGGTGCCCGATTCCTTCAAGCCGCAGGAGCAGGATTCCTCGGGCACTGCCGCCAAGATGGTCGCCAGCACCCCCGGCGCCATCTCCTACGTGGCCTTCTCCTACTTCGACAGCAGCTTCAAGGCCCTCAAGGTCGACGGCGTGGAGCCGGATGCGAAGAACGTCGAGGACAACGCTTGGAAGATCTGGTCCTACGAGCACATGTACACCGCCGCCGACCCCGACGAGGCGACCAAGGCGTTCCTCGAGTACATGATGGGCGACGAGGTGCAGGGTGGCCTGGTGGAGCAGCAGGGCTACATCCCCATGTCCGGCATGAAAGTGGAGAAGGACGCTTCCGGCAAGGTTTCCAATAAGTAGGTTTGCCATACCCGCATCGAGTCAACTAGTTTCGAAAGGAGACGCGCGCATATGGCCTTAATGGCGAAAGCACGCGTCGAGCGGGTCGGTCAGGGCGTCACGGGCGCGTGCATCGCGCTCGTGGCGCTTCTTGTCGTCACGCTTGTCGCCATGGTCGCCGGACGCGGTATCGCAACGTTTACCGCCGACGGGATCGACCTCGGTTCGTTTTTGACGGGGACCACATGGAACCCGCACCAGGAGGACGCGAACGGCATGCCCACGGTGGGCGCGCTTCCCATGATCGCGGGCTCGTTCTCCGTCACGCTGCTGTCGACGCTGTTCGCGCTGCCCATCGCGTTCGGCAGCGCCATCTTCGTGGTGGAGGTTGCCCCGCGCTTCGGGCGCCGCGTGTTCCAGCCGCTCCTTGAGCTTTTGGTGGGCATCCCGTCGGTGGTCTACGGCCTTATCGGCTTGACGATCATCGTGGCCTGGGTGCGCGATGCGGCGGGCGCCATGGGGCAGACCATCACCGGCTTCGGCATCTTCTCGAGCGCCGTGGTGCTGGCCATCATGGTCTTGCCGACCATCACCAGCCTGTCCATCGACGCGCTGGCAGCTGTGCCGCACGAGTATCGCGAGGGCAGCTACGCGCTGGGTTGCACGCGCTGGCAGACCATTTGGAACGTGGTGCTCAAAAGCGCGGCCCCGTCGCTGATGACGGCGGTCATCCTGGGCATGACGCGCGCCTTCGGCGAGGCCTTGGCGGTGCAGATGGTCATCGGCAACGCCATTCAGATGCCCTCCGGCCTGTTCACGCCTGCTTCCACGCTGACCAGCGTGCTGACCATGGGCATGGGCAACGAGGCCATGGGAACGGTCTACAACGACGTGCTGTGGTCGCTGGCCCTGCTGCTTTTGGGTATGTCGCTCGTGTTCATCATGATCATCCACCTCATCGGGCATAAGGGGGCGGCGAAACGTGGCTAACTTCGATATGTCGGCGCATGTGCGCCGCATCAACCGGCAGGACCGCATCGCCACCGCCGTGTTGGTGGGCATCGCCGCCTTCGTCATGCTCATGCTCGCGGCAATCGTGATCTACATCCTGGTGGCCGGCGCGCCGAAGCTGTTCGACCTGAACTTCCTCACCGGCAAGCCCCAGCAGTTCAAGGAGGGCGGCGGCATCGGCCCCGAGCTGTTCAACAGCTTCTACCTGCTGATCCTCACGCTGCTCATCAGCGTGCCGCTATCCCTGGGCGCGGCCATCTTCCTGTCGCAGTATGCGCCCGATAACGCCGCCACGGCGGTGGCGAAGACCGCCATCGAGACGCTGTCAAGCCTGCCGTCGGTGGTCGTGGGCCTGTTCGGTTTCCTGTTCTTCGTGCTGTACATGGGTTGGGGATTCTCCATCATCGCCGGTGCGGTGGCGTTGACCATGTTCAATATCCCCATCCTGGTGCGCGTCATCCAGCAGGCGCTCGAGGACGTGCCTCGCAGCCAGCGCGATGCGGGCCTTGCCATGGGCCTGACGCGTTGGGAAACCACCATCCACGTGCTGCTTCCCGCCGCCATGCCCGCCATCGTCACCGGCGTGGTCCTCTCCGCGGGCCGCGTGTTCGGCGAGGCCGCGGCGTTGATCTTCACGGCGGGCCAGTCCGCCCCGGTGCTCGACTTCACGTGTCTGGACTTCTCCAGCCCGTCCTGCCCGTGGAACGTGTTCCGTCCGGCAGAGACCTTGGCGGTACACATCTGGAAGATCAACAGCGAGGGCGTCGTGCCCGACCTGACGGCCATCTCCAACGGCACCGCCGCGGTGCTCATGGTGTGCATCCTGGCGTTCAACATCTTGGCACGCGTGATCGGCAAGTATCTGGAAAGGAGGCTGACCAGCGAATGAGCAGGGAAAACGAATCGGTAGGCGCTTGTGCGCCTCAGGCGGGCAACGGTCGGCCCGATGGCGGCCCGCTTCTGAGCACGCGCGATCTGACCGTATGCTATGGGAGCAACGAGGCCCTGCATCCCACGTCGCTCGACTTCGCGGCGGGGCAGGTGACCGCGCTGATCGGCCCGTCCGGTTGCGGCAAGTCAACGTTTTTGCGTTGCCTCAACCTTATGAACCGGGAAATCCCCAAGTGCAAGATCGGCGGCGAGGTGCTCTATCACGGCCGCAACATCAACACGCGCAAGGAGAACCTGTTCGAGCTGCGCAAATCCATCGGCATGGTGTTCCAGCAGCCAACGCCGTTCCGCAAGTCCATTCGCGACAACATCCTGTTCGCCCCCAAGCGCCACGGCCTGGTGAGCGGCAAGGATGATTGCGATGCGCTGGTGGAGCAGAGCCTGCGCGCCGGCGCGCTGTGGGATGAGGTGCGCGACAAGCTCGACGAGAGCGCCTACGCGCTTTCCGGCGGTCAGCAGCAGCGCCTGTGCATCGCCCGGACGCTTGCAATGCATCCTGACGTGGTGCTGTTCGACGAGCCGTGCAGCGCGCTCGACCCCATCTCCACTTTCACGGTGGAGGAGACCATCCGCTCCATCGCCGAGTCGGGTATCTGCGCCATCATCGTGACGCACAACATGGAGCAGGCGACGCGCGTTTCCGACAGCACGGCGTTTTTCTACGTGGGCGATATGGTGGAGACCGGCCCCACCAAGCGCCTGTTCAGCCAGCCGGAGGATAAGCGCCTGCAAGATTATCTGACGGGAAGGTTCGGCTGATCATATGACCGATTTCGAAAACGGGCAGGCCACGGCGGCGCGCGGCGCGCACGCCCAGGCCGACGAGCCCATGATCTCCATCCGCGACTTCAACCTGTGGTACGGCGATTTCCAGGCGCTCAAAGGAGTCACGCTCGACATCCCGAAAAACCGCGCAACGGCGTTCATCGGGCCTTCCGGTTGCGGCAAGTCCACGCTGCTGCGCACCTTCAACCGCATGTGCGATTTCGCTCCCACTGTGCGCAACGAAGGCGTCATCGAGGTGGCAGGACGCGATATCTTCGGCGGCGACGCCAACGAGCTGCGCGTGAGGGTAGGCATGGTGTTCCAGCACCCTAATCCGTTCCCCATGTCCATCCGCGACAACATCCTGTACGGCCCGCGCCGCATGCGCAGGCTCGGCCGCGCCGAAGCTGACGAGCTGGTGGAGAAGTGCCTGCGCGACGCCGGCCTGTGGGACGAGGTGCGCGACAAGCAGGGCCAATCGGGCTTGGGGCTTTCCGGCGGCCAGCAGCAGCGCCTGTGCATCGCGCGCGCTTTGGCTACGCAGCCCGAGGTGCTGCTTATGGACGAGCCCACGAGCGCCCTCGACCCCATCTCCACGGCGCTCGTCGAGGAGCTGATGGTGCAGCTTGCCCGCGAGCGCACCGTGGTGGTGGTCACGCACAACATGCAGCAGGCCACGCGCGTGGCAGACAAGACGGCCTTCTTCTACCTGGGAGAGCTGGTGGAATCCGGGCCTACCAAGCAGCTGTTCGGCAACCCCGTGCAGCAGAAGACGAAAGACTACCTGACAGGAAGGTTCAGCTGATGAAGACCCGTACTCGTTACATTAGCAAGCTGGAGGATCTGGGCGCGCTGGTCAATCAGCTGTCCGAGAAGACGGTGCTTGACGTTCGTGCCGCGGGCCGGGCGCTTGCCGGCGATGCCGATGCTGCCGAAAGCGTGCTTTCCGGCAGCAAGGCGGCGCGCAGGCTGCGCGAGGCCATCGAGGACGGCTGCCTTGACATCATGCTCATGCAGCAGCCCTTGGTCGCCGATGACCTGCGCGAGGTGACCGGCGCGTTTCGCCTGGTCAGCGACCTGGCGCATATCGACGAGATGACGCGCGACGTTGCGTACCTCGCCCAGCAGCTCACGCCGAAGGCCGTCTCGCACCTGCAAAGCGAGTTCGCCGAGGCCACCGACAAGGTATCGAACATGGTATCGCTCGCCATGAAGGCGTTCTCCCAGGCCGATGCCGCGCTCGCCCAGCGCGTGTTCGCCATGGACGATGGGGTGGACGAGCTGTATGACCGCTGCGAGCAGGTGGTGGTCGACCTGATCCGCAGCGAGACGCAGGGCGCCAGCCACTTGCCGGAGCTGCTCATGGTGGCGAAGTACTTCGAGCGCATGGGCGATGACGCCGAGCGCATCGCAAGTTGGGCCGTTTTCCGCGCAACGGGCGAGCATGCGTTAAACTCTGCGGGTAAGGAAAACGCCGAAGAGTAGCGCAGCGCATCCGGCAAGGTGCTCGGGGGTGGGCTGTCCGATCCCCGAGCACCGCGGCAGCGGGGCGCAGGGTTCGCGTTCCGTCCGGCGCTTCGGCTGTGGAAAGGGTGCGTGGCAGGTGACTGTCTACTATGTCGGACAGCCCTGTGGGCTGTCCGATCCCCGAGCACCGCGGCAGCGGGGCGCAGGGTTCGCGTCTCATCCGGCGTTTCGGCTGTGGAAGGGGTGCGTGAGGGTTGACTGTCTACTATGTCGAGGATGATGAGAACATCCGTCAGCTGGTGCTGTACGCCTTGACGCAGTCGGGCATCCAGGCCGAAGGGCAGCCCGACGACGCGGCGTTTCGCGCCGCATGCGCCAAAAAGGTCCCGGATGTTGTGGTCTTGGACATTATGCTGCCCGACGTCGATGGCCTGGAAATCCTCAAGCGCATCCGCAGCGCGCCCGGCAAGCTCTCCCGCGTGCCCATCATGATGGTTACGGCTAAAAACTCGGAGCTGGACATCGTGCGGGCGCTGGATACCGGGGCCGATGAGTACATCACGAAGCCTTTCGGCATGATGGAGATGGTAAGCCGCGTGCGCGCCATGCTGCGCCGCGCCCCCGATTGGGGAGGCGGGTGCTGCAAGGATGCGCTGAGCTTAGGCGCCCTTTCCTTGGATTTTCAGGCGCGCGAGCTTCTCGTCGATGGGGAGCCCGTCGTGCTTACCATGCGCGAATTCGATTTGCTGGCGTACATGATGCGCCATCCCGGCATCGTGTTGTCGCGGGAGAAGCTGCTGCAAAACGTGTGGGGCTGGGATTTCAGCGGCGGCAGCCGCACGGTCGACATGCACGTGCTCACGCTTCGGCAGAAGCTCGGCGTGCATGCCGATGCCGTGGAGACCGTGCGTGGGGTCGGCTATCGCTTGGCGGGATCGCGTCCGGATGATGCGGTTGTGGAATAACGAGGTGCAAGCATGATCTATTACTTGGAAGACGATACGAATATCCGTGATTTGACGGTGTACGCGCTCAAGCAGGCGGGTCTTGAGGCGGCGGGATTCGCCCATGCCGGCGATTTCTTCGATGCCTGTCGCGAATCGCTTCCCGATCTGGTGTTGCTCGACATCATGCTGCCCGAGATCGACGGGCTTGAGGTCCTTCGCCGCCTGCGCGAGGACCCGGCGACCAAGTTCCTTCCCGTCATGATGCTCACGGCGAAAGGCACCGAGTTCGACAAGGTCAGCGGCCTTGATGCGGGCGCCGACGATTACCTGGCCAAACCCTTCGGCATGATGGAGCTTGTCAGCCGCGTGAACGCTCTTTTGCGCCGCGCCGCGGCGCCTACCGCGCCCGCCGGCGATGTGCTGGAGTGCGGCCCCATCGAGCTGCGCGTGCTCGAGCACACCGTTTCCGCAGGCGGCGTTCCCGTCGAGCTCACGCTCAAGGAGTTCGATCTGCTGCGCGCGCTGCTACGCAACATCGGACGCGTGCTGTCGCGCGGCCAGCTGCTCGAGGACGTGTGGGGCATGACGTTCGTGGGTGAGACGCGCACCGTCGACGTGCACATCCAAACGCTGCGCCAGAAGCTTTCCGCCGCATGCCCGGGCGCCGATGCCTGCATCAAAACCGTGCGCGGCGTGGGCTATAGCATCAGGCAACCGGAATAGGGGTTTGCCGCATGAGCCCTTCGCCCGATCACGTTAAAAGCCTTGCCGGACGTATCTTCACCACCGTTTTGGCGTTTTCCCTGGGAATCCTGCTGGCATTTTCCGTGGTGATGGTCAGCATCTTCTACTACTCGTACGAGCATGACGCCGAGCAGGCCCTGGTCCAGGAGGCCAGCCGGGCGGCGGCATCCCTCGACGACGCCCCGGCCGCCGATGTGACCACCATCTTGTCCCAGCAGTTCAGCGGCATCACCCGCTATACGCTCATCAGCGAGAGCGGCATGGTCCTCTACGACAGCCAGGCCGATGCCGGTCAGATGGACAACCACGCCTCCCGTCCCGAGGTCAGCAAGGCCGCGCGCACGGGCGAGGCGGTGAGCATGCGCTACTCCGAAACCTTGGGCACCGATACGGTGTATGCCGCCGAGAAACTCTCCGACGGGCGTATCGTCCGCTTATCCGAAACCCGCCATTCCCTGTTCGCCTTCCTGGGTGAGATGCTCGTGCCCACGCTGTTCACGCTCGTCGTCGTCGCCGGTTTGGTGTTCCTGCTGTCCCGGCTGCTCACGCGCCATATCATGAAGCCCATCGACGCCTTGGACATGGCGGAGCCCTTGGAAAATGACATCTATGGGGAAATGGTGCCCCTTCTTCAGCGCATCGACGATCAGCAGGCGCAGCTCAAGAAGCAGAACAAGGAGCTTGCCGAAGCCGAAAGCATGCGCCGCGATTTCTCCAGCAACGTCAGCCACGAGATGAAGACGCCGCTGCAGGTTATTTCGGGCTACGCCGAGCTTATGAAGAACGACATGGTGCTGCCCGAGGACCGGCAGAAGTTCGCGGGGCTTATCTACGACGAGGCGCAGGCGATGCGCGGCCTTATCAACGACGTGCTCACGCTCTCAAAGCTCGACGAGAGCGCGTTCGGCCGCGAGGAGCGGCCCATCGACGTGACGGCCGTCGCCCGGCGCATGGCCGGACGTTTGGAGTCGTTCGCCGCCGATGAGGGGGTATCCATTTCCGTGGAGGGCGCGCCGGCTCACATCAACGGCAGCGAGACGCTTGCCGAGGAGATGCTGTACAACCTTATCGAGAACGCGGTGCGCTACAACCACGCCGGCGGAAGCGTGTCGGTGCGCGTGTCGCAAGGCGTCGCGTCCAACGATATCCTGGAATCGCTGCGTGCTGCGGGGGCGGAGCCGAACGTTGCCTCGGTGGTCACGGTGCGCGTGAGCGATACCGGTGCGGGCATTCCCGAGGAGATGCGCGACAAGGTGTTCGAGCGGTTCTTCCGCCTGGACAAAAGCCGTTCGAAGGAAACAGGCGGCACGGGCCTTGGGCTTGCCATCGTCAAGCACGCGGTGCAATACCACCATGGCACTATCTGCGTGGAAGGGGCTGCAGGCCAGGGCACCACGTTCGTGCTCAGGCTGCCTGCGGCGTAGGCGCGTTAGGCGTGACGGTTGCGTGCGAAATGGCGGGGTGGGACGGATTCGGGCATGAAAAAAGTCCCACCCCTGGCCGGAAGGATGAACCCACCTCAGCAAGGTGGGTGCTCGCAGCTTGTTTCCCGGCTTTCGTGCCAACGGGCGCGAATCTCCGTTTCACTTGCTATCTTGAGCTCCCTCGGAAATAGCATCGGTCCATCGCAAAAAGTACGGCGACAAGGGTGGAACCTGATATCGAGTATATGGGACCTCAAGGCAAAGTAAAGTCTTGACAGAATCGATGTAGCGGGTGTAGGCGAGCCGTTGCCTCCCGTCGCCAAACGGAGCGCCCCGTTTTCTTCTAGGCAAACAAACGTTCGCGTGTTATCATAGTTTGCCAATCAACAGGCAGGGGTGGTCATGGACACGCTATTCACGGCAATGGAGAACGAACGCAAGCAACAGGTTGCGCCGCTGGCGGTGCGCATGCGGCCGCGCACGTTGGAGGACGTGGTGGGGCAGCAGGATGCCGTTGGCCCGGGCAGCTGGCTGCGGGCGGCCATCGAGCAGGACAATGTCAGCTCGGTCATCCTGTACGGCCCGGCGGGAACCGGCAAAACCTCCATTGCCCACGTCATCGCCGAATCCACGAAGGCGACGTTCGTGGAGGTGTCGGCCATTGGCGGTACCGTGTCCGACCTGCGCCGGGAAATCGACGCCGCCGAGAAGCGCTTGGCGCTCAACGGCTCGCGCACCATCTTGTTCGTGGACGAGATCCATCGATTCAACCGCAGTCAGCAGGATGCGCTTCTCCATGCGGTGGAGAATCGTACCGTGGTGCTGGTGGGCGCCACTACCGAGAACCCGTTTTTCGAGGTGAACTCCGCTCTTATCAGCCGTTCTCGCGTGGTCGGCCTCAAGGGGCTCTCCGATAGCGATGTGGCCCAGCTGGTCGATCGTGCCGTGGTCGACCCTCGTGGGCTGGGCGGTTTGTATAAACTCGAACCGGCCGCCCGAAGCGCCATCGTGCTCTTGGCGGGCGGCGATGGCCGTGCATCGCTTACCACGCTCGAGCTGGCGGCGGGTATGCAGCAGCCCGGCACGCGCGAGCACCCTGCTGTTATCACGAAAGCTCAGGTGAAAAGCGCCACCCCTCATCGTGCGCTGCCTTACGATAAGAACAAGGATATGCACTACGACATCATATCCGCCTTCATCAAGTCCATGCGCGGCTCCGACCCCGACGCGGCGCTGTATTGGCTTGCGCGCATGATCGATGGGGGAGAGGACCCCAAATATATCGCGCGCCGCATGCTTATCCATGCGTCCGAGGACGTGGGCAACGCCGATCCGCAGGCTCTGCTGGTGGCTGCGGCCGCGTTTAAATCCGCGGAGGTCATCGGGTATCCCGAATGCCGTATCAACTTGGCGCAGGCTGCCACCTATATAGCCCTCGCGCCGAAAAGCAATGCTTGCGAGGCGGGCATAGATGCCGCCTTGGCGGAGGTGCGAAACGGGCCAAAGCGCGATGTCCCCGATTATCTTCGCGATAGGCACCGTCCCGGCTCGGAACATTACGGCACGTACAAGTATCCGCATGATTACCCCGCGGGCTGGGTCGATCAGCGCTATCTGCCTGAAGGGCTTGAGCGTGGCTGCTTTTACCACCCCTCCGAACGTGGGTGGGAGGCCTATCGTGTGGACGCCGCGGCGCGCGATCGGGCACAGGCTGCGCATGCAGCGGTCTCGGGTTGTCAGCGGGTCGGGGAGTCGAAGGCACGGCAAACCGACGCTGCGCAGGATAATCGACCCAGCGGGCAAGGGGAGTCGGTTAGGCGCAAGGCGTCGGAGGGCGATGGACCGGACGCCCGTTAAGCTGCCTATCGTCAAGGTTGCGGGCAAAACCCCACGTCTAGTTGAAGGTAACCGCATCGCAACCGCTATGAACGGCGGGTGTAAACGTATGCGTCGGCGGAGTAGAATCCAGGGCTGCATGCTATAGTTGGCGGCGTATATGGATATATGAAGGAGGCGTCTGGTGGATTTCGGCGAAGTTATGGGCGTGGTTTTGCCTATCGTGTACGTGGTGCTCGGCGTGGCTTTGGTGTGGTTCGTGATCGAGCTTGTTATCACTGTGCGTAAAACGCGTACCACGGTCGACAAAATGAAGGAGCAGCTCGATCCGACGCTGGAAAGCGTGCAGCGCATCACGAAATCGCTTGAGCCCGCTATGGACAAGGTAGATCCGCTCGTCGATCGCGTGTCTTTGACGGTGGATGCGGCGAACCTCGAGATTATGCGCCTCGACCAGATCCTCGAGGACGTGAGCGACATCACCGACTCCGCTTCGAATGCGGTTGGCGCGGTCGAGGCTGCCACGAACGCCCCCATGGAGATCATGAACAACGTAACGTCGAAGGTTCGCGAGAAGCTCAAGTCCAAGCATGCAAGCGATGAATCGGTCGCCCTTGGCGAGGCGAAGGCGAAAGCCCAGGCAGCCGCATTGGCAGGCGTGCCGGACGAAGGCGCCGATGCTGAGAGTGTCGCCCCTTCCAAGGCCCAGGCGAACGACGACGATGCGCCCCAGCAGGTCCAGCCCGATGACCAGCCGGAACAGCCCGCGTATTTCACGTATGCTCCCCAGGCGGGCGATACCCCCCAGGAGCGCTAGGAGCTGATATCGTGACAACCAATCCCGATGTTGCGATGGAAAAGGCCCGCCGACGGTTCCTTGCCGTATGGACGGCGGTAGGGGCCATTCTACTTACAGGCGCAGCGGTCTACCTTATCAATATCCTCAGCGTCCCGATCGGCATCTTGCTCTGGACGCTGGTCATCGTGTTCTGCCTCCGCGGCACGGTGAACAAGCTGGAATCCAAGGGCATCCCGCGCCCGGCGGGAACGGGGATCGCCTATGTGCTCATGATTGCCGTGCTGGCTCTCGTCAGCTTCCTCATGCTCTCCCCGGCGTTCGGCTTTGGAGAGCAGTTCACCAACCTCGTACAGAGCATCCCCGGCTACATCAACGACTTCATGAGCTGGGCCAACGGCGTGTATGCTCGCTATTCCGACGTGTTCCAGAACAACACGGTGCAAACGTACATGAACGAAGCCCTGTCCTCCATGGGATCGGCGGCGTCCGACGTGGCGCGTCAGAGCGCCACGGGCATGGTCGCCATCGGCGCCGGCGTGGTGAACACGGGCATAGCGATAGGTTTTGCCCTGGTCATAGCGTTTTGGATTCTCATCGAGCTTCCGGCGCTCGGTCGCGAGACCATGCGATTGGCAGGCCCTTCCCGTCGCGAGACCATGGATATGCTGCATGTCACGTTCACGCGCGTCATGGGCGGCTATATCAAAGGCACCCTCATCCAATGCGGTATCATCGGCGCGGCGTGCGGCGTGCTGTTCGCCGTCTCCGGCATCCCCAATTACGCTGCACTCGGCATCATCGCCGGTATTTTGAACATCATCCCCATCGTGGGCCCGTGGCTTGGCGGCGCCCTGGCGGCCCTCGTGGGCGTGTTCGTCAGCCCGTGGATCGCTTTGGTCGCGCTGCTCGGCACCATCATCATCCAGCAGGCGGTGTACACGTTCATATCCCCGAAGATCATGGCCTCATCGGTGGATATCCATCCGGCGCTCACCCTTATCGCCTTGATGGCGGGCAGCGCGATCGGTGGGGCCATGAGCGGCTTCACCGGTTCGCTTGTGGGCATGCTGGCCTCTATTCCCGCCGTGGCGGTCATGAAGTCTGTTTTCGTGTATTATTTCGAGAAGCAAACCGGGCGCCAGCTGGTTGCCGAGGACGGCGTGTTCTTCCAGGGCACGCCTCGATCCGACGGATCGCTCGATCCCATCGCCGATGCAACGTCCCCTCATCCGGACGCCTCGGCGGGCTTCTCCCTTCCGAAGGTGGGCCGCAGCAAAGAGCAACGTCGCGACGACGGTCGGCAATAGGGCGCACGCGCGCCGATTTATGGCAAGGCATAGTTAGAAAGACAGGCACATGGAGTACATGACTAGCGCGGAGATCCGCGAGAAGTACTTGAAGTTCTTCGAGAGCAAGGGCTGCAAACGCATGCCGTCCTCCTCCCTTATCCCCGATGACCCTTCGCTTCTGCTCACCAGCGCAGGCATGGTGCAGTTCAAGCCCTACTTCCTTCATCAGAAGGAGCTTGATTCCGCATATATCGGCACTACCACGGTGCAGAAATGCGTGCGCACCAACGACATCGACAACATCGGCGATGCCCGTCACCTGTCGTTCTTCGAGATGCTGGGCAACTTCAGCTTCGGCTGCTATTTCAAGCACGAGATGTGCGCCTGGGCCTTCGAGTTCTCCACGGAGGTGCTCGGCCTTCCGAAGGACAAGCTGTACTTCACCGTGTTCGAGGACGATGACGAGACCATCGAGATCTGGAAGTCGCTCGGCGTGGCCGAAGACCATATCTCCCGTTTGGGCGAGGATGACAACTTCTGGCGCGCCGGACCTACCGGCCCGTGCGGCCCGTGCTCCGAGATCTACTTCGATCAGGGCCCCGAGGTAGGTTGCGGCGATCCCGACTGCAAGCCGGGTTGCGATTGCGATCGCTTCCTTGAGTATTGGAACTGCGTGTTCACCCAGTACGACGGCCAGGAGGACGGTACGCTGGCCCCGCTTAAGACCAAGAACATCGACACCGGCATGGGCCTTGAGCGCATGGCCGCCATCATGCAGGGCGTCACGAACAACTACGATACCGACGTGCTGCGCAGCCTGGTCGGCGTGGGCGAGCGTCTGGCCGGCGTCGAATACGGCAAGGACGAGGCCGCCGATCTGTGCCTGCGCATCATGGCCGATCACAGCCGTTCGGTCACGTTCATGATCGCCGACGGCATCCTGCCCTCGAACGAGGGTCGCGGCTACGTGTTGCGCCGCCTGCTGCGTCGTGCCGTCATGAAGGGCCACATGCTGGGCCTGGACAAGCCGTTCCTTAACGAATACGTGGACGAGTTGGTCAAGCTCATGGGCAGCGTGTACCCCGAGGTCATCGATAACCGTGAGCTTATCCGTGGCATCATCCTGTCCGAGGAGGAGCGCTTCGGCGCCAACCTGCGCCAGGGCCGTGCGTTCCTGTCCGAGTCCCTTGACAAGCTCGAGGGCGCCACGCTTCCCGGCGAGCAGGCGTTCACGTTGCACGACACGTACGGTTTCCCTGTGGACATCACGCGCGAGCTGTGCGAGGAGCGCGGCGTCGTCGTGGATATGGAGGGCTTCGAGCGTTGCATGGAGGCGCAGCGCGACCGCGCTCGTGCGGCCAACGTCAAGGACGCCGAGGCGGCCTGGTCCACGTACGGCGGCATCCACGCCGAGCTGCTCAAGGAGCTCGGCGCCACGAATTTCGTCGGCTATCAGAATCTTTCCGCCCAGGCAACGGTCAGCGCGCTTATCGCCGATGGCGAGCGTGTGACCGAGCTGAAGGCTGGTCAAACCGGCGAAGCGGTTCTGGACGTAACCCCGTTCTATGCCGAGATGGGCGGCGAAGTGGGGGACACGGGCGTCATCGAGGCCGATGGCGTCAAGGTGCAGGTCGTCGATACGAAGGCGCCCGAGAAGGGTCTCGTGTGCCACGTGGTGAAGGTGCTCGAGGGCGCTCTTTCCCAGGGCGCTGCCGTCACGGCCTCCGTGGATGCGGATCGCCGTGCTCGCGTCACGCGCAACCACACTGCCACGCATATCCTGCATGCTGCGCTGCGTCAGGTGCTTGGCGAGCACGTCTCCCAGGCTGGCAGCTACGTGGGTCCCGATCGCCTTCGCTTCGACTTCACGCACTTCGCCGCGGTCACGGCCGAGCAGCTGGCACAGGTGGAGCGCGTCGCCAACGAGTTCATCATGTCCGCAACGCCCACCAACATCTACGAGACCTCGCTTGACGCGGCCCGCGAAAGCGGCGTCACCGCGCTGTTCGGCGAGAAGTACGGCGATCAGGTGCGCGTCGTCGAGTGCGGCGGGTTCTCCCGCGAGCTGTGCGGCGGCTGCCATGTGGCCAACACCGCCGAGATCGGCATCATGAAGATCGCCTCCGAAACCAGCGTGGGCGCCAACGTGCGTCGCATCGAGGCGGTTACCAGCTACGGCGCCCTTGATTACATCAACAAGGTGGAGGCCGAGCTGAAGGAAACCGCCGAAGAGCTGCGCGTCCCGTTGTTCGACGTGTCCGAGCGCACCGCCGCCAACGTCAAGCAGCTGCGCGAGTTCCAGAAGAAGGCCAAGCAGACCAAGGGCATCGTGTCCGACGACAACATCACCAAGCTCGTCGACTCCGCCGTGAAGTCCGCGGCAGGTTACCCTGTGGTTATCTCCCGCGTGAAGATCGCCGACGCAGGCGGCCTTCGCAACGGTTGGGATGTCCTGTCCGCCCGTATGGCCGAGCCCGGCGCATGCGTGCTCATCGGCGAGAAGGACGGCAAGGCCGTGTTGATGGCCGCAGGCACGCCCGAGGCCGTCGAGGCCGGCTTCAACGCCGGCGCCGTCATCAAGGCGATCGCACCCTGCGTGCAGGGCGGTGGCGGCGGCAAGCCGGCCATGGCGCAGGCCGGCGGCAAGAACGCCGCGGGCATCGATGATGCGCTCGAGGCCGCTCGCAAGATGCTGCTGTAGCTTTTCAAGCGGTTTTCACGCCCCGCCGCCTTTGGCAGCGGGGCGTTTTTCGTATCGGTCCGTTACCTGAGGTTAGGTTGGCAATGAGGATTCTTGCACTGGATATCGGTCAGACGCGCATCGGGGTGGCGGTCAGCGACCCGCGCGAGCGCGTGGCATCCCCTGTTTGCGTGCTTCCCGCGAACGAGGTTCTTTCCAACGCTAAAAGCTGGAAACGCGTGCTCGAGGATTGGGAGCCGGAGCTCATCTTGTCGGGGTTGCCCTACACGCTTTCGGGTGAGGAGGGGCCTCAGGCCAGCCGCATCCGTGGCGTCGCCGCTAGCATCGGAAAGGCGGCGGGCCTGCCTGTGGAGTTCACTGATGAGCGTCTCAGCTCGCAGGAGGCGAAGCGCAGTTTGCGTGAAAGCGGCATGTCGGAGCGCGATATGCGCGGCAAGATAGATATGATTGCAGCAAGTGTGTTCCTTCAGGCGTGGCTTGATGCCCGCCATGCAGGCGAAAGGTAGTGTAAATGTCCCCTCGTAGGCAAGTGACCTATTCCCGTCGCCCAACTCATGCGGCACGCTCGGCGCACGCGCGCGGCGACCGTATGTTCCGCACGTACGATACCAGCTTCATCCAGCCCAAGCGGTCCAAGGTTCCTCATTACGTGTTCCTTGTCGTGTTGGCGCTTCTGGGCATCGGAATCCTGTGGTTCGTAGGCTCTTCGGTTGCCAGCTGCGTTTCGCCGAAGGTCGACCTGTTGGCCGAGGATCAACAGGCAACCATCACCGTCAACGATGGAGCATCGGCAAACACCATAGGCTCCTCGCTTGTGGATGCCAAGCTGGTGGGGTCGGCCAAGGAGTTCACCGAGCGCGTGAAGGATTTGGATGCCGGGTCCGATCTCAAGCCCGGTACGTATACCTTCAGCGGCGGCGTATCGGTCGATGACATCATCTCGGCATTGCGCAACGGCCCGGTTTCCGATGCCGTGCTCACCATCCCCGAAGGGTATCGCTTAAGCGAGATCGCTTCGGCGGTGGAAAGCGCCACCAACGGGCGCATCAGCGCCGATGCCTTCAAGCAGGCGGCATCGGACGCCAGCGTGTATGCGGGTGATTACGGCTTCTTGAAATCGGCGGGCACGAACAGCCTTGAGGGCTTCCTATTCCCGAAAACCTATGATGTCGCCTCCGACGCCACGGCGGATAGCTTGATTCGCGCGATGCTTTCCCAATTCCAGGTCGAAACGGCGGGGCTTGACTGGTCTTATCCCGAATCCCAGGGTCTTTCCGTGTACGAGACCGTGAACCTGGCATCCATCGTGGAAAAGGAATCGAGCGGGGATGAGACGATTCGCGCCCAGGTGGCCGCCGTGTTCTACAATCGCCTGACCACCAAGGGCGAGCCGAGCTATGGCTACCTGCAAAGCGACGCCACTACCGCCTACGAGGTTGGGCATGACCCCACCGCCGAGGAAGTGCACGCGAACAGCCCGTATAGCACCTACAGCAACGCCGGCCTTCCGCCTACGCCGATCTGCTCGCCTTCCATCGAATGCCTGCAGGCCGTATGTTCGCCGAATCAGGATGCGTTGGGCAAGTATTACTTCTTCTATTTCCAAGATGACAAGTACACGTTCAGCGAGACCTATGACGAGCATAAGGCCGCGTTCTCGTAAGGGGATCCATGTCGTACCTGCAGCCGGAGCGCTACTTCTCCCGCATATCGCATATCAATATAGAACGGGACCTGCTTGCATGCGGGTTCCGCTATGTTTTGTTGGACATCGATAACACCATCCTGTCCCGCGCAACGCACGATGTCCCACGCGATGTGGGCCTGTGGCTTGCTCAAGCCCGAGACGCCGGCGTGCAGTTCTGCCTGGTGTCGAACAATTGGCACAAAAACGTGCATGAGCTTGCGAACCGCTTGTCCATGCCCATCATCGCAAAGGCCATGAAGCCCTTGCCGGTGGCGTTGTTCGCGGCGTGCTCCATGCTTGGGGCGAAGCGCAGCGAGACCGTTATGGTCGGCGATCAGCTCTCCACCGACGTGCTTGCTGCGCATAACGCCGGAATGTCGGCGTACCTGCTGGCGCCGTTGGCGGAGCAGGATTTGCGGCACACGAAGTACGTGCGCATGGTGGAGCAGGCCATTCTTGGCGGGGCGGTTCCCGAGGGCGTTCCGCAGCCCGTGCAGGCGCATGCGACCGATCATCCGAGCGCACAAAACGTCATGGCGCAGGAAAAGTAGCGAAACCGCCTATTTGATGGGCCTCATGGGGGAATTAACCCCTACAAAGCTAGTATGCATTGGTATGATGAAATCCCTGCTAAACTGCAGGCCCTTGATCGACCAGGAAGGAATTCCATGACCGAGCAGAGCGAAGGCGAGCGCCTCTATATCCTGGGGCATCCGGTCGCGCATTCGAAATCGCCGGTAATGTACAACGCGTTATACGAAAGGCTGGGTCTGCCTTGGACCTATGCCCTTGCCGATTTCGCCGAGCTGGACGACGCCCGCGCTTTTCTGGATGCGCGAGAGTTCCTGTCCGTGAACATCACCACCCCTTATAAGCCATTGGCCTTTCAGGCCGCAACGCGCAAGGCTGCCAGCGCGCAGCTTGCGCAGGGCGCCAACGTGCTTGTCCGCAAGGACGGTCAGCTGATCGGCTTCAATACCGACGGCGATGGGTGCGTCAAGTTTCTCGAGCTTGCAGGCGTGAACTTCAGGGGCAAGCGCGTGGTTGTGTGCGGAACGGGCCCCACGGCGCTGTCCATCCTTCATGCGTGCGCTATCGCCGGTGCCGACGTGTTGTTGCTGCTCTCGCGCGACAAGGAGCGCGCGCATAGCGTGCTGGACGCCTACCTTGAACGTTTCGGCAAGCTGGCCAACGCCACCATCGATTTCCCCGCTGTGAAGGAAGGGCATCGCAGCTTTCGCGAAGCCTACACGAAGCCGACGTTCAAGTTCGGCAGCTATACCACGTCGTCGGGGGCGTTGGGCTCTGCGGACATCATCATCAACGCCACTCCGGTGGGAATGAAGCCCGACGATCCGGCTCCGTTCGATACGGGGCTTTTGCGCCCGGGCCAGGTGGTTATGGACGCCGTATACGCATCGGGGCGCACGAAGCTGGTGTCCGATGCCCTTCAGGCGGATTGCAAGGCGGCTTTCAACGGCGGGGGCATGCTGGTGGCTCAAGCGGTGGCCTCGGCGCTCATCGTGTCCGATATAGCGGAAGTGGAGATACCGTATTCCGAGGCGGAGCTGTTCAACCTTATGGCCGACGCCGCCGGATTCGATTGTCCGCGCGCGTAATGTAATCATAGCCACCCGTATCGGCGCGGCGAAAAAAAGAATGCCGCGCATTAGCACGAAAAGAGAGCAGCATGCGCTACTACACAGCAGGAGAGAGTCATGGACAGGGCTTGGTCGCCATCGTCGAGGACGTGCCGGCGGGCCTTAAGATATCCGAGGAGCAGATCAACGTAGATCTAGCGCGCCGCCAGGCAGGCTACGGCCGGGGTGGACGTATGAAGATCGAGCGCGATACGGCGCAGGTGATTTCCGGCGTGCGCTTCGGGCGCACCATAGGAAGCCCCGTTGCCATGCTTGTTGCCAACAGGGATTGGGAAAACTGGACCGAGCGCATGGCCCCGTTCGGCGAGCCGCCGCTCGACCTGGTTCGAGAGGTGACCCCTCGTCCGGGTCACGCGGATCTGGTGGGCGCGTTGAAGACCAACACCGATGACTGCCGCAACATCCTCGAGCGCTCAAGCGCCCGCACCACTGCGCCGCGCGTTGCGGCGGCGGGCATCGCACGCGAATTCCTAGCCGATCTGGGCGTGGAGATCTTCTCCTATGTCACCGGCATCGGGAGCGCCGTCATGAAGGAAGACGACCCCTTCATGAACGCGGCGCGTTATACGCCCCTTGAGATCGAGACGAGCGAGGTCCGTTGCCCCGATGCGGAGGCAAGCGAGGCCATGAAGCGCGAGATCGATCGGGCAATCACGAACAAGGACAGCTTGGGAGGGACGTTCCGCGTGGTCGTGCGCGGTCTTTTGCCGGGCGTCGGCGGTTACGCCGTGCCCACAGAGCGTCTGACCTCCACCATCGGCGGCGCTCTGTTCAGCATCCCCGCCATCAAGGGGGTCGAATTCGGCATGGGCTTCGAGACGGCCCGCAAGCCCGGTTCGCAGGTGCACGACCCCATCTTGCTCGACCGGGCAAAAGCCGAGTTCACGCGCGCATCCAACAACGCGGGCGGTCTTGAGGGCGGCATGACCACGGGCATGCCCTTGGTGGTTACGGCTGCCATGAAGCCCATTCCCACGCTTATGCAGCCGCTGCAAACCGTGAACCTTGACACGCTCGAGGTGGCTCAGGCCTCCAAGGAGCGAAGCGACGTGTGCGCCGTGCCGGCGTGCGCGGTAGTCGCCGAGGGTGAGGTGGCGTTCGCCATAGCGGACGCGTATATGCGCAAGTTCGGCTCCGACAACATGGCCGATATCAAGGCGGCGATCAAAGCATACAAGCAGCGGTTGAACACCGTGTCGCGCTAACCAGCCAGGAGGATCATCATGGAACAGCAGGATGCAAAAAACGGCGATATCACCCCGGAAAGCAATCCGGTAGCGTACACGCTGTCGGTCACCACCCCCGACGAGGTCGTCGCCGTCGTCAACAACCCCGAGATCAAGCCCCATGCGCGCCCTACGTACGAGCTGACGCGCAACGTGTTCTTCGTGGGCTTCATGGTCGCGGGTAAAACCTCCACGTCTCGCCGTTTGGCCCGTCAGTGCGGCCTGGCCACCATCGACCTGGACGCCTACATCGAGCGTCGCGAACGCAGGGCTATCAACCAGATCTTCGCGGAACAGGGCGAGCAGGCGTTTCGCGACATGGAGACTCAGGCGCTCGACGAGTTCGCCCACAAGGGCCCCATGCTTGTGTCCTGCGGTGGCGGCATCGTACTGCGCGAGGAGAACCGCGAGATTCTGAAGAACAACGGTTTCGTGGTGTATTTGCAGGTCACCGCCGAACAGGCGGTCGATCGCGTCAGCGATGTGTCCACGCGCCCGCTGTTCAAGGACCTTGAGACCGCGCAACGGACCATCGCCGGTCGTTTGCCCATGTACGAGGACGTTGCCAGCGTATCGATCGACACCGTGGGCAAATCCATCAACGTCGTGGCGCAGGAGATCCAGGAGATCCTCGAGAAGGAAGGCGTGCTGTGTCTGCGACAAGGGTAGTGGTGAACATCCCCGGCGAAGATGCCTACAGCGTGCGCATCGGCGCCGGGGTGCTTGATGCCCTAGGGGCGTCCATGCGCGGCGTGCCGGCTATCGCCGACGCGCAGCAGGTGCTCGTCATCACCGATACGAACGTCGGGCCGCTGTACTTGGCCCGCGCGAAGGCTTCGCTTGCCCAGGCGGGGTATCGCGTTTCCGACATCTGCGTTCCTGCAGGCGAGGAGGCGAAGTCGCTCACGGTGCTCGGCGAGGTGCTCGAGGCTATGGCTGCTTTGGCGCTCGAGCGCGATTGCGTCGTGGTCGCGCTTGGCGGCGGCTGCGTGGGCGATCTGGCGGGTTTTGCCGCGGCAACCTACATGCGCGGCGTGCAGGTGGTGCAGGTTCCCACCACGCTCCTTTCCATGGTCGATTCCAGCGTGGGCGGGAAAACGGGCGTGAACCTGTCCGCCGGCAAGAATCTGGTAGGTGCGTTCAAGCAGCCCGCGTTCGTGTGCGCCGACACCGATGTGCTGGCAACGTTGCCGCCTCGCGAGTGGGCATGCGGTTGCGGCGAGGTGGCGAAAACCGCGCTCATCGATGGTGACGAGTTCTTCTTCTGGCTCTCCGATCAGGCGCCGGCAATGGTCGATCGTCGGTCCGATGCCGTCTCCGAGGCTATCGCCCGCTGCGTGGTCTTCAAGGCCGATGTGGTGGCGCAGGATAAAACGGAAAGCCGCGGCGTGCGCGAGTGTCTGAACTATGGCCACACGTTGGCCCATGCCATTGAGAAGCTGTCGGGATATGGCACGTACAGCCACGGGCATGCGGTCGCCGAGGGCATGCGCTTCGCAGCCCGTATGGGCATGCGGCTTGCCGACATGCCGGCAGAGCTTGCCCAGGCGCAGGCGCAGCTGCTCGACGACCTGGGCTTGCCCGAGCTTGACTGGGAGGCTTCCCCGGCGCAGGTGCTTGAAACGATGAAGCGCGATAAGAAGGCGCGTCACGGGCAGGTTCGCTTCGTGTGCTTGCATGATGTGGGGCAGTGGCAGCTTCGCGATGTGGCCGATGGCGTCATCCTAGAAGAGCTGGAGGCGTATTTCGCGCAGAAGCGACGCTAGCTTCCTCCTTTTCCGAACAGACCTGAGCGCGGCGCGGCCTTTGAGGGGTTCGCAAAGACGAACAAGGTCATGCGACGTTTCGAGCATACGCTGAAAGCGGCGGCAAACAGCAACGAAAGGCATGCGATATGAAGAAGATCCTGCTGATCAACGGGCCTAATCTGAACATGCTCGGCATCCGCGAGCCGGGCGTGTACGGCAACGATACCTTAAGCGACCTTGAATCCGGCTTCGCCGAATATGCCCAGGCGCACGGCTGCGAGGTGGAGTGCTTCCAGTCGAACCATGAAGGCGACCTGGTCGATAAGATCCACGCCACGCACGGCACGTGCGACGGCATCGTGTACAACCCCGGTGCGCATACCCATTATTCCTATGCGCTGCGCGATGCTTTGGGCAGCGTGAGCACGCCGTGCGTCGAGGTGCACATCTCCGACGTAAGCACGCGCGAGGCGTTCCGCCATATCTCGGTGATCGCCCCGGCGTGCGTGGCCCAGGTCAAGGGCCACGGCTTCGCCGGCTACAACGATGCGCTCGACATCCTGCTCGAAGGCGTGACCGAGCGCCTGGGCGAGGGCTTCGAGGGGCGTTATGCTCCAGGTCAGGTTATCGTGGCAGGTCGTGATCTCATTGACGGATAGCATGAAAGCCCAGGCAGCAGGGCGTTTGGAACGGCTGCGCGATGCGGCGGCGGAAAACGGCATTCGCACTTTTTTGGTGCGCGACACCGCCAGCATCGAATGGCTGACGGCATTCGATGACGTGTTCGACGACGAACAGGCGCATGCGCTTCTGGTGACGCCGCATGACGCAGTGCTGCACACCGATTCCCGCTACAGCGGCGCGGCGCGCAAGGCGGCGCAAGGCGAAGGCGTCATCGCCGTCGACGATGCGCGCCAAGGCCATGGCGAATGGGTTGCCGATGTGTTCGCGCGTCGGCATGCGAACGCGCCCGCCGGCTCGCCGGCGCCCGAGAGCATCGTGCTCGGCATCGAGGACTCCATGACGCTTGCGGCGTTCCGCGCGCTCGAGGGCGCCCTTGCCAAGGCTCCGGCATCTCCGCAGCTGCGCGAGACCTCGGACTTCGTTCGAATGTTGCGCGCGGTCAAGGAGCCGTCGGAGGTTGCGCGCATGAAGGCGGCCCAGGCCATCACCGATGCGGCGTTCTCCTATATCGTCACCTATATGAAGCCGGGCATGACCGAGCGGCAGGTGCAGATCGAGCTTGAGGACTGGATGCTGCGTCACGGCGCGTCCGGCCTGGCGTTCTCCTCCATCGTGGCCTGTGGCGCCAACGGCGCGAGCCCGCATGCCATTCCGGGCGAGGCGAAGCTTGAGGCGGGGCAGTGCGTGGTCATGGACTTCGGCGCTCGCGCCCACGGGTATTGTTCGGACATGACCCGCACCGTGTTCGTCGGTCAGCCTGACGCGCAGATGCGCGCAGCCTACGAAACGCTGCGCGAGGCCAACGAGCAGGTGGAAGCCGCTATCAGGCCCGGCATCACCGGCGCGCAGATGCACCAGATGGCCGAAGACGTCCTTGCGGCGGGCGGATTCGCCGGCAAGATGGGTCACGGCTTGGGCCATGGCGTGGGCATCGACATCCATGAGGAGCCCGTGTTGTCGCCTCGCAACAAGGAGCCGCTTGCCCCGGGTAACGTGGTCACGGTGGAGCCGGGCATCTACCTGGAGGGCGATTTCGGCATGCGTTTAGAGGATTTCGGCGTGGTCACCGAAACGGGATTCCAGGTTTTCACGCAATCTACGCATGACATGGTTATAATTTAAGGGTTGAACTAAAGGGGCGGCCTTGGTCGCCTGAACGGTTGAAAGGATCTACCAGTGGCTATCTCTACCGCCGATTTCAAGAACGGAATGTGCATCGTCAACAACGGCAAGATGTGCACCATCGTCGAGTTCCAGCATGTCAAGCCCGGCAAGGGCGGCGCCTTCGTCCGCACGAAGCTTCGCGACATCAAGACCGGCCGCGTGGTCGACTACACGTTCAACGCCGGCACGAAGTTCGATACCGTGCGTCTGGAAACCCGCAAGATGACGTACCTGTACAACGACGGTTCCGATTTCTACTTCATGGATCCCAACACCTACGACCAGATGAGCATGCCCGCCGAGACCGTCGGCGACACCGCCAAGTGGCTCAAGGAAAACGACGAGGCCAGCCTGCTGTACGCCGGCGAGGAGCTTATCAGCATCGAGCCGCAGATGTTCGTCGAGCTCGAGTGCACGCACACCGAGCCCGGCTTCAAGGGCGACACCGCCACCAACACCACCAAGCCGGCAACCTTCGAGACCGGCGTCGAACTGCAGGTGCCCACGTTCGTCGAGATCGGCGACGTGCTGCAGATCGACACCCGCGACGGCCGCGTCATCAAGCGCGTCTAGCTCGCATCGCATCGGCGGTCGATGATCGTGCTTTCGCGTCGAACGGCTATTGCTGCGCGATTGAAACACGGCAAAAGACGCTTGCGGAAGCCCGTGTCCGCCCTTGTTTGGCGAACCGAAGCATGAATAAATGTTTCGTCGAGTGCGACGATATCTCCGAATGCGCCCGTTCAGGGCGCATTCGTTGTATTTGGATTAGTTCCTTCTGGTGCGCGATGGGTGCCGCTGCATGTGTCGGTCATCGCTGCTTGGCGGCTTGCGAAGCGCGCCGCCTGGGCGGCGTTTCTGTTTCTTGCCCGTGAATTCGCCGTGTGCGCACGGTATCGGCTCCGGTATCTTCTATAATCCTGGTTTCGATCTATACGGTCTGTATCACTTGAAAACGAAGGGGGTGCGAGTTCATGTCAAGGCTTCAGATCATGGATACCACTATCCGTGACGGCCAGCAAAGCCTGTGGGCCACGCGCATGAGCATCGGCGACATGCTGCCGATCCTGCCGAAGATGGATCGCGTCGGCTACTGGGCCATCGAGGCATGGGGCGGCGCGACGTTCGACTCGTGCATGCGCTTTTTGGATGAGAATCCGTGGGACCGCCTGCGTTCCATCAACGCGGCAACGCCGAACACGCCGCTGTCCATGCTCACCCGAGGTCAGAACCTGGTTGGCTACAAGCATTATTCCCGCGAGATCGTGAACCGCTTCATCAAGGCTTCCAAGCGCAACGGCGTGCACGTGTTCCGCGTGTTCGACGCGCTCAACGATATCCGCAACGTGGTGGATACCGCCGAGGCAGTCAACGAATGCGGCGGGCACTTCGAAGGCGCCATCTCCTACACCATCTCCCCGGTGCATACGCTTGACAGCTACCTTGAGTACGCGCAGCAGCTCAAGGAGCTCGGTGCCGACTCCATCTGCGTGAAGGACATGGCCGGCCTTATGACGCCGTACCGCGCCGAGCGCATCGTGAAGGCCCTCAACGCCGAGATCGGCCTGCCCGTGCACCTGCACTGCCACTACGTCGGCGGCATGGCCCCGGCCAACTACCTCAAGGCTGCCGAGGCGGGCGTGTCCATCGTCGACACCGCATCCGCGCCGCTGGCGTTCGGCAACTCCCAGCCCGCCGTCGAGATGATCGTGGCGGCGCTGCAGGAAAGCCGCTACGACACCGGCCTTGATCTGGACCTGCTCTTCGAGATCGCCGAATACTGGGAGGAAGTGCGCAAGCGCAGCCACTACAAGCGCGGCGTGTCCTCGCTCATCCATATGCAGGTGTACTCGCATCAGGTGCCCGGCGGCATGATGTCCAACCTCATGAGCCAGCTCGAGGTGCAGAACGCATCCGATCGCCTTCCCGAGGTCATGAAGGAGATCCCGCGCGTGCGTGCAGAGGTCGGCTATCCGCCGCTCGTCACGCCCATGTCCCAGATCGTTGGCACGCAGGCCGTGTTCAACGTGCTTACCGGCAAGCGCTGGGGCGTCGTGTCCAAGGAGATGAAGGACTACATCTGCGGCTACTACGGCAAGGCTCCGGGACGCATCGATCCCGAGATCATGAAGAAGGTCGCGGGCAATTCGCAGGTGCTGCCCGACGACGTTGCCCCGTCAAGCCTGGTCACCACCACCTATGACGAGGTCGTCGAAGAGGTCGGCGATCTGGCCCAAAGCGAAGAGGACGTGCTCATGTACGCCCTGTTCCCCAACGAGGCGCGCACCTTCTTAAGCAAGCACCGCGCATCCGAGAAAGTCGACTTCCTCATGCAGGAGGAGTCCAGCAATACCAAGGAGGACGATTACGTGGATATCAACCAGATTCGCGAACTGGTTCGCGTTGCCGAGGAAAGCGGCGTAGGCGAGATCGTGGTCGAGGACGGCGGTCAGCGCATCGCCGTGCGCATGCCCGGCGCAATGCCGGCCGCCGCACCGGTTGCCGCCGCTCCGGCAGTCGCCGCCGCGCCCGCAGCTCCTGCAGCGGCCCCTGCCGCTCCGGCCGCTGCCGCCGCCGAGCCCGAGCGTCCTGCCAACTGGTATGCCGTGAAGGCCCCCATGGTCGGCACGTTCTATGCAGCTCCCGCTCCGGGCGAGCCTGCGTTCGTGAAGGTGGGCGACGAGGTTGCCGCCAACCAGACCCTGTGCATCGTCGAGGCTATGAAGCTCATGAACGAGATCACCGCCGAGGAGATGGGTACCGTGCGCGAGGTGTGCGTCAAGGACGCCGATCCGGTCGAGTTCGGCACCGTGCTGTTCTACATCGAGCCCCATTCCGTCCAGCCCATCTCGGAGCAGTAACATGTTCAAGAAAGTACTCATCGCAAACCGCGGCGAGGTTGCCCTGCGCGTCATGCGCGCCTGCAAGGAGCTGGGCGTCAAGACCGTGGCGGTGTACTCCACCGAGGACGAGAACACCTATCCCGTGCGGTATGCCGACGAGAAGGTGTGCATCGGTCCTGCTCAGGCCACGAAAAGCTACCTGGTCATGTCCAACATCATCGCGGCGGCAACCATCACCGGAGCCGATGCCATCCATCCTGGCTACGGCTTCCTGGCGGAAAACGCCGACTTCGCCCGCGCCTGCGCGGACAACGACCTGGTGTTCATCGGCCCTTCCGCCGAGTGCATCGAGCGTATGGGCGACAAGTCCTCTGCCCGCGAGACCATGAAGGCTTGCGGCGTGCCCACCGTCCCCGGTTCCGATGGCTGCATCGACACCGTGGAGGAGGCCCGTCAGTTCGCCGAGAGCGTGGGTTACCCCGTGCTCATCAAGGCAACCGCCGGCGGCGGCGGCAAGGGCATGCGCGAGGTTCACGACCCCGCCGACCTGGAATCGCACTACAAGGCAGCCCGCGCCGAGGCCGGCGCCGCGTTCGGCAACGACGAGGTGTATCTTGAGAAGCTCGTGCTGCGCCCGCGTCACGTGGAGGTCCAGGTGCTCGCCGACGACTTCGGCAACAACGTGGCCCTGTGCGAGCGCGACTGCTCCGTGCAGCGTCGTCACCAGAAGCTTATCGAGGAGGCCCCTTCGCCGGCGCTGACCGACGAGCTGCGCCGCGCCATGGGCGTTGCCGCCATCAAGGCCGTGCGCGCCGTGGACTACCGCAATGCCGGCACCATCGAGTTTTTGCTGGACACCACGGGCAAGTTCTACTTCATGGAAATGAACACGCGCGTGCAGGTGGAGCATCCGGTATCCGAGCAGATCACGGGCACCGATATCATCAAAGAGCAGCTGCGCATCGCCTCCGGCGAGCCTATGAGCTGCGCCGATAGGGCGCCTTTCACGCCGTTCGGCCATGCCATGGAGTTCCGCATCAACGCCGAGGACCCCGAGCACGGCTTCCGTCCGTGCCCTGGCACCATCACGCGCTTCGAGCCCCCGGCGGGCCCGGGCGTGCGCGTGGAGGCATACGTGCATTCCGGCTCGAAGATCAGCCCGTTCTATGACTCCATGGTGGCTAAGCTCATCGTGCACGGCCAGGATCGCGAGGAGTGCCTGGCGCGCGGTCGCCGCGCCCTTGACGAGTTCGTCATCGAAGGCATCCCCACCACGCTGCCGTTCCATCGCCGCGTGCTGGATAACCAGGTGTTCTGCGCTGGCGAGGCCACCACGGACTTCATCGAAACCCAGATGGGAGATGTGTTATGAGCGATTTGACCGTTGACGGCATGGCGCTTGCGCCGGGCGTCGTCGAAACCATCGTCTCCATCGCCGTAGCCGACGTGGACGGCGTTGCCAGCGTGGGCAACGCCCCCGTGGCAAGCCGCGGCATCCGCGGCGTGCTCGGCGGCAAGCCCTCCACGTCCGGTATCGAGATCGCAGCGGATGAAAACGACAAGCTGCAGATCTCGGTGCGCATCGACGTTTATTATGGACACGTGCTGCCCGACGTGGCTGCTGCGGTCCGCCAGTCTGTGGCGGACGCCGTTGCAAGCCAGGTGGGCGCGCAGGTTGGATCGGTCGACGTCTACATCGACGGCGTCCAGTTCAACCGTTAGGAACAAGAAGAAGCACAGGGGATTATTTGCACATGGCATCGAAAAGACACGAGCGCACGACGGCACGTCGCGTCGCGCTGCAGGTTCTGTACACTGCCGAGATCAAGGGCGCTTCTGCGGCCCAGATCGTAGCTGAAGGCGTCTTCCCGTCCGAGGAGGGCCCGCTTTCGCAGTATGCTCAGGATCTGGTGCGCGGCGTCGAGCAGAACCGCATCGTCATCGACGGCAGCCTGAAAGCTGCTGCGGAGAACTGGTCGCTGGGCCGCATGCCCATCGTCGACCGCTCCATCTTGCGCTTGGCCGCCTATGAGATCATGTTCGTGGAAGACGTGCCTACCAGCGTTGCCATCAACGAGGCGGTGGAGCTGGCGAAGGATTTCGGCGGCGAGGATGATTCCCCGCGTTTCGTCAACGGCGTGCTCGGCCGCATCGCCAAGGACATCGACGACGGCGCTGCTGCTGCTCCCGCCGGTGATGACCCGGCGCAGCCCCTGGTGCTGTAAGGGCGCGATTCGGTGGCATTGGAATCGTACGGATCCTTCGAGGAGCTCAAAAGCCGCCTTGATGAGATCGTCGAGGCGGTAAACGATAAGGATTTGCCCTTGGATCAGGCGCTTTCCCTTTATGAGGAAGCGGTTGGCCTGGGGCTTCGTGCAAGCGATTTGCTTGAACAGGGTATTGATGAGGCCAGCGTCCAAGAGGCGCTGGCCTCCGATGCCCCGGCAGAGCTTGCCGATGGCATCGCGCGATCTGCGGCATCAGCGGCGGATGCGCGTATGGAAGGTCAAGCGGACGACGGCGCGGCTCAGCAAAGCCAGGCCGTCGTTTCCGCCTAGGTCGCGCAAGGCGATCGGATGGCATGACAAAGGAAAGGCGCAGCATGAGCGATAAGCGCATTCTGGACATAATCGCATCCCCTGCCGACCTGAAGCTCCTCAGCAATGAGGAGCTGTCTATACTTGCGGGCGAGATCCGTCAGGAGATCGTGACCACCACCTCGAAAACCGGTGGTCACGTTGCCTCGTCTTTGGGCGCGGTGGAGATCATCCTGGCGTTGCACAGCCTGCTTGATTGCCCCAAGGATAAGATCGTGTTCGATGTGGGGCATCAAGCGTATGCGCACAAGCTGGTCACCGGACGCTTGAAGGACTTCGGCACGCTGCGCACCTATGGCGGCCTTTCGGGGTTCCCCAAGCCCAGCGAAAGCCCCTACGACGTGCATTATTCCGGGCACGCATCCGATTCTCTTTCGGTGGCGCTCGGCTTGGCCGAGGCCCGTGATCTGGCGGGAACCGACCAGAAGGTCGTTGCCCTTATCGGCGATGCGGCGCTTTCCGGCGGCATGGCATTCGAGGCGCTGAACAACATCGGCCAGGCTCAAACGCCCATGGTCATCATCTTGAACGACAACGAGATGTCCATCTCGCATAACGTCGGCGCGCTCATGAAGCACCTTGGTTACATGCGCGCATCGTCGCAGTACCGCCAGGCGCGCGACAACGTGCAGGAGCATTTGGAGAGCAGCGGTCCGGTGGGCAAGGCCATCACCAGCTTCGGTCGCAGCATGAAAGAATCGATGAAGCAGTTCGTCATTCCCCATTCCATGATCTTCGAGCAGCTGGGCATCGTGTGCACGGCGCCGATCGACGGGCACAACATCGCGCAGCTGCGGGAAACGCTGCGAGCCGTGTTGAATGCCGACGGACCGGTGCTTATGCATGTGGTCACGCGCAAAGGACAAGGCTATATGCCCGCCGTGCGCAATCCCGAGAAGTTCCACGGCATCGCGCCCTACAACATCGCAACCGGCGAGGTTATCAAATCAGGAAAGCCCTCTGCTCCGAAGTACACCAACGTGTTCGGCAAGGCTTTGGTCGCCGAGGCGCAGAACAACCCCGACATCGTCGCCATCACCGCTGCCATGAAGGGCGGCACCGGCCTTGATGAGTTTGCAGAGAAGTTCCCGAAACGCTTCGTGGATACGGGCATTTGCGAGGAGCATGCGGTCGGTTTCGCCGGCGGCCTGGCGGCGAACGGCAAAAAGCCCGTGGTGGCGTTGTACTCCACCTTTATGCAGCGCGCTATCGATCAGATGATCATCAACGTGGCGCTGCCGAAGCTCGATGTGGTGTTCGCCATCGACCGCGCCGGCATCGTCGGCGCCGACGGACCTACGCACCATGGCGTGTTCGATCTGGTGTATGCCCGCATGGTGCCCAACATGCGCGTGCTGGCGCCTTCGAACGAGGCCGAGCTTGTGCATGCGCTGCATACGGCGCTTGCGATGGGCGGCCCGTTCGCCATCCGCTATCCGCGCGGCGAGGGCGAGGGCGTCCCGCTGCCCGAGGCTGTCGAGGTGCTGCCGGAGGGCAAGGCGCGCGTGGTGCGCGAAGGCGAGGACCTTGCCATTTTAGCGTTCGGCCGTATGGCGGGTCAGTCGCTCAAGGCGGCGGACTTGCTTGCCGAGCAGGGGATTCGCGCCCGTGTTGTGGATATGCGCTGGGTGAAGCCGCTTGATGAGCAGGCTATTCGAGCAGCTGCCGAAACGAAGCTGGTCGTCACGGTGGAGGAGGGCGTAATCGCCGGCGGCGCTGGCGAAGGCGTGCTCGGCGAGATGGCCCGTATGGCATTGCATACCCCGGCGTTAAATCTGGGTATCAAAGACGAGTTCGTCACGCAAGGCGGGGTTGGCCAGCTGCTTCACGAGCAGGGCCTTGATGCCGAGGGCATTGCCGCTAGCGTGGAACAGCGCTATCGGGCATTGTAGCCAGCAGATCCATAATCATATAAACGAAAAGGCCCCGCGCTGTTCGGAACCTGCTTTCGCCGATAAGATCGGAGAACGGAACCGAAGGACGCGGGGCCTTTCCTGTATCGCGAAGCCGTTTGAGACTTGCTGACGCATAGGCGAAAGAAGCTACGCTTCCTTTTCCATGACGTAATCGTCCATGGCGAACCCGTCTCCGATGTCGTTCTTGACGGATTCGATGGTGACGAACCCTTTGCCGTAATAGGCTCGGATTCCAAGATCGTTCTGCTTGTTGACGGTCAGATACATGCTATGCAGGTCGCGAGAGCGGCATGTATCGGTATAGAAGCCGATGATCTGCGACGCATAATGCTTGCCGCGCTCTTCTGCCAGAAGGTAAATCTTCGAAATGAAGTAGCGGCTCGTCTGCGGCTCCTCGCGCCCACCGGTGTAGCCTACGGTTTTGCCGGCCTCGTCGACCACGAACCAGTATTCGTAGGCGTGTTCTGCCATATCCTGTTTAATGGCTTCCAAGCTTTGGAACTTTTCGACCATGTAGTCGGTCTGCGCATCACCGATGATCGCGGGCCAGTACTCGTGCCAAATCTCATCAGCCAGCTTTGCCAGCTTTTCCTGATCTTCGTCCGTTTCAACGGCAACGAATCGCACGCCCATAAGCCCGTTCCTTTCAAATAAGTTCGCCTGTTTCCACATTGTAACACCCGCGTCTCGTGCTCGTTACAAAGCGTTTCCCGGTTCGTTAACAATGCCGATCAGCCCAAAAGGCCAGGTCAATCAGTGGCACTATCGAATGCGTAAGAAAAAGGTGCTCAGAGGGAATGGGTATCGGAAACGAAGGAGGTAGCGCGATGTATGACACGGGTTCAACGGCATTCATGCTGGTATGCGCCATGCTCGTCTTGCTCATGACACCGGGTTTGGCGTTTTTCTACGGAGGCCTGTCGCGTCGAAAGAACGTTGTGAACACGATGATCATGGTGTTCTCGGCCATCGGCATCGTGGCGATCACGTGGACGATCTGCGGTTGGTCGCTGGCGTACGGTGGAGACGGATCTAGCCCGTTCTTCGGGGGCTTCGATCAGCTCGGCTTCCTGGGCGGTGTGACGGACATGCTTGCCGAGGTCGAGGCGGTTCCTGAGGATGCGACGTATCCTGCCATCATCGACTTCATCTTCCAGATGGCGTTCTGTATGATCACCACCGCTATTATCACGGGTTCTCTTGCCGGCCGTATGAAGTTCGGCGCGGTGTGCGCGTTCGTGGCATTGTGGACCATCGTGGTGTATCCGCCTTTGGCGCACATGGTCTGGGGCGGCGACGGCAGCCTGATCGGCGACACCATCGGCGCGCTCGACTTCGCCGGCGGCGACGTTGTGCACATCTCCTCTGGTTTGACCGGCCTTATCCTGTGCCTCATGCTCGGCAAGCGCAAGGGCTTCGGCATGATGAGCTATCGTCCGCATAACGTGCCGTTCGTGGCCTTGGGTGCAGCGCTTCTGTGGTTCGGCTGGTTCGGCTTCAACGCCGGTTCCGAGTTCGTGGCCGACGGCGTTGCGGGCCTGGCTCTGATCAACACCGTGGTCGCCTCCGGCGCGGCGCTCGTCTCCTGGATGATCGTCGAGCGCGTGAAGGTGGGCAAGCCCACGCTCGTCGGCGCCGCCACCGGCCTTGTCGCCGGTCTGGTCGTCATCACCCCGGCTGCCGGCTTCGTCGAGCCCTGGGCTGCGATCATCATGGGCCTGATCGTTTCTCCCATCTGCTACTTCGCCATCTCGTTCTGCAAGGCCAAGATCGGCTACGACGACGCGCTCGACGCTTTCGGTTGCCACGCGGTCGGCGGCATCGTGGGCGGCATCTGCACCGGCATCTTCTGCGTGCCCGAGCTGTCCTGGACCGACTTCGGCGGCCTTCTGTACACCGGCGACGTAAGCCTGCTGTGCAGCCAGATCGCCGGCATCGCCATCACCATCGTGTTCGTCGGCATTCTCGATGTGGTGCTCGCTTTCATCGTGAAGGCCTGCTTCAAGGGCAGCCTGCGCGTTAGCGAGGAGAAGGAAGCTCAGGGCCTCGACATTGCGGCCCACGGCGAATCCGCTTACCCTGCATACATCGGCTTGGACTAAGCTGCGGCTAGCATTGGAAGGAGTTGAACCATGAAGAAGATCACCGCTATCGTTCGTCCTGAAAAGCTTGAGCCGCTCAAAGACGCCCTGTTTGCGGCAAAGGTTTCGGGCATGACCATCTCGCAGGTGCAAGGCTGCGGGTCCCAGCATGGCTGGAAGGAGTACTACCGCGGCACCGAGGTGCTGTTGAACATGGTGCCGAAGGTGAAGTTCGAGATCATCTGCGACGATGCCGAGGTGGATGCGCTTATCGACGTGATCAGCGCCACCGCTCGAACCGGCAACGTGGGAGACGGCAAGATCTTCGTCTTCCCGGTCGACGAGGTGGTGCGCATCCGCACCGGCGAACGTGGAGACGAGGCGATTTAGCCTTTCGCGAGCTAGTTGCGACCGCGATGTGTCCATAAGGAGTTTGAAGGCCTCCCATTTCCGGGAAACGGGAATGGGAGGCCTTCCTATATGCGTATGTGCGTCCCCTTGGCGAAGGCCGATGGAATGGTTGTGAGCGGATTGCGCCTGACATACTACCGAGATAAAATCCTATTAAGCAAAAAGCCAGTAAAGGGATAGGAGCAACGCGATGACTGCGAACGAACAGGTTCAGAGCCCGCGCGGCTCGCGCAACACCAAACAGCGTGCGGTGGTGCTCGATGCGGTGCGCTCGCTGCACAATCACCCGACGTCGGCGGACATATACGACGTGGTTCATCGCGATCACCCCAACGTGTCCCGCGCCACCGTGTACCGCAACTTGAGCGTGTTGTCGGATCGCGGGGAGGTCTTGCGCATCCCCGTGCCGAATGCGGCGGACCGCTACGATTTCCGCTGCGACGACCATTTTCATGCGAAGTGCAGCCGTTGCGGCGGCGTTTTCGATATCGAAACGGAAGGGGTTGATCCCCTTGCGCGCATCGTGAACGACTATGGCTTCAAAGTAACGGGTTTTGACCTGGCGTTTTCCGGCGTGTGCCCCGATTGTCGCCGCGATAGCGGGGAATAGCTCGTCTTGCGTCGGCGCACAGGACCCTGCTTGACCTGCGCGTCCCCGGGCATTCGGGTTGAATCGGATGCGCAAGACGGCGGTCGGTAGGGAATCCGTTTCCGTTCGCGTAAGCGGCGTGGAAACCAGAAGGGCCGCTCCGTTCCGCGTAGAAATCGTGCAGGGCGGAATGCCGTTGGAAAATCGTAGTTTAGATGCCGCGCCGCGCGTGGTATACTCGTTTGGCTTATGGGAAGGTCCCATAAGCATTGGTAATGTAGGCCCCCGAGACATGTTTGTTGCACTGCTTAAAAGGGAGCATCTCCTGCAAGCGAACATGGTTTATGTAGCAATCATTCATGACGAAGGGTCCCCGGCAAAGTATGGAAGGGGTCCGTTTTGACCGACATCAAGAACACGTCCGTCATCGACTTCGAGGACATCTCCAACGATCAGATGAACCAGATGATCGACGGCACGCTGACCGAGTTCGACGAGGGCGACCTGGTCAACGGCACGGTTGTCAAGATCGAGCATGACGAGGTGCTGGTGGACATCGGATTCAAGTCCGAGGGCGTTGTGCCCGTCCGCGAGCTGTCCATCCGCAAGGACGCCGATCCGTCCGAGATCGTCAATCTCGGCGACGAGATCGAGGCTCTGGTCCTGCAGAAGGAGGACAAGGACGGCCGTCTGATCCTGTCCAAGAAGCGTGCCGAGTACGAGCGCGCATGGATCAGCGTCGAGGAGAAGTTCAAGGCTGGCGAGACCGTCACCGGCGAGGTTATCGAGGTTGTCAAGGGCGGCCTGATCCTGGACATCGGCCTGCGCGGCTTCCTGCCTGCGTCTTTGGTCGACCTGCGTCGCGTCAAGGACCTGGACATGTACCTGCACACCGAGATCGAGGCCCGCGTCATCGAGATGGACCGCAACCGCAACAACGTTGTCCTGTCCCGTCGCGTGCTGCTTGAGGAAGGCCGCAAGAACGAGCGCGCCGAGATCCTCTCCAAGCTGTCCAAGGGCATGCGCCTCAAGGGCACGGTTTCCAGCATCGTCGACTTCGGCGCCTTCGTTGACCTGGGCGGCATCGACGGTCTGGTCCACATCTCCGAGCTGTCCTGGAACCACGTCAACCATCCGTCCGAGGTCGTCAAGGTCGGCGACGAGGTCGAGGTCGAGGTTCTGGACGTCGATCTGCAGCGCGAGCGCATCTCCCTGGGTCTGAAGCAGACCACCGAGGATCCGTGGATCAAGCTGGTCGAGAGCTACCCGGTCGGCTCCATCGTCGACGGCAAGGTCACCAAGACCGTTCCGTTCGGCGCCTTCGTCGAGCTGGGCCAGTCCATCGAGGGTCTGGTGCACATCTCCGAGATGGCCATGCGTCACATCGACACGCCTGCACAGGTCGTCAAGCCCGGCGACATGGTCAAGGTCAAGGTCATGGAGATCAACCCCGATCGTCGTCGCATCAGCCTGTCCATGAAGGCTGCTGCTGCTGAGATGGGCTTCGAGATCCCCGTGGACGAGTCCATCCAGGTTGAGGAGAAGCCGGCTAAGAAGCGCGAGAAGAAGGCCGACAAGCCCGCTGAAGAGCAGGCTGAATAGGCTGACCTAAGCCTCAAGCTTCAAGCAACCGCTTAGCATCTGCAAGGCCCTCGGCACATGCCGGGGGCCTTGTTGTGTCTGAGGGCTGCCGAAGGATCCCCAAGGCTGGGACTGCAGGGCGACAAGGTATTCGGTTGATGCTGTAGCTTTGATGCCGTATCTTTGCGCGACAATAGGCATCCTTCTCCTAGGCGCGAGAAATGCCGGCAAAGCTACAGCATATTTGCCTTTAACGCGACTTCATCGTTCACGGTTATCGGAAACCTTAAGGGTCGGAAAACGGTTGCGATGAGCATGAATCAAGCAGGAGGCGTGCGTTAAGGGCCTATCATCAGCGCTTGTCCCTTAACGCAGATCGGGCCGCAATCGCGATGCATTGATTCGCATACGATTGCGGCCCGAAATCGTTCGGTTTGAGCGCGTGTCGACTTAGATGCGTCTACTCCTGCGGGTGCTCTCCAAGGCTGTTGGCTATGTTGGTGGCAATGGAGGCAACGGCTGCCTGCTGGGCTGCGATGGCCTTCGAGGTTGCGGCCTCCATAGGCGTTTCGGCATGCGCCACCTGGTCGCCTTCCTTATGCTCGGGTAGAAGGCTTCCGATAGCGTCGTGAACCATGTCGATATAAGCCTGCGCGCCTTCCGAGGACAAGTGCGTGCCGTCACCATCGAACCAGGTGCCGTGCGATGCGCTCAGGCTGTACCAATCGATGACCTGCACGTTGCTGTAACGCTCGGCAGCGCGATCAAGTGCAGCGTTCGTCTCCGCCATCCAGCTTTGCGGGCTGCGGGTGTTCACGAAGAACACGTGCTTGTCGGTGCCCACCACGCCAAGCAGGTCGTCCAGCTGCTCGTCGGTGGCCTGCCCGTTCGTTCCCAGGGCGAACACCACCACGTCGCCCACGATATCCTGCTCGGCATAGGAGCGGTACACTTCCTCGCCAACGGTGAGCTGGCGGTTCACGGCGGCATCGATGGCGCCGTAGGGGAACGTTTCGGTGAAGTTGGGGATGGCGCGCACCGATACCGAGTCGCCGATCATGAGCACATCGAGCTTGGGTTTCTCGGCTGCAGCGGAGGTGCCCGATGCGTCTGCGGGCAGGCCTGCAACATGCGCCGATTCGTCCTTCAGCAGATCGCCGCCTTCAAGTGCGGAGGTGTCGGGCACGAAGATCAGCCCGCCGATGCAGACGATGGTGAGCACGGAGGCCGCAGCTGTGGGCAGGGCATGGGTGCGGAGCCAATCGGCAAGCAGGATCTGCCCGCTGCGCACGTCGCCCACGAACTTCCCGATGGCTCCATGGCGGATGGGGTCTTCCACGAACTTGTAGGAGAACCATGAGATGGCGAAGATGATGGCAAGCTCCACCAGGTACATCCACCACGGGGTGCCGTCGATGTTGCTGCGCGGGTTCATAAGCAGAAGGATAGGGTAGTGCCACAGGTACATGCCGTAGGAGTGCAGGCCGATCCACACGAGCGGTTTTGCGGCGAACACCTTCGCCAACAGGCTAGACGGGTGCACGATGACGGCGATGATGACCATGGTGATCACGGAGGCGAGCAGGATGCCGCCGCGGTACATGAACGCCGACGTGCCCTCGATGCCCGCCATCATGGCCACCAAGCCTATGAGCGCGATACCGCCTACGGCGTCGAGCGCCAGCCGCACGTTGCGGTCCAGGTGGATCTCGTTGTTCGCACCGAGCTGGTTCGACGGCCATACGAAGGCAAGCCATGCGCCGATGAGCAGGCTGAATGCGCGGGTGTCGGTTCCGTAGTACACGCGCGAGGGGTCGGCATCGGGATTGAACAGAAGCGCCATCTCAAGCGCGGATGCCAGTGCGAGCACGAAGGTGGCGTTGCGCATATGGCTGCGCTTCACGCCGAACTTGTGCGCAAGGATGAGCACCACGGGCCAAACCACGTAGAACTGCTCCTCGATGGCCAGCGACCAGAAATGCGTGACGGGGCTGGGCGCGCCCAGCGCGTCGAAGTAGGATACGTCGCGCAGGATATACCACCAGTTGGTAACCCAGCAAAGCGCAGCCCACATGTCCTCGCGCAGCTTCGTGAGCAGGCTGTGGTCGAACAGCGTGCAGAGCACGGCGGTGCATATGATGACGAAGGCGATGGCGGGGAACAGGCGTTTCACGCGGCGCAGCCAGAATTGGGGCAAGTTGATGGTGCCCGTGGAATCCCATTCGATAAGCAGCAGGCTGGTGATGAGGTAGCCTGACAGCACGAAGAACACGGTGACGCCGAGCAGGCCGCCGGGTATCCAGGCCATACCCATGTGATAGGCGATGACGCCGAGCACGGCAAGCGCGCGCAGGCCGTCGAGGGCGGGGATATAGCGCGATTTCTTGCGCTGGGGTTGTTCCGGGTTCCGAGGTGCGCTTGCGTTGCGCGACGATGCGCCGTCGTGACGGCTGCCCGTTGCGGTGCTTGCGCGACGGGTAGAGCGCGATGGGGCGGATGAACCGCTTGCGGCGTGGCCGTGCGTGCCGGAACGTTGTTGAGCGTACGTGTTGTGTGCGGGGGCCGCGTAGCCGCTTCGCGAACGATTGCGTGTGTGGCTCCCAGCCGGCGTTTCCGGCATGATGCTTCCCTTCTCATCTGCTGCGCTCCCTTGATCCGCAGCACATCGCCCCAGTATACCAGTGCCGCCTACCGTAACCTGTCGGCAAATGATGGCATGTGCCGTGTGTTTCGGCCGTGCGGTGCGTGTATCATAGTATGAAGATATGCGTGAAGGGAACGTGGCGATGCCGACAAAGGAGGCAGGCATGGGTATGAAGAAGCTGTTCGTCATCGGCGGCATGGGCGCCGGCAAATCGACGGCCCGCAAGGTTCTGGCCGAGCAGGGCGTCCCGTTTATCGATCTTGACAAGGTCGGGCATGACGTGCTGCTGTGGGATACGGTCAAGGCCGATCTGGTAGAGGCGTTCGGTGCCGATATCCTGGGCTCTGACGGCCAGATCGTGCGCTCGAAGGTGGCGGCGAAGGCTTTCGCCACGCCGGCGGAGACGCGCAAGCTCAACCGCATCACCATGCCGCGCATCGAGGAGGCGTTCACCGACCAGCTCGACGAGCTTGAGCGCCAGGGAAACAAGGCCGTGGTGGTCGAGTACTCCGTCTTCAAGAACCGCCAGGTGTCCATGGCAAACGGCGCCGATGTGGTCATCGCCGTGCTCGCTCCGCTTGACGACCGCATTGCCCGCGCCGTCGCAAGCGGCTGGGACGAGGAGGACGTGCGCCGCCGCATCGCGCGTCAAATCGGCGATGCAGATCGCATCGAGCAGGCCGATGTGGTGTTCAACAACGACGGCACGCCCGAGCAGCTGCGCGAGCATGTCGAGCAGTGGTGGCGCGAATACAGCAAAACGCTTGACTAACGCGATCGTGTGCTAAGCATACCGGCATGAGCATCGCGGGCCCCTGCGGCGCTGCGCGCCCGATTTCGATCGGGCGCGCTGTGCGGCGGGGGCTTTTTGCGTTACCCGTATTCGCAAACCGAAAAACGTACACTTGTTCTTTTCAATTCGGCGTGCTAGACTTCGAGCACTGAACGAAGGGAAGCGCCTGCGGAGGACGTGATTGCATATGAGCAGCCATCTGAAGAACATCGAGGGTATGGCAATGGAGGGCAAGCTGCCCGAAGTGCGCCTCGCGAACACGCCGTTTCGCGTGGTCAGCCCATATGAGCCTTCAGGCGATCAGCCGCAGGCGATCGAAAAGCTGGCCCAAGGCGTTGAGGACGGGCTGCGTTATCAAACGCTGCTGGGCGTCACTGGCTCGGGCAAAACGTTTACCATGGCGAAAACCATCGAGGCGGTGCAGCGGCCTACGCTTGTCATGGCGCCGAACAAGACGCTTGCCGCCCAGCTTGCAGGCGAGCTGAAGGAGTTCTTCCCCGATAACGCGGTGGTGTATTTCGTCAGCTACTACGATTACTACCAGCCTGAGGCCTACGTGCCCTCGTCTGACACGTTCATCGAGAAGGACGCCTCCATCAACGAAGAGGTTGAGAAGCTGCGTCACGCGGCCACTAGCGCACTGCTGTCCAGGCGCGATGTTATCGTGGTTGCTTCGGTAAGCTGCATCTACGGTATCGGCAGCCCTATGGATTATGCGGGCATGGCCGTGTTCGTCGACAAACAAAAGGAGACCGATCGCGACCAGATGATCCATGATCTTATCGACATCCAATACGATCGCAACGATTATGAGCTGAAGCGCGGCACGTTCCGCGTGCGTGGAGACAATCTGGACGTGTTCCCGCCGTATGCCGACAATCCGGTGCGCGTGGAATTCTGGGGCGATGAAATAGAGCAGATCTCGGAGATAGACAACGTCACGGGCGAGGTTTTGCAAACCTACGAGGCGCTGCCCATCTGGCCGGCCTCCCATTACGTGACGGCGCGCCCGAAGATGGAGCACGCCATCAAAACCATCCAAGAAGAGCTGCGTGGACGCCTGCAGCAGTTCAAGGAAGAGGGCAAGCTGCTTGAGGCCCAGCGGTTGGAGATGCGCGTGAACTACGATCTTGAGATGTTGGAAACCATGGGGTTTTGCAGCGGCATCGAGAACTACTCGCGGCATCTTGATGGGCGTGAGCCCGGAGAACCTCCTTACACGCTGATCGATTACTTCCCGGATGATTTCCTGTGCATCATCGACGAGAGTCATGTGACGGTGCCTCAAATCCGCGGCATGCATGAAGGAGACCGCAGCCGCAAGATCACCCTTACCGAGCACGGGTTCAGGTTGCCAAGCTGCTTGGATAACCGCCCGTTGCGTTTCGACGAGTTCGAGGAGCGCGTGCCGCAGTTCGTCTACGTATCGGCAACGCCCGGCGATTATGAGCTGAAGGTTAGCCAGCAGCAAGTGGAGCAGATCATCCGCCCAACCGGCTTGTTGGACCCCGAGATCATCGTGCGCGGCAGTGCAAGCCAGATCGACGACATCATCGACGAGGCGAAGGAGCGCGCCGATCGCAACGAGCGCGTGCTTATAACCACGCTCACGAAGAAGATGGCCGAGGACTTGACCGATCACCTTTTGGACCGTGGTATACGTGCCCGCTACATGCATAGCGATATCGGCACGCTTGAACGCGTGGATATCCTGCGTGATCTGCGTTTGGGCAAGTTCGATGTGCTGGTGGGAATCAATTTGCTTCGCGAGGGCTTAGACCTTCCGGAAGTGACGCTGGTCGCCATCCTCGATGCCGACAAGGAAGGCTTCCTGCGAAACCAGCGCAGCCTGATCCAAACCATCGGCCGTGCGGCGCGCAACGCTAACGGCCAGGTAATCATGTATGCCGATAAGACAACCGATTCCATGGACCTGGCCATCACCGAGACGCGCCGTCGTCGCAGGATCCAGATGGAATACAACGAAGAGCACGGCATCACGCCCAAAACGGTCACGAAAGCGGTCGTCGACATTATGAGCTACGTGCATGGGGAAATGGGCGACGTGTCGTCCGAGCAGGTGAACATGCAGCTTGCCGAGCTATCGCGCGAAGAGGTGCTGCGCGTCATCTCCAGCATGGAAGAGGACATGGCCGAGGCGTCGCGCAACATGGACTTCGAGGAGGCGGCTCGCTTGCGAGACGAGGTGGTGCGCCTGCGCGCCGGTGTGGAAGGCGAAAGCGAGGCGGATGTGCTCAAGGACCTGAAGAAGAGCGCGCGCAAAGGCAGCGCATTCGGCAATCGCAAGAACGCGGCGTACGGCAGCTCTCGCAGGTCGTAAAGCTAGCTGCGGTTATTTGCCGATCGTGGGTTGATGGGGCGATTGCGGCGGCTTGCTTTGCCGGCGCGGGGTGCTGGCAAAGCAAGCATGCCTCGCATGCTGCGGTGCAGATGATAGCGGCAGCGGCTGCGTAGCGCTTGCTTGCACCGGTAATTTGCGTAGGGCGATCGCATGCTGCGCTTGGCGGTGGCGGTTTGCGGCTTGCGCAGGGCGGGGGATGTTGCGTATGGGCGGCAGCTTGCAGCCTTGCAGCGTTGTCGCCGCATTCGGTCTATTCGGAAACGTTTTGGTTCAGGCTGCCGGTGCGATAGCCGTCGGCGTCGATGGTCACGTAGGCAAACCCTGCATCGTGTATGCGCTCGGATAGATCGGTGGATATCAGCGCGTCCATAAGCGCTGCTCGCTGCTCGGGGGCGGCCTCGATACGTGCAAGGTTCCCATGCGCGCGACAACGGACCTGATGAAATCCTGCGTTCATCAAGGCATCTTCGGCGCATTCGACGGATCGAAGCTTTTCGATGGTGATGGTCTCGTTATAGGGGATGCGGCTTGCAAGGCACGCGTAAGAAGGTTTGTCCCAGGTTGGAAGGCCGAGCTTGCGGGACAGGGCGCGAACGTCGGCTTTCGATAAGCCTGCAGCCAGCAATGGGCTGTCCACCTTTAACTCGCCAAGCGCTTTGAGCCCGGGGCGGTAATCGCCTAGGTCGCTGGTATTGGTGCCTTCGGCCACGTATGGTATTCCCAGACGCGCCGCCTGGTCCATGATGCGGGCGAACAATGCGCTTTTGCAAAAGTAGCATCGGTCTACGGGGTTCTCCGCGAAGCCTGGTATGGACAAGGCGTCAATGTCCATCACCATGTGGCGGATGCCGCGTTCGGTGCAAAATTCGCTTGCTTCGCGGATCTCTCGCGCGGGAATCATTTGCGCGCGAGCGGTGATGGCAACGGCATTGTCGCCTAGCACATCGGCGGCAACGCTCAACAGCAGGGTGGAGTCCACACCGCCGGAAAACGCTACGGCAACTGCCCCCAGTTTCGCCAGGTGCTCCTTCAGGGCCTTGTGCTTTTCGGAAAGCTCAGCGGGCAGCGGGGCGGTGGTATCGGTGCTCATGAACGGCCTTTCGCGTTGCGGATGATTGCATTACGCACGCTAGCACATCAAGTAAGCTTCAGGTTTTGCTGAACGCGGAGATTTCGCGTTTACAGCATATCGGTGAAGCGCAGGTTCATGTCGACGGGGGTGGAGATCCCCGCCACGCTTCCGGTGTTGCTGTACTGCCAAAGCACGAAGTCGAATTGGCCGGAAGGCTGCAGCGCGTTGTATTCGGCAAACCAGATGGGGCGGTTGCCTAGGCTATCCAAGTTCATGCGGGCGATATCCACTTTGTTGCCGTATGCCATGGAGCGGTACCCCGCCTGCTCAACGCGTTGGCAGAACGCTAGCGCGGCTGCTGTGAGGGTGTCGCGGTCCACGTTGTTCCCGCGTGCGTTCACCGTTGTATCCTTCTCATGGTCGAAGGTTATGGGAAGGTCGAGTTTGCGGCCGTCAAGTTGGCTTAGCACGAAGTCGGCCTCTTCTTGCGCCTCTTCGGCGCTGGTGGCTTGCGAGTAGAAGTACACGCCGGTCTGAAGGCCCGCGTCGGTTGCTCCGGTAAGGTTCTCGTCTAAGCGGGCGTCCGCAAACAGCCCGCCTTCGGTGGTGCCGCGGTAGCCGGCTCGCACGAAGGCGAACTGGATCCCATCGTTTGCAACCTGCTTCCAATCGATGACGCCTTGCATCTCGGACACGTCGATTCCCGTTTGCGACTTTTCGACCCCGTTCTCGGAGTATGAGAACCTGCCGTTTTGCTGGGAGAGCCCAGAGAAATCGTAGGGGCTGACATAGGGCTGCCTCGTATTGGCCGAGCGGGAGGTTTCTTCCTGTGATGAGCCGTTGAGCAGCGCCGATGTCGCGTTGCATGCCGATACGCCGACGACAATGAGCGCAAGCGCGAACACAAGGATGACAATCGGCTTGCGGGCGCTGGCGTTGCGACGCGGGCGCTGTTGAGGGTGAGTCGATCCGGACCGCATGGATGCGTTGCGCGTCGACGGAGAGGTGCGGGATCGTGCAGATGCGTTGCCCATCGGTGTTGAGGCCTGGGGATTCGTGGACGCATTGCGCGTTGATGATGAGGTTCGGGCTGATCGCCCGTTGCGATGCTGAGTATTCATAAGCTCTATGGTAGCAAACGGTATCGCGTGCAGAGCGCCCGTCCATGGTATGAGCGCGGGGTCTCCAGATGCCGTTCAAAGTGATTTCCAGCCGCTGACGCGCGTTAATGCCGTTAACTCAAATGATACTAACTTACTTCTAATATGCTCATCACATTGTTGGTTTTAGCCTGATGCGCACGCTCTTGCAGGCGTTATCGCGCGTGATCTTGAGATGGTTGCGCGCTTATGCAAGCAAGCAGGCGAACGTCTCGTTGGGGAAGCGGGACGCGATAAGGTGAGGATGGGAAGCTACGATGATGGTTTCGACAAGGGGGCGCTATGCCCTGAGGCTTATGATCGATATCGCCAAGCAGGGGGAGGCGGGTTCGCTTGTCACCATGAGACAAGCCGCGCAACGTCAGGGGCTTTCCGTTAAATATCTTGAGCAGCTTGGCGGCGCGCTCGTGCGCGCCGATGTGCTGAAGAGCATCCGCGGCGTGAGCGGCGGATACTATCTGGCTCGATCCGCCGACCAGATCCGCATCGGCGATGTGCTGCGCGCCACGGAAGGCTCGTGCATGCCGGTTGCATGCATCGATAACGAGGGGAAATGCGATAACGCGGAGGGATGCGAGGCCCGCGGATTCTGGCATGGCATGGGGGCTGCGATCAATGCTTACATCGATCGCGTCACGCTTGCCGATGTGCTGGAAGGGAATGTAGGGGCGTAGCGGATTTACCGAGCGCGGAAAGCGCCGTTGACGATCGGTTCCCGTAAACGCACCGGGCCGCAGCTTACACGCTGAGGCCCGGTGCGTTCGCTTTGCCATAGCTGCTTCGTTTCGTGTTCGTACGCAACAATTGAGCGGTTTCACCACGCAGGCGATTTCGTCCCATTGCGAACGTGAGCTCTCCATTTTGCCATAGCCATCGTCCGGGTCGTTGATGCCTAACGGGAAAACGTATCGAGCCGCTGTCTTAACGACGGCGGCTCGATGTGCGCCCGGCGTCTTTCGGCTGCCGGGCGCATGATGTCTACGCTATTCCTCGTCAAGCGCGGTCTGCTTGATGCGGGCGGCAAGGTCGGCGCCGCGGTCGCCGAACAGAAGCGCGCTGTTGTGCTTGAAGAAGCGCTCGCTTCCGTGGGTGTTGATAAACGCCATGCTGTAGCGGTTCGCGGAGAGGTCGGTGATGAGCAGCAGCATCTCCTGGCCCTCGCCAAATGCCTGCTCGGCGAACGCCAGCGCCCGGTCAAGTGCCTGCTCGCCCTGCTCGACGCGGCTCTCAAGCCCGCCGAGCATCTTGGAGAACGCTTCCTTGACCTGGTCGAACGTAAGCGACCCGGTTTGCGCTCCCAGGTGCTGCGCCTGCTGCAGCATGTCGATGGCGCGCTCGTAGGAGCGATACTTCTGCTCGGACAAAAGCCCGCTTGCGCGGTCGGTACGCAGCAAGCGGCGCACCTCGGCCTCCTGCGCGCGCACCTCCTCGGTGGCGTCGGCTGCGCCCGCGGCTTCAAGCTTGTCGCGCATGGCCGCCAGGCGCGGGTGCGCGAACTCCACGGCGCCTTCCTCGAGCACCGCTTCGCGCAGCACGCCTGCAAGCGCGTCGGAGAGCAGGCCCACTACCGACACGCGCTCGTCGAAGGGCGCCTCCTGCGCGCGCTCGACCACTTCGGGGCCGGCCGTGCCTGCAAGCACGCGGTCCACCTGATAGTCGGCGCGATATTTCGTGAACAGGTCGTAGTACACGGCGAAGCGCTTGGCAATCTGGGGCGCCTGCACGTATTGGCCGATGAGCACCTCGTCGACGGGCAGGTCCTGCGCCTCGTAGAGCCTGATGGCGCTCGACAGGTCGTCCCAACCGCGTGCCGTGACGAATTCCTTGCCGTCCGGCGTGGTTTCCAGATGGTAGAAGTGGTCCTGCTCGACGTCAAGGTAGGTGATAACCGCCGGATGCACGCCGTGGCCGAGCGCGTATTCGCGCCATGCCTGGAAGTCGGGCTCCACGTCAAGGCGCTTCAAGCGGTCCCACGTTGCCAGGTCGAAGTCGCGCGCCGTGCGGTTGTACTCGGGCGGGTTGCCGGCAGTTACCACGATCCAGCCCTCGGGAACCTTGTGGCGGCCGAACACCTTGTACTGCAGGAACTGCAACATGGCGGGCGTGAGCGTTTCCGACACGCAGTTGATCTCGTCGAGGAACAGGATGCCCTCGCGATGCCCCGTCTGCTCGATGGCATCGTAGACCGCGGCGATGATCTCGCTCATGGTGTATTCGGACACGTCGTAGGTTTTCCCGCCGTATTCCTTCTGGGCGATGAACGGCAGGCCCAGCGCGCTTTGGCGCGTGTGGTGGGTCATGGAGTAGGAAACGAATCCCACCTCAAGCTCCTGGGCGATCTGCTCGACGATGGCGGTTTTGCCGATGCCGGGCGCGCCTAGCAGGAAGATGGGGCGCTGACGCTGCGGCGGCAGGGCGTAGCCGCCGAACTCGTCTTTGGCGAAATACGCCTGCATGGTGTACTTGATCTGCTGTTTCGCCTGTTGGATATCCATGGCTGCTCCTTGCTCGATGGGGTGGTGCTAGGCCAGGTCATCGGCCTGCTCGGTAAACGTTTCGTCGAGGACGGCCTTCATGGCCCATGGCGGCACCGGTGCGCTTGCATCGGCGGTCTCGGCGTCGGGGAACACGAAGGCGGTATCGAAGGACGGCTTGTGGGCGGGGTAGGTGCCTTGACCGTCGGTGAAGTAGAGAAGGCCGCCGAGGTTTTGGAACTCGCCTCGTTCGAGCGCGTCTTCGACGTAGGCGAATACGGGCCGGAAATCGGTTCCGCCCAGGCCTTCGATCTTCACGTTGTCCAGGAAGTCGTCCAGCTCGTCTAGGCTGTGGACGCAATCGACGGCAGTGACGGCGGCGTCGCATTGCACCAGGTGCACGTTCATGCGGGTGAAAAAGCCCGTCTCGCTCGACAGGATGGAATACGTACGCTCAAGGAAACGCCTGACCAGCCCGTCTTTGGTGGATGCGGAGGTATCGATGGCTATGACGAAGTCGCGGATGCGCCGTTCTTCGACGTATTCCAAAGGCTCGATCAGCGGCAGGTTGCCGTAGCGTGAAAGGCCGTAGCAATAGTAGACGTAGTCGAACTCGTCGTCGTTGACTCGCACGTGCTCGCCCATGCGCGCGAACTTGCGCAAAAAGGCGGTGAAGTCCTGCCTGCGGCGCGTGACCGAGCGCAGGTTCATGGAAAGGTTGGAGCCTTCCACGCCCCAAAGCTTGATATAGGAGTCGAGCTGCACGCCCATTTCAAGCGCCGCGTTCTTCCACTGGTCGCGCGAGCGATCGAGGTTGACGGTGTCGGCGAAGCGGTTCGCCTGTACGCCGCGGGCCTGCTCGGGCGCCTCCTTCTCGGTGATGTCGTCGAGCGACAGGCCGCGGTGGGCCTTGTGATTGGGCTTTGCCTTGCGCGCCTCGTCGGGCATGGGCATGTCCGTGCCGTTCTTGCCCGCCTCGCCGGCCGCGGGGGCGGGGGAATCGGCGGCGTTCTCCTGCTTCTCGCCCGTTTGGGCCTGACGGCGCGCGGCTTCCTCGGCCGCCATGCGGTGCCAGGGCTCGTGATCGTCGGCAACGAAGGGCGCGGCCAGCTGCGCGAGCTGCTGGTCGTCCATCCCCTGGTCGGTGAAGTGGCGGTACAGGGCCTCGGCGGTGAGCTGCGGGCATTCGGCTTGAAGCTGGGCGAGCGCGGCGGTTTGGCGCGCGGCGCGCGGGCTTGCCGTGGCCGGAAGCGCCAGCTGGGTGATGACCGCCTCGACGGCTATATCGCATGCGGCATCCCAGCGCGCAGCGTCCATGTTCGGGTTGGGGAAGGGGTGCAGAAACACGTCATGCAGCATGATGTGCAGGTATGTGCGCGCAAGCTCCTCCGGGCTTGACGCGAAGGTACGCGCCACGTCGGCCGGGCTGTAGCGCAGGTAGGTGCCATCGGTGGCGATGGTCTGCCCGGGTTGCGCCAGCAGCTTGAGATGGGCGAACGCGGCGTTCATGAAGCGCAAGCTGACCAGCAGCTTGTTGCGGGTGAGCTCAAGGGCTTGCTGGGCAAGCCGACCTGAGGCGTTATGTGCCATTGAGGGCCTCCCGTCGCTTGATTTCGTCGCTTCGCGCAGTGTAGCATGGGCGGCAAAGCGGGTAAACACAGGGCCTTGATACGGGAGGTGCTTCGATGGCAGCGGCTGAGGAGATGGTGTTCGCAACGCATGGCGCGAAAGCGCAGGAGGTGGTGGCGCGCGCCCTCGCGGCGCCGGTGAGCCTTGCAGCAGATCAGGTGCGCGAGGTGAGTCCGGGGCGCTCGCAGGCGGGCGAGGTGTGGTCGCCGCAGCTGCTGCCGTATCAATCGTGGGAAGGCGGAGCCGCGCGCGCCGGGCAGGTGGAAGGCGACGCCGACGGCGATCTGCTGGCGGCGGGGTCGCTGGGCATGGGCGTGGACGATGATGCCCGCGCGCGCCTGCTGGCAATGGCGGCCCGGCAAGAAGGCGTGGGCGGCGCGGCCGCCGTGGACGTCCCCGACGAGCAGGACGCCCCAGCCGTGTCGGTCCAGCGCGAGGAGGCTGGCTATGCCCTGGTCGGCTTCGATCTGCGAGCGCTTGCGCAGGCGTCGGGCGTGCAGTCGGGGCTTGCCGTGGTGCTCCCCTCGTTCGTGGACGGCGTTCCCGTGGTGCGCATCGCGCCCGGAGCGTTTGCGCGGCGTTTGGTGCGCGGCGTGGGCGTCGATGTGCTGGTGGTGCCCGATACGGTGCAGCGTATCGGCGCCGGCGCCTTCTCGGCCTTGCCCGGCAGGCATATCCATTTGGGGGCGGGCGTTCGCGCCGGCGGCGCCCAAGCCTGCGATCTTTCCGGCGTCACGCCGCCGCTTGAGCGGCGCACCTATTCAGTAAGCGGGGAAAACGAGCATTATCAAGCGCAGGACGGCAGCCTGCTTTCCGCGGACGGGAAGATGCTTTTGTTCTGCGCCCCGCCCTATGAGGAGCGCTATGTCCTCCCCGACGGCGTGGAGACGGTCGGCGAGACGGCGTTCGCGCAGGGCTGCGAGCCGCCGCATGTGGTGTCGGCGCCGGCATGCTTGCAGCATGTCCGCGCGAAGCAGTGGGATGCCGCGTTGTGGATGTGCCCGGCCGGATGCGACGGCGCGCGCCGCCTGCGCCGTCGAGGCGTGCGCGTGTGCGGCCCCGATGCCATCGAGGCGGACGGCTGCTGGTTCGACTGCCGCGACGGCGCCGCCTTGTTGGTGGCGGGCCCGCAGCCCCCGAAGTCCGCATCGAAGCGCTTTGCCAGCGTGGCGGCGCGTGCGCGCGCCGCGGCGGCCAGCGACGAGGGCGTAGCGGTGGACGCGAAGCAGGCGGCGGCTCGTGCCGAGGCCAACGATTGCGGCGGGCTTGTGTCGGGCGGCAGGTTGGGGCCGGTCGGTCAGGGGCCGTCGGCGGCGGTGCTCGCGCAGCCCCAGGTCGTTGAAACGCTGGCCTTGCCGGCTCGGGTTCGGGGGATGGAGCTTGCGCGTATCGCTCCAAGCGCCTTGCCGTATGCGCCTAAAACCCTGATCATCCCCGCATCGGTTCGCGAGGTCGGGGATGGGAACGCATGCCGGGGGACGAAGCGCCTGGTGCTCCCCGAGGGCCTTGAGCGCGTGGGCGCGCATAGCTTCTGCTCGCGTACGCTCGAGGGGCCCGTCGCCCTGCCGAAATCGCTTCGGTCGGTCGGCGAGGGCAGCTTCGAGTTCTCCGTATGCCGCCTTGCTTGGTCGGGCGTTGCGGTGCACGTGCCCGCCGATCAGCTGCTCAGCTGCTTCACCCTTGACGCCGAGCCCGGGTCCGACCCGTTCGACCTGCCTCGCTACGACGAGGTGCTCAGGTCGGGCAAAAACGTTCCGGATAGGCTTGGGGCGTTGCTGCATCGTCTCGAGCGTCCCGTGGGGCTTGACGCGCAGATGCAGGTCGCTTTCGCCGACGAGGTGCGTGCAGCAGGGCGTGAGGCTCTTGTGCGCATCGCCCGGGAGGGCAGCTTGGAGATGGTGCGCCAGCTGGCTGACCTGGGGCTTATGGAGGACAAGCGCTTCGATGCGCAGATCGAGCTGCTTCGTCAGGGCAACCGTATGGACTGCGTGGCCTTCCTTATGGAGCGGCGGCATCGCAGCGGTGCACAGGCCGACGATGCCGGCGGGCAGGACGCGTCTGCAAGCTTGAGGAGCAAGTTCGCCCTTTAGAGGGAACGGGTGTGCAAGGTTTTCGGGGCATGGGGAGGTTTCTTGCCGACTTATGTCGGATGCCCCGAAAAGCCTTCGCGTGCGCGCTCGTTGTGCGGCAACGCTGGTATACTGTGCTATATAGAACAGCCGTACGTGTTACGGTCGCATGATCCGCACGCAGAAGGAACCGCGATGATCGACGAGATGCAAGTTAAGAACCTGGCGCTGATAAAGCAGGCAGCCCTTGCCCCCGCGCAAGGTCTGACGGTGCTCACGGGCGAGACGGGCGCCGGCAAAACGGCGTTGCTGTCGGCGCTCAAGCTGCTCATGGGCTCCCGTGCGGATAAGGATTCCGTGCGCGATGGCCAGGACGGCTTGGAGGTCAGCGGGCGTTTCTTCGGGCTTTCCCGTGCGTCCTTGGAGGGCGATGGGCAAAGCGATGAAGACGGCGAGTTGGTGGCCGTGCGCCGCGTGGGGGCCGATGGGCGCTCGCGCGTCACGTTGGACGGCCGCATGGCAAGCGTACGGGAGCTGGCGGGTGCCGTGTCCCCTTCGATCGATCTGTGCGGTCAGCATGACCAACAGCAGCTTTTGAAGCCGGCCGCGCACGTGGGCATGCTCGATGCATGGGCCGGGCAGGACGTGGCGGAGGCGCTTCGCGCGTATCAGGAGGCGTTTTCCCAGGCGTCGCGCGCCGCGACGGAGCTTGCCCGGGTCCGCGATGCCGGGGCGGCTTCTTCGGCGAAGCTCGACGAGGCTCGCTTCGTGTTGCAGCGCATCGATGCCGTGGCCCCGCGCGAGGGCGAATACGAGGAGCTTTCGGCCCGGCTTGCCCGTGCCGAGCATGCTGAAACGCTTGCGACGTCGGCGTATCGCGCGCATCAGGCGCTCGGGGGCGACGAGGGCGCCATCGACCTGCTGGGCAGTGCGGTCGCGGCGTTGGACGAGGGTTCCCGCTACGATCCCGAGCTTGGCAAGCTTGCGGAATCCCTGCGCGAGGCGGGCTATGTGCTGGAGGATGTTGCGCGCACGGCCCGGGATTATCGCGATGGGGTGGAGTTCGATCCCGAGGAGCTCGAGCGCGGACAGGAGCGCATGGCGGCATTGCAGGGGCTCATGCGCGTATACGGTCCTCGTATGGCCGACGTGCTCGCAGCGCGCGATGAGGCGGCCGATCTTGTGTCGTTGGTGGACGATGCCGAGGAACGTGAACGTGTCGCGCAGCGAGCGGTCGACGCTGCCGAGCAGGTCTTGGCAGCTGCGGCGCGGGACCTTGACGATGTGCGCGGCGCAGCTGCGCCAAGGTTCTCCCAGGCGGTGTCGGCGCAGATGCAGCGGTTGGAAATGGGAACGGCGCAGCTTGTGTGCGAGCAGCGTGCGCTGCCGCGTGCCTCGTGGACCCGTTCGGGTGCGTCGGAGGTGGAGTTCATGTTCCAGCCCGGCGCCGGCATGCAGGCTCGTCCGCTTGCCCGTATAGCCTCGGGCGGCGAGGTCAGCCGCGTCATGCTGGCTATAAAGGTGGTGCTTGGGCAGGCCGATAGCGTGGACACGTTGGTGTTCGACGAGGTGGACGCCGGTGTGGGCGGCTCTGTGGCCGTGGCGTTGGCCGAGGTCCTGGCCGATCTGGCTCGTAGCCATCAGGTCATCGTGGTGACGCACCTGGCCCAGGTTGCCGTGCATGGCGATGTGCACTATGCGGTCACCAAGATAGCCGGCGACGATGGGATGCCCCAGACCTGCCTGCGACGGCTGTCCGCTGACGAGCGGCCCGCCGAGATCGCCCGCATGCTCTCCGGCGACGCCACGGAGGCGTCCCTTGCCCATGCGCGGGAGATGCTCGGCGCGGTGAAGGGCGTGCAGGGGGAATAAGGCACCGCGCGTCCGCCCTGCAGGGCTTCGGCGTATCCGACCGGGGTTTTCCGGGCTGTCACAAGGGATCTGCATAACTTGAAGGCCGTCGGCTGTGCCGGCGGCCTTTTTGGCGTGCGGGAAGAAAATCGGGTTTGCGACGCGTAAGGTGGATTCGTGCCCGGGCGCCGGCGCGTCTCGGGTTCGTAAAACGGAAGGCGCGCCCGTTTTCGGCGCTGTTCCATGTCGGGCTTTCGGCGTGAAAAGCGCGTTGGTTTTCGGGCGTCGGCGCAGGCCGGCGTCCATTTTTTATGGGTGCGACGTATGGATGGAAGGCTTGCGTGGCCGAATTTAAGCCCGCAAAAAAGAGGTACCAGCCTGCGCCGAAGCTTCGAATTCAGGCGCGCTTTTGTCCTATAACCCCCTGATTGCCCTAAAAAAGAAAAGGCCAGACAAAAAACGTCTGACCTGCGGCTTTAATGGTGGCCGGTACAGGATTTGAACCTGTGACCTTGTGCTTGTAAGGCACCTGCGCTCCCGCTGCGCCAACCGGCCGGATGATTTCCCCGAATGGGTGACGCTTATTGTCGCACAAGAAACCCGCTTTCGCAAATACTGCACAACCCGCCGATGCCGCTGGGCTTGCCCGAGCTTGCCTTTTCGGGCCGGCGGGTTTTTGCATCGGGGCATTCCGCTGGGCCATACGGCTTGCGTTGCTTCGCGGGTTCGCGAATGCACAAGGGGCTGTCTGTCGCAACGCTTTTTGCGGTGCGGGGCAGTGAATATCGAGGGGCTGTCTGCTACAAGGCGATTCGCAGTGTGGAGTTCCTGGATGTCGAGGGGTTGCCTGCCGCAAGGTCTTTTGCGGACGGGAGTCGTGAACCTCGAGGTCGAGGGGCTATCTGCTACAAGGCTTTTCACGCTGCGGATTGGGCTGCTACCGGGGCTGCCTGCTTCTGTAAGCGCTTAGGGCGGGCGAGCGGGTTCCGCATGGCGTTGAATCGGACGGGCCTGCAAGGTTCTGGGGACAAGAGACGGTGCTATCGGCAAGGGTTTCGCAAGATGGCGTTCCCATACTGGGTGATGCGAAGCGAAGGAGGTGCGCATGAGACGGAACAAGACCGCTGCGGCGGGCGCGATATGCGGCGTGCTGTGCGCGTTGTGCGTGCTCGCATATACCCAGTCGGTGCGCGGCGAGGCGGAGCGCGCACGTGCCGACGCCTTGGCCCGCTACGGTGGCGATCAGGTGGAGGTATGCGTGGCAAAACGCGACATAGCCGCAGGTGAAACGGTTGATTCAGGAGCTGTGGAGATGCGCTTGTGGGTGGCTGACCTGTTGCCGCCCGAAGCGGTGCGGAAAGCGTCGGAGGTTGTGGGCGCGAAGGCATCTTCCACGGTGCTTTCCGGAGAGGTTCTTTCCGCAAGAAGGTTCGGCGCGGCATCGTCGGCCATAGACGTGCCCGATGGCAAGGTTGCGATCAGCGTGCCTGCCAAGGACGTGCAGGCGGTGGGCGGTGCGGTGTCGGCGGGCTCGTCGGTGGATGTATATGCCACGGGGAGCGCGGCAACGCAAGTGCTGGCTCGGGGCGTGAACGTGTTGGCGACCAGCGTCGGGACGGACGATCGGCAGGCGTCGGGATCTGCGTCGAAGGTGACGTGGGTGACGCTTGCCGTCGATCCAAACCAGGTCGAGGAGCTTGTATCGGCGGCTCAGAGAACCGAGCTGTATCTGACCTTGCCTGGTGCGGGTGCGCAGTGAGAGAGGCTTTGAGACAAGCGGAAGGAGAGAGGATGTCCATGCCGTTGGTGGCGCTGTGCGCCGATGAGGAATGCTTCCGGCATCCGGAGCTGTTAGGCCTTGAGGGGGAGAACCTGCTGGCGCAGCAGTGGCTTATGCCGTTTACCTCCGCCGAGCAGGCGCGCGCGGCGCTGCGCGATGCGGCGAGCGTGCAGGAGGTGTGGGTCGTTTCCTGCGCCGATGTGGCGCCCATCAACCTTGCGGCCGCGCTGAAGCGCGATCGGCCCGGCAGGCGCGTATGCATGCTGACGGCGCAGGAGTCGGGGTCGCTTCGATCAAGGACGACCGCGGCAGGCGTGGATGCGTCGCTGACCAGGCAGGCTTTCGTCGAGCGTTACGCGCAGTGCAAGCAGGTGGCCATGCGGGCGATCGAGTTGCAGGCGGGGATCGGCCCCGGGGCCGTTTGCGCACCGGCGGGGGAGGCTCCCCAGCAGCAGGCGACGTTCGGCGTCGCGTCTTCGATGACTTCCCCATACGGCGTGGCGACGACGCATTCGGCCGGCTTTTCGGAATCGCTTGAACGGGCGGGGGCGATGGTATCGCCTGCGGAGATGCGGCAGGGCGGATCGTATGCGTCGGCGAACGCCCAGTCGGCCCTTGCCGCTCCATCGGCAGCGAAGGACCTTGCTGCGACCGTTTCCCCCTATGGGGCCGTATCGGGGTTGGGGGCTTCTGGAAGCTCCTCGGCTTCAGCGGCGAACCCGCAGCGCCCGGCGGCGAAGGGCTTTTTGCTGCCGGTGGTGAGCGGTAGCGGGGGCGCGGGCAAAAGCGCGGTCGCCTTGTTGGCGGCACATGCTGCCCAGGGGCTGGGGCTGCGCACGCTGCTGCTCGATTTCGACCTGCAGTTCGGCGATATGGCCCAGCTCATGGGCGTGAAAAAGCCCCTGCGCATCGACGAGGTGCTTGCCCGGCCCGAGCGTCTGGCCGAGCTTTCCTGCGAAGGGAGGGTGCCGGCGCTGCTGGCGGCTCCGGAGCACGTGGACGCCGCCGAGGCGGTGGTTGCGCAGGCGCCGGCGCTTCTCGATGCCGTGCGCGAGCGTTTCGACGTGATCGTGGCGAACACGGGCGGCGCGTGGGCCGAGCAGCATGCGGTGCTGTTGGAGCGCAGCTCGAAGGTGTTGTTCCTGGTCGATCAACGCGCCACGTCGGTGCATGCGGCGCAGCGTGCGCTCGACCTGTGCGCCCGTTGCGGTATCGCCGTCAACCCTTTCCTGTTCACGCTGAACGGATGCGGCAAAGGGGCACCGTTGTCGTCGATGGACGTGTCGTGCGCGCTTAAGGGGGCTCATGTGCGCGAGCTGCCCGATGGCGGCGCCGATGTGGAGGACCTTTTGGCGGCGGGGCTGGTCGGCGATCTGATCGACTCGCGTAACGAGCTGGTCGAAGGCATCGAGGAGCTTATGGCGGAGATGCTGCCCGGCGTATCGGCCGCTGCGACGTCTTCCCGCGAGGGGTCGGGCATGCCCTTCCTGCGCGGAAAACGTTCGCGCAAACGCAAGAAGGCCTGATCGTGACGCTGGCAGAGCGTGCGCAGGCGTTGGGCGCAAGCGGCGGCGAAAGCCGTGCGCCAACGGCGACGCTTGCGCGCTTGAAAGAGGACGTGCGCCTATTCGTGTCGGTTGATGACATAGCGGCGTTGATGGCCTTTGAGCCGGCTCGGGCGCGAAGCGAGCTTTTGGGGGCGTGCCGTCAGGCGTTCGCGCTGCCGGTGTGGCAGGGGGCGGATGCCCTGCGCCGATCGAGATTGTCCGAGCAGCTGGTAGACGAGGTGTTCGGTTTCGGTCCTTTGCAGCCGTTGCTAGCCGATCCGACCATCACCGAGATCATGGTGAACGGCCCTGGCGACGTGTTCTTCGAGCGGCAGGGGCGCCTTGTGCGCAGCGACCGGGCGTTTTCGAGCCAGGCCCAGCTTCGGGCGCTTATCGATCGCGTGCTCGGGCCGCTCGGCAGGCGCGTGGACGAGTCGTCGCCTATGGTGAACGCTCGCATGCCCGAAGGCCATCGCGTGCACGTGGTCATCCCCCCGCTTGCGCCCGACGGGCCGATCGTCACGATCCGCAAGTTCACGCAGCGCGTGATAACGCTGCAGGAGATGGAGCGTTCCGGCTCGATCGACGGGCATTTGCGGCGCTTCCTGGAATGGGCGGTGCTTGCGCGCAAGAACGTGGTGGTGGCCGGTGGCACGGGCAGCGGCAAGACGACGTTGCTCAATGCGTTGTCGTGCTGCATTCCCGCAGGCGAGCGCATCGTGACCATCGAGGATACGGCTGAGCTGCGCTTTCTCGAGCATCCTCACGTGGTGCGCTTAGAGGCGCGCCCGCGCAACGCCGAGGGGGCGGGCGAGGTGACTATCCGCGATCTGGTGATCAACGCGTTGCGCATGCGCCCCGACCGCATCGTGGTGGGCGAGTGCCGCGGCGCGGAGGCGGTGGACATGCTCACCGCGATGAACACGGGCCACGACGGGTCGCTCACCACGCTGCATGCCAATTCCCCGCGCGATGTGCTTTCCCGCGTGGTGACCATGGTGCGCTACGGCGTCGATCTGCCCGTGGACGTCATCGAGGCGAACGCGGCGAGCGCATTCGACGTGGTGGTGCAGACGTCGCGGGCGCTCAGCGGCAGACGGTGCGTGACCCACGTGTCGGAGCTTTCGTACGACCAACGCGAGAGAACCTGTTTTGTGAGGACGTTGTTCGAGCGGCGCTCGCCCGAGGAGGCGGGTCGGTGGCGGGCCCTGCCCGATTGGGTGGACGACCTGCCGGAAACCATCGGGCTTGATGGGGAGGAGGTTTCGGAATGGAAACATCTTGCGTGTTCGGCGCCGCAGCGGCTATAGCCGCGTTTTTCGGTGGCGAATTTTGCACCCGCGCAGTGTTGCGGCGCACCCGGCGTCGGAGGGCGGGCGAAGGCGGCATCGGGCAACATCTTGCGCGCAACGGCGTGCGCTGCGCCGATGGGGTTGCGCGACGCCTGCTTTCCGTGCCCAAGGTCTCCGCTCTTGCGGGCGATGCCCAAGCGGCGTTGCAGGGTCGCGGGGTGGTTTGCACGCCGCGAAGCCTGTGCTCGCTTGCCGTCGCGGCGGCAGCGGCGCTGGCGGTTTGCGTGGGCCTGGTATCGGCATCGCCGTTTGCCGGCGCCGCGGTGGCGGTCTTGGCCTGTGCCGTTGCGGTGGCGCGCATCCACGGCTGGCGCGATCGTCAGGAAGAGGCCTTGCGAGAGGCGGTGCCGGATGCGCTCCACGCCATGGGGTCGTGCTTTCAGGCGGGCTTTTCCCTGCTGCAGACGTTTCAGCAGCTTGCGGGCGAGATAAAGGGGCCGTTAGGGAAAAGGTTCGCAGCCTGTGCGCATCTGCTCGAGACGGGCCACGGCTCGAGCGAGGCTCTAGGGGCGCTGCGCGCGGGCGGGACGAGATCGGAGCTTGCGTTCGTGGCGGTGGCGCTCGATGTGCAGCACCAGGCGGGCGGCAGCATGCGCCCGGTGCTCGAGGCGGCGCGCGAGACGGTCGAAGGAGAGCTGGCTTTGCGCCGTGCATTACGGGTGCAGACGGCCCAGGCGCGGCTGTCGGCGCGCGTGGTCACGGTGATGCCTTTCGCCTTGGTTGCGGTGTTCTCGCTGGTGAGCAAAGGGTTTTTGAATCCGTTCCTGCACAGCCCGCTGGGATTGGGCCTGCTGGGCTTGGCGTGTGCGATGGAGGTTGCGGGCGTGCTCGCCGTGCGCCGCATGTTGAACGTGGAGGTGTCGTGATGGTAAATGCGGCGGCGTTGCCCGCGATTGCGGGCATCCTCGGTGCGGCTTCGGGAGCGTGCCTGGGTTGGGCGGGCGCGAGATCGGTTCGCCGAGTCCGGGCGGCGAGGGCCCGCGCGCCTGATGGCGGGCGGGGGCAGGGCGGCGTGCAGGCGGGCGCATGCCTTTCGTACTTGGAAGGTCTGAGCAGGCGTTTGGCGTTGCGGGCCACCCGCCCGATGCTGCCCGTCGGCGCGTTGCGCCGTGCGCGTGCGCGCTTCGAGGAGCAGGTGGGCAAGGCCGGCCTTTCCGGGACGGTGTCGGCCCAGGCGTGTTGCGAGGGCGCGGTGCGCCTTGCCGCGGCGGGTGCGGCGGCGGGGGCGTTGTTGGGTTGCACGGCGTCGAACGAGCTTGCGGCGGTCGGTTGTATGGCGGGCGGCATAGCAGGTGCGGCTGCGCCGGGGCGCGCCGTCCGCGGCGCTCGGCGCCTGCGTGCCCAGGAGCTGGAACGCAGCATGTCGGAGATGTTGGAGGTGGTGGCGCTCGGCGTGCGCAGCGGGCTTTCGTTCGATCGCAGCCTGCAGCTGTACACGGGGCATTTCGATGATGGGCTGGCACGCGAGTGCGCTGCGGCGCAACGGTCGTGGCAGGCGGGGCTTGCCACCCGCCAAGACGCTTTGCGCGCCTTGGCGCAAGGGTACGACAACCCGCTGTTCTCGCGCACGGTGTCGGCCATTATCCGCTCGCTGCGGTTCGGCACTTCGCTCGGCGAGGTGTTGGAGCAGTCGGCGGAGCAGGCTCGTGCGGCGCGAAAGGCGCAGGTGGAGGAGCGGGTGGCGAAGGCGCCCGTGAAGATGATGATCCCCACGGGGACGCTGATCTTGCCCGCCATGCTGCTTTTGGTGTTAGGGCCCGTGTTGTTGGAGCTTATGGAAGGGATATAGGCATGGTTCGAGCGGTTATGGATGCGTATCGGCGGGCGTTGGCGAAGGCTACGTGCAAACTTGCCCGCCTTCAACGCGGCGAGGACGGGCAGGGAACTACCGAGTACGCCATCTTGGTGGGCGTGCTGGTGGTGATAGCCATTATCGCCATAACGGTTTTCCGTCCGAAATTGCAGGAGCTGTGGGATGCGATTGCCGACGGAATCAACAGCCTGTAGGAGGGTTGCATCACGCGATTGCGCAGGTCAGGCGACGGTTGAGTTCGCGCTGGTTGCCGTGGCGTTCCTTTCGGTCGTGCTTGGGATGGGCGCGCTTTGGCGCAGCGTCTCGGCGGGCGCGTTCGTCGATCATGCGCTGTCGTGCGCATCCCATTGCGTGGCGGGATCGTTGCCCGGGGCGCTGGCGGATGCGGTGCTGTATTAGCTCTCGAGGTTCGCAAGGGGGGCGGGGCTTGGACGTTTTGCGCGTTGGCGAGCGCGGGCAGGCGACCGTGGAGGCGGCGTTTCTCATCCCGGTCCTGTTCACGGTGCTGTTGCTGTCCGTGCAGCCCGGCATGGTCCTGTACGACCGGATGGTCATGCAGGCGGCGGCAAGCGATGCGTGCAGGCTTGCCGCCGTCAAGACCGATGCCGTAGGCGATTCGTCGCAGGCCGTTGAGGCGTTCGTCCGCCATAGGCTGGGCGCCATCCCGCCCGTCCCCTGCTTTCACGTGCACGAGGGAGGTTGCAGTTGGGAGGTGTCCGTGCAAGGGGATGAGCGCTCGGAGAAGGTGAGCGTGGAGGTTGTCGGCAAGATCAAGCCGCTGCCGTTTTTGGACGCGGGCGCCGTGCTGTTCGGTATGACCGACGGCGATGGGCTGTTGACGGTGAAGGCCCGTTGCGAGCGGGCGACGCAGCCCGAGTGGGTTGCGGGCAGCCCGCAGGGGCTTGACCCCGAGGCTTGGATAGGAGCTTGGCTATGAGCGTGCCTCACAAGATGGCGCAGGCGTTTTCCCTGCGGGACGAGGACGGGATGACCACGGTCGGCATGGTGGTGTCGCTTCTGCTGGCGCTGTCGATGATCTTCTCGTCGGCCCAGGTGTACCGGATCCAATCCGTGTCATCGCGCGTGCAGTCGGTGGCCGATGCCGGCGCGCTTGCGGCGGGCAACGTGGTGGCGGAGTTCATGGTGGCGGTGCGCGTGTGCGATTCCGTGGCCCTGTCCTTGTCGCTGACCAGCTTGACGTCCACGGGTTTGGGAATCGTCGCATGTTGCGTTCCCGGCGGGCAGGGCGTGGGCGCCAAGCTGCTCGAGGCCGGCGCACGCGTGGCAGATGCCCGTGACTCGTTCTCGAAGACCGCTTCCGAGGGTTTGACGCGCGTTCAGAAGGCCCTCCCTTTTTTGGCGGCGGCCAGCGCGGCGTCGGTTGCGCAGGGAAACGGATCGAACGGGTCCGATTACACGGCGCTCGCTTTGCTGGTGCCCGATTCCGTCGAGGATATCCGGGTGCCGCAAGAGGACGCTCGCGCCAAGCAAGCTCGCGAAGACGCGCTTGACCAGGCCGAGGAGGTAAAGGAGCTGGCGCAGCGGGCCGAGGAGGCGGCCGTGCGGGCCCAAGACGCCAAGCAGCGCGCCTTCGAGCATGATTGCGGCGCCCGTCCGGGCTGGTGCATGGCCGAGCGCGCCGAGACCTTGGCGCATATGACGGGCGCGCAAAACCCGGTGTACTCGAGCGTGGATGCGTGGTCGTTTTCCGTAGCGCTTCGTCGGGCGCAGGCGTATTACCCGGCGCGTCTGGCGGTCGAGCGGCCCGAGGACGGCAGCGTGCAGGCTCAGGCGCAGTCGGCGTTGCGCAAGCGTTTCTACGCCTTCGCCGCACAGGAGGTGTCGCGCGGATATGTCAGGGAGGGCGATTCGTTCGAGGCCCTGTTCCCGCATTTGCCCGCCAATACCGCGCAGATGCGGGAGACTGAGTTGTTCACGCAAGCGGTGTATCCGGTGGGCGTAGCGGACGGCTCCCCTGTTCTGCATGCGTGGGATGGCTGCCCGAAGGCGGTGGGGTCGTCGTCGAGGGCCTCTCTTCGCGATATGGAGGCGGGCGCGTGGGAGACGTGCTCCGAATGCGGCTTCACGGCGGCAAGCCTTGGCAAGGTGGCGGCAGCCTCCACGTCGATAGGCAACGGCTTCGAGCACCACTATGAGCAGGTGGCGCTTGCCGCCGAGGAATACCAAAAGGCACTTGAAGAGGGGGCGCCGGCGAAGCAGGAGGCGAAAAACCGCGTGTCCAAGCTGCTCGACCAGTTGCGCGATGCTTGTTTAAGCGTGGGATCGTTTCGCATCGATGCGGATCCGCCCGGAGGCAAGGGGGTGGTCTGCCTTGCGGTGAATACGGGCCCCGATGCCCCCGACAAGGGGTTCGAGTCCGCGTTTGTGCAGGCGAGCGGTCAGCTAGGGTGCCGCGTGGCGATATCGGCGGCAACGCTGGTGGCCGATCCGTCCGGCGAGGGCCGAAGCGTCATCGCCTCTTTGACCGATGGCTTTGCGTCGGATTCGGCGCTTGCAGGGGTGTTGGGAGCCGCGGCGGGCGTTTGGTCGGGGGCGCTAAGCGCCTATGCCGACGGGCAATCGGCGCTGGATACGGCGGTTCGCGAGGGTTTGGGGGGTTTGCCCCTTATAAGCGCCTCCGGTTTGGGGGATTGGGCCGCCGATGCGCTTTCGGACGCGTTTCGCGTCGTGGGGCTTCAGCCGGCGAACCTGGATGCGCTGCGTCCGGCAACGGTGAACACGGCGCACGTCGCGCAGGCCGGCGACGGGGCGTTTTGCGCCCGTTTGCTCGAGGTGAAGCGGCAGGCGGTCGAGCATCCGCTCATGTCCAACGACGTGTTCTCGTCGGTGGTCGGCGCCGTTCGCAGGGATGTGCTGCAGCGTTTCGATGCGTGGGGCGATTCCGTGGAAGTGGCGACCATCGACATAGGCGGCGTTCAGGTGCCTGTAACGGTGGCCCTACCCCCGGCGGTGAAGGAGTACGCCTCGGACGCCATCGGGGCTGTGGCCGACAAGCTTCTGTCCGTGTACGCGAGTGTGACGGGATTGCGGCAATGGGATTGATGGTCGATCGGATGCGTGCTGCCGGCAGGTCGTCCGGACAGATGACGGTGGAGTTCGTGGCGGCGCTGCCCGTGCTCATAGCGGTTGCGGCGGTTTCGGTGAACGCCCTGACGTTTTTCGGATGGTGCGCGGCGTTCGATAACGACTTCCGCGATTCGGTCCGGGTGTATGCCGCATCGCCGGCGTACGGGCAGGGCACAGGCGATACCTGTGCGCTCGTCGAGCGGGCCCTCGATGAACGGTTGAGCGCGGACAACTTGTCGGTAAGCGTTTCGGCGCATGGCATCTCAGCAGGTCATACATCGTTTTCGGCCACGCTCGAGTACATGCCCACGCTATTCGGCCTGGGATTGAGATCGGAGGTGATGGGGGTGGCGATGCCGAAGCTGTCGCATACCGAGGAGCTGGTGGTGGATTGCTATAAGCCGGGAGTGCTGCTGTGAGCGCCTGTCAAGGGCGTGCTGCGTGCGATGGCGATCGTTCGGCAAGGCGCGCGGCGCGCGCAGCGCTCATCGTGGCAGCGGGAATCGCGTTTCTCGCCATCTCCGATGCCGCTCATGCCCAGGCGGTGTGGCGGATGACCTCGGAATCCTCTTCCTTTGCTGGCTTCGATGCGGTCATGGGGACGGTTGATGACGGGTTCGCCTGTTCGCCCTCGGATGTTCCTGAGGTGTTCAAGACCGAGCTGCTGCCTGTGGCGCGCAGGCGCGGGTTGCGCTGCAATCCCGAATCGCGCCTGGTGGGATTCGATTATGAAGGCAGCGCCTTCGATGCTCTGCGGGAAGTGCGGGATGCTCTCGAGCGCGGCGGATGGCGCACGACCGCCGCGAGGGAGGGCTCGTGCGCGACGTTCGTGAAAGGCGACGGAGCCTGTCGCTGGGCGTTTGTCCAGTGCGTGCAGATGGCGCAAGGATCGAGCGTGGTGGTGCAGTGGTCGGAGTGCGGGAAGGAAGGGCTTTCGTGAAGGGAAAGGATGCGTCGATGAGATTGGCGGTCGGCTTCGGGGCGCGCGTGCGCGGTTTGCTGGGGGCGAAGCGGTCGAAGGGCGTCGTCATGCTGGCGCCGTGCAACGACGTTCACACGTTCGGCATGGCCGAGCTGATTGACATCGCTTTTTTGGACGAGCGGGGGCAGGTGTTGGAGTCGTACCGGGCCGTCGGGCCGCGCAGACGCGTCAGGTGCCGTAATGCGGTGGCCGTTTTAGAGCGGTTTTCCGTGAACGACCCGCCATGGTTTTCGGCAGGGGAGCATGTGGAGATGACGAGAAAGGACGGTGCGGGGAAATGAGGATATGCCCGGTTTGCCATGCGAGAGCGTTCGATGATGCCGAGATCTGCTACGGGTGCATGCATCGCTTCGGCGTCAAGGATGCGGCGGCTTCGCCGGTGCCAGGCGGCGCGCACAAGGGAGGGGCTGCCAGGTCGTTGCCCAAGGAGGCCCAGGTGTGCGTCCAGGCGCCGATTCCTGGTCAAAACGCGGCTCCTTGGGCCGATGCGCAGCAGGTCGATCTGGTGAAGGGTCGTTTGGCGGAGCAGCCGAAGGCGCCGATGCCCGATGACGGTGCTTCCAGCACCGAGCAGCGCCTGGACCCTGGGTCTTCCGTGGGCGTTCCCGTTGTCGCCAGGAACGTGAACGTTTCTTCCGAAGGGGCGGACATCGTGGTGCGCATCGAGCTGGTCGGAGCTTTGGAGGCGAATGCCGCAGGCGAGGATGATGCGGCTCGGCGCGCAGCTCAGGCCGCTGCCTGCCAGCTGTTGCGTCGAGGTAGGCCCGTGAGGGGGTCGAATGGCGCCCGCCCGGCCGATGTGCAGCGAGGAGCATCGGCCGGGCAAGGGGCTGAACAGGCGAGACCGACCTATCCGCGTCATGCTGCCGAATTGCAGGAGGCAAGCGCATGACGGGGTATGCGCTGGCTGTGCTGGCCGTATACGCGATCATCGGGGCCGCAGTGGGCGCATTTGCGGTCCCCCGAATCGCCGACATGCTGCTGAGCAGGGCGTATTTGCGCTCTTATACCTGGTGGTATCGCTGCTTGGATGATCTTTCCCGCTATCGCGATGCTTTCCCGGGCCGGCTTCCCCGTCAAAGCGAGAAGGGGTCTGCCGGTGCCGTGGGCATGTGGCTTGAGGATTGCCGTTCCCAGGCTCTGAAAGGGACGCTCACGCACGAACGCGCCGAAGCGCTTCGAGAGGCGGGCATCGACGTGGGCAAGGGCTCCTCGGCGCGAAGCGAAGCCGAGCAGCGGCGACGTTGCTCGTTTTCGGCTCGGGCGTGGCAACGGGCGGTGCTCGCCGCGGCCATGGCGTTGTGGTTCGCGGCCCAACCGCTATCGGGCGCCCCGTGGCATCAGGGCTGCCTGCTGTGCGTGTGCGGTGCGGTCATGGCGTCGGGGGTGGTGTGCGATCTGCGGGCAAGGGTGATCCCTTTGGAATGCTGCGCGGCGCTTCTCGTCGTCGGGGGCGCCTATCAGCTGCTTCGCCATGGCTCTGCCGGCATCGCGGAGGGGGCCGTCGCCGCGGCGGTGGTGCTGGCGGTGTGTTGGGTGGCGAACCTCATTGCGCGCAAGAGCGGCGGATCGGTGGGCTTCGGCGATATCCGTTGCATGACGGCGCTGGCGTTCGCGTGCGGTCCCGCAACGCTTTTGGGGGCGGCGGCTTGCTATGCGTCGGCGTGCGCGTTTTCCCTTGCAGGGATGCTGGTGCACCGGCTTGGTCGCCGCGACGGCATCCCCATGGCGCCGTTTTTATCCATATGGCTGGCGGTGGGGACGACGGTGCTCGGATGAGAACGGGTACGGAAAGGAGGTGGTGCCTTTGGGCTGGTTAGGCGCTGGTTCGATTCGGTAACAAGGAAAAAGGCAGCGAATGGAAAGGTTTGGATATGAACACGAACATGGATATGAACATGAACGGCGTTTCCCTGAAGGGTTTTGCGGACAAGGCTCGCGCTCTGGCGTATCGCGGCGAGGAGGATGGCGGATCGGAGATCGTGCAGGTGGTTATCGCCTTGGGCTTCGCCGTTGGCTTGGGGGCGGCGCTCATGCTTTTGCAAACGCAGGTCAACACGGCGATCACGTCTGCCGGCAGCTCGGTTACGAGCATGTTCAAGAGCGTGACGAGCGGCGCGGTCAGCAGCAAGTAGCCGCGCCTTCCCGGCTGGTCGGCCGCTGCGTTCGGATTGATGGGGCAAGCGTCGTCACGTTCGTGATGGCGCTGCCCTTGCTGATGAGCCTGCTGTGCGCCGTCGTGGATATCGGAAGGGCGGCGTATCTGGGCATGGAAGCGGATGTTGCGGCCCAGGCCGCCTGTCGCGATGCGGCTGGGCGTATCGCCCAGGGGGACAAGGCGCCGGATAAGGTATGCGCCTTGTCGGCGGCGCTTGGGCAGGCTCCCGGCCTTGCCGGCGAAGGCATTTCCTGCTCGATCGAAATCGACTGCCCGCCCGTGCAGACGAAGGGGGTCGAGCGCAAGACGTTCGACCCGCAAGCTGGCCGATTCGAAGAGCAGCTTGTCGAATTCGCTTATCGGCAGGTGGACGTGGAGATACGTGTGAACGCCCGGTGTTTGACGCCTGTCGGCGATGCGGTGCTCGGTGCAATGGGGCAGGCCGATGGGCTGCGGCTGTCGGCAACGGCGAGCAGGACGGTCTCGGTGGAGGCCGATACGGGGGTGCAGCATGGTTTTCGATGAACGGGGGAGCGAGAGCGTGCAATTCTCCTTCGCCGTGGTGCTGCTCATCATCGTGGCGTTCGGCATATTGCAGGCGGCCATGATGAATGCGGCGGCGATCATGCTGTCTTCGGAGCTTACCCAGGCATGCATACGCATCGATGTGATGGGCTTGAGGACGGCATCGGATAAGGAATCGTTCGTCGCCGAGCAGATCCTCGACGAGTCGTCGCAGCTGCGTCGAAGCGATTTGGCGGTGTCGGGGGTGAGGGTGGAATCGACCGCTTGCGAGGACGTGCTTCACGCAAGCGGCGTTTCGAGCCGCACGGCGCATACCGCCGTCTCCTATGACGTGTCCTACAAGGCGCCGATCGCGCTGTCCGGGTTATGCGGCGACGGAAGGCTATCGCGCCATGTCACATGTATGGTCGTCGATGAGCGGGTGACGGAGGTGAGCCTTGCATGAGCCGGTATCGGGGGGAAGGGGGCAATCTTGCCCCGCTTGCCGTGGCGTTGTGCCTGGTGTTGGTGATGATGCTTGGCTTCTTGGCTGATTGCGCCGTGCTCTACGGCGTAAAAGCCCGTCAAGAGCAGGCTTTAGACGCTGCCAGATCGGCTTGCATGGATGCAAGCCGATCGGCCGCCGCGAAATATGGCGACGATGCGGGAGCGGTCCTTGCCGACGCTATAGCGGAGCAGGTCAGGGCGCAAGGGGTGCAGGGCGAGGTAAGCGTGTGGTTCTATGAGGCGCCTTCCCGGGCGGTTGCTGAAAGCGAACGCCTTTGGGTCGTGGGCATGCAGGTGGAGGAGGAGCAGCCGCTCCCGTTTCCCGTAAGCCCCGCTTCGGGCGCCAAGGTGGCTTCAAGCCGGATATTCAGCGCGCGTCCGTATGCAGCGCAGCAGGTATGGCGGCCTGATTCCCGCATATGCGGAGTGCATCGTTTCGGCGATGGTTGCGGTGCGGGCCAGGGGAGGTTCTCGGCGATAGGCGCGCTTGAGGGGTTCCCTCAAGAGATGGTCGAGGAAGCCCAAGCTCGTTTGGGCGGATAGCGAAAGGGGGACGATCATGGCGGTCGGAAGGAACACGGGGCGCGTCTCGCGGCCGGCGCCATCAAGGCGGCTGCGTCTTGGTGGGCGCTTGGAGACGGCTTATGGGAAAACTGCCGGATCGGCGGAAGGGGGCGAGCAGCGAACGTCCGATGGGCCTGTGCGCTCGATGGACGTTTCAACTGCGCGTTTCAAGCAGATGTCCGCAGTGACCGCGGCTGCGGTTGCCGTAGCGTTCGTTGCGGTGGGATATGGGCTGTGGCAGGCGGGCGTTTCCCACGCGGCGGTCGATCAGGCGACGAAGGGCGCCCGTAATGTGGTGGTCACCACGCGCGATGTCGCGGCCGGCGAGCCGTTCGGCGCGGATGCGGTGCGGCTTGTGGAGGTTCCCCAGGCTTTCCGCCAAGAGGAAGCGCTTGGCGCCGATGCCCTTGATGGCGTCGGCGGCGTGGCGGGCGCACGGGCCTTGGTCTCCATTCCCGCGAACACGCAGCTCTCGCCTCAGATGATCGCGGGCAGTGCGGCCGATGGCAGGTTGGCCGCACAGCTTGCCGCGGGCATGGAGGCGGTTTCCCTGTCGGTGAACGATGAGACGGGCGTGGCCGGGCAGGTCCAGCCGTTCGACGAGGTCCGCGTGGTGTGCGTCACCGAGGCGGCTGGAGGCGTGGTCGACTTGGACGAGCTTTGCCCCTCGGCGCGCGTGATGTCGGTAGGCGGCGACGGTGCCGGCGAGGGCGCGGCGTACAGCGCCATCACGTTGGAGTTGACGCCGGAGCAGGCCGACGCGGTTCGCCGTGCGCAGGCGTCGGGCACCATCAGCGTCCAGCTCGTTGCGGGCGGGGTGTTGTCGGGAGGCATGGTCGAGCATGATGGATAGAGGGACCGAGCTTGCCCTGAAGCGGGTGGTTCGCGAAGGCCTTGCGACAAGGTTGCAGGGGGATTTCGATCCGGCGGAGGTGGAGTCGGCGATTCAGTCGCTTGTGCAGGAGGCCGTGCGGGCGTGGAACCTCGGCCTTGCCGATCCCGATATCGCCCGTTTATGCCGCTTGGTCAGCGACGATTTTCTCCGGTACGGCCCTTTGCAGGGGCTGCTGGAGGACCCCGGCATCACCGAGATCATCGTCAACGGCGGCGGCGTGACGATGGACGCTGGGGTTGCTAGGTATTTGGAGCCGCATGTGTTCGTGGAACGGGCAGGGCGCTTGGAGCCGTGCCCATATGTTCGGTTCGATGACGCCGATCATCTTCGCCGCATCATCGACAAAATCGCCGAGCAGGCGGGCATGCGCTGCGATGAAGCGCATGCCATGGGCTGCGCCATGCTGCCGGGCGGCAAGGCGCGAGCGACGTATATCGTGCCGCCGCTGGCTCCGGACGGCCCTGCGCTCAACCTTCGCCTGTTCGGCGATGACGTCATGAGCATCGAGGATTTGACGGCGCGCGGCGCCCTCAGCCCCGTGATGGCGGAGTTTTTAGGTTCGGCGGTTCGTGCCCGGTGTCCCGTGATCATATCCGGAGGCACCGGCTCGGGAAAGACGACCATGCTCGGCGCGCTTTCCGGGTTCATCCCCGACGACGAGCGCGTCTTGACCATCGAGGATACGCCCGAGCTGCGGCTACGCGCCGCGCATGTCGAACGGATGCAGACGCGGGAGGCGAACACCGAAGGCGAAGGGGCCGTCGGCATGCGCGAGCTGGTGGCGCTCTCGTTGCGTCGGCGCCCCGATCGCATCATCGTTGGCGAATGCCGCGGGGCGGAGGCTTACGAGATGCTGCAGGCGATGCAAACCGACCACCCCGGTTCGATGACCACCGTGCATGCCAACGACCCAGGAAACGCGTTGAGCCGTTTGCGCACCATGGTGGGTTACGCCAACGCCGACATGGGCCGCGACGTCATCGTGCAGCAGATCGCGGAATCGCTTGCGGGGGGTTTGATCGTCCATGTGGAGCGCATGCGCGACGGAGGGCGGCGCGTCACCAGCGTTGTGGCGGTCGATCAGATGCCGGAGGGGGCGGCGATCATCCCCCGTGCCGAGCTGTTCCGATTCGAGCCGAGCGGGACGGACGCGTTCGGCCGCATCGTTGGAGCGTGGCGCGCGTGCGGCGTCCAACCGCAGCGCATCAAGCAACGCATGCTCGCGGCGGGGGTAAGGTTCGACCCGTCTTGGTTTTTCGGGTCGTAGGGAGGCGATGGCTATGAAGGGGTTCTTTTCCGGGGCGCTTGCCTTCGGCGTGCTTTCGTCGGCGGCGGTGCTGGCGTGCGCCGCCTTGTCCTTGAGGTTGAAGCACAGGGCCGAGGAAAGCGATGCCCGAATGTCTGATCGGGCTTTGTACGAATTGGGCAAGCGCGATGCCGAGTCGGCGAAGGCGGATGCCGAGGGGCCGCTTGGCAAGATGCTGCGCGGTGCGGGCATCGAGGCATCTCCGGTTTCGTGCGCGCTGTGCCTTGGCACCGTGGGCGCGTTCGTGGCTTTTTTCGGCATGCGGGCAAGCGGTCTGCTTGGCGCGGTTGCGGGTGTGGGGTTGGTTGCCGCTGCGGCGGCGATGTACGTGCTGCGTGCGCGGGCGAAACGACGAGAGCTGCTTTCCCAGCAGTTCGTGCGGCTTGTTCCTCAGCTTTCGGCCAGCGTGAAAAGCTCGTTGACCTTAGAACGTGCGCTGCGGGTTTCCGCCGACCATGCTCCGGAACCGTTGCGGTCGGAGCTGATGGCGGTGCTTGCGCGCGTTTCGTATGGCACGCCGCTGGTGCAGGCGCTTGCCCGCATGGCGCAGAGCACCGGCGATGCCGATGTTGCGGCGCTGGCATCGGCCATGCGCATCCAGCAGCGCTTCGGTGGATCGATGGGGGCGGTTCTGGACCTGATCGCGGAGCATGCCCAGGGGCGGGCTGTTATGCAGCAGGAGCTGCGCAGCGAGCTTGCGGGGACGCGCATGGCTACGGTGGTGGTGGCATGCGCCATGCCTGCGATCTTCGCGTTCATGTTCGCTACCAACCAGGCGTTTTCGCTTTTCTATCGGGAAAACCCGTTGGGGTGGGCAGTGCTTGCGGCCGCCGCGCTTATGGAGGTGGTAGGCGTTGCGGCGTGTCGCCGGATCACGAAGTTCTCGTATTAGGCGCTGCTCGCGCCGGTTAAGAGGTGATACATGCAAGGTTTGACGCTTTGCGCGATCTGCTTGCTTGCCGTTGCGGCGGGGTTGGCGGTTTACGAGGCGCTTAACGCTTGGGCGGGAGTGAAGGAGCGAAGGCATATGCCGGCATGGGTGAAGCCCGAACAGGAGGGCGGCGGCGCATCGCGGCATCTTGCCCGTGAGGGGATGGCGCGTTTGCGGGAGCGTGCCGTGACGGCGCTGGCGGGCTTCGCCCCGCTTTCGATGAGGGAACGGGAGCGGTCAAGGGAGCGGCTTCGAGTCGCGGGCATAGCCCTGGAACCTGAAACGTGGCGTTGCGCGTGCTTTGCCGCGGTTTCGGGTTGCGTGCTCGTAGCCGTTGCGGCGTGTGCCGCATTGCATGTGACGCCGGTGGCCTTCGTCTTCGCCGTCGGCGGAGCGGGGTTTGCGGGCTGCGGAGGCTTGCAGCTGTACTTGCGCTCCAAGCGTCAAGCGCGTCGTGCTGCCATCGATGCCGGATTGCCCGATGCCATGGAGCTTCTTGGTGTGGCGATCGCCGCCGGTTCTCCGGTTGAGCAGTGCTTTCGTCAGGTCGCCGAAAGCTTGAACGGCCCGCTTGCCGATGAGTTCCGCCTGGTGGATCAAGAGGTCAACTTGTTGGGGCATTCCCGTGCGAAGGCGCTTTCCAATCTTGCGCAACGCTGCGCAAGCCAGGAGGTTACCGCGTTCGCCGCTCAGCTGACCCAGGCGATAGAGCAAGGCGCATCGGTGGCGCAGGGACTTGCAAACCAAGCGGCGCTTGCCCGTTCGCGCGCCCAGGCCGCGGTGCTCGAGCATATCAGGAAGATGCCGACGAAGCTTGACGTGGTGCTGTCCGTTTGCTTCCTGCCGCCAACCACGTTGCTGGTGCTCGTTCCCACGGTCGTCGATTTGCTGGCGTTTCTAGGAGGTGGACTGGCTTGAGATGGTTTCGACGGGCGGCTCATGGAGAGGGGGCGGGCGATGATGAGGCAGGGGCGTAAAGTCGCAACGCGGTTTTGTAGGAGTCGCGTTCGCGGATCGGGCGACGTGTCGGCGGGAGATGGGCGCGTGCTCACGCGCCGCGGCTTCGTGTTCGGTCTAGGGGCGCTTGCCGTTGGACTGATTATGTACAACCCTCGAATGGCTTTCGCTGACGAGCCTTGGTGGGATGGGTCCTTGATATTCCGAGGGCATGGCGCATGGTATGCCAGCAGGTTTTGGAAAGAGGTCGGCTCGGTGCAGGCGGGAGCGGGTGCCGAGCAGGCGGGGAATATGTATACCGGCTTGCAGGTGGCGGCCAAAACGCCTTGGGTGGAATGGGATATCTCGGCGCGGCAGTTCATCAGGGCGGCTACTAAGATCACCATGGTATGCGATTTCACGACGGAGCTGTATTACCACATGAACGGCAAGCTTGAGATAGCATGCGGAAGCTATAACGAGCTGAACGCCTCGTATAACCTGTGGCATACCGATTCGGGGGACGATACGCGCTTCACCTTGTACCACACCATCGACGATGAGCCTGAAGGGGGTGTAGAGGAGGATTCAAAGGTCGTCGTCATCGATAACGAGGCTGGGGCGGGCATCCATAGAGATGGCTGTCACGTGTGGACCGATTATCGCGAGTATCCCGGATCGAATTACTCAGTGTGGGTCCGTCGTATCGATCGCGATGCGATGCACGGGTTTCAATTGAGGTCGTGGTTTTGGAACTATTACTACTACGGGAAGGACTGGTATTACCAGCGCGCCGACGATCCCCCTATCGGCTTTTCCACGAAGTGGGTCAAGCAGCGCGCAAGGCGGGTAGGCATCGCAAGCGAAGCGCAATGGGCCGGCCGCGTGCTCGTCATCTCCCCGGCGACGGTGCCTTCGCTGCATCTTGGCGTCGAGGGCCCTTGGGCCGGCCAGGGGTGCAGCGTGCTCGCCGCCGCGTCCTCGACGAGGCACCATTGGATAGCGGTGGAGCACGAAGACGAGCTCTTTGCCGGAACGTTTCGCTTGGTGCCGGTTTGCGCTGGCGACAGCTCTCTTTCCCTCGGCCAGGCCGGCGGCGGGCCGCGTCTCGACCCAAGCGCGGCACAGCTCCAGCAGCTTGCGGAAGCCGATCGTGCGCAGGCGGTGTGGGTGCATGGGCGAGGGCCGTGTCAGTGGCTTTTCAACGATTGCTCCGGTATGGCGTTGGATCGCGTGGGGGCATCGCAGGAAAGCGGTGCTCAAGTGCAATTCCATTCGAACGGCTATGCCGACGGGGAATGGGATAACGAATCGCATATGTGGCATCTTGCGGATGCTCGTTTCGGTACGGAGGATGGGGGCCCGTTCGATCTTGATGGCGCCGCGGATAGCTCTACGGCGGTTGTGGGCGCTTCGCTTTGCGTTCCCGATCCCCGGGTTGCGTTCAGGCCCGGAGGCGCGTCGGCCGATGCGGAAGGTATCCGTTACGAGCATGCGTGGCTCGTCGACGATGGCCAAGGCGAGGCCGTCTCCGAGGTTCCCGAGGTCGTGGGCCGTGCATGCGTCTCCCTCGGCAGGGAATGCTTGTGGCTCGATGCGCAGCCGGCGGCGAACATGGTGGGGACGCGCGGGCGCGCCGGGGCTTTATGCGCCGCCGATCTATCGGTTGAAGGGGGCGGCTTCGGGCTCGTGGCGCGTATCGCTTCGTCCGGGGCGTGGCGTGATGCTGCTGAAAAGGGAGCCGAGGCGCAAGCTCTGAGCATGAAGCTTGGCGGCGATGCAGCCTTGCGTTTCCATGTGCGCTATCGCGTGTGCGGTAAGGATGGGAACTGGTCGGAGTGGTTTCAGGATGGGCAGGAAGCGTCCTGCGGCGGGAGTCCTCTTCACGGTGTGAGCGCTCGAATCGTGCCAGCGGGGCTTCTTGAGGAAACAGGGCAGATGCTGCAGGTGCCCGAGCGCTTAGCGGGGAAGCGGCTGGTATGCATCGTGCGTGCGACCACCGCGCACCTGCATGCTGCGTATCTGGGGTGCGCGGTGTCGAAGCCTTTGCACGTGGTGAACCCTTTCACCACGGTGCGCTACTTCGTGGATGGCGAACGCGAGCCTTGCTGGACCGAGCGCGTTGATGAGTCGTCCTCGTACAGCGCTGCCCTCGATGCGCGCTCCGCCGCTTTAAAGCCAGGGTGCGTGTGTGTGAAGGGCTGGTTCACCGATGCTGCGTGCACCGTTCCGTTTGCGGATGGGACGGTGGTGCAGGGTGCGATGTTGGACCTGTTCGGGCGCAATGTCGCCGAGGTCCGCTACGCATTGACGGAGATGTCGCGGGAATTGTTCTCGCAGAGACGGTGCTTCGCCGAGAAGCAGCTTGAAACCGAGGTGGACGGCGAATCGGTGTTGCCGCCTGTTCAAGAAGTCGTATATGGGGAGGTCCTGTCGTTTTCGCGACGTCCCAGCGTATGGTACGAGGCCGAGGGGCGTGCAAGGGAGGCGGTTGGCATCATCGGCGCATATGCCGACGCATCGGCGGCCCAGCCTCCGGCGCCGAAGCTGAAGGTGACATGCTCTACGACGGTGTATCTTGCATGGGCATTGCCAAGATACGAGGGCATCTGGGTTTCTTAGGCATGAAAAAAACGAGCCGCCTTCATGCGGCGGCTCGATATGGGACTGCGGTGCGGATGCGGGGCGCATGGCGGGATGCGCGGCAAGGCCGATTCGCCCAGCTTGCGCGTTGTCGTCGAAATCCCCCTTAGACGGCAACGCAAACGGGGCAGCTATCGGCTATTGACCGTCAACTTGCTTTTCGAAGCTGCTCTCGGCTTGCGCTTGAAGCTGCTCCTCGATGGTTTGGTATGCGGCAAGGATCTGCTCGCAATCTTCGGTCAGTCTGCTTCCGTGGGCGCCATCGCGGTAAAGAAGCTGCACGTCAAGGGCGGCTTCCGTATCTTTGATGATGCGCCACGCCTTGCTGTAGGCCATGCCCATGCTCTTGGCTGCGGCGTTCAGCGATCCGGTGTCGCGCACTCCGATGCACAGGCTGGCGATGCCGCGGCCGAACACCGAGTTGCTCTCCGTGTCGGGATTGACCACGGAGAGCCTCACGATCGGTTTTAGCTTGGTGAGTTTGCTCATGAAAAGTCCCTCGGTTCCCCTCGTGTGCTGCTATTCGTTGTCCAGGGCGGCGAGAAACCGCTCGGTCGCGTTCTCGATATCCTCGGTGGTGCCGTCGATGACTTCGGTGAACCTGATGGGCAGGCCGTCGAGCTCCGCCAAGCCGCGCGGCACATCGTGGTGGCCCGATTCGTCGGCGACCAGGTCGTTAAGGCCGCAGCCGGAAAGCGCGGCTACGTTTTCCGGCAGGGGTTGGCCGGGCTGCATGTCGTGCAGGGCGCGGTACACGTTGTTGCCGAACTTGGCCCAATGGGCGGTGCTGGCGATGAGCACGGGGTTTTCGCCGCGCAGGTTCTGTGCGGCACGGTATGCCACGGCGGTATGCGGGTCGAGCAGGTAGTCGTGCTTGTCGAGCACCTCCTTGATGGTGCGCAGGCACTCGGCGTTGTCCACGCTGTCGGCGGCGAAGTGCTCGCGAACGGCCTTGAACGTGTCCTCGTCCACGCGGAAGCAGCGCTGCTGCTTCAGGTCCGCCATCCAGCCTGCGATCGCCTTGGGGTCGCGTCCCGTCAGCTCGAACAGCTGGCGCTCCAGGTTGGAGCTGACCAGGATGTCCATGGAAGGGGAGGGGGTCAGCACGAACGGGCGGTCGGACACGTCGTAGGTGCCGGTGTTGATGAAGTCGGTGAGCACGCGGTTCTCGTTGCTGGCGCAGTACAGCATGTCGATGGGCACGCCCATGCGCTTGGCGTAGTACGCGGCCAGGATGTTGCCGAAGTTGCCGGTAGGCACGCACACATCAAGCGCCGCGCCGGCTGCAAGCTTGCCGTCGGCGACCAGCTGCGAGTAGGCGGACACGTAGTACACCACCTGCGGCAGCAGACGGCCCCAGTTGATGGAGTTGGCGCTGGAAAGGGAGACGCCGTGCTCGGAGATCAGCTTCTCGGCGAAGGCAGCGTCGCCGAACACGTTCTTGGCGCCCGTCTGGCAATCGTCGAAGTTGCCGCGCACGCCCCACACGTTGACGTTGGATCCGCGCTGCGTGGCCATCTGACGGTACTGGATATCGCTCACTCCGCCATCGGGGTACATGACCGAGATGGAGACATGGGGCAGGTCGCGGAAGCCTTCGAGGGCGGCTTTGCCGGTATCTCCCGACGTTGCCACCAGGATAAGGAAATCGTGATCGAGCTTGCCCTGCTCGCGCAGCTGGGCAGCTGATGCGCTGAAGAAGCGCGGCAGGCACTGCAGCGCCATGTCCTTGAAGGCGCTGGTGGGGCCGTGCCACAGCTCAAGGACGTGGGTGTCGGCATCAAGGGAGGTGATGGGGCAGATGCGCTCGTCGTCGAAGTTGTCGCCATAGGCCTGGGCCATCAGCTCGTCGATAACTTGCTCGGGCAAATCGACGCCGAAGGCCTTGTAGATGCGCGCCGCGCGCTGCGCATAGGGCAGCTGCGCCAACTCGCAGATCTCATCGAGCGTAAGCTCGGGGATATGCTGCGGAACGTACAGCCCGCCGCCGTCGGCTAGGCCGTTGATAACGGCTTCGGTGAATTCGACGGGCTCGTCGACGCATCCGCGCGTATCGATATAACGATTCTCTTGCATGGGCTTGGCGCCTCCTTCGGCATTGCGAAAAGGGGGAATTATTCACGGTACGCATAATATTCCTGCGAAAGTACAGATGGAAGATGATTTTCCCGTTCTTCAGACAAACGATGGTTAACCGTGCATCCGTGCGCGAAGCAGCTCCGCGTGCATGCTGGCTGCAACGAAGTAAATGTGGTGAAACTTTGAAAAATTACCCTTAGCGTACAAAAAGTTGCCCAAAGCTTCCATTCAAAGTCACTATGAGGTAACATCCTTCTGTTGTATGCGTCTAACAAATGAAGGGAGAACATCATGGAGACTGCGATGACGAGCGCTGCGGCAAAGGCTGCACGAACTCCAAGCGTGTCCGTCCAGCAGATGCCGCTTTCCTTTCTGAAAGAAGGCGAGTCCGCGCGTGTCGTCAAAGTGCGCGGGAAGGGCGACCTGCAACATCATCTGGAAAACCTTGGCTTTGTGGAAGGAGCCGAGATCAAGGTGGTTTCAGGCGTCGCGGGCGACCTGATCGTCTCCGTCAAAGGCGCCCAGGTGGCCATCGGCCGCCAAGCGGCGTCCCATATCATCACCTCTGCGGCAACGGCGTAGCCGATCTGCCGGCACATGGGCGAACCCGGCCGCGGCGGCATAGCGCTGCGGCCGTTCGTGCGGTTGCCTTGCAGCCGCCGTCATACGAGCATGGAAAGAGCATAAGAAAGCGAGGATAGGGCTACATGGCCGAGATTCAGGGCAAAACGCTGCGCGATGTGCAGGTCGGCGAATCCGCTACGGTGCGCCGCCTGAGCGGAGAGGGCGCGCTTAAGCGTCACATCATGGACATGGGCATCACGAAAGGCGTTGGGGTGTACGTGCGCAAGGTGGCGCCGCTTGGAGACCCCATCGAGGTGACGGTCCGCGGTTACGAGCTGTCGCTGCGCAAAAGCGAGGCGGAGTGCATCCTCGTCGACTAGCGCGTACGCCGGCATAGCAAGCCGGCGCATCGGAAATCGACGGGCAATGGCGCGAGTGCGCCGTTTTTTACCGGAATGAGTTACCAGTAACTAACTCAAAATGGCTTCTGACCTGGGACGATGCGAGATATCGAAACCCAAAGCACTGCAAGAAGCCGAATCGATTCGCAAGAAAGGTAGATCATGGGAATCTGCATTGCCCTTGCCGGCAACCCGAACTGCGGCAAGACGACGATGTTCAACGACCTGACGGGCGCCAACCAATACGTTGGCAACTGGCCGGGCGTGACCGTCGAGAAGAAGGAGGGCAAGTACACGCGCGACAAGGACGTGACCATCACGGACTTGCCGGGCATCTACTCGCTGTCCCCGTATTCGCCCGAGGAGATCGTGGCGCGCGATTATCTGCTCGAAGGCGGCCCCGACGCCGTCATCAACCTGGTCGACGCCACCAACCTTGAGCGCAACCTGTATCTGACCAGCCAGATCCTGAACCTGGGTATCCCGGTCGTGATCGCGCTGAACATGATGGACCTGGTGGAGAAAAACGGCGACAAGATCGACGTCGACGGCCTGTCCCGCGAGCTGGGCTGCCCCATCGTTCCCACCTCGGCGCTGAAAGGCCGCGGCATGGAGGACGTCGTCAAGGCCGCCATCGATGCCGCTCGAAGCAATACGGTCCCCGCATCGCAGATGAGATTCGATGCCGCCGTCGAGGAGGCGCTCGTCAAGATCGAGGGCGTGCTCGGCGACAAGGTGGCCCCCAACGCGGCTCGTTGGTACGCCATCAAGCTGTTCGAGGCCGAGGAAAAGACCATCGCCGACCTCAAGCTTTCGCAGGCGGACCTCGATGCCATCTCCGCCATCCGCACCTCCATCGAGGACAAGCTCGATGACGATGCCGAGTCCATCATCACCGCCGAGCGTTACGACGCCATCAGCCACGTTGTGGACAAGACCGTCAAGCGCACGCGCACGGGCCTGACCACCTCGCAGAAGATCGACCGCGTGGTCACCAACCGTTGGCTGGGCCTGCCCATCTTCATCGTCATCATGTTCTTCGTGTACTGGCTGGCGGTCTCCGTCGGCGGCGGCGTGGTGACCGACTGGGCCAACGATGGCATCTCCGGCGACGGCTGGCTCTACACCGGCAACGCCGCGTTCGACGAGGCCACCGAGGAGTACGAGGATGCTCACTCCCAGGTTGTGGCCTATGTCGAGAACATCCTGGGCGAGGACGAGGAGTCCGAGCTGCCTTCCGACGAATCGCAGGAGGTGCTCGACGCCTTGGCCGCCGAGGAGCCCGAGGCGCCTGAAGACGGTGCCGATGCGGACGCCATGGCCGAATACGATGACGCCATGGCTGAATACGAGGAGGCGCAGGCCATCGTCGCCGACTTCGACGAGCAAGCGCAAGCCTCGCATGCCGTGGCCACCATGGAGGTAGAGGACGAGGACGGCAACGTGGAGGAGCAGACTATCACGTTCGCCGATTACCAGAAGGCCCTTGAGGTGGAAGAGCCCGATCCGTCCGACGGCACGTGGGGCCTGTGGATCCCGGGTCTTGGCGCCATCATCGCCGACGCCATGGAGGCGGCCGACGTCGCGCCGTGGCTGCAGTCCCTCGTCAACGACGGCATCGTCTCCGGCGTCGGCGCCGTCATCGGCTTCATCCCGCAGATGGTCATCCTGTTCCTGCTGTTGGGCATCCTGGAGCTGTGCGGCTACATGTCCCGCGTCGCGTTCATCATGGACCGCATCTTCCGCAAGTTCGGCCTGTCCGGTAAATCGTTCATCCCGATGCTCATCGCCTCCGGCTGCGGCGTGCCCGCCGTCATGTCCACCAAGACCATTGAAAACGAGATGGACCGTCGCATGACCATCATGACCACCACGATGATCCCGTGCGGCGCCAAGATGCCGATCATCGCGCTCGTGTTCGGCGCGCTGGCATCCGGCGATTCGTCGGCAACGTGGTACGTGGCCCCCATGTTCTACTTCCTGGGCGTCATCGCCATCATCCTCTCCGGCATCATGCTGAAGAAGACCAAGCTGTTCGCCGGCGAGGCAACCCCGTTCGTCATGGAGCTGCCCGAGTACCATATGCCCACGGTGAAGTCCATCCTGCTGTCCATGTGGGAGCGTGTGAAGGGCTACATCATCAAGGCTGGTACCATCATCTTCCTGTCCACCATCGTCATCTGGTTCCTCATGAACTTCGGCGATGCGGGCGAGGGCTTCGGCCTGCTCGACCCCGACGCCCCCGACTATATGGAGCACAGCCTCATGGCCGGCCTGGGCAACCTGCTTGCCTGGATCTTCGCGCCGCTGGGCTTCGATAACTGGCAGGCTACGGCGACCGCCGTCACCGGTTTGGTGGCCAAGGAGAACGTCGTCGCCACCGTGGGTATCATCACGCAGCTGGCCGATTACGGCGAGGCTGACCCGCAGCTGTGGTTCGGCTTCCTGCAGATGCTCGGCGGTTCCACCGCTGCCGTGGTCGCCTTCTGCGCGTTCAATCTGCTGTGCGCTCCGTGCTTCGCCGCTATGGGCACCATCCGCCAGCAGCAGAACTCCCCGAAGTGGTTCTGGATCACCATCGGCTACCTGTGCGGCTTCGCCTGGTGCGTGGGCACCATGCTCTACCAGTTCGTCGGCCTTGCGACCGGCGAGGTCGAGTTCAACGTGTTCACCGTGGTGGCCATCGTCATCGCAGCCGCCATGCTGTTCCAGATCTTCCGTCCCATGCCCAAGCGTGAGGAGAAGCAGGAGAAGTAGCGCTGCGCCTCTATCTTGCAAGACCGGTATCGGGCCAGACAATTATCGATGACGGTTTTGCGAAGACGTGAGCTGCTTTAAGCGGGACGTCGCCTTCGGGTGGCGTCCCGCTGCTGTTCGTAGTATTATCCAAGGGAAACATTTTATCCGCGCGCCGGCATCGGTGCGCAGCTTAGGGAAGGAGTCAGGCCGTGATCTTGGGTTTGGAATTCAACCTGCCGACTGTGGCGGTCCTGCTGATCGTGGTCGCATGGGCCGTATGGGCCGTGCACCGTCTGTGGAGCCGCGGCATGTGCGACTGCCATGCCGATAGCCCGCGCGGTTGCTCGGGCGGCTGCGGCGGATGCACGGGGTGCAGTGCCGCGGCGCGCATGGCCGCCGACATGGGCAAGGCTGTGTCCGGCAAATAAGCAGCTGCGGGCATGTCCGCGGCATAGAAGATGCGACCAAGGGGAAGGGCCGGCTTGATGCCGGCCCTTTCGCGTATGTGGCGGCCATGTAGTCGGGGGAGCGGGGTATGCGGCGCAGCAGCCGGCGCGTATACGAGCAGCGGGTCTGACGCTTGGCCTCATGCAAAGCCGCGGGCATCTCGCGCAGCCGCCCGCGTGTGAACGAGCGGCGCGAAAGGTTCGCATGCGAAGTGATAAGATCGCCCCGGAAAACTTTCTTTCAAAAGTTATTGACGGTTTACTCAAGTTAACCTATACTGACAAATGTCGATGGCAAGCGTTTCCCCCTTCGCGAAAGCCATCAGACGCCTCTCTTTCTTTTGCTGACCCGGCGGCAGGGCTCTTCTCGTCTGGCCCCGCCGTATCAGCAGGCCGACGAGGGTTCCATACCCCCCCTCTCCACCCTCGTCGGCCACTTTCCCCTTCTTGAGCTTCCCGTAATCCACCTGCTGCTTGAACAGCTCGAATGCGCGGCTCTGTGCATTTCGATGGTATGCTGTCGCCCTGTGGTACTATGGGGACACGTATGAAAGGAGGGCCCAATGGAGAAGATGTCCAAATCGCACGAGGATTACCTTGAGGCCATCGTAATGCTCGGGGGCACCACGGAGGTGTCCGTCCGATCTGTCGACATCGCCAACAAAATGGGCGTTTCCAAGGCTTCCGTGAACAAGGCGGTCACCGCGCTGAAGGAGAAGGCGCTTGCCGAGCAGCCGTATTACGGCGATGTCACCCTCACCGAGGCTGGCTTTGCCTACGGCACCGCCATCTACGAGCGCCATTGCATGCTTTCGAAGTTCCTGCACAAGGAGCTTGGCATTCCCGCCGATGTCGCCGAGAACGAAGCCTGCCTTATGGAACACGCCATCAGCGACGACTCGTTCGAGAAATGGAGAGCTTATATTAAAAAGCTCGACCTCTAAAGGCGCGAAGACGCCCATCGTTGAAGCTAAACCGCATGCCAGCCGCCCGTTTCCTCTTCGGAGACGGGCGGTTTTCCGTCCGGAGCGTGGTGCGCGCGGCGTCTCTCGATGTGCTATCCTAGCGACTGCTTCTTGCATCAAATCACACACTAATCGAACCACATGCGCTAAGGGGCGGTCATCCATGTCACGGCAAGCTCATATCCTCTCGTTCGACGACGTCAAGCGAGGCGGTTCCCGTTACCCAGAACAACAGAATCGCGACCGGGCGGTACGCTCGCATGCGGGTCGTGCCCGTGTGGGCCAACGTCCCTCGCAAGCTCCGCGCCGTCAAAGCTCGCCTTTGATGTCCTATCTTTCCGAGGACGCGTTCGCGCAGCCGTATTCCGAAGAGGAAAGCCCCCGGCGCTCCTCCCGGCAGCGCCGCGACGCCTCTCGCGCTCCCCGCAATCGCCGCGAAGCCGTTGCCGAGCCGCGTCGTTCTTCGCGTATGTCCGCGCAAGAACGGCAAGAGCGCGCCCAGCAGCCCCAGGAAGATCAGATCACGGCGGCCGATCGTCGCCGTGCCAAGGCCAAGGCCCGTGCCAAGGCGAAGGCCGGTCGCGCGTTCGAGAAGCAGTTCGGCGGGCAGGCGCCCGAGAGCGACGATTCCCCGCGTGCCGCCGTGTACAAAGGGCAGATGGGGTCAAGCCAGCGCCGTGCCCAGCGTATGCAGGCCGACGAGTCCACGCCCTCGCGCAACCGCCGTCATGCACGCTTCTCCAAAGACGCCCTTATGGGCGCCATGGGATCGCGCAACTTCATGATCGGAGCCGCCGTGGCCGCGTGCCTGGTCATGTCCACGGTGTTCTTGTATCCTACCGCGCAGCGCTACTATTGCAGCGTGCGCGATCATGACAAGCTGGTCATCGAATACGATGCGCTCGTCGACCGCAACCAGGCGCTGCAATCCGACGTCGATTCCCTGCAAACCGATGCGGGCGTCGAGCAGCGTGCCCACGAGCAGCTCGGTTGGGTGAAGAAGGGCGAGGAATCCGCGAACGTGCGCGGTTTGAACCTGGAGGAAACGCAGCAGGGCTCCACCATCACGCCCAATATCTCCTCCGATAGCGTGCAGGCGCCTGATACGTGGTACTCGCCGCTGCTCGATCTGGTGTTCGGCTACAAATAAGCAGGCAAGGGGGTTGCCATGACCGAAGGCCTTACGCACGGCATTGTTGCGGGTCGCTATGCCGCCATAGATATCGGAACGGTCACGTGCCGCATGCTCGTGGCGGATGTCGATGCCGCGGGCGCCATCCATGAGGTTGATCGCGAATATGCCATCACCAATCTTGGCGAGGGCGTCGATGCCACCGGTATGCTTGCTCCCGCCGCAATCGCACGGACCGTTGAAACGGTAGGGGGCTATTGCGCCGTGCGTGATCGCCTTGCCGAACAAGGCGCCCCCATCGTGAAGACCATCGCAGTCGCCACTTCCGCTTCGCGCGATGCGGAAAACTCCGACGAGTTCGTGCAGCGCTTGGCGAAGCTCGGCGTCGTCCTTTCGGTCATCCCCGGTTCGAAAGAGGCGGGGCTGTCGTTTTCGGGGGCCTCGTGCGATTTCCCGGGCCAGGATCTTATGGTGGTGGATATCGGCGGAGGCTCCACCGAGATGGTGGTGGGCCGTGCGGGGCAGGCGCCTGCGTGGGCGCACTCGTTCGATATCGGGTGCCGTCGCGTTACCGAGAAGTTCATCCGCACCGACCCTCCCGCCTCCGATGAGCTCGACCGTGCGCGCGAATGGGTCTCGCAGCAGCTTGCCCGGCGTCTCGGGGGAGCCGGGAAGGCCGGCATAACGCCTGAGCGCCTGGTGGCGGTCGCGGGTACGGCCACCACCGTGGTCGCGGTGCGCGACCAGATGCGCGTGTACGATTCGACGAAGGTGCATAAGGCGCACGTGACGCGCCAACAGCTCGATCGACAGTACTCGGAGCTTGCGGCCATGCCCCTGGAGCGGCGCAGCCAGGTCGTGGGTTTGGATCCCGGCCGGGCCCCGGTCATCGTGGCGGGACTGGTCATCATGCAGGCGGTCATGGATGCCGTCGGCGTGGACGGGTTCACCGTCAGCGAGACGGACATCCTGCACGGCATCATCTTGGACGCGGCCAAGCTAGGGTAGGCCCGCCTTCCAAGCGGCAGCGCAACCTGGCGTTTCGCAAGCGCCCCGCGGCGTAGCGCAACGGATTTCCGCCAACATGTGAAAACGGCCCGAATCGGAGAACCGATCCGGGCCGTTGCCATGTCTGCGTGGTAGGAGCGGTGGGATTCGAACCCACAAGCCTTGCGGCGGCGGATTTTAAGTCCGCTGCGTATGCCGATTCCGCCACGCTCCCGCGTTAACGCGCCAACCATCATATCAGAAAAAGCAGCGAGGACGTCTTGACGGCGGTCAATTTGAAGTTCCTTGGCTGATTGCGCCGCTTGTCCGGAGGGGCGCGTGAGCGCAAGGCGCTTGTGGTACCATGACATGAAGCATGCAAGCGATTCGAATCAAGAAAGCGCTATGAAAAATATTAACGAGATCATCGCAGACGTAGCCGAACCCCCGAAAACCTTTGAAGGCTATCTGATGGCCTATGCCGATCAGGTAGGGGATCTGGTGAACACCTACCTTCCCGCGGGAACGCATCCCGACATGGATCGTTATCTGTACACGCCGCTGAAGCGGTATAGCGAAAACGGCGGCAAGCGCCATCGCCCGCTCATCTGCTTCGCCGCATGCCTGGCCGTGGGCGGCGACATGCGCTTGGCCACCAGCGCGGCGGCTGCCATCGAACATTTCCATACCGCGGCGCTCATCCATGACGACATCGCTGATGAGGCGGAGCTCCGCCGCGGCGAGCCGTGCATGCACTGCACGGAGGGCATAGGCCTTGCCATCAACGCAGGAGACCTTGCCCTGTCCCTGGTGAACGGCACCGTTGTGGAAGACCCCGACCTTGACGACCATACGAAGGTGCGCGTCATCTCCGAGCTCATCGAAATGACGCGCCGCACCATCGAAGGCCAGGCTCTCGACATCGGATGGGCGCGCGACGGACGCTACGACATCGCCCCTGAGGATTATCTGGTCATGGCTACGCATAAAACCGCCCATTATTCCGGTGCGGTGCCGCTGGCCGTGGGCGCCATCATCGGCGGCGGCACGGCGGAAGAGGTGGAGGCCCTGCGCAGCTACGGCCTTGATACGGGGCTGGCGTTCCAGATCCAGGACGACCTGCTCAACCTCATCGGCAGCGAGGAGTCCACGAAGAAGGACTTCCGCAGCGACATCACCGAGGGTAAGCGCACGCTCGTGGTGGTGCATGCCCTGGCAAACGCCGCGCCCGAGGCTCGTGAGCGCCTTATCCAGATCCTGTCCGCTAAGGAGAAGGACCCGGCGGTGCTCGCCGAGGCGGTCGATATCATGCAGGCCACGGGCAGCATCGAGTACGCGCGCAGCTACGCGGAGAATCTGACCAACGTCGCAAAGGGCCGCTTGGTGCAAAAGGTGGGGCCGTCCCCGTCGCGCGAATTGCTGATCTCCATGGCCGATTGGTTTGTGAACCGACTGAAGTAGGTGGGTGCAATGGAAACCATTAAACTCAACGATTCCGGAGCTGCCGTCGAGGATGTGCAGCATCGCCTCTCGCGTATCGGGTTGTTGGACGAAGCGCACGTGGACGGAATGTTCGGGCCCGAAACGGCGAAGGCCGTCGCGTCCTTCCGCTCCCAGGCGCAGCTCGAGTGCGGCGAAGAGGTGGACGAGAAAACGTGGACTGCCCTGGTGGACGCATCGTTTTGCCTGGGCGACCGCACGCTGTACCTTCGCATGCCCCACTTCCATGGCCATGACGTGCAGCAGCTGCAGAAGGCGCTCTCCGCGCTCGGCTTCGCCTGCGGCGACATCGACGGCATCTTCGGCGCGTTCACCGAGCTTGCCCTGCGCAAGTTCCAGACGAACCTGGGCCTGCCCACCGATGGCATAGCCGGTGCCTATACCTATGCCGCCATCCGCAACCTGCACCATTCCTGGGAGGGCAAGGAGGCCGTGCGCGGCTCTTCGCACCTGGGGTTCGCGCGTGCGGCCGGCGTTCTTGAGCGCAACGCGCTGTGCCTGTTCGGCACGCAGGAGTTCACGCGCAGCGTGGCCTCGCGCATGAGCAACCTGGCGCTTGCCACCAACCCCGCATCGAAGATCGTCAGCGCCGACAACCTGCTGGTGGCGCCCGACGAGCAGATGCTGCTCGTGCACATCGTGCTGCCCGAGGAGCAGACGGGCAACGCTCCTCGCGTGGGGTTCGCCCCCGAGGAGACGCTGTACATGCGTTTGGAGTCGGCGCTCGAGGCCGCTATGCAGGCCGATCCGGCGCGCGTTGCCGTTGAGCTTCCCGGCAGCATGTGGGAGGACGCCGGCGTGGGCCGTTCGGCCCAGCATTTTGCCATCACGCTGCTCGATGCGCTGTGCACCGCGCTCGCGAAGCGCTAACGGCGGCTAGCGAAAAGAAGCAATGGTAACGGGCGGTCCACGGGGCCGCCCGTTTTGCATCGGGATGGCAACGGTTTGCCTAAAACGGTCGGGCGTTGCGTATACTGGGGATATCGAAGCGGGGCCCGAACGGGCCCCTGCAACCAAGAGAAAGGTCCGGTCATGACCGAGCATAACGATAACCCCATCCCGCAGCCTGAGCAGCCGGCTTCCCCGCAGACGCCCGCCCAGCCTGTTCCTCAGCAGCCTCAAGCCCAGCCCGGCGCCCAGCCGCAAAGCGGCCCCGGCGCTTCCCAGGTGCCCCCGGCCCAGCCCCAGCCCGGGCAGCCGTATGCGCAGGCACAGCAGCATCAGCCCTACGAGCAGCCCATGTATGCGCAGCCGGTGTATCCCCCGGCGCCGCTCACGAAGCTGTCGGGCGGCATGAAGTTCGCCTGGTTCGTCATTGGCGCTTTGGTGGGCATCCCGGGCATTCTGCTTGCCTGGGTATGCAACGCAGATAAGTATCCCCAGGTGAAAAACGATGCGGTGAAGTTCTCCGCAATCGGTTTCGCCGTGTGGATGCTCGCCGGCATCATCTTCACCGTCATGATAGGCGGCATGCTCGCTGCGTTCGTGGCCGCTGTCGATCCCGGTTACTACGGCACCTACGGCGGAACCTGGTAGCGTTAGGCTGCGCAGATGGCGGCGTTCGATGCCTTGCGCGATGCCGCATCGGCAGATTGGCGCATACCTTGCGTTAGTGAACGTAAACAATATGTTACGAAGAAGAGCCCCACCGGGGCTCTTCCACATTTTCGGGAAACGCCGGTGGTACAATCAGCAAGTTTTACAAAATGCCCGGTATATGGGCATGCGAGGCTGCAAATCGAAGGAGCGAACATGGCACGTCCCATGACCATGGCCGAGAAGATCTTGGCCGCCCATGCGGGGCTTGACGAAGTCGAGCCGGGGCAACTGATCGAGTGCAATCTCGACCTGGTGCTTTCCAACGACATCACGTCGCCTATCGCCATCAAGAATTTCAAGCAGATCGGTGTGGAGAAGGTTTTCGATCCCACCAAGATCGCCTTGGTTCCCGACCACTACGTCCCGAACAAGGACATCAAAAGCGCCGAGCAGGCCAAGCAGGTGCGCGATTTCGCTCGTGAGCAGGGCATCACGCACTACTACGAGGTCGGCTGCATGGGCGTCGAGCACGCGTTGCTGCCCGAGCAGGGCGTCGTGGGCGCGGGCGATCTGATCATCGGCGCCGATTCCCATACCTGCACCTACGGCGCGCTCGGAGCATTCTCTACTGGCGTGGGCTCCACCGACGCCGCCGTGGGCTATGCCACGGGCAAGGCCTGGTTCAAGGTACCCGAAAGCCTGCTGTTCAAGATCGACGGCCAGCTTGCCCCCGGCGTCACCGGCAAGGACGTCATCTTGTACATCATCGGCATGATCGGCGTGGACGGCGCGCTGTACAAGGCCATGGAGTTCACCGGCAGCGCCATCCGCACCATGTCCATGGACCAGCGCCTTTCCATCTCCAACATGGCCATCGAGGCAGGCGGCAAGGCGGGCCTTATCGAGGTCGACGACATCACGCGCGCCTATATGGACGGCCGTACCGAGCGCCCCTATACCGAATATCATTCCGACCCCGACGCCGTGTATGCTCACGTGTACGAGATCGACGCCGCCGACATCCCGGCAACCGTGGCGTGGCCGCACCTGCCGTCCAACACGCGCCCGGCGGCCGAATCCCGCGAGGTGAAGATCGACCAGGCCGTCATCGGCAGCTGCACCAACGGCCGCTTGGAGGACATGCGCCAGGCCGCCGATGTGCTGCGCGGTCGCAAGGTGCATCCCGATGTTCGCTGCATCGTCATTCCGGCAACGCAGGCCGTTTACAAGCAGTGCATCGCCGAGGGCCTGATGGACGTGTTCCTTGACGCCAATTGCGCCGTTTCCACGCCCACGTGCGGCCCGTGCCTGGGCGGCTACATGGGCATCCTGGCCGCGGGCGAGCGCTGCGTGTCCACCTCGAACCGCAACTTCGTCGGCCGCATGGGCGACCCCACGTCCGAGGTGTACCTGGCAAGCCCCGCCGTTGCCGCGGCCAGCGCCGTGCTCGGCCACATCGGCCTGCCCGAGGATATTGCGGAATAACGGATAAGGGAAGGAACCGATCATGCATTTCAAGGGTACCGCGCATCGTTACGGCCGCGACATCGACACCGACGTCATCATCCCGGCCCGTTACCTCAACTCCTCCGATCCCGAGTGGCTGGCAGCGCACTGCCTGGAGGATCTGGACAAGGACTTCGTGAAGAAGGTGCAGAAAGGCGACATCATCGTGGCCGACGAGAACTTCGGCTGCGGATCTTCGCGCGAGCATGCGCCCATCGCCATCAAGGCCGCAGGCGTGGACGTGGTTATCGCCAAGTCCTTCGCGCGCATCTTCTACCGCAACTCCATCAACACCGGCCTGGCCATCATGGAATGCCCCGAGGCCGTGGACGCCATCAAGCAGGGCGATATCGTGGACGTGGACGCCGACGCGGGCGTCATCACCAACACCACCACCGGCGAAACGTTCAAGGCCCAGCCGTTCCCGCCGTTCATCCGCGAGATCATCGAGGAAGGCGGCCTGATTAACCGCACCCGCAAGGTGCTTGGCATCGAATAGCGTCATCGCCCCCTGTTCACGCGGGGGTAGGGCATTAACCGTAACAGGAAAGAGGGCGGCTTGCTCACGGCAAGCCGCCCTCTTGCATTCGGGGCAGGGAGTGTGCCCTGGACGCGTCCGCGTCCTCCGCTTGCGTATGCGAACGCGCTTCCACCACCGTTTCGCATCCGCTTTCGGTTGCGAATGCGTCTCTGTCCCTCGCTTACCCGCGATTCGGGAATGTGCGGCCGATGGCGTTTAATCCCCGAACAGCCTGCTGAGCAGGCCTTTTCTGCGTGGTTTCTCTTCCCGGTACGATGCTTCGGCGGCCGTTGCCGTTTGGATGGCGCCTTCGTTGCCGCCGATGCGGACGATCTTGTACAAAAACGGCGATTTCGCGTACTTCACCTCGATGGGCGTTGCATGCACGGTGCTCTCGGCGGACAGATAAAGGCCGGGGTTGAGCGGCGCCTGCACGTGGATCTCCTTCTTCTCGCCGAACACCACGGCGGCGGCGCGGCCCGTCTGCCCGTTCACGGCTATGCGCACCTGCTCGCCATCGCGGCCCTCCGAGGCGGGCCGGTCAACGTAATAGACGGGCACGAGCATCAGCCCGGATGCGTGTTTGCGCACGCTGCGGGCCCATTTACGCATGCTGTTCTTGCTGAAACCGAATGCTTTCTCGGCGTCGTTTCCCGCTAGCGAATACGTCAGCTTGTCGATGACGGCGCTCTTCTTCAGCAGGCCCTCGATGGCTATGACGCGGAAATCGCCTTCCTGCATGGCAGGGTCGAACGGAGCCACCGTCGAGAAGTCCCACGGTTCGAGCAGGCCCATGAGCGGTATGTCGACGAAATAGGTCTTCGGCCATGCCCAATCGAGCACCTCGAAGTACACCTGCGATTCCTTGCCCGGCATCTTGCCGGGGAAAGATGCCATTATGCGCAGGTCGGCAAGCTCCACCGGCACGTACGTGAGCGCCATCTGCTCTCCGATGGCCTTGTCCACGTCGTGCCCGGCGAAGGCCTCGGGGTGCTGGTGCACAAGGGCAAGGGCGTTCGCACGCGCCTGCTGGGCGGAGATGCGGCAGGGAAGCGCCTGCTCAGGGATGTATTCCGCCCCCGTGCCCATGGAAAGGCGCTTGCTGAACGTGCCGGGTTTGAGCAGGTCGGCGACGCCGATCTTGTTGCCGCACGAGGGGCACTCGAACACACTTTGGGTGGATTTGCCCTCGAAGGCCGCCCCGCAAAACGGGCAAGGAACGCTCACGCGCTCGGCGTTTTGGAACTCGTCGGCGGTTGCGGGGTCTTCCCATAGCAGCCGCTCGAGCAGCGACATGTTGCGCCAGTAGGGCTTGTAGTAGTACCAGTCGGAATCCTGCGCGGGCTCGAGCTGCGAGACGTGCGTCAGCTTTAGCAAGCCGTCGACCACCTGAAGCGGCGTATGGCGGATGCCCATGGCGGGTGCCGGTTCCGGTCCGCCCTCGGCCCAGGGCGTGCTCGCCCCGCAATAGGCGCAATCGAAGCTGCGGGTTTGCTGGTGGGAGTACATGGGGCCGCCGCAGTTGCGGCACTTGATGGCGAAGAACCCTTCCATATATGGCCTCCTTGAGCGTCGGGGCTGCTATGCGCGAGTATGCCCGAGCCGCTTTGCCCGCGGCAAGCCCCGCGCGGCCCAAAAAACCTTGCCTTTGCGAATGAGGGGGCTCATTTCCCGATGTCGCGCGACAAGCCGGTTGCCGCCGCCTTGTCGCTAATGCGCGCATTGCCCTGCGCGATCATATCCATATTTCCTACGGGAATAGGCCGTTGGGAAGCCCTAGTGCGTTACTATGTGAACGTAACTGAATCACTTTTTGAAAGAGGCTCGCATCATGACGAAGCAATACGACATCTGCCTGCTGCCGGGCGATGGCATCGGCCCTGAGATCATCGCGGAGGGTGTGAAGGTCCTCAACGCCGTCGGCGCGAAGTACGACACGCGCTTCGATTGCAAGGAGTCGCTTATCGGCGGCGCTGCCATCGATGCGGTGGGCGATCCGCTGCCGGCCGCCACGCTCGAGGCCGCGAAAGCCGCCGATGCCGTGCTGCTCGCCGCTGTGGGCGGACCGAAATGGGACACCACCGACCCCGGCGCGCCGCGCCCCGAGGCGGGCCTTCTGGGCATCCGCAAGGGCCTGGGCCTGTACACCAACCTGCGCCCCGTGCAGATCTTCGATGCGCTCGCCGGTGCCTCCACGCTCAAGCCCGAGGTCATCGAGGGCGTCGACCTCATGATCGTGCGCGAGCTCACCGGCGGCTTGTACTTCGGCAAGCGCGAGCGCTTCTACGATGAGGAAGGAGCCGGCACCGACGGCGCCAAGGGCCAGCGCGCCTACGATACGCTCGAGTACCGCGAGTACGAGGTGGAGCGCATCGCCCGCCAGGCGTTCGAGGCCGCTCGCAAGCGCCGTGGCAAGGTGACCAGCGTCGATAAGGCCAACGTGCTTGAGACTAGCCGCATGTGGCGCGAGATCGTTCACCGCATCGGCGAGCAGGAGTACCCCGACGTGCAGATCGAGGACCTGCTGGTGGACAACACCGCCATGCAGCTGATCAACCGCCCCGCCGACTTCGACGTGGTGGTCACCGAGAACATGTTCGGCGACATCCTCTCCGACGAGGCTGCGCAGATCACCGGCTCGCTCGGCATGTTGGCCTCCGCAAGCCTGGGTGACTCCACGGCGTTGTACGAGCCCAGCCATGGCAGCGCACCGGATATCGCCGGCAAGGGCATTGCCAACCCGCTGGCGCAGATCCTGTCCGTCGAGATGATGCTGCGCTACAGCTTCGGCATGAACGAGGCGGCCGATGATATCCGCCGCGCGGTCACCGAGGTGCTCGACGAGGGCTGGCGCACGGGCGATTTGAAGGACGCCGAAACGCCCGCTGACAAGGTGGTCGGCTGTGCCGGCATGGGCGATCTGGTGGTCGCGCATCTGTAAGCGCCGAGCAGCGGGGAAGTTCCCGCTGCAACAGCTTCACGGGGTCGCGGTGCGGCCCCGTGCGGTAAACTGTTCGTACGGATCGGCGCCGCGCCGCCGTACCCCTTCGACGAAAGGAACCTCAAATGGCCGATGACTGCCTGTTCTGCAAACTCATCTCTGGGGAGATCCCCACGAACAAGGTGTACGAGGACGATATCTGCTTCGCGTTCGACGATATCGAGCCCGAGGCTCCCGTGCATACCCTGCTCGTTCCGAAGAAGCACTATGACGACCTGTGCGACGGCATCCCGGCCGAGGTGCTCGGCCATATGCTGTCCGTGGTGCCGAAGGTCGCCGAGCTCAAGGGCGTGCGCGAGTCCGGCTTCCGCACGGTCATGAACACCGGCCCCGACTCCGCTGCAACGGTCAAGCACTTCCACATCCACATCCTGGGCGGCGTGAAGATGGGCCGCTTCACGTTCGAGAACTCCCAGCGTGTGGAGGGCTAGCGTCAGAAACCGCAACGCAATAGGCTTCGATCGCAGAACGCCGCTTGCCGAAAGGCAGGCGGCGTTTTTTCATGCCGCTATGAAAGGCGCTCCGTTTCCTTTGCTATAAGGTCCACCAGATCTTGCTTGCGATGCACGTCCAGCTTGTCGTAGATATGGCGGATGTGGGATTTGACCGTGTTGTAGGACAGCGTCAGCCGGGCGGCTATCTCCTTGCCGGTGATGCCGGTTGCCATGAGGTAGAGCACATCGCGCTCGCGCAGCGACAGATCGTGGGTTCGGGCAAGCTCGCGACACGCTCGTTCGATGGGATCGGCGCTCGGCTCGGTATGCGTGCCCTTGGAGGTTGGCGGCAGCTGGGCGGTTTCGGTCGCCCCGGCGATGCCGTCGGTCGGACCTTGCGACGTCTCGTCTGCAGGCTTCGGCGCCGTTTTCCTGCTGCGATGCTTCGACATCCAGCCTACGCCGCCGCCGGCCCCGAGCAGCGCCACCACGGCAACGGTGATGCCGTCGAGCAGGCCGTGGTCGATGCCTTTGGCGGCAAGGGCGCCCATGGCGTTCGTCCAGCAGCAGATGGTCACCGCAACGATAAGCAGGATGGTGGCTTTGCTTGCTTTGCTGGATGCTGGACGACGTAGCCGCATGCAGGCGACCTCCTTGGGGTGCGAGATTATTCGGTAATCAGATTATCCTCTGACTAGGCATTATATCCCTTTCACCCCTTTTTCACCATTGCCACACGCCCGGCCTCGCCCGTATGGTCGGACAGCGGAAGGCAAAGAAGAAGGACCGAAAGGAAACGCATGAACCTTACGAAGCTCACGGGCGTCGCGCTCTCGGCGGTGCTGATGTCCGGCTGCCTGCTGGCTGGATGCACCCAGCAGCAAAACGCCGATTCCGATGCCGGCGCGCAGGCTGCCGAGGAGCAGGCCACGACGCGCACCGTCACCGACGGCAACGGCCAGGAGGTCGTCATCCCGGCGCAAGTCGAGCGCGTGGCCCCGACGATGGGCGCGCTCGCGCAGGCGACGGAGATGTTCTGCGCGGGCAACGGGAAGATCGCCGCTGCATCGAACAACCAGATCTCGGATGCGTTCAAGGCCGTGTTCACCGACTACGAGAAGTCCAATCCCAACAGCTACGACTCCTCGTCGGCCGAGGACCTTATCGCCGCCGACGTGCAGGTCGTGTACGGCCCTGCAAGCATGTACAGCGATGAGCAGCTCGAGCAGATGCGCCAGGCGGGCATCGCCGTGGTCACGCTGAACAAGCTTTCGACCGTCGACGACATGTGCGACAACTTCCTGACCATCGGCAAGATCTTGGGCGATGAGGAATACGCCCGCGCGCAGCAGTTCGTCGAGTATTACAAGCAGGGCATCGCCGATGCGCAGCAGCGCGCCTCGAAGCTCTCCGATTCCGAGAAGCACACCGTGCTGCAGCTGAACGTGAGCGGCGACCAGTACGTGTGCGCCGATGACAAGGACATCTCCAACGCCTATTACGAGGCCGTCGGCGCGAAGAACGTGGCGGCAGGTTTCGACGGGGCGCAAAGCGGCCAGTACCGCAGCGTCGACGCCGAGCAGATCGTGAAGTGGGACCCTGAGTACATCATCACCATGAACACGAAGGTCAAAGACCAGATCCTCTCCGATACGGCCCTTGCGGATGTGGCGGCGGTGAAGAACGGCAACGTATATGTGTGCCCGACCGCGCTGTACCTGTGGTGCGTCCGCAGCGCCGAGGGCGCGCTCATGACGCCGTGGCTGGGCTCTGTCATGTACCCCGACCTGTATGCCGATCAGGACATGACCAAGGTGCTGCAGGATTTCTATAAGGACTTCTACAACACCGACCTGTCCGACTCCGATGCGGCCAACATCCTTTCGGGGGTGACGTCTTCGGGCGCCGGCAACCCGCAAGGCGGTCAAGGCGGTCGAGGCGGACGAGGCTAGCGGTCGCCTAAGATTCGAGATTATCCGATAAGCCGAACGGCCCTGCGGTCACTTCCCTTCACCGCGGGGCCGTTTTGGCGTGATGGTAGGAGCAGTGCGCATGAAAGGAAACGCGGCATTGCCCGGGTGCTCGAGCATTCGAGCGCGGGAATGGGCCGCTATGATCGTGCTGGCCGTGGCGCTTGCGGTCATCGGGGCGGCTTCGCTTACGGTGGGCACGTACGATCTGAGCATCCAGGATATCCTGGAGGTGCTTGCGGCGAAGGCGGGGCTGGCTGCCGAGCCTTCGAACGAGAAGGCCGTGACGGTGCTCATCGTCATCCGCCTGCCCCGCATCGTCATCGCCGCGCTTGCCGGCGCCGCGCTGGCGGTTTCGGGCGCGGCGTATCAGGGCATATTCAAAAACCCCATGGTCTCGCCCGATATCCTGGGCGTTTCCGCCGGCGCCGGCGCCGGCGCCGCGCTGGCGCTTTTGCTGGGGCTGTCAAGCTTGGCGGTGCATGCGATGTCGTTCGCGTTCGGCGTGATGGCGGTGGCGGTGGTCATGGTCATCGCCCGCTCGTTCGGCAAATCGGGCAACGCCATCGTGGTGATGATCCTTGCCGGCACGGTGGTCGCATCGGTGTTCACGGCCGTGACGTCGCTGCTCAAATATGTGGCGGACCCCGACGATCAGCTTCCGCAGATAACGTATTGGCTCATGGGCAGCTTCGCCCGCAGCGGCAACGACTCCAACGTATGGACCATGGCGCTTGCGCTCGTGGTCGGCGGCGGGGCGCTTTTGGCGGCTCGCTGGCGTATCAACGTGATGTCGTTCGGCGACGACGAGGCGCGCGCCATGGGAGTGAGCGTGAACGCCACTCGCGCCGTCATCATCGCGGCGGCCACGTTGCTCACATCCATCACGGTGTGCATGTGCGGGTCGGTGGGCTGGGTGGGCCTGATCATCCCGCATATCACGCGCCTGGTCACGGGGCCCAACTACCGCTCGCTCATACCGATATCCATGCTGGGCGGCGCGTGCTTCATGGTGGTGGTCGACGACATAGCCCGCATCGCCGTTCCCGGCGAGCTTCCCATCAGCGTGCTCACCGCGCTCATCGGCGCGCCGCTGTTCCTGTTCCTGCTTGCGCGGGGAAGGAAGGAGTGGCTATGAGCATCCGCATCTCCAATCTGACCTGCGGCTATAAGGGCCATGCGGTCATAAGCGGCTTCGACGCGGTCATCGAGCAGGGCAGCGTGTTCTGCCTGCTCGGGCCTAACGGCGTAGGCAAGACCACGCTGTTCCGGACGATGCTCGGGCTGTTGCCTGCGATCGGCGGCTCGGTCGAGGTCGACGGCGAGGAGGCGCTGCATTGCCCCGACAAGCGGCGTGCGAAGCTGCTTTCCTACGTTCCCCAGGCGCATACGCCGCCGTTCGCCTTCACCGCGGCCGACGTGGTGGTGATGGGCGCATCGTCGATGGGCGGCATGTTCGGGCGGCCGGGCGCCTCAAGCTACGATGTGGCGCGGCGCGCCATGGGCGAGCTGGGCATTTTGGATCTGGCTCCAAGGGCGTATACCGAGCTTTCGGGCGGTCAGCGGCAGATGGTGCTCATCGCCCGAGCCGTTGCCCAAGGATCGCGCTATCTGATGATGGACGAGCCCTGCGCAAGCCTTGACCTGGGAAACGAGGCGCGCGTGCTCGGCGCGGTGAAAAACCTGGCACGCAAGGGCTTCGGCGTGGTGATGACCACCCATTCGCCTGCTCATGTGGCGCAATGCGAGGCGCGCGGCGTGCTGCTCATGCGCGACGGCTCGCGCGTGAACGGCGGCGTGGATGAGCTGCTGGACCCGGAAGCGCTGTCGCGGGCATATGGGGTCGACGTCGCCGTGGGGAAGGCGGCGTGCGGGCAAGGGCCCGCCGCCCGCCAGACCACGCTGTGCGGCCCCGTCGTCTGCTGATCGGATGCGCGGCAAGCTCGGCTTATTGCTTCGTCGCGCATTGCTCGTTGCGCGGAGATGCCCGCTTCCCGTTCAAAAGCTCCCGGCGCGTTCGGGCCCGCTGCCCGCAGCCGCGACGCCTGACGCTTCGGGGACGTAGCCCTAAGCGTCCGGTTCTCAGCTTCCCGTTCTCGGCAACGCATCTATCGATGGCGAAAAGCCGCCGGCCAGAGGGTCGGCGGCTTTTCGCATACTCTGGTAAGCTATTCGCCAGCATTTGAAAGGATGGTTCAGCGTGCAAAAGGTTGCGGGAAAAGAAGGCCTGTGGCGGCTTGAGCCGCACGAGAAGCTGTTGGGCGTGCGTTGCAAGGTTCTGCGCAACGCTGTGCCCGCGCTTGCCGGCGACACGGGGTTTTCCGGGGCGTTCGGCGTGGTGGGCGGCCGCGTGATGCGGCCGAAGCCGAAAAGCGGCGGCATGTACCTGGTGCATCTTGAGGGCGATTCCCCGAGCGACCAGGCCATGCGTATCGTGGCATACCTGGATAGGTACGGGCGCGTTTTCGCCTGCGACGAGCCGCAGGTCGCTCCGCCGGCGCGCACTCCCGACATGGAGATCGCGCGATTCAGCGATGTCGCTCAGGACGCGGTGAAAACCGCCGGGTACGTGTACGTGCACGACGGCGAAGGCGATGCGGCGCGTTGCGTGGCGGCCTATAAGGGAACGGCGGATCTATATAAGGTATCGGACACGTGGTATCGCTTCGATGAACGCAAGGCCATGACCTACAAGGAGTTCATGGCCCGCGCATATTTTGCGCTGTGCTTCCGGCCTGCCATGGGCGCGCCCGCCGTTCCTAGCCGCGGCGTCATGGGCGTGCTCGACGGGCTGGGCGCTGAAAAGCCCTTCGAGGCGTTGCGCCAGCTGACCGAGCAGGTGCGGCACGCGCTTTCCGACCCGCAGCTCGAGGCTCCCGGTGCCGTTAAGCTTCTGCTGGAGCACCTCGAGCAGGCCGGGCTGTTCGCCATCCACGAGCGCGGCGTCTCCGATGAGGCGGTGCGTCTGGTGCGGTCCACGAAGTACGCGCATCTGGCCTATCTGGTTCGCAACCAGGAGGATACTGGCATCTCCGACAAGGAGCTGTGGGGGATAGAGGCGGCGCTCAACCGCTTCATCCTGCTGTGCGAGCGTATGGGCGATCGCGCCGATGCCGCGGGGCTTGACGAGTGCCGTCAAGCCGATACGCAGCTGTTCGTCGCGGTGGGCGAGCAGGACTTGGCGGGCGGCATGCCCGAGGCCGCCCCGTCCGGGCACGAGGGCGGCGAATGGGGCGTGCGCTGCCGTTTGGCGCTGGCTATCGAGCAGCTGCGCCTTCCCGTGCGCGTGGACGTGGAGCTTGCAGGCGATATCGGCGCCGGTCAGGCGGCGTTTTGCCTGACCATGCCGCCGGAGGGCATGGTGCCGGGCCTTGCGGAAGGCGAAGAGGGGGCCGCGCTTCCCTACGTCATGCGCGTCGGCCTGCTGCTCGCCGACCATGCGTTCGCTACCGAGCCGGGCATCTCGCAGGTGAAGCTGATGGCGTTCCCGCTGCCCGACCCGCAGGCGTCGCAAGATGCGCCTGCCGCGGGGCCCAAGCAGGGCGTCCCTGCCGTGCTGGGCGCGCCCGCCGCATCGGAACAGCCGCGCGATGCCCGGGAAACGGCGCTGTTCGAAGTCGATCTGGATCGTGTGCTGCATGCCGAGCGCGGCGGTTTCAAGCAGGCTATCGCGGGTGACCCCCGTGAACTGCTTGATGCCGCAGGGGCGCGTTATGACGTTGCCGATGCCCAGGTGCCGCGTCAGCGCGTCATGCATCCCGTGTTCGAATCATGGAGCGCCGACGATCGGGCGGGCGAGCTTCCTGTGTGGGCGCAAGGGCCCCTGGGCTCGGAGTGCGAGCGCGATCTTGATATCGAATACGACACGGCGTATCGCCGCATGGCCGAGGGCCTGGCGGATTCGCTTGTGGAAGCGCAAAGCGCCACGGAGGCCATCGCAGCCGTGCGCCAGGTGCAGTCCGCCGCGCTCGACGCGAAGGATGAGCGCGCCGTTTCGGCTTGCACGCGCCTGATGGCCGCGCTTGCCGAAGGCTCCATCGACGCCGCCGACCAGAACGCGGTGGTGGGACGCTTCCTGGGCGAGGACCGCTGCCTGGTGGCGCTCGGACGCGCGCATGCGCTTGCCGAAACCGATCCCGCAGCCGCCGTGGAGGCGCTCACCGGCGCCATCGCCGAAGCCCAGCTGCTCGACGGCTTCGCCGACGGCTCCCAGGAGGTGTACCGCGCGTTCGACAGCTACGGTGCCAGGGTGCTGTACAACGTTTCCCGTGCAACGCAGGCGGTACCGCTTGACGACGAAGCGGATGCTGCGGGTTCGGCATCCGGCGACGTTGCCGTTCCCGCCGCCGTGGCCGACGCCGGCAAGCGCGTGCGCGTGGTGCCCGACTCGTTCTACCTGTGCCACCTTGAGGTCACGCACCTGCTGGAGCGCTCGTTCGAGCGCGCCGACGAGGCGCTGCGCTACGGCCGCGCCGCCGTGGCCATGGGCCCGTCGTGCGCCATGGGCTACCGGGTGCTCGGGCGAGCCTATATGCTGCAGGGCGATATGGGCCGCGCCTTCGACGTGCTGCGCGCGGGCCTTCGCGTCTCCTTGCAGCCCACCGATATCGCGCTCATGTACTATCAGCTGGGATACGTGATGTGGAAGCGCGGCAGCGCCGACGCGGGCGTGGCGTGCTATCTGAAGGCGGTCGAGGCGTCGCCGTCGGTCGCCATGCAGGCCACGGCCGAGCTGCGCGAGCTGGTTGCCGAGACCGGCGCGTCCATCCCGCCGGCAGGCGGCGTGGAGGCGGCCCTTGCCGCCGAGGGCATCCCTTGCGCGCCCGCGTCCGAGACGCTCGACGTCATCGACGCGGCCCTTGCCGCCGCCTGCGATGCCGGCCTTGCCAACGTGGCCCGCAGCCTGCTCGCCACGCGCCTGCGCCATCGCCCCGACGATGCGCTCATGGGCGTGCTGCGCAGCTTCGGCGAGCCCGCGTAAGGTTGTTCGCCCCTGCTTGCGCGCAATCGACGCGCCCGCCAGCCGCTTCGCCGCCGCGCTGATTGCGTGGGGCCGCGGCAGGCGGGCCGCCGGGCGGCGGCGTCTGCGCTACAATGCAAGGGTTAACCGTTTTCAATCGTCCGTACCATCGGAACGTAAGCTATTGGAAGTAAGGAACCGTCATGGCAATCAACTCCCCGGAGGGAACGCGCGATCTTCTGCCCGATGAGGCGAAGTTCTGGGCGCATTTCCGCGACACCGCGTTCGGCATCTTCGCCCGTTACGGCTATCAGCCCATCGAAACGCCGATGTTCGAGCAGACCGACCTGTTCGTGCGCGGCATCGGCCAGGCCACCGACGTGGTGTCCAAGGAGATGTTCACCGCCATCTCCGGCGAGAACTTCAAGCGCGTCATCGACGGCGGCGCCATCAAGGCGAAAAGCCGTCTGAGCCTACGCCCCGAGGGCACCGCGGGCGTGGTGCGCGCCGTGGTGCAGCATGACCTGGTGCCGCAGGGCGCGGCTCCGGCCAAGCTCATGTACGCCGGCCCGATGTTCCGCGCGGAGCGCCCGCAGAAGGGCCGTCAGCGCATGTTCAACCAGGTGGGCATCGAGTGCTTGGGCGCGGAGGACCCCAGCGTCGACGCCGAGGGCATCATCATGCTCATGCGCTTCTACGCCGCCATCGGCGTCCCCATGGACGCCACGCGCCTGCTGGTGAACTCCATGGGCTGCGAGCAGTGCCGCCCGAAGTACCGCGAGGCCGTGCGCGAGTACATGAACGCCCATGCCGATCATATGTGCGAGGAGTGCATGCGCCGCGCCGAGATCAACCCGCTGCGCGCCTTCGACTGCAAGAACCCCGGCTGCGCCGAGGTCATGGAGGGTGCTCCGAAGATTTCGGACTACCTGTGCGATGACTGCCGCGGGCATTACCAGGCCGTGAAAACCTACCTGGACGGCGCGGGTATCTCCTATATCGAGGACTCCACGCTGGTCCGCGGCCTTGACTATTACACGCGCACCGTGTTCGAGGTGCAGGTCGATCAGGGCATGGGCAGCCAAAACGCCATCGGCGGCGGCGGTCGCTACGACAAGCTGTGCGAGGAAGTGGGCGGACGCCCCACGCCGGGCTTCGGCTTCGCGTTGGGCTACGAGCGCTGCGCGCTGGCCATCCAGGCCGCGGGCCAGGTGTTCCCGAGCGCCCAGCATTGCGACGTCTTCGTGGCGTGCGTTGACGATTCCGTGCGCGCCGAGGCGTTCAGCTTGGTGCAGGCATGCCGCGATGCGGGCGTGACCGCCGAGATGGACCACCAGCACCGCAGCCTGAAAAGCCAGTTCAAACTGGCCGACAAGGTGGGTTCGCGCCTGGTCGCCGTGCTCGGCCCCGACGAGCTGGCCGCAGGTCAGGCGAAGGTGCGCAATATGGCCACCCATCACGAGCGTCTGGTGAAGCTCGATCAGGTGAAGACGCTGCTGGCCCAGTTCGGCGGTGAGCCCTTCGGCGGTGCCCACGCCAGCATCGAGGACGTGTTCGCCGGCGAGGAATAACCCGCAAGCGTCGCGTGCGACCATGGCATTTTCAAAGGAGCTGGAAGCCGGTGTGGTTTCCGGCTCCTTTCGTGATGTACAATGACTAGGTTTGAGCAACAACCCGGGCCCGCGCTTGCGGCCGGGCGCCCATAAAGCATTGCAAGGAGCAAGAGAGAATGACGGATTACATCAACGAGTTTTGCATGCACGACGCAACGTGCGGCGAGCTGCGCAAGTCCGACGTGGGCCGCGAGGTCACGCTGTGCGGTTGGGCGTGGCACAACCGCGATCACGGCGGGTTGATCTTCTGTGACCTGCGCGATCGCACCGGCTACACCCAGGTGGTCGTCGACCCCGATTGCGTGCCCGAGGAGGACTTCCACAAGGCCGAGCATCTGGGCCGCGAGTACGCGCTGCAGATCACCGGCACGGTGCGCGATCGCGGCGCCGACGCCGTGAACCCGAACATGGCCACCGGCGAGATCGAGGTGCTGGCCAGCAAGGTCAACGTGCTTAATGAATCCGTCACCCCGCCGTTCTCCATCGAGGACGGCATCGAGACCGACGAGACCACGCGCATGAAGTGGCGCTACATGGACCTTCGCCGTCCGGAGATGTACCAGTCCCTGCACCTGCGCCACACCGTGGCCCAGGCCATGCGCGCCGCGTTGAACGAGCGCGGCTTCATCGAGGTGGAAACGCCCATTCTGGCCAACTCCACGCCCGAGGGTGCTCGCGACTACCTGGTGCCCTCCCGTCCGAACCCGGGCAAGTTCTACGCGCTGCCGCAGTCCCCGCAGCAGTTCAAGCAGATGCTCATGGTCGGCGGCATCGAGCGCTACTACCAGATCGCCCGCTGCTTCCGCGACGAGGACCTGCGCGCCGACCGCCAGCCTGAGTTCACGCAGGTGGACATCGAGATGTCCTTCGTTCAGGAAACCGACGTCATGGATCTGATGGAAGGCGTGTTCAAGGAGGTCCTGGCCGCCGCGGGCGTGCAGCATGAGTTCCCGCTGCAGCGCATGCCGTGGAAAGAGGCTATGGACCGCTTCGGCTGCGACCGTCCCGACGTTCGCTTCGGCATGGAGCTCGTCGAGCTCACCGACATCGTGCGCGGCTGCGGCTTCGGCGTGTTCTCCAAGGCCGTCGAGGCGGGCAACGTCGTGAAGTGCATCAATGCCAAGGGCGCCGGCAATTGGTCGCGCGGTGACATCGAGAAGCTGGCCGACGTGGCTGCCGCCAACGGCGCGAAGGGCATGGCCTGGATCGCCTACACCGACGCCGACGCCGAGCTTGCGGGCAAGAGCCCCATCATCAAGTTCCTCGGCGACGAGGTCCACGGCGCCATCAAGCAGGCGGCCGGCGTCGAGCCGGGCGACTTGCTACTGTTCGCCGCCGACACCTACGACACCGCTTCCGCCGTGCTCTCCGCCCTGCGCCTGCACATGGCCGAGGCCCTGAACATCCCGCGCGAGGGCCACGCCCTTCTGTGGGTCGTCGACTTCCCCATGTTCAAGTACGACGAGGAGGAGAAGAAGTACGCCGCCGAGCATCATCCGTTCACGATGATCCCCGAGGCCGATTGGGACAAGATCGAGACCGATCCGCTGGCATGCTCGAGCTACTCCTATGACATCGTCATGGACGGCTTCGAGATGGGCGGCGGCTCCATCCGTATCCACAATGCCGAGCTGCAGAAGCGCGTGCTTCGCCGTCTGGGCGTGGAGGACGAGCAGATGGAGGAGAAGTTCGGCCACCTCATCCACGCGCTCGAGCTGGGCGCCCCGCCGCATGGCGGCATCGCGCTGGGTCTCGATCGCCTGGTCATGCTGCTGGCCGGCAAGCAGTCCATCCGCGACGTCATCGCCTTCCCGAAGACCTCCAGCGCTTCCGACCCCATGACCGGCGCCCCGAACGCCGTCACCGGCCGCCAGCTCAAGGAAGTCTCCCTGCGACTGCTGTAATAGGTTGCGCTGGTCTTTAGGCCAGCGCAATTGCTCGACGCTGTGGGCCGCTGCGGCACCCTGCCTTCGCGTTCGCGCGAATCCGGGGCACCGCAGCGGCCTTCGCTGACTTTTGCGCCTCCTACGAATCCTTATATCCATCCCCTCGAAAGGACCCTCATGAAAGCTCAACGTCCGTATCCTCGCGCCACCATCACGCCGAAGGGCGAGCATGCGCTGGCCAAGGGGCATCCGTGGGTGTACGAGGCCGAGGTGCTGTTCGTGGAGGGCGCGCCGGGGCAGGGAGATGAGGTTGCCAACGGCAGCCTCATCGACGTGGTGAACCGCAAGGGGGCGTATCTGGGCACGGGCCTGCTGTCGAAGAGCAGCAAGATCCGCATCCGCCTTATCACGCGCAACGCCAACGATGCGTTCGACCGCGCGTTCTGGAAGCGCAAGGTGGCGTGGGCGTGGGAATACCGCAAAACCGTTATGGGCGAAGATGCTAGCTGCTGCCGTGTGCTGTTCTCGGAGGCCGATGGCTTCCCGGGCCTGGTGGTGGACCGCTTCAACGACGTGCTGGTGGCCGAAACGCTGTCGGTGGGCATGGAGCAGCTCAAGCCGGTCATCTTCCCGGTGCTGCTCGAGGTGCTCGCCGAGGACGGCGTGTCCATCCGCGGCCTGTACGAGCGCAACGACGTGGCAACCCGCAAACTGGAGGGCCTTGAGCTCACGGCAGGCTGGTTCGCGGGTGCAGTCGGCGAAGGCGGGCAATCGGGTCTTGACCCGTTGGCGCCGGGCACGCCGGGTACCGAGGATTTCGGCCCCACCGCCACGCAGATCGTCGAAAACGGCGTGCGCTACGAGGTGGATTTCGAGAACGGCCAGAAGACGGGCTTTTTCCTCGATCAGAAGTACAACCGTCGCGCGGTGGCCAAGCTTGCCGCGGGAAAGCACGTGCTCGACTGCTTCACGCATACGGGCAGCTTCGCGCTCAACGCCGCCCATGGCGGCGCGGCGTACGTGAACGCCGTGGACATCTCCGAGCTCGCCGTGGCGCAGGCGCGCAAGAACGCGCAGCTTAACGGCCTGGAGAAGCACATGGACTTCACGGCTACGAACGTGTTCGACCTGCTTCCGGCTCTTGAGGCGGCGCATGACCGCACGTACGATTTCATCGTGCTCGATCCGCCGGCGTTCACGAAAAGCCGCAAAACCATCCAAAGCGCCTCGCGCGGCTACAAGGAGATCAACTACCGCGCCATGAAGCTGCTGCCGCGCGGCGGGTATCTGGCAACCTGCAGCTGCAGCCACTTCATGGACACCGAGCGCTTCAAGCATGTGGTGGCCAGCGCCGCGCACGATGCGGGCGTGCAGCTGCGGCAGATCGAGGAGCGCCAGCAGGCGCCCGACCATCCCATCGTCTGGGGCGTCCCCGAAACCGACTACCTGAAGTTCTTCATCTTCCAGGTGGTGTAACGCAAACGGGCGCAGCGTGATGCTGCGCCCGTTTTTCGTCATCGCGTAAAAACCGGCCGCGACTCGTGCCTAGCCGTCTCGGACAGCTTATTTAGATAATTCTGCAGATGGGTAGTAATCTACACTCCCCAAATGCGGTGGGATTCTGGTATTCTGCAATTGCCCGTTTTGTAACGAACGAGGATAAGTATCCATATAATGGTCTAATGTTGATTAACGCGTGAAGCTGTCGCTGCGGCGATCACGCGAAGACGAACAAGGGCCGCCGGCTGCCGGCGAGTAACCAGGAAACGAGGGGTGTAAGGTGTCAGACTCAACTGCGCCGAAAGGCGAAACGACGGCAAAAGACCTGCGCAGGTCCACCGATCGCCGCGTGGTGCGTACTCGCAAGGCCATCCGCGAGGCGTTCTTCAAGCTGATGGAGAACCAGGACTACCACAAGATCACCATCGCCTCCGTGGCACGCGAGGCCGATATCGACCGCAAAACGTTCTACCTGCACTATCGCTCGGTTAGCGATCTGGTGGACGAGATCATCCGCGACGAAGCCGAGAACATCGTTGCCAGCTGCCGTGACGCCCTACACTCGGATGGTGACAAGGGGCTTGACGTCAGCAAGCTGTTCGAGAGCATCAGCTTGGCGTTGGCTCCCGATGTGACGCGCAGCAAGCGGGTGCTGCAGCATGTGTCGCTGCAAGATGTGCTCGACCGTCTTGAGGCAAGCCTGGTCGATGTGCTCATGGAGGACAATGTGCTCGGCCTGCGCCGCGACGATCCGTACGTGCCCTACATCGTGTCGTTTTTCTGCGCGGGCCTGGTGGCGGTATATCGTCGCTGGCTTATCACCGACTCTGAGATCCCGCTCGAAAGCCTTGCCGGGGTGACCAGCGCATGTTTGTTCGACGGCCTCAACGGGGTGCTGCCCAGCGTAAAGCCGGCGTAAAGCGCCTGTGTACATTTGGTAGCGCTTGCGCCCTGCGCCCGCAGCGGGAGCAGGGCGCCGGTATACTAACCCAAGTCGAAACGAGCATCTTATATGGGTCGGGGCGGCGCCAAGTTCCGAACCTGGTCAGGTCCGGGAGGAAGCAGCCATAAGGGGCCTCTGACGAGCGCCCTGTCCCATATAGGATGCTCTTTTTGCGCCCAAAAACAGAAGGGCCGCACCTCGGATGCGTGCAAACCGGGGCGAAACGGCATCGGAAAGGCGAATATGGGTATCATCGATTTCTTCCTCAACCTGTTAAGCGACCCGCGCGGCGCTATTGCCGGATGGATCATCACGCTGGGCGCGGTGTGGGTGTACACGCCGCTGTTCTTGATAGTGTTCGTGGAAACGGGCCTGGTGTTCTTCCCGTTCCTTCCCGGCGATTCGCTGTTGTTCGCGGCCGGCGTCTTCTCGGCCGATGGAGGCGGGCTGCACCTGGGCGCCACGCTGCTGGTGTTCTACGCCGCGGCCATCTTAGGCAACACCTCGAACTACTGGATCGCGCGCTTCTTCGGCAATCGCATCATCGACTCCGGCAAGGTCAAGGCGCTCACGCCCGAGCGCATGGCCAAGCTCGATAGCTTCTTCGAGAAGTACGGCGGGCTTACCATCGTCATCACGCGCTTCATGCCCTTCTTCCGCACGTTCGCCCCGTTCATCGCCGGCACCGGGCATATGAACTTCGCGAAGTTCACGATGTTCAACGCCATCGGCGGCATCTCCTGGGTCAGCTTGTTCGTGCTGGTGGGCTATTTCTTCGGCGGCGTGCCGTTCGTGCAGGAGCACTTCGAGGTCATCGTGCTCGGTATCGTGGCCGTGTCGGTCGCGCCGGCGGTCATCGGCGCGGTGAAGGCGGCTTTGAGCGGTCGCAAGAAGAAGGCGTAGCGCGGCATTCGCGCCTATTCGCGGGAATCTTCGGCGGCGCATCCGTTGCAGGATGCGCTGTGATGCGCCCGGGGCTTGCAGGCTCCGGGCGTTTTTCGTGTTCGGCGGCGTCTGGCGCGCGGCCGCAATGGGATGCCCGTATAATGGAGGCAAGACCACAACGCCCGGGTTTCCCGGGCTTTCGCATATCCGCACGCAGGGCAAGGAGCAACCATATGGCAGAGGCGCTGTACCGCAAATACCGTCCGCAGATCTTCGAGGACGTGGTGGGGCAGGAGCAGATCGAGCGCACCATCAAGAACGCCATCGAGCAGGACAAGGTCAGCCACGCCTACCTGTTCTGCGGCCCGCGCGGCACGGGTAAAACCACCACGGCACGCCTTCTTGCGAAAGCACTGCTGTGCGAAAAGGGCCCCACGCCCGACCCGGACGGCACCTGCGAGGATTGCCAGATGATCGCCGAGGGCGTGCACCCCGACGTCTACGAGCTCGACGCGGCAAGCCGTACGGGCGTGGAGAACGTGCGCGAGGAGATCATCAACCGCGTGCAGTTCGCGCCCACGCGCGGCCGCTACAAGGTCTACATCATCGACGAGGTCCACATGCTGTCCATCGCAGCGTTCAACGCGCTGCTCAAAACGCTGGAGGAACCTCCCGATCACGTGGTGTTCATCCTGGCCACCACCGACCCGCAGAAAGTGCCGGAGACCATCCATTCGCGTTGTCAGCGCTTCGATTTCCGCCGTATATCCAACGAGTCCATCGTCTCGCGCCTGGGCGCGGTGTGCGTGGCCGAGGGCGTGGAGTTCGAAGGCGATGCGCTCGATCTGATCGCGCACCATGCCGGCGGCGGCATGCGCAACGCGCTCACCTCGCTCGAGCAGACCATCGCGTTCGGCGAGGGCAAGGTCACGCTGGCGGTTGCCGAACGCATGCTCGGCGGCGTGGACTCCGGCGATCTGGCCAACATCGTTCAGGCGCTGGGGAAGCGCGATGCCGCAGCATGCTTCAACTGGGTGGCGGAGTTCGTCGAATCGGGCTCCGACCTGGCGCAGTTCGCGCGCGAGCTTGCCCAGCACGTGCGCAACCTGTATGTGATGAGCCTGGCGGGTACCGATGTGGCGCTTGACGTCAGCGCGTCGGAGCGCCGTCAGCTTGCCGATGAACTGCCCCTGTTCGGTACCGATCGCCTGGCGCGCATGCTGCAGGTGCTCGGCGACGTCATGGCCGAGCTGAAAACCTCCACCAACCCGCGCCTGTCGTTCGAGATCGGCTGTACGCGCATGGTTCGGCCGGAAGGCGACCTGACGCTTGCCGCGCTCGCGGAGCGCGTCGAGGCCTTGGAGCGCTCCGGGGTTGCCGTGGTCCCGGCGGCAGCTGCGATGCATGCCGTCCCGGCAGCGCCCGTTTCGGCTCCCGCACCTGCGGCTCCGGCCCCCGCACCCGCGTCGGTTGCGGCTCCCGCAAACCCTGCGTCGGTTGCGGCTCCGGCGGCTGCACCGCAGGCGGCTCCTCGTCCGGCTGTCGCCGAACGTCCTGCTGCCGCGCCCGCTCCCGCCGCGCCCGTTGCCTCGGCGGCTCCGGCTCCGGCACCCGCTCCGTCGGCCCCGGCAGCTACGCCTGCTCCCGCCGTACCCGTAGCGGGCGGTGCGAACCCGCAGCTGGCGGCCACCATGGAAAACCCCGCGGCGCTGCAGCGCATGTGGCAGGCGGCGCTTGCCGAGCTCAAGCGCAAGAAGGCCGCCTACGGCGTGTTGTTCTTGGGCACGAAGGCCGTGTGGAACGCGCAGACGGGCATGCTCGCCATCGAGTTCCCCAAGGAGAACGCCTTCGCGTTCAAGGCCGTTCAGAAGCCGGACGTGCAGACGGCGGTGGCCGAGGCACTGGCGCAGTCGTGTGCGGGCCAGGCGGTGCCGTTCGCGTATCAGCAGGCGGGAGCGGCCCCCGTCGCCGCGGCGACCCCCGCGCCCTCCCGCCCGCAGCTAGCGCAGGTGCGTTCTGCGGCGCAGATGCCCGCGCAGCCGGCTCCTTCCCGCCCGCAACCGCAGGCCCAGCCTGCGCAACGTCAGATGCCGGCGGCTCAGCAGCGTCCGGCCGCGCCCGCGCCTATGGCCCAGCAGCGCCCTGCTGCACCCGCAGCAGCACCGGCCCCCGCGGTGCCGCAGCGCCCGCAACGGGCTGCAGCGGACATGCCGCCGTGGGAGGACGATCAGGTCCCTTACGGAGACATGGACGCTCCCACGCCCGATGACGAGCTTCTCAACGCGCCGGCCGGTCCCGCCCGCGCCGCGCAGCCGCATCCTGCCGGTGCGGGGGCGCCCCGCCCGGCGGCGCGCCCGCAGGCAGTTCCTGTGACGGCGCAACGCCCGGCGCCCCCTCAGGCGGGCATGCCGCAGTCTCAGCCCGCGCAGCGCCCCGTGGCCTCCGCGCAGCCTGCCGCCGTGCCTTTCCCGGCTCAGCCGGCCCCCGCGGCTCCGGCCCAGGCGGCTTCTGCAGCACCGGTCCAACCGGCTTCCGCGCCCGCGCCTGCTCCGGCACCGGCCGGTCCCGCTGCGCACCCCGCAGCGTCCGCACAACCTGCCGGCGCTCCCTTCCCGGCCCAGCCGGCGCCTTCCTGCGAGGGAGCTCCGCAAACCCCCGACGAGCTGCAGGCGGTGCTGCAAGCGGGCTTCGGTGGCGGCGTGACGTTCGAAGAAGTCAAGGAATAGCGCACATCCGGGCGTATGCCCGGTACAATGCAATGGTTTGAAACCCGTACATTCGCGATTAGAACAGGAAACGATATGGGACGTAAAGGCGGATTCCCCGGCGGCGGCATGGGCAACATGGGCGCCATGATGAAGCAGGCTCAGAAGATGCAGGCAGAGCTTGCCCGCGCGCAGGAGGAGATCAAGGACATGACCTTCGAGGCCTCCGCCGGCGGCGGCATGGTCAAGGCGGTCGCTCAGGGCGACAACAGCCTGGTCAGCCTGACCATCGATCCCGAGGCGGTCGACCCCGAGGACGTGGAGATGCTGCAGGACATGATCACTGCGGCCGTCAACGAGGCGCTGCGCGGCGTGGCCGACCTGGGCGCCCAGCGTATCAACGCCGCAACGGGCGGTATGAGCATCCCTGGCCTGATGTAGGGAAGCGGTTCCGTGCAATCGGCTCCCGCAATCCAAAAGCTGCTTGACGAGCTCGAGCGCCTTCCCGGCGTGGGCCCGAAATCGGCGCAGCGCATGGCTTACTGGATCTTGAATTCCGACCGCGCCACCGCGCTGCGCTTGGCGCAGGCCATCGTGGAGGTGAAGGACACGGTGCATTTCTGCAGCCGTTGTTTCAACTACGCCGAGGAAGACCTATGCGAGATCTGCCGTTCGACCAGCCGTAACCAGCAGCTGCTGTGCGTGGTTAGCGAGCCGCGCGACATCCCGCCCATCGAACGCACCGCCGTGTTTCAAGGCGTGTACCACGTGCTGGGAGGCGCCTTGTCGCCCATGGACGGCATCGGCCCTGATGATCTTCGCATTCCCCAGCTGATGCAACGCCTGGGCAGCGAGGACATCCAGGAGGTGGTGCTGGCAACCAACCCCAACGTGGAAGGGGAGACCACGGCAGCTTACCTGGCGCGCCTGATCAAGCCCTTGGGCATCAAGGTCACGCGTCTTGCCAGCGGCCTGCCCGTGGGAGGCGACCTGGAGTTCGCCGACGAGGTGACGCTTGGCAGGGCGCTGGAAGCCAGGCGCGTCCTGTGAACGCGGTCTTCGCCGGACGCATTATCAAGGCGGCGTAAGCTTCCGAAAACGAACGAGGGTCTCGCGGCGATCGGCTGCGAGACCCTCGTGTTTTGCCCTGCGATATAACGCGGGCGCAGAAAAAGGGATTCCGCCCCCTCCAAAAAACGGAATCCCTCCTTTTCCTTTTTACGAAGCCGAAGCTATCGAAAAAAGCAAAATCATTATAGCAATCGCTTCACGGAATATCAATAAATCCTATCAATCATAGGCGCTTCCTTGGATGCAGCGTATCGAGCTTGATTCGCAACCTCATCCAAACACTTTGCATTTGTTCTCGAACTCAACCGCACACGTCCGGCTGAGTTCGAGAATTCCTTTCTGGAGGCGAGGGCCGAAGGCCCTCCCGAGAGAAAGGAAAGAGCATGAGGAAAAACGCGCCGAAGCCCTACCGCAGGCTGGACAAGGCCGACCGGATCGCGATCGAGAGGGGCCTGGACAAGCGCAAGCCGTGCAGGCAGATGGCCCGCGAGCTGGGACGGTCGCCCTCGACAATCGCCGACGAGGTGGCGCGCAACCGCACGGTGTGCCGCGGGCCGAACAAGGGCGGCCGCGCCGCGAAGGCCCCCGAGGACGCCTGCCCCAAGCTCCTGGAATGGCCGCGCTGCTGCAACGGGTGCAGGTTCCGCCGATACCACTGCTCGAGGAGATGGAGGTGCGAGTACTCGGCCGCAAGGGCGCAGGCGCTCGCCGACGCCGAGCTGCGCGAGTCGCGCATGGGCGTCGACCGGGGCGAGGCCGAGTTCGAGCGCGCCATGGGGCTGATCAGGTACGACGTCGCGCGCGGGCTGTCGCCCGAGCAGATCGCGCTGGCCAGGGGGGCCGAGGTCGGGGCGTCGGCGTCGACCATATACAGGTGGATAGAGCGCGGCTACGCCGGGATGAGCAGCCTGGAGCTGCGGCGCAGGCGCGGATACAAGCCGCGCTCTCGCGCCAAGCCGCCCAGGCAGACGGCGCACGGCGAGGCGCGCTCCTTCGCCGCCTTCATGGGGCTTCCCGAGGAGGAGCGCGCCGCCGCCTGCGAGATGGACACCGTGATAGGGCTCAAATCCGACCGACGGTGCCTGCTCACATTGTACCTGAGGGCGTTCAGGTTCCAGCTCGCGCTGGCGATGCCCGACAAGACGGCGGCGTCGACCGGATCGGCGCTCGACATGCTGGAAAAGGCGGCGCCGAGAGCGTTCCGAAGGCTGTTCTCCCTTCTCCTGACCGACAACGGCGCCGAGTTCGCCGACTGCGAGGGCATCGAGCGCTCCGCGCTCGACCCTGCGGCCAAGCGCTGCTCGGTGCACTACTGCGACGTGCGCCAGTCCCAGCAGAAGGGCAGCTGCGAGCGCAACCACGTCGAGCTGCGCAAGATATTGCCCAAGGGGCGAGGGATAAGCTTCGACCGGCTCACAGGGCGCGACTGCGCCGTGCTGATGTCGCAGCTCAACTCCGAGCCCAGGCCGTCCCTGGGCGGCATGTGCGCCATCGACATGCTGCTGGCGGCGCTCGGCGGCGACGGCCGCGAGCTGCTCGACGCGCTGGGGGTCGAGAAGGTCGCCTACGAGAAGCTGGACATGACGCTCGAGGCGATCGAGGCCGCCCGACGCGGGCGCGGCGAGAGGCCCCTGGTGCCGTAGCGGCAACCGGGAAAACCGAATAGGCAAGGCCCTCCAGCCCGTCCGGATGAGTCCGAAAACCGACCCGGACGGGCCGGCGGAGCCATGCCCCGAACTCAGCCGAACACCCCGTTTCGCCGCGGTCCGAGCCATATCGGCCCGGGAAGACGCGGGACGGGAGCGCGAGCGCCCGTCCGGCTAACTGCGAAAACCCCGTTTACGCCGCAAGTGTCCGGCTAACAATGAAAATCAACCAACTCAACCGCACACGTCCGGCTGAGTTCGAGAATTCCTTTCCGGAGGCGAGGGCCGAAGGCCCGGTCATGAACGCAGGACGTGTGTCGAAGGGGGCCGTGCTATACTTTCCGCACGAAAGGATATGCGCATGATCAAGTTCCCAAGTCCCGCGGTCTCCATCGTCGGGCGCCATAACTCAGGAAAAACAACCCTTATCGAGAAGCTCATCGCCGAGCTGGTCGGCCGTGGTTTGGACGTGGGCAGCGTCAAGCATCACAGCCATGTGGGGTTCGATATCGACATTCCCGGGAAAGATTCGTGGCGGCATCGCCACGCCGGCGCCAGCGAGACGGTTATCGCGGCTCCCGGCCAGATGGCGCGGATCAAAACCACCGATGGGGAAGCGGAGTGCAGCGATATCGTGGCGAGCATGCCCGGTCATGACGTCGTGATCGTCGAGGGCTATCGCAAAAGCGGCCTGCCCACCATCGAGATCATGCGCGCCGGCAACAAGGCCGATGCCCGAACCGCCGAGGTGTTCGCCGAAGGCGCCCGCAAGGGTTGGGCGTTGGGAACGGATTTCACCCAGTTCGGACGCGGGGGCATGCCCCATGCGGCAGACGTCCATCCTGACGACCATCCCGTGGCGCAACCTTTGGGCAAGGACGAGGAAGATCGTCTCGCGTGCACCTATCCCGACCATGACGACATCTCCAATAAGATGCCCACGGCGGCGACCGTCGCGGTGGTCACCGATATCCCCATGGCGGCACAAGCCGCCAAAATCTACGGCATCCCGGCTTTCGATATCAACGATGTGGCGGGGTTGGCGGATTATGTGGAAGCGCACTTCGTGCGCCCGCGCGTCTCGATCGTCATCCAAGCTGGCGGCGAGAGCCGCCGCATGGGTCGCAGCAAGGCCACGGTCCCGTTCTGCGGCCGGCCGCTCATCTGCCGCCTTGTCGAGAGGCTCTCGCCGGTGGCCGACGAGCTCATCATCACCACCAACGAGCCGAACGAGCTTGCGTTTCTTCAAGAGCAGTATCCTGAGCTGGGCATCCGCTTCCAAACCGACCTCATCAAGGAGCGTGGCGCGCTGCCGGGCCTTTACACGGCCCTTCGCTGCGCCCGCAACCCGTATGTGGCCGTCGTGGCCTGCGACATGGTGCTCGCGTCGCCGTCGCTCGTGGTCGCCGAAGCGCTCGAGATGACCAGGACGGGGGCGGACGCCGTGGTGCCTGTCAACAAGCACGGCTTCGAGCCGTTTCATGCCATCTATCGCCGCATGGGCTGCCTGCCGGCCGTGCGCGAGGCGCTCAATGAGGGGGAGAAGCGCGCCCAGGTGTTCTTCAACCAGGTTAACGTGTGCGAATTCCCGCAAAGGAAGGTGCTCGCGGCAGAACCCATGGGCGGGTGCTTCATGAACGCGAACACGCCCGAAGAGCTGGCGGCGCTCGAGCGCATCATACAAGATCGCATCGAGTGCGAGTAACGCCATGTGAAGCGCGCGTCCGACCCGCGCCGATTTCGCGCAGATTATGACGCGAATCCGTCGCGCGCGGTGGTGATGCGCTAATCTTCGCCGCGGCATAAGCGCGTGGAAGTCAACAAGGGGGAAAGCGAATGCCGAATATCGCAGACATCATAGAAGTGGCCGAGGAGCTTGAGGATAAGGCCATCATTCCGGCATCGAAGCGCTGTGTGGCCGTGCGAAACCGCAACGCTTCGTGCCGCAAGTGCATCGATGCCTGCCCGGCCGACGCCATCAGCGTGCATAACAACGTGCTCAGCGTCAATCATAGGGCCTGCGTGGCGTGCGGCGCCTGCACGGTGGTGTGCCCCACCGAGGCGCTGATTCCCGTGCGCCCGGCCGACGAGGCGCTTGAGCAGGCGGCCGCCGAGGCCATGGCGGCCCTTGACGGGCGCGCGGTCGTCGCGTGCGCCCGCATCGCCTCGAAGGGCCTGGCGGACCCGCACAGGTTCGCCGAGGTGCCCTGCCTGGCGCGCGTCGACGAAAGCGTGCTGCTCGGCTTGGCGGCGGTCGGCGCCAAGGACATCGTGCTGGTGGACGGGTGCTGCAAAACCTGCAGGTTCAGGGCAACTTCCCCTGGCGTGGACGAAACCATCGCCTCGGCGAACAGTCTGATGCAAGCGCAGGGAGCGTCGGCGATAGTTTCGCGCGCGTCGGAGTTTCCCGAAGGGCTGGCGCTCAAGAATGCGAACAGCCTGCTCGGCGAGGCGCGCCGCGGCTTTTTCACCAGCGCAACCTCCTGGACGGCAAGTGCGGCGGGCAAGACCGCCGAGATGGTCATTCGCAAAAACCTCGGCATGCAGGCCAAGGACGCCACGCTTCGCGAACAGCTGGGGGCGGGCGCATCGGGCACGCTGCCCCAGTTCCAGGAACGGCGCCGCAGCCAGGTGCTCGATGCCATGGACCGTTTGGGGGAACCTGCCGTCGAGCAGGTCGAGACGCGCCTGTTCGGCAGGGTGGAGATCGACGCCTCCGCATGCAATTCCTGCGGCATGTGCGCGGTGTTCTGCCCTACGGGAGCGCTCAGCAAATCCACCATCAAGCCTAGCCCTAACGCCGACGGCACGCCCGACGGCGGCAGCTTCCTCGAGTTCTCCTGCGCCGAATGCGTGCAGTGCGGGTTGTGCGTGGATGCGTGTATGAAGAAGTGCATCACGGTAAGCCCAACGGTGCGCACCGCCGAGCTCTTCGACTTCGAGCCGCGTTTCATCTATCTGCCGAAACCCCAGGCCAGACTGGGAATCTTGTCGAGTTTCAAGCGGTAGTCGCGCATGTGGTGACAAATTTCGAAAAAAGTCGTCGCAGATGCCGGATGGTTATGCTAATATATTCCCCGCTGCGAAAGCAGCAATCGGGATGTGGCTCAGCTTGGTAGAGCGCTGCGTTCGGGACGCAGAGGCCGCAGGTTCAAATCCTGTCATCCCGACCATTGCATGGTCAAGGCTCGGTGTTCGCACCGGGCCTTTTTCGTGCAAGCGCGCATATTCATCGGGACACCGCTTCAGCGCGTGTGCTTTTCATCGAAGGTGCGCCGCTGCGCTGCGGTTATGCTAAAGTACGCGGCGTTGCATTTCACGGCCCGATGCCCGGGCTGGGACGAGTACTTGGAGGACACATGAAATTTCTGGGAATGGGCGTGCCTGAGCTTCTGATCATCCTCGTGGTGATCCTGCTTATCTTCGGCCCGAAAAATCTGCCAAAACTCGGTAGCGCCCTGGGCAAGACCGTGAAGAACCTGCGCGAGGGCATGGGCGATTCCAAGAAGGCCGAGGAAGAGGCCGACGAGGTCGAGGAAGACGACGAGGACGCCGCCAAGAAGAAGACCACCGCTGCCCGCAAGAAGAGCGAGTAGATCGTAGCTTCACAAGGTTGGTACGCGGTATGCGCAACGGGCTGCGGTCCGGCGCATACCGCTTTTTTCGTATAGATAGGTGAACAACATGGCTGACAACTACATCCTTACCCCCGAGGGCAAGCAGCAGCTCGAAGAGGAGCTGCACTATCTGGAAACCGAGAAGCGCGCCGAGGTGGGCGAGCGCATCAAGGTTGCGCGCGAGTTCGGCGACATCTCTGAGAACTCCGAGTACGACGACGCGAAAAACGAGCAGGGCATGCTGGAGGCTCGCATCGCCGAGATCACCCGCATCCTGGGCGAGGCTACCGTCGTGGCAACCCCGAAGCGCTCCAACTCCGTGCACATCGGCTCCACCGTCACCGTCGACATGGGCGGCCGTGAGCGCGTGTTCACCATCGTGGGCGCTGCCGAGGCCGACAGCCACGCCGGCAAGATCTCCAACGAGTCCCCGGTGGGCGCCGCGCTGCTGGCCCACAAGAAGGGCGACGAGATCGAGACCACCGGTCCGACCGGCCGCGTCATCAAGATGAAGATCGTCAACATCGAGCACTAAGATTCCGCCGTTCTGACGAACGGCGGAATGGGCCGACGCTGCGGGGCGTTGCGGCACGCCGCCTAGCCCCTTGTGCGCACCACGGCGCGTACCGAAGTACGCTTGGGTGCGCGGCGGGGCTATGCGACGCACCGCAACGCCCCTCGCTGACTCTTCCAATTACCCCGCTTCCTTCACTGCAGAAAAGGAACAACCATGAGCAATACCCCTGAAGTTATTGAAGACGACCCCATCGAGGTGCGCAAGGCCAAGCGCCAGGCCATGCTCGATGCTGGTCAGAACCCCTATGGCCATGCGTTTAACTACAGCCACCATCTGGCCGAGCTCGAGGAGCTCTACGCGCACCTGGAGGACGGGGATTCCACCGATGACCGCGTCAAGGTTGCCGGCCGCATCATGTCCAAGCGCGTCCAGGGCAAGATCGCCTTTTTGGGCCTGCGCGACGCCACGGGCGACATGCAGCTGTTCTGCCGCATCAACGAGCTGGGCGAAGAGGCCTTCGGCCGCCTGAAGGACCTTGATGTGGGCGACTGGATCGGCGTCGAGGGCGCTATGATGCGCACGCGCCGCGGCCAGCTCTCCGTTGCCGTTTCGTCTTTCGAGCTGCTCAGCAAGTCCATCCGCCCGTTGCCCGAGAAGTTCCACGGCCTGGCGGACAAGGAGACGCGTTATCGCCAGCGCTACGTCGACCTGGTCATGAACCCCGAGGTCAAGCAAGTCTTCGAGAAGCGCTTCAAGATCGTGGCGGCCATCCGCCGCTACATGGAGGACCAGGGCTTCTACGAGGTGGAAACGCCGTTTCTGCACCCCATCCTGGGCGGCGCGAACGCAAAGCCGTTCGTCACGCACTTCAACGCGCTCGATCGCGACTACTTCCTGCGCATCGCCACCGAGCTGCCGCTCAAGCGCCTGTTGGTAGGCGGTTTCGAGAAGGTGTTCGAAATCGGCCGCCAGTTCCGCAACGAGGGCATGGACCCGTACCACAACCCCGAGTTCACCACCATGGAGGCATACCAGGCCTTCTCCGACCTCAACGGCATGATGGACCTTACCGAGGGCTTCATCAAGGCGGCTGCCGAAGCCGCCTGCGGCACGCTTCGGGTCAGCTATCAGGGCGTCGACATCGACCTGTCCGGCCAGTGGCCGCGTGAGACCATGTGCGGCTTGGCAACGCGCTATGCCGGCGAAGAGGTGTCCTTCGACCGTAGCCGTGAGGACCTGGTGGCCATCCTGGAGAAGAACGGCGGACGCGCCGAGGACGCATGGGGCAAGGGCAAGCTCATCTCCGAGATCTTCGAGGCCGTTGCCGAGGAGAAGCTCATCCAGCCCGTGTTCGTCACCGAGCATCCGCTGGAGATCTCCCCGCTGGCCAAGAAGCTGCCGAACAACCCCGAGCTCACCGAGCGCTTTGAGCTGTTCATCTGCGGCCACGAGTACGCCAACGCCTTCAACGAGCTCAACGACCCGGTTGACCAGGCCGAGCGCTTCCGTGCGCAGGTCGAGGCCAAGGATATGGGCGATGACGAGGCTATGGGCTATGACGCCGACTACATCCGCGCGCTCGAGTACGGCATGCCCCCGGCAGGCGGCGTGGGCATTGGCATCGACCGTCTGACCATGCTGCTCACCGATTCGCCGACCATCCGCGACGTGCTGCTGTTCCCGCACATGCGCGACGAGGCCCCTGCCGGCGCCAAGCCCGCCGCACGCCCGGCCGCTCCGGTCGAGCAGCCCGCCGAGGAGCCCATCGACTTCTCCAAGGTGGTCGTCGAGCCGCTGTTCGCCGACGAGGTGGACTTCGACACGTTCAGCAAGTCCGACTTCCGCGCCGTGAAGGTCAAGGACTGCGTTGCCGTGCCGAAGAGCAAGAAGCTGCTGCAGTTCACGCTCGATGACGGCACCGGCGAGGACCGCACCATCCTGTCCGGCATCCACGCGTATTATGAGCCGGAGGAGTTGGTGGGCCGCACGCTCGTCGCCATCACCAATTTGCCGCCGCGTAAGATGATGGGCATCGCCTCTTGCGGCATGCTGCTGTCGGCCGTGCACGAGGAGAAGGTCGACGACGACACCACCGAGGAGCGTCTGAACCTACTCATGGTCTCCGATCGCATCCCGGCAGGCGCCAAGCTGTACTAAACGGCAACTTAATACGGTGATTGCAAGAAGGTCCGCCTGGGTCAACCCAGGCGGACCTTCTTCGTTCGATAGGGGATGGGCGATCGGTTTCCGTTCGCTCGAGACCTCGGTGCATATTAGATCGCGGAGCATCCGACCATCTCGAAAATACCGTGCGCACGCAACTAAGGGGGGAGGCATTTTGCCCCCCTCGGAACTATAGTCGGGCGCCACGTTCGGGGATCGTCCCGTTGCGGATGGCGCTATGCCGTCGTTGTGGGTTGAATAGCTGCGTCGCTTTCCTCTTCGCCATCTTTTTCGGCGTCAACTTGCGCGAAGTGCTCCATGGCAAGCGTTCGGAGCGTGGAGATGACGGGCACGCCCAAAAGCACGCCTAGAAGGCCGAACAGCGAACCGCCTGCGATCACGGCGACGAACACCCAGATGCTCGGCAGGCCTACCGACTGTCCAACCACGTTCGGGTAGATGAGGTGCCCCTCGATTTGCTGGAGGATCACCAAAAACACGATGAACTGCAGGGCCTGCATAGGGTCTTGCGACAAGATCATGGCCGCGCCCATGATGCCGCCGATCCACGCACCGGCGAACGGGATGAGCGACGACACGCCCACGATGAGGCCGATGGATGCCGCATAGGGGAACTGCAGGATGGTGCCGCCGATAGCGCACAGCGCGCCTAGGATGACCGCTTCGATGCATTGCCCGCGGATGAAGCGCGAGAAGCAGTCGTTGGTGATGCTGCACGCGTGCAGCACGCGGCGGCGCAGGTCCTCGCCGGGGATGAAGCTGGCGGCGCGCATAGCGCCGGCGTGCACGCGGTCCTTGTCGAGCAGCAGGTACAGCGCGAACACCATGCCCAGCAAGATCGAAAGCGTCAGATGCGCCACTTCTCCGCTGGTCTGCGCCACGATGCGCAGCGCCTGGTCGGTGCCGCCCATGGCGTCCAGGGCCTTTTGCCCGATGGAGTTCCAGGTGGCGTTGTCCAAAATCGGGATGGCCTGCGCGCCGGGAAGGTTCGCGATGGCCTGCGACGCCATGGCGGCGGCTTCCGAAACGCCGGTGATGATGGCGGCGCCTACGGATTTGAACTCGCCGCCCACGAACGTGGTCAGCGCCGCAAGCGCCAAGGTGACGGCGGCGATGGCCAGGATGACGCAGACGGGGCGGCGCGTTTTCGCTACAAGCGTGCTGTTCGAGCGCCGAAACCACCGTGACTCGAGCGCCGCCGCTATGAAGTTGAGCAGGTATGCCAGCACCGCGCCGATGGCCAAGGGCTCAAGCGCGGCCCAGACCGTCGAGAGGATGGAGCATAGGCCGTCGAACCGTGCGACGACCAGCGCCGCCACGGCAAGGGCGGCGACAAGGATAAGGGCGTAACGTATGGTGTGCCTGTTCATGTGGTCCTGTCGGTTGAAGGGGGATGGTCCGCGCCGGTGGCGCGTTTGCCTATCAGTATAAGCGTGCGAGGCGGTCAAGGCGCCGTGCTTGCGCGCTTGTCGACCTTTCGTGAAGAACCGCTTGCGCTGTTTGGGAGAAAAGGGGCAAAAGGGGTCGAACAGCGCTTCAGGTGTGTGCGGATTGCACGTAACGACGGCGCCGAGCGTTGCGCAGGGCGGGGCTACTCTATTATGTATACGATACGTTAACGGCTTAGCAGTCCCTTGACGGGAGTGCTAACATGAACAACCGAGACCATAATCTTATGCCGCGAGAATCGAGGCTTCATGTCATTTGAGAAGTTCACGGACAAGGCGCGCAAGGTGCTCGTCTTGGCCCAGGACGAGGCACGCGCCCTGCATCAGCCCTATGTGGGCACCGAGCATATCCTGCTGGGCCTCATCCAGGAAAAGGACGGCCTTGCCGCCCAGGCGCTCGAGCGCTTGGGCGTTGCCTACGACGCCGTGGTGAAGGGCGTTCGCGAGGTCGCCTCCATCGACGAGGGTGCCGACGTGTCCGGCCATCTTTCGTTCACCCCGCGCGTCAAGCGCGTGCTCGAGAACAGCCTGCGCGAGGCCATGCAGATGGGGCAGAGCTATATCTCCACCGAGCATCTGCTGCTCGGCATCGTGCGCGAGAACGAGGGCACGGCCCTCGATGTGCTCTCGCGCCTGGGCGTGAAGGGCGACGATGTCCGCACCGCGCTCAACGACTTGGTGGGTCAAAGCCCCGTGTACGCGGGCCGCAATCCCTTCGAGGCGGCCGGCACCGTGCCCGACAGCGCCCTGAAGGAGTTCGGCACCGACCTTACGCAGAAGGCGCGCGACGGCAAGCTCGATCCGGTCATCGGCCGCGCCGGCGAGATCGAGCGCGTCATGCAGATCCTCTCCCGCCGCCAGAAGAACAACCCGCTGCTCATCGGCGAGCCCGGCGTTGGCAAGACCGCCGTCGCCGAGGGCTTGGCGCAGCTCATCGTGTCCAACCAGGTTCCCGACATCCTGCGCGGCAAGCGCCTGCTCACGCTCGACGTGTCCGCCCTTGTGGCCGGCAGCAAGTACCGCGGCGAGTTCGAGGACCGCTTGAAGAAGTGCATCAAGGAGGTCAAGGACGCCGGCGACATCATCTTGTTCATCGACGAGATGCACACGCTCATCGGCGCGGGCTCGGCCGAGGGCTCCATCGACGCCGCTGCCATCCTCAAGCCGCCGCTGTCGCGCGGCGAGATCCAGGTCATCGGCGCCACCACCATCGACGAATACCGCAAGCATCTGGAGAAGGACAGCGCCCTCGAGCGCCGTTTCCAGCCCATCACGGTCGGTGAACCCAACGAGGAGCAGGCGCTGCGCATCATGGAGGGCCTGCGCGATCGCTACGAGGCCCATCATCAGGTGCATTTCACCGACGAGGCGCTTCAGGCAGCCGTCACGCTGTCGGACCGTTATATCCAGGACCGTTTCCTGCCCGACAAGGCCATCGACGTCATGGACGAGGCCGGCGCCCGCATGCGCATCCGCAACATGACCTTGCCCGACGAGCTGCGCGAGATGGACGACAAGCTGCGCCAGATCCGCTCCGATAAGGACAAGGCCATCGCCGAGCAGGACTTCGAGCGCGCCGCCAAGCTGCGCGATGAGGAATCGGCGGTCAAAGACGAGCGCGCCGCCGCCGAGAAGAAGTGGGCCGAGGATTCCCAGAAGTCGGTGCATCAGGTAACGGCTCAGGACATCGCCGACGTCGTCTCCATGACCACCGGCGTGCCCGTGTCCAACCTCACCGAGGCCGAAACCGAGAAGCTGCTGCGCATGGAGGGCGTGCTGCACGAGCGCGTCATCGGCCAGGAAGAGGCCGTGACCGCGCTGTCGAAGGCCATCCGCCGCAGCCGCGCCGGTTTGAAGGACCCCAAGCGCCCCGCCGGCAGTTTCATCTTCCTGGGCCCGTCGGGCGTGGGTAAGACCGAGCTGTCCAAGGCGCTCGCCGAGTTCCTGTTCAGCTCCGAGGACGCGCTTATCAGCTTCGACATGTCCGAGTACATGGAGAAGCACTCCGTCAGCCGTCTGGTCGGCTCGCCTCCGGGCTATGTGGGCTTCGACGAGGGCGGCCAGCTCACGAAGGCTGTGCGTCAGCGCCCGTATTCGGTGGTGCTGTTCGACGAGATCGAGAAGGCGCATCCCGATGTGTTCAACATCCTGCTGCAGATCCTGGAGGAAGGCCGTCTGACCGACGCCCAGGGCCGCACGGTCGATTTCCGCAACACGGTCATCATCATGACGTCCAACGTCGGCGCTCGCGAGATCTCCGCGCCCACCACGCTCGGCTTCAGCCCCGAGGGCAAGGCCGGCCTTTCCGACAAGGAGATCAAGTCCCGCGTCATGGGCGAGGTGAAGAAGCTGTTCAGGCCCGAGTTCTTGAACCGTATCGACGAGATCATCGTGTTCAAGTCCCTGACGCAGGAGCAGATCGTCGAGATCGCCAAGCTCATGGTGGCCGACCTGCGCGAGCGCCTGATCGCCCAGAACATGACCATCAACCTCACCGATGACGCTTACAAGCTCATTGCGAAGGAAGGCACCGACGCCGCCTACGGCGCCCGCCCGCTGCGTCGCGCCATCCAGCGCCTGCTGGAGGACCCGCTGTCCGAGGAGCTGCTCGAAGGCAAGTGGACGTCCGGCTCGGTCATCCAGGCCAACGTTTCCGAGGACGGCGAAAGCCTTGCGTTCGTTCCCGGTACGGGCTCCATTCCCGCACCGCGCAAGCACGACAGCATCGCGCGCGATGCCGAGCTTCTGCTCACGAACTTCGATCTGGGCCATGCCGGCGTCTCCGGCTCGGGCGGATCGGCAAGCGGCGGCGCTGCGGACTAGGGTTCGGGTTGCTCCCGCTGCGCTCCGTGTGGGCCGGCGGGTTCACATGCCTCGCGCACTTTTTCCATGCAGCCCGTACCGCGCCTGCGAAAACGCAGCAGTTGCTTTAGAATGTAAGGCGGTCCCGAAAGGGGCCGCCTCATTTGTTTTCGACGGAAAGAGGAAACCATGCCCAAGACCGTTGACCCGGTGTTCTCGTCCTCGGTGCTCGCCGCAGCCGACCTGGCCACGGCGCTTGATATCGATGCGCTCACGCAATCCTTGGCCGGCCTTGAGGGCAAGGTCGACAAGAACCCGAAGACGGCGGCCATTATCCTGGCCGGCGGCACGGGCGAGCGTTTCGGCAAGGAAGGCGGCAAGCAGCTGGTGGAAATCGGCGGTAAGCCGATTCTCACCTGGTCGGTCGAGGCCTTCGACGCCGTAGGCGATATCGGCCTCATCGTCATCGTCTGCCCGGCCGAACGTCAGGGCGAGTACCTGAGCAAGGCCGTCGACCCCTTCTCGTTCGCTACGCCCATCGTGGTCGCCGCGGCGGGTTCCACGCGTCAGGAATCGGCGTTCTCCGGCCTTGAGCTGGTGCCCGAGGAGTTCGAGTACGTGGTCATGCACGATGGTGCCCGTCCGCTCATCTCGGCTGATCTGATCGCCCACACCATCGCCACGCTCAAGGGCAACATCGATGCCGATGGCGCCGTGGTGGCCCATCCCGCCATCGATACGCTGAAAGTGGTTGAAAACGGCGTTATCGTCGGCACGCCCGACCGCAGCGTGTTCTGGAACGCGCAAACCCCGCAGGTCTTCCGCGCGGGCATCTACCGCCGTGCGCACGCCTCGGCGCTCTCCGACGGGTTCGTCGGCACCGACGACAGCTCCTTGATCGAGCGTCTCGGCGGCCGCGTCCTTGTGGTGGAGGGCAAGCGCGACAACATCAAGCTCACCGTTCCGGAGGACTACCTCATGCTCGTCGCCGCCGTGCGCGAGCGTTATCTCAAGCAGAAAGGCGAGCAGGAGCAATGAGCTTGGAATTCAGCGCCCTGCGCATAGGGCAGGGCTATGACGTGCATAAGCTGGTCGAAGGGCGCAAGCTCATCATCGGCGGCGTCGATATCCCGCACACCTTGGGCTTGCTCGGCCATTCCGACGCCGATGTGCTGGCGCATGCCGTGGCAGACGCGCTGCTCGGCGCCATCCGCGGTGGCGATATCGGCAAGCTTTTCCCCGACACCGACCCCGAATGGGAAGGGGCCGATTCCATGAAGCTGTTGGCGGCCGTGGCGGACAAGGTGCGCGAAGAGGGCTTCCAAATCATCGATGTCGACAGCGTTATCGCAGCTCAGAAGCCGAAGATGGCGCCGCATCGCCAGCAGATGCGCGAGAATCTGGCAGCCGCCATGGGCATCGCGGTTGAAAACGTCGGCGTGAAGGCCACCACTACCGAGGGGCTTGGCTTCGAAGGAGAGCAAAAAGGCATCTCCGCCACGGCTGTGGCCTTGCTAGCGCGATGTAGCTAGCAATGGCGCAGATTTCGGTGCTCATCCTTTATCGATCACCGTCAACCCGCCGCGCCATGCGGCATGCATAGAGAACAGGAATGCAAATGCTTAAGATTTACGACACCAAACTTCGCGAGAAGGTGCCTTTCGAGTCGCTCGAGCACGGGAAAATCGGCATGTACGTGTGCGGTCCCACCGTCTACAACTACATTCACATCGGCAACGCACGCACCTTCGTCAGCTTCGACGTCATCCGCCGCTACCTTTCCTGGCGCGGCTTCGATGTGAAGTTCGTCTCCAACATCACCGATGTCGATGACAAGATCATCAAGAAGGCTAACGAAGAGGGTCGCAGCGCGGCCGAGGTGGCCGCCGAGTATTCGCAGGCCTTCCTTGACGACATGCACGCCATGAACGTGCAGGACCCGGATGTGCGCCCGCGCGCAACCGAGGAGATCCCCGAGATGATCCAGCTCATCCAGGAGCTCATCGACGGCGGCCACGCGTACGAGGTCGAAGGCGATGTCTACTTCAGCGTGCGCAGCTACGCCGATTACGGTGCGCTGTCCGGTCGCAACATCGATGAGATGGAAGGCGGCCATCGCGAGCTGCGCGCCGACGGACAGGGCCTGGAAGACCGCAAGCGCGACCACCTCGACTTCGCGCTGTGGAAGGCCGCCAAGCCCGGCGAGCCCTCTTGGGAAAGCCCGTGGGGTCAGGGTCGTCCCGGCTGGCACATCGAGTGCTCGGCCATGTCGCGCAAGTACCTGGGCCTGCCCTTCGACATCCACGGCGGCGGCGCCGATTTGGTGTTCCCGCATCATGAGAACGAGCGCGCCCAGTCCGAGGCCGCATGCGGCTGCACCTTCGCCAACCACTGGATGCACAGCGGCATGCTGCAGATCAACCACGAGAAGATGAGCAAATCGCTGGGCAACTTCCTGCTGTTGCGCGACATCCTGAAAACCACGTCCCCCGATGTGCTGCGTTTCCTTATGCTGCAAACGCATTATCGCAGCCCGCTCGATTTCTCGGAAGAGCGCCTCGACGAGGCCGCATCCGCGCTTTCCCGCATCGAGAACGCCGTGCGCAACCTTGATTGGCAGATGAAGAACGCGCAGGATGCGCCCAGCCCGCTTGATACGCAGGCCATCCTGAAGCAGGCGAAGTCCACGCGCGTCGAGTTCGTCTTGGCCATGGACGACGACTTCAACGCCCCGCGCGCACTGGGCGAGGTGTTTGACCTGGTCGGTTTTGCGAACACCCAGATCGCCGACAAAACGCTGGCGCTCTCCGACGTCCCCGCCGTGCGCGATCTGCGTGAGACCATCACCACGCTCATGCGCGTGTTCGGCGTGGAGGTTGCCCCGCAGGATTGGGAGGACAATCAGGCCGACGCATATCCGACCGAGGTCGTTGACCTGGCGAAACAGGTTGCCGGCTACGAAGGTTCCGATGCGCACGAGGCTGTCGATGCCCTGCTCGAGGCTCGTGCCACCGCGCGTGCCGAGAAGAACTGGGCCGTGGCCGATGCCGTGCGCGATGGCCTTACGGGGCTGGGCTTCACCATCGAGGACACCCCTCAGGGTGCTCGCGTCAGCTACGACCCCTCCGAGGGCAAGTAGGCTAAAACCGACGTTGCGGGCCGCTGCGCCGCTTCGTTCCCGTCTTCAACCTTGCGGGCGTGGCCGAAAGGCCGCGCCCGGCCTGCCTGACGCAAGATGCGTTTCGCCGGGCCTGAAGCGAAGGTGCCGGATTTGCCGTGCGGCATCCGGCTGGATGGGTTCGAGGCCGCGCGGCGGCTTTCGTGTTTGTACTGGACCGATTACCACGAAGATTGCTACCGATGACTGATTTTTCAACAACCGAGCTTCTCGCTCCTGCGGGCGGCCGCAGCCAGCTCGAGGCGGCCGTGCGTTTTGGAGCCGATGCGGTGTACCTGGCGGCCGATAGGTTTGGCATGCGCCAGCGCGCCGAGAACTTCACGCTTGATGACATCCCGTCCGCCGTCGCGTTCGCGCATGCGGCGGGCGCGAAGGTGTACGTGACGGTGAACACGCTTATGAACCAGGCGGATATCGCCGCCCTGCCGCCGTATCTGGAGGCCCTTGACGCCTCGGGCGCCGACGCGCTCATCGTCAGCGACCTCGGTGCATTTTCCCTGGCGAAACGTTATGCGCCGCATATGGAGCTGCATGTGAGCACGCAGGCTTCCGTGATGAACGCCGAAGCTGCGCGCACCTGGCATGACCTGGGCGCATCGCGCGTGGTGGTCGCGCGCGAGATGAGCGTGGAGGATATCGCCGAGTTGCGCGCGCAGGCGCCGCGCGATCTTGAGATCGAGGCGTTCGTGCATGGCGCCATGTGCATGGCCTTCTCGGGGCGTTGCATGTTGTCGGCGGCCATGACGGGGCGCTCGGGCAACAAAGGCTATTGCGCGCAGCCGTGCCGATGGAGCTATGCGCTCGTCGAGGAAAAGCGCCCCGGCGCGTATTACCCCATCGAGGAGGATGTGCGCGGCACTTATGTCATGAACGCGCACGACCTGTGCATGATCGAGCATCTCGATGAGCTGGCGCAAGCTGGCGTCAGCTCGTTTAAGATCGAGGGCCGTAACAAGCGCGCGTTTTACGTTGCCACGGTGGTGCATGCTTATCGGGCGGTCATGGATGGCGCAGATCCGTCTGCGGTCATGTCCGACTTGCACGCCATTTCGCATCGCCCCTATGGCACCGGCTTCTATTTCGGTCAGCCAAGCCAACGCCAGGAGCGCGATGGCTACGACAAGGATTACCTGCATGCGGCCACAGTGACCAGTTGCAGCCCCGAAGGGGAGGGCAGGTGGCGAATCGAGGCCACGTGCCACAACCGTTTCCGCGAAGGCGATGAGATTGAGGCGCTTTCGCCGCGAAAAGCCATTGCGGCGGTGAACGTAAAGGGCCTCACCTGGCTGGCGCAGCCAAGCGAAGACCGTCCCAATCCGTCCCCTGAGCCGGTGCCGGTAGCCAATCGCACTATGGAAACCTATGCGTTCACCAGCGATATCTCCTTGCAGCCGGGCGATTTGCTGCGCATCCGCGTGGATTCCGCCCCTCAAGGCGCGCAGGAAGTGAGGGCATGAGCTGCTCCGAGACGGCATCCGCGGCGGAGACGCCTAGCCGCGCGCGCGGCAATCTCATGATCTTGGTGCTGGCGCTTAGCTGCTTCGTGTTCGGGTGCGCCTACCAATACATCTTGGGCGTACCTGATCAAGTCGCGCAAATCGCCGGCATCGACCTCTCCCAGGTTAGCCTCATGATGGGCGTCTACGGCGTGTGCAACGCCATCGGCACGCCGCTTCTGGTCATGGCGCTCACCTCGCGCGGCCCGAAAACGTTGCTGCTGGTCAGCCTCGCGCTTATGGCGGTGGGTATGGCCATTTGCGCCGCCACCCCCATCTATCCCGTCATTTTGACGGGTCGTGCCGTCATGGGCGTGGGCAACGGCACCTTCGCGGCAACCGCCTATATCGCGGCAAGCCGCATCGCGGGTCCTTCGCGCGCCGCATCGGCCATGTCGAACGTGGCGCTGGGCTTCAGCGCTTCGTTCGTCTTCGCGCTTCCCGCTGCGCACATGCTGCGCAGCGTCATCACCTGGCAGCAGGCGTATCGGGTGCTCGTCGTCGCAGCGTGCATCGCGTTCGCGGTCATCGCGCTCATCGTTCGCGTACCCGAGGCGCCGAGCAGCTCGTCGACAGGGCAGGGTCGTCGCAGCGCCGATGCGCTGCGCGTGTTCCGCAACCCCTGCGTGGTGCTGCCGCTGATCTGCACCGTGCTCATGTTCGTGGGATACGCCTCCATGAACACCTACATCACGCCGTTCATGGAAAGCGTGCTTCCCCAGCCGGAGTGGGTGAGCGGCTCCCTGTTCGCGTTCGGGCTGATGAGCATGATCGGCTCGAAGGCAAGCGGCTGGGCCGCCGATCGCTTCGGTTCGGCTTCGGCGGTTATCGGTTGCGTGGCGCTTCAGGCGGCAACGCTGGTGAGCCTGGGGCTTGTCACGGGGTCATGGCCTGCGGCGCTGGCGGCGGCATGCCTGTGGACGGGTATATCCTGGGGATTCTTACCGGCGCAGAATTCGTTCATCATGCTCAACGCTGGGGACGAGGCGGCGTTCGCCGTCAGCTTGTCGAACTCCTCGTTGCAGCTCGGCAGCGCGCTCGGGTCGTTCGCAGCGGGTGTGTTCATCACCTGTATGCCGCTTTTGGCGATGCCGTTCGTCTCCGCTGCCTTCACCGCCTGCGCGGTCGCCGCGGAAATCGCGGCGTTGCGTTTGTCCCGCAGGCCGAAGCGCGTGCGATAAGGTCAACCGTTCGGCTATTGCGATTTCCTTTGCCCATTCGGCGGTTTGCTATGCAAGGGGTAGACGCTGCGGTGTAATATATGCTCAACAGATTCGATGCAGGGGTGCCCGGCGGCAACGTCGGCGCTGAGAGGGCGTAAGCCTAACCCTTTGAACCTGTCCAGGTAACGCTGGCGTAGGGAGCATCTCTCGTGCACGGACGAGGGCGCTATCTTCTACGGTAGCGTCCTCGTTTTTCGTTGCAAAGGAGAGAATATGATCGAACAAAGCAAGCTCGAAGCTTCCATCGCGAAGGCGGCCGCGGACGTGCGCGCCAACAATCCCCTGGCCGGGTCCATCACCAACACCGTCACCATCGATTTCGTGGCCAATGCCCAGCTTGCCGTTGGCGGCTCTGCGGCCATGGTCTATCTGCCTGATGAAGGCGAGACCCTGGTTGCCGCAGGCGGCGCCGTGTACCTGAACATGGGCACGCTGTTCCCCGTGTACGAGGAAACCATCCCGCGCACGGCTGCCGCGGCTCAGGCCGCCGGCAAGCCGTGGGTGCTCGATCCAGTGGGCATCGGCATCGGCAGCCTGCGCACCAAGCTGCTGTCTGGCCTGAAGCAGCACAAGCCCGCCATCATCCGCGGCAACGCTTCCGAGATCATCGCGCTGGCCGGCCTGTGGGGCCTTGAGGGCACTGCCGACGATCTTTCCCGCGCCCGCGGCGTCGACACCGCCGACACGGTGGAAGCTGCGCGCGCGGCGGCTATCGCGCTGGCTCGCTATACGGAAGGCGCCGTCGTCATCTCCGGCGAGTCCGACCTGGTCACCGACGGGCATTCGGTCGTCATCAGCCATGGCGGCAGCGCGCTCATGGGCAAGGTCACCGGCTTCGGCTGCTCGCAGGGCGGCGTGCTCGCGGTGTACGCCACGCAAACCGATCCGTTCACGGCCGCTGTCGCCGCGGTGAACCACTACAACCTGGCGGGCGTTGCAGCTGCCGCAGCGGCGGATGCTCCGGCAAGCTTCAAGGTCGCCTTCATCGACGAGCTGTTCCGCGCAACCCCCGAGGCCGTCGCCGGCAATCCCATCGAGATCCAGGAGGCATAGCATCGTGAATGCGCTGGTTGCCGTGGCCATCGCCCCGTTCGGCGTGGGCGATGAGCTTGCACCTGAGGTGGCCGAGGTGGTTCGCGTTATCCGCGAATCGGGCCTGCCCAATAAAACCTATTCGATGTTCACCGAGATCGAAGGCGAGTGGGACGAGGTCATGCGCGTGGTCCGCGATGCCACGTTCGTTTTGGCCCAGAAGGGCATCCGCACCGAGGTCGTCTTGAAAGCGGATGTTCGCCCCGGGTTCGAGAACATGATGGAGCAGAAGGTCCGAAGCGTCGACGCCATCCTTGAGAACAGCGTCGATGGGGATGCCGGTAAGGGGGAATAACATGAGCATGCGAGACAACCTGGATATTTCCGCATATCTGGTGCTGGGGCCGGAAAATACCTTGGGCCGACCCGTTGCCGACGTGGTCGCCCAGGCCATCGCTGCAGGGTTCACCTGCGTGCAGGTGCGCTCGAAGGAGTGCTCGGCTCGCGAGCTTATCTCCTGCACGGCCCAGGTATCCGAGGTCATACGGCAGGCCGGCGCGCAAGATCGCGTGGCGCTGCTCATCGACGACCGTCTGGATGCGGTGTATGCCGTCCGTCAGCAGGGAGTCAAGGTCGATGGCGTGCATGTGGGCCAGACCGACATCCCCGTCGAGGCGTGCCGCGCCCTGCTCGGTCCCGATGCGGTGGTGGGCCTTTCCGCTCGCGCCGACGAGATGCTCGAGTATGTGAAAACCGCTGATATGTCGCTGGTCGACTATCTGGGCGTCGGGCCGCTGCATGAGACTCCCACGAAAACCGATTGCGGTCTGGCGGCCGATGGCACCATCATCACGAAAAGCCTCGAAGACCTGGCGGCGCTTCACCAGGCAAGCCCCGTTCCCATTGTGGTGGGCGGGGGAGTGAAGGTGTCCGACATCCCCGCCGTCGCCCAAACCGGCGTCGACGGCTTCTTCGTGGTGTCTGCGGTGTGCGCCGCGCCTGACCCGCATGCAGCCGCTCAAGAGCTTGTGCAAGCATGGAACGCTGCGAAGGAAGCTAGCTAACGCAATTACGAAAAGGGCCCGCTCGATCGAGCGGGCCCTACCTATTTATATATGAGTCTCAGTGCGGCGTGTCCGGCCTAGTCTTGCAGCAGCTTCTCCGCGTACGCTAGCTTCACGCAGCAAACGAACACGTCAAGCGCCGCATCCAATTCCTCAACGGGCGGCAGGCTGGGGGCGATGCGGATGTTGCTATCGGCCGGGTCTTGCTTGTACGGCCAGGTGGCGCCTGCGCCCGTCATGGTGACGCCGGCGTTCTTGGCAAGTTCCACGATCCTCTTCGCGCATCCGGCAGGGGCGTCGAACGAGACGAAGTACCCGCCGCGCGGCTTGCTCCAGCTGCAACCGCCGATTTCACCCAAGCCCTCGGACAGCTTGCGGTCCACCAGCTCGAACTTGGGGCGCAGGATGGCGGCATGCTTCGCCATGTGCTCAGCTAAGCCCTTCCCGTCGTGCAGGAACCTCACGTGACGCAGCTGATTGAGTTTGTCGTGGCCGATGATCTGCGGGCTCATATGCGCCTTCATGTCCGCGATGTTGGCTCTGCTTGCCGCCATCGCCGAAATGCCCGCGCCGGGGAAGGTGACCTTGCTGGTGGAGGCGAACTTGAAGCAGCGGTCGGGGTTTCCGGCATCATCGCAGGCGCGACGGATGTCGAGCAGCTGATCTTGCAGAGCTGCATCGTCGTTCAGATGATGGATCCCGTACGCGTTATCCCAGAAGATACGGAAATCATCGGCTGCGCAAGGCATGGCGGCCAAGCGGCGTACAACCTCGTCGGAATAGGTGGCGCCGCTGGGATTCGAGTACTTCGGCACGCACCAGATGCCCTTGATAGAGGCGTCTTCGGCCACCAGGCGCTCCACCTCGTCCATGTCCGGACCGTCTTCGTTCATGGCGACGGGGATCATCTTGATGCCGAACGCCTCGGTCACTCCGAAGTGCCTATCGTAACCCGGGCAAGGACACAGCCATTTCACCTCGTCAAGCTTGCACCAAGGCGTATGGCCCAACGTGCCGAACATCCAGCAGCGCGCCATGGTGTCGTACATGATGTTCAAGCTGGAGTTGCCGAACACCATCACATGCTCAGCGTCGTCGTCGAGCATGACGGCCATAAGGCGCTTCGCCTCGGGAATGCCGTCGAGCACGCCGTAGTTTCGGCAGTCCGTGCCGTCCTCGGCCGTGCAGTCGTCGAAATCGGCGATGCAGGCGAGCATGGGCATGCTCAGGTCAAGCTGTGCGCGGGAGGGTTTGCCGCGCGCCATGTTCAGAGCTAGCCCCTTTGCCTTGAAAGACTCGTATTCGCGGGTGAGCTCATCGTGCGTTGATTCCAACGCTTCTCGGGCAAGCTCTGCGTAAACTGGCATCGTGGTGCATCCTTTCGCCGTTTGCGGGGTAGGAACAATCGAAAACACCTACCTGAGGTAGGCAAAGTCAAGTATAATCCCAGCGTCAATGCAAACAATCGACTGGTCGTTAAATGCGTCCGTTTCCCGTATTTCGGCGATGCCGGCTGGAGGGCCGTGCGGTTTGTCGGGGGGAGCGGGCCTTGAAAACGGCATAAGGGGCGGGCACAGATTATGGGATCGAATGATTTGCTGGTCGTTTTGGCCATGGTTATCTACTTCGTCGTGGTGCTGGCGGTAGGCTTCTCCTACGCCAAGCGCTCGAATTCCTCTACCGACGAGTACTTTATCGGCGGCCGAAAGGTGGGCCCGTGGTTCACGGCGCTGTCCGCCGAGGCATCCGACATGTCGGGCTATCTGCTCATGGGCATCCCCGGCCTTGCTTACTTCTTCGGTGCATCCGAGGCCATGTGGACTTGCATCGGCCTTGCGATCGGCACGTATTTGAACTGGCTGTTCGTGGCTAAGCGTTTGCGTCAGTACTCCGAGCGCGTGCACGCCATCACCATCCCGGCCTTCTTCTCCAATCGCTTCCATGATAAGAAGAACATCTTGTCAACGGTGGCCGCGGTGATCATCTTGCTGTTCTTCTGCGTGTACACGGGTAGCTGCTTTGTCACCTGCGGCAAGCTGTTCCACACGCTGTTCGGCATCGATTACGCTGCCATGATGATCTTCGGCGCCGTGGTGGTGTTCGCCTACACGCTGGTGGGCGGCTATCTTTCGGTTGTGGCAACCGACTTCATCCAGGGTTGCCTGATGTTCTTCGCCCTGGCCGTCGTGCTCATCGGCTCCATCGCCTCCGTCGGCGGCGTCGATACCACGGTGGCTTTCCTGCAGAATATTCCCGGTTTCTTGAACGGCGGTCAGCTCACCACGCCCATCATGGATGCGAATACGGGTTTGCAGGCGGTCCAGGGCGATCAGCCGTTGTTCGGCGAGCCTACCGAGTATGGTCTTCTCACCATCATCTCCACCTTGGCTTGGGGTCTTGGCTACTTCGGCATGCCGCAGGTGCTCGTGCGCTTCCTGGGCATCCGCTCCGCTGAGGAGGTTCGCCAGTCGCGCATCATCGCCGTGGTGTGGGTCGTTATCTCCATGGTGTGCGCCCTGTGCATCGGCTTCATCGGCCGAGCCATGCTGCCCACGTATTTCGGCACCAATGCGGCCGCTGAGAACATCTTCATCGTCATCGCTCAGATGATCCTGCCCGCCTTCATGTGCGGCGTGGTGGTATCCGGCATCCTGGCGGCTTCCATGTCCTCGGCTTCGTCGTATCTGCTCATCACCGGTTCGTCTGTGGCGGAGAACATCTTCCGCGGCGTCATCAAGCGCGATGCTACCGATCGCCAGGTCATGATCGTTTCCCGTATCACGCTGGCGGTGGTCATGATCATCGGCATCGTCATCGCCTTGGACGAGAATTCCGTCATTTTCCGCGTCGTCTCTTACGCGTGGGCCGGCCTCGGCGCATCCTTCGGTCCACTCGTGCTGTGCAGCCTGTATTGGCGTCGCACGAACCTGCCCGGTGCGCTTGCGGGCATGCTTGGCGGTGCTATCACGGTGGTGGTTTGGCATAACTTCATCAAACCGCTTGGCGGCGTGTTCGGCATCTACGAGCTTCTGCCGGCCTTCATCATCTCGCTCGTGTGTATCTTCGTGGTCTCTAAGCTCACGGCAGAGCCCTCGCAGGAGATCTACGACGAGTTCGATCACTACACCGAGGCGCGCATGGACGAGGATGTGAATCCCACGGCTGCATAGTCGAATGCGATGCATATATAGGTAACGAAACGGGGAAGGGGCCTTGAGCGTCCTTCCCCGTTTCCTGTTTTCGGAGATTTGCGCTAAAGCATACTCGTGAGCTGGTTTTATGAACGCAAGCACACAAGCGTTTTTCCCGCAACCGCTCTCCGTGCTATCATATGCGATGCTATTGCCCGTAATCACAGTACCTAAGCTCAATCTAGGAGGTTCTTGGATGAGCCAATCTATAATCGATCTCAGCAGGCGAGCATTCATCGGCGGCGCTGCGGCGCTTGGCGCCACGTCGCTTATCATCCCCGAGTTCGCATTTGCTGAAACGGCAGCTGAAAAGCAGGCGGAGGCGGATGCCGTTCGCAATCAGCTGGTCGGCTTGCAGGCCGATCTTGAAACCGCCGGCGAGAACTACTATGCAGCTCTCGACGAGCAGGAAAGCGCCCAGCGCTCCATGGAGGAGCAGCAGGTTAAGATCGACGAGACCACCGAGGAAATCGAGGGTCTGCAAGATCGCCTGAGCACGCGTGCCCGCAGCATGTACCGCTCTGGCTCCACCACGTTCATCGACTTCCTGCTCGGTGCTTCGTCTTTTGCCGAGTTCACCCAGAACTGGGAGCTGCTGAACCAAATCAATGCCAACGATGCCGATTTGGTCGATCAGACCAAGGCCGCTCGTGAGCAACTGCAGGCTGCCAAGGACGAGTTTGCCCGTCAGGAGCAGATCGCCGCTCAGAAGGCTGCAGAGTGCAAGCAGATCCACGACGAGGTTCAGGTCAAGGTGCAGAACGCCACCGAGCTCATGAACTCCCTTGACGAAGAAGCACGCGCACTGCTCGAGCAGGAGCAGGCTGCGGCAGCGGCCGCAGCGGCTGCTCAGCAGCAGGCAGAGGCTGAGGCTGCAGCAGCGGCTGCCGGCGGCAACAGCGGCGGAAGCGATGGCGGCAACCAGGGCGGCGGCAGCAGCGATAACCAAGGCGGCGGCAACGGCGGCGGCGGTGGCGGCAGCTGGGGCGGCGGCAACGGCGGCGGTGGCAGCACCATCGTCTATCCCAGCGGCGGCGGTTCCGCTGGCGACAACAGCGCTGCGTATTCCTACGCCTGCTCGCGTATCGGCTGCCCCTACGTATGGGGCGCTGAGGGACCGGATTCGTTCGACTGCTCCGGTTTGGTCACGTGGGCATATCGTCAGCTTGGCATCGAGCTGCCGCATCAGAGCGAATCTCAGATGGCTCGTGCTACCCGTGTGGTATCCGTCAGCGAGGCGCGTCCTGGCGACGTTCTGTGGCGTTACGGCCACGTGGGAATCGCCGGCGGCTACGGCGGCACCCCGTATGTGCATGCGCCTACGTTCGGCGCATATGTGCGCAACACCGACTCGCTTTCGTGGTCGAACTTCACGAACGCGTTGCAGTTCTAGACTGCATAGGTTCTAGAAGACATAACCTGATCAGCATGTAATCGGGGGAAGGCATATAAGCCTTCCCCCGATTTGTTTTAAGGCATGTGATTGATGGGGCAATGCGCAATTCCGGAAGAGGGAAGTGATGGGATCCAATGGGTGCAGAGCCTTCGTTGCGGGATACTTCAATCGATGCCAGGGTAGAGGAAGGGAATTGTTCAAATGGCGTTAGGGCCGCGTTGCCATAAGCTGAACAGGGAAAACAATACCCGCTATGCGAAGGAGGCAGCTCTCCTCATGCAGGAAAAGTTCCATCTTTCAAAAAAAGTTGAAAAAAGGGGTTGCCACAACGTTCACTATCCCGTAATATACTTCCTCGCTTGCGGAGCTCACGACAGCGAGCTTCGGAGTGGAACGCCTGCTGGAAAGCTTAAGGCCAACAGCAACGGGTGAATGAGGATTCAAAGCTTTGTGAAGGTTTGAAGAGGATACACCCGGGGCCGTGTAAAGGGTTGACACGGTTTCTCAGCTAGCGTATGATTCCACTGCTCGCGCGTTCGGGTTCTCACCGATCCGCAAGCAGGCAGCTTGATAAATGCACATGAATTAAGCAGCGAAACATGGGCGTGTGCCCGAGTGGTTAAAGGGGACGGGCTGTAAACCCGTTGACTCTGTCTACCTAGGTTCGAATCCTAGCGCGCCCACCATCTTTCGCCTGTGTAGCTCAGTCGGTAGAGCACTTCCTTGGTAAGGAAGAGGTCGTCGGTTCAAGTCCGATCGCAGGCTCCAGCTTTTTGGCGGTGTAGCTCAGTTGGTTAGAGCACACGGTTCATACCCGTGGCGTCACTGGTTCGAATCCAGTCACCGCTACCAATACTTACACTGCGCCCGATTTATCGGGCGCTTTATTTTAGATTCGTTTCGCGAAAGCGATCCTTATAAGGAGGATGAAACATGGCTAAGGAGAAGTTCGAGCGTTCCAAGCCGCATGTTAACATCGGCACCATCGGTCACGTTGACCACGGTAAGACGACGCTGACTGCTGCTATTTCCAAGACGCTGTCCGAGAACGACGGCTCCCATGGCACCGCTCACGCTGACTTCACCGCCTTCGAGAACATCGACAAGGCTCCCGAGGAGCGCGAGCGCGGCATCACGATCTCCATCGCTCACATCGAGTACGAGACCGATGCTCGCCACTATGCTCACGTTGACTGCCCTGGTCACGCTGACTACGTAAAGAACATGATCACCGGTGCTGCCCAGATGGACGGCGCTATCCTGGTTATCGCTGCTACCGACGGCCCCATGGCTCAGACCCGCGAGCACATCCTGCTCGCCCGTCAGGTCGGCGTTCCCTACATCGTCGTGTTCCTGAACAAGTGCGATATGGTCGACGACGAGGAGCTCATCGAGCTCGTCGAGATGGAGACCCGCGAGCTGCTGACCGAGTACGAGTTCCCCGGAGACGACATCCCGGTCATCCGCGGTTCTGCTCTGAAGGCCCTGGAGGGTGACAAGGAGTGGCAGGACAAGGTTTGGGAGCTCATGGACGCTGTTGACTCCTACATCCCCACGCCGGAGCGCGACGTTGACAAGCCGTTCCTGATGGCTGTCGAGGACACCATGACCATCACCGGCCGTGGTACCGTTGCTACCGGTCGTGTCGAGCGTGGCGTTCTGCATGTGAACGACCCGCTGGAGATCGTCGGTATCAAGGAGACCCAGAACACGGTCTGCACCGGCATCGAGATGTTCCGTAAGCTGCTGGACGAGGCTCAGGCTGGCGACAACATCGGCTGCCTGCTCCGCGGCATTAAGCGCGAGGATATCGAGCGCGGCCAGGTTCTCTGCAAGCCTGGTAGCGTTACCCCGCACCAGAAGTTCGAGGGCCAGGTCTACATCCTGACCAAGGAAGAGGGCGGCCGTCACACCCCGTTCTTCGATGGCTATCGTCCGCAGTTCTACTTCCGCACCACCGACATCACCGGTGTTGCTCACCTGCCCGAGGGCACCGAGATGGTTATGCCTGGCGACAACGTGACCATCACCGCTGAGCTGATTCACCCGGTGGCAATGGAGGAAGGCCTCCGCTTCGCTATCCGTGAGGGTGGCCGCACCGTTGGTTCTGGTCGAGTGACCAAGATCATCGCTTAGTTTTAAGCTGCAGCTTTCAAAGGGCCCGCTTACGGGCGGGCCCTATTTTAAGATTCATGTGTATGCGTTCAAGCTTGTTTGAATACGGCTTATAAGGAGAGTTCATGCGCACGATGGTTACCTTGGCGTGTACGGAGTGCAAGCGCCGTAACTACACGACCAAGAAGAACAAGCAGAACAACCCTGATCGTATCGAGTTGAAGAAGTATTGCAAGTGGTGCCAGAAGCACACCCTGCATAAGGAAACCCGATAGTTTTCAGAGGTTAGCACGGGCATAGGCCAGTAGCTCCAATTGGTAGAGCGGCGGTCTCCAAAACCGCATGTTGGGGGTTCGAGTCCCTCCTGGCCTGCCAGCTCGAATAGCGAGCAGCTTGTAGTCAGGTTGCTAATTTGATCAGCAGCTTGATGCCAGGCTGCTTGTTTGGCGTTTAGAGGTAAAACGATCCCTAAAGGAATCAGATGGCTAAGAAATCAAAAACTCAGCGTGCGAAGGCTTCTGCCGCTCGCGCCGCTCGTAAGGAAGCTCGTCAGGCCGAGGCAGCAGCTGAGGCGTTGAAGCAAGCTCAGGGCGAAAGCGCTGATACCGAGGCTCCTAAGAAGAAGCTCTTCGGTAAATCCTCCCAAGCCGATGGTTCTGCAAAAGATGCCAAGCAAGGTAAGGCTGTGGAAAAGAAGACCGAGAAGAAGGCTTCTAAGCCCAAGAAGAAGCGTTTCCAGTTCTTCAAGGATGTTAAGGCTGAGATGAAGCGCGTCACCTGGCCTAGTCGCCAGGATGTTCTGCGCTGGAGCGTTGTCGTTGTTGCCGCGCTTCTCTTCTTCGGTATTTACGTTGCTGTTCTTGACAATGGCATTATCACACCGCTGTTGTTTTTGATTTCCGGATTGGGGGCATAAGGCATGTCGAAGAAATGGTATGTGCTTCACACCTACTCCGGCTATGAGAACAAGGTGAAGACCAACCTCGAAACCCGTATTGAAACCATGGGCCTCGAGAACAATGTCTTCGCAATCGAGATTCCTACCGAGACCGTTACCGAGATCAAAGAGGGCGGTCGTCGCAAGGAAAGCGAAAAGAAGGTCTTCCCTGGGTACGTTCTGGTTCGCATGGAGCTTGACGATCGCAGCTGGGCTGCCGTTCGCAATACTCCTGGCGTTACCGGTTTCGTCGGCGCCGATAGCAAGCCTGCGCCGCTCACCCGTGATGAGTACAACAAGATTATGAAGCGTACTACTCACGAGGCTCCTAAGAAGACTTCTACCAATCTTGAGGCAGGGCAGGCCGTCAAGGTCGTTTCCGGTCCTTTGGCTGAGTTTGATGGCGTTGTTTCCGAGGTAATGCCCGACGCCGGCAAGGTCAAGGTTATGGTTTCGATCTTCGGTCGTGAAACCCCAGTGGAGCTTTCGTTCGATCAGGTTTCCTGCATATAGAATGGTCTCTGCAGTTTCAAGGCGTGCCCGCGTGGACCGGGGCTTCTCATTCCTTAGGCTGTGAAGATATATAGTGCAAAAGCATTTTGAAAGGTAATTAGAATGGCTGAGAAGAAAGTTACCGGCTTCGTCAAGCTGCAGATTCCTGCTGGCGCTGCGAATCCGGCCCCGCCCGTCGGCCCGGCTCTGGGTGCTCAGGGTGTCAACATCATGCAGTTCTGCCAAGCGTTCAACGCTCAGACGCAGGAGCAGAAGGGCACCATCATCCCTGTCGAGATCACGGTGTACGAAGATAAGTCCTTCACCTTTATCTGCAAGACCCCGCCGGCGGCCGTGCTGATCAAGGAGAAGCTGGGCCTGAAGTCCGCTTCCGGTATCCCGCAACTGAAGTTCGTGGGCACCCTTACCCAGGATCAGCTCCGCGAGATCGCTGAGATCAAGCTCCCCGACCTGAACGCAAACGACATTGATGCCGCTATGCGTATCGTTGCCGGCACCGCTCGTTCCATGGGCGTTCGCGTTGAGGGCGTCGAGATGAAGAAGACCTATGTGCCTTCCAAGAAGCTGGCCGCTATCCTCAGGGGCGAGGCTTAAGAAACCCGCATCGTTAGATGCATACGATTTTAATCAGTGGAAGGGCTTTGCGTTAGAAGCCGCATAAGCTCGCTACGAACCACGAAAGGAACTATCATGGCAAAGCATTCCAAGGCTTACCGCGCTGCCGTCGAGAAGATCGGCGATGCAACCTACGCTCCGCTTGAGGCGTTCGCAATGGTGAAGGAAGTCGCCACCACCAAGTTCGACCAGACCATCGAGGCTCATTTCCGTCTGGGTATCGACACCCGTCAGGCTGATCAGCAGCTGCGTGGCACGGTCTCCCTGCCGAACGGCTCTGGTAAGACCGTCCGTGTTGCCGTCTTCGCCGAGGGCGCTGCTGCAGACGCTGCTCGCGAGGCTGGCGCTGACATTGTCGGCACCGATGAGCTGACCGCTCAGATCCAGGCTGGCGAGTTCAACTTCGACGCCGCCGTTGCTACTCCTGATCAGATGGGCAAGGTTGGCCGTCTGGGCAAGATTCTCGGCCCCCGTGGCCTGATGCCGAACCCGAAGCTCGGCACGGTTACCCCGAACGTTGCTCAGGCTATCAAGGAGCTCAAGGGCGGCCGCGTTGAGTATCGCGCTGACCGTTACGGCATTGCTCATGTCATCATCGGCAAGGCAAGCTTCACCCCCGAGCAGCTCGCTGAGAACTATGGCGCTGTCTACGACGAGATTCTGCGCATGAAGCCTGCTGCTGCTAAGGGCAAGTACGTCAAGTCCGTCAGCGTTTCCGGTACCATGACTCCGGGTGTTGCTGTCGACTCCTCCGTGAACAAGAACTACACGGTTGCTGCTGAATAAGCATCTCAGCCATTTCAGCTAATATAGAGCGGTCCTTCGGGGCCGCTCTTTCTATATAGTGGGCTTGTGTCAGAACGTCATCGGCGTGTGCGTAAATTAGTCAATGCCAAATGGTTGCATTGGTCTTAAACGCATATTGCTTGGGTTATGAGTTAGGAGCATGGTGGCATGGCGGTTATCTTGAAGTCTCCCGGCGAGATCGAGGCCATGAAGGCTGCAGGGCAGCTTTCCGCAGAAGTATTGCGCAAGGTAGGGGAGCTTGTGAAGCCCGGCGTCTCTACGTTGGAGCTTGACGAGTTTGCCGAAACCTATATCCGTGAGCACGGTGGTATCCCGGCATTCAAGGGTTATGGCGGATTTCCGGGGACCATCTGCGCATCGGTGAACGAGCAGATCGTTCACGGCATTCCTTCGAAAAAGGTTGTGCTTCGGGATGGCGATATCCTCAGCGTTGATACTGGCGCAACTGTTGACGGTTGGGTGGGGGACAACGCCTGGACATTTGCCGTAGGGAAGACATCCGAGCAAAAGCGTAAGCTGCTTAAGGTTACCGAGGAGTGCATGTGGGCCGGTCTGGATTGCGCCGTGGCGGGTAACCATCTGGGAGATATCGGTCATGCTGTGCAATCGATTGCCGAGAATGCCGGCTTCGGAGTTGTTCGCGAGTATGTTGGCCATGGCGTGGGTAGAAATATGCACGAAGAGCCTAACGTACCCAATTACGGACATAGGCACTTGGGAATGAAGCTGCAGGTTGGCATGGTGCTGGCCATTGAGCCCATGATCAACATGGGCACCCGAAAAGTGCTTCAGGGCAAGGATGGGTGGCTGGTAAGCACGCGCGACGGAAAGCCGAGCGCCCACTTCGAGAAGATGGTCGCCATTACCGAAGATGGCCCCGTGATCATCACCACCGAACCGGACCACAAGCGTCCTCTGTAACAAGATTCCAAGGTACGCATAGTAAAGGGGGCGCAGCGTGTATACGCGCTGCGCCCCCTTTTAGCTTTACGGGAGGACAATTGGCAAGGGCCTTCTACTTCAGCTGCTTTCCGTTTGTGTCCCAGTAGAAGCGCTTGAACTTGCGGATCTGGTTCAGGTGCATGATCTTCGCCCACATGTTGTGCTTGAAGGAATCGGGCGCGTAATGCAGCGGATAGGGTTCGCTGGTGGCCTTCAGAGCCTTCAGGGCCTGAGCAAGGCGTTCTTGGTTGTCCATACTGCGTTTGAGCACGTAGGCGGGCACGCAGCAGTACAAGAACGGGTTGTAGGCCTCGTGGTACTCCACCGGCTGGCCCATGACGAACTCACGTACGATCAGCTCGATGAAGTTCTGTCCGCCAAGGCTCATGTAGTAGGTGTTGCGCCCGCATCGGGTGTTCACTTCGAAGAAGCGGAAGCTGCCGTCGCGGCTGTCGTATTTGATGTCGAAGTTGGCGAAGCCGCGATATTCCACATGGGACAGGAAGCGCTTGGCGCACGAGATGATGGCCTCCTCGCGCTCACCCATGATGCACAGCGGGTTGCCGAGTGCGGTGGGGTCGTGGTCCTGTAGGCACACCACGCCGCCTGCGACCACGCGCATGTCGCCGGAGGCGTCTGAGAACGTGGTAAGCGTGCGGATAGCGTCGTCGCCGCCGGGGATGAAATCCTGCAGCACCAGCAGGTTGTTGTAGTCCGAAGTGCGGATGCTGCGCCAAACCTGCGCAAGCTCTTCAGGGCTTTCGATCTCGTAGATCTTTCGCCAGCCTTCGATGGTGGGCTCGGCATCTTGGAACTGGGCCGAGTTGGAGGGCTTGGCGATAAGCGGGTACGGGAACTCGTTGACGGGAAGCTCGTCGGGGCCGTTCCCACAATCGAAGTACCACGTTTTCGGGAACGGGATGTCAAGCTCCTCGCAGATCTCGTAGAAGCGGCGCTTCTGCGTGATGTCGTCGAGCAGGGGGAAATCGATGTAGGGGACCACGAAGCCAAGGTCTTGCAGGCGCTGCTTGCCCTGCGAGAGCATACGGGCATGGCAGTCGTCGCAGCCCAAGATGAGCAGCGTTTTCTCAGGATGCGCGCCGTGGACCTCCTTCGCGATGCGCTCGAGCGCGTTGTACAGGCCCTCCTGCTCGTGGATATGCGGCTCCAGGCGATAGTCGGTGAAACGGCTTTCGGAGAGCATCTTGATGTTTTGCGTGGCAAGCACGATGGTGTTTTCGATACCGAAGGCGCGATGCAGTTCGCGCACGTAGCTGTAGGCAAGGATATCGCCGCCTACCACCACCGGTTGCAGCAAGTGCGCAACATCTTCGGTGCAGGTGATAGGTGCGGGATCGACGTTTGCGGTCATGAAATCTCCTTTGAGACCCGATAACGTTTGCAGCCTTGCATTATCGCACACGCCGGCAACCGCGCGTAGGCGTGACGCGCGTTTCGTGGAAAGTGCCCATAGGGCGGGGCGGTGGCGTATGATGAGCGAATGCAAAACACCCGTCGGCGAACCTGTGAGAGAAGGAGCTTTCCAAAGCATGTGCGGATTCGTGGGATTCACCGCCGTTGATTTCGATGAGGGCGTCAATCGCGCCATCGTCAAGGACATGGCGGATCGCATTATCCATCGCGGCCCTGATGATGAGGGCTTTTTCGTTAACGATGATGTGGCAATGGGCTTTCGCCGCTTGTCCATCATCGACCTTGAGGGCAGCCACCAGCCCATGCAGAACGCCGATGGCAGCGTGACCGTCACGTTCAACGGCGAGATCTACAACTTCCAGGAGCTGCGAGCCGAGCTTGAGGGCATGGGCTACCAGTTCAAGACCAACGGAGACACCGAGACCATCGTGCATGGCTATGAGGCCTGGGGCACGGGCGTGTTCGAGCGCCTGCGCGGCATGTTCGCCATCGCCATCTGGGATGCCAAGGAAAAGCAGCTGGTGCTCGCCCGCGATATCTTCGGCATCAAGCCGCTGTACTACCAGCATGAGGGCCGCCGTCTGATCTGGGGTAGCGAGATCAAGTCCTTCCTGGCGCACCCGCGCTTCAAGAAAGAGCTGAACCGCGAGGCCCTGCCGCAGTACCTGTGCTTCGAGTACATGAACGACTCGCAGACCATGTTCAAGGACGTCCACAAGATGACGCCCGGTCATTTCATGGTGCTCAAGGACGGCAAGACCACTATCGAGTGCTTCTACAAGATCACCTACAAGATCGATCGTTCCAAGGGCCTTGAGGAATGGGCCGACATCATCAAGGACACGTTCGACGAGAGCGTGCGCGCCCATGAGATCGCCGACGTGGAGATCGGCAGCTTCCTGTCCGGCGGCATCGATAGCTCGCTGGCCGCGTACTGCATGGGCCAGCATCACGACGAGGGCGTGAAGACGTTCTCCGTGGGCTACGACATCACCGGCAGCGAAGAGCAGCGCGACAAGGCCGAGAACGCCGGCTTCAAGATCAAGCTGGACGAGCTGAAGGACGCGCGCGAGTTCGCCGAATGGGCGGGGCTTTCCAATAAGGACGTGCAGGTCACGGCCAAGGAGTTCCTGGACATCGTCCCCACCGAGCAGTACCACATGGACGAGCCGCTCGGCGCGCCGTCGGCCATCCCGCTGTACTTCGTCAGCCAGCTTGCCTCCAAAGAGGTGAAGGTGGTGCAGTCCGGCGAGGGCGCCGACGAGCTGTTTGGCGGCTACTGGATCTACCACGACCAGTACGAGTTCTCCAAGTACTTCAAGGTGCCGCGTGCGCTGCGTGCGGCCGGTGGCGCAGTTGCTCAGAAGCTGCCGCCGTTCCATGGGCGCCATTTCGCCATGCGCGGCTCGGGCGGCCCAGAGAAGAGCTACCAGCGCGCGTGCATGAACTACATGTGGGACGAGGTGCCCCATGTTTTGAAGGGCTACAACGGCCCGTGCAAGCCGTGGGAATGGTGCAAGCCGCACTTCGATGAGGCTGCGGTGCAGATGGGCGGCGGCGACGTGATCACGCAGACGCAGTATGTGGACATGGTCTCCTACATGCCCTACGACATCTGCCTGAAGGCCGACCGCATGTCCATGGCTCACTCCCTTGAGCTGCGCGTTCCCTTCCTTGATAAGAAGGTGCTCGACGTGGCGCTGCAGCTGCCCACCGATTGCCGCGTCACCGATGAGCACTCGAAGTACGCACTGCGTCGTGCGGCTGCCCACTTGGGCTTCCCGCAGAAGGTGGCCGATATGCCCAAGCAGCCGTTCATCACGCCGCTGACCGTGTGGCTGCAGACCGACCTGTACTACGAGCGCATCAAAGAGGCGTTCACCAGCCCCGCTGCACACGAGTTCTTCAACGTGGACTACCTGATGAAGATGCTCGACGACCACCGCAGCGCCGACTTCAGCACGCAGGAGGGCCGCTCCAAGCTCAAGATGATGCGCATTTGGAACGTGTACTGCTTCCTGTGCTGGTATGAGGTGTTCTTCGGCGAGACGTCGAAGCAGTACGCTCCGAAGACGCAGGTGGCGTAAACGGGTTTGCGCGCCCGAGTGCGTGGGTGTGCGGGTTTTCCGTCGCGAACGGATAGATAGGGCTACGTCCCCAAAGTGTCCGGGTGACGGTTTGCTTGAGCTCTCCTGCATAGCGAAATGAGAAACGGCCGCGGATGGTTCCGCGGTCGTTTGTTTTGCGGGTGCGCTCGTTTGCGCGGGCTACTTGTCCCAGGCGATGAAGGCCCAGGTGATCACGCGGGGGTTGCGCAGACGCAGTGCCTTTTGCACACCGCCGTGGCCGTCGGGCGATCCGGCACGCTCGTTGGGAACGAGGTTGTCGTTGAGCCAAGCGTGCAGGCGCGCATAGGCGGCTTGGCGCTGTTTTTCGCCGACGATGGCGCCGGCGGCCCCGTCGATCATGCGGCGCAAGCTGTCCGCGGCTTGATCGGGGGTGTCGTAGGTATCGTTGCGCTCGGAGCAGATGAAGTCGACCTGGGGCAAGATGCCCTCGGCGGCCAAGATGTTGATGGCGTACAGGTAATCGGGGCACAGCGCATCCTTAAGCCCCAGCTCGGCCATGATGCGCTCGTCGGTGCGAGGGCTTGAGCCGGTGGTCAGCGTGATGCACACGCGCCGGCGTGCGATGTCGGTCAGGCGCAGCAGGCTGTCGCGCAGGTTGGCGGTGGCGATGCTGCGGGAGGCGGTGCACACGTCCACCATGCCCGGGCGCACGCCCTTGGCGGCCCAATCTTCCTCCCAGCTCAGCTGCATGGGGAAGACCGTGTGGACATCGGCCTGTTCAAGCGCCTCCGACATACGGTCGAGCATGCCGCGCGAGAAGTCGGCGGCGACCACCTTGTGGCCGGCCAGCCCGAGCGGCACGGCAAGCGCCCCGGTGCCGCATCCCATATCGAACACGGTTTCCCTGGGCTGGATATCCGCCAGCTCGATGAAACGTCGCGCGTAAGCGCTGGGTTCGGTGCTGGTGGGGAAGGTGTGGGAGCGGGAATCCCAGTAGGAGGGGTCATCGGCTTTGCGACGTACCTGCTGCAGCGCCATCCACTCCGCGTTCCAATCGGTGGTGGTGAGCTTCGGGATGAAGGGTTGCGCGTCGATGATGGATTCGGCGCCGTCAAGGGGGCGGCGAGCTGCCTGAGCGGCGGGTGCAGAGGGTTCGGGCGTGTTGTTTCCGGCCATTTTGAGCATCCCTTCTATGAAACGGCTTGGCGGCCGATATATTCGTTAGCACGTATAACCATAGTATCCGATTGCGCGCCCGCCTAAGCGACGGATGGGCAATCGTTCTCAGATAAGGAGCATACCATGCACGTAGAGCTGCTCTACCACACACCCGATCCGGAGCGCGCCATCGCCACGGCGGCGCGTTTGTGCTATGCACCTGTAGGCGCGGCCGAGCTGATGGAGACCATGCCGCCCGAGCGCATCAAGAGCGTGCTTACCACCATCATGTCCTCGGGGCATTTCAGCACTCTTGAACATGCAAGCTATACGTTCGCCGTCGACGGTGTGTCGCGAGCGCTTACGCATCAGCTTGTGCGCCATCGCATCGCCAGCTTCAACCAGCAAAGCCAGCGATACGTGAAGTTCACGGGCGACGTGGCAGTGGTCAAGCCTGAGAGCATCGCGGGCAACGCCGAGGCGTCCGAGGCGTTCGACAAGGCCATCCAGGCTGCGGTGGACGCCTACCATGCGCTGCTCGAGGCGGGCGTGCCCGCCGAGGACGCGCGCTATCTGCTGCCCAACGCTGCGGAGAGCAAGATCGTCATCACCATGAACGTTCGCGAGCTGCTGCATTTCTTCAGCTTGCGCTGCTGCAACCGCGCTCAGTGGGAGATCCGCGACATGGCGCACCGCATGCTGGAGCTGGCGCGTCCCACGGCTCCGTTCATCTTCGCCGACGCCGGCGCGCCGTGCGTGCGCGGTACATGCCCGGAAGGTAAGATGACCTGCGGAAACCCGTATCCGAAGGTCGTGCGTGAGTAACGTGGCGAAATCGAAGAGCGATCTTTCCCGCGCGTTTTCCGAGGACGGAGCGCGCAAGACGCACGTGGGCGGCCAGGCGCTGCTCGAGGGCGTGATGATGCGCGGCAAGTACAACTGGGCCGTGGGCGTGCGCGAGCCTGATGGCGGCGTGTACGAGGAGTCCCATGACCTTGCAAGCGGCCGCGCGAAGAACGGCTGGATGTACTGGCCGTGCGTGCGCGGCTGCCGTGCCATGGTGGAATCGCTGGTGCTGGGCTACAAGGCGTTGGAAATCGCCGCGCTCCATGCGTTCAGCGATGACGAGGAGGACGGGGCGGAATCAGCGCCGGCGCAACCGTGTGCTTCCGATTCTGCCGGCGAAACGTCTTCGTCCGACCCCTCTGATGCCTCGTTTTCCTGGAAGGACGATTTCGGCCGCCCCGACACCGTGATCGATGCCTTGGGTGTGCAGCGTGCGTTGGAGGTGGTCGCCGAGCCGGCCTCGGCCGATGACGCCACCGCTACGGCTGCAAGCGAGCCTTCGCCGAAGTCCGACGGCGATGCGGTGTTCGGCAAGAAGGAGATGGCGTTTTCCATGGTGCTGGGCCTGGTCATGGGTGTGGTGTTGTTCATCGTGGCGCCGGCGTTCATCACGAACCTGCTGGTGGGCGAGTACGATGCGCACACGCTTGCCTGGAACATCGTGGACGGCCTTTTGCGCGTTGCCGTGTTCGTGTTCTACATTTGGCTGATCGGGCGCATGAGCGACATCAAGCGCATGTTCGGATATCACGGCGCCGAGCACAAGACCATCCACTGCTACGAGCACGAGCTGCCGCTCACCCCGGAAAACGCGCGGCAGTTCCCGCGGCTGCACGTGCGCTGCGGCACGGCGTTTCTGATCATGGTGATGATCATCGCCATTTTGGTGTACACCGTCACACCGCTCAATGCACTTATCTCGGCGTGGGGCGTGCCCGATGGCGCCCCGAAGCTGGCGCTCGTTATCGCGGCGCGCATCGCGTTGATGCCGGTGATCGCGGGCATCAGCTACGAGATCACCGTGCGTTGGGCGGGCAGCCATCCGGAAAACCCGCTGGTGAAGGTGGTGCTGTGGCCGGGGATGCAGATGCAGTACCTGACCACCAACGAGCCCGACGATGGCATGCTCGAGTGCGCCATCGCCGCCATGCAGCAGGTGCTCGAGCGCGAGGAGCTTGAGGCGGCGAAAGCCGCCGCTGCGGCCAGGGGAGCTCAAGCGCAGGCTTAGCTGGTTACATAAGCGAAGAAGAAAGGCGGCTTGCGAGGGAATCGCAAGCCGCCTTCTGTATGTTGGGCGTTGCCAAGGATGGTCGCCGGCAGCGAACGGGACAGGTTGCGGGAAGCCCTGATACGCAAGGTTGCGTCTGGGAATTTGGCGTTAGGGGCCTCCGGCTTTGACCCGAATGCGCTCGCGTTCGACTAGGGTTTCAGTTTGTGGAGCGTAGGCTATGGACTTTGAGCGGAAATGCGATGCATGCAAAAGGAAAGCCCTTCTCAAGACGGTGCTTGGGAAGGGCTTTCGAGCTTTCGGTTGGAAAAGGCTTTGCGCCTTTCACGTTGCGTCTACCGGTTTGCGCAGGCGATGAGCGGGAGATATTGCTGCGCGGCGGCCGGGACGGCAAGGTCGATGCTTTGGCCGTAAGCGCTTACGGTGACGTAACCGGGTGTGTTGTACGTGGTAAGCGTGGCAGGGACGCCTGCGGCCGATCCGGACACGGTATTGGCGGGTACGGCGTTGGCGGGAAGGTCGGCAACCTGCCAATCCTTGATGTCGAGGTTCTCGATGCAGGTTTGCACCTGCGAGGAGGAGATGCCCGTGGCGTTGGCGATATCCCAAGTGTGGGCCAGAAGCGCATCGGAAACGGCGTCTTTGATGCCTGATGCGTCGATGGCGGAGTTCATGGCGGTGGTTTTAACACTGTTTGCGGCGTTAGTAACCGGGGCTGCGGTGGATGTGGCGGGCAATAACGCGCTTGCGCAGCCTATGCCCACGCAAACGATCAGAATGCTCCCAAGGCAAACTCCCAGTGCTTTTCGTACCATGCGACGCTCCCTTTCCGCCCGACGGGCGGCCTCCATGTTGCTTCGTACGGACAGGATGCCGTCGGTGATGCTGTTATACGACGATTGCGCTGCGAAGATGCGGCGGTTCGACGGCTCCTTGAAGCTAAGGTTACGCGAAGGCGGGCGGCGTGGACCGAGGTTCTCGAAACCATCGCGGTTCCTTCGCGCGCCGCCGACGAAATCAACACGCATTCTGCAATATCGCGGTATCGTCGCGTATAAGGCGGCCGGTTTTGCGTTGTTTGGGGCCTGGTGCGGGCGGCTCGCGCAGAATCGCAAGCTCATCTTCGCCGTCAATCGTGTATAGTACCCCCTGCGCCGCCCGCGACGTTTCGCCGCGCGGCGCGACTATCCCCGCACACGTAAAACTACGAATGGGGCAACCGTGTGAACGAGCAGGCTGCAAGGGCGGCCGGAGCAGGCAAGGAGGGTGCCGCATGAAGCTGGTGGTAACCGAGAAGAACGACGCGGCGACGAAGATCGCGGCGTTGCTGGGCGTGAAAAAACCCAAGGCCGACAAGGTGTATTCCACGCCGGTGTACCGGTTCGAGGTAGACGGCGAGGAATGGGTGACCATCGGCCTGCGCGGCCATATCCTAGAGCCCGATTTCACGCCTACCCTTATATATAAGAAGCGCGGCGGCTGGCGCGGCGTCACCGCGGAGGGCGAGGCCATCCCGGCACAGCTGCCCGCAAGCCTGGCGCGTCCGCCGTTCAAAAAGAAGAAGCCCTTCATCGAGGACGGCGTTGAGCTGAAGGCGTGGAAGATGGACGCCCTGCCGTATCTGATCTACGCGCCCATCGAGAAGCTCCCGAAGGAGAAGGAGATCATCCGCAGCCTGAAGAACCTGGCGAAGAAGGCGGACTCCATCGTCATCGCAACCGACTTCGACCGCGAGGGCGAGCTGATCGGCTCGGATGCCCTGTCGTGCATCCAGGAGGTCAATCCCACGGCGCCGGTTTCACGCGCCCGTTACAGCGCCTTCACGAAAGAGGAGATCACGCACGCGTTCTCCAACCTGGTGGAGCTTGATACCAACCTGGCCTCGGCCGGCGCGTCCCGCCAGGACATCGACTTGATCTGGGGCGCGGTGCTTACGCGCTATCTTACGCTCGTGAAGTTCGCCGGCTACGGCAACGTGCGCAGCTCCGGCCGCGTGCAGACGCCCACGCTGGCGCTGATCGTGGCGCGCGAACGCGAGCGCCTGGCGTTCATCCCCGAGGACTACTGGGTGATCAAGGGCGCCTTCGATGCAGCCGCGATCGCCGGTCCCACCGCCGGCGACGGCGAGCTTGCCTTCACGGCGCCGCACTCCACGGCCCGCTTCAAGGACGAGGCGGCGGCGAAGGCCGCCATGGCCGCTGTGGCCGGCGCGGCAAGCGCCACGGTGGCGGCGGTGGAGAAGCGCACGCGCAAGCAGCAGCCGCCCGTGCCGTTCAACACCACCAGCCTTATGGCGGCGGCCTCGGCAGAGGGCCTTTCGCCGGCGCGCACCATGCGCATCGCCGAAAGCCTGTACATGGACGGCTACATCTCATACCCGCGTGTCGACAACACGGTATATCCCAGCTCGCTCGATCTGTCCGAAGTGGTGAAGACCATCTCGGGCAACCCGGCGTACGCCCCGTATTGCCAGCAGCTGCTCTCCGCCGGCGAGCTGCACGCCACGCGCGGCAAGAAGGAGACCACCGACCATCCGCCTATCTATCCCACGGCCAAGGCCACGCCCGACGACCTGGCCCCGGCCGATTACAAGCTGTATAACCTCATCGCGCGCCGATTCCTGGCAACGCTGTCGGATGCTGCCGTGGTCGAGGGTACGAAGGTGACGCTTGAAGTGGGCGGCGAGCATTTCGCGGCCAAGGGCGACGTGCTGGTGACGCCGGGCTATCGCGCCATCTACCCGTACGGCATGAAGAAGGACGAGCAGCTGCCCGCTATGACCGAGGGCCAAAAGATCGCCTTCAACGGCGCCGAGTGCACCAAGAAGCAGACCGAGCCGCCGGCGCGCTACAGCCAGGGCAAGCTGATCCAGGAGATGGAGAAGCTGGGCCTGGGCACGAAGTCCACGCGTCACAGCATCATCGAGCGCTTGTACACGGTGAAGTACATCCAGAACGACCCCATCGAGCCCAGCCAGCTGGGCATGGCGGTTTGCGACGCCCTTGACAAGTTCGCCCCTCATATCACGCATCCGCAGATGACGGCTGAGCTGGAAGAGGAGATGGACAACATCGCCGAGGGCCGCAACACCAAAGATGCCGTGGTCACCAACAGCCGCAACCTGCTCTCCGAGCAGCTTGCCAACCTGCTGCCGCACTCCGAGGAGGTCAAAGACGCCCTGGCAGATGCCGTGGCTGCCGACGCATACGTGGGCAAATGCCCCAAATGCGGCAAGGACCTGCAGATCCGCGTTTCGCAGAAAACGCGCGGCATGTTCATCGGCTGCGCCGGCTGGCCGGATTGCGACGTCACCTATCCGCTGCCGAAGGGCAAGGTGGAGTCGCTGCCCGACCCGTGCCCGACGTGCGGCATGCCCCAGGTGAAGGTGACGGCGTTCCGCTCCAAGCCGCGTACGCTGTGCATCGACCCGAACTGCGAGACGAACAAGGAACCCGACGTGGTGGTGGGCGAGTGCCCGAAATGCGCCGAGGCCGGCAAGAAGGCCAAGCTCATCGCGCAGAAGAACCCGCGTACCCTGAAGCGCTTCATCCGCTGCGAGAACTACGACGAGTGCGGCGTGGGCTATCCGCTTCCGCAGTACGGCGCCATCACTGCCACCGACGAGGTTTGCGAGCACTGCGGTGCGCCCATGGTCATCGTCGCGACCACGCGCGGCCCCTGGAAGCTGTGCCCGAACTTCAGCTGCCCGGGCAAGGAAATCGAGGCGGAGAAGAAGGCCGCGGCCAAGGAGGCCAAGGCGGCGGGCAAGAAAGCGCCGGCAAAGAAGACGGCTGCGAAAAAGCCCGCAGCAAAGAAAACCGCCGCGAAGAAAACGGCGAAAAAGGCCGAGTAGAACAAGCACGAAAGTCGAGTAGCGTAAGCTAGCAATAAGCGCCTGCAAAGTGAAGAAGGCGGCACCCAAGCGGGGGTGCCGCCTTCTTGCATAGTGAGTCAAAACCTCCGTATCGTTTCGACTCACTAACTTTTGCGGGTAAGAAAATGACGCGGCAATTGACGCGGGCGGCGTGCCCGAAGCCATGTGCTATTCCTTGCCCCACTGCCAATCGGCGGGGTTTTCGGGCGTGCGCCAGGTGCGCCAGCCTTCGGCGCCGGGCAGCGTTTTCGTGCCGGCTATGATGATGTCGAGCCCCTCATGAAACCGCTTTTCACCGGCGGAATCGTTGCAAATGGTTGCCCAATCGCCGTTGTCGAACGGGTCTTCGCCACTTGCTTGCGTCATGCATAGCTCCGCAACCTCGCGGTCGATGAAGCCCGAAAGAAATGCGCGCAGGACACTCCACATGGGGTCGTATACCTCGCGTGGCATGCCTTGGTCGGCGTGGAGCAAAAACGTGTTCCGGTTGTGCTCAAGCGGCCAAGCTATCTGCGTTTGCGTTTGCATGAGGCGTACCCGCGCGTTCTCAAGGGAGTTGCTGCGGATAGAGGCGCACGTGCGGTGCAGCGTGTCCTCCCAATATTCACCGGCAACGGGGGCGTTGTCGAAGCCCTCGCGCATTTTCGCCAGCACTAAAAACAGCAGCTGCTTTTTTGAAGGAACGTAGGTGTATACGCTCATGGTGCCAATGCCTAGCTGCTCGGCAAGGGCGCGAATGCTGAATTTCGCGTAGCCCTGCTCGTTAATCATGGCAAATGCGGTGCTTACTACCTCTTCTTGGGAAGAAGCGTGCGAAGCGGTTGGTTTATGTTTGGTTTCCTCCATGGGTGGCGCCTGCTCATCGTTTCTCGTTTTTCGTCTTTCGAACTATAAAGCACGCTTCAGGGTTGCCCCTCAGCTTTGCGAAATTGCGCACAAAGAATGCTTGAAAAGCTACTCCGTACAGTGTACGATACATAGCGTACCCCGTACGGTGTACGAACGGAGAGGAATGGGAGGCGAACGGCAGGTTCGCTTGCTGAACTAGAACATTAGGGAGGGAAAATGGCAGAGCAAGCAGAAAGCGGAATGTCTCGTCGCGGCTTTATGCGCGCAGCGGGCATTAGCTTGATTGGCGCTGCTGCGGCTACGGGCGCTTTCGGTCTGACCGGCTGCTCCGGCGAGGCGAAGGCCGCCGGCGTTGCTGTTGAGAACAAAGGTGGCTGCGGAGATTTCAGCGAGAGCATCTACACCGATGCATTCCCGGTAAAAACGCGCAACGTTCCGGTGGTTGACGTTGATAGCGGCATTGTGCGTCAGGGTAACGTGGCGTTTGAGCTGCGCGATATCCCTGCGTCCGAGATTCTTCGTACCGAGGAAACGGACGTGCTGGTTATTGGCTGCGGTCTTACCGGCTCCGTTGCTGCTGTTGCGGCTTCGGATGACGGTAAAACCAAAGTCATGTGCGTTGAGAAGATGAACGTTGGGCGCGGCATGTTCGAAGGCATGGGCGTTATTGGCGGCAAGAAGATGGAAGAGGCCGGCAACATCATTGATAAGGCAGAGATGATGGACCGCATGCGTCACGCTGCGTACTATCGCGTGCCTGTTGATCCCATCAAGCTGTGGGGCGATCGTTCTGGCGAAGCCGCTGACTGGCTGCAGGAGAAGTTCGACGAAGGCGAAGGCAAAATCCAGACGTACTTCAAGAAGGGCAACCCCAACGCTCACAACTTCGATGTTCCGCAAACCGAGATTGCGTTTAAGAGCGAGTTGTGGAGCGAAAAAACCACGTCGAACGCTGGTGGCGCGGGTATTTACATTGTTGCCGACCTGGCCAACACGTTTAAAAAACGCCCGAACTCTGATTTGCGTTACAACGTTGCCGGTGTGCAGCTTATTCGCGAAGGCGACAATGGCCGTGTGACGGGCGCCATTTTGAAGGATTCCGATGGCTACTTCCGCGTGAACGCTTCCAAGGGCGTTATTGTGGCAACGGGCGGTTTCGATTCTAACCCGGCTATGCTGAAGGCATGGTGCCGTGCCGAGGACATTGCTGCGTGCGCAAGCTGGTGTCCCAACGAAGGCACTACGGGTGACGGCCAGCTGATGGGTCTTGCCGTGGGCGGTCAGATGGACCCGCTGCCGGCGGCCATCATGAACTTCGATTATGGTAGCCCCGAGGCGTTTTATTCAGCTAACCTGGGCATTCGCACCATTGTGGGCGGCATCATGATTAACGAGCAGGGTCGTCGCTTCTGCAGCGAGGGCTTGCCGTTCCAGGCGCGTTCTAATTCCATTACCGCACAAGCGCATTATGGCACCGATACGTGGCGTGTTGCGTCTTCTACGCAGGTGGGCAAGGAAAAGGAAAAGGTGGAAGCCGCGTTCCAGCCGTTTATCGACAAGGGTTGGGGCTTCAAGGCTTCAAGTCTCAAGGAGCTCGCTGGTATGATGGGCGTGCCCGCCGACACGCTCGAATCTGAAGTTGCTCGCTTCAACACGTTCTGCGACAACAAGAAGGACGAGGACTTCAACCGTCCCATGGAGAAAGCTACGAAGGTCGAAGGCGACACATACTATGCCGTGAAGCACCAGTCTTCTATTCTGGCTACGGTGTCTGGCCTGGTTGTTGACTACAACTGCAATGTTGTTGACTACGACAATAAGCCCATCGAGGGCCTGTTTGCCGCCGGTGGCGCTTCGGGCGGTTTCTTCTCCGGTAACTATCCGCGTCATATTTTCGGCCCGTCGGTTGGCCGCTGCGTCACATTCGGTTACGTGGCTGGTCAGACCGCCGCGCAGGGGGTGAAGTAGCACATGGTAGAGAACAAAACTGGCAAGAAGCGCTGGCCTATTGTGGTAGGTGTTGTGGCCGCGGTGCTGATTGTGGCTTGCTGCGGCGGCTGGGTGTGGCATAGCACGCCGAGCTTCTGCGGCACGGTGTGCCATGATTCCATGGGTAACCACTTGGCGAACTACGAAGGCACCGATGAGTCGAACGGTGCGGGCCTTGCTGCATGGCACGGCCAGCATGAGGGAACTACGTGCCTGGATTGTCACACGGCTGAGCTTGATGTGCAGGTGGCCGAGCTGCAGTCGCAGCTGGCTGGCGACACGGATAACCTGGGTCTTGCCGATCGCTACTACATCGATAACGACAAGTGCCTGTCGTGCCACGGTGGCTCGTACGAAGAGCTGGCAAAACAGACCGCTCAGCTTGGTGAGTACAACCCGCATCAGAGCCCGCATGGCAATTTGAATTGCAACGAGTGCCACAAAGGCCATGCCGCTCAGGTTGACACCTGCGGTCAGTGCCACGAAAACGGCGGTCAAACCATGCGTGGCAACAACTAGACAGTTGCTGTTTGCAAGTACTTATAGCTGTGAATAACGAAGGTGGCGTCCCATATGGGGCGCCACCTTCTTGCGTGTTGGGTTGGGCGAAAAAGTTAGTGAGTCAAAACGTTACGGAGCTATTGACTTACGTGCTAGAGGGTTTCGCCACGTTCGATGGCGCGATAGAGGTCGCGGCCGCGGGTGTCGACGGCCACGAAGACGGGGAAGTCGTCGAGCGTGATGCGGCGAAGCGCTTCGGTGCCCAGGTCGTCCCAGGCAACGGTGTCGCTTGCGGTGACGTGCTTGGCCAGCAGCGCGGCGATGCCGCCGACCGCCGCGAAGTACACGGCGCCGTTTTCAACGCAGGCGTCGATGACGGCCTGGTTGCGTTTGCCCTTGCCGATGCACGCCGCGATGCCGGCCTGCATAAGCTGGGGCGTGGCGAAGTCCATGCGGCTTGCCGTGGTGGGGCCCACGCTGCCAAGCGGGCGGCCGGCAGCGGCGGGGGTGGGGCCGGCGTAGAACAGCGTCTGGCCCGCCAGCCCGAACGGAAGCTTGCCGGTTTGCTCGAGCGCCTCGAGCGCGCGGGCGTGGCCGGCGTCGCGCATGGTGTAGCAGGGCCCGGTCAGGCGCACCTCCTGGCCGGCTTTCAGGTTCGCCAGCTGAGATTTATCCAGCGGCAGGCTCAAGCGTACAGGTTCGCTCATTTCCCCTCACCCCAATCGATCAGCTCGATGGATGCGCTGCGCATGGCCGAGCAGCCCATGTTCACTGCTACAGGCAGCGCGGCGATGTGGCACGGCGCGGTTTCCAGATGCACGGCCAAGGCGGTCGCGCCGCCGCCGAGGGCCGCCGGGCCGATGCCCGTGGCGTTGATGGCGGAAAGCAGCTCGGCCTCCCGCTCGGCGGCCTGCGGGTTTGCGGCGGGGGTTCCCACCTCGCGCAGCAGTGCGTGCTTGGCCAGGCCCGCCACCTTGTCGAACGTGGCACCCACGCCCACGCCCACGATAAGCGGCGGACAGGCGTTGGCAGCCTTCTCGCGCACGCAGTCGAGCACGACCTTCTTCACGCCCTCCCAGCCGGCGCCGGGCGCGAGCATGATCACGCGGCTTGCGTTGTCCGAGCCGCCGCCCTTGAGCAGCACGTGCAGCGTGGCGCCGCGGCCGGGGCGCAGGGCGATCTCGGCGAAGGCGGGCGTGTTGTCGCCGGTGTTGGTGCGGTCGAGCAGCGCGTCGGCCACGACGCTCATGCGCAGGCGGCCGTCGGTATAGGCGCGCGCCACGGCGTCGTTGACGCCCGACAGGATGTTGCCGGGGATGAGCAGCTCCTCGCCGACCTCCAGGCGCACCCAGCAGGTGCCGGTGTCCTGGCAGATGGGCACGCCGTCCTCCTGCCCGATGCGGGCGTTTTCCAGCAAGCAGTCCAGCACGGACTGCGCACGCGGCTGCGTCTCGTCCGCGCGCGCCGCCTGCATGGCGGCAAGCACGTCGGGGCGCAGGTGCGTGGCGCAGCGGCGCACGGCGCGGTACACGGCGTCGGCCACGGCGTCGGCGGTGAGCGCGCCAGGCTGCGCCGTGGGCATGTTCTCGTCTTCCACGTTGTTCCTTTCCTTGGTATCCGTGCCCCTATTGTGCGCCATGCGCCCGCGCCGGTGGGCGAACTCCACGCAATCCGGGGATGGCGGGGCTTTCTCGCCTGCCTTTCGATGGGTATCGGCGTTTGGGCCAGGGGTGTCCCGGAGTTTCCCAACGAACCCATGGTGGGTGGGGTGGTGGGTGTTTTATCGCCTTCCAACTGGGCAAACGTTGAAGTACACCCACGGCGGGTGTGGGAAGTTAGCCACGGTTCCAGGCACCATGCATCCCAGCGAACGGCCGCCGAGGGGCGTGGCCGGGCGCGGCGGGCTCGACGGTGCGGCGCATGGTACGCCGGCATCGCGGGATCCTCCTTACCGTCGCGCTAGCCTTCATGTCCGCCGCCCGTGGGTCGATCGCCGGATCGACGGGCGGCGGAATCGAAAGGAAAGGAATGCACGTGGAAGCAGTTGCACAGTTCGGTGCGCGAACCAAGGCGGCGCGCGCCAAGCAGAGGACGGGAGGGAAGACGGGCGTCAACTGGCCGATGCTGATCATCATGTTGGCCGTGGGCGTTGCGCTGTGGTTGTGCCCGGTGCCCACCAGCCTCGATGCGAAGGCCTGGCATATGTTCGCCATCTTCGCCGCCACCATCGTGGGCCTGATCATCAAGCCGCTGCCGATGGGCGCCATCGCCATCATGGCCATCACCGTCAGCGTGCTCACGGGCACGGTCGGCTTGAAGGATAGCCTGTCGGGCTTTTCCAACACCACGATCTGGCTCATCGTCATCGCGTTCTTCATCAGCCGCGGCTTCATCAAAACGGGCCTAGGCAATCGCGTGGCCTATATCTTCGTGGAGAAGTTCGGCAAGAAGACGCTGGGCCTGGCATATTCGCTCATTGCCACCGACCTGGTGCTTTCCCCGGCCATGCCGTCGAACACGGCTCGCGCGGGCGGCATCGTGTGGCCTATCGTGCAGTCCCTTTCCCATACGTTCGGCAGCCGCGCCGAAGATGGCACGGCGGGTCGTATCGGTTCTTTTCTGCACCTTGCAGCGTTCCAGGGCGACATGATCACCTCCGCCATGTTCGTCACCGCCATGGCCGCGAACCCCTTGGCGGTGCAGCTTGCCGCCGATACGGCGGGCATCGAGATCACCTGGGTGGGCTGGTGCATCGCCGCGCTCGTGCCCGGCCTGGTCGCGCTCATCGTGGTGCCGCTGGTGCTCTACAAACTTAACCCGCCAGAGGTCAAGGAAACTCCCGACGCCGCCGTGGTCGCCCGTGCGAAGCTCTCCGAAATGGGCCCTGTCACCAGCGCCGAGAAGAAGATGATCTTCGTCTTCGCGCTCATCCTGATCCTGTGGATCGCCGGAAGCGCTATCAGCCTCTCCGCAACCACCACCGGCTTCATCGGCTTGTCCGTTCTGCTGCTGACCAACGTCCTTACATGGGACGACGTGAAGAACGAGAAGGGCGCGTGGGACACGCTCGTATGGTTTTCCGCCTTGGTCATGATGGCGGGGCAGCTGAACACGCTCGGCCTTATCCCGTGGTTCGGCAACCTGATGGCAGGCAGCGTCGGCGGCATGAACTGGGTGGTTGCGCTGCTCATCCTGGCGCTGGCCTACTTCTTCAGCCACTACCTGTTCGCCTCCGCCACCGCCCACGTCACCGCCATGTACGCGGCGTTTCTGACGGTGGCCATAGCCGCCGGCGCGCCCGCGATGCTCACGGCGCTCGTGCTCGGCTTCTTCGGAAACCTGATGGGCTCGCTCACCCATTACGGCGCAGGTCCGGCTCCGATTCTGTTCGGCGCTGGTTATGTGACCCAGGGCAAATGGTGGGTTATGGGCGCGATCGTGTCGGTGCTCAACATCGTCATCTGGCTGGGTATCGGCGGCATGTGGTGGAAGGTGCTCGGCCTGTGGTAGGCCGCGCGTTTTGCGAAAACCGCTAGCAACCAAGACGGGAAACGGGCCGTCTTCCCCAAGGCGGGCGGCCCTCTTACGAAAGGACATCTCATGAAGGAAATCAACGTTGCCGACATCACCGCCGAGGTGCGACGCCTGTGCATCGAGGCCGCTTGCGACCTGCCTCGCGACGTGGAGAAGCTTATCTGCCAGGCCACTGAGACCGAGGAGAGCGAGTTCGGCACCTACGCGATGGAGAAGATTTGCCGCAACATCAAGATCGCCCGTGAGAACAACGTTCCCATGTGCCAGGACACCGGCATGGTCATCGTGTTCGTGGAGATCGGCCAGGAGGTGCACATCGCCGGCGGCCTGCTCGACGATGCCATCAACGCCGGCGTCGCCGCGGGCTACATCGACGGCTACCTGCGCAAGTCCACGGTGAATCACCCTGTGCTCAACCGCAAGAACGCCGGCGACAACACGCCCGCCATCATCTACACCTCGCTCGTCGCCGGTGACGAGCTGCGCATCACCGTGATGCCGAAGGGGGCCGGTTCCGAGAACATGAGCCAGCTCAAGATGCTCAAACCCGCCGACGGCCTGGAGGGCGTGAAGCGCTTCATCGTGGATGCCGTGGTCAACGCCGGCGGCAACCCCTGCCCGCCGACGGTGGTGGGCGTGGGCATCGGCGGCAACGCCGATAAGGCCATGCAGCTGTCGAAGATGGCGCTGCGCCGCGAGGCCGGCGCGCCCAACCCCAACCCCGAGTACGCCGCCATCGAGCGCGAGCTGCTCAAGGAGATCAACAAGTCCGGCGTCGGCCCGCAGGGCTTCGGCGGCCGCAACACCGCGCTGGCCGTGCAGATCGAGACGTATCCCACGCATATCGCCACCATGCCGGTTGCCGTGACGCTGAACTGCCACGCCGCCCGCCACAAGGAAGTCGTTCTGTAGGTTTTCGCATACGATCAAGGAGAAGCAAGTTATGGCACAAGCAAAGAACATCTGCACGCCGCTGACCGACGAGGTGCTGTCCGAACTCAAGTGCGGCGACATGGTGAACATCTCCGGCATCATCTACACCGGCCGCGACGCCGCGCACAAGATCATGGTCGAGATGATCGACGCCGGCGAGCAGCTGCCCGTCGACTGGGATCGTCAGGTCATCTACTACGCCGGCCCCACTCCGGCAAAGCCCGGCCGCGTCATCGGATCGTGCGGCCCCACCACCTCCGGCCGCATGGACAAGTACAGCCCGGCCATGATGGAGCAGGGCTTGAAGGGCATGATCGGCAAGGGCCCGCGCTCTGCCGAGGTGGTCGAGGCCATGGTGAAGAACAAGGTGGTGTACTTCGCGGCCATCGGCGGCGCGGCGGCGCTCATCGCCGACAGCGTCAAGGAGTGCGAGGTCATCGCGTTCGACGACCTGGGTCCGGAGGCCGTGCGCCGTCTTCGCGTGGAGAACTACCCGTGCATCGTGGTGATCGATGCCGAGGGCAACAACCTGTACGAGCAGGGCGTGGCCAAGTACCGCATGGAGTAGGGGGACGCTAAGGTGAAGACGTACGACGTTGTCATCGTGGGCGCCGGCGGCGCCGGCATGGCGGCCGCGCTCAACGCATCGCGCGGCGGCGACCTGTCCGTGGCGGTGCTCACGAAGGTGTTCCCCACCCGCAGCCATACCGGCGCGGCGCAGGGCGGCATGAACGCGGCGCTGGGCTATCGCGACGAGACGGACACTATCGAGAGCCATTTTTACGACACGGTCAAGGGCAGCGACTTTCTGGCTGACCAGGACGCGGTGGAGTTCTTCGTGTCCGGCATGCCCGAGCTGGTGCTCGAGCTCGAGGGCATGGGCGTGCCGTATTCGCGCGATGAGCAGGGCCGCATCGCGCAGCGCCCGTTCGGCGGCGCAAGCCATCCGCGCTGCTGCTACTCGGCGGACAAGACCGGCCACGTGGTGCTGCACGCGCTGTACGAGAACTGCGTGAAAAACGGCGTGGAGTTTTTGGACGAGCACAACCTGCTCGACATCGCCCAGGTCGACGGGCAGCTGCAGGGCGTCGTGGCGATCGACCTGCGCCGCGGCAAGATCGAGACCTTCCAGGCCAAGGCCGTGGTGATCGCCGCCGGCGGGTTCGGCCGCGTGTACTGGAGCCGAACCACCAACGCCACGAACATGACCGGCGACGGTGTGGCGGCGTGCCTGCGCGCCGGCGTGCCCATCAAGGACCCGGAGTTCGTGCAGTTCCATCCCACGGGCCTGGCGTCGACGGGCGTGCTGCTCTCCGAGGCGTGCCGCGGCGAGGGCGGCTACCTCATCAACAACGAGGGCGAGCGCTTCATGGCGCGTTACGCCCCCGAGAAGATGGAGCTGGGCCCGCGCGATTTGGTGGCGCGCTCCATCGAGACCGAGATCAAGGAAGGCCGCGGCTTCGGGCAGGGCATGGGAAGCTATGTTCTCATGGACCTGCGCCATCTGGGCGCCGAGCGCATCATGGAGCGCCTGCCGCAGGTCCGCGAGCTTGCCATGGCGTTCGAGGGCGTGGACATGATCACCGACCCCGTGCCCATCCGCCCCTCGAACCACTACATGATGGGCGGCATCGACGTGGTCGACTTCCGCACCTGCGCCACGGCCGTCGACGGCCTGCACGCGGCGGGCGAGTGCAGCTGCATCAGCGTGCACGGCGCGAACCGCCTGGGCGGCAACTCCGTGTCCGAGGTGGTGTTCTTCGGCAAGCAGGCCGGCATCGGCGCCGCCGAGACGGCGCGCCGCCGCGATTTCGCGGGCACCGATCGCCTCAAGGAGCTTGAGCGGCAATGGGACGAGCGCTTCCGCGCCGTGCGCGCAAAGCGCACCGGCGAGCCCATGTTCGCCATCCGCGACCGCATGGCCGAGGCCATGTGGAACGGCGTGGGCATCTTCCGCACCGAGGAGGGCATGGCGGCCGCCGAGGCCGTGGTGGACGAGTGCATGGCGGCTTACGCCGACGCGCGCATCGATGACGACTCCCAGGTGTACAACCAGGCGTTCATGAACTACGTGGAGCTGGGCAACGTGCTGTCCATCGCCAAGACGGTGTGCATGGGCGCCCGCGCCCGCACCGAGAGCCGCGGCTCGCATTCGCGCGAGGATTACCCGGTCCGCGACGACGAGAGATTCCTGGCGCATACGCTGGTGTCGCTCAGCTCCGATGGCGCCTTCACGCTGGGGTACCGCCCCGTGCGCGTGACGAAGTTCGCGCCCGAGGAAAGGAAGTACTAAATGGCAGACCGCATGATCACCTTCAACGTGCGCCGCTTCGATGGCGAGCGCGCGTTCAACCAGGAGTATTCCATCCCCTACGAGAAGAACACGCTTTTGGGCTGCCTTACGAAGATCCGCGAGGAGCAGGATGCCAGCCTGTGCTTCACGAGCGCGTGCCGCCACGCCATCTGCGGCAGCTGCGCCGTGCAGGTCAACGGCAACGCCTTCCTTGCATGCGAGACGCAGCTGGATACGCTGCTGGAAACCTTCGGCACCGACGAGCTGTACCTTGAGCCGCTGAACAACCTGCCCGTCGTGCGCGATCTGGTTGTGAACTTCGACGGCATCGCCGACAAGATGCGCAAGGTGGAGGCCTGGATGTGCCCGCACAAGGACCGCAAGGACCACCTGCAGATGCCCGAGCAGTTCCACCTTATCGCCAAGCCCGCCGACTGCGTGCTGTGCGGCAGCTGCATCTCCGAATGCCGCGAGCTTGCCTATGACGACGGCACCTACCTGCCGCCTGCCATGATGAACAAGGCGTACCGCTTCGAGCGCGACAGCCGCGACGGCGATCACGGCAAGCGCGTGCTGGCGGCGCTCGAGAACAACCTGTGGAAGTGCATCCACTGCCAGCAGTGTTCGACGAAGTGCCCCAAGCACATCCCGGTGGCCGAGGAGATCAGCTATCTGCGCCGCCGTGCGCTGTCCATGGGCCAGACCAAGTCCGAGGGCGCGCGCCACGCGTACAGCTTCTACAACGATGTGAAGCGAACGGGCCTGCTCAACGAGACGATGCTGGCCCTGCGCACCGAGGGCATGGTCAAGACGGCGGTGAACCGCACGCCCTTCGCGGTGCGCATGGTGGCGGCGGGCAAGATGAATCCGCTGCACATGCCGCGCCCGGTCAAGGGCATCGACGATGTGCGCCGACTGTACGAGTTCGCGGCCAAGCAGCCGCGCGATTGCGACGAGAAGGAGGTGTCCCGTGGCTAAGCATCGCTATGCGTTCTTCCCGGGCTGCACGCTTGAAAGCGCTGCGGGCGAGCTGAAGATCGCCACGCTCAAGACCTGCGAGCGCCTGGGCATCGAGCTTGAGGAGATCGAAGGCTGGACGTGCTGCGGCGCCGCCCAGATCCAAGACATCGACGACTTTCTCGGCGTCGCCGTGAACGCGCGCAACATCGCGCTTGCAGAGGCTGCCGGTTTCGATCGCATCCTCACCGTATGCAATACCTGCACGCTTATGCTCCGCACGGCGAAAAAGCGCCTGGACGAGGATGCCGAGCTTCGCGCGAAGGTCAACGAGGCGCTTGCGGAAAGCGGGCTGGAGTACAAGGGCACGTGCGAGATCACGCATTACCTCTGGGTGCTCGTCGATGAGCGGGAGTACGGCTTGAAGGAGCTTGCCCGCCACGTGGTCAACCCGTTGGAGAACCTGTCGGTGGCGAACTTCTACGGATGCCATATCCTCATGCCGCCCGACGTGATGGGCTTCGAGAACCCGCGCAACCCGCGCTCCATGGAGATGCTGGCAGAGGCGCTCGGGGCGAACAACGTGGACTTCGAGCAGCGCCTGGCGTGCTGCGGGTTCCACAGCATCTACCCGGCTGAGCGCGAGGCTTTGCTCTCCAACGGCGTGAGCTGCCTGACGGCGAAGGACGCCGGCGCGGATTGCCTGGTCACGCCCTGTCCTTTGTGCCATATGGCCATCGACATGTGGCAGGCGGATGCGCAGAAGGGCTACGAGGCCGACATCACCATGCCGACGCTGCACCTGCCGCAGCTGGTGGGCCTGGCCCTGGGCTTCACCGCCAAGGAGATGGCGGTGAACCGCCATATGGTCAACGCCACCAAGATGCTCTCCCGGAAGCTGGCGTCCTGATATGGGCGCGGCCGGGGTGTCGGTGACCGCCGCGGTGCGCGACGCGCGCCGCGGCAGGCCGTTGCGCGTGGAGGATCCCCGCACGGGCGAGCTTCTCGATGAGCTGGCCGGCCATATGCGGGACGCGGGCGAGCTGACGGACGCCGGCGAGGTGCGTGTCGACGATGCGGGCCTGGAAGAGGGCCTTGTGTTGGAGCAGAAGGCGAAGCTGGTGCTCCTTGCCGGCGTCGATGCCGCCTACGTGGTCCCGTCCGGTCAGGACTGGGCGCACGATGCGCTGGGCGACGCCATGATATGCCCGGGGATGCTGTATTCCGACGGCGAGCCGTTTTCGGAAGGCGATGCGTGCGTGACCGGCTATTTCCAGGCCGACGCCGACGGGCGTTGGGCGCGCGTCGAGTCCGGCAGGGCGGCGGCGGGCGCCTCGGGCGTGCAATGGCGCGATGGCCTTGAGGAGTTTCCCGAGGTGGTCGCGCAGCTTGAGGAATGTATGCGCGTGAGCGCGTATCGGCACGTCGCCGAGCAGGCGGCGCTGAAGGATTTGGCCGGCGCGTAACATAAGCCGGGTTTCAGGCATGATATCATCGGCGAAATCGTGGATCTGCCCCCGGCGCATCGCGTCGGGGGTTTGCCGCGTTTTACGTGGGCGCCGTTTTTAGGCGCAGGGGAAGGATGACGGGATGGTTTGGTCTGAGGATAACGGAGGCACGCCGTCGCGCGGCTCCGATGTGCGCACGGCGTTTGCGGCCGTGTTGGGCCTTTCGTGCATGTTCGGCGGCATCTGGCTCTCGGATGGGCAGCTGCTCGGCACGAACGGGTCGGAAGCCGGAACGCTTGCCATGCGCGTGTGCACCTGCGTGGTGTATTTCGCGTTCTTCCTGATAGCGCGGCGGTTCTCCCGTCGCGGGAACGGGGATGTGCGCTGGCTGTTCGGCGTTGCCGCCACCGCCGGCATGGTCTTGTTCGCAGTCGGGGCGCTGTGCATGCTGCTCGTCATGCCCGGCCTTGAGCGCGGCGGCGCGGCATGGACGGCGTTGGGCGTCTTGTCGCTTTTCATGGTGAAGACGATCGGCGCCCCGGTGAGCGTGGGGCTGGTGTGCCTGTTCGCCCGGCTTGACGGCGTCATGGTGGTCCGTGCCTGCACGCTGGGGATGCTGGGCGCGTTCGCGCTGTACTCGCTGGCATCGCAGCAGCAGGTGGCTGCAGCGTTGGGGGCGTACGGCATCGTGAGCGCGGCCGGTGCGCTGCTTTGCGCCTCCCTGCTGCTCGCCATGCTCGGCTTCGGCGGCGCGCCTGTCGGACGCGGGTCTGAAAAACGCTCTCCCGTTCCGGCCGCGCTTTCCGTGCCCGGCGTGGTGAAGCGCCCCATGGCGAAGGTGGTCACCCCGGGCTTTGTCATCATGCTGGTGTTCTCCGCCATGATGCTGGGCTTTTTGCGCAACGGCTTCACCGGCGGCGATCCCCATGGCGATCCCGCGTCGTTCGCGACGTTGCTCGTGTTGCTGGTCGTCGCCCTCGCCTGGCGCGGCCTGCGCATCGAGCACGTGTTCTACGGCGCCTTGCTGTGCACGGCGGTCGGCATCTTGCTGGCGCCGTCGATCGCGTGGGCGTTGCCGGGGCTTGAGCAGGTGATGTGCGGCCTGGGCACTTCGCTGTTCGAGGTGGTGTCGTGGGCGCTTGTGGTTTGGGCGGCGCGCAACAGCATCGAGACGCTCGAGGCGGCGGCGGCGATGCGCCTTGCCGCCGCGGCGGGTCATCTGCTGGGCACGTTGGTGGTCGCCGCCGGCGTGGTGCTGGCGGCCTCGCCTGCCGAGGCGATGTTCGCCAGCGAGCAGCTCATGGTGTTCGTGTACATGGTGCTTCTGGTGGTGTTGTTGAAGTTCCCGGGATTGCAGGCGCCGTTCGCGGGCGCCGGGGATGTTTCGGAGTACGGCATCGGGACCGCCGGGGCGGGCGATGCGGTTTACTCTGAGCAGGATGGCGGCGATGGTTTGCCGGCGGCTGCCGGTGCCGGCGCTTGCGCTGCGCCAGGCGGTGCGGCTGCCGGTTCGCAAGCTGCGCTGCAGGCGGTGGAGCGCGCGGCCGGGGCAGGGGCCGATCGGGGCTCCGCGCGCGAGGCGGCCGGGGACGGCGCGGCGACCTCGGCCAGGGTGCCGGTGCCTTTCATGCCCGATAGCGCCTCGCCGCAGCCCGGGCAAGCGCCTGTCGACCCGGTTTCCGCGCCTTGCGACACCATTGCGCGCACGTATCGCCTGACGGCGCGCGAGCGCGAGGTCCTGGGGCTTATCGCCCATGGCCGCAACATGCCGTTCATGGAGCAGGAGCTTGTCATCTCGCGCAACACGCTCAAGATGCACATCCGCCATATCTACACGAAGCTCGATGTGCACGGCAAGCAGGAGATCATCGATATGGTCGAGGCGCTCATCGCGCGGTGAGCGCCCCTCCCCGCGGCGCGCGTGCCGGCTCGGCCTCTTAGCGGACCACCAGCACGTCGCAGCGCAGGGTGCGCACCAGGTGGGCGCTCACCGAGCCTGACAGCGCATACCCCAGTTTGCTTAAACCGCGCGACCCGCAAACCACCGTGTCGGGGTCCCAGGGAAGGATGAGCCTGCTCGTGAGCGTCTGCTTCACCGGGCCCGCGGCCACGCACACCTCCACCGACGGGATGCGCTCGGACGCCTTTGCCAGCGCCAGCACATCGGCTAGGTCCGCGCACAGGCGCCTGCGCACCGAATCGGATAGCGCCGCATGGTTCGCGACGCTCGCATCGGTCGGCAGGGCGTCCACGATGTGCCCGAGCCGCAAAGCCGCGCCTTCGTCGTGGGCGATGCGGACCGCCCGCTGTGCCACAAGGCGCATCGTCTTGCCGTCGTCGAGCGCGGCGAACACGCGCTTGCGGGTTTCTTCCATGTCGTTTCCTTTCATCTTCGCGCCGACGCTGCGCTTCGATCGCGCTCGGTTTCGCGGGGCGGCCCGAGGATCGCCGGGTTTTGCGCTTCCTCGCGGCCCGAGGGCTCGGCCGCTTTTCCCGTATTCGCTTACCTATCGTTTGTACGCCCCCAGCTCATCGGGCGAAACACACCTCATGGGCGTTTTTCGGGGAGAGCGGGCATGGTGTGCGGGCGGCAAGATGCAAGGGGTATAATCCCTACCAGGACAACCGCTTTCCGCAAGGGGCGGGAACACTCACGTTAAACGGCGCCGCCGGCGCCGTGCATAGGGAAAGGTGCATGGAGCAGCATGGATATCGCGCAGGAATCGTTGCGTTTGCATGAGCAGTGGCAGGGCAAGCTGGAAACCGTCCCGAAGATGAGGATCGAAACGCGCGAGGACCTGGCGCTGGCCTACACCCCCGGCGTCGCCGAGCCGTGCCGCAAGATCGCCGAGAACCCTTCCGATGCGTACAAGTACACCATGAAGGCCAACACCGTGGCCGTCGTCTCCGACGGCTCTGCCGTGCTCGGCCTGGGCAACATCGGCCCGGCCGCGGCCATGCCCGTCATGGAGGGCAAGTGCGCGCTGTTCAAGACCTTCGGCGGCGTGAACGCCGTCCCGCTGTGCCTTGACACGCAGGACGTCGACGAGATCGTCGAGACCGTCAAGCGCCTTGCCCCCAGCTTCGGCGGCATCAACCTTGAGGACATCTCCGCGCCGCGCTGCTTCGAGATCGAGCGCCGTCTGATCGACGAGCTCGACATCCCGGTGTTCCACGACGACCAGCACGGCACCGCCATCGTGGTGCTCTCCGGCGTCATCAACGCGCTTCGCCTGACGGGCAAGCAGAAGGAAGCGTGCCGCGTGGTGGTCAACGGCGCCGGCTCGGCGGGTATCGCCATCGCCAAGCTGCTGCTCAACTACGGCTTCAGGAACCTTATCCTGTGCGACAAGTGCGGCATCATCAACTCGCGTTCCGAGGGCATCAACGAGGCCCAGCGCGCTATGCTCGCCACCACCAACCTCAACGATGAGCAAGGCTCGCTGGCCGACGCCATGCGCGGCGCCGACGTCTTCGTGGGCGTGTCCGCCCCGGGCATCGTGTCCGCCGAGATGGTGAAGTCCATGAACTCCGACGCCATCCTGTTCGCTATGGCCAATCCCACGCCCGAGATCTTCCCCGACGTGGCCCGCGCCGCCGGCGCCCGCGTGGTGGGCACCGGCCGCTCGGATTTCCCGAACCAGATCAACAACGTGGTGGCGTTCCCCGGCATCTTCAAGGGCGCCCTGGAGTCGCGCGCCACGCGCATCACGAAGCAGATGAAGCTGGCCGCCGCTGAGGCGCTCGCCGCGCTCGTCTCCGATGACGAGCTGTGCGAGGACTTCATCATGCCCGAGCCGTTCGACCCGCGCGCCGTGGAAGCCGTGGCGGCCGCCGTGGCCGGCGCCGTGCAGGGATAGCAACGTGGCCGATATCCGCAACACGGGCATCGTGAGCGAGGTGCCGATGATGCGCGAGGGCCGTCCGGCCTCGGGCGCCCCGGTGCACCCGGCTGCTCCTGCACAAGCTGCCGATCAGGGGCTTTCCGCAGAGCAGGCGCCCGAGCGCGGCGTGTTCGTCACGTTCGAGGGCGGCGACGGCGCCGGCAAGACCACCCATATCCGCTTTCTGGCCAACGCCCTTTCCGCCATGGGCCGCGAGGTCGTGTGCCTTCGCGAGCCCGGCGGCACCGAGGTGGGCGAGCAGCTGCGCGGCGTGGTGCTGAACCCGGCGAACTCCGATATCTGCGATGCTTCCGAGCTGCTCGTCTTCGAGGCGGCACGCGCGCAGCTGGTCAGCCAGGTCATAGCCCCGGCGCTCGAGCGCGGGGCTGTGGTGCTGTGCGACCGCTTCACCGATTCCACCGTGGCCTATCAAGGCTATGGGCGCGGGCTTGACCGTGCGTTCGTGGAGGCGGCCAACGCGTTCGCATGCCAGGGCATCGTGCCCGATCGCACCATCTTGCTGGTGGCGGCAAGCGCCGCCGAGGGCCTCGAGCGCGCCACGCGCCGCGCCGGGGCCGATCGCATGGAACGCGCCGGCGAGGACTTCCATGCCCGCGTGAACGCGGCGTTTTTGGAGATTGCGGAAAAGAACCCGCGCCGTGTGCGCCTGGTGCGTTCGAACGGGCGCAAATCGCATACGGCCGTGCAGGTGTTTGCCCAGCTGGCGGACCTGTTTCCGTGGATGGGCGATTTCGTGCGCGCCAACGAGGCCTACTTCGAGCGCCTTGACGTGCATCGCACCCATGAGGGCCGCGTGGACTATCGCGAGGATCCCGCATCGGCGCCTCGTGCGGAGCGTTCGGGCAAGGAGCAGCAGTAGCGCTTATGGCAGACGCATTCGAGAACATCTTGGGCCAGCCTCAGGTGCGCGAGTTCCTTCGCGCCACCGTGGCATCGGGGCGCGTCAGCCACGCGTACCTGTTCTGCGGGCCGGCAGGCTCGAACAAGACGCTTGCGGCGCTCGCCTTCGCCCAGGGCATCATGTGCCCGAAAGGCCCCAAGGGCCCTCGCGGCGGCAACTGCGGCGCGTGCGACACTTGCGGGCGTATCATGCGCAAGAAACACCCCGATGTGCGCATGTTCGAGCCCGAGGGCGCTGCCGGCTACCTGGTCGAGCAGGTGCGCGGTATCGTGGCCGACACGGCCTTGGCCCCCATCCAGGCCGATCGCAAGGTCTACATCCTCGATCGCGTGGACCTGCTCGGCGTGCAGGCGGCAAACGCGTTCCTGAAAACGCTCGAGGAGCCGCCCGCCGACGTGGTGCTCATCCTGCTCGCGCGTACCCGCGAAAGCGTGCTGCCCACCATCGTCTCGCGCTGCCAGGTGGTGCCGTTCCGTACCATCCCGGTTTCGGAGGCTGCGGGCATCGTGGTGCAGAACTCGGGCGCAAGCCCCGAGCAGGCGCGCGTGGCGCTGCAGGCCTGCGACGGCTCCATCACCCGCGCGGTGGAGTTCCTGAAGTCCAACGAGCGCTTGGAGTTCCGTGCCCGGGTGCTCGAGGTGCTGGCGTGCCTGCGCCGCGCCGACGACTGGGATGTTATCGGGTTCGCCGCCGATTTGGTTGTGCGCGTGAAGCTTCCGCTCGACACCGTGCGCGCCGAGCAGGAGGCCGAGCTTGCCGAGAACGCCGACTTTTTGGCGAAGTCGGCCATCCGCCAGATCGAGGCGCGCAACAAGCGCCAGCTCACGGCCAAGACCGCCGAGTCGCTGCGCCAGCTCACGGGCATCACCCGCTCGTGGCTGCGCGACGTCATGGCCCAGGCCGCGGGCGCGCCCGATCAAGTGGTCAACGCCGATGTCAGGCCCTCTATCGAGGAAGCTGCGGCGCGCACCGACTCAGCACGCGCCGCAGCCGCCATCGCGGCCGTGCGCCGATGCGACGCCGCCATCTCTTATAATGTATCTCCTGAGACGTGCATCGACGCGATGCTGCTCGAGGTTCGCGACATACTGTACGGCCGTGCGCTGCCCAACGCGGCGCCGCGGGCGTATACCAGATAGAAAGAAGGAGCGCCATGGTCCGCATAGCGCCTGTCAACCTGCCCTACAACCCCAAAACGCTGTGGTTCGATGCGGGCGAGCTGGAACTGCACGCCGGATGCGACGTCGTGGTCCAAACCGCCCGGGGAACCGAGTTCGGTCATATGCCCGAACCGGCGTTCGAGGCAACGTCAGACCAGGTCAAGAAGCTGAAAACCCCCCTGAAGCCCGTGCTGCGCGTCGCCGACGGCGAAGATCGCGCCAAGCAGGCCGAGCTCGAGGCGCGCGCCGCCGAGGCGCTTCCCGTGTTCAAGGAGCTTGCTGCGAAGGCCTCCGAGGAGATGCGCCCGGTTTCGGTGGAGTACCTGTTCGACGGCGACAAAGCGGTGTTCTACTTCGAATCCGAGAACCGCGTCGACTTCCGCGAGCTGGTGCGCACGCTCTCATCGCGCCTGCATGTGCGCGTCGACATGCGCCAGATCGGCGTTCGCGATGAGGCTCGCATGGTGGGCGGCTTGGGCCACTGCGGCCAGGAGCTGTGCTGCAAGCGCCTGGGCGGAGAGTTCTGCCCGGTGTCCATCCGCATGGCCAAGGAACAGGACCTGTCGCTGAACCCGCAGAAGATCTCGGGCGTGTGCGGCAGGCTCATGTGCTGCCTACGCTACGAATACGATGCCTACAAGGACTTCAAGAGCCGTGCGCCGAAGAAGAACGCCCAGGTGGAAACGCCGGACGGTACGGCGAAGGTGGTGGATTTGGACGTCCCGCGCGAAGTGGTGTCGCTGCGCATCGAGGGTGAGAAGCCCGTGGGCGTCCCGCTTTCCGATTTCGACGCGCCCGAGGAGGGCGCCCGTCCGAAGTGCGTGGGATGCGAGGCTTGGGAGCGCGCGTTGAGCGAGCAGCCCGGCGATGCCTTCGGCGCGGCCGCGGCCATGGCAACGCCGCAGCTGTCGGGCAAGGACAAGCTTGCCGATCGCGCCAGCGTGCGTCACGTTTCGGGCGGCAAGAAGGCCGACGGCGCCGCCGAGGCCAAGCCCGGCCGTTCCAGCAGGCGCGGCCGCGGCAAGGGCGAGCACGCCGAGCAGCAGAAGGCTGCCGCGGCACAGCCCGCGCGCAAGCCGCGTCGCCGCCGCTCCACCAAGGTGTCGGGCGGTGCCGCGCAGGGCGGGGAGAATCAAGCTCCGCGCGCCGATTCCGCTCAGTCTGCCAACGCGGCACCCGCGGGCAAGCAGTCCAACCAGGACGGCAAGCAGCCTAAGGAAGGCCAGGCAAAGCGTCGCGGCATGCAGCCGAGCAAGCGCCGCAGCCAGGGCGGCAAGGACGCCAAGCAGCAGTCGGGCCAGGGCGGCAAGCAGCCCGGCTCCTCCCAGCAGGCGGGCAAGCGCGGTCAGGGCCCCAAGGGCGGCTCCGATGCCCAGCGCGGCGGCAAGCCCGACAATCAAGGGCCCAAAGCTCGCGTCCGCCCGGGTCAGAAGTCCTCGGGCCTGGCGCAGGGCCCCCGTCCCGACCAGGGCGGTCAGCGCAAGCAGCGCGAGGGCGGCCAGGAGGGCCAGGCTCCCGGTCAGCATCGTCGCGCCCGTCGCCGCAGCCACAAAGCCGCAGGCGCCGGCGAGGGCCAGGGCTCCGCGCAAGGTAACTAGCAGCATCTCGCGCCCCCGCTTCGGCAACAAGCGGGGGCGCCTTCGTCAGGAGGTATCAACGTGCACGGGGAAAACGGTCACGAGCTGCTCACCGATCTGTATCAGCTGACCATGGCGCAAGGGTATTGGGAAACGGGGCAGGGCGCCACGCAGGCGTGCTTCCATGCGTATTTCCGCGACTATCCCTTCCGTGGCGGCTACGCCATCGCTTGCGGAATGGACCAGCTCGCCGAGCTTATCGACGGGTTCGCGTTCAGCGCCGAGGACGTGGAGTACTTGGCAAGCCTTGATGCGCCCGGCGGGGGCAGGCTGTTCAAGCCCGCGTTTCTGGATTACCTGCGCACGTTCTCGCTGCGTGTGGACGTCGATGCCGTGGTCGAGGGCTCCGTGGTGTTCCCGCACGAGCCGATCGTGCGCGTGATGGGCCCCATCATGGATTGCCAGCTCATCGAGACGGCGCTTCTGAACTGCGTTAACTTCGAAACGCTCATCGCCACCAAGGCCGCTCGGGTGTGCTTGGCTGCCCACGGGCTGCCCGTCGCCGAGTTCGGCTTGCGACGTGCTCAGGGCGCCGGCGGCGGCATGTGGGCAAGCCGCGCCGCCGTGGTGGGCGGCTGCGCATCCACGTCCAATGTGCTTGCGGGCAAAACCTACGGCCTGCCGGTGTCGGGAACGCATGCGCATTCGTGGGTCATGTCGTTTCCCAGCGAGCTCGAGGCGTTCCGCGCCTATGCGCGCGAGTTCCCGCGCAACTGCGTGCTGCTCGTGGACACCTACGACGTGGAGCAGGGCATCCGCAACGCCATCACCGTGGGCCTTGAGATGCGCGCCCGGGGCGAGCGCCTGGCCGGCATCCGCATCGACTCGGGCGACCTTGCCTGGTTGGCGAAGATGGCGCGCCGCATGCTCGATGAGGCAGGCTTGCAGGATTGCGGCATCGTGCTGTCCAACGACCTGGACGAATACACCATCCAGTCCATCTTGGACGAAGGCGCCCCCGTCAGCAGCTGGGGCGTTGGCACCAAGCTTGCCTGCGCGTTCGACCAGCCCACGCTCGGCGGGGTATACAAGCTTTCGGCAACACGCGCTCCGGGGCAGGCGGAATGGGTCGACCGCCTGAAGATCAGCGAGTCGGCGGCGAAGCTGACGGTGCCCGGCGTGCTCGATGTGCGTCGCTACTATAACGATGACGGTACCATCGCCGGCGATATGGTGTTCGACGTGAACGCCGGCGTGGACGAGCGCCAGGTCATCGTGGACCCGCTCGACTCCATGCGCCGCAAGAAGCTTGCGGGCAAGCGGTTCTGCACGATGCTCGAGCCTCTGGCACGCAACGGGCAGGTGGTGCTCGACGCAGGCGACCGTAGCGCCATGGAGGCGCAACGGCGTTGCCGCGAAGGTCTGGCTTGTTTGGACGAGAGCCAAAAGCGCATGCTCAACCCCCATACCTATCCGGTGGGCTTGGAGTATGGTCTTTGTGAGCGCCGCCGCGCGCTTGTTGGCAAGCTTCGCGGTATCGCGTAGGGTTGAACGTAATGTACGCGCGTCTCGGTCGCGCTTTCGATAGGGGGATTCATGATCAGGATCATCACCGATTCCGTGTCTTCGATCACGCAGGAGATGGCGGCCCAGTTGGATATCCAGGTGGTCACGCTGTACGTGAACCGCAACGGCAGGGAATACGAGGACGCAACCATGGACTTGGATGCGTTCTATGCCGATATCTACGACATGGTGGATGATATCCCCACGTCAAGCCAGCCTTCCCAGCATTTGCTGGAAGAAGTGTTCGAGGATGCTGCCCGCGCCGGAGACCAGGTGTGCGGCATCTTCATCTCCACCGGCCTTTCGGGCGCCTACGACGGCGCCTTGCGCGCCATCCGCGCGGTGGCCGCGCGCAACATCGGCTTCAAGTGGGAGTTGATCGACTCGCAGTCGTGCGGTTTCGACGAGGCGTTCCCCGTGCTCGAGGCCGTGGCGGCTCGCGATGCGGGCGAGGACCTGCGCGGCGTGGCTCAGGCGGCGCTTGACGCCATCGAGCGCACCCGCTTCCTGTTCACGCCGGAAAGCCTGACGTTTCTGCAGAAAGGCGGGCGCATCGGCGGCGCGGCGGCGCTTCTGGGCAACCTTATCCAGCTGGCGCCGGTGCTCGCCGTACGCGACGGCTCCCCGATCACCTTCGCCAAGGTGCGCACGCGCAAAAAGGCCCTGGACAAGATCGTGGCGGCCATGAAGGCCGATATCGAGGAGCATGGGCTGCGCGATGTGGTGGTGCACTACATCGGCGATAAGGCCCCGGCGGTGAAGTGGGCCCACGAGGTCATCGAGCCCCTGCTCGGGCGCAAGGTCAGCGTGCTTCCCGTAAGCCCGGTGGTGGGTCTGCATGTGGGCCCGGCGGTCGGCGTCGCCTATGAATGCGCGCATGCCATCTCGGGTAAGCTGACCGGGCCGAAGGCGGCTTTGGCCTGCACATCTTAGGGGCACAAAGCGAAAACCCGTCCACGGCCTGAGGAGCGTGGGCGTTTCAACGAAAGGAGATGCATGGAAGCCCAGCCGAAATGCAATCTGATCATCGACTCCTGCTGCGACCTCCCTTTCGAGGTGATCGACCGTCCCGGCGTGCAGCTGCTGGAGTTTCCCTATATCGACGAGAAGGGCGAGCATAGCGACGATCTGTATCGCAGCGTCACGCCGCACGAGTTTTACGAGGGCATGCGCGCCGGCTTGCAGCCGTCTACGGCGCAGGTGCCCGTGACGGTGTTCCATGACATGTTCTCGAAGGCCATCGAAAGCGGCATCCCCACGGTGTACTTGAGCTTTTCCAGCGGCCTTTCCGGCAGCTTGAACACGGCGGTGATGGTGCGCGATCAGCTGATCGCCGAGCACCCTGAGGCAGAGCTGTACGTGGTCGACACCTATTTGGCGTCTATCGCCGAGGCACTTCTGGTCTACGAGGCGCTCAACCAGCGCGACAACGGCATGACGGCGCGCGAGCTGGCCGCATGGGCCGAAGAGGCGCGCTACTTCGTTGACGCCGAGTTCATGGTCGACGACCTGGAATCGCTGCGCCGCGGCGGCCGCATTCCCAGCACCGTCGCCTATGCGGGCGCGAAGCTTGACGTGAAGCCCCTGCTCAACATCAGCATCGAGGGCAAGCTTGCGCTGACGGGCGTGGCGCGCGGGCGCAAGAAGGGCATCAGGCAGCTTGCCGAGTACTGCTCGAAGCGCATGACCGATCAAATGCCGGGCCGTTGCGTGGTCATCGGCAACGCCGATTGCCCCAAGGACGCGGCGCGTCTGAAGGAGCTGCTGGCGAAAGAGGATGACAACCTGCTGTTTTTGGAAAGCAGCATCGGTCCGGTCATCGGCAGTCACGTCGGGCCGGGCATGCTGGCCGTGGTGTTTTGGGGCGGCGATAAGCGCGAGGAGCTTTCGGTGGCCGACCGCATCGCCCGCAAGATCAAGAAAGAGGGTTAAGCCATGACGAAGGCTTTCGTGTTCGCAGGAAACGATATGGTGGGGAATATGGTGGCCGATCGCCTGTGCGGCGCCGGCTGGCAGCGCGTGGGCGATGCGGGTGCGGCGGATGCCGTCATCACCTACTTCACCGCGCAAAACGCGCTCGAGGACGCGTACTTCGGCGACAACGGCATCGTGCAGGGCGCGAGCAAGGGCACGCTGCTCATCGACCTGTCCTGCACCACGCCCACCTTCGCCCGCGAGCTCAACGCCATGGCCTGCGTCGCCGACCTGGTCGCCGTCGAGGCACCGCTCGTGGTCACCGATGTCGCCGTGCCCGATGCGTTCGCGACACGTGAGAACCTGGGCTGCTTCGTGGGCGGCGAGGAGGACTGCGTCGAGGCGGCACGCAAGGTTCTCGACCTGCTGGTTGCCCACATCACCGATGCCGGCGGCCCGGGTTCGGCCCAGCTTGCCCGCGCCGCGTACAGCCTGCAGGCCTCGGCGCAGCTGGTCGCTGCCGTGGAGGCCGATGCGCTGTACCATGCGGTGCGCACGTCTTCGGACATGGGCGAGATCGCGGGTATGCGCGCCGGTGCGCTCACTCCGGCTGGCGATGCGCTGCTGGCAGCCGTCACCGACGGCCGTTTCGATGGCACCTACACCGTGGAGATGCTCATGGGCGAGCTGACCGCGGCGTTGACCACCGCCGACGATGCGGACCTTATCCTGCCGCAGGCCGAGGCCGTTCAGCGCCTGCTGGAGCTTCTGGCCATCATCGGCGGGTCGGATAAGGCGCCCTCGGCGTTGTCTCTCGTGTATCGCGAGGAAGACGCATGCGCGAAGGAGGGCCTGGACTGGACCCGCGCCGAGCAAACGTACGGCGACCATGACCATGACCATGACCATGATGAGGATGCCGACTGGGGCGACGATTTCGGCGATGCCGGCATCATGGACGATGACGGCATGACGGGGGCTTATCCCGGCTTCAACTAGGTACTCGCCCGTTAAGGGCGATCGAGCAATGCATGGGGCCCGCGAAGCGGTTGCCCGGCTGTTTGGATGGATGGGCGCAGGCGCTGAGACGGCGCTGCCCGCCATGGGCCGGGTTGCGCGTTGCGGGCCTTTTCGTCTGCCGGGCGGCTTGGGTTTCGCTTGGCAGGGGTGAACGCCGCGTCGCGTCAGGACATGGCGTGCGGCCGGGCTTTCAGCTAGCGGTCGTGTATGGAAGCAGGGAAGGGATCTGCTATGGAGTTCGAAGAAGAGTTGTCTTGCTGCAAGCTGTGCCCGCGGGCGTGCGGCGTCGATCGCGCTGCTGGCGAACGCGGTGTGTGCGGGGCGCAAGGGCAGCTGGTGGTGGCCCGTGCGGCGCTGCACATGTGGGAGGAGCCGCCCATCAGCGGTTCTCGCGGCAGCGGCACCGTGTTCTTCTCGAACTGCCCGCTTCGGTGCGTGTACTGCCAGAACCAGGTGATCGCCGCGGGGTGCGCAGGTGTGCCCGTGGCCGTGGACGATGTGGCCGATATGTGCCTTGACCTGCAGCAGCAGGGGGCGATGAACGTCAATTTCGTCACGCCGACGCACTATGCGCCCCACATTCGCGCTGCCGTTGCCCGCGCCCGCGCCCGCGGTTTGACGCTGCCCGTGGTCTGGAACACCTCGGGGTATGAGACGGTGCAGGCCGTGCGGGACAATATGGGTACGGTGGACGTGTACCTGACCGATTTCAAATATTGCTCGAGCAGCCTTGCCCGCCGCTATTCTGCGGCGCCAGATTACCCTCAGGTAGCTCTGGCGGCCCTTGAGGAGATGGTGCGTTGCGTGGGCGTCCCCGCCGGCGATGAAGTCGAAGGCCAGCCGCGTCTTACGCGCGGGGTGGTGGTGCGTCACCTGATGCTGCCTGGGGCTTTGGAAGATTCCAAACGCGTGGTGCGCACGATATGGGAGCGCTTCGGAGGCGATGTGCTGTTGTCGTTGATGAACCAGTACACGCCGGTGCTGGCTGAAACGGCGAAGGCCGGTGATGCATGGGCCAAGCGCCAGCTTGCGCGTTGTCCCGAGCTGGCCGGACGCGTGTCCGATGCGGAATACGAGGAACTGCTGGACTATGCCGACTCGCTGGGGATCGACGACTATTTCTGGCAGCAGGGCGGTGCGGCCCAGGACAGCTTCATCCCTGCATTCGATTTGACCGGGGTTCTGCGATAATATCGCACAAACGTTCTTGACCACGAACAAGCGTACGAGTATAGTAGTTGCTTATAACACGTACGGATGTTTGTGGAAGGGGAGCCATGGATGTGCAGGAGAAGCTGGAGATCCTTGCCGATGCGGCGAAATACGATGTCGCCTGCACATCGTCGGGGTTGCAACGCAGCTCGAAGGCCGGTTATGTCGGCAACGCGCTCGGTGCAGGATGCTGCCATAGCTTTACGCCCGATGGGCGTTGCATCTCGCTGCTCAAAGTGCTCATGACCAACGCTTGCGTGTACGACTGCGCATATTGCGTTAACCGTTGCAGCAATGAAGTACCGCGCGCAGCGTTCACGCCCGAAGAGCTGGCCGATCTTACCATGGCGTTTTATCGCCGCAACTATATCGAAGGGCTGTTCCTCAGCTCGGGCGTCATCGGTTCGCCCGACCATACCACCGAGCTTATGATCCGCACGTTGCGGCTGCTGCGCGATCATCACCGGTTTCGCGGATATATCCATGCAAAGGTCGTGCCGGGAACCTCGCCGGAGCTTATCGATAGGCTTGGGCATCTTGCGGATCGCATGAGCGTGAACCTTGAACTACCTAGCCAGACAAGTTTGAGCTTGCTGTGCCCTCAGAAAACCAAACAGCGCATCATCGCCCCTATGCGTCAAATCAGGGACAACATGGCGCAGGATCGTGAGTCGCGGGGAATATCGCGGCGCAGCACAACGTATCTGCCATCTACCCGTCCGAAGGAGCGGGGGCGTGCGTTCGTGCCAGCGGGGCAGTCCACGCAGATGATCATAGGGGCTACTCCAGAAACCGATTTCCAAATCCTTAACCTGTCGCAGGCGCTATATAAGACCTTGCAGCTCAAGCGCGTGTTCTTCAGCGCATATCTGCCGGTAAGCTCCGATGAGCGCCTGCCGCAGAACGTTGGGGTGCAATTGAACCGCGAACATAGGCTGTATCAGGCTGATTGGCTGCTGCGCTATTACAAATTCGACGTGTCGGAGATCATCAGCGCCGATGCGCCGAATCTGGAGATGGATGTTGACCCGAAAGCCGCATGGGCGCTGAATCATCTGGATTTGTTTCCGGTGGAGGTGAACACGGCTCCGTTGGAGGTGTTGCTACGCGTGCCAGGGATAGGTCCGCGTGGGGCACGTCTGATCGTGCGCGCCCGACGTAGCTCGTGCTTGCGGGAAGGGGAGCTTCGAAAGCTGGGAATCGCCTTTAAGCGGGCGCGTTACTTCATCACCTGCAACGGGAAATACCAAGGCAATGGGGTGGAGTTTTGCCCCGAGGCTTTGCGGGCGCAGCTGGCAAGTCCCATCGAAGGCGGTCGTCATGGCGCCCGTTCGGGGAAGGTGCTGCCTGGGCAGCTTAGCCTATTCGGGTCGGAAGTCGGGCGTGTGGCCATAGGAGCAGGGGATAAGGCGACCGCGCAGGGCGGCAGCGCGAGAGGAGCGCAGCGGCTGCAGGCGCCGGTGGTTCAGGAAGGCGTGGCCGATGGGATCTTCGGTTGGCAGCATGCGTTGCAGGGCCGGCAGAAGGTGCCCGCATGAGCTTGGATGTCGGTAGGGAGCCGCTGGACAATGTGGCATACGTGCACGATGGCACTACCGAAGGGCTGCTAACGGCGATATTCCAAGCATATGCGTTGCACGAGCAGCCCGAAGACTTTTCGACCGAGACCGCGTTGCAGCCTCGGTTGGGGCAAAGCGTGCGCTATATCGAAACCGATGCGACATTGGCGGCGCGTGTGAAGACGGGCATCGTGCGAAAAGCAGGTCGGGATGCCTGGGATGCGGTGCTGCATACGTCGTTGTCGGACGACTACTCGGCGGGCATTGCGGTGTATCGGTTCGTTCGATTCGTCATGGCGCATCCTGTTGCCATTAATCGCGGCTTGATACGGAACTTCGCACATCCTATAGCCGGTCCCGTAGCGCGTCTGGAGCGGTCGGTCATGAACGAGCGGCACTTGATGATGCAGTTCTTGCGTTTCGAGCACTTTGAAAACGGCATATGGTTCGCGAAGTGCAACCCCAAGGCCAATGTGGTGCCGCTGCTCATGGATTGGTTTGCCGATCGGTTCAATACCGAGCGTTTCGTCATCTACGATGAGGTTCATCAAGTTGCGGGCATCTACGATGGTTCGGGCTGGTATTTAGCGCAAACCGATGAGGTGCATCTGCCGCGGTATGCGGCGGATGAAGCCGCTATGCAGGCAGCGTGGAAAGGGTTCTACGATGCCATGTCCATATCCGCGCGCTATCATCCGGAGCTTCGAAGGCATTTCATGCCGAAGCGCCTGTGGCGCAATATCACAGAATTGCGTGATGGGCTGACGGGCGGTAATGCAAAGGACGCTTTGCCCGCTGTTGGAATACTTCCGGAAAAGCGGCTGTAAAACCACGATCGCACGCTCGGATAATGCCCCTTTGCTGTCGCAATACCCCTGGGAAGCTGGTGTAAAACGCGCTCGATGGCAGAGGGGAGCTGTGTTTGGCATATCGCCGATGCCGTCCTCGGGCATCGGCGATATGGTTCTTCTTACAGCGTACGTGCCGCGTTGTCCGGGTTTATCGACATGCTCTGGAAGCGGTCCTCCATGTACTGGTTGTCGAAATGATCGTCGATGAATCGGGAGATGGCGTTGTCGGGCGCTACGCCGGCTTCACGCTGGTACCAGCGGTCGAGCGACATCAAGGTCATGCCGCAGTCGACGATCATCAAGGCGGCGCATACGGTGGTCAGGGAATAACGCCAGTTCCAAGGGATGCGATTGACCAGTCGCAGCATCCAGGGCAGGCACAGCTTCACCCAGAACAGGCCAAGCACGCCCCACATGGCCATGAACATGCCGTTGGTGCGGCCGTCGATGGAGAGGAACGTCCCGGTGTAGTCCCAGGCAACGATGCCGAAGGCGAACTGCATAAACCAGCTGACCGCATATTCGAATGCCCCACCGATCACTGCGCTCACCAGGAAGATCACGGGAAAGGGCGCTTTGTGGAAGCGGTTGAGCGCCATGGTCATCAACATCGCGCCAACGCCATAAATCGGGCTGAAGGGTCCGAACAGCAAACCGGCTCGATCTTCGTATACGCCGGGGTCAACCACCAGCACGTGATATATGGTCTCAATGACAAGGCCCAATACGCTGCACACCACGAATATCCAAAACAGGTTGAAGAAGTTCAAGGTGATGTAGCCGCGACCGGTGGGGTCGAGGCCAAGCGTGCCATCTTCCGCTTGCTCCCTGGTTTCCATGTCGCGTAGCTTGCGATGCAGCTCGCGCTCGCCGGCGAGCGCCGGGTCAAGGTAGGATTGCATGACGATAAGGAATACCGCCACCACGGCATGAGGAATCACATTGGCGCCAAGGCCGTTGAGCATGATGGAGCAGATGATGATAGCCGCCAAGATAAGGATCATGGCCTCGGTGCCTCGTGCGGCATGTTTACGCTTGTTTCGCAGCAAACGGATGCCGAAGATGGCGAACATGGCGGCCAGTGCCGTGTACAGCACCGTTTCCACAACGTAGATGACTACGGTGGCGGTGGAGGCTCCGATGTCTAAGTTCCCAGAAGTGAACGCCAGGACCATAGTCACAATGGTTATCGTCAAAAGAACTGCGGTGGCGCCTCCTGCCACCAGGCATAGCACGCCGAATACCTTTACCGCTAAGGGAAGTCGTTTGCGGTCGATGGCATCGCGGTCGGTTCGAAAGCGTTTCCTCACCTTGGAGGACGATGTGGCGTTAGGGGCGGAGTTCTGTTCGTCGTTGGTCATGGGGCTCCCAAATAGATATCGCGTTCGCTGAATGGCGGATTCTTTCCGCGAACAAGTATAACCAGATAACGATGGTAGTTTGGCAAGAGCGGTTAACGGTTCGGTTGCGATACGGAAAACGCAGGCATTCGTGTAATCGTTTGCGGTAACAATGATACCTGTGGTCTGAAGGCTCGAGCAAAGGCCTGCAGTCAAATGGCGGCTTAACGGCTATTGGAGCGCGTGCGCGAGCGCAATATGCCCGGGCGTTCTTCTTGTGACGGCCTTATGCCTTTTTTTGCAGGATGATGCTTTGAGAATTCAGGTTGTTGACGTACAATGGCTCGACACGCATTTTCGTGTGCCGGCATGACGCAATGGTAGCGTAGCAGTTTTGTAAACTGCCTGTTGCAGGTTCGAGTCCTGTTGCCGGCTCCATCGTTACGTCAAGGCCATCGCTTACCGCGGTGGCCTTTTTGCTACACGCTGTTCTTGCTTGTTTTGCAATGGCTTGCCTTGTTCGGAGGGGGCGGTATGAACGAGACGGCTGTGGATGAAGCTGCGCTTGGGCTGACATCGGAAGAAGCGCAGACGCGCATCGCTGCAGGCGAAGCCAATGTCGATGCGGGTGTTAAAACGCGATCGGTTGGACAGATCGTGCATGATAACGTATGCACGTTGTTTAACTTGGTAAACGCCATCTTGGCGCTTATCGTGCTGCTCACCGAGTCGTACAAGAACATGTTGTTCATGGTGGTCATCGTGTGCAACACCGTGATCGGAATCGTCCAAGAGGTACGTTCGAAGCGCATCACCGATAAGCTGTCGATCATATCCGGATCAAAGGCCCATGTGCTGCGTGACAACTTGGAAACCGAACTGCCCCTCGATCTGCTGGTGCGCGATGATGTGGTGGTGCTGCGTCGCGGGGATCAGGTCCCTGCGGATGCGGAGGTCGTGAGCGGTGAATGTCGGGTTAACGAGAGCCTGCTCACCGGTGAAGCCGATCTTGTCCGCAAGCAGCCTGGTAACACGCTCATGAGCGGATCGTTCATCAACTCGGGAACGGTGTTTGCGCGTGTGATCCACATCGGTGCCGAGAACTATGCGGCAAAGATCTCCGCTGAGGCAAAGGAGCGCAAGGCCGTGTGCTCCGAGATCATGCGCTGCCTGAACGGCATCATCAAGTTCGTCAGCTGCATCATGTTTCCGTTGGGCGCGTTGCTGTTCGCGAGGGATTACCTCTCGGGCAACTCGGAGCTGAATAGCGCCATTCTATCCACGGTGTCTGCGCTGGTGGGTATGATCCCCGAGGGCCTGATCCTTCTCACATCAACGGTTCTGGCTGTGGCTGTCGTGCGCTTGTCGAAAAGCCAGGTGCTCGTTCAGCAGCTCTACTGCATCGAAACGTTGGCGCGCGTGGATGTGCTGTGCTTGGATAAAACGGGCACCATCACCACGGGCGACATGGAGGTTGCTTGGGTGCGGCCCGTAGAGGGCGAAGCCGCCCAGGATGCGCCCGAAGCGCTTGAGAGGGAAACGTGCCGCGCGTTGCGCGCCATAGCCTGCGCTGACGATGATCCAAACGAGACATCGCGAGCGATCGCGGACTACTTCAAGGATGCCGAAGGCCGTCCCGAAACGTGCTCGCGTATGATTCCCTTCAGTTCGGATAAGAAATGGTCCGGCGTTCAGCTTTCGGGCGGGTCGTGCTATGTCATGGGTGCTGCGCAATTCGTGCTCGGCGACGATTTCGAACGCGTCAGATCGCAAGTTGAAAGACTGGCCGCTGATGCGCGCTTATTGCTTATCGCCCGCGTGCGAGGTTTTGATGAGTTGGGAAGCCTTCAAGGTTCCCCTCAGCCGTTAGGATTCGTGGGCATTCGCGATCAGGTCCGCCCAACGGCGGCGGAAACCATCGCCTATTTCAAAGACCAGGGCGTGCGCGTGCTCGTCATCAGCGGTGATGATCCGCATACCGTTTCGGGTATCGCAGCGAAGGTGGGGGTGGAAGGTGCGGAACGCTTCGTTGACGCCACCACGCTGAAAACCGAATCCGATGTGGAACGCGCGCTAGTGTGCGACAGCGTGTTCGGTCGCGTAAGGCCCGAGCAGAAAAAGCAGTTCGTCTTGGCGCTTCAAAAGGCGGGGCATACCGTTGCCATGACCGGCGATGGCGTGAACGATACGTTGGCGCTCAAGGCAGCCGACTGCAGCATTGCCATGGCTTCAGGTTCAGATGCCGCGCGTAACGTGGCGCAGCTGGTGCTCGTCGACAATGATTTCGCCAGCATGCCGAAGGTGGTGGCCGAAGGCCGTCGTTCCATCAACAACCTGCAGCGCTCCGCATCGCTGTTCCTGGTGAAAACGCTGCTGTCCATCGCCGCCGCCCTGCTGTTCATAGCGGCACCGTGGCAGTATCCCTTCCAACCTATCCAAATGACGCTCATCAGCGCATTCACCATCGGCATACCGTCGTTCGTGCTTGCGCTTGAGCCGAATCGAGAGCGCATCCGGGGTCGTTTCCTGGACAACGTCATCGTCAAGTCGATTCCCGGCGCCGTATGCTCGGTGTGCTGCATTCTTGTGGCGAACGTGGTGGGCTATTACCTCATGGGCCTTGACTACGAGCAGGTGTCCACGTTGTGCGTGTTGCTGACGTCCTGGATTGGATGCAACCTGGTCATCCGCCTATCCATACCGTTTACGGCTATCCGCGCGGTGCTGCTTGTCGTTGTGATCGGCGGCACCGCTGGTGCGTGCCTGCTCATGCCCGGCGTGTTCTGCATAGCGCCGTTCACACCGGGTATGTGGGTGTTTTACGGCATCATCGCGGCGTTATCCGCCGTGGCGTTCCACGCGCTCTACCTTAAGCTCGATGCGCTACACGCAGCGCGCATCGGCGAATCGGAGTAGGGGCCCGTCCCGACGGGGGAGGGTGGCGGTCTGTCTCCTTGCGAGGGCGACAGGCGGCAGCCTGCGTCCCATCGGGGGCAAGGGCGGCAAACCGCTCGTTAGCGCCTACGCCCCCGCGTGCGGTGCGGCTTCCGGCGCTATCGCCCGATGTCTTTCAGGTCCATCTCGTAAACGAACATGCGCTCGGGAAGAATCGACGCTGCATTCTCCGCAAAAGACTGCTCTGCAGCGCGTCTCATGCCCCTGTGCTCGTAATACTCCCACGTGCAATCGGTGTCGGTGAACAGGAATGCCTTCGATGCCCCTTGGGCCGCCAAATAGCGCTGGGCGTGGTCCATAAGCGTGCTTCCGATTCCGAGTCCTCTGACCTTGTCGGACACGGCGAACAGCACCAGCTCGAAATCGGGGTCGCAGCCGCTTTGCGCAAGTAACGCGCGGTCGGCTTGTTTTGCGGTCTTAAAGAAGTGCACAAGGTCTGCGCTGCTGCCGCCTAGCTCGTCAAGTTCCTTGCGCGCGTCTTGCTCGATGATCTTCCAATGCGCCTGCGTTTGCTCGCTAAAGGCGCCTGCCCGTGCCATGATCACGCCGATGGGGGAGTCGTTGACAACGGCAACTTCGGTGAAGGTGTTGCGCTGTGCAAAGTTGGCAAGATCGACGATTCCCGAAACTACGCGTTTTCTGCCATCAGCGTAGGTATGCCACGTGTTGCCAAGGATGACGCCAGCTGCCTCGATATCCTTGTCTTGAAGCGGGCGATATTCAACAGGTTCCATGAGTCGTAGTGCTCCTTGCAAATAGTCCATTATCAGACCAAGTAGTCTTATAATGGACCTTAACAGAGAGCAGCTTGCATTGCAATCCGGCATATAGGACAAAAAGGGCGTTGGCTTCCGCCAACGCCCAAAGTCGGAAAACACTGTTTTCCTGCAAGCCGCAATCCCGGACAATCGCAAATTCATATCCTGTGATACATGGGGGGGGTGAATCGAAGCATTGATTTACGCCCCCCCATGTATCAATCGGCATTAAACGTTCTGGGTGATGTCAAGTGCGCGATAGAGCCTATCAGGCACGAGGCTTACCAAATCGTCGGTCCAAACAACCAAATCGGTATCAGCGTCAGAACGGAACCAATCGTTCAGTACTTCGCACTCTAGCTTCGAGAACATCTCCACCAAGAACTGCATATTGTGATCAACGGGCACGTTTCGATACGTTCTAAGCGTCTCAAGCAGAACCGTTTGCCTGTTTTGCGGCATGACCGTCTGACCGAATGGCGTATTGATGCTGTACTGAATGGACTTCTTGAAGAACTCTCGCTCCGTTGACAATATCCGGATGTGGTGATAATACCCGGTGCGCCAGTTGATGGTTCGCCCGATTTCGTTCAGATAAAACTGTCGGCAAAAGATACAGAACCACCAAGGAATATCGTACTTACTACGAAAATGACGGTAAAACGTCTGGCGGGAAATGTTCGCTTTCTCGCAAATCTCCGAAATAGTCATGCAATCCAAAGACCGATCGACCGCATGCAAGATACTCATTTTCGTTTTTAGATCAGGAGTGTTGAAAATATCCTGACTCGAAAGCAGGTCCGTCAGCATGAATGCCATCTCCCCCTGTAATAAGCCTCAATTCCATGTCATTAAAAACCGATAGACAGGAGTAATAACTCCCGAACACATTTAACCACAGCGTTTATAGGACGAGCGGCGCGAATGCAACGCCGGGCGGTGTAGCAGGTAGTCAAATCCAAGTCCGAAAATGGACCATAATGGTTGACATATCAAGTCTTTTGTTCCATCCGTTGGAATATTCTAATGACGGGAGTCCCCCAAGGCAATACGATACAGAAGAGAAATCTACCTTTTTGGTACAATCTTTGAATCATTTCCTTTGTTTCGAAAGCATTAAAAGCGCACAATGGAGCCATGGAAAAACGGTGAAGGAAGCACCGGAGATCCTGCGGAAAGGAAGAGCACTTCCTCCGCAAAACGACAGCGGTATTTAATAATACCGCGAAGAAAGGAGACAGTCATGGCGAAGATTGTCAACTCTTGGAACGACTGGGATCCGTTGAAGCGCGTCATCGTTGGCC
>NZ_CAKTVU010000004.1 GCF_934630535.1 uncultured Senegalimassilia sp.
GGACCGTTAGCTTAGTTGGTAGAGCAGGGGACTCTTAATCCCAAGGTCCGGGGTTCGAGTCCCCGACGGTCCACCATGTAAACACGCTTGTTAAGCGAACCTTCACATATTCTTTTTCTTGGACTGTTAGCTTAGTTGGTAGAGCAGGGGACTCTTAATCCCAAGGTCCGGGGTTCGAGTCCCCGACAGTCCACCATGCGAACTCAAGCCCTGCGAAAGCGGGGCTTTTTCTTTTCCTGAACCTCCTGCGTGCAAGAACGCGCAATTGGTTCGTGCTTGCGGAGCTGTCGTACAATATTTACGACACATCATGCCCATGGGAGCAGATCCCAAAAGGAGACATATTGGATTCCAAATCATCCGAGAAACGGTTCGCGCTCATCATCGATGCGGATAACGTTTCGGCGAAGTACATCAAACCTATCACCGATGAGCTATCGAAATACGGCACCATCACGTACAAGCGTATCTACGGTGACTGGACAAGCACGTTGCACGCCAAATGGAAGGATGCGCTGCTTGAGAACTCGATCACGCCCATTCAACAGTTCAGCTACACCACAGGCAAAAATGCCACCGATTCTGCCATGATCATCGACGCGATGGACATCATGTATACCGGGTCGGTCGAGGGTTTCTGCATCGTTTCGAGCGATAGCGACTTCACGCGTCTTGCTAGCCGCATTCGCGAAAGCGGACTGACCGTCATCGGCATGGGCGAGAAGAAGACTCCCGTGCCGTTTCGCAAAGCGTGCGATATCTTTACCACGCTTGAGCTGCTTGTAGGCGATAGCGGCAAAGCATCCCGTCGTGGGCACCGAGGTCAAACCGCCTCGGCTGCAGGGCAGGGAAGCGGGCCGAGCATCGAGCAGGTCGAGCGCGCCGTGGCCGATATCGTCACGGATAACCAGAACAACGGCAAAGCCACGGGCCTTGGAGAGGTCGGCAGCCGTCTTCTCAAACGCTACCCAGATTTCGACGTGCGCAGCTATGGCACCAATCAGCTCACGAAGCTGCTCGGCGAATTCTCCAGTGTCCAGGTCACCAAGGACGGCAACAGCGTGATGGTGGAGCTGACGGAAAGCCCCACGGCGTCCGCCGGCGCTCAATCCGGCGATGATGGGCAAACGGGATCGGCGGTTTCGGCGGATTCCGAAAGCCGGATCGAAGACAACGCCGTCGAAACGCAGCAGGGCGCGTCTGAGGTACAGGAGGGCGACAAGCCCCGTCGCTCTCGTAGGTCTCGATCCCGCAGGTCGCGGTCCAGGTCGGGCGGCGTAGGAGATCGAGCGCAACTTGCCGGCAACGAGTCCGTTGATGCGGAGCTCATCGTGGCGAACGACACCGATGCCGAGCAAGTGGTTTCATCTGCGGATGCCGTTGCGGCTGGGAACGATTCGCATGGACAGGCGGATGACGCTCCCGTTGATGCGGCGGGATCGGATGCCGTGGTTGCTGCCAGCGGTTTACCCGATGGACCGGAACCCGAATCGGCCATGGCCGATTCTCCTGAAGGAAGCCGCATGGCCGACGTCGCTGCCGAATCGCCCGCTGATGAGGATAGGGAAGGGTATGCGGCCCAATCCCCGGTTCGAGATCCTCATCAGGCTCGCAGGCGTCGCAAGTCTTCGCAGCCTCGACAGTCCGAGCAAGCTCATGGGCAAACGCCCGAGCAGCTCATCTTCGATGCCGTGCGTCATGCGGGCATCGACGGGGTTGGCGTTGCGGACCTGTCCAAGCTTGTACGCGGCACGTTCAAATCGTTCAAGGTGCGCGACCATGGGTTCGCTCAGATGCGGCAGTACGTCGCATCGCTTGCCGATATCAAGGTTGAAAAGCGGGGCAGCGATTACTTCGCGATGCTGGAGGAATAGGTTCTCGGGACACGCGATGCGTTGAAATACTTGGCGCATCGCGTGTTTCCATCCGGTTAAATCCGCCGTTTAGGGCGATAACCGATTAATCAAGACCCGTTCCTGCCGCTAGTTTTGCTATGATTACAAGGCGCTAATGGCGCACAAGGGCGTGCGGGCGTGGCGGAATTGGCAGACGCGCCAGATTTAGGTTCTGGTGGGCAACCCCCGTGAAGGTTCAAGTCCTTTCGCCCGCACCATTTGAGGGGAGCATGCACGCATGCATGCTCCCCTCAGCTGCTTTATGCTGAAGCTTGCATTCCCTTTTGCGGGGAAGCAGGCGGGAAGGAACGGTTGAAATGGAAACTCTGAAGGCGATCGGGCGGAAGTGGAACGACATCAGCCTGATCAAGCGCATTCTTGTCGGCCTGATCATCGGTGCCGTGCTGGGTGTGTTCTGGCCGGGAAACGACGTGCTCGAGATGTTCGGCACGTTGTTCGTCTCCGCGCTGAAGGGCGTGGCTCCCATCCTGGTGTTCTTCCTGGTCATCAGCGCGCTTGCCAATGCCAAGGGCGCCGGTGCCATGAAGGTGGTCGTGATCTTGTATCTGGCCGCTACGTTCATTGCGGCATTCGTCGCCGTTTTGATGAGCTCCCTGTTCCCGGTGGAGCTTACCCTGGCCGCTGCGCAGGACACCTCCGCGGCTCCCTCCGATATCGGATCGGTGTTCTCCAAGCTTCTGCTGTCCATCGCCTCCAATCCCGTTGATGCCCTCACCAACGCTAATTACCTGGGCATCCTTGCCTGGGCCGTGCTTCTTGGCATTGCCCTGCGCCATGCGAAGGATGGCGTGAAGGACGTCTTCGCGGCTATCTCCGAAGCGGTTTCCCAGGTTGTGCGTTGGATCATCTCCCTGGCGCCCTTCGGCATCATGGGCTTGGTGTACACCTCGGTCAGCACCAACGGCCTTGAGATCTTCACCGAGTACGGCCAGCTTTTGCTCGTGCTGCTCGCGGCTATGGCCGTGGTCGCTTTCGTGACCAACCCGCTTCTGGCGTTCGCGTGCTTCCGTAAGAATCCCTATCCGCTGGTTTGGCGCTGCACGAAGGATTCCGGCGTCACGGCGTTCTTCACCCGCAGCTCCGCTGCTAACATCCCCGTGAACATGGAGCTGTGCAAGAAGCTGGGTCTGAACAAGGACAATTACTCCGTGTCCATCCCCTTGGGAGCCACCATCAACATGGGCGGCGCGGCAGTTACCATTTCCCTTATGGCGATGATGGCTGCGCACACCATGGGCATTCAGGTGGGCTTCGGCACCGCCGTTATCCTGGGCGCGCTTTCCGCCGTGTCGGCTTGCGGCGCTTCCGGTGTCGCCGGCGGCAGCCTGCTGCTCATCCCGCTGGCCTGCAGCTTGTTCGGCATCGGCAACGATGTCGCCATGCAGGTCGTCGGCATCGGTTTCGTCATCGGCGTTATCCAAGACTCCGTGGAGACCGCCATCAACTCCTCCACCGACGTGCTGTTCGCGGCTTCCGCCGAGTACATGCAGTGGCGCCGCGAGGGTCGCGAGTTCAAGCCCGGTGCGGATGCATAGGCTTAAGCGGTAGCTTGCATATTTCGATTTTCAAGGAAGGGACGCAATCGCGCCCCTTCCTTGCGTTTGGCGCTGGTCCGGCGTTCTGGTGAGCTCTGCGTTCGGCATCTCAGCGTTCGAGGTGTGCTTGCGAGGATTGGTGTTGTTGAACATGGCGGCTGCGCGCTGCTTGGCGAATGCCGCAAGCTTCCAAGGTCTGAAAACGGTCATGGGAAGCGTGGACCGGGGAAGGGTCACGCGTTAAGACGCGTTATCGACTGCGTTCGATTTTGCTGTACGAGGCATAGGCGCGGGCAATAAAAAAGGGGCGCCTGAGCGTCCCTGGAGTTTTGCGGAAGATAGGTTGCGGGTTATCCCACGAATCTGCCGAGTAGAAAGCCGATGATCACGCATGCGGCGGCGAAGCAAGCGGAAAGGCCCACAAGACGGGTGTCGTGATGCTTATCCCGGTTGCGCTCTTCTTGCTCCTTGCGTTTTGCGGGGAAGTAGGAATAGCCGTCGGTGGTGATAGCGACCACGGTGCCGCGACGTTCATCCGGGCGTTTGGCAAGCGCCCCGCGTTCGATGAGCTCGCGCTGCAGATCGTCGTCAGGGCGTAACGGGAACGCGCAGCGATAAACCAATTCGCCATCGACGGTGCAGGTTGCGCGTTCGTAATCAAGCAAGCGGCCGAGTTCCCGCTCTTGCAGGATGTTCAGTTCTATGGAAGCCATGATGATTTCCTCTGGTGCGTTGAGTGTGCGTTTTCAGACATAGTTATGATACCCTGAACAGGTTCGTTTTGGTAGGCAAATGTGGCAAGCGGCGCGGTGGTTTTCCGACGTCCCGGTGCGCAGGCGTTCCCTGTGTTTCCGTGGTTCGTTCGTGAACGCGCCACCTCAGCTTTATCGAGCGGAGGGAATGTGCCATAATAACAGGTCGGTGCGCTATAGCACCTGTGAGCAAGTAACGATGGAGGATAGCTACGTGGAAACTAAAGTTGAGGCTCTTGAGGGCAACCGCGCGAAGGTGACCATCACCCTCGATGCCAAGGACGTCGACGCCCGTATCAAGAATACGTATAAGGAATTCGCTAACAAGTACAACTTCCCCGGATTCCGCAAGGGCAAGGCCCCGCGTCCCATTATCGACAACGCGCTGGGCAAGGATGCCGTCCGCGCTTCCGTCGCCGATGAAGTGGTGAACGGCCTTTCCCCTATCGCCATCGACGAAAAGGGCCTGTTCCCCATCAGCAAGCCCGAGTTCGATGAGGTGCCCGGCCTGGTTGAGGACGGCAAGGAGTACTCTTACACCTTCACCATCGAGTGCAAGCCCGAGGTCGAACTGGACAGCTACGAGCCCGTCGAGATCGAGCTTCCCGGCGAAGAGGCCACCGATGAGGAGGTCGAGGACCAGATCGAGCACTTCCGCGAGCATTACTTCACGTTCAAGGATGCCCCGGCCAACACCAAGGTCAAGGTCGACTCCGAGCTGACCATCGCCATGAAGGCCGCCGACGACAAGGGCGAGGACATCGAGAGCCTGACCACCGAGGAGCGCCCCTACACCATGGGCGCCGGCCTTCTGCCCGAGGAGTTCGAGGAGAAGCTGGTGGGCCTGAAGAAGGGTCAGACCGCCGAGTTCGATCTGGATATGCCGGCCAACCCGCCCGTGCTGCTGCGCGCACTTAAGGACAAGACCGAGAAGATCCACTTCGACGTCGAGGTCAAGGCCGTTCGCAAGAAGATCCTCCCCGAGGTCACCGATGAGTGGGTCAAGGAGACGCTGGGCTTCGAGAACGTCGAGGAGCTGCGCACCCGTCTGGCCGAGAGCCTGACCGCTCAGAAGAAGGCAATGCTGCCGGGCCTGAAGGAGCGCGCTTGCCTGAACAAGCTCATCGAGCGCATGGAAGTCGAGGTGCCCGCTGCCATGGCCGAGGCCGCCGAGGCCAACCTGCTGCAGGAGCTGTTCCAGCAGCTGCAGGCTTCCGGCATGTCCTTCGACGCCTATCTGCAGCAGATGGGCATGAAGGCCGAGAGCTTCAAGGACGACATCAAGCTGCAGGCTGCCGATAACGTCAAGCAGGACCTGGCTCTGGACGCTTGGGCCCGTCACTTCGATATGCAGGTCTCCGATGCGGACGTCACCATGGAGTTCGTGAAGTCCGGCGTCGAGGATCCGGCTGCCCTGGAAGAGGAATGGCGCAACAACGGCCAGCTGCACATGGTGCGCGAGGGTGTGCTGCGCACGAAGGCCGTCATGGACCTGATGGACAAGGCGGTAGTCACCGAGGTCCAGCCGAAGGCTGACGACGAGAAGCCGGCCAAGAAGGCTGCTAAGAAGGCTGCCAAGGCCGACGACGCCGAATAGCACAAGCTGTTTGCCACTTTCAGCCCGCCCAGGAGGTGCGCGCGTCATCGCGTGCATGCCTGGGCGGGCTGTGGTTACTGCATGAATGCGTCATAGCGCTTGCGCGCGCGGCCATGTTGCCGCACTATAGCTATCAAACCTTTTGGCCGCTGCGGCGGCTTTTCAAGAGAAGCGAGGCTTATATGAGTTTCAACCCACATTCTGCTCTGATTCCCTACGTTGTGGAGCAGTCGCCGCGTGGCGAGCGCAGTTACGATATCTACTCCCGCCTGCTCAACGAGCGCATCATCTTTTTGGGCGAGCAAATCGACGATCAGGTGGCCAACTCCGTGGTCGCCCAGCTGCTTCATCTGGAATCGGCCGATCCTGAAAAGGACATCAGCCTCTACATCAACTCCCCGGGCGGCAGCGTGACCGCCGGCCTGGGCATTCTCGACACCATGAACTTCATCAAGTGCGACGTCTCCACCATCTGCCTGGGCGAGTGCGCTTCCATGGCGGCTGTGCTGCTGTCCAACGGTGCGAAGGGCAAGCGTCTTTGCCTGCCTAATTCCATGGTGCTCATCCATCAGCCTTCCGGCGGTGCCCAGGGCCAGCAGACCGAGATCGCCATCGTGGCCGATTTCATGCTGAAAACCCGCCAGCGCCTGAACAAGATCCTGGCTGACAACACCGGCCAGTCTCTTGATACCATCCAGCGCGACACCGAGCGTGACAACTATATGACCGCCGAGCAGGCTCTCGAGTACGGCCTTGTCGACCGTATCGTCACGTCCCGTGCGGCAATGGCCAAATCTGAATAGGAACGATAAACTCGATGAACGATAGACACGACGATCAATACGCGGGCAAGGACCCCAAGGACATCGTGTGCGCATTCTGCGGCAAGCATCCGCATCAGGTTGCGGCCATGATCTCGGGCCCGAACGGCATCTATATCTGCGACGAGTGCATCTCCGTATGCGCCGATGCCATGATGCGCGATCTGGGTTTGCAGGTGCCCCCTATGGGCGAGGCCGGCGGCGACAGGGTTGTCGAGGCGCATATGGAGCAACAGGGTGCGCCAAGCCCCGAGCTCGTGCTCTCGCAGCTGCCCACGCCTCATGAGCTGTACGCCGAGCTGTCGGAGCATGTGGTGGGGCAGGAGGCAGTGAAACGAGCTTTGTCCGTTGCGGTGTATAACCACTACAAGCGCATCAGCCTTGGCGAGCAGGCCAAGGAAGGCGATGTCGAGCTTGCGAAATCCAATATCATGCTGTTGGGACCGACGGGCTCCGGTAAAACGCTGCTTGCGCAAACGCTTGCCCGTACGCTGCAGGTTCCGTTCGCCATCGCTGATGCAACCACCCTCACCGAGGCCGGTTATGTCGGCGAGGACGTTGAGAACATCCTGCTCAAGCTGATCACGGCCGCGGATTTCAATATCGAGCGGGCCGAGATCGGCATTATCTACATCGACGAGATCGACAAGGTAGCACGTAAGGCGGAGAACTTGTCCATCACGCGCGATGTTTCGGGCGAGGGCGTTCAGCAGGCGTTGCTCAAAATCGTCGAGGGTACCGAGGCGTCGGTGCCGCCGCAGGGTGGCCGTAAGCATCCTCAGCAGGAGCTTATCCATATCGACACCACCAACATCCTGTTCATCTTGGGCGGCGCGTTCGTGGGCTTGGCCGACATCATCGCCGAGCGCGTGGGCAAGTCGGGTCTGGGCTTCAACGCCGATATGCCCGAGTCGAAAAAGCACGCCGATGCGGCGCTGTTGGCCCAGGTCCTGCCTGAGGACCTGAACAAGTTCGGTATGATCCCCGAATTCGTCGGCCGCATCCCCGTCGTCACCAGCTTGTCCGAGCTTTCGGAGGATGACTTGGTGCGCATCTTGACCGAGCCGAAGAACGCGCTGGTCAAGCAGTATAAGCGCATGTTCGAATTTGAGGAATCCGAACTTTCGTTTACCGACGAGTCCCTTCGTGCCATCGCCCGCGAGGCTTTAGAGCATGGTACGGGAGCTCGCGGCCTGCGCAGCATCTGCGAGCGCGTGCTGCAAAACGTTATGTACGACCTGCCGGAGCACCAAGGTGCTTCGAGGGTGGTGGTTCGCGCCACCGATATCACGGGGGAGACCACCCCGGTGATCGCCTCTATTCCCGAGCAACCGGAAATGAGCGTCTAATATGGAAGAAATGCCGAAAACCTACGATACCGCCGCCGTTGAGCAGCGCATGCTGGACAAGTGGCTTGAAGGCGACTACTACCGTCGCAGCGCCGGCGTCGGCGATTGCACGGTGACCATCCCGCCGCCGAACGTCACGGGCAAGCTGCATATGGGCCATGCCATGGATGACACCATCCAGGATACCTTCGTTCGCTTCAATCGCATGCGCGGGCTTTCCACGCGTTGGATCCTTGGTACGGACCATGCCGGCATCGCCACCCAAACCAAGGTGGACAAGAAGCTTGCCGCCGAGGGCATCTCGCGCCGCGAGATCGGCCGCGACAAGTTCATCGATGCGTGCTGGGATTGGACCAACGAATACGGTGGGTTCATCGTTGAACAGGTCAAGCGCATGGGCTGCTCCGTCGATTTCTCCGATCCGCACTTCACCATGGACGAGGATTACGCCAAGGGCGTGCGCAAGGTGTTTTGCGATTGGTATCACGACGACCTGATCTATCGCGGTAAGCGCATTGTGAACTGGTGCCCGCATTGCACCACCGCCATCGCCGACGACGAGGCGGAGTACAAGGAGGAAGACGGCCATCTGTGGCATCTGCGCTACCCGCTGGTAGAGCCCATTGATGGTCAGGAATACATCGTGGTCGCCACCACTCGTCCGGAAACCATGCTCGGCGACACGGGCGTTGCGGTATCCCCGAAAGATCACGACAAGGACAAGTTCGTGGGCGCGAAGGTCATGCTGCCCATCATGGATCGCGAGATTCCCATCTTCTCCGATTTCTATGTTGACGCGGGCTTCGGTTCCGGTTTCGTGAAGGTCACCCCCGCCCACGACCCCAACGACTTCGCCATGGGCGAGCGCCACGGCTTGGAGAAGATCAACATCTTCGACGAGACGGCGCATGTTGTGGAAGGCTATGGCCAGTTCACCGGCATGAGCCGTGAGGAGTGCCGCGAGGCCGTGGTGGCGTGGTTCGAGGAGCATGGCCTGCTCGATCACGTCGAGGACCATCATCATTCGGTCATGCACTGCTACCGCTGCGACTCCGCGTTGGAGCCGTGGCTGTCCGAGCAGTGGTTCGTGGCCGTCGATAAGCTGAAGGGCCCGGCCACCGAGGCCGTTACCTCCGGCAACATCAAGTTCCACCCCGAGCGCTGGACGCAGTCCTACCTCACCTGGATGGAGAACCTCAAGGATTGGTGCATCTCCCGCCAGCTGTGGTGGGGCCATCGCATCCCTGTGTTCTACTGCGAGGATTGCGGTTGGGAAGATGCGCTCATGGAAGACGTCGATGTGTGCCCGAAGTGCGGCGGTCATCACGTCCGTCAGGACGAGGACGTGCTCGATACCTGGTTCTCCAGCCAGCTGTGGACGTTCGCCACGCAGGGATGGCCCGACAACATGGAGCTTCTGAAGGGGCATCATCCCACTGCGGCCTTGTTCACCGCGCGTGACATCATCGCGCTGTGGGTTGCGCGCATGATCATGGCCTCTACGTACTTCCTTGATGAGATCCCGTTCCATGACGTTGTCATTTACGCCACCATCTTGGCCAAGGACGGCACCCGCATGTCCAAGTCCAAGGGCAACGGCGTCAACCCCATGGACCTTATCGAGAAGTACGGTGCGGACGCCATGCGCTTCAACCTGCTGACGCTCGTCACCAACAACCAGGACGTCCGCTTCGATGCCAACATCGACAAGAAGACCCGCGAGCTTATCGATAGCCCGCGCACCGAGCAGGCGCGTTCGTTCGTCACGAAGATCTGGAACGCCAGCCGCTTCGTGTTGGGCAACCTTGAGGGCTTCACGCCCGGCAAGCCCGTAGCGCGCACGCAGGCCGATGCATGGATCTTCAGCCGCCTGGCACGCCTCTCGAAGGTGGTCACGGAGGGAATCACAGCGTACCAGTTCGGCGAGGTTGCACGTGAGCTGCATAACTTCTTCTGGAACGAGTTCTGCGACTGGTATATCGAGTTCTCCAAGGCCAGCCTGCGCGCTGAAGGCGAGGAGCGTCTGCAGACGCAGCGCAATCTGGTGTTCGTGCTGGACAACGCGCTTCGTCTGCTGCATCCGGCCATGCCGTTCGTGACCGAGGCCATTTGGGAGCACCTGCCCAAGGCGGAAGGCGAGAAGCCCGCGCTGATGGTCGCCGCTTGGCCCGAGCCTGAAACGCTTGCGGCCTGGATCGATCCCGACGCCGAGCGCGCGGTCGGTATGCTGTGCGGCGTTGTGGGCGCTGTGCGCTCCACGCGCGCCCGCTATGGCATCAGCCCCAAGCAGGAGCTTGCCGTCACGGTGAACGCGCAGCCCGAGAACGTTGCCGTGCTCGAGGAGCTTTCCTCTCAGATCGAGGCAATGGCCCGCGTGTCCAAGCTCACGGTTGCCGCCGGGGCGTCCAAGCCCGCAGAAAGCGCTGCCGCGGTGGTCGAAGGCGCCGAGGTGTACAGCGTGCTCACCGGCATGGTCGATTTCGATGCCGAGCGCAGCCGTCTTGCCAAGGAGCAGAAGAAGCTGGCGGGCGATGCCGCCAAGTTCTCCAAGAAGCTGTCCAATCCGGGCTTCTTGGCAAAGGCCGCTCCCGAAATCGTGGAGAAGGACCGCGCCAAGCTCGCCGAGATTGAAGATCAACTCGCCCGCGTTGAGACTCAGCTGGCCGAACTTGGATAGTTTGCGAAGGAATTCGCAGCTAGCGGACCAAAAGCTTGCACGATAGGGGCAATGGCGGTATACTGTCCAATCGTGTCTTGTGACAAGTAAAGGTTTTACTGAACATATAAGAAGGAACAGGCAATGGATATCATTCGCGCAATCGAGCAGCAGCAGATCAAGTCCGATCTTCCCGAATTCCACGTTGGCGACAACGTCAAGGTTCACTACCGCATCACCGAGGGTAACCGTGAGCGTATCCAGGTGTTCCAGGGCGACGTGATCCGTCGCCACGGTCATGGCGTTCGCGAGACGTTCACCGTCCGTAAGATCAGCTTCTCCATCGGCGTTGAGCGTACCTTCCCGGTGCATTCCCCGAAGATCGACAAGATCGAGGTCACGCGTAAGGGCGACGTCCGTCGCGCCAAGCTGTACTACCTCCGCGACAAGGTGGGCAAGGCCGCCAAGATCAAGGAGAAGTCCTTCCGCTAAGCCGACATTCGGCATTTGCGACTTCAAGAACCCCTCGTCCGATTGGAGGAGGGGTTCTTTTTGGTTCGAGAATGCATGTTCTGCCTGAGCATCCATTGGATAGGGCTTTATCTGCTCGAACGGGAAAGCTCCGAGGGATTTGGGTTCTACGTGGTTGTTGGGCGCTCGTGCTCATCCCGATCGTGCGTTCTCGATTGCGATTTCGATATAGGCCGCTTGCGCGTTAGGGGATGGTAGCGGTCTTGCGTTCGTTTGCGTTATATGGGAGAGGAAACCATGGGTCCAACGGTTGCGGAGATCAAATCGAAGCTGCAAGCTGCCGATGCTGCCGAGTTCGCCGTTCTCGAGCGGTCGTTGGTCGCAGACACGCGAAAGGGCGTGCGTGCGGCGGTAGAATCGGCGCGAAGGCGACTTGCCGCCGAGGCCCAGGAATCAGCGCGTTTAGAGGGCATGTACTCGTTCCAAAGCGATATCGCCCACGGCGGTATCGTGGTCGGCCTTGACGAGGTTGGCCGGGGCCCGTTGGCGGGCCCGTTGGCTGTTGGCGCCGTGGTTCTGCCGGAACAGCCGCATATCCCGGGACTCAACGATTCCAAGCAAGTGAAACCGGAGTCGCGCGAGGCGATCGCGCGTCGTATCAAGGAGATAGCAGTTGCCTGGACGGTACAGTACGTTTCACCCGAGGATATCGACGCCAATGGGATGACGGCATCGTTGTTGAAGGCGTTTCGGGGCGCTCTTGCAGTGGTGGAGTCCGCTGGCGTGAAGCCCGATACGGTGTTGCTGGATGGCAACCCCTTGCATATGGACCCGCGCGAGGTGAACGTGGTGAAGGGCGATGGGAAGTGCGCTTCCATCGCCGCCGCCTCCATTGTGGCGAAGGTCGAACGTGATGCGCTTATGTGCGAGTATGCTCGGCAATACCCGGAGTACGATTTCTCTTCTAACAAAGGATACGCAAGCGCGGCGCATATCCAGGCTATCAAAGAGCATGGGCTTTGCCCGATTCACCGGGCTTCTTTTTGCCACGCATTCACGCAGGAAAGCCTGTTCTGATCGGGGTGCTTGTGCGGATTCCGGCGTTGCATGCGTGGTCGGGCGGCGGTAGCAGGCGGCAATGCCAGTACGTGCGAACATGAAGACTCCCGCGCCTTTGCCGTAGCGTTCGGCAAAGGCGCGGGAGTCTTTTGTTCTAGCCTAGCTTGGCCGTTCGACGGTTTCGCCGGCGATGATCGGCGTTGGGAAGGGGTGCGCCCCCTGTGCGAGGTCCTTGTGCGAAGGTGAGTTATCTCGCCCTTGCGCCCCAATTCGGCACCCTTAGATATGGATGCGCGAAGCCCTTCATTCCCGGCTCTGCAAGTTTGAGCGGGGCTATCTGCAAGGTCTGCACAAGGGTTGTGCAAGATGGTGTCGTTAAGGTGGGTCATAGCGAGGAAAGGAGACCAGCTATGGCCGAATCGCGGCATATCAAGCAAGGAAACGAACAGAGCCCGAACCAGGTGGGACGATCAGCTGCACGCAACACCGAAGATGCCGTGACCGGAAAACGGTTACGAGAACAAGGGGAAGGGTGCACCGATTGTGGTGCATCTGCTGAAATGCCTGGTCAAAATAGGGAAGAGCTCAAACGTGGCTGCTGCCCTGCGGAGGCGGATGGCGGTGATGATGAAGCTGCTGCTGTTTCGCGTACCGATAAGGATGAATCTGCGCAGAGTCCATCCGAGCGCGCCGAGAGCGCTGACGACCAGCCCAATCTTCACAACAAGCGCCTTGGTCGTTTAGGTGAAGACGTTGCTGCGCGTTATCTGGTGTCGCGCGGTTATGAGATCATCGCGCGAAACTGGACGTGCCAGGCTGGCGAGGCCGATATCATCGCGCGCGATGATGATATCTTGGTCTTCGCCGAGGTGAAGACGCGATCGAGCACGGAAAAAGGCTTTCCCAGCGAGGCGGTTGATAGCAAGAAGCGCGGGAAGTACCTTAAGATCGCCGAACTGTTCATAAGCAGATACGATGTGGGTGATGTGCAGGTGCGTTTCGACGTCATGTCGCTCGTGGTTACCGATAACGCCCATGCAACGATCCGCCATTACATCAACGCGTTCGGAACCGAGTCGCAATGAGCGCGTCATGCGTAGTGCATGCCGCCACCTTGCGCGGCGTGCAGGCGGTTCCCGTTGAGGTCGAGGTCTGCGTGGGTAATGGGATGCCGGGTTTTTCGGTCGTCGGCATGGCCGATGCCTCGGTGCAGGAATCGCGTGAGCGCGTACGCGCTGCCTTGCGGGCTTGCGGCTTCGATATGCCAAACAGCAAGGTGGTGGTCAACCTTGCGCCGAGCGCCTTGCGCAAGACCGGCTCGGGGTTCGATCTTCCCATAGCTATAGGCCTGTTGTGCGCTACGGGCCAGGTGAGGCCTGCGGTGCTCGATGGCGCGCTGTTCGCCGGCGAACTGTCCTTGGAAGGGGTTGTGCGGCCGGTCGCCGGCTTGCTCGCATATGCGTTGTGCGCTCAGCGGCAGGGATATGCCCTTGTCAGCGCTGCTGAGGAAGGTGCCGGTCGGATAGAGGGCATAAGGCGGCACGTCATCGAGTCGCTCGGACAGTTGCGTCGTGGGCAGTTCGCCGAACTTGGCGGCGCATTGGCGCCCGAAAAGCCCCAGGAGCTTGATTTTCGCGACATCGCCGGCCACGGCATGGCGAAACGTGCGTTTCAAATCGCCGCGGCAGGCGGTCATGGTCTGCTCATGATGGGTCCTCCCGGCTCAGGGAAGACCATGCTTGCGTCACGACTGCCTTCTATCCTTGCGCCTTTGTCGCGCTCTGAGGCGCTTGAAGCTGCGGTCATCCATTCCGTTGCCGGACGGGATGCTGCGCCGCTGTTGGCGGGCATCAGACCGTTCCATGCGCCGCACCACTGTGCAAGTTTGGCCGGTTTGGTGGGCGGAGGCTCGCCTCCGCGCCCGGGCGCCATATCGTTGGCGCACAACGGCGTGCTGTTCTTGGACGAGCTGCCCGAGTTCGCGCCTTCGGTGCTGCAGGGCATCCGACAGCCCATGGAGGCCGGCGAGGTGGTGGTCATGCGCGCCGACGGCAGCGTGCGGTTCCCTGCGCGCTTCATGCTGGTGGCGGCCGCCAACCCCTGTCCGTGCGGGTTTTTCGGCGACTCCGAACGGTCATGCACGTGCTCGCAGCGCCAGGTGCACCAGTACCAGGGACGCGTGGGCGGGCCGCTCATGGATCGTATCGACGTGCATATCGATGTTGCCCGCATCCCGCCGGGCCAGGTGCTGTCAACGGGGCACGGGACTTCGTCGGCTAAGCTGCGCGAAGGCGTGCTTTCGGCCAGGGAATACGCATCGTGGCGTCGCAGCACCACGGGCTTGGATGAGCGTGCGCGTCAGGCCGAGGTGCTGGTCGAGCCATGTGCCATGAGCGACGCCGACCGCGCTTTCATGGAGAAGCTTGCCTCATCGGGGTCTATGAGCGGACGAGCCATCATGCGCACGCTTGCGCTCGCCCGGACCATCGCCGATATGGAGCAGGTTCCCAAGGTGGGCCGCGATCACCTATGCGAAGCGGTCGGCTTTCGATTGCGCGAAGGCGGTGTGTGATGGCGGTTGGCAAACCTGAGGGGCAGAGCCTGCAGTTGGCTGGGATGAGGACGGTGCTGCTGCCCGACGACCCCCGGTTTCCCGCCGCTTTGCGCGCCATTCCGCGACCGCCGAAGCGGCTCTATGTGCTCGGCGATCCCGAGGCGCTTGCAGAAGGCCTTGCCGTGGTCGGGGCGCGCAAAGCCACGCCTTACGGCATCGGGGCGGCGAAGCGCTTCGCGCGGCTTGCGGCGCAGCGGGGCATCGCGGTGATATCCGGCGGCGCACGGGGGTGCGATGCCGCCGCGCACGAGGCGGCGCTCTCCGAAGGCGCGCCCACGGTGGTGTTTCTAGGCGGCGGATGCGATGTCCCGTACCCTCGGGAGCACGCGGGCCTGTTCGAGCGGATAGCGCTGTCGGGCGGAGCGGTGGTCTCCGAGCACGCTTGGGACGCGCCCGCTTTGCCTCAACAGTTCCGCACGCGGAACCGGCTCATAGCGGGCCTTGCGCGGGCTACGCTCATCGTGGAGGCGGGTTTGCCTTCGGGTACCTTCTCCACCGCCGATGAGGCGCTTGCGGCGGGCCGTGATGTGCTGGTGGTTCCGGGGGCTATCAACTCCGCTTCCTCGAAAGGGGCGAATCGTCTGCTCGTACAGGGCGCGGCTCCCGTGGTCGACGATGAATCGTTTTCCGATGTGCTGTTCAGCGTGTTCGGTTGCTTGAAGATGCAGGAAGCAAGTGAGCTGGCTGGGGAAGGGGGTCGGTCCGGTTCGGGCGGCTTGAAGGGCGCTCGCGGTGCAAAACGTGTGCCCGCGGATCCGATTGCGGCTGCGCTGCAGGCGGAGCCGCTCGGGATGGAGCAGCTCTTCGAGCTGGCGAGCGAGCACTGCGGCAAGCGGGATGCGCGCGTTTGGCTGATGGAGCGGTTGACGATAGGCGAGCAGGCGGGGTTGTTCGCGCGTTATCCTGATGGGCGTTGGGGGCCAACGGTCTAGCGTCTGGTATGCTATGGCGCATGGATACTATGAAACGAATCTCAATCATCGGAGCCGGCCTTGCGGGAAGCGAGGCGGCTTTGCAACTAGCGGACCGAGGGTTCTCGGTCCGCCTTGTGGAAATGCGTCCCGAAAAGGGAACGCCCGTGCACAAAACCGGCTTGTGCGCCGAGCTGGTCTGCTCGAACAGCCTGAAGAGCACGAAGCCGGAAAGCGCGGCGGGCATGCTGAAAGCCGAGCTTGCCGCGCTCGGCTCGCAAGTGCACGCCGCTGCCCTTGACAACGCCGTGGCGGCCGGCGGCGCCCTTGCGGTCGATCGCGAGGCGTTCGCCCGTCAGATAACGCAGCGCATCCAGGGGCACCCCGGGATTAACTTGGAGCACGCGGAGGTATGCACGGTGCAGCAGGCCTGCGAAGGCGCCGATGCCGTCATCTTGGCGTCCGGTCCGTTGACTTCCGATGCTTTGGCTGAATCGCTGTCCCAGATTACCGGGTCGGACCATATGGCGTTCTACGATGCGGCGGCTCCCATCGTCATGGCCGATTCGCTGGACATGGGCAAGCTGTTCCGTCAAAGCCGCTACGAGGATGCGGGCGGGCAGGTGGGCGATTACCTGAACGCGCCGTTTTCGCGCGAAGAATACGAGGCGTTCATCGAGCAGCTGGTTGGCGCCGATCGCGTGATCCGCCGCGAATTCGAAACACGCGATTTGTTCCAGGCCTGCCAGCCTATCGAGGAGATCGCCCGCAAAGGCGTCGATGCGCCTCGCTTCGGCACGCTTAAGCCCGTCGGTCTGACCGATCCCGCCACGGGCAGGCGCCCGTGGGCGGCGTTGCAGCTGCGCGCCGAGGATGCTCACGGGGAAAGCTATAACCTGGTGGGTTTCCAAACCAACTTGACGTTTCCCGAGCAAAAGCGCGTGTTCCGCATGATTCCCGGCTTGGAACAGGCGGAGTTCGCGCGTTATGGCGTCATGCATCGCAACACCTTCATCAACGCTCCGAAGCTGCTGACGCCTGAGCTTCGACTGCGCAGCGTAAGTGGCGTTGAAACGCCGGTGTTCGTGGCGGGTCAATTGGCGGGTACCGAGGGTTATTGCGAGGCCATCCGCTCCGGGCTTCATGCGGCGCTGCATGTGGCCGCGCTGTTCGGTGGCGTGAAGGCTCCGCAGCTGCCGGCGGAAACGGCGTTCGGTGCATTGCTGGCATACGCCACCAGCCCCGAAACGGTCGATTACCAGCCTATGCACGTGAACTTCGGCATCATGGAGCCGCTTGAGCAGCGAATCCGCAACAAGGGGCAGCGCTATGCCGCCTATGCCGAGCGCGGGGCGCAAGCCCTTGAGCGTTATTGCGGCGAGTTGCGCGCTTGCGGGCTTTTGGGCTGCGCGGGGGAAGCTGTCGGGCATGACGCCTAAGGCCGAATCTTCTTGCGACGATAAGGCGCCTAAGGATGTGGATATGCAAGTCTTCGCAGCCATCGAGCGGTTCATCGGCTCGTGGCGTACTGAGCGCAATCCCTCTGAGAACACCTTGCGCGCGTACCGGATCGACTTGCTCGATTACGCCAGGTGGGCAAAGCGCACCCGCGTCGATGGCCTGCATCCCAGCCATCGGCAGCTTCGCCGCTACTTAAGCCAGCTTGAGCAGGCGCAGTATTCGCGCGCGACGGTGAATCGCCGCCTGTCGGCCGTGCGCACCTTCTTCCAGTGGCTCAATGTCAACGGGATGGTATCCGAGGATCCCGCCAGCGCGCTTTCGGGCCCTAAGCAGCCGCAGCGTCTGCCGCATCATCTTCGTCCGCAAGACGTTGCCGTGCTGCTCGGTGTATATGGCAAACGACTTGATTCCCAAGGGCGCGACGAGCGCACGCCCTCCGAGATGCGCAATCAGGCGCTGCTTGAGTTTCTCTACGCATGCGGCGCGCGCGTGTCTGAGGCTTCCGGGTTGTTGCTTTCCGCGGTTGATTTCGACCAGGGGCAATGCCGCGTGCTCGGCAAGGGGTCCAAGGAGCGCATCGTGCCCTTGCACGATCTTGCCCTTTCGAGTATGCGCACGTACCTGCTGTTCGCGCGGCCCGTGCTTGTCAAGGGCAAGGAATGCCCGTACTTCTTCGTTTCGACGCGCGGTAACCAAATGGGAACCGATGCGATTCGCAAGATGTTCAAGCAGGCGCTTGCCGCTGCGGGGCTTCCGTCCACCATCACGCCGCACGACCTGCGCCACACCTTCGCCACCGACGTGCTGGCAGGAGGCGCCGATCTGCGAAGCGTTCAGGAGATGCTCGGGCACGCAAGCCTGTCTACCACGCAGATTTACACGCATACCACCCCCGAGCGTTTAGGCGCCGAACATCATAGGGCGCATCCTAGGGGATAGGCGCCACGGTTTCCGGTTATCTTCCCAGCAAATGCCTGATGGCGGCAATCGGGTGCCTCGTGATCATGCGGGGGCCGCTGTAGCGCATCACTTGGCGGATGCGCTCGCGCATTTCCGGCTTGTAGCAGTGGTTCTCGCAGGCATCGCAGCTGGTTTTCACGTGCATCTTGCGGCATCGGCGCGTTCGCAGCGCGGCGTATTCGTCGAGCTTCGCGCATTCCGGGCACACGGCTTCGCCGCATACCGCGGTTTCGGTCCTGCTGGCTCGTTCGTGGTTGCCGGCGCAATACAGCGCCACCATCTGCGAGATGGTCTTCTCCTCGCGAGCTCGGCGCTTCGCGATCTTCGGGGTGTCTTGTTGCACGTTAGGGCCGCCCTACATCGCCGTCAGGCGGATGCCCACGTATGCTGCGGTGCTCGGCAGGCCCTTGATATCGTACTTGTCCGACAGCGGGGCCGCGGATACGCGCCAGGTGTAGGTGTCGCCATCGATATCGACGGTGCCGGTTTGGAAGGTGTTGCCCACTTCATCGGTGTCCATGGACGCGCTAGAGGCTTCGAATCCCTCGGCGGCTATGGCGGCTTGGATAGCGGCTTCAAGCGTGCTCGAGGAGAAATCGGCGTATTTCACCGCCATGGACAAGGTGTCGGCGCGATCGACGGTAAGCGTCCAGCTGCCATTGAGCAGCAGGGCAGCCTGGGAGGCCGAAAGGCTGCCCAGGCCCTTCGCGTACATGGCCGCGGCATCGGCGACCGTGACATCGGAGGGGAGTTTGACCAGGTCAAGGCCGGCGGTGCCTTCCGCGGTTTGGTTGTACACGGTGTAGCCGGCGGCGGTGAGCGAATCCAGGATGGCCTGATCGTCCATATCCACCATCTGCGTGAGCACGGGAAGGTTGTAACTGACCGATCGCGCGAGGTTCTCCTCGACGCTTGCCTTGCTCTGGGTGTTCGAGTCGCTTACCGCGGTGATGGCGCCGGTGGCTAAGCGAAAGCCGATGATGATGGCGACGACGACGAACACCGCCATGATGATCTTCTGGCTGCGCGGCATGTCTACGGGGCGCAGCAGGCTTGAGCCGTCCATATAGCGTACGTTGCCCTGCTCGATGGAATAATCGGTATGGCGATGGAATAACGACATGGGTACCTGCCTGTCGGTTTTTAGTCGGTTTGTGTGCGTGGGTAAGTATAGCATTGCCCTGAGGGGGCGCTCATGGTAGCCTACGGAATGCCCATGGGGGAGTAGCTGGCAGGACATACCTGCGGTGCGTTCAACATCGTGGCCGGCAACGGTCTGGCGTACCTGAAATTGCAAGACTCATGGCGCAGCGTTTTCCAAGCGTTGCGCCATGAGTCTTTTTTATTGCGCTGCTCATCCGAGGAGACGGGGTCAACCGCGCACCGTGCACCACGGTGCGCTTCGGACCGGACGAAACGACGTAAAGGAGCAATGCAAATGGATTTTTCCATCTTCGCCACGCCCGAAGCTTGGATCAGCTTGTTGACGCTGATGTTTCTGGAGGTGGTCCTGGGTGTGGACAACATCGTGTTCATCTCCATCACCACCAACCGATTGGCGCCCGAGCATCAGCATATCGGCCGTAAGCTCGGCTTGCTGGGCGCCATGATATCGCGCTGCATCTTCCTGTGCTTCGCTAGCTATCTGGTGCACATGACTAAGCCGTTGTTTACCTTGGACCTGGGCTTTTTCCAGCATGCGTTCAATGTGCGCGACCTGGTGCTGCTGGCCGGCGGTGCGTATCTGATCTACAAGGGCATCGATGAGCTTCGCGATGTGCTGGCCTTGACCGAGGAGAAGGCCGCGCACTCCGAGGAGCACAAAGAGATGCATCGCATCGGGCTTGGCCAGGCCATCGTCACCATCATGGTGATGGACCTGGTGTTCTCCATCGACTCGGTCATCACCGCGGTGGGCTTGGCGGAGCATCTGATCATCATGATCATGGCGGTTATCTTCGCAATCGTCATCATGATGGTGTTCATCGACGCCATCGCCGACTTCATCAACAGGCACACGGAGATGAAGATCTTGGCCCTGGTGTTCATCACGGTCATCGGTATGCTGCTGTTCTTCGATTCGCTGGGCATCAACTCGGGCATCGAGGTGCTCGACATGCACATGGAGAAGCTCATGGTGTACTGCGCCATGGTGTTCGCCGTCGTCTTGGAGCTTATCCAAATGCGCTACAACTCGAATCTTGCGAAGTGGAAGGAAAGCCTCAAGAACCAGGGTCGCAAGGTCGAGGAGCTCGAAGGCGGGGAGCGCAAGGTCGAGGAGCTCGAAGGCGAGCAGCGCAAGGGCGAGGCGCTGAACAGCTAGCCTGGTGCTGATGCGTGCTCGAGCGGGTTTTCGTCGGCCGCTTTATGCGGCCGACGGTGTGCTCTTTGCGCAATAGCGTCCGTGCGGCGTTATCGGGCAGCATGCCCGAACGACAACGGCCCTGCAGGTTCGATCCTGCAGGGCCGTTGTCGTCTTGCGGCGCTATTGTTTCTTGAACTGCGAGTAGCCTTCATCGGAGATGAACAGGCGCGTGGCCCGGGGCAGGATGCGCGCGGAAAACGGCGTGGAAAGCCCGGTGGCCTCGCCGTCGTATTGGACCTCCATGGCGGGATCGGCGTCGATCATAACCTCCTTGGCGCGGAAGATCTCCAGCGCATCCGTGCGGTCGGGGAATTCGCCGTCGCGGTCCAAAAGTCCTGCGAACACGGCCGGTATCAGGTCGAACGCGGTTTTCGCCTTCAGCACCACCACGTCGAACTCGCCGTCGCGTGGCTCGTTGTCGTGCGTCACGGTGATATCGAACTGGATTTTGCTGAAGTTCACCAGCAGCACCCCAAGGCCTTCGCTTTGCACTTGCCGGCCGTCTAAGGTGAGCGTGAACTTCGATTGCTGCGGCATGGCGTTGGCCACCGCCGACTGCAGATACGCCATGGGGCCGAGCAATCGTTTGCCGCGCTGCGCCCCGCGCATGATGACGGCGTCGTAGCCCGCACCGGCCATGATGGAGAAACCGAAGCGCTGTCCGTCGACGCAGATCTCGCCCATGTCGAAGTCCAGGGTTTGCCCGTCGCGCACCATCTTGGCCAGCGCATGGGGCTCGAGCGGGCTTGCAAGGTTGAGGGCGAGCAGGTTTGCCGTGCCCGCCGGGAAGGGCAGCACCGGTATGCCGGTGTTTGCCAGCAGGTAGCACACCGTGGCCACGGTGCCGTCTCCGCCCGCTGCGATCACGGCATCGAAGTCCTTCGCATCTGAGAGCAGGGAGCTCACCGGTGTGGTGCCGTTGGTGCAGCGCATGTAGATATCGTCGCCGTCGGCGGCGAAGCTGCGCATGAAATCGTAGATGGCTCCTTCGCCGTATCCCGATGCCAGGTTGTTGATGACAAGCAGTTTCACGGTTTTCCCTTCCGTTGCGGTATTCTTACATCATAAAGCACAACGATATGAACGTGAGGAATTACCGGGTGTATATCGAAGATCAAGAAGCACTGGAGGCGTTCGTCGAGCGAGCACGCCGCTCAAGCGTCCTTGCCATCGACACCGAGTTTTTACGCGAGAAGACCTATTATGCGCGCCTGTGCTTGATCCAGTTCGCCACCGACGACGAGGTGGCGGTGGTCGACCCGTTCGGCATTAAGGACCTGCATGTGCTGGCCCCGCTGCTCGAGGATCCAGATGTGATGAAGGTGTTGCACTCCGGTGGGCAGGACCTTGAGATCTTGTGGCACGAGGTGGGCGTGCTTCCGCAGCCGCTGTTCGACACGCAGGTTGCCGCGGCGCTATTGGGGCACACGCAGCAGATCGGCTACGGGGCATTGGTCGGCGCCGAATGCGGCGTGGCGCTCAAGAAGGTGGATTCCTTCACCGACTGGTCGCGCCGTCCCTTGTCGGAATCCCAGCTGCGTTATGCCGCCGACGACGTCATCTACCTTCCCCGCATGTACGAGCATATGAAGCAGGAATTGGAGCGCCAGGGGCGCCTGCATTGGCTTGACCCTGAATTCGCCGAGATGTGCGATCCCGCTCGCTTCGAATCCGATGAGCGCGAGCGCTATCGCAGGCTCAAGCGCGTCGGCCAGCTATCGCGCAAGCAGCTTGCGGCGGCGCGCGAGGTGGCCGCATGGCGCGAGGTCACGGCGCAGAAGCGCAACGTGCCGCGCAAGTGGGTCATCACCGACGAGCAGATCGTCGAGGCGTGCAAGCGCGAGGCCCGCACCATCGACGAGCTGTTCATGGTGCGAGGCATGCGCGAGAAGCTCAACACCCGCGATGCCCGTACGGTCGCCGGCCTTATGAAGAAGGCGCTGGAATCCGGTCCGCAAAGCTGGCCCGAGCTCGACCGCAGCGGCCGCAACGAGCCCAACGTGGATGCACCGCTCGACCTTATGAGCGCGCTCGTGCGCTTGCGCGCCAAGGAGAACGGAGTGGCGTTCCCTACCTTGGCCAGCCATGACGACCTGGTGCGCATGGCCCGCGGATATCGCCAGGGCATCGATCTGTTGCGCGGATGGCGCCGGGCGCTGGTGGGCGAGGAGCTCATCGAGCTGCTCGAGGGCAAGCTCGTGCTGTCCTTGAACGGCCACGATCTGCACGTCACGCGCCTGGATGGCGAAGAGTAGCTAGCGTGCCGCCCGGTGCGGCAACGTGAACGCGGCGGGCGCGATGCATTTCCGGTAACGGATTGCGAACGTTTCGCGGGAACATTCGTGAAACCGGCGGCAGGGCGTTTCGCTTCGGTATACTTTCCATTCGTTAAACCAAGCGCGCGTCTTCCTGGACGCGCCCCGGGGCGCAGGGTCCGCGCCGTACGCTTTCGATAGGAGTTGCATCATCCACATGAGCATGAGCTATTTGAGCCTGATCGTCGTCACCATGGTCATCGGCATGGGCGCGTCCTGGTACGTGAACCGCCAGATCAACAAGTATTTGCACGTACCCGCATCCACGCGCGTCACCGGCGCTCAGATGGCCGAGATGATGCTGGCGGCCAACGGCGTCCACGGCGTGCAGGTTTATCGCGGCGGCCCGCAGCAGGACCACTTCGACCCGCGCAACAATTCCATCACCTTGGACCCCGACGCGTTCGGCGGCACCTCCATCACGGCCATTGCCACGGCATGCCACGAGGCCGGGCACGCCATCCAGTTCGCGCAGGGGTACGCGCCCATGAAGATTCGCGGTGCGCTCGTGCCGGCGGTGAACTTCGCGTCCAATGCCTGGGTGTTCCTGCTGATGTTCGGCATCTTCATGCAGCTGTCGGGCCTTACCACGCTTGCCATCATCATGTATGCCGTGGTGGTGCTGTTCCAGCTGGTCACGCTGCCCGTCGAGTTCGATGCGTCGCGTCGTGGCCTTGCGTATCTGAAGACCCAGGGCATCACGCAGGCCGAGCAGGGCGGCGCGTATTCCGTGCTGCGCGCTTGCGCGCTCACCTACGTTGCCGCTGCCTTGACGTCCATCCTGCAGCTGCTGTGGCTGCTGCAGTCCCGTGACGAGTAGCAACGTGGCCTACGGTCGATCATATAACGGCGCCGCTGGGGGATCCCGCGGCGCTTTTGCTAGCTCGGGGGGTTCCGGTGCGCCTGCACGAAACGCCGAAGAGGCGGCGCGTGCGTGCGCTGCTGCTTTCGGCGCGCGTAAGACGGCGAGCTCGAACATCTCCTCGCGAAACGAAGGTGCGGCATCTGATGCGTCGGCCTCACGTGCTCTGTCGGTATCCGCCGCCATGCAGCTGGCGAAGGGGGCGCTCGAGGGCGTGACGGTGCGCCTGGTCGGCGAGATCTCCGAGCTGTCGAACAAACCTGGGTACAAGGCCGTGTACTTCACGGTCAAGGACAAGTCGGCAAGCCTTCCCTGCATGATGTGGAACAACCGCTTCCGCGCCGTAGGCGTGCAGGTGGCCGTCGGGCAGCTGGTGGAACTGACGGGCAGGTTCACCCTGTACGCGGCGAAGGGGCGCATGAACTTCGACGTGTTCTCGCTCGCGCCGGTGGGAGAGGGCCAGCTGAGATTGCAGGTGGCCAACCTTGCGCGGAAGCTTTCCGCCGAAGGCCTTGCGGATCCTGCGCGAAAGCTGCCCTTGCCCGCCTATCCGCTTACCATCGGCCTGGTCACAAGCCCGCGCGGCGATGCGGTGCACGATGTGCTGCGCACCCTGCGCCGCCGTTTCCCCGTGGCGCGGGTGCTGTTCTCGGGTGTAGCGGTGGAGGGTCCGCAGGCTCCTGCCGGCATCGTCGAAGGCATGCGCGCCGTCGTTCACGCCGGCGCCGAAGTGGTGCTCGTGGTGCGCGGCGGCGGCTCGTACGAGGATCTCATGCCGTTCAACGACGAGTTTCTTGCCCGCATGATCGTCAAATGCCCCGTGCCGGTGGTCACGGGCATCGGGCATGAACCCGACACATCCATCGCCGACATGGTCGCCGACGTGCGCGCCTCGACGCCTACGGCCGCCGCCGAGGCGGTAAGCCCGGCACGCGAGAACCTTGATGCGCTGTTCCGTGCGCGTCGTGGCAGCCTGGATACATGCGTTCAGCGCGCGCTCGAGAGCTGCTCGGCGCAAGTTGGACGCATTGCCAGCCGCCCGGTCTTCTGCGACCCCAACGCATTGCTGGCGGCTTCGGCTCAGGGGGTCGACCTGTATGCCGACAGGTTGGCAAGGGCGTTGCCGGCCAGCCTGGACCGCGACCGTGCGCAGGTCGACCGGTTGCGCGAGCGTTTGGGTGCGGCGCTTCCCAACGCCTTGACTTCTGACGCGGCGGCCGTGCAGCGGCAGCGCGAACGCCTGACGCGCGCGCTTTCGCAGGTCGTCGTCATGCCGGCGTCGCAAACGCAACGGGCGCGGGAGCGGCTGTTGCGCGCGATGCCCCAGGCTTGCGAGCGAGAGCGTGCGGTGCTCGACAACGAGCAGCGGCGTTTGCGCGCGGCGGGCCGTCAGCTGCTCGAGCCGTTCCGCCGGCAAGCGGGTCTTTCGGCAGCGCAGCTTGACGCGCTATCGCCGCTGGCGGTTCTCGGCAGGGGTTACTCCATCGCCCGTGATAGCGGTGGAGGCGTGGTGAAGTCGGTCGAGCAGGCCCAGGCAGGGCAGAAGCTAGATGTGACGGTGTCGGACGGCGTGATCGAATGCGATGTGTCGGGCGTCCGACGTGCTGATGATGGCTTTACAGGGAAGGAATCATGAAATGGGCAATGAGGGTTTGAAACCGGTCGAGGACCTGACCTTTCGCGAGGCCATGGCCGAGCTCGACGGCATCGTCGGCGTGCTCGAGTCCAACACGCTCGAGCTTGAGGACAGCCTTGCCAGCTACGAGCGGGGCGTTGCCCTTCTTCGTGCGCTTCAAGGTCGCCTGGCAACGGCTCAGCAGAAGGTCGATGTGCTCATGGGCCAGCTTGAGCCGGAAGTGTCGGACGAGCAACGCGACACCACGCTTTCGTAGCGCCGCTTGCCGACAGAGTGCCGCGCGGGCGTTCCTCTTGGTCCCGTGCGGGCCGTATTGCAACTACAATAGTGGCTCGAAATCTTTTGGTAAGGAGGCAGGCCGTTGAACGTTTTGGTTATCAATGCGGGTTCATCTTCGCTGAAGTACCAGCTTATCAATGTTGAAACGCATACGCTCATGGCCAAGGGCATTTGCGAGCGCGTCGGTTCGGCCGAGGCGTTCCACAAGCACGGTCTTGATGATAACGAAGTGGTCATCGACGCGAAGATGGCGGACCACGATGACGCTATCGCGCTCGTGCTTGATTCCCTGGTCTCGGGCGAGGGCGCCGCTATCTCTTCTCTGTCCGAGATCGATGCGGTCGGTCATCGCATCGTCCAGGGAGGCAAATATTTCGATCGTTCCGTGCTTATTGACGACGATGTCATCGCGAAGATCGACGAGCTTGCCGAGTTGGCCCCGTTGCATAACGGTGCGGCGCTCATGGGCATCCATGCTTGCATGAATCATATGCCGGGCGTTCCCATGGTGGCCGTGTTCGACACGTCGTTCTTCACCACGTTGCCGCCGAAGGCCTACATGTATCCGTTGCCTTACGAGCTCTACGAGAAGTACGCCATCCGCAAGTACGGCGCTCATGGCACTTCGCATCGCTATATTTCCGAGCGCGCTGCCGCGGTGCTCGACGAGCCAATTGAGGACTTGAAGCTGATCACGCTTCACCTGGGCAACGGCTGCTCGGCTTCGGCCATCGACCATGGCGTTGCCGTGGACACCTCCATGGGCCTCACCCCGCTTGACGGCTTGATGATGGGCACCCGCTGCGGCGCCATCGATCCGGCTATCGTGCCGTTCGTCATGGACCACGAGAACCTCACTGCCGAGGAAATGAACAACCTCATGAACAAGCAGTCCGGCTTGCTCGGCATTTCCGGCGTGTCGAACGACCTGCGCAGCGTGCGCACGGCTTCGGAAGAGGGCAACGAGCGCGCCATGCTCGCATACGACATGTTCTCCAACTCGGTGAAGAAATACATCGGCCAGTACATCGCCGTCATGGGCGGCGTGGACGCTATCGTGCTCACCGCCGGCGTCGGCGAGAACTGCGACAAGATGCGCCGCATGATCTTCTCCGGCCTGCAGCCTTTGGGCATCGTGCTCGACGAGGAGAAGAACCGTCATCGCGGTTTTGAGCGCATCATCTCCACCGACGACTCCGAAGTGCAGATCATCATCATCCCCACCAACGAGGAGTATATGATCGCGCGCGACACCTACGAGATCGTGCACGACCAGATGGTCGGCATCGAGCCGTAAAGCGCTCTGCCGTCTATGCAACGCAAGGCCCTGCATCACATGTGATTTGGAAAAGCCCTCGTCAGAGGGCTTTTCTTTTGGACTTAGGCTGCGGGTTGCGTAAGCTGGCCGTTTCGGAACAGCAGCTGCCGTCGTCTAGAATCTCGTGCGCCGCGAGCGTTCGCCCTTTTGCGGATAAAGGCGCCGATGGCAGCATCGGCGCCTTTACGGTATGCGGGTTCGCAGAAGTATCTCGGATGCTTGGCGTTTGGCGGATTCGACAAGAAAACCCCGCTTCCGGACGTTGCAATCGGTTCGGGAAGCGGGGTTTCGGTTCCGTCGTTAGCTCCTGATCGCTCGAGGGGCTTCGCGTCGGTTCGGGTTACTGGGCGTCGGCGGCCTTCTTCGCCTGGGCCTGAACGCAGGTGATGGCGATGACGCCTTCGATGTCATGCGCGGTGCAGCCGCGGGACAGGTCGTTGACCGGGGCCGCGATGCCCTGGGTGACCGGGCCGAACGCCTCGGCGTGTGCCAGGCGCTGTACCAGCTTGTAGCCGATGTTGCCTGCATCAAGGTCGGGGAAGATCAGGCAGTTCGCCTTGCCGGCCACCTTGCTGTCGGGGGCCTTCGACGCGCCGACGGAGGGCACCATGGCGGCGTCGGCCTGCATCTCGCCGTCGAGCGCAAGCTCGGGTGCCAGCTCACGGGCGATGGCGGCAGCCTCGACCACCTTGTTCGCATCGTCGTTTTTGGCGGAGCCGTAGGTGGAGTGGGAAAGCATCGCCACTACCGGCTCGGTGCCGATGAGGGTTTTCCAGGACTGGGCGGAATTGACGGCGATGTGGGCGAGCTTCTCGGCGTCGGGCTGGATCTCCAGGCCGCAGTCGCTGAACAGGAAGGTGCCGTTCTGGCCGTATTCGCAGTTGGGCACCACCATGATGAAGAAGCTGCTGACCAGCTTCACGCCCGGGGCGGTTTTGAGGATCTGCAGGCTGGGGCGAAGGACGTCGCCGGTGGAGTGGCAGGCGCCGGATACCATGCCGTCGGCACGCCCGGTCTTCACCATGAGCACGCCGAAGAACAGCTCATCGCGCACCTGCTTGGCGGCCTTTTCCAGGGTCATGCCCTTATGCTTGCGCAGTTCGTACAGGGTGTTTGCGAACTCGTCGTGCAAGTCGGAGTCTTGCGGGTCGATCAGCGTGGCACCATCGAGCTTGCGCCCCGATTCCTTGATCGCCTCCACGTTGCCCAAGATGATCAGGTTGGCAACATCTTGCGCGAGGATGGTCTCGGCTGCTTCGAGCGTGCGAGGGTCATCGCCCTCGGGTAAGACGATGGTCTGCTTGTCGGCTTTGGCGCGTGCAAGCATGGTGTCCAAAAACGAGCTCATGTTCGTACCCTTTCTTCGCGATGTGTCGGACGCCGTTGCCGCAAGAGATGCTTGGTTTATACGGCGCCCAAGCGGTTCACTTGGATTTTATCCATAATGTCCCCGCGTAGGACAGCCGTGCGCCGCTCTACCGGTAAAATGGCGGGCGAACCATTTGAACGGCGGCGCCAACGATCTCATTCCCGCTGTTGCTCCCAGGAAAGGACAGGCATGAAAAGCATCACCTTCGCCATCCCGTGCTATAACTCCGCGGCATACATGGACAAGTGCATCGAGTCCATCCTTGCGTGCGGGGGCGATAAGGGCGTTGACGACATCGAGATCATCATCGTCGACGACGGGTCGGTCAAAGACGACACCGCCGAAAAGGCCGACCGCTGGGAGCAGCTCCATCCGGGTATCATCAAGGCCGTTCATCAGGAGAACGGCGGCCATGGGCAAGCGGTGAACACCGGTTTGGCGAACGCAACGGGTCTGTACTTCAAGGTGGTCGACTCCGACGACTGGCTTGACCGCCGTGCCATGGAAGACGTGATGGCGTATGTGCGCAGCCAGGTGGGGCGCTCCGCTCCGACCGACCTGGTCATTGCCAATTACGTGTACGAGAAGGTGCACGAGAGCACGCGCACCATCATGCACTATCGCAACGTGTTCCCCGAGGGGCGCGAGTTCGGCTGGTCCGAGGTGGGGCACTTCAACCCCAGCCAATACCTGCTCATGCACTCGGTCATCTACCGCACCGAGCTGCTGCGCGGCATGGGCCTTCAGCTGCCCAAGCACACGTTCTACGTGGACAACATCTTCGTGTACGTGCCGCTGCCGCACGTTAAGACCATCTACTACCTTGACGTCGACATGTACCGCTATTTCATCGGCCGCGACGATCAAAGCGTCAACGAGTCGGTCATGATGAGCCGCATCGACCAGCAGCTGCGCGTCACGCGCATCATGATCGACGCCGTGCAGCTCCCCGGCGGCGTGCCTGAGAAGCGCTTGGAGCGCTACATGGAGAACTACTTGTCCATGATGATGTGCATCTGCAGCATCTTCCTGCGCATGATCAACACCGTCGACGCCGAGGACGAGCGTGATGCGATCTGGCGCTATCTGAAGGAGAACAACTCCGACGTGTACCGCCGCGTGAGGCATAGCGTGTTGAACATGGGCACGAACCTGCCCACGAACCTAGGACGCAAGATCGGCATCACCGGGTACCATGTGGCGCAGAGGATTTTCAAGTTCAATTAGGCATCAAGTGGAAAAGGCCTGCTCATGCAGGTCTTTTTTATGGCAACGATTTGCCCTCGCCTAAAGTTCGCTGCTTCTTTTTTTCGATGGATTGCGTCATAATAAGGAATTCGAGCGAAAATCCATAAAGGAGCATTCTTGAAGAAAAACACTTTGGTCACCGGTCTGGCGTTGTTCGCCATGTTCTTCGGTGCCGGAAACCTGATCTTCCCGCCGTTTCTGGGCATGGAAAGCGGAACCGACTGGGTGATCGGCTTTCTGTGCTTCATCTTGATCGACGTGGCGCTGTCCTGCCTGGGCATCTTCGCGCTCAACGCGGCGGGCGGCGCGAACGTTGCCGTCGAGGGGTCGTTGGGCAAGGTTCCCGGTCTGGTGCTCAACACCGCCGTCATCCTGTGCACGGGCATGATCATCGCCGAGCCTCGTACCGCTGCCACCACCTATGAAATGTCCATCGTCCCGCTGTTCGGTGATTCCGTGAACATCTTGTTGTTCTCGGCGCTGTTCTTCGCGGCCGTGCTTGCGTTGTCCATCCGCCAAACGCGTTTGGTCACTATCATCGGAAAGGTGCTCACCCCGCTGTTGGTCATCTGCGTGTTCGTCATCATCGCGGTCGGCGTGGTGCATCCGCTTGGCGAGATAGGGGCGCCGCTTTCCAGCCATGCTGCGCAGGACGGCATCTTGGCCGGTTATCAAGCTATGGACGTGCTTGCTTGCGTGGGCTTCGCCATCGTCATGGAGAACGCCGCGCGCACCGCCGGCTATACGCGTCGCGAGGACCAGCTTAAGGTCATCGCTGGCGCTTCCGTTGTCGCCGGCGTTCTTTTGGCTGTGATTTACGGCGGGTTGACCTACTTGGGCGCCTCGAGCGCGCTTGCCTTCGGGGCCGGGATGGACCGTTCCACGCTTATCGTCGAGATCACCAAACACCTGCTCGGTCACACCGGCGTGATCATCCTCGGCATCATCGTCGGGCTTGCATGCTTGACCACCGCCATCGGCCTGACCGGCGCTTCGGCGTCGTATTTCGAACGAACCACGCACGGCAAGGTCTCGTATCGCGCCGGCGTCATCGTGACCGTTGTGGTTTCCTTCGCCATCTGCAACCTGGGTTTGAACGCCATCGTGGCGTTTGCGGCTCCGATCTTGTCCGTGGTTTGCCCGCCGTTCATGGTGTGCGTGGTCATGGTGCTGTTCAAGAAGCGCATGGGCACCACGTGGCCGATCAAGGGCGCTGCCCTTGGAGCGTTCGTCATCAGCTTGCTCGCCACCATTGACGATACCTATGGCGTGCTGCCCGCCATCAAGCATCTTCCCTTTACCGACCTTGGCTTCAGCTGGTTGCCGTTCGCGATCGTCGGCGGCATCCTCGGCGCGGTGGCGTTCAAGGTGCGCAAGGGGAGCAAGGCGGTCGCATAATGGCGGATTCCAATCAAGGCGGATCTAGGCTCATCCTCGTCGTCGACGTGGGGAATTCCGTCACCAATCTCGGGTTAGGTTGCGAAGGGGGCCTGTCGTGCTCATGGAGCGTGACCACGCCCGAGCGATTGACGGCCGATGAGGCGCTTCTGTGCGTGACGTCGTTCTTGCAGGTTCGCGGATGCGATGCGCACGTGCGCGATGCCATCGTCGCCTCCGTCGTTCCCGGGCTCACCGACGCCTGGGTGGAGGCGTTGCGCGCGCTTTGCGGTGTGCGCCCGTTGGTGGTTGGACCGGGTCTGAAATCAGGTTTGAAACTGCACCTGAACAGCCCTACGGATTTCGGCGCCGATCGCGTTGCCGATTGCGTGGCCGCCAAGCAGCTCTATGGATTCCCGATCATCGTGGTTGATTTTGGAACCGCAACCACCCTTGAGGTGATCGACGATGCCGGCGCCGTGCAGGGCGGGCTTATCGCGCCGGGCCTGCGTCTGGCCGCGCGGGCGGTGGCCGATGCTGCGGCGCAGCTTCCCGTCATCGGGTTGCATGCGCCCCGCAACGTCATCGGGAAGTCGACGCGCGATGCCATGCAGGCGGGCATCGTCATCGGCGAGGTTGCCCGTATCGATGGCCTGATCCAGGCGGTATGGGACGAACTCGGGTACGAGACGCGCGTCGTCGCCACCGGCGATGACGCCCAGGCAATGGCCGGGCTTTCCCGACGCATCAAGGTTGCCGACGATCGGCTCACGCTCAAAGGGCTGATCATGCTGTATGAGAAGAACAGGAAAGCAAGGTAGGGGATACCCCGTATCGCGTTCGCACAATGTGGAACTAAGCGACTCGCATCGGTAGCTTCACCTTGCCAGCCCGGCGTTTGCCGGGCTTTTTTCGCGATACGGATTAGCCTTATGTAACAATGTTGCGGATACTATAGTTTGCCATGTCTATCAAAGTTTTGCAATGGTACCATTCGGCTGTTTGAATCAAGGCGGATGCAGAGGCCGAAGCTGCGCCGTCTTTTGTAATCGAAAGGAAACCAGCTCCGTGTTCAATAAACGGTTGATATCGATGGTGCCGCAGGCTTTGAGGTATATCGTACGCAACGTGGCGGCGCAATGGGTGGCGCTTGTGGCGAACATCGTCCTTATGCTCCTTATCGGCTTGTTCCTTCAGCGGCTGTTCAACGGCGCCGCCGTCGATGGCTGGGTTGCGATGCTTGCGTGCGCTGGCGTTGCCGTCATCGCGGCGCGCATGGTGTGCTTGACCTTCGCGCAGCGCATGGGGGTTGCTGCGGCGATGACCGCGAAACGCTCGGTTCGCAGGCAGGTGTATGACAAGCTGGTGCGCATGGGCCCCGGCTATTCCGAGCATATCGCCACAAGCGAGGCCGTGCAGGTAAGCGTCGAGGGTTGCGAGCAGCTGGAAAGCTATTTCGGGCAATATCTTCCGCAGCTGTTCTATGCCGTGTTGGCGCCGCTTACGGTGTTCGCATTCCTGGCACCGCTGTGCCTGCCTGCCGCCATCGCCCTGTTGGTTTGCGTGCCGCTGATCCCGATCTCCATCGTGGCGGTGCAGAAGATCGCCAAACGCGTCATGGGCAGGTATTGGGGCGCCTACACCGATCTTGGCGGGGCGTTCCTTGAGAACCTGCAGGGTTTGACCACTTTGAAGATCTATCAGGCCGACGAGGCGTGCCATCGTAAGATGAACGAGCAGGCCGAGACCTTCCGCCGAGCCACGATGCGCCTGCTCACCATGCAGCTCAACTCCATCACCGTGATGGACGTGTTCGCCTTCGGCGGCGCGGCTGTGGGCATCATCGCGGCGATGGTGCAGTTCGCCAACGGCCAAGTCCCCTTCTATGCGGCGTTTTGCGTGGTGTTCCTGTCGGCGGAGTTTTTCATCCCCATGCGTACGCTGGGGTCGTTTTTCCATACGGCCATGAACGGCATGGCGGTTGCCGAGAAGATGTTCGCCATCCTAGATGCGCCCGAGCCCGAGCAGGGGACGCGCAGCGTCGATCCCGAACATGCGGGCATCGTTGTGCGCGATGTGACGTATTCCTATGATGGGCAGCGCACGGTGCTTGATCACGTCGATTTTGCCGCCCCCGCTGGAAGCTTCACCGGCATCGTGGGTGAGAGCGGTTCAGGCAAATCAACGTTTGCGGGCATTTTGTGCGGGCGCAATCTTGGATTTACGGGCGACGTGGAGATCGGCGGCGTGCCGCTTGGGCAGGTTTCCCGCGAAAGCATGGCGCAAACGGTCACCGTCGTCCCGTTCTCCAGTTACCTGTTCTCCGGAACGGTGCGCTCGAACCTGCTGATGGCGCGCCCCGAGGCAACCGATGACGAGCTTTGGGACGTTTTGAGCCGTTGCCGCATCGACGGGTTCGTTCGCGCATCCGGCGGGCTTGACGCGCCCGTTTCCGAGCAGGGCGGCAACCTCTCCGGCGGTCAGCGCCAGCGCTTGGCGCTTGCCCGTGCGCTTTTGCACGATACCCCTATCTACATCTTCGATGAGGCGACGTCGAACGTGGATGCGGACAGCGAGCAGGCCATCATCGGCGTTATCCACGAGCTGGCGAAAAGCCGCACCGTCATCATGATCTCGCACCGCTTGGCGTCCGTTGCCGAAGCCGACCGCATCTTCGTGCTGGCGAACGGGCGCGTGGCCGAGAGCGGATCGCACGAGCAGCTGTGCGGCACCAGTGGCGCATACGCGAAACTGTGGGGCCAGCAGATGGAGCTCGAGGCGTTCGCGTTGCGTGCCGAGCGGCGTGCGGCGAACGTCGGCGATGCCGATGACGCGCCGTGCGTGGGAGCCGAAGCTGCAGGTGCGGATACCCGCGCCCCCCAGACGCGCCGATCAAATATCTCGATCATGTGCCGTATGGTGAAGCTTGTCAAACCGCTTGTGCCGGTCATGGTCGCAGCGGTCGCCTTGGGCGTCGTCGGCTTCTTGTGCGCTACCTTTCTTACGGTGGGCGCAGCTTTGGTGATCACGGGCATCGCCGGTTTCGAGCCGGCGCTTGGTTTGGGCGCGGGCATCGCGATGGTCGTCGCCTGCGGCTTTTTGCGCGGCCCCTTGCATTACGGCGAGCAGATGTGCAACCACTATCTGGCGTTTCGCATTTTGGCCCTTGTCCGCGACCGCGTGTTCGGCAAGCTGCGCACGCTTGCCCCGGCGAAGCTCGAGGGCCGCAGCAAGGGCGATTTGGTATCGCTCGTCACCTCGGACGTCGAGTTGCTCGAGGTGTTCTACGCGCATACCCTCTCCCCGGTGCTCATCGCCGTGCTGGTCTGCGCCGTCATGATCGCCTTCATCGGCAGCATCTGCTGGCAGCTGGCCATTGCCGCGTTTGCGGCGTATGCCCTGGTCGGCGTGGTGGCGCCGTGGGCTGCCTCGCATGCGGCGGGAGATGGCGGCAGGGAGCTGCGCGATGCCCTCGGCGGTATGAACTCGTTCGTGCTCGACGGTTTGCGCGGTTTGCGCGAAACGCTGCAGTTCGGTCAAGCGCGTGTGCGGGCCGAGCAGCTTGATACCCGCATGGATGCGCTGTCGAAGGTGGAAGATCGCCTGAAGGGCCGTGCGGCGCGCAGCATGGCGGCGACGAACGGTTTGGTGCTCGGGCTTGATGTGGCGATGGTGGCGCTTGCCGCAACGCTTTGCGCACAGGGCGCGATCGATGCCGGGCAGGCTTTTGCGTGCGTGGCGGCGCTCATGTCCTCCTTCGGTCCGGTGATCGCGGTTGCGAATCTAGGAAGCGGCTTGCAGCAGACGTTTGCCAGCGGCGCGCGCGTTCTCGACCTGCTCGACGAGCAGCCGCAGACCGAGGATGTCGTCGACGGTTGCGACTTGGAAGCGTTCTCGGGCGCAGCTGCCGAGCACGTTGATTTCTCGTACGGTGCAAGCCCGGTTCTCAAGGACGTGTCCCTTGAGGTCACGCCCGGCTCGATCGTGCATTTGGCGGGCAGGAGCGGTTCGGGAAAATCGACGCTTTGCAAGCTGTTCATGCGATTCTGGGATCCCAGCGACGGCAGCATACGCATATCCGGGCAGGATGTCCGCGATGTGAGCACGGGAAGCCTGCGCAACATAGAAGGCTACATGACGCAGGAGACGCACCTGTTCTCCGGCACGGTGGGGGACAACATCGCGCTTGCCAAGCCCGATGCCACCCCCGATGAGCTTGCCGAGGCTTGTAGGAAGGCGGCTTTGACCGGCTTGATCGAGCATCTGCCTCAAGGATTGGACACGCCGGTCGGCGAGTTGGGCGACACCTTGTCGGGCGGCGAGCGTCAGCGCATTGGGCTTGCGCGCATGTTTTTGCACGATGCCCCGTTCGTGCTGCTCGACGAGCCCACCAGCAACCTTGACAGCCTCAACGAGGCGGCGGTGCTGCGAGCGTTGCTTGAAGCCCGACAGGGCAAAACGGTGGTCTTGGTAAGCCATCGAGCCTCTACTGCGGCTATCTGCGATGCCTCCTACACCGTCGAGCGCGGAAGGTTGTCGTAACCGGGCGCTTGCAAACCATATGAAAAGGGAAGGCCGCAGCTGTGAGCTGCGGCCTTCCTGCGCTTGATGCCGTTCTGTTATTCCCAGCTTGCTTCCTGCAGGGTTTCGCCGTTAAGCGATTTCAAGGCGAACGCGCCGTTTTCGTAGACGGCGTAGCTGGCGGAGCCGTCCTTGGGGATGGAGGTGCTTCCCGGGTTCACGAACATCACGCCGTCGACGAGCTCGAGCCGCTTGATGTGCGTGTGCCCCGTCAGCAATGCGCTTCCGTTCGGCAGAGCGGGCGGCTGATCGGGTGAGTTGCCCGCAAGGTGACCATGGCTCAGATGCAGCAGATGGCCATCGGCCCACACCTGGGAAAAATCGCTCAGGCAGGGGAAATCGAGCACCATCTGATCGACCTCCGCGTCGCAATTTCCCCGCACGGCGATGATGCGCTCTGCCATGTCGTTGAGGATGGCGAGCACCTCTTTGGGCGCATAGCCCTCGGGCAGGTCGTTTCGCGGGCCGTGATAGAGCAGGTCACCGAGCAGCAGCACACGGTCGGGGGTTTCCTCGTCGATGCGCTGGCCTAAGGTGCGGACGGCGGGCGCCGCTCCATGCAGGTCGGATGCGATGACGAACTTCATATAGCTGGTCTCCTTTACAATCGGGGAAGGTCGGCGCAGTAGCCTCGCGCCAGGATGTGTTTGCCGCTGTCGGGGAACAGGTAGCGGTACAGCTCCATGAAATAGCGATCGGTCATGGATGCCATGTAGTCCACCACCACCTGATTGCGGTTGGTATGCGTGAGGTAGCCCTCGACGGTGATGCTGCGCGACTTCGCCGCCAGCTGTTTTGCGTGATGCAACACGACCGGTGACCGCTCGTCACCGGTCGTGACATCGGTCAAAAGCCTGTCGTACATGTCCTCGAACATCTCGCCGACGGCGTTTCCGCTTCCTGCGCGCCATCCTTCGCAATCGTAGATGCGTTCGTAGTTCTGCTGTTTTGCGCGCTTGACGTCTTCAAACACTTCCCGGCTCATGCGGATGTCGTCCTGCCCGAAGCTGTGGTTGACCACGTCGACGGTGATATTGTTGATGATGCGCGCATTGTCGCGCCCGATGATTTCGGTCTCGAAGCCGTCAAGGGATGGCAGCACGCCCATAGCGATGGCATCGTCGCGGTCTTTGCCCAGGTAGGCGATCATGTCGGCCAGGCGGACCACGCATCCTTCGAGGGTGGAGGGTCGCAGGCGCTTGATGGCGGAATCGTCGAGCGTGCATTCCTCGACCAGCCCATCAAGCTGCGTGAACGTTTCCGTGCCGCCTTGGCGAAGCACTTGCTGGGCGAACTCGCCGTTATGGCACAGCGCACCGTCAAGCACCTGCAGGCTGATATTGCGGGGATAGAGGCGGTCCATCACCCGCACGGAATGCACGTTGTGGTGAAAGCAGCGCCCCGTGCGGCTTTGCAGGCACTTCGACAGGAACTTCTCCCCGGCATGGCCGAACGGCGTGTGCCCCAGATCGTGGCCGAGCGCGATGGCCTCGATGAGCTGGCAGTTCAATCCCAGCAGCCGGCCGATGTTGCGCGCGATGCGCCCCACCAGCTGCACGTGCAGCCCGCGACGGCAGATATCGTCGTCCTCCACCAGGCTGAACACCTGCGTTTTGCCCGCATAGCGGTTATAAGCGGGGATGTTCATGATCTTGTCGATGTCGCGCGAGAACGCCGGGCGCGACAGCGTGGCCGCATCGTGGGGGTTGTCCTCGCGTCGGAGCACGCCCTCGTCGGGGAAGCTGCGCGGATGCATGCGCCCGCAGTGCAGGTTCTCGACTATGGCCTTTTCCACATCGGGTTCAAGTTGCAGGTATGCGGGCTCGCTCACGGCGTTTCCTTTCCGCATGTCGAGATGTTACGCGCTTATTGTATCGCACGCGCCGCTCATACGGGAACATAGGTTCTATGCGGTATACTTTACCTGAAAAAGCAAAGCGGCCCGCCAACGCGCGGCCGGCATCAGGCATACAGGCACAAGGCGGGGGTTCGGTCACATCCATGGCGATCAGCGATGAGGATATCCAAAAGGTTCGCGAGGCCAGCGACTTGGTCGCCATCATGGGCGAGACGGGCCCGGTCAAGCAGCGCGGCCGCGATTTCTGGCTGTGCTGCCCCTTTCACAACGAGAAAACCCCGTCGTGCAAGATAGACCCGGCGCTGCAGCTGTGGCATTGCTTCGGCTGCGGGGAAGGCGGCGACGTGTTCGCCTTCATCATGAAGTCCCAGGACCTGTCGTTTCCCGAGGCCGTGCGTTACCTGGCCGAGCGCGCTCACATCGACATCGCAGATGATCAGGGCAAACGTGGGCCCGGCATGGGGCAGGGCGCCAAGGCGCGACTGCGCGCCGTGTGCGCGGAGGCGGCGGAGTTCTTCCATACGCAGCTCATGCGCAGCAAAAGCCCGCAGGCCGGCGCCGCGCGCGCATACCTGTCGCAGCGCGGCCTTGGCGGCGATATCCCGAAAACCTGGATGCTCGGATTCGCGCCCGGCCAAGGCACGCTTGTGCGCCACTTGGCTTCGAAGGGTTTCGAATCCACCGAGATGATCCAGGCCAATGTGGCCGTCGTCGGCTCGGATGGGCGCGTGCGCGACCGATTCTTCAATCGCGTGATGTTCCCCATCAAAGACGAGCAAGGGCAGTGCATAGCCTTCGGCGGGCGCGTGATCGGCAAGGGCGAGCCGAAATACCTTAACAGCCAGGAAACGCCGCTGTTCCACAAGGGCCGCATGCTCTATGCGCTTGACAAGGCGAAGGCGGCCATGGCGTCCACGGGCGTGGCCGTGGTATCGGAGGGTTATACCGACGTCATCGCCATGCACGAGGCCGGCATCCGCAACGCGGTCGCCACGTTGGGCACGGCGCTCACGCGCACGCATATCCGCGTGCTCTCGCGTCATGCGCGCAAACGCATCGTGTACCTGTTCGACGGCGACGCCGCAGGCCAGCGAGCCGCAGATCGCGCCTTGCAGTTCATCGACTCCTCCATGACGCCCGAGGCAGGCGCCGCGCGCATCGACCTGTTCGCCGTCACGCTGCCCGACAACCTCGACCCCGCCGAGTTCATCGCCGCTCACGGCGGCCGTGAGCTGCAGGCCCTGATCGACCAGGCGAAGCCCTTGCTGGAATACGGCATCGATCGAAGGCTGGGGAACTGGGACCTTTCTCGTGCCGAAGGGCGCTCGGCCGCCGTGGCCGATGCGCTCAGCGTGTTGGCGCCCATCAAGGATTCGCTGCTCGCCAAGGATTACGCGCGCCAGATCGCCAGCCGCGCCCGTGCCGATGAGAACGACGTGTTGGGGCAGTTGGCGGACCTCAAACCCCCGCGCATCTTCGATGCGGAGGAAACCGCCGGCGGCCACGCCGGCAACGCCGCCCCCGCGGCGCCCGTCCGGCGCAAGCTGCCCAAGTCCGAGATGAACCGGCGCAGGTTCGAGCGCCAGCTTTTGGCGCTGTGCGCCGCGCGCACCGACCTGGCCTTGGCCCACGCCGATGCGCTCGCCTCGGTGCAGTGGCACGACCCGGCATGCGCTGCCGTGTCCGCCAGCATGCTCGACACCTTGACCGCGGACCCCGCCGCCTTGCCGGCGGCCATCGTGGGCGCGGCGAGCATGGCCGAACCGCGTGCAGCCGGCTTCCTGACAAGGGGCGTTCCCGAATCGGCGGTGCCCGAGGACTTGGCGGCGTTTCTGGTGGAGGAGCTTTCCATCGGCGATACGGAGGAGGCTATCTCGGCCATGCGCGCGCAGATGTCGGCCCCCGCTTCCATGCCGCCCGAGGACTATGAGCTTCTGTTCGAGACCGTTGCCGCCATGCAGCGCGAGCTGACCGCCCGCAAAAGGGCGCACGCCGAAAGCGCAACCTCTAGCAGGTAGGGGTTGCGCCCTTCCCGGCGTCGTGCTCGCATGGTGCCGCCATCTTGCTCGGCCGTCTTCGGCGAACCGCCGTTCCCATTCATGCCGAGCAGGGGTTTTGTGGAACTTTGCGCCCGCAGGGGCGTTAGCTGCGCGTGCATGTCACAATAATCGGATTAGAAAGGCGGGCGTTCAGCGCACCCGCCGCCAACCAAACCAACCCGCAAAAGGAAATGCATATGCTTTCAATCGTGCAATCGCCCGACCCGCTGCTCAACACGGTATGCGAGCCCTGCGATTTCAATGACAAGAGCCTCAAGCGCCTGGCCAAGCAGATGGCCCATGTCATGTATAAGAACGCCGGTTGCGGCCTTGCCGCGCCCCAGGTCGGCGTGCTCAAGCGTCTCGTGGTCATCGATTGCGACCAGGAGGACGGCGTCCGCGAGCCCATCGTCATGCTCAACCCCGTGATCGTCGCGCGTGAGGGCGAGCCGGTCGCCGAGGAAGAGGGCTGCCTTTCCATTCCCGGCATCTCCGTGCCCATCGCGCGCCCGCCGTTCGCCCGCTGCCGTTACTACGACCTTGACGGCCAGCTTTGGGAGATCGAGGGCGACGGGCTGCTCGGCCGCTGCCTGCAGCACGAGACCGACCACCTTGACGGCGTCACCATGTTCGAGCGCGCCGAGCCGATGGCCCGTCTGAAGGCCCTTGAGGATTACGAGCGCGCCCTGGCCGCCGGTGCGCGCCCCGGCGAGACTTCGGTGGAGGCGTAAGGGGCATGCGCATCGTATTCATGGGCACGCCCGACTTCGCCGCATCGGTGCTCTCCGAGCTTGCCTCGCAGCATGACGTGGTGGCCGTCTACACGCGCCCCGACGCCGTGCGCGGCCGTGGCAAGCAGCTGGTTCCCAGCCCGGTGAAGGCCGAGGCGTGCGAGCGCGGCATCCCCGTGTTCACGCCGAAAACGCTGCGCGACGCCGCCGAGCAGCAGGCGCTCGCGGCGCTCGAGCCCGACGTCATCTGCGTAGCAGCTTACGGCATGCTGCTGCCGGCCGAGGTGCTGTCCATCCCCAAGCATGGTTGCTTGAACGTGCACGCCTCCCTGCTGCCGCGCTGGCGTGGCGCCGCCCCCATCGAGCGCGCCATCTTATCCGGCGACGAGGAGGCCGGCGTGTGCATCATGCGCATGGAGGAAGGGCTCGACACGGGCGACTATTGCGTATGCCGCTCGCTCGAGGTGGGCGACAAGAACGTGGCCCTGCTCACCGATCTGCTCGCCGACCTGGGCGCGCATGCGCTGCTCACGGCGCTTTCGCAGCTGGAGGCGGGGTGCATCCGCTGGACGCGCCAGGACGCCGAGCACGTTACTTACGCTGAGAAGATCGGCAAGGACGAGCTTGCGCTCAGCCCTGCCGATACGGTGGAGCAGGCGTGCCGCAAGGTGCGCGCATCAAGCGCAGCCCATCCGGCGCATGCGATCGTCGCGGGCAAGGACATCACCGTGCTTGCTGCGCAACCGGCGCCAGCCGAACAGGCGGATGCGGCATGCGCGGGCATGGAGCCCGGCAGCGTGCGATTCGTTGCCAAGCGCCTGTACCTGGGCGCGGCAGATAGTGCGATCGAGCTTATGGAAGTGAAACCCGCCGGCAAGGCGGCTATGGCGGCAAAGGCGTTTGCCGCAGGCATTCAGGGAATCAAGGAAAACACCAAGACTTGGGAGGGCCCGCGTGGCTGATCAGCAGAACAACGAAGGCGCGCCGCGTCAGCGCCGTGAAGGCGGCAACGGCGGTTATCGAAAGGGCGGCCAGCACGGCGGCTTTGGCAATCGTCAGGGCGGTCCGCGCCGCGATGGCGGCAAGGGCGGTTTCGGCGGTCGCGACGATCGTCGCGGCGGGAATCGCGGGCAGGGTGGCCGTGACGGCCAGCGCCGTGATGGCGGTAAGGGCGGATATCGCGGGCGCGATGGCGAGAAGCGCGACTTCCGCGGCAACGGCGGGCGCGATGGCGAGAAGCGCGAGTATCGCGGTAACGGCGGGCGCGACGATCGTCGCGGCGGTTACAAGGGCGATCGCGGCCCGAAGCGCGACTTCAAGCGCGACGGCAAGCCCGAGTTCAAGCGCGAAGGCGCCGAGGGCGGTCAGCGTCCCGAGGGAGCTCAGCATGCCGGCGGCGATCGCCCCGTGCGCGAGCCGAAGCCCGATTTCCGCGGCCGCAACACCGCCCGCGACCCGCGCCGCAAGCCCGAGCAGGGCGGCCAGGGCGCTCCGCGCGGCGAGAAGGGCGGCTTCCGCGGTTCGGCCAAGCCGGCACGTCCGCGCCGCAAGTCCAACGCCACGCCCGCCCGCTTGGCGGCGCTCGACGTGGTGCGCACCGTCCGCGAGCGCAACGCGTTCGCGCAGGACGTCATCGCCCAGGTGATCGACAAGTCCACCATGTCCGTGGAAGACCGCGCGTTCGCCACGCTGCTCGCCCTTGGCACGGTAAGCGCCCGCGGCACGCTCGACGAGATCATCGACCGCGCGCTCGACACGCCCGAGGACATCTTCCGCGAGACGCGCGACGCGCTGCAGATCTCCACGTACGAGCTTATCTTCCTTGGCAAGGAAGCCCATGCGGCCGTCGACCAGGGCGTGGAAATGGTGAAGTCGTTCAGCCCGGGCCCTGCGGCACGCGTGGCCAACGCCGTGCTGCACAAGATCGTGCGCCTGCGCATCGATTTCCCGTTCGGCAACCCGGCAACCGACCTTGATGCGCTCGCCCGCACCCAGGCGTTCCCCACGTGGATGGCCAAAAAGCTCATGGAGGAGATGGGCCCGCAGGCCGCCATCGAGTTCATGCGCGCATCCAATGAGCAGGCCCCGCTGTACGTGGCCGTCAACGCCTGCAAGGTGGACGACGAGCACGTGCTCAAGGCCTTCGAGCGCGCGGAAGAGGAAGTGCAGCCGGTGGCCCTTGGCGACATGAACGTGCAGGGCTGCCTGCGCGTGCCGGAAAGCCGTGCGCTGTTGGTCCCCGCGCTTGCGCGCCAGCTCGACCAGGGCAAGATCTTGGTCTCCGACGCTGCTGCGCAGATGGTGGCCGCCAACGTGCTGCCCGAAGAGAAGCCCGAAAACGTGCTCGAGATCGGCGCTGGCCGCGCCACGAAGACCATCCTGCTGCAGTCCAACGCCTGCCGCAAGTACGGGTCGCAGATCGAGGAGTACGTCACCATCGACAACCACGCCTACAAGACGCGCCTGCTTGAGAAGCGCGCCGAGCAGTACGGCGTCGTGGTGACCGAGGCCTTCACCGGCAATGCGCTCGAGCTTGACAACATCATGCCCGACCGCATGTTCTCGTTTATCTTCGTGGACGCCCCGTGCTCGGGCATGGGCACGCTTCGCCGCCACCCCGAGATCCGTTGGCGCACGAGCGAGGAGGACCTGGCCGGTTTCGTGGAAACCCAGCTGGGCATGCTCAAGGCCGCGGCGGATCACGTTGCCCCGGGCGGTGCGCTGGCGTATTCCACGTGCACGGTCACGCGCGAGGAGAACGCCGGCGTGGTGAAGGCGTTCTTGGACAGCGAGGAGGGTGCCGACTTCACGCTCGATCAGCTGTGCGGTCGCAACTGCCTTGCAACCCGTCTTGCCCCCGGCTCGTCGGATGCGCACTTCGCCGTGCGCTTCGTTCGCAAGCCGCAGGAATAGCATATGATCCCGTTTCATGCCGGCGAGGGCTTCTTCGCCGGCATGAAACATATTGGAAACAATTTCAAGCGTACTATTTATTTGAAAGTGTGGCATAACGCAAATATATGAGAGGGGGTCAGGTTTACATGGAGCCGAATTATCAAGAGGTGGCGAACAGGATTCGCGCGTTGCGCGAGGATATGGGCCTGACCATGCAGGAGATGGCCGATGCCACCGGCCGCAGCTTGGCCGAGTATCAGGCGCAGGAGTCGGGGGCCGAGGAACTTTCGTTCACCTTCCTGTACAAATGCGCGGCGAACCTGGGCGTCGACCCCATCGAGCTGCTCACCGGCGAAACCCCGCATCTGACGGGCTACACCCTTACGCGTGCAGACGAGGGCCTGGCCGTGAAGCGCCGCAGCGGGCTTGAGTACCTGCACAAGGCCCCGCATTATCGCAACAAGCTGTGCGAACCGTTTTTCGTCACGGCCGATTACCGTCCCGAGCTGCAGGATAAGCCCATCCACCTGTCCTATCACAGCGGGCAGGAGCTTGATTACATCCTGGAAGGCCGCATGCGCTTCCAGTACGAGGAGCACACCGAGGAGCTCGGCCCGGGCGATATGCTGCTCTATGATTCCGGCCGTGGGCACGGCATGATCGCCATCAATGGCGCACCGTGCAAATTCCTGGCTGTCGTTTTGAAGGCGAAGGAAGACATTATCTAGGCAAGCGCCCGCCTAGGGTTGCTTGCCGAAAACCAACCTTCTTATCGACCGCATCGTGCGCGGTCTGGTTCCGCGCACCTAAATTCCAAGGAAGTTCGGCAACATCATGAGAAACATCAATCTGCGTTACTGCGAGGAAACCTATGACGAGCAGGGCGTGCTCACCGATTTCAAGGTGAAGTGCCCGGATACCTTCAACTTCGGCTACGACGTGGTGGACGACATCGCGGAAAACGATCCCGAGCGCCGCGCCATGATGTGGTGCAACCCCGAAGGCGAGGAGCATCTGTTCACCTTTGCCGACATGAAGCGCTGGTCGGATAAAACCGCGAACTACCTTGCCGCGCACGGCGTGGGAAAGGGCGACATGGTCATGGTGATCTTGCGCCGCCATTACCAGTTTTGGTTCGTGGCCACCGCCCTGGCCAAGCTTGGCGCCGTCATGGTTCCGGCCACGTTCATGCTCAAGGAGCATGACCTGGAGTATCGCTTGAACGGCGCTTCCATCAAGGCTGTTATCTGCACGTCCGTCGGCACCATCGCGAACGTGGTGGACAACGTGGTCGACCAGTGCCCCTCCGTCGAGCATCTGTTCCTGGTAAACGGCGCCGGCGGCGGTCTGACCGAACAGGACGCGGATGGCAATTGGCTGGCGTCTGACGGCCCGGTTGGTGCGGTGCTCTCCGGCCCCGAGGGCGTGTGCGCCGTGCCTGCGCAGCGTGCTGGTTGGCACGACTTCAACACCGGCGTGCGCAACGCCGAGGCAAGCTTCGCACGCGTGGAAACCCACGTCGACGACCCTATGCTCATGTACTTCTCCTCCGGCACCTCCGGCAACCCCAAGATGGTGCTGCATGATTCCTATTATGCATTGGCGCACCTGGTCACGGCCAAGCATTGGCACAACGTCAAGCCCGACGGGCTGCATCTGACCATCGCCGACACCGGCTGGGGCAAGGCGGTTTGGGGCAAGTACTACGGTCAGTGGCTTATGGAGGCCTGCGTCCTCACGTACGATTTCGATCGCTTCGATGGCGACGAGATCTTGAACCTGATTCCCCGGTACGGGGTTACCACGTTGTGCTGCCCGCCCACCATGTACCGCATGATGATGCAGGCCGACGTCGATGCCCACGATCTGAGCACGCTTACGTATTGCACCACCGCCGGCGAGGCGCTCAACCCCGATTTGTTCGACTTCTGGAAGGAGCACACGGGGCTGACCATCTTCGAAGGGTTCGGGCAGACCGAGACGCCGCTTACGGTGGCCAACCTCACGCATGCGGTTCCCAAGCCCGGTTCTATGGGCCGTCCGTCGCCTGCGTTCAACATCGAGGTGCAGCGAGGTGACGGCAGCCGTTGCGACGTCGGCGAGACGGGCGAGGTCTGCATCGACGTGCATGAGAAGGCTCCGGGAATCATGTTGGAGTATTACCGCAATCCGGAGAAGACCGAGGCCGCCGTGTTCGATGGCTGGTATCACACCGGCGATACCGCGTGGGTCGATGAGGACGGTTTCTTCTGGTATGTCGGCCGCAACGACGACGTCATCAAGTCGTCGGGTTATCGCATCGGCCCCTTCGAGATCGAAAGCGTGCTGCTCGAGCACGACTCCGTGCGCGAATGCGCCGTCACCGGCGTGCCCGATCCCATGCGCGGCAAGGCGGTGAAGGCCACGGTGGTGCTCGCCGAGGGCTTCGAAGGTTCCGAGGTGCTCGTGCGCGAGCTGCAGCAATGGGTCAAGCAGCGTACGGCCCCGTACAAGTATCCGCGCATCGTGGAGTTCGTCGACGCGCTTCCCAAGACCGTGAACGGCAAGATCCGCCGCGCCGCCATCCGCGAGGCCGATGAAAGCCGGGAAGGCAAGCCGAAGACCAAGGTGCCCGAGGGCTTGGTGTAGGTGAGGCAGTGAACGTGTTCGATGTGAAACGGTTGAAATCGGTCACCGTTATTACGGGGCATTATGGGGTCGGAAAGACCAATCTGGCCATCAACCTAGCCCTTGATGCCTGCTATTCTGGATTTGAGGTGCAAGTTGCCGACCTGGACGTGGTGAACCCGTACTTCCGCAGCAGCGACTACCGAAGCCTTCTTGAAGATGCCGGCGTGCAGGTCATCGCCCCGCGCTATGCGGGGACCACGCTTGATGTGCCCGCCGTATCCGGCCAGGTCTCAGCCGCTTTGGACTGGGCGCGCGCCGAGCAGGGCAGGCTGCTGCTCATCGATGCGGGCGGCGACGATGTGGGCGCCACGGCGCTTGGCAGGTTCGCACGCGTCGTTGGCGAAGGAGACTACGATCTGCTGTACGTGGTCAACCGCAGCCGCAATCTCACCCACGATCCCGCCGAGGCGCTTTCCGTGCTTCGTGAGATCGAGGCGGCAAGCCATCTGCGCGCCACGGCGGTGGCGAACAACACGCACCTCGCCGACTTCACCGATGGGGAAGTGCTTGGCCGCGGCGTTTCGTTCGCGCAGGAGGTTGCCGCATCCGCAGGTTTGCCCCTGGCGTTTACCGCAGTGCCCGCTTCTGCGCTTGAAAATGTCGATGTCCCAGGCGTGCGTTATCCGGTTTCGGTGCATGTGAGAAAACCCTGGGAATAAGGAATGGCGCGTTCCTCGGTGACTCGAGCCGGGGTGGTGCCTGTGCTCGAAACGAGTGCTCGGGGGAGCGTTCGATAACCATATGCCGACCGCCTTGGGGTCGGCTCAGACGAGAAAGGGAGGCTTATGGCAGCGATAACGGTCGATGACGGTTTCTGCAAAGGCTGCGGCCTGTGCGTGGACGCATGTCCGGCGCACATCATAGAGCTTGACCGTTCCCGCATCACGGCGAAGGGCTATCACCCCGCCCGGCTGATCGATGCGTCGAAGTGCACGGGCTGCTGCTCGTGCGCGCTTATGTGCCCTGATGTTGCGATCGAGGTGATGCGCTGATGTCTCAGGAAAAGGTGCTCATGAAGGGCAACGAGGCTATGGCCGAGGCGGCCATCCGCGCCGGATGCCGCTTCTTCTTCGGCTATCCCATCACGCCCCAGACCGAGGTTGCAGCCTACATGGCCAAGCGCATGCCCAAGGAGGGCGGCACGTATCTGCAGGCCGAAAGCGAGATCGCGGCCATCAACATGGTTTACGGCGCGGCTTCGGCAGGCGCGCGCGTCATGACGTCTTCCTCTTCGCCGGGCGTATCGCTCAAGGGCGAGGGCGTTTCTTACATGGCAGGCTCCGACCTTCCCGGCGTGATCGTCAACGTTCAGCGCGGCGGCCCGGGTTTGGGCGGCATCCAGCCCTCCCAGTCCGATTACTGGCAGGCAACCCGCGCCATGGGCCACGGCGATTTCCAGGTGCTCGTGTTCGCGCCTTCCACCGTCCAGGAGATGGCCGATCTGGCATATCTGGCGTTCGAGAAGGCCGATGAGTACCGCATGCCCGCCATGATCCTCTCCGACGGCATGCTCGGCCAGATGATGGAGCCCGTCGTGCTGCCCGAGCGCGTGGAGCAGCTGCCGGAAAAGCCCTGGGCCACCACCGGCCACCAGAACAAGCGCAAGCACAACATCATCGACTCGCTCTACCTTACGGCAGAGGAGCTTGAGGACCTGAACGTCGAGCGTTTCAAGCGCTACGAGATCGTCAAGGCCCGTGAGCAGCGTGCCGAAACGTTCATGTGCGAGGACGCCGAGATCGTGCTCGTGTCCTTCGGCGCCACCGCCCGTATCGCGCACAGTGCCGTGGTCCGCGCCCGTGAAGAGGGCATCAAGGCGGGCCTTTTGCGCCCCATCACGCTTTGGCCGTTCCCTGTGGACGCGATCGAGGGCTGCATGGGCAGCGCTAAGGTGTTCCTGTCGGTTGAGATGAACATGGGCCAGATGGTCGACGACGTCCGCCTGGCGGCCAACGGCCGCGTTCCCGTGGAGTTCTTCGGGCGCACGGGCGGTATCATCCCCACGCCCGACGAGGTGCTGGGCAAGATCCGCGAGCTTGCGGGGAAGGGTGGTGAATAGCATGGCTGAGCAGGTACAAGGCGAAGGCCGCGTGGTGTTCTCGCGTCCGAAGGCGTTGCTGCCCGTGGTCACGAACTACTGCCCGGGCTGCCCGCACGGCATCGTGCATCGTCTGGTGTCCGAGGTCATCGACGAGCTTGATATCGAGGGCCGCACCGTCGGCGTCGCGCCGGTCGGCTGCGCCGTCACCTCGCCCGATTTCTTCGGCTGCGATATGATCGAGGCCGCGCATGGCCGCGCCCCGGCGGTTGCCACGGGCGTCAAGCGCGTGCTGCCGAACAACGTGGTGTTCGCCTACCAGGGCGATGGCGACCTTGCCTCAATCGGCATGGCCGAAACCGTTCACGCGGCAACGCGCGGCGAGCATATCACCATCATCTTCATCAACAACGCCATCTACGGCATGACCGGCGGGCAGATGGCCCCTACCAGCTTGCCGAATCAGGTCACGCAGACCAGCCCCTACGGCCGCGACGTTTCCACCGCCGGTTATCCGGTGCGCGTTTGCGAGCTGCTGAGCAGCCTTGACGGCCCGGCTTACCTGGAGCGCGTGACCGTCGACACGCCCAAGCACGTGCGCCAGGCCAAGCGCGCCATCAAGAAGGCGTTCCAGAACCAGATCGACGGGATCGGCTACTCGCTGGTGGAAGTGGTGTCCACATGTCCCACGAACTGGGGTCTGACGCCGCAGGACAGCTTCGAGTGGATGCGCGAGAACATGCTGCCGTACTATCCGCTGGGCGTGTACCGCGATGTGGTGGCCGACGGTTTCGCCGATGCGGCGCAGGCTGCTGCCGCGCGCAACGCCGATTGCCCGGTCGCCCATCCTGAGAAGTTTGCGGAAGCGAAGGAGGGTGCGCGATGAGCGAACCGAAACGTTGCATGCAGGCCGTGCTCGCCGGCTTCGGTGGTCAAGGTATCCTGTTCGCCGGTAGGATCATCGCCGCCGCCGGTCTGTTGGAAGATCGCGAGCTTTCCTGGCTTCCCAGCTACGGGCCCGAGATGCGCGGCGGCACCGCCAACTGCAGCGTGTGCCTCTCCGATGACCCGATCGGCAGCCCGCTTGTGCTCAACCCCGATGTGCTCATCGTTATGAACCAGCCGTCGCTGGACAAGTTCGAGCACAGCGTGCAGCCCGGCGGCCTGGTCATCATCGACAGCACGCTGGTGCCGAACATCCCCGATATGCCTGGTGTGACGGTCTGCTCCGTGCCTGCCACGGCCATCGCCGAGGAAGCGGGCCTGAAGGGCCTGGCCAACGTCATCTTGGTGGGCAAGCTGTTTGCCGAAACGCATTTCTGCAGCGAGGAGACCATCCGCGCTGCGGTGGCCTCGGTCGTTCCTGCTCGCAAGAAGGATAAGCTTGCCGGCAACCTGCGCGCATTGGAGCTGGGCATCGAGGCGTGATTCGCTTGATGTCGCGCGCCGCGGGAGAGCGCAGGCGTAGCTTCAACTGATTCGAAACCCCATCGGTTACCGATTGTGACCGATGGGGTTTCGTCGTGTTCGGAGGCGTGAATCGATCCATTTCGCCGAAAAGGTTTCGGAATCATAGCTGGCAGCTAATGAAATCACCGGGCCCTTTCCCTAGCATTTGAAACGTTTCAGCACGTCAGTGCATCGTTTAGGGAAAGGGAATGCTCATGGAAACCAATAATACGCATGCCGCGGCGGCTCCGCAGTTATCGAAATCGGGGTTGGGAATCGCCGGTTTCGTCCTGGGAATCATCGCCTTGGCCACGTCGTTTCTGCCCATCATCAACAACTTCTCGGCAATGCTTGCCGTTGTCGGGTTCGTGCTTGCGCTTGTGGGCACGATTGCGTGCGTGAAGGGCCGCAAGGCGGGCAAGGGCCTGTCCATTGCCGGCGTGGTCATGAACGTGATCGCCTTCATTGTGGTGCTGGCCACGCAAAGCATGTACAGCTCGGCTATCGACGATGCGCTCTCCGGCACCTCGGTGGCGCCGCAGGCGGCAAGCGAGCAGTCTGCGACAACTGCTCCTGCTTCCGATGACGCCGCCGAGAACGGCCAGGCAGCGGCGGCGGGCAATTCCATCACGGTGAAAAACGGTCTCGTGCTCACGGTCGACGGTGTGGTCACCGGGCTTCAAAACTATGACGGATCGCCCATCACGCAGGTGAGCGTGACCTATCAGAACAACGGCAACAGCCAGGCATCGTTCAATCCTTACGATTGGAAGGCCGAGGATGCCCAAGGCGCCCAGCGCTCGCAAACGTATTACTCTAGTGGCGAGAACGAGCTCAGCTACGGCACCCTTGCCGCGGGCGGCGCGGTTTCCGGTAACCTGTACTTCGAGGGCGACGTGGTGAAGGTGCTGTACGAAAACGCCTTCATCGGCCGCGGTTCGGATGTTTCCTGGGATATCGTCTAGGTATCGCGAAAGGTCGTGCCCATCGGGTCGGGCGGTCGCGCCTGTATCCGATGGGTATTTCTTTGCTACCATGGAATCAAGGAAACGAAAACCGGCGAAGCGCAGAAGGAAGCGGCGAGTGAAAGAACCCATGACCGAGGACCTGCTCAACGAGCTGCTCGAATCGCCCGACCCTGTCGCATTCGCCAGCAAGCATAAGCTTGCATGTCGCAGCCTGCCCGATTATCTCCAGCAGCTGCTCGATGAACGCGGTTTGAAGCGTCCCGAGGTGGTTCGTCAGGCGGGCATCAACCCCACGTTCGGGTATCAGATCTTCGTGGGCCAACGCAACCCCTCGCGTAACAAGCTTCTGCAGCTGGCGTTCGCCATGAAGCTGTCGCTGCGCGAGACGAACCGCGTGTTGCAGGCGGGCGGCTGCAACGAACTGTACTGCAAGAACCGACGCGATGCTATCATCATCTTCTGCATCACCCATGGTGAAACGCTGCAAACCGTCGATGAGCAGCTGTATGCCTTTCACGAGGACACCATCGCCGAATAGCGAGGCGTCTGCGCGTTTGGTGCGGCGGCCCCGTTCGCTGGTCGCCGGCTTCGACGCGTTGGTTCATCTGCTACCATCATCGTTATGAACGAATCCCTGCAACAACATCTTGACAGCCTTGCGCGCGATGAGTGCTATCGCGTCGATGCCGTATTGAAGGAAGGCGCGCTCGAGCGCACGGAACGCGTGTTCTTCGTGGGGGCCAACGGCGCCGAACAGGGCCCCTATGTGCGTAAGATCTTCGATGCCGAATCGGGTTTGGGAGCGGCGTACGGGCGCGTGCTGGCGGCGCAGCGTCGGGGCAAACGGTTCCTGCACCTGCCGCGCATCGTCGACTGCTATTCGCTGGGGGAACAGGATGCGGTGGTGATGGAGTTCGTGGCCGGGCGCACGCTTGCCGACGAGGTCTACGAAACCGGCCCGTCCGTTGATGTGGCGAAACGGCTGTTCCCCGGCATATGCGATGCCATTGCCGAGCTGCATGGCCGTTTCGATCCTCCGCTCATCCATCGCGATATCAAGCCCTCGAACTTCATGGCGGAGGGGGATACGGTCTTGGTGATAGACCTTGGCATCGCCCGCACCTTTGACGAAGATGCCGTGTGCGATACCAGCCATTTCGGCACGCGTGCCTATGCGCCTCCCGAGCAGTTCGGCTATGGGCAGACCGACGTGCGCAGCGATGTGTATGCGCTTGGCATGCTGCTGTTCTATCTGCTGTGCGAGGAGACGCCCGTTCCCGCTACGGTGCAGAAACGCCTGCGCGCCCATGGGGTTCCCGAATCGGTGCGGGATGTGGTCTTCCAGGCCACGGCGTTCGATCCCGCTGACCGCTTCAGGTCGGTGGACGCGATGCGCGCGGCGTTCATGTACGCGGTCGGGCCGGCTGTTTCGGCTGCGGAGCCTTGCGCACCCGCATCGTTCGAGGATAAGGAGCGTGGCGCATTCGAGGCTTTTGCGCACGGCGCAAAAGCCGCCTTGCGGTGGCTGAGGGATTTTTTGCCCGACATCGCGCATCGCCTGCCTGTAGGCGTGGGGGTGGTTTGGGACATCATGCTGGCCGCTTGGGGCGTGTTCATGGGATTCGCATGCGTCGCCTCGGGTATGAACCCGCAAGGGGATATGGCGCGTTTGCCTGCGGCCGCTTGTGCGGTATCGTATGTATGCGTGTGGCTGGCCATGGACTGGCCGATCCCGTTGCTCATCGACACCCGGCCGCTGGAAAAGCTGTTCACGTGGTTTCAGCGGCCTGCGCTCAAGCAGCGGGTGATCGCGGCGGCGGGTATGATGGGCGTCGCGTTGGCCGTGCTCACGCTCATCGGCATCCTGTATTTGCGCGACTCTTAGTATTTGTTACTGCTATCCAACCATTTTTTGGAAATATCGCACCGTTTATCGAATGGGGCCGCATCAGATTACGGTTCGGGTACAATCATTGATGAAATCACGTGGAGATGGATGGGTCCTGGTGGGCCCCGCGGCCTTCAAAGCCGTTGTGAGGCGCGCAGAACGTCTCGGGTGTGTTCGATTCGCACGCGTCTCCGCCATATAAGACGCAAAAGGAGCCTTTCGGGCTCCTTTTTTCATGTCGTTGGGTCTATACCGTCAGCTCGCGGGCGTCGCCGACGCGGCGGGTGACGCCCGTATCGTCGAAGTGCTCGAGCACGGGGATGGCGTGCTTGCGGCTCAGTCCCATGGCGTCTTTAAGGTCGGCTGCAGAAGCAGGGCCGTTGGCCAATGCGTCCCGCACCGCCTGTTCGAGAGCGGCAAGCGCGGCGGCATCGAAGTAGAAGTCCTCGCTGGCTTTGACGGCGCGGCCTTGCTTCTCGAGCAGCCCGAGCGCTTTGTAACCTTGCTTCGGTGCGATGTCGGCTTGTGTGAACAGGTCGGCTACCGCGGGCGGCTTCGGGCCAGCTGCCGCCAACAACTCGGCCAGCTTGTCGGCGTTGCCCTCCTCCAGCTTTCGGGCGCCGGCTCCGGCTTGCGGGTGGCTGATCGTGCCGTCATAGGCTACGGCTTTGCCCTCCGCGCATGCGCGTGCAAGCACCGCATCGAAGGCGTCGGGCGCGCAGCGGGGCATGCAGGCTTGGCGCAGCGCTTCTTTCGACATGCCGGTTGCGGCGGGGTTTGCGCTATGGAAGCGAAGCAGGGCGTTCTCGATCGCCCCCGAAAGCTTCTGAAGCGTGCGCTTGCTTGCGAATCGCACGCTTGCCCCCGCGGCCCCTGAAAGCTTTTCGGCGGCGCTCCGCGCGGCGAGCGCTTCCAGCTCCTCGGCCGCGTTCGCAAGGGAAAGCCCGGTTGCGTGGGCGATGTCGGCGGGCGTCACGGGGAACTCCGCCGCGTCGAATACGGTTCTCACCGCTTTCGCGCCATCGCCTTCGCGCAGCGCCTCGAGCAGCGCGCGGTCCGCTTCGCTGACCGTGGTGGTGCGCTTCGGATGGGCGCGCAGCACCACGCCGCCGCCGATCACGTGCACGGGGGAGTACGATCGGATGACGAACCGGTCACCGTATGCAACCGGTACATCGCTTTCGGTTCGAATCTGCGCTGCAGCCGTTTGACCACGGGAAATGCTCTTCACGCCATCCATGAGCAGCACGCGGCCGATGCATTCCGTGGTACCGTGCGCAACGTGGACGCGGCATCCGGTTTCCAGCGGCTTGTCCTGGCCGGGGATGCCCAGGTAGGTGATATCGGCGTCGAAGTGGTCGGTGGGCGTGACGGCGTCGGGCGTGCAGATGAAGCTGCCCGGCCGCACGTCATCGGTTGATACCGCGTTCAGGTTCAGCGCGGTGCGGTGACCCGATGCGGCCTGCTCGACCGCCTGCCCGTGCACCTGGATGCCTCGGACGCGCGTGCGCAGGCCCGAAGGCAGCACCTCCACCTCGTCGCCTACGCGGGCCATGCCGCTCCAAAGCGTGCCTGTGACCACGGTGCCGGCGCCCTTGATGGTGAAGCTGCGGTCCACGGGCAGGCGCATCGCCTTCTGCTCGGCTCGGCCGGCGGTGGCGCGGGCCGCAAGCTGTATGGCTTCCCGTAACTCGTCCAAGCCCTGCCCGGTTCGCGCGGAAACGGGCACGATGGCGGCCTGCGCATACGGCGTGGATGCCAGGCGGCTGCGCACCTCGTCTTCCATGAACAGCGCCCATTCCTCATCCACCAGGTCGCACTTCGTCAGCGCCACCACGCAGGTGGGCACCGCCAGAAGCTCGAGCACCGCCAGGTGCTCCTCGGTTTGCGGCATGATGCCGTCGTCGGCGGCGATGCACAGCAGTGCCGCGTCGATGCCGGTGGAGCCCGCGATCATCTGGCGCACGAAGCGCTCGTGGCCCGGGACGTCGACCACGCCCATGGCGCTTCCATCGGGCAGTTTAAGCTGAGCGAAGCCGAGCTCGATGGTGATGCCGCGCTGTTTCTCCTCGCTCAATCTGTCGGGGTCGGTGCCGGTGAGTGCTTTGATCAAGCTGGATTTCCCGTGGTCGATGTGGCCGGCGGTTCCCAGCACCAGGTCTCGTTTCGAATCGGTTGCCATGGTGCGCTACGCATCCTTTCCCGCTTCGATGGCCGTGAAGTAGCTGGCCACGGCGCAGGCGATCTCGGGGATATCCTCTTCGGTGATGGTGCGCGCGTCGAACAGCACGCACTCGCGCTTGATGCGCCCGATTACGGGTACGTCCCGCTTTCGCTGCAGATGCTCCTCGCAGCCTTGCGCGTCGCCGGATTGGAATCGCATGCGTACGCAGAACGTGGGGATGTCGCACATGGGAAGCGATCCTCCTCCCGCACGGCCCGTTTCCTCAACGATCTCCAGCTGCGCCTGCTCTGGCGTCACGCGCTCGGCCAAGGCCGCCATCAGCGCCTTGGCGCGTTCGCGCACCGTTTCGGCGTCTTCGGTGAGCATGCGTAGGGTGGGGATGCGGCGAAGCGCGTCCTCGGGGTCCAGATACAGGCGCAGCGTGGCCTCAAGGGCGGCGAGCGTCATCTTGTCCAGGCGCAGCGCGCGGGCGAGCGGGTGCTTCTTCAGGCGGTCGATGTATTCCTTGCGGCCCACCACGATGCCGGCCTGCGGGCCGCCGAGCAGCTTATCGCCCGAGAAGCTGACCAGATCGCACCCTTCGGCAAGCGATTCGCGCACCGTGGGCTCGGCGTATTCGCCGAACACATCGAGGTGCATGAAGGCGCCCGAGCCCTGGTCCTCGTAGACGAGCAGCTCGGGGGCGGCGGCGCCCTCGGCGGCACGGCGGGCGTTTTCCGCATCGGCGATGCGGCGCAGGTCGGTCTTCGAAACGCTTTCGGTGAAGCCGATCATGCGGTAGTTGGAAGGGTGTACCTTGAGCAGCATGGCGGTGTCGGGCGTGATGGCGCGTTCGTAGTCGAAGGCGTGGGTTTTATTCGTGGCGCCCACCTCCACCATGCGGGCGTTGGATTGGGCCATGATGTCGGGGACGCGGAAGCTGCCGCCGATCTCGACGAGCTCGCCGCGGCTGACGATGGCCTCGTGGCCGGCAGCGAACTCGGCGAGCACCATCATGACGGCGGCCGCGTTGTTGTTCACGGCGATGGCGGCTTCGGCACCGGTGAGCGCGCAGATGAGGTGCTCCACATGGTTGTGACGGCTGCCGCGCGCCATGTTCTCGATGCTGTATTCAAGCGTGGAATAGCCGCGCGCCGCCTCCACCACCGCCTGCACGGCGGGCTCGGCGAGCACGCTGCGGCCGAGGTTGGTGTGGATGACCACGCCGGTTGCGTTGATGACGCGCCTGAGGCTCGGGCGCAGCGTTGCGAGCGCGCCGTTGACGGCATCGGTCAAGATAACCTCGACGTCGACCTCGTCCGCCTCTCCTGCCAAGATGAGCTGGCGGTGCGCATCCACGGCCGCACGAGCGCGGTCGACGAGCATCGAGCGGGGGACGATCGCCTCGAGCGCCTTCATGGGAGCGGCTTGCATAAGCTCTTCGACCTGGGGCAATGCGCGTAAAAGGTCGGTACGTGGTTCGGGCATGGATCCTCTTTCCTTATAGCGTGCGGCGACGCCGTGTATGCAGGGCGCCGCGGGTTTTCCGGCTCTCAATATAGCAGGCAGGGCCGTGGCGGCTCGGGGCAAGGCGGCAAGTGCGCCAAATGTCCGGCAAATGCTATCGCAGACGGGCCAATTCACGCCGTTCGCGCCAATGAGGTCGTTTCATGCGCGTAGCCATGCAAGAATTACCGTGTTTTTCCTACAGACGAGACATCGCGAACAGGGGGAGGTTTCCATGGCAATGGATCAATCAGATGTGAAAGCCCTACGACCTGATGCGCTCGGCCCCGCCGAGATCGAGGCGAAGGCCGAGACGCTGGCCGAGGGCAAGGCCGGCATGGCGGGCGCGAAGTGCTTCGTGCTGGCAATGCTCGCCGGCGCGTTCATCGCGTTCGGCGCAACGTATTTCCTGGTGTTCTTGGGCGATTCGGCCGTGCCGTTCGCCGCTCAGCGCATGGTCGGCGGCATCTGCTTCAGCTTGGGCCTGGTGCTCGTGCTGTGCTGCGGCGCCGAGCTGTTCACCGGCAACATGCTCATGGTCACGGGCCTGGCGTCGAAGAAGATCAAAATCGGCGGTCTGGTGCGCAACTGGGTCATCGTGTGGCTGGGCAACCTGGTCGGTTCGCTTATCGTGGTGGCCCTCATCTACTGGTGCGGCGTCGGCGCGATGAACGGGGGCGCCGTGGGCGATGCCATGGTGTCGGTGGCCGTCGGCAAGGTCACCCCCGCTTGGCTCGTGCTCATGGCCAAGGGCATCATGTGCAACGTCATGGTGTGCCTGGCGGTGTGGATCGGCTTTTCGGCGCGTACCGTGGTTGATAAGGTTCTCGGCATAATGCTCCCCATCAGCTTCTTCGTTGCGGCCGGCTTCGAGCACTGCGTGGCGAACATGTTCTTCCTGCCCACGGGCCTGCTCATGAAGTCCGCCGGGTTCGGCGCGGCGGTCGCCAACGCCGGCGCGCTTGATGTGACGGCTATCCTGTTCAACCTGTCCGCCGCGACGGTGGGCAACATCATCGGCGGCGTCCTGGTCGGCCTTGCCTACTGGTTCGTGTACGCCAGGAACAGCGCGAAGTAGCGTTGCGGTTGCGCGTTTCCCGTCCATTTCGACTTTGCGAACGGCACTTGCGGATTGCAGGTGCCGTTTTCGTTTTGCGCGGCGGCGCGGTTGCACGGCGGTGCTATAGTCGGTTGAAAGTCGCGCTGTTTTCTGCCATCGGGCGCGCTATATCCTGCTCCCGCAAACATGCTTGCGTTCTGCGCGCATGTGCATTTGCGTGCGCATCATCACAGACGAGAAACGAATAGAGGCTTTCATGTTCGATCCCGCAAACGAGCCGGCGGTGCCCATCGACCTGCCCGGCATCTACGACACCTTCGACGAGGCGCGCCGCGCCAGCTTCGTCAACGCCATGAACTACAAGCAGGAAGGCGGCAAGCTGTGCGGCTATCTGTGCTCGTACAGCCCGCTTGAGCTGGTCGATGCCGCGGGCGCAGGCGCGGTGGGCCTGTGCGGCATGAACAACGAGACCATCCCCGATGCCGAAACGGTGCTGCCGAAAAACCTCTGCCCGCTCATCAAGGGCACGTACGGCTTCGCGCTCACCGACAAGTGCCCGTTCACCTATTTCAGCGACATGATCTTGGGCGAGACCACCTGCGATGGCAAGAAGAAGATGTACGAGCTGCTTGCCGACATCAAGCCGGTGCACGTCATGCAGCTGCCCCAGGCCCGCAATCGCAGCTATGCCGGCGATATCTGGTACGAGGAATGCAAGCTGCTCAAAGAGGAGCTTGAGCAGCGCTTCAATGTGGAGATCACCGACGGGGCGCTGCGCGAGGCGGTCCGCAAGCGCAACCGCGTCCGTCGCGCCATGATGGATTTGTACAACCTGCAGCAAAACGAGCCCCCTGCCATGAGCGGCGTGGAGCTTATGGCCACCTTGCTACGCGCCACGTTCAGCTTCGACGTGGACACCTACGCCCAAGCCCTCGAGGACCTGGCGGAAAAGCGTCGCAGCGCCTACGAGGCGGGGGAGCGGCCGGTTCCCGCCAGCGCCAAGCGCATCATGATCACGGGCTGCCCCACCGGAGGCGTCATCCAGAAGGTGGGCATGACCGCCGAGCGCGCCGGCGGCGTGATCGTGTGCATCGACGATTGCTCGGGCGAGCGCACGCAGGGCATGCTCGTCGATGAGGACGCTCCCGATATCCTTCGCGCCATCTCCGATCGCTATCTGCAGATCAATTGCTCGGTCATGTCGCCCAACGACGGCCGCATCGAGCATATGATGGACATGGTGGAGAAATACAAGGTCGACGGCGTGGTCGAAGTGGTGCTGCAGGCATGCCACACCTTCAACATCGAGGCCGTGCGCGTGCAGCGCGCCTGCGAGCAAGCCGGCGTGCCTTACATGAAGCTTGAGACCGATTATTCCACCAACGATGCCGGCCAGGTGGAAACCCGCCTGGGCGCGTTCATCGAGATGCTGTAGCTCATTGATTCGCGCAAGTGCGGCGCGTAAAACGCCGCGGAAAGGAGATGCTCATGGAGAAGCTCGATTGCAAGGGACAGGCGTGCCCGTTGCCTGTGGTGAACGCGAAGAAGGCCCTTGCCGGCATGGGCGAGGGCGCCCTTGAGGTGCTGGTGGACAACAAGACGGCCATGCACAACCTGGAGAACCTCGGCAAGTCGCTCAAGGTGGAAACGGCTTCCGAGCAGCGCGGCGAAACCGAGTTCGCCGTGACCTTCACGAAGGGTGCTCAAGCTGCCGCCGAGGTATGCGAGGAATGCCAGCCGCTCGTGCCGGCGGGCAGCAAGGTGGTCGTGCTGTCGAGCGAGCTCATGGGCGCAGGCGACGACGAGCTTGGCGCCACGCTTATGAAGGCTTTCGTGTTCGCGCTCACCCAGCAAGACGAGCTGCCGGCGGCCATCCTGGCCTACAACGGCGGCGTGCATCTGACCGTCGAGGGCAGCCCCGTGCTCGACGACCTGAAAAAGCTCGCCGAAGCCGGCGTGGAGATCTTCAGCTGCGGAACCTGCCTCAACCATTTCGGCATCGCCGATAAGCTTGCGGTGGGCGAGGTGACGAACATGTACGTCATCGTCCAAAAGCAGCTTGAGGCCGGCGTCGTCGTGCGCCCCTAACCGTTGGCGGTATGCAAGATGCAGCGATGCAAAACGCCGCATGCGGTGGTGACCTTCCATAGCACGGCCGATGCGATGGCCGTGCAGGCCGCCGCGGCCGGAGGCGTCCTGCCGGGGCGCGTCATCCCGGTGCCTTCCGAGATTTCGGCGGGGTGCGGCCTTGCCTGGAGCGTTCCGGTCGAGCAGCGCGAAGCGCTCGAGCAAGCGCTTGGGCAGCGGGGGCTTGCCTTCGAGGCTATCACCGAAGTGGATCTGTACTGAACGCAAGGGGAGCCGTCGTTTGACGGCTCCCCTTGTTTTGCGTCTTGCCTGTTGCAGCTATATGCGCCGCCGGGTCGACCGTCGCATTGCCTGATGCGCGGTCGTGCGCGGCGCCTGATCGGCGCCCTGCGATGCGCCGTCCTTCGCGCTTACCAGTTCACGAAGATCTTGCCCGCCGGACCGGCTTCGAACGTTCCGATGCGGGTGGGTTTGCGTCCCTGGCGCTGTTCGCATTCCGCCTCGAAGCGGCTTGCGTTTTCCGGTGGGATGGCCACAAGCAGGCCGCCGGAGGTTTGCGGGTCGCACAGCACGCCCATGCGGTCGTCGTACTCGAAGTCCTCGATGCCGCCTTGTTCCACAAACGCGTTTGCCCAGTCGATGATGCCGAACGTCTTGCCGGGGCGGCAGTAGTCGCATGACAGTTCGTACACGCCGTCGAACAGGGGCAACGCGTCCCAGTCCAGCCGAGCCGCGCAGTGCGACGCTTCGAGCATCTCGTGCAGGTGCCCGGCAAGGCCGAAACCGGTGACGTCGGTGCACGCGTGCGCGTCGCATTCCAGCATGGCCTCGGCTGCCGCGCGGTTGAGCTCCATCATGCCGTCGATGACCGGGCGCAAGTCCTCGTCGGTTCGCAGCTTCGCCCGCAGCGCGGCGTTCATGATGCCCGTGCCCAGCGTTTTCGTGTAGTACAGCACGTCTTCTGGCAGCGCCCCGCCGTTTCGCACCATGCGCTCGGGGTGCACCAGGCCGAATACGGAAAGGCCGTACTTGGGCTCGTCGTCCTCGATGGAATGGCCGCCCACCACGAACGCCCCGGCTTCGCGCACCTTGTCCGCGCCGCCGCGCAGCACGTCTCCCACCACTTCGGTGCCCATGCAGCTGGGGAAGGCCAGGATGTTGAGCGCGGTGACGGGCCTGCCGCCCATGGCGAACACGTCGGACAGGGCGTTGGCCGCGGCAACGGCGCCGAACTCATACGGGTCGTCGACCACTGGCGTGAAGAAGTCGAGCGTCAGCACTGCGGCGTTGTTTTCGTCCACCTGCCAAACCGCCGCGTCGTCTGCGGTGTCGAAGCCTAGCAGCAGGTTCGGATCGGGCACGGCCGGCGCGATATCGCGCAGAATCTCGGAGAGGTCTCCCGGACCCCATTTCGCCGCTCAACCGCCTTTGTCGGTGAGCGTGGTCAGGCGTATGCGATCGCCGTCGCACATGGCGCCGCTCGCGGGGTTGTCCGTGCTCATGCGCGGTCCTTTCTTATGGGGTCGTGTCGGTATCATTGCCAGTATAGTATAGTCGCATGAAGGTATGCATCTATTTGCATCAGATGCGAAAGCGTCTGATGGGGTGCGGTTTCATGGGCTTGCAACGAAAGACAGGGAGCATCGGGTATGGCGGGCATCGGCATCGACATCGGTTCCACGGCTACGAAGGCCGTCGTGGCGGACTCTTCGGGCGCCATCGCGTTCAAGCTGGTCATCCCCACCGGCTTCTCAAGCGTCGAGGTTGCCGAGCAGGTGCGCGGCGCGCTTGCCCGCGAGGGGTTCGAGGCGGGCGAGATGCCGGTGGTGGCAACGGGCTACGGCCGTGTGGCGGTGCCGTATGCGGACAAGGTGGTCACCGAGATCACCTGCCACGCTCGCGGCGCATCGGCGCTGTTCGGCGAAGACGGCACCGTCATCGACATCGGCGGGCAGGACACCAAGGCCATCGGCCTTGCCGGCGGCAAGGTGCGCAAGTTCGTCATGAACGACAAATGCTCGGCGGGGACCGGGCGCTTCCTGGAAATCATGGCGGACCGTTTGGGCGTGAGCCAAGCCGAGCTTGCCCGCCTGGCCGCGGCCGGACAGCCCACCGTCATCTCCAACATGTGCACCGTGTTCGCGGAATCCGAGGTCATCTCCTTGGTGGGCAAGGGTGAGCCGCGTGAGAACATCGCCCGCGGCGTCATCGATTCGGTGGTGGCGCGCGTGTGCACGCTGGTGGGGCAGGTCCCTGCGGCGCGCTATCACCTGACGGGCGGCCTGTGCGAAAACGATTACGTTCGCTCGCGCTTGGAGGCCGAGCTGGGCTCCCCGGTAGGTTCTTGCCCCGACGCACGTTTCGCGGGGGCTTTGGGCGCGGCTATCACCGCCGCCGAGCTCGAAGGCGCAGCGTAGCGTTTCGGGCCCTTGCCGACGTTGCTGTTCGCGGATGGGCTGTGCGGCTTCCGCCTCGCGGTCCATCATGCGCGTTTCGCGGGCGCATCCGTCTTTCTCGATCTGTCTTCATGATGCTCTCAAGATTCCGGTGGAAACCGGTAACCGATATCACCTTCAAACGATTGGGTATATGCCATGATCTATCTGGATAATGCGGCCACCACCATGCATAAGCCCCAGGCCGTCATCGATGCGGTATGCGGGGCCATGTCGTCTTTCGGCGGCCCGGGGCGCGGGTCGCATCAGGCGGCCCTCGATGCGAGCATGGCGGTGTTCGGAGCGCGCCAGGCGGTTTCCAACCTGCTCGACGCCTGGGGCGCCGGCAGCGTTTCGTTCGCTTTGAACGCCACCATGGCGCTCAACATCGCCATCGAGGGGCTGCTTCCTGCGGGTGGCATCGCCGTGACCACGGCCGCTTCGCACAATTCCGTGCTGCGCCCGCTCAATCGTGCGCGTGACGAGCGCGGCTGCCAGGTGCGCGTTGCCGCCATCCTGCCCGATGGCTCGCTTGATTGGGAATCTTACGAGCGCGCGGTCGTCGGCGCCAGCTTGGTCGCGGTCACGCATGCTTCCAACGTCACCGGCGATGTGTACGACATCGAGCGCATGGCCGCCGCCGCCCATAAGGCCGGCGCGCTGTTCATCCTCGATGCAGCGCAGACCGCCGGCGCATGGGCGTTCTCGGCATCGGGCATCGGCGCCGATGTCGTGTGCTTCACCGGTCACAAAAGCCTGTACGGGCCGCAGGGCACTGGCGGGCTATGCGTGCGTCCGGGCCTTGATGTCGCGCCGCTTGTGGAAGGCGGTTCGGGCGTTCACAGCTTCGACGAGCGCCATCCGCGTTTCATGCCCGAGGCTCTTGAGGCGGGTACGGCGAACGCGCACGGGTTGGCGGGCCTTGCGGCGGGGTGCCGCTGGTTGGGCGAGCGCGGCGTGGCCGACGTGCAGGCGCACATCGAGGGCCTGGTCGCGCGTTTCCTGGACGGCATTGCGGACATCCGCGGCATGCAGGTCCTCGGCGGCGGCTCAGGGCGGCGTTGCGGCATCGTCGCCGTCAACGTCGGCGATGCCGATTCCGGCGAGATCGCCGACAGGCTCTCGCAGGGGTGGGGCATATGCGTCCGTCCCGGCGCGCATTGCGCCCCGCTCATGCACACGGCGCTCGGCACGCAGCAGCAGGGGGTGGTGCGCTTCAGCTTCGGCGCCATGAACTCGCTGCAGGATTGCGACGATGCCCTGAACGCATTGCGCGATATCGCCCGCTCATAGGGTCTCCCGCGACGCTTCCGAACCCAATGCTTTCAGTTCCCGAAAGGACCTTCATGCGCATCCTCTGCATATCCGCCCAAAAGCCCGATAGCACCGGCAGCGGCGTGTACCTGGCAGAAACGGTGGCCTCCATGGCCGCCGCTGGGCACCAAGTCGCCGTCATCGCCGGCATCGATAAGGACGACTCGCCGCAGCTCGCCCCCGGCGTCGAGTTCTTTCCGGTGCGTTTCCGCACGCCCGAGCTGCCTTTTCCCGTGTGCGGCATGAGCGACGTCATGCCTTATGAGGCCACGCGATATCGCGACATGACCCCGGAGATGGTCCAAGCCTTCCGCAGCGCGTTCGGGCAACGCATCCGACAGGCGGTGCTCGACTTCAAGCCCGAGGCGATCATCTGCCATCATCTGTACCTGGCCTGCTCCACGGCTTGCGACGTGCTCGATGAGCTTGCCGGTGAAAATCGGTTACCGGACGCGAATGGGGAAGCGGCGGGTCGGAAGGGGCGCCCGTGCCCGATCTGGGCGGTTTGCCATTCCACCGACCTTCGCCAGCTGCGCAACCATGACCTTGAGAAGGACCGCATCATGGCAGCCGTCCGCTCGCTCGATGGGGTGATGGCGCTGCACAAGGCGCAGAAGGCCGAGATCGCCGAGTTGTTCGACCTGCCTGCCGATCGCATCCACGTCGTGGGGACCGGCTACAACTCTCAGGAGTTCGCTCCTCGTGGCGGCCTGCGCGCCGCTCGGCCGTTGCGTGTGTTGTATGTGGGCAAGATCTGCCGCGCCAAGGGTGTGGAAAGCCTCATACGCGCCATGGACCTGTTGCCCCTCGACCCGCAGGCCGTGGAGCTATGCCTGGTCGGCGGCTACAGCGACCAGGTGCAATACGATCGCATCGTGAAGCTGGCCGGTGGCTGCCGTTTCCCGGTGGTGTTCGGCGGGCGCGTCTCGCAAGACGACCTGGTGCTGTCCTATAACCGAAGCCACGTTTTCGTCCTGCCCTCGTTTTTCGAGGGGCTGCCGCTTGTCACGGTGGAGGCGCTTGCAAGCGGGTGCCGAGCGGTGGTCACGAGCCTGCCCGGCGTTCGCCCGTGGCTCGATGCGAGCCTCGCCGATGCCCCCGTCTCGTTCGTGGAACCGCCGCGCATCGAGGGCGTCGACGTGCCCGCGCCCGAAGATCTGCCGGCCTTCGAGCAGCGTCTTTCGGAAGCGCTGCGGGAGCAGCTTGAAGCGGCTGCGGCGAGCCCCCTTGAGGGAACCGGCTTCGATGCCACCGCCGTGTCCTGGGGTTCTCTGGCCGCCCGCATGGCCGCGCTGGTCGGCTAGCTTCCGCGTGAATCGCATCGGCGGGTGGGGCCGACTCGCCCATCTGCGCCCGCCGATTGCGCCTCGTTGCATAAAATCCGACCGCTCGGGTTGTTTTTTCGATATTCGGGGTTGTCAAACCGCGCCTGTCCGCATAAACTGCCAACAGTTCCTTTAAATGCGGTACAGAGAGACCGACAAGGTAACACCCGAATCGCTCGCTTTCACAAGAGCGGATCTGAGATGAAGCCTTTGTCAGCCGCAAAGGCGTTTTTTATGCCTTGCGACATGGCGTCAAGGTTCGGGCGGGCCGAAAAACTCGGCGGCTTTCCCGAAAGACGTGTCTGTCTGTACGCACTCGACTAGAGAAAGGGTGTGTATGACTGACGCAGGGACGGTCAAGAACGTCTGCATGGACGCAGACGAGATCGAGCGCTCTCTGATGCGTATCGCGCATCAGATCCTCGAGACCAACAAGGGCGCGGACAACCTCGCGCTCGTCGGCATCGTCACGCGCGGCGACCTGCTCGCCAAGCGCCTGGCTGAGAAGATCGAGCAGATCGAGGGCACGAAGGTGCCGCTCGGCAAGCTTGACATCAGCTTCTACCGTGACGACTTCGCCACCCACTTCGCCCCCGAAGTGCATTCCACCGAGATCGACTTCGATATGGACGGCAAGGACGTCGTGCTCGTCGACGACGTGCTCTTCACTGGCCGCACCATCCGCGCCGCGCTCGACGCGCTCATGGACATCGGCCGCCCGGCTCGCGTGGAGCTGGCCGTGCTGGTGGACCGCGGGCATCGCGAGCTTCCCATCCGCGCCGATTACGTCGGCAAGAACGTGCCTTCCGCCGCACAGGAGAACGTGCGCCTGTTCCTGGAGGAAGTGGATGGCAAGTCCGAGGTCGAGATTCTGGAAATGTCCGACGGCGCGCACATCGGCGCCGCACCGCTGGGAGGTGAATAGGGAATGGCTTTCAACCATAAGCATCTTATCGACATCACGGAGTATTCCGCCGATGACATCATGGCCATCCTGGAAACGGCCGTGAAGTTCAAAGAGGTCAACGAGCGTCGCATCAAGCAGGTGCCCACGCTCAAGGGCTTCACCGTGGTCAACATGTTCAACGAGCCGTCCACCCGTACGCGCTCGAGCTTCGAGATGGCCGAGAAGCGCCTGTCCGCCGCAAGCCTGAACTTCGGCGGCAGCTCCACCTCCTCGGTCAAGGGCGAGAGCCTGGTGGACACGGTGGAAACGCTGTGCTCCTACAAGATCGACATGATCGTCGTGCGTGACAAGCACGCCGGCGTGCCGCGCAAGATCGCCGATGTGTCCGGCGTCCACGTCATCGATGCAGGCGACGGCAAGCACCAGCATCCCACGCAGGCGCTGCTCGACCTGTACACCATCTGGCAGACCAAGGGCCGTCTCGACGGCCTGAAGGTCGGCGTCGTCGGCGACATCGGGCACTCCCGCGTGTGCGGCAGCCTTATCCCGGCCCTGAAGATCATGGGCTGCGAGGTCACCGCCATCGCCCCGCCCACGCTGCTGCCTGCATGCCCCGAGGTGCTCGGCGTCGACCACATCTCGCACAACATCGACGAGGTGCTCCCCGAGCTCGACGTCGTGTACATGCTGCGCATCCAGCGCGAGCGCCTCGAGGGTGCGCCGTACCCCAGCCTACGCGAGTACAACATGCTCTACGGCCTCACCGAGAAGCGCAACAAGCTCATGCGCCCCGACTGCATCGTCTGCCATCCCGGCCCCATCAACCGTGGCGTCGAGCTGGATTCCTTTATGGCCGACCACCCGGAGCGTTCGGTCATCCTTGACCAGGTCTATGCCGGCATCCTGACCCGCATGGCCGCCCTGTACCTGCTGCTTGGAGGGAGCGAAGATGGCATTACTGCTTAAGAACGCGCACGTGATCGACCCTCAGGTCGGTCTGAACGAAACCGCCGACATCCTCATCCGCGACGGTAAGATCGTCGAGATCGGCAAGGGTCTTACCCTGGAGAAGGGCGTCGAGCGCGACCTGGCCGGCAAGATCGTCGTACCGGGCCTGGTCGACATGCACGTGCATCTGCGCGAGCCGGGCTTCGAGCAGAAGGAAGACATCGCCAGCGGCACCCGCGCCGCAGCCCATGGCGGCTTCACGGCGGTGTGCGCCATGCCCAACACCAACCCGGTGGTCGACAACGCCGTCGCCGTCGAGTATGTGAAGTCCATCGCCGCCCAGGCCGGCAAGTGCCGCGTGCACGTGTCCGGCTCCTGCTCGCAGGGCCTGAAGGGCGAGACGCTCTCCGAGATGGGCGACATGGTCGCTCACGGCGCCGTTGCCTTCACCGATGACGGCCGCGGCATCCAGGCAGCCGGCATGATGCGCCGCGTCATGGATTACGCCAGCCAGTTCGGTCGCGTGATCATGAGCCATTGCCAGGACGAGGACCTGGTCGGCGACGGTCAGGTCAACGAGGGCGTCGCCTCCACGCGCCTGGGTCTTCTGGGTTGGCCGGCAGAAGGCGAGGAGCTGCAGATCGCCCGCGATATCGCCCTGTGCCGCCTGACCGGCTGCAAGCTGCATATCCAGCACATCTCCACCGCGCGCGGCCTTGACATGGTGCGCGCCGCCAAGGCCGAGGGCCTGCCGGTCACCTGCGAGGTCACCCCGCATCACCTGTTCCTCACCGAGGACAACATCGGCGACGATTACTCCACGGCGCTCAAGGTCAACCCGCCGCTGCGCACGGCTTCCGACGCCGAGGCCCTTATCGCCGGCGTGGTCGACGGCACCGTCGACGCCATCGTCACCGACCATGCCCCGCACACCGCATGGGAGAAGGACCGCGAGTTCGAGCTGGCGCCGTTCGGCATGATCGGCCTGGAGACCAGCCTGGGCCTGGTCATCACCAACCTGGTGGCCACCGGCAAGATCTCTTGGGAGCGTATGACCGAGCTCATGGGCGCCAACCAGCGCGCCATCCTGGGCGTGGAGCGCGTGGCGCTCGAGGCCGGCTGCACCGCCGACCTGACGGTCATCGACCCCGAGGCCGCCTGGACCGTCGACGCTGCGGACTTCTGCAGCAAGGCGAAGAACTCCGGCTTCATCGGGGCCGAGCTCACCGGCCGTGCAACCGACGTGTACGTCGGCGGCTACGCCACCATGGAAGACGGCAAGATCGTCGAGTAATCGCGAACCCAGCCTGCACATGAAGCGGGGCATCACCTCAACGGTGATGTCCCGCTTTCGTTTACTTGCGAATCGACCTAAGTCCCATGATGGCTCCGGGGATCATGGCGCAGGCTCCGATAACGGACACCAGCGCAAGTACGTTCGCCAGCGTGGTGGTTGCGGCAAGCGCGCTCATAAGGACGCTGATGATGGTGGTACCCGCATATCCGCCGAAGTTGATGAGCGAGATCACGGTGGCGCTTTCCGACGGGTCGCTGTAGCTCACCAGCAAATGCAGGCTAGCGGACAAGATGATGCCGCAAGCGACTGCGAACACGAAGCATAGCGGCAAGAACACAATTTTCGCCCCCGCGTTCAACGCGAAGAACAGGCCGGCGCAGGTTGCGAACATCAACGCGTTGCCGCCTCCGAGCGCAAAACGCGTAGAGGTGCGAGCGGACATGGGGCCTCCCAGCGCGCTCGGCGCCATGGCCAGTGCCAGGATGATGGCGGGAAGCAACGGGTCCGTGGAACCGAAATACTGCACGGCAGCCGGCGTCGAAAGCGATTGGAAGAACATCCCGATTCCCCAGGCGGCGATATAGCATCCCGCGGCGATGGGAAAGACCCCATGCAGGTTTTTGGGCACATGCACCAGCGGCCTGACCGCATGTCGTACCGTGATGCGATGCGTGACCGTCTCGTGCGTCAGGGGCAGCAACGCGCAAATGAGCAGCATCGCTGCAACGAATGCAACGTACACGATCGCATAGCATTGCGAATATATGGCGAAAACCCCGATGCCCAACGATCCTACGGTAAGGCCGATGAGCGCGCCGGTGCTGGCCATGGTGGTGCCGAACGTACGGTGGTGATGGGATGTGCAGTCGAGCACGAACGCCGAGGTGGCGCTCATGGTCAGCCCGCATGAGATGCCTTGTACCAATCGGGCTCCTTGCAGGACCGTAGCGCTTGGCAGCCACGCGAACAATGCGCAGCTTACGGCCCCTGAAATCAATGCGGCTGCTACTAAGGGCTTGCGCCCGAGGGCATCGGATAGGGACCCGCCCATGAACAGCACGAAAACCACGCCCGCTAGATAGTAAACGGTGGTCATCGAGATATCGGAATCGGTAAGCCCCAACGTGATCTGGTAGTCTGCGTAAAGCGGTATGGGTACCGCTGCGGCTGCGAAGGCGGCAACCAGGGCGGCGGTGGCGATAAGCGCGCTTCGCCAGCTTTCCGCGGTTTTGCCGTCGTTATCTATCTCAGTCACAAGCACATCGTCCTTTCTTTGACTATTCTGAATCGGTTTTGCGCTGCCCGGCACATTGCCCGTGCCTCAACGCGCAGTCGTTCTGGCCTTGCATCGGCAGGACCGTATTAGAGAACTGTGTTGGATAGTCGCATAAGCGGGGGTAGCCGGTGATAACGCGCATTCGCGAAGCGGAAACCGTAACGAACCATGCCGACGTTTCAAGGTCGGACGGCGAAAACGGAATCATGCGGATGTCGGCTATGCGCGGGGCGATGAAGCGCGAAGTCCCGTTATCTTATGCTTTGGTGATTGTCCGGGGCGTGCGTGCAGCGCAACGGAAGCCAGCGACGCAGCGAGCGCGGTGATAAGGCCCTTGTGGCAACGATCTCATCGGGTAGCGGTACGGCACCCGGAGGTTGGCTTGTGGCTGATTCGGTCTGGTTCATCGGCTCGTCCTTGGCTTCGGTTCCCTCCTTTGTCGGCATCGTACATGGCCCTTGGCGCTTCGTCCAGGTGTCATTTTGGGAAAATCGGCCATGACCCGCATCCAGTTTGCGGCAAAGGAAGATTGCAACGAATAACAGCTGCATACAATATTGAGAATAGTGCTAAATATTGAATAAGCGTGCCGGTAAAACCGCACTCAGCGAATATCGTATCCTCAACAAGGGAACAAACAGAAAAGCTCGGGAATGTGCGTGGATTGCGCATAGCGTTCCCGAGCTTAGGATGTCCGGCCCTCGACTTCGTCGCCGTATTGAGGCGCATTCGGATATGTCCGGTTTCAAAAAAGGCAGGGGCTGCTCAGGCAAGCTATTTGCGCAGCGCCCTTGTTGCGAAACCAGGGATCATGAACACCATGGAGATGGCGAATCCCACCATAAGGACGGTGCCGAGCGCCATCGTGTTCGCGATCGCGCTCATTGCGATGCTCACCACGGTCGACCCCACATAGCCGGTGAAGTTGATCAGCGACACCACGCTTGCGCTGTCCGCGGGGTCGCTGTAGCTGATGAGCATGTGCATGCTGGCCGAAAGCAGGATGCCGGTGGAAACGCTGAACACGCCGTCGGCGATCAGGAAGGGCACCGTCATGCCCTTCGTCAGCGTGACCCACAAGATCGCGTAGGTGATGCACAGCAGCGCCGTGCCGCCGTACACGGCGAAGCGCGTGGTGGTACGGGCGGACATGGGGCCGCCGAGCGCGCTTGGAGCCATGGCAAGCGCGAACATGAGCGCGGGGATCAGCGGATCGGTTGATTGGAAGTACGCAACCGCAGCGGGGGTCGACAGCGACTGGAAGAACACGCCGGTGCCCCATGCGGCGATATAGCATCCGGCGGCAAGGGGGAATACCGGGCGCAGGTTTTTCGGGATGCGCACAAGCGGCTTGATGGCCTTGCGGATGGTGATCCGCTGCGTGACCGTTTCCTGCGCAAGGGGGAGCAGGATGACGGTGAGCGCCATCAGCACGATGAGCACGGCGAACAGGGGGGTGTAGTCGCGCGAGAACGTGGCATAGATGCCGATGCCCAAAGACCCGATCATCATGCCGATCAAACATCCGGTGCTTGCGATGGTGGTCCCGAACGTGCGATAGCGCTGCGAGGTGCAGTCGAGCATGAACGCCGAGGTGGCGCTCATGGTAAGCCCGCAGGAAACGCCCTGCACCATGCGCGCGACCTGCAAGGCGATGCCGTTGGGCAACCAGATGTACAGTGCGCAGGCAAGCGCGCCGAACAGCAGCGAGGCGGCCACAAGCGGCCTGCGTCCAAGCGCATCCGACAGCGAACCGCCGATGAACAAGATGGTCAGCACGCCGATCAGATACGACACCATGGTCAGCGAGATGTCGGCGTCGGTGAGGCCTAGGGCTATCTTGTACTCGGCGTACAACGGCACGGGCACCGCCACCGCAGCGAAGGTCAGCAGCATGGCGCACGCCGCGATGATGGCGCTTCTCAGGTCTCTTGCATTCGATGCGTTGCGGCTTTCGTTCATGTCCCCTCCTCGTCATTGCAAGCCCGACGGCATGCGCCGGAATCCTTCGAAGCATGGCGATCGATTCCGACGCAAAGGGCTTTTCGCTTGCTGTTATCCCCGTTGCTTGAACATCGCCACGCATCCCGGCACGATCGAGATGGCGGCCAGCAAAACGATGATGGCATACACCGTTGCCAGATCGAATGTGGCGGTGAGCGCGGTTTGGATGGTGGAGACGACGGTCGACCCCACATAGCCGCTGAGGTTGGCAAGCGTTACCACGCTGGCGTTCTCCTGCGGCGTGGATGCGCTGATGAGCATGTGCAGGCTTGAGGACAAGATCATGCCCGAGGTGATGGCGAACACCACCTCGATCAGCAGATAGGGGACTAGAACGCCTAGAAGCATGCATGCCTCCAGAGCGGCGGCCGCGCAGAACATGATGATGTAGCCGAAGATCATCGAGGGACGTGTGCCTATACGCGCGGAAAGCGGGCCTCCAAGGGCGCTCGGCGCCATGGCCAAGGCCAGCACCAAGGAAGGGATGAGCGGATCGGTGGCCGCAAAGTAGTCCACCGAGGCCGGTGTGGCCAGCGACTGGAAGAAAAAGCCGATCGACCATGTAGATATATAGCCGCCGGCAACGATAGGCAGCAGCCCGCGAAGATGTGCCGGCACATGCGTCATGGGCTTGATCGCCTTTTTCAGAGTGATGCGGTTGTGCACGGTTTCGGGCGTGAAGGGCAGCGCGAGCATCGTGATGAGCATGATGACCCCGAAAACGGCGAATACCTGCCAGTAGGCGGTGGACACCGTGGCGAAAAACCCGATGCCCAGGGACCCTACGGTAAGCCCGATCAGGTAGCCGGTGCTTGCGATGGTCATGCCGAAGGTGCGATGGCGCTCCGAAGTGCAGTCGATCACGAACGCCGAGGTGGCGCTCATGGACAGCGCGCAGGAAACCCCTTGTACGAAACGGGCGAACTGAAGCATCGGGCCGTTCGAGAGGCCCATGAACAGCAGGCATCCGGCAACGCCGCAGGCGAGCGCGGCGCCGACGGTCGGCCTGCGCCCGGAAGCGTCGGACAACGATCCGGCGAAGAACAGGACGGTCAGCACGCCGAACAGGTACATGACGATGGTCATGGACACATCGGAGGCGGAGATCCCCAGTTGCTGCTGCCATGTGGCGTACAGCGGGATAGGCGCGGAGGCGGCGGCGAACACCGTTACGAGCGCCACCGTTCCCACAATGGCGCCGCGCATCGCGCCAGGAGGCTGGCTTGTCGCCCGGTCGTCGATTCCCATTGATCTTCCCCTTTCCGATCTCTGAGCGTTTCCCCGTTTATCGGACATCCTACTACGCCAAGAAGGGTTCCCTCAATGGCAAATCAGCTTGAAATTCGCGTCCCACCTGGGGTTTATGTGCGCCTGCACAAAAATACGGAATAATTGCACTGCATATTACGTTAACAATAGGTAATAAAACCGCATAAATAGGAATTGAAACAGCTATCAAGATGTATACTGCTCGGAGTCCTTTAAGGGCGGTACGGAGAGACCGAAAAGGAATATGGCAGGCGATGGACGGCATTGGCGACATGCTGTTCGGCCCTCGACTTGCGGGGCCGCCGCGTCAAGGGGTCGGTTCGCGCTTGCCATCATGAAAGGAGTTGCATGTGAGCAACGTAACGGAACAGCTGCTACGCGGGACCTCGAAGGGGGTTGGCGTAAGGGCGGCTTTGGCTTTAGAGGACGGTTCGGTGTTCTTCGGCAGCGCACGCGGCGCCGAAGGCGAGGCGTTCGGTGAGATTTGCTTCAACACTTCGCTCGAGGGCTATCTCGAGGTGATCAGCGACCCGAGCTATGCAGGCCAGATCATAGCGTTGACTTATCCGCAAATCGGGAATTACGGCGTGAACCTTGAGGATGCGCAATCGGCCAAGCCCGCTTTGCGGGGCCTGGTGGTTCGCGATATGTGCGCGACGCCGAGCAATTGGCGAAGCGACATGCCGCTCGCCGAGTATCTGAAACGTAGCGGCGTGGTGGCCATCGAGGGCGTGGATACGCGTGCGCTCGTTCGTCACGTCCGCGATCACGGAGCCCAGCGCGCGATCATCTCCACCGTCGACGACGATGCGGAAAGCCTGCTGGCGAAAGTGCGCGCGAGCGAGAGCATCGTGGGGCAAAACCTTGCCGCCACGGTGTCGTGCGAGCGCCCCTATGCGCATACCGCCGACGATGTGCCGGACAGCGTGCGGTTCGCTTTGACGGAAGCCCCTGCTACCCGTTTCAACGTGATCGCCTACGATTGCGGCGTGAAGCGCTCCATCCTCGACGGGCTCGTGCGCGCCGGGTGCTCGGTTTCGTGCGTGCCGTGGGACACGCCGGCCGAGGACGTGCTCGCGCAGCATCCCGATGGCGTGTTCTTAAGCAACGGCCCCGGCGACCCCGATGCGGTTTCGGGCACGTATTCCCAGGTTGAGAAGCTGCTCGGCAAGGTGCCGATGTTCGGCATCTGCCTGGGTCACCAGATGATGGGCAAGGCCGCCGGCGCCGACATCGAGAAGCTCAAGTTCGGCCATCGAGGCGGCAACCATCCCGTGATGAACCTTCTCACGCGACGCGTGGAGATCACGGCGCAAAACCATGGGTTCGGCGTGCTGTTCCCCAGCATGGGCGAGCTTGTGCCCGAATTTTCCGGCGGGCATACCGAACATCACGATGACCTGCGTTTCTGGGTGCGCGCCGGCATCGCCCCCGTTGTGCGGAACAAGCGTTTCGGGCGCATTCAGCTCACCCACGTCAACCTCAACGACGGCACGGTGGAAGGCGTGGCGTTTTTGGACGTCCCCGCATTCTGCGTGCAGTACCACCCCGAGGCCGCCCCGGGCCCGACCGATGCGCACTATCTGTTCACGGCGTTCGCGCGCCTGATGGAGGGACGCAAGGATTATCTGGACATCGACATCGCCGTCGACCGCTTGGGCGGCTGGCGGTTCGGCGCCGAAGCAGCGAAGGAGCCCGCGAATGCCTAAACGCAACGATATCGAAACCATCCTGGTCATCGGCTCGGGCCCCATCGTCATCGGCCAGGCGTGCGAATTCGACTACTCCGGAACGCAAGCTTGCAAGGTGCTCAAGGAAGAGGGTTACCGCGTTGTGCTGGTCAACTCGAACCCGGCTACCATCATGACCGATCCTGCCATGGCCGACCGCACCTATGTCGAGCCTATCACCGCCGAGTTCATCGAGCGGGTCATCGCCCGTGAGCACCCGGATGCGCTGTTGCCCACCTTGGGCGGGCAAACCGGCTTGAACGCCGCCGTCAAGCTGGCGGAATCGGGCATCCTGAAGAAGTACGGGGTCGAGATGATCGGCTGTGATCTTGACGCCATCAAGCGCGGCGAGGACCGGAAGCTGTTCAACGAGTGCATGGCCGAGCTGGGCATCGAGACGGCTCGCAGCGATTACGCGTATCGCGTCGAGGACGCGCTGGCCATCGTGGCAAAGCTCGGGTACCCGGTGGTTTTGCGTCCGAGCTTCACCATGGGCGGTGCCGGCGGCGGCATCGCGCACAACGAAGATGAGCTGCGCCTGATCGTGCCGCAGGGCCTGGAGCTGTCGCCAGCCGGCGAGGTGCTCGTCGAGGAATCCATCGAGGGCTGGAAAGAGTACGAGATGGAGGTCATGCGCGACAAGGCCGGCAACGGCATCATCGTCTGCTCCATCGAGAACCTTGACGCCATGGGCGTGCATACGGGCGATTCCATCACCGTCGCCCCTGCTCAAACGCTCAGCGATGTGGAGTATCAGCGCATGCGCGCGGCAAGTCTGGCGATCCTTGAGAAGGTGGGCGTGGAAACGGGCGGGTCGAACGTGCAGTTCGCCGTGAACCCGCGAAACGGCCGCATGGTGGTCATCGAGATGAACCCGCGCGTATCGCGCTCCTCGGCGCTTGCATCGAAGGCTACCGGTTTCCCCATTGCCAAGGCCGCGGCGCGCCTTGCCGTCGGATACACGCTCGATGAGATCGTCAACGATATCACCAAGGCCACGCCGGCATGTTTCGAGCCGTCCATCGACTATTGCGTGGTGAAGGCGCCGCGCTTCGCCTTCGAGAAGTTCCAGGGCGCCGATGATGTGCTGTCCACGCGCATGAAGGCCGTGGGCGAGGTCATGGCGATCGGCCGCACGTTCGAGGAGGCGATGGGCAAGGCCATGCGCTCGTTGGAGAACGGGCGCGCCGGCCTGAACGCCGACGGCAAATGCAAGGACGTGCTGGAGGAGGACGGCTTCGACGACCTGGTCGGCCGTCCCACGCAAGATCGCATCTTCTATATGGCAGAAGCGCTGCGCCGCGGGTGGAGCACCCAGCGCATGCACGAGGCCACGGGCATCGACCCCTGGTTCATCGACCGTATGCGCGATATCGTCACCGTCGAGGAGAACCTTCGCGGGATGTCGCTTGACGGGCTTGACGCGCAAGCGTTTCGGCTGCTTAAGCGTATGGGCCTGTCCGACGTGCAGATTGGACACCTGACCGGGTCCGATGAGCTTGAGGTGCGCGCTCGCCGCAAGCAGCTCGGCGTCGTGCCTGCGTTTAAGACGGTCGACACCTGCGCCGCCGAGTTCCCCGGCACCACGGCGTACCATTACAAGACCTATGACGCCGACGAGAACGAGGCCGTTCCCACGCCGGGTCGCAAGAGCGTCATGATCTTAGGCGCCGGTCCGAACCGTATCGGACAGGGCATCGAGTTCGATTACTGTTGCGTGCACGCCAGCTATGCGCTGCGCGACGCGGGGTATGAGACGATAATGGTCAACTGCAACCCCGAGACCGTGTCGACCGATTACGATACCTCCGACAAGCTGTATTTCGAGCCGCTCACCTTCGAGGACGTTATGGACATCGTCGACGTTGAGCAGCCCGAGGGCGTGGTGGTCACGTTAGGCGGGCAGACCCCGCTTAAGCTGGCGGCGGCCCTGCAGGATGCCGGCGTCAACATCATGGGCACCAAGCCCGAGGCCATCGACCTTGCCGAGGACCGCGACCGGTTCCGTGCCGTATGCGACGAGCTCGACATCGCCTATCCGGCCGCCGGGCAGGCGACCACGTTCGAGCAGGCGCGACAGGTTGCCGCCGAAATAGGGTTCCCGCTGCTCGTGCGCCCGAGCTATGTGCTCGGCGGGCGCGGCATGGGCATCGTTTACAACGACGGGCAGCTGAAGCGCTATATGGCGGAAGCCGCAAAGATTACGCCCGATCACCCGGTGTATCTCGACCGTTTCCTCGAGGGAGCCGTCGAGCTTGACCTTGACGCATTGTGCGATGGCGACGAAACCTACGTCGGCGCCATCATGGAGCATATCGAGATGGCCGGCATCCATTCCGGCGACTCGGCATGCTGCACGCCGCCGTTCTCGCTTTCCGATGCCATCCAGGCGCAGCTGCGCTCCATCGCGCGCCGCTTGGCGCTTCGCTTGGGCGTGGTCGGCCTGCTCAACATCCAGTTCGCCATCAAGGACCAGGTCATCTACATGATCGAGGCGAACCCGCGCGCCAGCCGCACCGTGCCGTTCGCTTCCAAGGCCACCGGCGTGCCCCTGGCCCAGGCGGCGGCCCGCATCATGGCGGGCGAGAGCATCGCCGATCTGCGCTTGCCAAGCGATGAGCGGCGTCTGGACCACTTCAGCGTCAAGGAGGCGGTCATGCCCTTCGGCCGCTTCCCGGGCGCCGATACCATCCTCGGTCCCGAGATGAAATCCACGGGCGAGGTCATGGGCATTGCGGAGAACTTCCCGTGCGCGTTCGCCAAGACCCAGCTTGCCATCAGCTACAAGCTTCCCGAGGGCGGAACGGTGTTCGTGAGCGTCTGCGACCGCGACAAGCGCGGCATCGTGCCCATCGCACGCGACATCGCGCGTCTCGGCTTCCATATCGTGGCTACCTCGGGTACGGCGCGCACGCTTCGCGCAGCCGGTGTAGACTGTACACCGGTGAAGAAGATCAGCGAAGGCGAGCCAAACGTGCTCGACATGCTGATCGACGGCAAGATCGCCCTGATGGTCAACACGCCGTTCGGGCATGCTACCCGCGACGATGGTTACGAGCTTCGCACCGAGGCGGTCAAGCACGGCGTCACGCAGATCACCACGCTTGCGGGCGCCCAGGCCATGGCGGCGGGTTTGGAGGCCATGCGCGCCAACGGGCTGTCGGCGATCGCGCTGCAAGACCTTCCGCAGCACTCCTTGCCGATCGAGGGGGATTCGGCGCGGTAAAGCACATCGCCCTGCGGTCGCGCGCCGGCAGGGGATAGGCGACGGGGACGTGTTTCGCACGGCGGCGTTTCGCATGCCGCGCGAGGCGCCGTCCCCGTTGCCGTTTTTTCGCCCGTCGCATCTTGTCTACCCGCGCATGGGCGCTTCGGGCGCGCTCGTGGTCCGTTTGCGTTCGAACTGTCGGCTTTGCGCTTGCTAGCTGCAGCAATGGTACAATCGCTCCCAACGTAGCAAGGGCCGCATCGCGGCCACCGTGACGGAAGGAGCCCTGTGGCGCTTGTGAACGAGCGGGTCCGCATTCTGGAAAACGAATGCGTCGGTCCGAATCTGTATCTCATGACGCTTTCCTCGCCGGCCATCGCGGCCGCGATCGAACCCGGTCAGTTCGTGCATATGAAGATCCCCGGAATGGAAGGCCATGTGCTGCGCCGTCCGTTCTCGGTGTATGCGGCCGATGCGGCCGGCGGTACGCTCGATGTACTGTATCAAACGGTGGGCTTCGGCACGAACCATCTTGCCGCGCTCGCACCTGATGTGGCCAACGAAATCGAATCCGCCGAGCTCATCGGGCCGGTCGGTCGCCGCTGGCAGGCGCCCGCCGGTACGCAGCGCGCGTTGCTCGTGGGCGGCGGCGTTGGCGCGGCCCCGTTGTTCATGCTGTGCCAGGAGCTCGTCGGTTCGGGTGTGCACGTGGACGTGGTGCTCGGCGCGCAGACCGCCGATGCCCTCGTGTGCCTGAAGCGCTACGAGCAGCTTCTGTCCCGCGATGTGCGCGTGGCAACCGACGATGGCACGCTCGGCCGTAAGGGGTTCTGCACCTCCTTGGTGCAGGAGGCGCTTGCCGCCGGCGTCGACGGCGCGCCGTATCAGTATGTGGCGTGCTGCGGCCCCGAGCCCCTTATGAAGATCGTGGCCGGTCAAGCCGCCGAAGCCGGCGTTCCGTGCCAGATCTCTCTGGAAAAGCGCATGGCCTGCGGCGTGGGCGCGTGCCTGTCTTGCGTGGTGGACACGGTCGACGGCAAGAAGCGCTCGTGCGTCGACGGCCCGGTGTTCGATGCAGAAAAGGTGGTGTGGTAGATGATTGCAACCCCCATGCTTCCCGCAACTGCGGCCCCCACAAGCGTTAACATGGCCGTCAACCTCGGCGGGCTTTCCATGAAAAACCCCGTGACCACGGCATCCGGCACCTTCGCCGCGGGCCGCGAGTACTCGGATTTCGTGGACGTCTCCGCCTTGGGCGCCGTCACCACCAAGGGCGTCTCGCTCAACGGGTGGGAGGGCAACGCCTCCCCGCGCATCGCCGAGGTGCCTTCGGGCATGCTCAACTCCATCGGCCTGCAGAACCCCGGCGTCGAGCATCTGAAGGCCTGCGAGCTGCCGTGGCTTGCCGAGGTGGGAGCAACCACCATCGTCAACGTGTCCGGTCACAGCTTCGACGAGTACGTGCAGGTCATCGAAGCGCTTGAAGATGCACCCGTCGATGCGTACGAGGTCAACATCTCGTGCCCGAACGTCGATGCCGGCGGCATGACCATCGGCACGCACGTGGAGTCCGTCGAGAAGGTGGTGGGCATGTGCCGTCAGGCTACCGCCCGTCCCCTCATCGTCAAGCTCACGCCCAACGTCACCGATATCGCCGAGATCGCCCGCGCCGCCGAGTCCGCCGGAGCCGACGCCATCTCGCTCATCAACACACTCATGGGCATGGCCATCGACGCCGATCGCCGCTGCACTCTCACGTCGCGTCCCTTCGCCGGCTTCTCCGGTCCCGCCATCAAGCCCGTGGCCCTGCGCTGCGTGTGGCAGTGCCACAATGCGGTGAAGGTGCCGCTTTTGGGCATGGGCGGTATCTCGAACGGCATCGACGCCGTGGAGTTTTTGCTCGCTGGCGCCACCGCCGTGGCGGTGGGCACCGCGAACTTCGTCAACCCCCAGGCAACCATAGACGTCATCGACGGCATCGCCGAGTATTGCGAGCGTCATGGCGTCGAAGACGTCAACGAACTGATTGGAGCGCTGCAATGCTAACCACGTTTTCCGATATCCCCGAGCGCGACCGCGTCATCGTCGCCCTGGACTGCGACATCGAAGAGGCCTTCGAGCTGGCCGACAAGCTGCAGGGCAAGGCCACGTGGATGAAGATCGGCATGACGTTGTTCTACGCCAACGGCCCCGCCGTCGTATACGCCCTGAAAGAGCGCGGCTTCAAGGTGTTCTTGGACCTGAAGTTCCACGACATCCCGCATCAGGTCGAGGGTGCGGCGTATTCGGCTGCCGCTAGCGGCGCGGACATGATGACGATGCACACCATCGGCGGCGTCGCCATGATGAGCGCGGCGCAAAAGGGCGCCGAGCGCGCCGCGGCCGAATACGGCTTCGACGTGCCCATCACCTTGGGCATCACCGTGCTCACCTCCATGAGCCAGGCGGCCTTGGCCGACACCGGCGTCACCCGTCCCATGTCCGAGCAGGTCAATGTGCTCGCCGAACAGGCCAAGCGCTCCGGCATCTCCGGCGTCGTGGCTTCCCCGCAGGAGGCGGCCATGCTCCGCGAGGTGCTTGGCCCCGAGGGCTATATCGTCACGCCGGGCGTGCGTCCCGCCGGCAGCGCGCTCGGCGACCAGTCCCGCGTGGCAACGCCGAAGCAGGCCTTCGAGAACGGCGCATCGCATATCGTCATCGGCCGCCCCATCATGCAGGCAGCCGACCCGGCAGCCGCCTTCGACGCCATCGTGGCCGAATTGGACTAGTGGGAATTTCGCGCGTTCGTGGCACATGTGACTGCGTTCGTGCATAATATCTTGTCGCTGAAAAAGGGTGACTTTGCGTCGGATTCAGAAGAATCCCAGGTACAAGGCCATTTTTCCGCGAAAACTTTTTTGTGATTTGGGTAACTGGTTGTTGTCGATAACGGTTGACGTGCTAGTATCTCGACAACGCTTGATTTACACGAAGGAGATTACTGATGGCTATTCCCCAACTCAGCCCTGAAGATCGTCAGGCGGCCCTTGAAAAGGCCAAGGCTGCTCGCATCAAGCGCGCGCAGGTCCGCGATGATCTCAAGGCCGGCAAGCTCACGCTTGCCCAGGTGGTCGACATGAAAGACGACCCGGTCATCGGCCGCATGAAGGTCTCCACGCTCATCGAAACCCTCCCCGGTTACGGCAAGGCCAAGGCCGAGAAGGTCATGAAGGAGCTGCAGATCGCCGAAAGCCGCCGCCTTCGCGGTCTTGGCGAGCGTCAGCAGGTCGCGCTTCTCGAGCGTCTGGGCTAGGCAGTGCGCCGCGGCAATCTGTTCGTCATCTCCGGGCCATCAGGTGCTGGCAAAGGCACCCTGGTGGCCCGACTTGTGCAGGCGGTTCCCGATGCGTGGGTCTCGGTTTCGGCCACCACGCGCGATCCCCGCGCAGGCGAGATAGACGGCGTTCACTACCAGTTCAAAACCACTGAGCAGTTCCAGCAGCTCATCGATTCCGACGGCTTGCTCGAGTGGGCGGTGTACGGGTCCAACCATTACGGTACGCCCAGGGCCAGCGTCCAGGAGCATATGGCAGCAGGTCAGCAGGTCATCCTCGAGATCGATGTGCAAGGGGCGTTCCAGGTCAGGGACAAAGTGCCCGATGCCCATCTGATCTTCATCGAGCCGCCTTCCATGGAGGTGCTCGAGCAGCGCCTTCGCGGTCGCGATACCGAAACCGAGGAAGTCATCCAGCAACGACTTGCGGCTGCCAAGGTGGAGCTTTCCCATAAAATGGAGTATGATATACAGCTTGTGAACGATAATCTTGACGAAGCTGCTTCGCAGCTCGTCTCATACGTGAACGAACAAGCCGAGAAAACGCGAGGTTAACTACCCTATGAGCATCATCGAACCGAGGATCACCGACCTTCTGGACGCAACCGATAACGACCGCTTCTTGCTGTGCGCTCTGGCGTCTAAGCGCGCTCATGACATCAATGACATGATGCGTGGCCAGCGCGATCGCGCCATCCAGCTGCAAACCGCCGTCGAAATCGCCAAAGCCGCAGACAAGAAGCCGCTTTCCATGGCTTTCTCCGAAATCGCCCGCGGCGACGTTTCCTACGACCCGGAAACCATCGACGCCGAGAACCACTAATCTATATCTACGCCAAGCAGTTTTCGTTTGACGTGTGAACCCTCTGGCGTCCTGCGCCAGCCTCGCTGATTATTTGCTGCGCCGCGTGCGTTGCAAGTAGCGCGAAGGCTTGCAGGACGACAGAGGGTTTGTTCCGTTTACCCGCTTACCGTCTGTTTCGAAGGGCTGTTCATATGACCGAATTCCAGCGCATTTGCCTGGTCCACTACCATGAAATCGGGCTGAAGGGGCATAACCGCTCCACGTTCGAGATGCGTCTGCTCAAAAACCTTGAGGCGCTGCTCTCCGATTTCGATGTGGTCACCATCCATCGAATTTCCGGCCGACTGTGCGTGTTTTTGCGCGAGGGCACCGACTGGGAGACCGAGAAGCGCTGTGCCGACTTCATCCGCAAGGTGCCCGGCGTTGCCCGCGTATCCTCCGGTTACAAGTGCGAGCGCGATCTTGCGCAAATGGAGCAAGCGGCGCTGGCGGCCATGGCCGATGTCGACGACTTCACCAGCTTCAAAGTGCAGGCTCGACGCAATCATACCGATTTCGAAGTCGGGTCCATGGATATGAATCGCATCATCGGCGCTGCGCTGTGCGAGGCGCATCCCGAAAAACAGGTGCAGATGAAGAACCCCGATGTGGTGGTGGGCGTCGAAGTGGTGCAGAACGCTGCTTACGTGTACGCTCGCAGCGTGCGCGGCGTCGGCGGCCTTCCGGTTGGAAGCTCGGGCAAGGTAGCCTGCCTGCTGTCAAGCGGCATCGACTCCCCGGTGGCAACGTGGCGCATGGCTCGCCGCGGCGCCGTATGCATCGGCGTTCATTTCTCCGGCCGTCCGCAAACCAGCGATACCAGCGAGTATTTGGTCGACGATATCGCGCACGTGCTTGAGAAGACCGGGTGCATCGGCCGTGTGTACGTCGTGCCGTTCGGCGATTACCAGCGCGAGATCTCGCTGACGGTGCCGCCTCAGCTGCGCGTTATCATGTATCGCCGCCTTATGTTCAAGGTCGCGCAGGAAATCGCCCGCCGAGAAGGGGCGAAGGCCCTGGTAACCGGCGAGTCGCTCGGCCAGGTTGCCTCGCAAACCTTGGATAACATCCGCTGCACCGATGCGGCGGTCGATATGCCGGTGTTCCGTCCCCTTATCGGCACCGACAAGCTTGAGATCATCGATATGGCCCAACAGGTCGGCACGTTCGAGATCTCGTCCCAGGATGCCCCGGATTGCTGCACGCTGTTCATGCCGCGCAACCCTGAAACGCATGCGCAGCTCGAGGACGTGCTTGAGGCCGAGGCGGCCCTTCCCGTCGATCAATGGGTTTGTGAACTTGCAGATGCCGCTGAGCCGCACGATTACAAGTGCCCCGGCTACAAGAGGAAAAAGCCTCGCAAGGAATAGTATTTCTTGCACATAACGCCATGGGTCGGTGCCTGATCATTGGGTGTTATATGAAACCAAATGCGAAAAGGCCGTGCTGATGCGCGGCCTTTTCGCGTGTCCGGCTACATGTAAACTAAACCCGACGGCGTGCGCGGCCCACTGATTTGAGGCAAGGTGCTTATCGAGTTGAGTCGATTTACAAGAGTCGATCGGTCTTTCGGACTTGCTTGCCATTGTCATTTAGCGCGAGGAGCGCTTATTAGTTAATTCTTCGAGATGCTCGCGAATTTTCAACGACATTTCGTGGTGTTTGCGAGGTCCGCGTCCAGGTTGAATTTGCTTGATCGTGCAAGGTTCATGCGACTAAGACCGGCCTTCTCGACAAGGGTTCTGCAAGTTGGCGGAGCTATGCTTTCCGCAACCAAGGAAAGGGGCTCTTATGGATTTCGTTCGGTATGCCGATTCGGTTCGGGCCAAGCTGCACATGGGCGGTGCTCGGCTTCCGGTTGTGATCGGCATCACGGCTGTTGCGATTTGCGTTTTGGTTGCGGGCGGCGCGGGCTTGGCATCGGTGCTCGCACCGGATTCCGCCTTCACCGTTGAGAAGGTGGATGTTTCGCAGGAGGCTTCGGGACTGGAGGGTGCTGCGCAAAATGAGAGCGCTTCGCTGTTCGTGCATGTCGGAGGGTCGGTTGTCCGTCCCGGGCTCTATGAGCTCGCCGGCAATGCGCGTGTGCAGCAGGCGGTCGACGCGGCCGGCGGCTTTGCCGAGGATGCTGCCGTTGATGCGATCAACCTTGCCCGGGAGGTAAAGGATGGGGAACAGATTATCGTTCCCAGCTTGCAGCAAGCTAACGGCTCTGAGGTGCCTGCGGGTGCTGATTCCGGGTTGCCGGCTGCGTCTGCTGGCAGTGCTTTCGCAAATGGAAAGGTCGATATCAACACGGCAACCGCCGATCAGCTGCAGCAGCTCAACGGGGTAGGGCCTGCGTTGGCTCAGCGTATCGTTGCGGACAGGCAGGCTAACGGCCCGTTCAAAACCGTTGAGGACCTCAAGCGGGTTTCCGGTATCGGCGAAAAGAAGTACGCTTCATTGGCGGATTCGATTTGCGTCGGGTAGGCGCCGCTCAAGGCGAGTTGCTTAGGGGCTCGGTTGTCCCCGATGCCTGGGTTGCCGAAGACGATGCACCGTTTCCCTCGCGTCCGGCGATTCCGCCGGTACTCGCGTTTGCGCTGGGCCTTTGGGCGGGGTGTGCTTCCGCTTTGCTGTGCGCGCGTTTGCTTTCAATCGCTGTTTGCATTGCGTTGTGCGTGGGCGGTATTGCGACCTGCTTGTGCTGTCTCTACATGCTTTTGCGCCGCCGCAGGCGTCTGCTTGCGTTGGTGTTGATGGCGGGGTTGTTGTGCGGTGGCGTTTTAGGCTTCGCGCAAGGTGTTCGGCTCCATCAAGCCCAGCAGGTCGCCCTCGAATCGCAAGGGCTGATGCATATCACCACTTTATCCGATGGCGTGCAAGGAGAATTCGGCGTTTCATGCACGGCGCGCGTGCATGTTGAGGGGTCCGGCCGATCGTTTACGGCGAAAGTCGCTTTCCCTAGTGGGTCCAAGCTTCCCTTTTATGGTGAACGGTTCGCCGGCTACGGGTCGATATCCGAGCTTTCGCAAGATCGCGCATCATGGGGTTGGCAACGGGGTATCGCCGCGAACGTCACACTGAGAACCTGCGAGAACGTAACGCTTCAGGGTCCAGGTGCTGCGTTGCTATCGTTTCGGGAACGTGCCGTACGGGCGCTCACCGAGCCGCTGCGCGGGGATTCGGGCCTTGCAGCGGCAATCGCCTGTGGATGGAGGGCTGATTTGCCGGAGTCGGTATACCGGCAGTTTCAGGTCAGCGGCCTTGCGCATGTGGTTGCGGTCTCGGGTGCCCATCTGTCCATCGTGGCGGCGCTCGTGGCCTCGATACTTGGCGCGTTGCGTTTTCCCAAGCCGATATCGGTATCGGTTCAAATCGCGTTGCTCGCCGCGTATCTGGCGCTGACCGCTATGCCTGCTTCCGCCATTCGAGCTACGCTCATGACGTTGGCCGGTATGACGTCATGGACGGCCCGGCGACGGGCGTCGTCGTTATCTGCGCTCGGGTGCTGCATCGCCGTTATGCTTGCGCTCGATGCTCAGGCGGCGTTGTCCTCCTCGTTCGCGCTGTCGGTTTTGGCCACGCTTGGGATCGTCGTGTTCGGTGGGTTGGTCAACTCGTGGCTGAAGGCTTGCATGGGATGGTTACCGGCTTTTGTCCGCGAGGTGTTGGCGTTGACGTTCGCCTCATCGGTGCTCGCAACGCCGTTTTCGGCAGCCTTGTTCAGCCAGCTCCCTTTAGCTGCTCCGCTTGCGAACATCGCTACCGCGCCGCTGTTCGGCCCGGTATGCGCAGCCGGAATCATAGGGGCGGTCGCATGCGCATCGTTGCCGTCGCCTGATATCGTTGCCTCCCTTGCCTGCGGGGGCGCGTCGCTGCTGCTCAAAGTCGTCCAGGCTTGTGCGTCGATTCCCTACGCGAGCATCCCGGTCATCGGTCCTTCCTCGGTCGCATTGCTTGCGGGTTTCGCGGTGGCCTGCGTGTTGTGGTTGCGGTGGCCGAAGCCTGATTCCCGCTCGGTATATCGGTTGCTTACGGTGACCGGCGTAGTGGTCGCTTTTGCGTTTGCCCTGTTGAAGTTGCCCATTGCGTATGGAGGCAGTGAGATCGTGGCGCTCGATGTCGGACAAGGCGATGCCATTTTGATCCGCAGCGGCGGTCGTTCGGTGTTGGTGGACACGGGAAACCAAGATGCCTTGCTTCGCCAAGCATTGGCGCGGCATCGCGTAACTCGGCTTGATGCCCTTGTCGTCACGCATCCCGATGACGACCACATGGGGTCGCTCGCATCGCTTCAGGGCGTGGTGCAGGTCGATCGCGTTTTACTTGCCCGTGATGGCCTTGCGTGCTCGTGCGAATCTTGCGGAAAGCTTCGCCGGGAAGCCGAATCGCTGGTGGGGAAGGACCGGGTCGCGGGCCTATCGCAAGGGGATAAGCTGCGGCTCGGCGATTTTGATTTCACCTGTGTGTGGCCTGTTTCGTTTAAAGACGAAGGCGGAAACGGCGATAGCCTGTGCTTTACGGTGGATACCGATTTCGATAGGGACGGCAACCGTGAATGGCGAAGCTTGTTGGTGGGTGATGCCGAGCATGAGGAGGTGGCGGAAATGCTCTCCGCCGGGCTGATAGAGGGCGTCGACGTGTACAAAGTAGGTCATCATGGGTCCAAAAACGCGCTGACGCAAGATCAGGCCGCTAAGTTGTCTCCTCGTGTCTCCCTTTGTTCGGTGGGGGCCAGGAATCGCTACGGGCATCCTGCCGCATCGACGGTGGAGGCTCTCGAGCGTGCAGGAAGCGCGGTGGTGCGCACCGACGAGCACGGGGATGTCGCGTGCAGATTCGCCAAGGACCATATCAGCGTGAAAACGCTGCGGTAGAATAGGGACATGACTGATTCGAAGAACAACCAATCCCTGCTTCCCGTGTACCTCATCACCGGCGAGGACGCCTTGAAGCGCGATGCCGTCATGAAGCGGCTTCGTGCACGGCTTTCGAGCATGGGCGACCTGTCGTTCAACTCCGATGTGTTCGAGGGTGCCGAATTCACCGGCGACGATGTGGTCAACGCTTGCAACACCATTCCGTTCGCATCGCCTGTCCGTTTGGTGGAGGTTCGGGATGCCGATAAGCTGAAAAAGGCCGACTCTGAACCGATCGTCAGCTATCTGGATGCGCCTTGCGAGACCACCGTGCTCGCCCTTATCGCCGAGAAGCTTGCGAAGAACACGTGCTTGTACAAAGCGGTTGCCAAGCACGGCAAAACCGCGGTGATTGATTGCGCTCCGCCAAAGGCTCGCGACCTGCCCAAACTGGTGCGTTCCATGGCGGTTGGCCATGGCGTCACGTTTTCGGAAGGCGCGGCCATTGCCCTTGTGAACCTGGTTGGCGAGGACACCGTTCACCTTGATGCCGAGATCAAGAAGGTGGCCCTTGCCCATTCCGGCACCGCTGCGGTCGGGGAGCAAGAGGTGCGCTCGCTTGTCAGCCGCACAGCCGAAGTCAAGCCTTGGGAGTTCACGAACGCCTTTGCGGCACGAGATACCGCCAAGTGCCTGCTCAATCTGCAGCGCATGAAATCGGTGTCGCCTCATGCGTTGCTTCCCATGTGCGTCACGCGTATCCGTGAGCTCATGTGCGCGCAAAGCCTTGCCGCTCGCGGGCAGGGCCGCGGAATAGCCGCTGCGCTCAAACAACCCGACTGGCGCGTGAAAAACCATGCGGCTTGGGCGCGAAAGTACACTCCGCAGGAGTTGCGGCGCGCCCTCATCACTGCCCGTGATACCGAGCAGGCCATGAAAAGCGGTGCCGACCCCGATGAGGCGTTTCGCGAATGGGTGGTGAACGTTACCGCGAAGCGCGGGTAGCGCTGCTATATAAAAAAGAACGGCTCCGGAAATCCGGAGCCGTTCTTGATTCACCAGCAGGTGAGATGCTATTCAGCAGCCTCTTCGCCCTCAGCGGCCTCAGCCTCAGCGGCGGCCTCGGCGGCAGCAGCCTCAGCGGCCTCCTTGGCCTTGCGCTCTGCGGCAGCGGCCTCGAGCTTCTGCTGCTCGGCAATGCGCTTGGCCTTCTCCTCGGCAGCAGCCTTGTAAGCGGCAGCCTTCTCAGCCTTGCGAGCAGCCTTCTTGGAGCCGGTGGCCTCCTGCTTCTTGGCCTCGGGCTTCACGTAAGCGGCGCGCACCTCGTCGGTGACGATGGTGTTGACGAGAGCCATCACGCCGGACTTGCGGTTAGCGGCCTGGTTCTTGTGGATAACGCCCTTGGAGACGGCCTTGTCGAGCAGACGGCAAGCGTACAGACCCTTGGCGTAAGCAGCAGTTGCGTCGCCGGCGGCAACGGCCTCGCGTGCAGCGCGCACAGCGGTCTTCAGCTCGGACTTGATGGCGCGGTTGCGCTGACGGGACTTCTCGTTGGTGATGTTGCGCTTCTTCTGGCTCTTGATGTTTGCCATTGTGAAACTCCTTCGTTCTAACGTGGTTTCGCCGTTTCGGCTTGCTTTGCGCATTCGGCGCAGCTGCGAAGGAGTGGGAGAGATGCACAGGTGACGGATTGGCATATGGCTTCGTGCGCACAGCGCAAAAGCGTTCATATGCGGGAATGGACAGGATTTCCCATTCAGCTAGCCAATCGGCCACCCGGCACCACGATGATCCTTCATGCAGCCTTGTCTGCGGATGCCCTGCGTAGATTGCAAGGCCGCGCATATACCGGATACGCAATGAGATAGAATACCCGATATCGCATGGTTTTGCATCTATTGATTTGCAGTTGTGCAGAACAATGCACAACTCGATAACGCATTTTCTCTTGAAAGGGGTTGGATAATGAACGCTCGAAAGGTTGTCATCTCCGCAAGCGCAGCCTGTGCGCTTGCAATGGCGTTGGCACTTGTCGGCTGCGGGTCCGGCCAACATGAGGCCATCGACCAGGGGCAGGATTGCTCCAGCTGCCACTCCGGCAGCAAGCAGGTCTACGACGACGCAACCCCTTCGTCCGCCGTGCAATCGAACGGCTCCGTGTCGGTCCGAACCTCCGCCGATCAGGTTCTGGTCTGCAAGCCCATCTTCGTTACCCAGGACGGTTCGAAGTTCGTTCCCGAACAGGTCTCTTCGGTGAAGGTGGTCGACGGTTCGGCCCAGGTGCAGCTGTCCGAGGGCACTTGGGCGCTTTGCACGACCGGGACAGACGTCAAAGCCCAGCTCGTCACCGTGTCGCCGGAGGCGTCGGGCCCCGCTGACGTGGAATTGTAGTGCTATGGCGGCAGGGAACGGCCGCCAGCTGGTAGAATCCGTTTCTATGCAAACATTATGGTTGCACGCCGGAGGCGCATCATGCGCGGTGCGGGGGCTCCCGCCTGCATAGCGTCGGCGTGCAACCGTCGCAATAACACGGCGTTAAGAAAGCAAGAGGGGACATGACCGACCCATCGCATATCCGAAACTTCAGCATTATCGCCCATATCGACCATGGTAAGTCCACGCTCTCCGATCGCGTCTTGGAGATGACCGGCACCGTGGCTCATCGCGACATGCAGGCCCAGCTGCTTGACAGCATGGACATCGAGCGCGAACGCGGCATCACCATCAAAAGCCAGGCCGTTCGCGTGAACTACACCGCTGATGATGGCGAAACCTACCAGTTCAACCTCATCGACACGCCGGGTCATGTCGACTTCACCTATGAGGTCAGCCGCAGCCTGGCCGCATGCGAAGGTGCCGTGCTCGTGGTCGACGCCACCCAAGGCGTCGAGGCGCAGACGGTGGCCAACGCCATGATGGCCATGAACGCCAACCTCGAGATCATCCCGCTCATCAACAAGATCGACCTGCCCAGCGCCGAGCCCGAGCGCGTCAAGGCAGAGATCGAGGACGGCCTTGCCATCCCGGCCGACGACGCCGTCCTGGCCAGCGGCAAAACCGGCGTGGGCGTGCATGACCTGCTGGAGGCCGTGGTCTACAACATCCCCGCGCCCCAAGGCGATGCGGACGCCCCGTTGCGCGCGCTCATCTTCGACAGCTACTTCGATCCGTATCGCGGCGTCGTGGCGCTCGTGCGCGTGGTCGATGGCGCCATGCGCAAAGGCCAGAAGCTCAAGCTCATGGCCAGCGGCAAGATCATCTTGGCCGAAGAGGTGGGAGCGCGCCATCCCGCCGAGGAGCCGCTGCCGCAGCTCGGCGTGGGCGAGGTCGGCTACCTGGTCACCGGCCTGAAGGACCTTTCCCAGGTGAAGGTGGGCGATACGCTCACGTTGGCCGAGGGCGGCGTCGACGAGCCCCTGCCGGGTTACCGCGAGGCCAAGCCCATGGTGTACACCGGCTTGTTCCCCATCGACTCCGACCAATACGAGCCGCTCAAAGAGGCGCTTGAGAAGCTCTCCCTCAACGACCCGGCGCTTATTTGGGAGCCGGAGAAGTCCCATGCGCTCGGCTTCGGTTTCCGCGTAGGCTTTTTGGGCCTGCTGCATATGGAGGTGGTCAAGGAGCGCTTGGAGCGCGAGTTCAACTTGGACCTGCTGGCCACCGCGCCTTCCGTGGAGTATCACGTGTTCCGCCAAGGCGGCGAGATGATCAGCCTGCATTCACCGCAGGAGATGCCCGACCCCGGCGAGATCGAGCGCATTGAGGAGCCTTACTTGAAGGCGAAGATCCTCATCCCGCCCGATTACGTCGGAGCCGTCATGGACCTCACCGTTGCGCGCCGCGGCACGTTCGTCACCATGAACTATCTGTCACAGCACACGGTGGAAATGCTCTGGGAGATCCCGCTGTCCGAGCTCATCATGGACTACTTCGACAAGCTCAAGTCCAACACCAAAGGCTATGCCAGCCTTGACTACGACTTCGACGGGTACAAGCCGTCGAACCTGGTCAAGCTCGATATCCTGCTTTCCGGCAAGCCCATCGACGCGCTCAGCTTCATCGTGCATCGCGATAAGGCCTACGATCGCGGCCGCGTGCTCACCGAAAAGCTCAAGGAGATCATCCCTCGCCAGATGTTCGAGGTTCCCATCCAGGCCGCCATCGGCGGGCGCGTGCTTGCGCGCGAAACGGTGAAGGCCAAGCGCAAGGACGTGCTTGCGAAGTGCTACGGCGGCGACATCAGCCGCAAGCGCAAGCTGCTTGAGAAGCAGAAGCAGGGCAAGAAGCGCATGAAGGCCATCGGCAACGTCGAGGTGCCGCAAGAGGCGTTCATGGCTATTTTGAAGGTCGACGATTAGGGGCTGTTGCGAAATATGGGCGCAAAGCGCGACGAATACAACTGGTTGGACGACGCGTTCGACGATAAGAAGGCTCGCGAAGAGCTCGAGCGGGCGCAACGGGGCGGCACGAAGGCCGCTGGCGTGGGCTGCATCGTGGTGGTGCTTGCCCTTGTCGTGCTGCTCGTGTTCACGCTCGTTTCCGGCGTGAGCATCCTGTCTGCGATGTAGGGCGGTCCCATGTACGATTTCTTCCGACGCCATCGCCTTCTGCTTGCGCCTATGGCGGGCGTTTCAGACATGGCGTTTCGCACGCTGTGCCGCGAGCAGGGCGCCGATCTGACGTACACCGAAATGGTGTCCGCTAAAGGCCTTTCATATGCCAATGAGAAAACGCGTCATCTGCTCGATTTGGCGCAAGGGGAGGACATGGTGGCTGTGCAGCTGTTCGGCCACGAGCCCGACACCATGGCTTCCCAAGCCGCTTGGATCGAGCAGGTCATGGGCGAGAATCTCGCCTATATCGACATCAACATGGGTTGCCCCGCGCGCAAGATCGTCACGAAAGGCGATGGCAGCGCGCTTATGCGCGATCCGGACCTGGCCGCCTCCATCGTGTCTGCGGTAAGCCGGGCGGTGGAACATCCCGTTACCGTGAAGTTCCGCCGTGGTTGGGCCATGGGCTGCGAAACGGCTCCCGAATTCGCGGTTCGCATGCAGGATGCCGGGGCCGCTGCGGTCGCGGTGCACGGCCGTTATGCCGAGCAGCTGTATCGCGGGTGCGCCGATTGGGGCGTCATCGCGCGCGTCAAGCAGGCGGTGGATGTGCCGGTGGTCGGCAACGGCGACGTCAAATGCGGCGCCGATGCCGTGGCCATCACTCGCGAAACCGGTTGCGACGCCGTCATGATCGCGCGTGCCGCAGAGGGCAATCCCTGGATATTCTCCCAGGCCAGCGCGGCCCTTGCGGGTTCGGCGGAGCCTTGTGCGCCTACCGTCGAGCAGCGCATCGCCATGGCCCGACGCCATGCGCGGCTGCTCGCGCAGCGCGAGGGCCGCAACATCGTTCGCATGCGAAAGCACGCCATGTGGTATATGACGGGCCTTCCCGGCGCCGCTGCGGCGCGCGGGAAGATCAACGCGTGCGTGGGCGTCGACGATTTCGATGCCGTGTTCGACGAGTTGCTCGAGATTGCGGGAAGCCATGCATGATCCTTACCGCGCGCTGTATCTGCACCTGCCGTTTTGCGTGAAACGCTGCAGCTACTGCGATTTCGCCACCGCCGCCGTGCCCGCGGACAGCTCGCAGATCGATGATTACGTGGAGGATCTGTGCCTGCAGATCCGCCGTAAGTCCAAAGAAGGGGAGCTTGGCAGCATCTCGACGGTGTATCTGGGCGGCGGCACCCCTTCCCATGTGGGTATGGCGCGGCTGTCCATGCTGCTGTACACCCTGGGGCTCTCCATGCGCCTGGAACCCGACGTGGAATGCACTATGGAGGCGAATCCCGAAAGCCTTACCTCTTCCATGGTTCGTGACATCTGGGCGCTTGGCGTCAACAGGCTCTCCATCGGCGTGCAAAGCTTCGATGACCATGTGCTTAACATCTTAGGACGCGCCCATGATGCGCAAGGTGCGAAGCAGGCTATCGCATATGCACGGGAGAGGTTCGACAACGTCAGCGTCGACCTTATGTGCGGCATTCCCGGGCAAAGCATCGAATCGTTCGAGGACGGTGTGAAAACGGCCATCGAGTGCGGCGTTTCGCACATCAGCGTATACCCCCTCACCATCGAGCCGCACACGCCCTTCGATGCCATGGTCTTGTCCGGGCAGATCGAAGAGCCCGATGATGACGTCGAGGCCGAGCATATGCAGGTTGCTGCGCGTATCCTCTCGCAGGCCGGCTATGCGCGCTACGAAGTCGCAAGCTATGCGAAACCCGGGTTCGAGTGCCGCCACAACATCGCGTATTGGACCGGCGTTCCCTATCTTGGCCTGGGGCGCAGCGCAGCTAGCATGACGCAGAACGCCGAGCGGCGCATGCGCGTGCAGGACGGACAAGTCACCGACGATCTTGATGCCAGGGAAATGGTTGCCGAGGACATGATGCTGGGAATGCGCATGTCCCGTGGCATTTCCGATGAATTGGTGCAACGCGCCGCGCAGCTGCTCCCGAAAACCTTGGAGACGCTGGCGGAGCTGGCTGAGACGGGGTTGTGCGAGCACGTCGACGGCCTGTGGCGGCCTACCGAGCGCGGGTGGTTGTGCGGTAATCAGCTTTACGGCGCCCTGTTCGATTTAGCATAGGGAGTAGCCGTTTCTTACGATTCGGTGCAATATTTAGCACTCACATCATCTCGCTGCTAATATTAGCTGTTACGAAATGGTTATACCGTAGTGGGTGAAAGGATGGTGGGGAAGCGTGCTTTCGGATAGGCGTCAAAAAGTGCTTGCAGCGCTGATCGAGGAATACGTCGCGCGCGCTCTGCCGGTAGGTTCGCGCACGCTTACCGAACGTTACCAGCTCGGCGTAAGCCCTGCGACCGTGCGCAACGAGCTTTCGGTTCTCGAGGATGGGGGCTATATCGCCCAGCCGCATACCTCTGCGGGCAGGATCCCCACCGACCAAGGCTACCGCGCCTTCGTCGACGACCTGCTCTCTCAGGAAGGCGGCGAACAAGAGGACGAGCGTTGCCAGGAGGCGGCTGACAAGCTCAGGAAAAGCGCTTCGGAGCTTGACGATCTGGTCGAGCAGACCTCCGAAGCCCTAACGCGCCTTACCGACTGCCTGTCCATCGTGCTCGCCCCGTCGGTGCTCGATCTGCATATCAAGCAGCTTTCGCTCATCTCGTTGACGCCCACCAACGCACTCGTCGTGGTGGTCACCGAAGACGGCCAGGTGTTCAATCGCCATATGGATTTCGCCGAAGAGGTTTCCAGCGACGAATTGGCCCGCGTGCAGCATCTGCTCAACGAGGTGTTCGGCGGCAACACGCTGCACGATATAGAGCACGGTTTGGGCCGGGGCATGTCGGAGGCGTTCGCCGATCCGCTCGTGCGCATGACGCTCGACGAGGTGCTCTCGTGCCTGCGGGAAGGCGAAGGCTCGCGCGCGCATAGCCTTGGGTTCAGCGCGTTGCTGTCTCAGCCCGAGTTCAGCCAATCGCAAGCGGTGCTTCCCGTCATGCAGGTGCTCGAGGACGACACGGTGCTGTTGCATATCCTTGACGACACGGCATGCCAGGCAGATGGCCGCCCAACGGTGCGCATCGGATCGGAGAACCAGGCTTCCCAGCTCTCCGGCGTTTCGGTGGTGGCCAGCCGGTACGGTCGCGGGGATTCCGCCGGCGTGGTGGCGGTCATCGGCCCTACGCGCATGGACTATTCGAAGGTATTACGCGCGGTCCGCATCGCGGGCACTGCGCTCGGTGATTTGTAGGAACCCGGCGGGGCGCCCTGCCGGGGTATGGAAAGGTGGATATGGCCGCTATGGCGAAGGACTTGTACGAAGTTCTCGGCGTCTCCCGTGATGCCACGGAGGCGGATATCAAGAAGGCGTTTCGCCGCAAGGCGCGCGAACTGCATCCTGATGTGAACAAGGCCCCCGATGCCGAGGACCAGTTCAAAGAGCTCAACGAAGCATATGATGTGCTCAGCGACGCGAACAAGCGCGCTCAGTACGACCGCTTCGGCACCGTTCCCGGCGCGGCAGGCGGCGGTAACGGCTATGTCGATTTCGACGACTTGTTCGGCGGCGGCTTCGGCGATATCTTCAGCAGCTTCTTCGGCGGTGCTGGAGCGGGCGGTCACCGTCAGCAGCGTACCGATGGCCGCGATATGGGCGTCGGGCTGCGCCTGACCCTTGAGGAAGTGGCCACCGGCGCCAAGAAGGAGATCGTCTACGATCGTTTGGCCCCGTGCGCCGATTGCGATGGTTCGGGCATGGCCGAAGGTGGCAAGCAGGTCACCTGCCCCGAGTGCGGCGGCAAGGGCCGCGTGGTCACCGTTCAGCATACGTTCTTGGGCGATATGCAGACGGCAACCACCTGCAGCAAATGCAACGGCACCGGGCAAACCATCGACAACCCCTGCCCTGAATGCAACGGCCAAGGCCGTGTGCCCGATCGCCAGCGCGTCACGGTCGAGGTTCCCGTCGGCATCCGCGATTCCCAGCAGCTTCGTCTGACCGGCTTCGGCGAAGCCGGCTTGCGCGGCGCGGCTTCCGGCGATCTTATCGTCACCTGCCGCATCCAACCCCATGAGTTCTTCGAACGCGACGGCGACGACCTGCATTGCCGCGCCAACGTGTCCATCGTTCAGGCAACGCTCGGCTCCGAGATCGAGGTCGACGGCATCTTCGAGGACGAGAAGGTCAAGGTCCGCATTCCCGAAGGCCTGCAAAACGACCAGATCGTGCGCGTGAAGGGCTTCGGCATGCCGCGATTCCGCAGCGAGGCGCGCGGCGATATGTACGTTCACGTCACCGTGGTCGTGCCGAAGAAGATCACGAAGAAGCAACGAGAGCTGCTCGAGCAACTGGCCCATGAGATGGGCGAGGACGTTGCCGAGGCTCGCACGCCGCTGCAGAAGCTGCGCGACAAGTTCAACTAGTCCGTTTCCCCGCTTGGTTTGCAAGCGGTTCGGCTCGTGTGCGACGCTTTGCGCAACCGCTGATCGGACGGTTGCGCAAAGCGTTTCCGCTCCCTTGCGATCTCGCTCATGCCGTTATGCTTGATGGGGGGGGTTGGGTGCTGAGCTGTTTCGTTTCACTTCTTCCGTGGTTTCGGTCAAGCAATCCTCATGTGCTCGCATCTGCGCCGAAGCCGTATGCTCAAAGATAAGGATTCCCGTGTCGCTTCCTCAATTTTTCCTTGATGAACAGGTTCTGGCCGACCAGACCCAAGAACAGTTCCCATTGGGTCTTTCGCGTGATGATGCGAAGCATGCCAAGGTGCTGCGTCTTGGCCCTGGAGAGCATATCGCCGTAGTGGATGCGGCTCAGGACTATTTCGAATGCGAGATCAAATCCTTCGAGGGCTCCATGCCCGTCGTTGCCATATCGGGCCACCTTGATGCCAAGCCGCTTGCAGCCCATATCTGCCTGGTGCAGGGCCTTGCCAAGGGCGACAAAATGGAAACGGTCATCCGTCATGCCACTGAGCTGGGCGTATCCGAGTTCATTCCCTTCGCCGCCTCAAGAAGCATCATGAGGGTCGACGAGAAGAAGGCGGCCTCGAAAACCGATCGGTGGCAAGCTATCGCGAAAAGCGCCGCCATGCAATCGGGGCAAACCCACCTTGCCCATGTGCATCAGCCGATGAAGCTTGCGCAGCTTAAACAGGCGCTTGCTGCATTCGACGCCGTCGTGGTGTGTTGGGAGGAAGCGCCCGGCACCGCATTGCTGCGCGACGCCCTTAGTCCGGCGGTTCGCAATGCATCCGCAAATCGTCTTGCGAAGATCGCGGTCGTGGTGGGCCCTGAAGGCGGTCTTACCCAAGAAGAGGTGGAAGCAATCCTTGCATGCAACGCAAACGCGCGCATAGTGTCGCTGGGGTTCTCCATCCTGCGCACCGAAACCGCCGGTATCGTGGCGCCCGCGTTGGTGCTGTACGAAATGGGCGGCTTGGGGGCAGGTGAGCGCGCATGAACTTCGCTATCGTGAACCTCGGATGCAAGGTCAACCGCGTGGAGTCTGACTCGTTCGCTTCCGGCTTGCTTGCGCGCGGCGGTTTGGAAACGGGTCCGGATGTCGCCGATGTGGTGGTCGTCAACACGTGCACCGTCACGGGGGAGGCCGAGAAGAAGACGCGAAAGGCCGTCAGGCAGGTCTTGCGAGCCAATCCCGCATCGGATGTGGTGGTCACGGGTTGCGCTGCAGCTATCGATGCCGATGCGTTCATGTCCATGGACCCCGATCGGGTGCATATCGCAGGCAAGCTGCAGGTAGATGACGTGCTCGATCGGCTGGTCGGGCCTATCGGCCACGGGGCGGTGCCGCTTGCGGTCGGCGATGGCTTTAGAACGCGCGTGGGCGTGAAGGTGCAGGACGGATGCAACAACGCCTGCACGTATTGCATCGTTCACGTTGCGCGCGGCCGTGCGTCAAGCCGCCCTTCCCAGGCTATCGTCTCCGAGTGCGTCGCTCTTGCGCGCGAAGGCGTTCGCGAAATCGTGCTCACCGGCATCAACCTGGGTTCCTGGCGCGAGCAGGGCGAAAACGGCTGCGAACGCCTCGATGCGTTGCTCGAACGCTTGCTCGCCGAAACCGCTGATATCCACGGAATCGGCCAACCTGCTTGTCGATTCCGCATCTCCAGCATCGAACCCCGTGATGTCTCCGATGACCTGATTGGGCTGATGGCGCGATCGCAGGGCCGCATCTGCCGTCATCTGCACCTGCCTTTGCAGTCGGGCAACTCGAAGGTGTTGCGCGAAATGCATCGCCCCTATAGCGCGGAGTATTTCAAGGATCTTGTCGAAAAGCTTTACGCCGCCATGCCCAGGCTCTCGCTTTCCACCGACATCATCTGCGGATTCCCGGGCGAGACCGACCAGGAGTTCGGCGATACCGTGGAGCTTGCGAAACGTTGCAGGTTCACGAAGATCCACGTGTTCCCGTACTCGAAGCGCCAGGGAACGCCGGCTGCCGAGCGAAGCGACCAGGTCGATCCCGAAGTCCGTTCCGCCCGTGCGAAGCATTTGCGCGAGGTCGCCGAAGCGCTTCGCGCCCAGCAGCTCTCGGATCGCGCCGGATCGGTGGAGCTTGCGTTGGTGGAGGAAGCGGGGCAGGCCATGACAGAAAGCTATTTCGAGGTGCCCGCGCCTCAAGGGGCGCGCATCGGGCAACTGGTTGCCGTCACGCTCTAGCTTGTGCGCTACATGTGCGCCCTTCGCGTGCGCGGGGAAACCGCGAACGGGCGTGCTATACTTGCAGGCATGACAGACTCAACGCATATCACGCTCACCGCGCCGCCAACCGTGAACATGGCGCTCGTGGTGGGAGCGGGCGATTGCCTGCTCCACACAATCGAAGAGGCGTTCGATGCGCGTATCACGGTACGCGGCGATTCGGTTGTGCTCGAAGGCGATCCGGTCGAGGTGCAATCCCTCGTGGCGCTGTTCTCCGAGCTTTTCAAATTCGTCGAAGGCGGCGGCGCTCCCGACGAGGGTTTCCTGCAGCGCGCCCTCGATCTGCTCCGCACGGCCGAGTTCACACCCTCCATGCTTCGCGAGGATATCCTGCTCACGTACCGCGGGCGTGCCATCAGGCCGAAAACCTCCGGGCAGAAGCATTACGTGGACGCCATTCGCAAGAACACCATCACCTTCGGCATCGGGCCTGCGGGCACCGGCAAAACCTATCTTGCCATGGCCATGGCCGTTGCCGCGCTCAAGCGCAAGGAGGTCGGGCGCATCATCCTCACGCGTCCCGTGGTCGAGGCGGGGGAGAACCTGGGTTTTCTCCCCGGCACCTTGAACGAGAAGGTCGATCCCTACATCCGCCCGCTCTACGATGCCTTGTTCGACATGACCGACATGGAACGCGCGCAACAGCTCATCGAGAGCAACGTCATCGAGATCGCGCCTATGGCCTTCATGCGCGGACGAACGCTCAACGACAGCTTCGTCATCTTGGACGAAGCGCAAAACACCACGCCCGAGCAGATGAAGATGTTCCTCACGCGTCTTGGATTCGGGTCGAAGATGGTCATCACCGGCGATGTCACCCAGCTCGATCTGCCGCGCGGCGTTTCGGGCTTGAAGGGTATCGAGGATATCCTCGGCGGTATCGAAGGCGTATCGTTTTGCAGGTTCTCGGGTAAGGATGTAGTTCGCCACTCGCTCGTGGCGGCCATCGTTTCGGCGTACGACCGCGCACAGGCCGACGCCATGCAGAAGAAGGGCAGCAATGGACGTTCAAATCAACTATGATTACCGCGGCGATGACCTGAAGGACATGCCGCTTGTCGAACTCGCTCAGTTCGTGCTCGATCATCAGGAAAAGCCTGAGAACACCGAGGTGTCCTTGAGCTTCGTTACCGACGAGGAGATCGCGCGCCTCAACGAGCAGTACCGCGAGATGCAAGGACCCACCGACGTCCTGTCTTTCGAATGCGACGGCGTCGAGGACGAGCTTTCCGATATGGTCCCGGCGGGCTTCGGCGATGTCTACGAGCTCGGAGATGTCGTCATCGCCCCGGATGTGGCCGAGCGTCAAACCCATGAGTTCGGCACCACGCTCGAGCAGGAGATCAGCCTGCTGTTCGTGCACGGATTGCTGCATCTTTGCGGTTACGATCACATCGTCGAAGAGGATGCCAAGGTCATGGAGGCCCTAGAGGATGAGATCTTAGCCGCCTGGAACGCGCGATAACGGCTATGGGACAGGCATCTCCCGACAACAAGTCCTTCGTGCGCTCCGCTGAAACGAAGGGCGAAGGGCAGCGGTATAAGCTCACTTCCGCGTTCGCCAATGCCGGGCGCGGTCTTGTCGAAGCGGTTCGCAGCGAACGTAATCTGCGCATCGACGCATGCATGGCCGTGGTGGCGGTAGCGCTCGGCTTCGCATTGCGCATCGATGCGCCCTCATGGCTTGCCGTCATCATCTGCATCGGCATGATGTTCGCGCTCGAAACGGTGAACACGGCCATCGAAGCCGTGGTCGACCTTGCCAGCCCCGGGTATCACGAACTGGCTCGACGGGCGAAGGATTGCGCGGCGGGCGCTGCGCTTGCAGGCGCCTTTGCCTCCCTTGTGGTCGGCTGCATCGTCTTCATCCCGCCTTTGCTCGCTCTGATCGTTTCGTAAACAACCTTTTTGACCTAGGAGACTTCATGGATCTCGATGCATATTTCGGACATGCCGCGCCCCCTTCCGGCGAGGGCTTCAAATCCGGCTTCGTTACGTTGATCGGCCGACCCAATGCGGGAAAGTCAACCTTGCTCAACACCATCATGGGCAAGAAGATCGCCATCACCTCGAACACCGCCCAGACCACTCGCCATCGCTTCCGTGCGGTATATACCCGCGACGACATGCAGATGATCATCGTGGATACCCCGGGTTTGCACAAACCTCACGATGCGCTCGGCGAGGAGCTCAACACCTCGGCGCTCAAGGCGCTCGAGGACGTCGACGTCATCGCTATGCTCATCGATGCCAGCAAACCCGTCGGTCGCGGTGATGAATGGGTGGCTGCCCAGCTTGACGGCCCGCACTGCAAACACGCCAAAAAGATCTGCGTCTTGTCCAAGGGCGACTTGGTCACCACCGAGCAGATGCACGAGCAGGCCGAAGCTGCCAAGAAGCTGGCGAATTGGGACGCCATGGTGGGGCTTTCCTCCGAGTCCGGGTACAACATCGACGCCTTCATCGAAGAGGTGCAGTGCTTCTTGCCTGAGGGACCGGCGTGGTTTCCCGCGGACATGGAAACCGATCAGCCGATCGAGGTCATCGTGGCCGAGTTCATCCGCGAGAAAATCTTGCGAACGTTTCGCGACGAGGTTCCTCATTCCATCGGCGTCACCATCGAGCACATGGAATACGAGAAGAAGAAGGACCTCAACCGCATCCTGGCCCGCATCTACGTGGAGCGCGATTCCCAGAAGGGCATCATCATCGGCAAGGGCGGCAGCGCCATCAAGCGCATCGGCCAGGAGGCTCGCGAAGACCTTGAGCAGCTTCTCGGCACGCGCGTGTACCTTGACCTTATGGTGAAGGTCAAGAAGAACTGGCGCCGTGACGCCACGCAAATCCGACGGTTCGGGTACGGCGAGGGTTTGTAACAGCTTGTTTTCAGGTTTATAAGATATTTTGCGATTGGGGTGCCAAGCGGCACCTCAATCCTGTTTTTGGGTACAATTTACAGGAAACTATAACGTAAGCACGCGCAAGGGAGTCTCAAGCATGATCTGTCCTTCTTGCCACACGGAAAATCGCGATGGCGCGAAGTTCTGCGACGAGTGCGGGGCCAAACTGCCCCGTACCGCCTTCGAGCAGATCGAAGGCGCGGAACCTGCCCATGCGTTGGAGATAGCCGAATCTGATCAGGCCGCTCAAGAAGAGGCGGCCATCGATGAGCAAGACGATGCCCCCGAAAGCGCTGGCAAAGAAGCCGAAGAGCTTGATGGCGCCGACGAGGCGGACTCCTCCGATGAAGCGTCCGAGGATACCCCCGATGAGGCATCTCAGCTAGATACGGCAACGCAAGAGGATGACGATGCTTGCTGCCCGGATGCCCATGCGCAAGAGGATTCCCAAGCGCAACAAGATGCAACCGAAGATGCTCGGGAAGCTAGCGGGGATATCAAGGATCGTCCTGATGAGCATGATAGCGAGGCCGACGATGTAGCGCATCAGCGTACGCACGTGCTCGATCTTCCCGATATCCGCAACCTTGCCTTCGAGTCCGAGAAAACCCAAACGCTCGGGCCCAAGCCCGCATCGCCTGCGTTCAAATCGGGTTGGGAGCCTGATCTGTCCGGTTTCGACGAGTTCCTCGTCTATCCCGGATATGTGCCGCCGAAGGCCGCATGGCATGCGGGAGACACCATGCAGATGCCGCGCATCACCGATGCCGACCTGTCGCAACAGAAGGATTTCATCGCGCCCGACCCCAATAAGAAGAAGCGCGATCGCAAGAAGAAGAAAGCTGAAAAAGCCAAGGCTGCAGAGGTCCAGCAGCAAAGTTCCGAGCTTAAGGAAGTTGTTGAAAAGCCCGCAGCGTCGCCCAAGGAAGAACAGCCCAAGCACGCCGACAAGGATGTAAAGCTCGTTGCCGGCGAGGCGAAGCAGCAAGACAAGAAGAAGACGGAAGCCAAGGCGAAGCGTCTTCCCGGTTCGAAGATCGCCGCCACCGTGGCGCTGGTGGTGCTTCTCGCCGCGGGAACGGCTGCTGGTGTCACGTATCAAATGGAGCTGTGGGGCGGAAAGGTCGTTCCCGACGTCACGGGCATGACGCAGGCTGATGCCACCTACATGCTGCAGAACAAGGGTTTCACGGTAAGGTCCACCACCGTCCCCTCCGATTCCACGGAAGGCTTGGTCCTGCTCATGGACCCGGGCGCCGGTGCGCGACAGGAGGAAGGCGCCGAGGTCGTCATCCATGTGTCAACCTCGCGAACCGTTCCCAAGGTGGTCGGCACCAGCCAGGATAGCGCTCTGAAGGCGCTTTCGGACAATGGATTCGAAAACGTAGATGTGCAGATGGAGCGTTCCGACGAGGCTGAGGGCACCGTGCTTTCCGTGAGCCCCGAAGAGGGCGAGAAGGCCAAGGCTTCCACTGCCATCACGCTTACGGTGGCCCAGGCCTACACCGTGCCCGATGTTTCCGGTATGACCTATAATGAAGCCGTGCAGGCCATCAAGGACGCCGGGCTTTCCTCTACCGCCGTGTACACCTACAGCGAGACTACAAGCGAAGGGGCCATCATGGGCGTCGAGCCTGCCGTGGGTTCGAAGGTCACCTCCGACACGGTCGTCGTCATCTCGCTTGCGAAATCCCGTGCCAGCGAGCTGACCGCTGCTGCCCGTTCGTATTTGGCATCTACCACGCTTACCGCAACCGATGGATCGGCATTCACCGTGTCCTCTGTTGATAGCGTCTCCTATCAGGGCAACAACACGGTGGCCTTCACCGCGTCGGGCAAGGCGTCCAAGTCTGTCACGGTTCTCGGGCAGACCATCTCGGTTGCAGGGGATTCCAAGCAGGTGTCGGGAACGGTGACCTTCGATTCCTCGAACAACGTCACCTCGGTGTCGTTCAAGTAGCCCAGTGGCGCAAAGCACCTACAATGCGCGCGTCTTGGTCTTGCGCAAGACCAAGCTAGGGGAGTCGGATCTGATCTTGTCCCTGCTTGCGCAAGATGGGTCGCAGATCCGTGCTGTTGCGAAGGGGGCCCGAAAGCCTACCAGCCAGTTCAGTTCCCGTTTGGAGCTCTATGCGCAAGCCGATGTGCTGTTGGCGCAAGGCCGTTCGCTTGATATCGTCAAGGAAGCACGGCTGGTCGTCGGTAATGCCTCGTTGCGGCAAAGCATGGAGCTTGCCGCCTGCGCGGCCCCCATAGCCGAGCTGCTCGACCGTATCACCCAGCCGGGGCTTGAGGTCCCGAAGCTGTTCGCGCTTACGCATACGGCTTTCGATACGCTTGCGGCCTCCGACCCCGAGCACGCTCCCGCCATCTGCGCGGCCTGGCTGCTCAAGGCGTTCGCGTTTTTGGGCATCCGCCCTTCGCTCGATCGATGCTGCGTGTGCGGCGAGCCGCTGGCCTGCGACGTCGGGGGTTTCCCTCATCGGACGGTCGCGTTCTCGTCGAGCGAGGGCGGCGTGGTGTGCGACGCTTGCCGCGTCTCCGATGTGGCGGGTCTTGCCCCGGAAACGCTTTCATGGGCAAGGGCGTTGCTGGGAATGCGCCTTTCGGACATCGCTTCTGCCCAGGTGGACCAGTCGTGCGTCTTCGATGTGCTTCGCCTGTGCCAAACCTGGGCGCAGGTGCACGCCTCCGTTCGGCTCAAATCGCTCAATTTCATGTTCACCTGCGGATTGTTTTAGGTGCTTGCCTCAACGGCAATTTGGCAGAAGGCCGATGTGCCATACTTGCATCATCGAAGAGAGAGGATATCTGCATGTATACCTATCGAACCAAAGGCGTCTGCTCGCGCGAGATCCACGTCGATCTTGACGGCGACACCATCAAGCATGTTGACTTCGTCGGCGGCTGCGACGGCAATCTCAAGGCTATTGGCAAGCTCGTCAACGGCAAAAGCGTCGAGGACGTCGCCGCCGTTCTCGAGGGCAACACCTGCGGTCGCCGCTCCACCAGCTGTGCCGACCAGCTCGTCCAAGCCCTGCGCGAGGCCCGTCAGGCGCAATAGGCGCAGGTAGCGGATATGTGCGCAAGCTGTGCAGGTCGATCCGATAGGCTTGCGCGCAAGCGCTCGGTCATCGTATTCTAGACAAGTTGCCGTATCGGCAGCCACTTTCAGCTTGGTCCCCATTTCGCATGGATCCCAGCGGAAAGCAAGTAGAGCGCAGCAATAGCTGCACGGAAGGCGGGCAAAGCCCGCAGGAAAGGTGGAGTTAGCATGCCTAGCAAACTCAGCATCACGAAAGAGCGCACCGCAGAGCTGGTCGCCGAGTTCGGCGCCAACGAGCATGACACCGGCAACCCGGATGTGCAGGTCGCTATCCTGTCTGAGCGTATCCGCAACCTCACCGAGCACCTGAAGACCCACAAGAAGGATAACCATTCCCGCCGTGGCCTGATGATGCTCATCGGTAAGCGTCGTGGTCTGCTCAAGTACATCAAGGAGCGCGACATCGAGCGTTACCGTGCCCTCATCAAGAAGCTCGGCATCCGCGACAACATCTAGTCAACGAAAGCCCGCGCAGCGCTGCGCGGGCTTTTGCATAGCGGTCGGGCGCGCAAGGGCGTGCCTGCTCGCGGCAAGCGGGAAACGTGAGTACCCCTGGCCGAAGAAGCTTGGCCGCACTACGGCGGTCAAGGAATAGAGAAGGAAAGAACACCACATGGAAAAGATCGTCGAGTCCTTCGAGCTGTACGGCAAGACCTACCGCTTCGAAACGGGCGAGCTGGCCAAGCAGGCTACCGGCGCCGTGCTGGTCACGCAGGGCGAGACCACCGTGCTTGTCACGGCCGTCATCTCCAAAGAGGAGAAGAACTACGACTTCTTCCCGCTGACCGTCGACTTCATGGAGAAGATGTACTCTGTCGGGCGCATCCCCGGCGGCTACCTCAAGCGCGAGGCACGTCCGTCCGAGAAGGGCACGCTGACCGCCCGTATGATCGACCGTCCCATCCGCCCCGGCTTCGTCGACGGCTTCAAGCGCGAGGTTCATGTCGTTGCCACCACGCTCGTGTGCGATGGCAAGAACGCTCCCGACTGCATCTGCGTCGGCGGCGCTTCGGCTGCGCTCATGATCGGCAGCGCCCCGTTCGACGGCCCTGCGGCTTGCGTGCGCATCGCCCACAACCCCGAGACCGACGAGTTCATCGTTAACCCCACCTACGAGGAGCAGGAAACCTCCGATCTGGAGCTCACCATCGCAGGTACCGCCGACTACATCTCCATGGTTGAGGCTGGCGCCAACGAGGTTTCCGAGGATCTTATGCTGCGCGCTATGGACTTCGGCCAGCAGGCCATCGCGAAGTTCTGCGAAGCCCAGCAGCGCTTCCTCGATCGTTGCGACATCACCCCGGTCGAGTGGCCTATCCACGTTGCCGACCCGTCCATCGACGAGCGCATCTCCCCGTTCTTCGACGAGATGTCCCAAGCTCTGAGCGATGCCGATAAGCAGGCTCGCATGGGCAAGGTCGAGGAGCTCAAGGCTCGCATCAAGGAAGAGTCCTTCAACGAGGAAGAGCTTGCCGCTTGGGGCTCCGACATCGCCGCTGCCTTGAAGGCACTTGAGAAGAAGGCCATGCGCTCCATGGTCATCGAAACCGGTGAGCGCGCCGACGGCCGCCGCGCCGACGAGATCCGTCCGCTGCACATCGTGCCCGGTTATCTGCCGCGCGTCCACGGCTCCGGTCTGTTCCAGCGCGGCCAGACCCAGGCGCTTTCCATCGCCACGCTCGGCATGCTCAACGAGTGGCAGCGTCTTGACACCATCGACCCGGCCGAGGGCAAGCGCTATATGCACCAGTACAACTTCCCGCCGTACTGCACCGGCGAGACGGGTCGCATGGGCGCCCCGAAGCGCCGCGAGGTCGGCCATGGTGCGCTGGCTGAGCGCGCTCTTCTGCCGGTGATCCCCTCTGAAGACGAGTTCCCCTACGCCATCCGCGTGGTTTCCGAGATCCTGGAGTCCAACGGCTCCTCGTCCATGGCTTCCACCTGCGGTTCCACGCTGGCGCTGATGGATGCGGGCGTTCCGATCAAGGCCCCGGTCTCCGGTATCGCCATGGGTCTTATCAAGGAAGGCGACGACATCGTCATCCTTTCCGACATCCAGGGCATCGAGGACTTCCTCGGCGATATGGACTTCAAGGTGTGCGGTACCGAGAAGGGCATCACCGCTTTGCAGATGGACAATAAGGCCAAGGGCCTGTCCACCGAGATCCTCGGCCGTGCGCTCAAGCAGGCCCACGAAGGTCGTGCGCACATCCTGAAGGCCATGCTCGCCGAGCTGCCCGAGCCGCGTGCAAGTCTGCGCGACACTGCTCCGCGCATCGAGACCATCCATATCCCGGTTGACAAGATCCGCGACGTCATCGGCTCCGGTGGCAAGGTCGTGCGCGGCATCCAGGACGAAACCGGCGCGCAGATCGACATCCAGGAAGATGGCACCATCCATATCGCCGCCATAGAGGGCCCGGCGGGCGAGGCTGCCAAGGCCATGATCCTCGGCATCGTCAAGGAGCCCGAGGTCGGCGAGATCTTCGAGGGCGAGGTTGTCGGCATCAAGGACTTCGGCGCTTTCGTCAAGCTCACCCCCGGCAAGGACGGCCTGCTTCACATCTCCCGTGTGGCCAACGGCCGCGTCGGCTCGGTCGAGGACGTGCTGAAGCTCGGCGATACCGTCAAGGTGCAGGTGCTTGAGATCGATCCCAAGACGGGCAAGATCTCGCTTGATCGTCTTGACAAGCCCGATGCTCCCGAAGGAAGCGCCCCCGCGCCGCGCGAGCATCGCGGCCATGATCGCCATGAGGGCGGCAAACGCGAAGGCGGCCAGCGGGACGTGCGCCCGGGTCGCGCCAATCGCACCCCTCGTCGCCGTCATGAGTCCCAATAAGCGGTATATCCGATAGCTATCGATGGCGGCCGAATCAGGCCGCCATCTTTCTACGAAGGAGCATCAACATGATCAACGTCGCCGTTTCCGGCTTTGCCGGACGTATGGGTTCAGCCGTCGTCGATGCGGTCACCGCTGCCGACGATATGCAGGTGACCTGCGGAATCGATCCGCATGGCTCCTCGAAGGTCTTCGCGGTGTATGAAACGGTTGAGCAGGCCGTACATGCCGGCGGGTTCGATGTGCTCGTCGATTTCACCCAGCCTTCCGTCGTCGAGGGCAATCTGCGCGTCGCGCTTGCGGCGGGCATCGATTGCGTGGTGGGCACCACGGGCCTTGCAAACGACAAGCTCGAAGAACTGGCCGCGCTTGCCCCCGAAGGAACGTGCTTGTTCTATGCCCCGAACTTCACCACCGGCGCCGTGCTCATGATGCAGTTCGCCAAAGCGGCAGCGCCGTTCTTCCCCGAGGTGGAAGTGCTCGAGTTCCATCATTGCAACAAGAAGGATGCTCCTTCCGGCACCGCCGTCCGCACGGCCGAGATCATCTCCGAGGCGCGTGATGGCCGTCAAAGCGCGGCACCGGGCAAGGAAACCGAGATCGCCGGGTGCGAAGGGGCCCGTGGTGCTTTGGTGTCAGGCGTTCCCGTGCATTCCGTTCGCTCCATGGGCTATGTGGCCAGCCAGGAAGTGGTGTTCGGCTCCATGGGCCAGACCCTTACCATTCGTCACGATTCGTGGGACCGCACTTCGTACATGCCCGGCGTGCTGCTCGGCATTCGAAGCGTCGGCCAGCGTTCCGGCCTCATCGTCGGCCTCGAGAACTTCATGGAATAGGCGGTTGTTTGCCGAATCCGTGCCGCTTATGGCTGCTATTACCACTTAAACGGCAACATTTGTTTCTTGAGCGTGACAATTTAATGACTTCACGGCGCCCTTCGGGGTGCCGTGGCATAATATGGCGAAGTTGCATTTTGCGATTCAGGTGCATGGTGGTAAACCATGCTTGTACAGAAAGGTGCCAACGATGGGAAATCCTCGTTTCGGTCGCATGATTCCGGCCATGGTCACGCCCATGAAGGACAATCTCGATCTCGATCTCGATCGTGCTCAGGAGCTTGCTGACCGTTTGGTAAAGGGCGGCGCCGACTCGCTGATCATCAACGGCACCACCGGTGAATCTCCCACGGTGTTCTATCCGGACAAGATCGAGCTGTTCAAGGCTGTAGTGGCTGCGGTCGATGGCCGTATTCCGGTCATCGCCAACGTCGGCGACAACTGCACGGCGGACACGGTCGGCTTCGCAAGCGATGTCGCCAAGCTCGGCGTCGACGGCTTCATGTGCGTCGTACCGTACTACAACAAGCCTCCGCAAGAGGGCTTGTATCAGCATTTCAGCACTATTGCGCGTTCGGTTGAGCTGCCGATCATCCTGTACAACATCCCGGGACGTTGCGCGGTGAACATGACCGCGGAAACCTCGCTGCGTCTTGCGCATGATCTGGATAACGTGGTTGCGATCAAGGAGGCTTCCGGAGACTTCGATCAGGTGAAGGCCATCGTAGAGGGCGCACCTGAGGGCTTCTGCGTATACTCCGGCGACGATTCGGCAACCTTAGACATTATGAAATTGGGTGGCGTGGGCGTCATCTCCACCATCGGAAACGTTGCTCCTGTTCGAATGAAGGAGATCGTGGAGTTGTGCGCGGCAGGCAAGTGGGAAGAAGCCGCCGCTGCAAACGAGCGCCTCATGCCCCTCATGGAAGGGCTGTTCAAGACAGCGAACCCCATCCTGGTTAAAGAGGCACTGAAATTGGCCGGCTTCCCGGTAGGCGGAGTGCGCCTGCCGCTGGTCGATGCCACTGCCGAGCAGTCCGCCGAGCTTGAGCGCACCATGCGCGAGGTCGGCGTCCTGTAGCCAGGATACGCAGCAGGGCCGCTCCAATCCATGCGGCCCTGCTGTCTGTTGGCAGTAAGGAAATCAATACATGGATCAAAACGAACAGCGTTCAAAGCGCAATGGTGACGTGCGCCCTGAGAACAGCGGCAAAAGCACGCAAACGGTCAAGCATGTCAAGCTTGATCTCGAGCGCCCAAAGCTTACGAAAGAGGGAAACACCGACCAAACCCGTAAGCGCCCGCGCTCCCGTAAGCGCTCCTTCGATTCCTCGAAAAAGGATCGCGGCGCCACGCTGAAGATCATCCCGCTCGGTGGCTTGGATGCCATCGGCAAGAACATGACCGTGTTCGAATGCAAGGGCGACATGGTGCTCGACGATGCGGGCCTGATGTTCCCCGACGACAACCATCCCGGCGTCGACCTTATCCTGCCTGATTACACCTATGTGCTGCAGCACGCCGACAAGCTGCGCGGCATCGTGATCACGCACGGCCACGAAGACCATACCGGTTCTTTGCCCTACCTCATCAAAGACCTTGATCGCCAGGTGCCCATCTATGCAACGAAGATGACCCTGGGCCTTATCGAGGGCAAGTTCAAAGAGCATCGGATCAAAAACGCCAAGCTCGTGGAGATCAAGCCGGGCGACAAGGTGAATCTCGGCTGCATCACCGCCGAGTTCTTCGCCGTGAACCACTCCATCCCCGGAGCGGTAGGCGTCTTTTTCCGCAGCCCTGCAGGCAACGTGCTGCATACCGGCGACTTCAAGCTCGACCAAACGCCCATCGACGGGGTGCATACCGATTTCGGGGCACTGGCGCGCTTCGCCGATGAGGGCGTAGACCTCATGATGTCGGACTCCACGAACGCCACCAACCCCAACTTCACGCCGAGCGAGGCTGAGGTTGGCAAGGAGCTTCAGCGCATCATCGCACAGGCGAAGGGCCGCGTCATCATCGCGTCGTTCGCCAGCCACATCCATCGCTTGCAGCAAATCTGCGATGCCGCCGTGGCAAACGGGCGCAAGGTGGTCGTCACTGGTCGTTCGATGGTTCAGAACACCGATATCGCTCGCAAGCTGGGGTATCTGAAGATCTCCGACCAGGACATCATCGATGCGTACGACCTGAAGGGCATCCCGCCCGAGCAGGTGGTCATCATGTGCACCGGCAGCCAAGGCGAGCCGCTGTCCGCTTTGGCCCGCATCGCCGCAGGTGAGCACAAAACCATCGATATGGAGGCGGGTGACACCGTTATCATCTCGGCAACCCCTGTTCCCGGCAACGAGAAGGCCGTCACAAAGGTGGTCAACTCCTTGGCGAAGATCGGCGCCGATGTGTACGACAAGTCCCGTGGCCGCGTGCATGTCTCCGGCCATGCTTCGGCAGAAGAGCTGAAGATCATGCTGACCATCGTGCAGCCTAAGGCGTTTATGCCGGTGCACGGCGAGGCCACGCATCTTCGCGCCCATGCCCGTTTGGCGGAAGCCGTCGGCGTTCCCGCTGAAAACGTCTTCATTTGCGAGAACGGCGAGAGCCTTGAGCTTTCCACGAAGGGCGTCAAGCACGGCGAGGTCGTGCAATCCGGCATCGTGCTCGTCGACGGCCTGTCGGTCGGCGATACCTCCGAGCAGGTGCTCGAGGAGCGCACGGCGCTTTCCGCGCAGGGCTTCGCCGTCATCGCGGCTGCGGTTTCCGGCCGCAAGAAGGCCGTTGCCGGCAACGTGCAAGTCGAGATGCACGGCATCACCGGCGGCGACGACGGCTATCTGGTCCAGGAGTGCGAGAAGTGCGTGAAGAACGCTCTGACCAAGGCGCTGTCGAAGGGCGCTTCGGGCAAGGAGCTGAAAAAGGCCGCTCGCGATGCGCTCCTGTCCCTGCTTTGGGAACGCACGAAGACCCGTCCCATGACGGTGGTGAACCTGTTGGACATCTAGCATCGCCTTATACATCAATCTGTCGACGAGCACCTGCGTTGCATTGCGCGCAGGTGCTCGCTTGCTCGAACAACAGCGGAAACGCTTTAGCACGAAAGGGGAGGGCGTGGCCCGAACTGCATCGAACAAATCAACCTCATCCAAAAAGGCCGACGGCGGCAAATCGAAAGCTGCAAGCCCTGCGCAGAAGCGAGCCGCCAAACAGACGGCCTCGGCTCCCGCCCAGCCGCGAATCTTCGACGAGCGCACCAAGCGCGATATCACCGGCGTTGCCGTAACGCTGCTCGGTATCGTGCTGTTCGTGGCCGCCGTTGTTCCCACCGATGCGCTTATCACCTCGTTCGTGTCCCAGCTATTGCATCTGTGCCTGGGCATCGGCGCGTATCTGCTGCCGTTTTTCCTGGTTGCAATCGGGGCAAGCTTCCTTGTCCGAATCGACAAGGAAGGTATACCGCTGCGTGTTTCGGTAGGGCTGGCTATGCTGTTTCTCGCGGTGCTATCCCTTCTCGCGCTGTTCACGCCCGAAGCCGCTCCCGACGCTACGGATAACCTGTTCTTAGCCGATCAGCTTTCCGCGCGCGGAGGCTATATCGGCGCGGGCATCGCATGGTGCGGCTTGACGCTGTTCGGCAAGGTGATATCAGCCATCGTGCTTTTCGGTCTTGCGATCGCGGGGCTGATCATCATCGGCTTTTCCGTATCGAGCATCATCGAGAAGCTGCGCACGCTTGCCGAGGCTCGGGAAGCGGCAGACGAGCGCGAGCATGGCGTGGTTCCGCCCCCGGCGTTTGCAAGGGTTTCCCGCCCGAAGGCGAAAACGCTCGACGAGGCCGAGCTTGCGGAATTGGAAACCGCGAAAACGCAAACGCTCAAGCGTCCTGCGTCCTCAAATCGTCGACATGGCAGCGCTGCGGCATCCGCCGAAGGCGGCCCTTCCCGTGAAGATGCGAAGAGCGCTCCCGAGACCATCACGCGCAAGCTGGGACGTCGCAAGCCTATCGAGCGCGATGCTGCACCGTCGATGCCCAAAAAATCCTCGAAGGCCGCTACGCCGGTTGCCACCCCGCGTCCCGAGCAGGGTTTCGAGCTTCCGCCTATGGACCTTCTCGCCGTCTCCACCGATCCGGAGAAGGATTTGGCAACCGATTCCGAGCTTCAGGAAACCGGAGCATGTCTTCAGGAGACCCTTGAGGACTTCAATATCATGGCAAAGGTCGTGGGTTGGGTTGCCGGCCCGACGGTCACCTTGTTCAAAGTCGACCTTCCGGCCGGCGTGCGCGTAAGCCGCGTCACAGCCCTTGAGGACGATATCGCGTTAGCGCTCGCGGCCCCCGGCGTGCGCATTTTCGCGCCTATTCCCGGAACCAATTACGTCGGCATCGAGGTGCCCAATCGCACGCGCCAAACGGTGCTGCTCGGCGATGTCATCAAAGATGCGGCACCCGGTCCGCTGCAGATCGCCATCGGCAAGGATGTCGAGGGCCACTGCATCGTTTCCGATCTTGCGAAGATGCCCCATCTGCTTATCGGCGGTACCACCGGTTCCGGTAAGTCGGTTTCCATCAACGCGATGATCATGTCCATCCTCATGCGGGCGACTCCGTCCGAGGTGCGCTTCATCATGATCGACCCGAAACGAGTCGAATTCACACCGTATAACGGCATTCCGCACCTATACGTGCCCGTCGTGACCGAGCCCAAGGAAGCGGCAAGCGCTTTGAGCTGGGGCGTTGCGGAAATGGAGCGTCGCCTGAAGGTGTTTTCGAAGGTAGGAGCGCGAAACATCGGCCAGTACAACGCTAAGGTGCAGGCGGCGCAAGCCGAGGCGAAGGCTGCGCAGGAAGCGGGAGAGGAGCTGCCCGACAACGAGCTTGGCGATGAACTGCCCTATATCGTCATCATCATCGACGAGCTTGCCGATTTGATGATGAACGTCGGCAAGGAGGTCGAGTTCTCCATCAGCCGTATCGCCCAGTTGGCGCGCGCTGCCGGCATCCATTTGATCGTCGCCACGCAACGTCCTTCCACCAACGTGGTCACGGGCTTGATTAAGGCCAACATCACGAACCGCATCGCCTTCAACGTGGCAAGCGGCATCGATAGCCGCGTTATCTTGGACACGCCGGGCGCCGAAAACCTCATCGGCCTAGGCGACCTGCTCCTGAGCAAACCGGAGTATGCAAAGCCCATGCGCATCCAGGGCTGCTACGTTTCCGAGGACGAGATCAACGCGGTTGTGGAGAAGTTGCGCAGTCAGGGCGAGCCGGAGTATCATTCCGAGATCTTATCCACCAATCTAATCACGTTGGGATCGTGCCCCTCGGATGCCAGCGGCGGCACGTGCGCCGATGATGACCCGCTCATTTGGGAGGCGGCCGAGTTGGTGGTATCGAGCGGTTTGGGTTCCACGTCCAATATCCAAAGGCGCCTTAAAGTGGGTTACTCCCGTGCCGGGCGTATAATGGATATGTTGGAAGATAAGGGCGTCGTCGGTCCGCCGAACGGCAGCAAGCCCCGTGAAGTACTCGTCGATGCCATGGAGCTTGAAACGCTCAAAGCGTTCGAGCAACATGACGGTGACAATCAATAAGGAGAAGGCATGGGCCAGGTTTCATTCGGCACCGTATTGCGCGAAGCGCGCGAGCGGAAAGGCTACGACGTGCAGTCGGCCGCTCGTCGGCTGCGCATTCGACCCGACATCCTTCGCGCCCTCGAGAACAACGATTTTTCCCGTTTGCCTGCACGCGGTTACACGCGAAACATGGTGAACGCATATGCGAAGCTGGTCGGGCTCAATCCTGCCGATATCACGCGTATGTATCTCGATGACGCATACGCTTACCAGGTCGGGCGCACCCGCGGCGAATCCGATTCGCTGGCGCATGTTTCGGGCCGTAGGTCGGTTTCGCGCGGCGACGGGCGCCATGATGGTCGTGGACAAGGTTCGCAGCGTTCGTCGCGCTATGACAACGAGCGCACCGATGGTCGTCGCTCGCAGCGTACTCAGCGGGGCCAGCGCCAGGGCACGCAGCGCATGCCGCGTCGCGAACAGCAGCCTCAACGCGAATATCGAGAATCGCTTGCTTCCCGTGCGGCGCGTGCGGAAAACGAAAGCCGTCGCTCCAACCATTTCGGCGGGGCCGTTACCACCCAGTTCACCAACTTCTATTCCGGGTCGCAGAATAACGTCGGCCGGGGCATGCAGGCAAGGTTGCCCTATGTTGCGGTCATTGTGATCATCCTGCTGCTGCTCGTCATTATCGTGGCGCTTGCCTTCGGGAATCGCGGAGCTGCTTCCACGCAGGAGGTCGCTAAGGTTCCCATCACCGGCGTCACCGATACATCGGCGGATGGCAGCGGGGTCAGCCAAGATAATTCCAATAACAACAGCGACAACAACAACGATTCGGATACGAAGTCATCATCCACAGCAACGGTGCCCACCAGCGTGAAGGTGGAATACAAGCTGGCCAAGGGCCAGCAGGCCTACGTGATCATCACGCAGGACGGGCAGGCAACCGAGCAGATGCTCACCGGGCCGTTTGATGAAACGGTTGACGTTGCCGGCACCTGGAGTTTGTCTACCTGGGTCTCCTCGGGATTCACCGTCACCATGGACGGCAAGGAGGTCGAATTCACCAGCGATGCGACCACGGGCATGCCAACAGCCACGGTGAACTTCAAGGATTACCTTGCATCGTGGGCGAAAGATCACCCTGACGTGAAGGTCGAGGGGCTTGATACTTCTAGCACCTCATCGAGTACCACCGGTTCCACTGCGTCTACGAATTCAACGTCGAACGGAACCTCTGCGCAATCGAGCACCGGCAACGGCTCTTCGTCGACAGGCTCCACCACGTCGTCTACGGGAACGGGCTATTCTTCGACGACCGGGTCTGGCACAAGCGCAACGGGTACCCAGTCTTCATCGTCAACGTATTCTTACTAGTTGAAAGGCAGAACATCATGGCTAAGGAATCCAGTTTCGACGTGGTGTCCACCGTCGATATGCAGGAAGTCGATAACGCATATCAGCAGGCGAAAAAGGAGCTTTCGCAGCGCTATGACCTGAAAGGCTCCGGCGCCGAGCTATCACTTGACAAGCAGAAGAAGACCATCACAGTAGCGGCCCCCGCTGATTTCGTTGCTCGCCAGGTCATCGACATCATGGGCAGCAAGCTCATCAAGCGAGGCATCGACCTCACCGCCGTCAAGTGGGGCGACCCCCAGGCGGCAACCGGTCAAAGCGTGCGGCAGACGGCAACCATCGTCGAGGGCATCGATAAGGAAACCGCCGGCAAGATCAACAAGGACATCAAGGCGCAGAAGCTCAAGGTGAAGGTCACCATCGAAGGCGACAAGCTGCGCGTTTCCTCCGCCTCTCGCGACACGTTGCAGGAGGTCATCGCCTTCCTGAAGGGCCAGGATTACGGCCAGCCGCTCCAGTACGTCAACTACCGCTAAGGAATCCCGTGGAAACCGAAAACGTCTTTGAAATCGAGAGTCCTCGCGTCGCGTTCGTCACCATGGGTTGCGCGAAAAACGAGGTGGACACCCAGCGCATGCAATCGCAGCTTCAGCGTTGCGGCTTCGTCATCGAGCAGGATCCCGAAGCCGCTGATGCCGTGGTGGTGAACACGTGCTCGTTCATCCAAAGCGCTACCGAGGAAAGCCTCGAGGCCATCTTCGAGGTTGCGGGCATGCCCAATGTCGCGGCGGGCGCGGCGCTCATCGTCGCCGGTTGCATGCCTGCCCGTTACGGGCAGGATCTGGAATCCGAGCTTTCCGAAGCCTCGGCTTTCGTTCCGTGCAGCAAGGAAGACGATATCGTCCAGGTCATCGCGCAAGCGCTTGACATCGATCAAGTGCAACTCGAGCGCATGAAGGCCGCTATGCTCGGCGCCGTGCCCGAAGGCGCGGTTGCCGTTAACGGTTCGCGCGCCGTTTCGGCATACGTGAAGATCTCGGATGGGTGCGACCGCTTCTGCTCGTACTGCACCATCCCCTATATCCGCGGCAGGTACCACAGCTTCGACTACGAAACCGTTCGCGCGGATGTGGCCGACCGCGTGTCCGAGGGTGTGAAGGAAATCGTGCTCATCGCCCAGGATACGGGACGTTGGGGTCAGGATTTCGAAAACGAATCGAGCCTGGCTTGGCTTGTCGGCTCCCTTGCGGACGAATTCGCCCAAACCTGGTTCAGGGTCATGTATATCCAACCGGAAGGAATCACCGACGAGCTGCTGCAAACGGTTGCCGAGCACGACAACATCTGCTCTTATTTCGATATCCCGCTCCAGCATGTTCAGCCGAGCATCCTGAAAGCTATGCATCGCAAGGGTTCGCGCGAAGAGTACGAATCGCTGATCGAGCATATCCGAGAGATGGTTCCCGGGGTAACACTGCGCACCACGCTTATCGCGGGTTTTCCCGGCGAAACCGAAGAGGACTTCGACGAGCTTTGCGATTTCGTTGAAGAGGGCTTCTTCGATTACATCGGCGTGTTCGCATATTCCCGCGAAGAGGGCACCAGGGCATTCGACCTGCCTGACCAGGTCGACGATGACGAGAAAGCGTATCGCGCGCAACGCTTGCGCGACCTTGCGGATGACGTTTGCACGCCGCTCGTTGCCTCTCGCATCGGCAAGACGCTAGACGTGCTTATCGAAGGCCGGGAAGAAGACGGTCAGCTGTTCGGCCGTGCGATGTGCCAGGCCCCCGAGGTCGATGGCGTAACCTATGTCGACAATGGAGAGCCGGGACGCATCGTTCAGGCCACTATCACCGATACGCTGCTTTACGAAATGGAAGGCGAATAGGCCATGCATCTTCTGCAAGTAGAAGCCGCCCCGCAGGCCTCTGCGAAATTGTGGACACCGGCGAACATCGTCACGCTCATCCGCATCTGCTTGGTTCCCGTGTTCGTTGTCGTGCTGCTAAGCCCTTGGCCTCAGTGGTTTCATCTGCCCGATCTGGCGGAGCATTCCAAAAGCCTTATCGCCGCTGCCATCTTCGTGCTGATCTCTTGCACCGACTGGCTTGACGGGTATCTGGCGCGAAGCCGTGGCGAGGTCACCGACTTCGGCAAGTTCATGGATCCCCTTGCCGACAAAATCTTGGTCATGGCGGCTCTTTTGGCGCTTATCGAGCTCGGTTCGCTGCCAAGCTGGGTTGCCCTGATCATCGTCGCCCGCGAGTTCATCGTCTCGGGCGTGCGCATGGTTGCGGCCAGCAAGGGTACGGTGATATCCGCTAGCTGGTACGGCAAGTTCAAAACGGTGTTCCAGATGATCGCCATCGTATTGTTCACTATCAAAGATAGCTACATGATGGGTACGCTCGTCGAGGCGTTTTCGGACGTGATGTGGGTGATCAGCTGGATCGTCATGGCAATCGCCCTGCTGCTGACGGTAGTGTCCATGCTCGACTATATCTCGAAAGCCCGTGAGCTGATCGGCTTGGGGCCTTCCAAGCGGGCGAAACGCAAGCAATCATCCGCCAAATCGAATATCGACGGCAATGAAGAAGATTCGGGTATCAACGAGGTGGATGCAGCTCATGTTGGGCAACTTGCCGCGCAGGTGATTGCCCACGCAAGTGAACGCGGCATCACCATCGGTACCGCCGAAAGCCTTACCGGCGGGATGATCAGCGCCGCATTGACCTCGGTTTCCGGAAGCTCCGCCGTCGTACGCGGCGGGATAGCAAGCTACGCTACCGGTGTGAAAACCGACGTCCTCGATGTGCCTGAGCAGGTTATCGAAGAGTTCGGAGTGGTAAGCACGCAGGTAGCGCGACATATGGCGCAAGGCGCCCGCAATGATCTTTCCTGCAATGTCGCCGTAGCCGTCACCGGTATCGCCGGACCGTCCGGGGCAGAACCGGGAAAACCCGTGGGAACCGTCTGCTTCGCTTGCGCAAACGATAACGGCATCACGGCGCAAAGGAAGCATTTCGAGGGCGATCGCAATCAAGTGCGCCTGCAGACCGTATTCGAAGCGTTGCGTATGCTCGATGCCGCTGTGTGCGGCCAGCAGCAGGGGTCGAACTGAAATCGCGCATCGCATCGCCATAGACGGCGTCCGGAAACAGCACTAACAATGTAGAAATCGAACAGGTTCACCCGACAACCGTGCAAGGTTCAGGTGAACCTGTTTGATATTGAGCGCAAGCGTTGGGCAAGATGGGGGAGCTATCATAGTAAAAGTCGTACCGATGTTTGTATTTGGTACTTGACTATGAAACAAGCGTTCGTATAATCAGTAGCGTTGCAATGCAGCGCAAAGGAAGGGTAACCAGCGCATGAATGAAGAAAAAACTAAGATGCTCAAGGTCACAACCGACCAAATCGAATCAAAGTTCGGCAAAGGCTCCATCATGAAATACGGCGATGGCGGTCATGATCTGAACATCGGCGCTATCCCCACCGGCGCTTTGCCGCTTGATGCGGCTTTGGGGATCGGCGGAGTTCCGCGTGGCCGAATCATAGAAGTATATGGACCCGAATCTAGCGGTAAAACCACGCTTGCGCTTCAAATTCTCGCAGAGGCACAGGCACTCGGCGGAGTCGTCGCGTTCATCGATGCAGAGCATGCGCTTGACCCGGTCTACGCGGCTCGCTTGGGAGTGGACATCGATGATGTGCTCATCTCCCAACCCGATTTCGGAGAGCAGGCTCTCGAGATTTGCGACATGCTCGTCCGTTCGGGCGCAATCGATTGCGTTGTCATCGACTCCGTCGCGGCATTGGTACCCCGAGCCGAAATCGAAGGCGAGATCGGCGATACCACCGTCGGTCTGCAAGCAAGGCTTATGTCCCAAGCCCTTCGAAAGCTTGCGGGCTCGCTTTCTAAATCAAACACCACGTGCATCTTCATTAATCAGCTGCGCGAGAAAATCGGCGTGATGTTCGGAAACCCCGAAACCACAACGGGCGGACGTGCGCTGAAATTCTTCTCCAGCGTGCGAATCGATGTTCGCCGTATCGATTCCATTAAGCGCGATGGCGAAATCGTAGGCAACCGCGTTCGTGCCAAGGTCGTCAAGAACAAGGTTGCGCCGCCATTTCGCCAGGCAGAGTTTGACCTCATGTACGGTGAAGGCATTTCTCGAGAGGGATGCATCGTCGATATGGCGGTGGAAGCAGGGGTCGCCAAGAAATCGGGCGCTTGGTACACCTATGGTGAAGAGCGCTTAGGGCAAGGACGTGAAGCGGCAAAGCATACGTTGAAAGAGAACCCCGATCTTCGCGATGAGCTGGAAACGAAGGTTCGAGAGGCGTTCGATATCCCGATCATCACCAAGGAGCAGGAAGACTTCGACGCCGTCAACCCCGTGGCGAAACCCAAGGGCAAGAAATAACTATGCAGCATGCAATGGCAAGGGAGCGCTGTTTGGCTGATCTGCGCGCCCGGATCAAAGCCATCGAAGAAGGCTCAGGTGCGCATGAACTGTATTCGGAGCACGCATCCCGAAACGAAGCCGATGCTTTAGGCGTTGCCAATCCGAATCGCAAACACGCTGCTTGCATGGAAACCTTCCAGTCTGAAAGCGCACCTCTGCAGGATGGTTGCTTGGGCTCGAGTCGTTGCGCCAACGGTCAGAAGCTGCAGAACAAGCAGACGAAGCATGCAGATGCAGATTGCGATCAAGCACAACAGGCGTTTGCGAAAATCCAACGCCTGTTGTGCATTCGCGAACATGCCAGCACCTTGCTTCGTAAACGACTGATAGCAAATGGTTTTGATGAGCACGTCGCATCCGAAGCTGTGCAGAGGGCCATCGACTGCGGACTTGTATGCGATGAGCGCTACGCGGATGTATTGGTTCGAAGCAGGCTTTCCCAAGGAAAGGGGCTTCGGGGCATCGCTTTCGAGCTCGAACAAGCGGATATCGACCCTTGCAGCGTCCCCGCATACCAAGATGCGCTATCAAACGAAAACGGGCCAGATGAACTAACTCGCGCATTGTGCCTGCTTGATGCCAAGCCGCCTAAAGCCAAACGAACTCGCGAAGCGGCATATCGAAAGCTCGTGCAAAAAGGATATGCATCAAGTGTGGCGGCATCGGCAGCTCGTATATTCGAGGAACGATGCAGGTGCGACGGCCTTTCGGCCCATTGATCCGATCATAGGCCATTAAAAAGCCGGTTTCTCCTGTAGAACCGGCTTTTTTGCATGGTTGCCCTTTTCCATTTCAAAGAGAACCTTTATCATGAAATATAAGCCTGAGCTACCGTGCCTTATACGGCACTGTTGGAATATATAAACAAATGTATACGTCCAGTCGTTGCGCACGTACGCTCATGCCCGGTTATGCCGGGATTTTTTATGCAATGGAACCTATGAAACCCACAGTACCCGTCCAAACTCGAAAGGGGGACAAGCATGGAATCCATTATTTGGCTTATCGTTGGCGCCGTAATCGGCATCGCCGCCGGTTTCGTCATCAATAAATTCGTTGCCAAATCAACGGCCCAACGCGCTGCCGACGAAGCGCATACCGTCGTCGAGGACGCGAAGCGCCAGGCAGAAACTTTGCGTCGTGAAGCAGTGGTCGAAGCCAAGGACGAAGCATTGCGTCTTCGCCAGGAGGCCCAGGCCGAGAACAAAGAGCGCTTGAAGGAGGTGCGTGCCGCGGAGCAACGCGTGAATCAGCGCGAGGAGTCTTTGGATCGCCGCGTTGAATCGCTCGACACGCGCGAAAAGTCTCTGGACTCCCGCGAGCATCAGATCTCCTCCATGCAAGGCCAGCTTGATCGCCGCCAGCGCGATCTTGACGAGTCCGAAGAGCAAATCGGCATTCGCCTGCAGCAGGTTGCGGGCATGACTGCCGATGAGGCGAAAACCGAGCTTCTCGATACGCTTAAAGACGAGGTGGCGCACGAGTCCGCGGCTATCATCCGCGATTCCGAGGCTCGCACCAAGGCGGAGGCCGATAAGAAGGCACGCTCCATCCTCAGCCTTGCCATTCAGCGTGTAGCTGCAGATCATACCGCCGAAACCACCGTTTCGGCGATCCATATCCCTTCCGATGACCTGAAGGGCCGCATCATCGGCCGTGAGGGCCGCAACATCCGCTCTTTCGAGCAGCTTACCGGCACCAATCTCATCATCGACGATACGCCTGAATGCGTAACCATCTCCTGCTTCGATCCGGTTCGCCGTGAAATCGGCCGCGTCACCATGGAGAACCTTATCGCCGATGGCCGTATCCACCCCGCCCGCATCGAAGAGATGTTCGGCAAGGCGGAAAAGCTCGTGAACCAGCGAGTGCAGGAGGCAGGCGAGCAGGCTGCTTTCGATACCGGTATCCATGATCTGCACCCCGAGCTCGTTCGCACGCTTGGACGCTTGCGTTACCGAACCTCGTATGGTCAGAACGTGCTGAATCATTCGCTTGAGGTTGCTTACCTGTCCGGTGTTATGGCCTCCGAACTTGGCCTTGACCCAATTCCCGCTAAACGCGCAGGCCTTCTGCACGACCTTGGCAAAGCCGTCGACCATGAGGTTGAGGGAAGCCATGCGGTCATCGGCGCGGATCTGGCTCGTCGTTTCGGCGAGAAGCCCTCTATCGTGCATGCCATCGAGGCGCATCATAACGATGTTGAGCCCAACAGCGTTCTCGATGTGCTCGTGCAAGCCGCCGATGCGGTTTCCGCTGCCCGTCCCGGCGCTCGTAAAGAAACGCTTGACGCATACATCAAGCGTTTGGAAAAGCTTGAGGAAATCGCAAACTCCTACAAGGGCGTTGAGCGCACCTATGCAATCCAGGCCGGTCGCGAGGTTCGCGTCATGGTGCAGCCGGAAGTGGTTGACGAAGCTCAGACCACTGTGCTTGCCCACGATATCGCCAAGCGTATCGAGGACGAGATGCAGTATCCTGGTCAGGTGAAAGTCGTTGTCATCCGCGAGAGCCGAGCTATCGGTATCGCAAAATAACGAAAGGCGTCAACTATGGGCGATGGCAATCTTGCCTCGTTTATCGAAGACGTTTGCGGAGAAGGCCACCTTCGAGTCGAAACCGATCTCGGAGGTGGCTTCGTTCGTTTACGTAGCTCGGAAGCGGAACGTCGGCAAGCAGCACAGGATATCCGATCATCGGAGGATATCATCATCGAGATGCTGCGAAACGCGCGTGATGCTCACGCTTCTAACATCTTCGTCGCTTGCACTCGCGAGGGAACTACCAGGCGAATCGTGATGATCGATGACGGGGATGGCGTCCCAAAACATCTGCAGAGCACGGTTTTCGAACCCCGTGTCACCTCGAAGCTTGATTCCATGCATGTGGATAAGTGGGGCGTTCACGGCCGCGGCATGGCACTGTATTCCATTGCGGTCAATGCCGAGTCTGCGGAAATCGTCGCCTCGGATGCGGGATTAGGTTCGGCGTTCGTTGTCGAAACGAATCTGGAAAAGCTTCCCGAGAAAACAGATCAATCGAGTTTCCCTACGTTTGAACTCAATGAAGCAGGAACGGTTTCCGTGCGTGGGCCGAAGAACATTCTGCGAACCGCTTGCGAGTTCGCTGTCGAATCTCGCACCTCTGTCAATGTGTTCATGGGCTCGTCAACGGATATCGCGGCAACGCTGTTTGCATTCGGGCTCGGTAGCCTATCGGCTGCCGATAGGCTCGCTGGTGGAAACGATCAGAAACTCCCTGTATGCAAGCGTTTATCAGCTTGTGCAAGCCTTTCGGGGTTCCATCAAGTAGCGGAATCTCTTGGTTTGTTGATGTCCGAACGTTCTGCACGCCGCATTCTCGATGGTCAAATCGCCCCATTGCCACCATTGCTTTCGAAAATCAAAATCGAAGGGCTGCAAGCATCCGATGCGCTTGAAGACGAAAAAGGCATCGCGCGCGAGAAGCCAAGCACAGCGAGACCCGCGAAAGGATTGAAGCTATCCGACGAAGATGCTGCGCGTTTCGCGCGCAAAATCTCACAAGCTTACGCCGACCTGGCGGATGCGTACTTTCTCGATGACAGCACTGAACCGCAGATCAAGGTGAGCAAAGATGCCATCCGCATCACCATACCTGTTGTCATGCAGTCTTAGCGCAGGTCTTCCACATTATGTTGCGGACATATTTCGTTATAGCTACAATTTAGCTTGCATTTTATTACGCCGAAACACAGGTCAAACAGAACACGAAAAGGTGAATGCATGAATGCCGAACAACAAGCCCCAGAATCAGGGTGCCTGAAAGTCTCCTCGAAATCGTCTCCTGCTTCAGTAGCGGGCGCCATTGCCGGCATGGTAAAAGATGGCGTTGGCGTTGAAATCCAAGCTGTCGGCGCCGGCGCGGTGAATCAAGCGGTCAAAGCAATCGCCATTTCTCGAGGGTTTCTCTCGCCGGTCGGCATCGAAGTCGCGTGCATCCCCTCGTTTGCCGACATTGTGATCGATGGGGAATATCGCACCGCCATTCGTTTCGCCATCGACCCTCGATATACGCGAGGCACGCCAATCGAAGACCCTTCTCTTAGCGAATAGATTCGACATTCGCAGCATTCACATTCTCAATACGATCGGAACCATATCCTTATGCAAACTCCCTTCATGAATATGACCTTTTGCGTCCGCACCTTCGGATGCCAGATGAACAAACACGACTCCGAACGCATTGCGGGTATGCTCGAGGGTCTTGGCGGCCTAATGGTGGACACCGTAGAGGAAGCCGACATACTGATCTATATGACATGCTGTGTGCGCGAGGCGGCAGATACGCGTTTGTACGGTCAGGTTGCTTCCCTGAAGAACATACCCGTGAGAACCGGTTCTCCGCTGAGCAAGCGCATCGTTGCGGTGGGAGGCTGCATCGGCCAGCGCGACGGCGATGAGCTGACGAAGAAGCTCCCTCATCTCGATGTGGTTTTCGGAACGCATAATCTCTCCTCGCTGCCGCATTTGCTGCAAGCCGCCATCGAAGAAGGCGGTCATCAGGTCGAGGTGCTTGATGCATCCGCTTCATTCCCCACTGAGCTTCCGACAAGCCGAGAACATTCGTGGGCAGCATGGCTTCCCATCACCATCGGATGCAACAATTTCTGCACGTATTGCATCGTTCCATATGTGCGCGGTCGTGAGAAATCGCGTCCCATCGAAGATATCGTTTCCGAAGCGGAGCGCTATGTTGCTGCAGGCGTGAAAGAAATCACGCTGCTTGGCCAAAACGTTAACTCTTATGGGCGCGATTTGTATGGTAGCCCTCGTTTTACTCAGATTCTCAAGGCTCTTGACGAGACGGGCGTTGAACGTTTGCGTTTTGCCACGAGCCATCCCAAAGACTTGTCCGATGAGGTTATCGCTCAGTTCGGAACGCTGCGCTCGCTGATGCCGGCTTTGCACCTGCCGGCTCAGTCCGGGTCTGATCGCATTTTGCAGCTTATGAATCGCCGCTACACTTCGGCGCATTATCGGCAGCTGGTGAGCAAATTACGTGATGCTTGCCCGGATATCGCCTTATCCACCGACATTATCGTGGGATTCCCCGGCGAAACCGAGAAGGACTTCATGGATACGGCTCGTCTTGTCGACGAAATCGGCTATCACCAGGTGTTCACCTTCATCTACTCGAAGCGAGAGGGGACTCCAGCAGCAAGCATGGAGGACAATACCCCGCACGACGTGATCCAGAAGCGATTCGACCGCTTGGTGGATATCGTTCAAGCGCACGCATTCGAGAAAAACCAGCTTGATCTGGGAGCTACCATTCCGGTATTGGTGGAAGGCTCCTCTAAACGCGATGAGTTGCTCATTGCAGGTAAAAGCCCGAAGAATCAAACGGTTCACGCGCCGGTGCCTGCCGGCAAAACGCCTGAGCAGCTTGCCGGTTCCATTGTGAACGTTCGGGTGAATGAAGCAAAAACCTGGTATTTGGCTGGCGAGATCGTTGAATAACGCATCAAAGGCTGCAATATCCGTTAATGCGGCTGCTGCAGCCTTGTCTCAGCCTGTAATCTGCGTAGTAGGCCCTACCGCTTCGGGAAAAACGGATGTCGCACAAGTAATCGCACAGCGGATAAACGGCGAAGTGGTCAGCGCTGATTCCATGCAGGTATATCGCGGTATGGACATAGGGACGGGAAAGCTTCCCGTAAGCGAACGCCTCGTTTCCCATCATGGTTTTGACTTGGTCGATCCCGGGGAACCGTTTTCGGCAGCATTGTTTCAAGCTTACGCGCGCCAGAGCTTCGTTGAAATCGAATCAAAGGGAAAGCGCAGCATCTTGGCCGGTGGAACGGGTTTTTACGTGCGCGCGGCAATCGATGCCTATGAATTCCCTGATGGCGAGCAAGTCGATAACCCTATTCGTGAACGTTGGAACACTTTTGCCGCTGCACATGGGGTCGATGCGCTATGGAGCGAGTTGAACAAGCGTGACCCTGAAAGCGCCCAAATCATTCCGCCAGCCGATGTGAAACGAGTAGTTCGCGCATTTGAGCTGCTTGAATCAGGGGATAGCTATGCGATTCAAAAACAGCGCCTTCAAACCTTGCCGCAATGGGTTCCTGCGGTGTTTATTGGATTATCGGTTGACCCAGATATACTGCGCGGACGTATTCGGACGCGAGTAGATGCCATGATCGACAAAGGGCTCATTCAGGAGGTTGAAGCCCTGCTTGCATCCGGCTTCCGCGATGGGATAACCGCACCACAGGCAATCGGCTATAAAGAAATCGTAGCCGCACTTGACGGCAACACTCCTATGGAAGAGGCCGTTGAGTCTATAAAGGTTTCAACCTGCCGATACGCTAAGCGTCAACGAACTTGGTTCAAGAAAGACAAGAGGATTCACTGGCTTTGCGCAGATTCAGGGGATACCGAAGCACTCGCAAACGAAGCCCTGGCTTTGATTGATAAACTATAGAACGTGTATTAACTTCTCAAAGGAGCGTGCGTAATACCTCATGGAATTAGATTTTGTTAAGCTTCATGGTCTTGGCAATGATTTCGTTTTCATCGATGATTTTTCACGAGATATCGAATTGACGCAACAGCAGGTTTCTTTGCTTTGCGATCGTCATTTTGGTATCGGCGCAGACGGGGTGATTATGGTTCGCCCTTCGGAACGCTCTGAATGCGCAGCGTATATGCATTACATTAACGCCGACGGCACGCTTGCTCAAATGTGCGGCAATGGCGTTCGTTGTTTTGCAAAGTATCTTGTCGACCGCGGTTACGTGCTTGCCAGCGATGGCCGTTTCGTAGCTGACACGTTAGCCGGTCCCAAGCCGATCAGCTTCGAAGTTGACAAACATGACAAGTTGACGTTCGCAACCGTCGATATGGGTCATCCGGTGCTTGATCCGCAAGATGTTCCGGTTGATTTGCCTGCAAACGCTCAAACCGATGAAGGTATCGGGTTTGTGAAAGAACAAGTTATCCCATCTCCTTGGGGTGATTTTGCCTTTACCTGTGTCTCGATGGGCAATCCTCATGTTATTTGCTTCATTGATGACTTCGGCATGCTTCCTGATGAACTGTTCGTCAATGCCGGTGATAAGTGCCTGACAACGCTTGATTTAAATCGAATCGGCGCATATTACGAAAGCCATGCAACGTTCCCCGAGAAAACCAACGTCGAGTTTGCCCATGTCGGGGATAATGCTATTGAAATGCGCGTGTTTGAGCGTGGGTGCGGCGAGACTCTTGCTTGTGGCACCGGCGCGTGTGCTACTAACGTTGCAGCAGCATTGACTGGGCGTGCATCCAGGGAAAACGATGTGGTGCTGCGTGGTGGTACGCTCCACATCAACTGGGATTCCGACGATCATGTCATGATGACTGGTTCCGCAACGGAAGCTTTCCAGGGTACCGTGGAAGTGTAGTTTTTCGTAGCTGAATCGCTTATGTTACTATCGACAAGCGCAGGCAAGAACCTGCGCTTGTTTTCATTTCGCAGGAACTAATCAAGCATAGGCAGTAATCCATCCCAATTGACGAAAACCAGCTTGAAACCACCCGAGAGGATTGCCGATGTCAGAATACCAATCGGTGTTAGTCAAAGGCGCAAAAACGACGTTTGAAGAGAAGCGTGAAAAAGCCGTGCTTGTCGGCGTCGAACGTCCCGGTATGCGTTGGAATATCTCATCTTCTTTGGCAGAGCTTGAGCGTTTGGCGGACACTGCCGGAGCAGATACGGTGGCTGTTACCACCCAAAAGCTTGAATCTCCCAATCCTAGGACTTTCGTGGGAAGCGGAAAGGTAGAGGAGATTTCACGCCTCTGCAGATCGACTGGTGCTGACCTGATTATTTTCGATGACGAGCTGACCCCTTCGCAGCAATCGAACCTTGAGAAAGCCGTAGATCGAGACTTGAAAGTGATCGATCGCACCGCCTTGATTCTGGACATTTTCGCACTTCACGCAACAACTAAAGAGGGCCGTTTGCAAGTTCGCCTTGCACAAAACCAATATTTGCTTCCTAGGCTTCGAGGCATGTGGTCCCATTTGGCATCGAACCGCATGGGCGGTGGTGTAGGCAGTCGTTTCGGCGAAGGTGAAAGCCAGCTGGAGGTAGACCGCCGATTGGTTCGCAAACGAATTACCAGCATTAAACGTGAACTTGCGCATTTGGCTGAAGTTCGTGCTGTACAGCGAGAGAGCAGATACGAAAGCGGAATGTTCAAGGTCTCGCTCGCCGGCTATACCAATGCTGGAAAGTCTAGCTTGCTGAATCGACTGACGAAAGCCGACGTGCTTGCTTACGATAAATTGTTTGCAACGCTTGATTCCACAACAAGGAAGTATGAATTACCAGAAGGACGCGAGATAACGCTGACCGATACCGTCGGGTTCATTCAAAAGCTTCCCACTACTCTGGTTGAAGCATTTAAATCTACCTTGGATGAAATCACCGGATCGGATTTGATATTGCATGTTGTAGATGCGTCATCAGAAGAATTCGAAGAGCAAATACTTGCAGTCGATGAAGTGCTCGAGCAAATCAAGGCGCAAGCATTGCCCAGATTGCTGGTTTTCAATAAATGCGATTTGCTTCCGGCAGAAGAGCAGGAAGCATTAGCTCATCGATATGATGCATTGCTGGTATCAGCGGAAACAGGGGAGGGCATAGACCAGCTTGTCGATAGGATCGCCCATGTTGCATCCGCTCAAGACACGCACCTTGATGTAGTGATTCCATATCAACGAGGCGATATGGTGTCGAAGGCGCATGAGCGATGCAGGATCATCACCGAAGAACACATCGAAACAGGCACTCATCTTACGATGTTGGTACCAAAACCATTTGTTGATGAGTTCACAGCGTTTTGCAACGTGCAAAGGGGGGAATAGCAAGTAGGCCTTATGCGGATTAGACACCACCTACAGCTATCAGCAAATAACAGGATCGCAACCGATTACATTTGCATGAAAGACTTGCACGAAGTCAAATCAGTTTCATCGAACTTGCACCATTCGAGCCGCCATTGACATTCCTAATTGATGACGGCTCGAACATCTGGGTTTTGCGGGCATGAGCAATGAACGCAAAGCACGTGATCGAACGATCAAGATATACCGGTGGTGAGTTGACCGAATTCGTGCTCTCCTGTATTTCTCGACCACAAATATCTATCAGGTAATCGCCCGTTAGAACAATGCATAGCAAACATCGTCCGATAGGACGCCTTGACCCAAAACGATACGATTACAAACGACGGAAGACAGCGACCACTTTGCCGGCAATAGAGCAGTTGGTGGTGATAATGGGGTCCATGGAGGAGTTCTCCGGCTGCAGTCGAATATGATCCTGCTCTTTGTAGAAGCGTTTCACCGTGGCACCATCATCGATAATGGCAACAACAATGTCCCCGTTGTTTGCGACCGGCTGCTCTTTAACCACAACGTAATCACCATCGTTAATGCCTGCCTCGATCATGCTTTCGCCATGCACAGACAGCATAAAAGACGGGGCATCGCCAACGATTTCGGTAGGCAGCGACATGGTGTTGGTGATGTTTTGCTCGGCAAGGATGGGGACGCCTGCAGCAACATCTCCAACCAACGGAACAGAAACGATATCGTCAAACTGAGCTTGGATGATATTCGTTGCGTCTTCCGTATGGTCTAGCGGATAGGTGAGCGCAATCGAGCGCGATTTCAATGCATCGCGTTTGATGAGGCCTTTTTCCTCAAGGGCTTTCAAGTGAACATGCACCGTGGAAGGAGAGGAAAGCCCCAAAGCCTGACACACTTCGCGAACCGTGGGACCAAAGCCCTTTTCGCGAATACACTGCTCGATGACATCGAGCACAGCCTGCTGGCGCTTAGTGATCTTCTCGGTCATGGGCTTTCCTTTCGAGGTTTGCATAACGAACATCCGTTTGTTTCTCTGTTGACATGAACCTTTGTTCGCTCTATTATATATGCGAACAAAGGTTCTACGCAAGAGCAAAGGGGAGGAAATATGCAACACGGTGATTCTCATCCGGCGGTTAACGGAACGACGGCACTTAAGCTCGATATGCGCGTTTCATCTGCGCATATTATTCAATTCCCCGGAGCCGGCAATGATTCACGGCAAATCAGCGGGGCAACGTCATCTTCTCGCGTTCCGAATCAGCAGTACGATTGCGCCAATATAGACAATCGCCATAACCCCCATACGCTTCGCCGGTCAGAATCGCGAGCAACCCCAGCCCAAACCATTGGCGTGATTGGTCTGATTACGTTGCTTACCATTGTTGCCGGGATTTTGTAAAACCTTGCTTGTCCCAGCTTACTTCTAAGGTCAATATCTTGTGTCACGATTTGATGCACTCTTTTACAACTGGGTATTAACCGCTATATCTTGTATGTTAGGCTACATATCATCGAGCGAAGGAGTGCGATTGTATGAAATGCCCGGCATGCGGAAACATAGAATCCAAAGTAGTTGATTCCCGTCCATCTGATGATGGCAGCAGCATTCGTCGTAGGCGCGAATGTCTCGAATGCGGTCGAAGGTTTACTACGTATGAGCGCTTAGGCGACAATCCGCTCATCATCATCAAGTCCGATGGGTCGTCTGAAGCCTACGACCGACAGAAGCTAATGAGGGGTCTTTTGATTGCCTGCGCAAAGCGACCTATCGCTCCCGAGCAATTGGGCGCATTGATCGACAGCATTGAAGCGGAGCTTCGCAATGCATCCAAGAGCGAGATCGGCTCAAAAGAACTCGGCGACATGGCGTTGGTGCGGTTAGCCAAGCTTGATGATGTTGCGTACGTACGTTTCGCAAGCGTGTATAAAGATTTTCAAAATGTTGAGGAGTTCGCTGCAGCTCTTGAAGGGTTGAAATAGCCTATGAGTACCGTGCATATCCCGATAAAAATCCTTTGCAACGATGCCCAGATTCCTCATACCGCCTATAACGGTGACGCTGGCGTAGATCTGCGATCCGTTGAGCGAATCGTGCTGAAACCCCAGGAGCGCGCAATGGTGCCAACCGGATTGGCAATCGCGCTTCCTGAAGGATATGCAGGTTTCGTTTTACCCCGCAGCGGTTTGGCCGCTAAACATGGCATCTCTATCGTCAACGCACCCGGCCTTGTTGATAGCAATTATCGAGGCGAGTTAAAGGTTGTTCTTGTGAACACCGACCCAAACGATTCGTTTACGATTGAAATCGGTGACCGAATCGCACAGCTTATCGTCATGCCCGTGCCATTAATCGAATTCGAGCACGTCGAGGAATTGTCATGCTCGCAACGAGGGGCATCGGGTTTCGGTAGCAGCGGAGTAAGCAATTAGGAGCAAATGTGGCCGATCAAAATGACAACCGTCCAGGTCCTTACCTCGACGAGAATCGTAAGCCGTATAACAATGCGGAAACGCAATCGAACCCCGATAACGGTGATAAGCAGTTTAAGCCGAACGCGCTAGATGAACGTACGCTGAGGTCTGTACGTTCGCAAACGACTTTTGCCTACATTGCAGGTCCTGTTTCGCTGTTTGTTGGTGGCATCTTGCTAGGAAGCGTTGGCGCCATCTGCGCGTTTCTGGCATACCGCAAATTGCGAGCACTCATGCAGAAATCCAACGAAACCGCCGCAGTGGCTCGTGACATGCTGAAATCAACGCGTACCGCATTGACCATCTGCTTGGTAGCCGTAGCGCTTAACGCGATCTCGTTTGTAATCATGTTTCCCGTCATCGAGCAGATGCTCCAAAGCGGGGACTTTGCAAGCGTTGCCGGCAATATGAGCGCAGGAACCGCTGCTGGTTCCTCGACATGGGGTTAAGGCGTATTCCGCAAGTCCTTCGATATGTCAATTGCCGACCATCAGCAAACGTGGCTAATCAGCAATCCAAAACCGAAGAGTGGGCTCTTTGAAATCCAAGAGCCCACTCGAGTGAATTAAAGGCCGTCTATTAATTTATCGATAATATATGTTATGTAAACTAGCGAACTGAAATTCTAAGGTGGTAGGTCCATGAACTCTAAAGCACTAGATTTCAAGTCGATATCGATTCGTGTCGCCTGTGTCGCTGCAGTGATGGTCGCTACTAGTTTTCTGTTGTTAGGATTAACAGGTTGCGGCCCTTCGAACGAGGAGCGCATCGAACAAGCGATCTCTCAACCCCTGGAAGCTATCAAATCAAAAGATGAGGCTACATTGGCAAGCTTGCTCTCAGACGATGCCAAGCAGCAGATCTCAGATATCGGCATAGACCCGGTAACGTATATCTCCACGTTCCTTGATGGGTTTGACTACACGCTAGGTTCTATCGATATCAACAAGGACACGGCAACCGTCGATGTCACCATAACCTGCAAAACCACGAACAGCATCTTTGCCGCCCTTGACCAGAAAGCCAAGGAAGATTTCGAATCCGGTGCGAGTGCAAACAACACTGAGGAGCAAACGAAATCCGAAGTTGCCGAAAGCACACTCGCTATCATCAGTGCAGCAGCACCCGTGACACATGACCCTATTACGGTAACCTTGCATAAGGTCGATAAGTCATGGGTTGTCGACAGCGACATCAACGGAGCATTGCTGAAAGCCCTGCAAGGCTAGCTCAGTTTTGCGAACATGTAAGCAAATGTGAAAAGGATTTTGTTAAAAGGTTTTTGTTCGCAATCGCAACTTCAAGGGGCCGTCCGTTAACTCTGCAAAGCGTTATAACTTTGCTTGTAAGTTCAATTAAGTATGTGTAGGCTTGAGATTGCTATGCAAACCGATCGAATCGCTACCCACGTAATGATAGATTCAGATGCTGCTGATCGCTAGCCTTGGAGTCCGCTATCATTCATTGCCTATCCTTCACAAACCTGTTCATAAAGATTAAACAGTTCAGGCAACGTGCGTTTAATGCTCACCGGCTTAAACGTGCTGGCATCGACAAGGCAATGTACGCTGCTGCCGGTGCAGCAAGGTTTAGCGGTCTCGATATCGTCGCCTTGCTTGAACACCTCGTACGAATAGGTAGTTTTAGTACCCCGCGATTCGCTGACCCAAGTGCGAACAACGGCCACATCGCCATACCGCAAAGGCTCTCCGTAATGAATCTCAAACGACACAACGGGAGACAAATATCCAGCTTTCTCGATTTGTTCATAGGGATACCCAAGTTCCTCGAGAAAATGGGTGCGGGCATCCTCGAAATACAGCAAGTAGTTCGCATGGTAGACAACCGCCATCTTGTCGGTTTCCGCATAACGAACGGCTATGGGTGTGCAAACTTTCATAGCAACCTCCAAGAACCTAGTAAAACGATTAGAATGAAGTAATGGACTCAATCGTAACGTATATCGAACGCGAACAGCGAACGTTTACCGAATCACCCGTGAACGCGGTTGATTCACTAGTGCTTTCATCGCTATGTTATTTCAATTTCGATAAGCTTGTTCTCAAACCTGAGCTTTCCACGGTTAGCTGCCCATTGGATACGCACACCTCAACTCCCGTATTGCTATCCGATATATTGGCCCTATGCGAAGTCGACTGGCTCACTGAAGGGAGCTGGCTAAAGGACTCTGAGGACACCCTACGCTTTGTTCAAGCAATTCGGGCAAGTCGACGCTATCGAAACGTTTCCGTAGCGTTCTTCGTCGACGAAATCTCCGACGCAGTTGATAAGCAATTCTCGGCTACTACGTTTTTCTTGCATTCTACGAGCGGGGCCATGGCTTATATCGCGTTCCGTGGAACCGACGGAACGCTAACGGGCTGGAAAGAGGATTTCAATCTCTCATATAAACCCGTCATTCCCTCCCAACGCTCCGCCCTTGCATATGTTTCCGGTGTCTCTTCGGCCACGCAATGCCCGCTCATACTTGGCGGTCATTCGAAAGGCGGAAACCTTGCGCAATACGCGGCTTTGTGCACAGATGAAGGTACCTACCAGCGAATCGTGGCCGTGTACGATCACGACGGACCCTCGTTTCTTGAAGACCCCTCCCCTCGTCGCACAACCGCAGATTACGATCGCAAACTGCACAAGCTTGTCCCCGAGTCTTCCGCATTCGGAATGATACTGGAACGCCGCGATGATTACCGTGTAGTGCAGTCGTCGGCATCGGCCATTTTCCAACACCATCCTTTCTCGTGGATAGTGGATGGGAACGATTTCGTGTATCAAGAAGATTTGAACGCTTCCGCTCAGTTCTTCGATGAAGCATTGGACACGTGGTTGCGCAGTAAAACGCCCGCGGAGCGCGAACGGTTCATTCAAACGATATATGATTTGATCATGCAGACCAACGCAACAAGCTGGGCTGAATTTCAAACTCGTTTGGGAGCCAACGTCGCCACCGTTATGGGCGCCGGATCAAAACTCGACTCCGATACCAAGCAGTTCCTGGCATCTACCTTGGGAAGTCTTGGCGCCACGTTGAAAAATCAAACTATTGCCCGCATTAAAGATGCGGGAAACGGTCTTCTGCAAAACGATCCTAGAAAGCGAAACAATCAATGACAAGCCTCTCATCGAATCCTAAGGAACGGGCCTATGGTCGTTTCACGGCTCAAATGGCATTGGATATCGCCGCACCCCACACCTGGCCAGCTGCAATTGTGCCTGTTGCTGTAGCAACTTCATTGGCTATCGCAACCGGTTACCAGGTATCGGCCACGTTAGCTGTTGTCTTACTAGCAATTTGCATTCTGATGCAAAGTTCAGTAAACACGTTCAATGATTACTACGACTATGTGAAGGGAACCGATTCGTCGGAAGACGATGTCGATCCCACCGATGCCGTTCTGATTTACAACAATGTAAACCCCAGAAGCGCGCTTGTGTTTGCCATTGCTTTGCTGATTTCAGCATTTGTCCTTGGTGGCTACGTGATTTATCACGCAGGATTGATTCCCCTTGCAATCGGCGCTGTCGGGGCAGTGTTCGTTGTGCTCTACTCTGCGGGCAAAACTCCTATTTCCTACCTTCCGCTCGGGGAAGCTGTCAGCGGCATCGTCATGGGAGGCCTTATCCCGTTGGCATGCTATCAGGTTCTCACAGGCGTTCTTACTCCCCTTGCCATGCTTTGGGCTCTACCGGAGATTCTCGGCATCGGTTTGATCATGTTCACAAACAACACGTGCGACATCGAAAAAGATATCGTAGCTCATCGACGCACGCTATCCGTGCTGCTGAATCGAGAGAAAGCGCGTACGTTGTACCACGCTATACTGTGGCTATGGTTGATTGCGATAATCCTTATCGTCGGCGTCTTCTTTACGCAAGGTCTTATCATGATTCCCTTCATGTTGCTCTCGACATATCCGTTGTTGAAAGCTTTGCGAAGCAATCCACTGGCACCCAATACCCGACAAGCCGCAATGTCGCAGATTTGCTCGGTGAACATCGCTTTAGGTGCCTGGTACGCAGCAGCGATTCTCGCAAGCAATTCTGTTATCGTGTGGTAGAAACGATGCTCAAACACTAGAGAGATGAGGTCCATTCATGGGATTGCTGCAAATCTTCTTCGCCGTCATCTTTGGATGCGCTTCGCTGTTCGTTGCTTTTCAATTGATGAATGGCAATTGTCTTCAGCTGGTATACAAATATGACGAGAAAGCAAATCATCAGAAACAGCAACAAGATGCAAAAGCCAAGGAAATCGGCATGTTGGCATGCGCTGTTACGTTTGCCTTTTTTGCCACCGACGCAAGTCTGCTGTTCTATGAAATCGGGCGAAGCATGGGCATTTACGAAATGGCCCAGATATTCTCAATTGCATGCGATATCGCAATGGTTGCGTTCTTGGTAACAATAGTTCGACTGTATCTGAAACTAATCGGCTCGAAAGACCCAAAAGCAAAATTCAAAAGCAGCAACGTGCGCGTAACCATTTTCGTTTTAGTGCAATGCATTCTGCTCAGCGTGATGGCGGTTGTCTTCTAAGGCTTGCACTCACAGCTGTCAAATTAGTTCTTCGAGAAGATAACGAACGCATTGCGTGCGACCATAATCGCAATCGCGCGAAACGCTAACCATCTCTTGACGCTGGTAGCATCAAGAGATGGTTAGCTCCAGGGAATTTGAACAGGGTCGCTGAATAGCTCAGACAGCTTCGCGATATCGAACGTTTCCAAAAGCTGTTCAGGCGTTGCCGGATCGCACGTAGGTGTAAGTCCGCAAATACCTGCAATGTGACCGATAACGGCTTCCGGAGTCTTATACCTTGCAAGCAGCTCTTCCAAACCGGCATCGTGATCGCGTTTCGAAAGCCGACGATTTTCCTCCGCTACCAGCAAAGGGATATGAGCGTATCGCGGATGACCCAAGCCAAGCAGTTCCTGCAGGTAGAGCTGCTGAGGCGTCGAGCACAGCAGGTCAACGCCCCTTACCACGCTGGTAACACCTTGCGCCGCGTCATCAACAACTACGGCAAGCTGGTACGCAAAAGCCTGATCGGAACGGCGAATAAGAAAATCACCGCAGTCATCGGCTAAGTTTTGCGCATAATGTCCCTGCACCATGTCTTCGAAGGAGTACATGGCATCCGGTACGCGTAAACGCTGAGCAGGAGCCTTTAGCAAGCTTTTGGCAGCAACCTGTTCCGCAGACAAACTGCGACAGGTGCCGGGATAGATGAACTTCTCTCCCCTGTGCGGCGCAGATGCAGCATGCAAGTCAGCGCGTGTGCAAAAGCACGGGTACACTAATCCCAGACGCTCCAAAACCTGAAACGCTTCCGAATACGCCTCATCTCGGTTATGCTGGAAGAACGGACCGTGATCCCACGTAAGGCCTAATAACTCGAAATCACGTTGCACTGCGCTGATATATTCAGCCTTTGAACGGTCTCGATCCAAGTCCTCAATGCGCAAAACAATCGTTCCACCTTGAGACTTGGCAACCAGCCACGCCGTAAGGGCGGCATAGATATTCCCCGCATGCATACGACCGGTCGGAGATGGAGCGAACCGCCCCACCACGGGACGGTTCGCTCCTGTTTCAAAAGAATGAGTTTGCGGCATCATTTACTTACGCAAGTCCTGGACATGCTTGGTCTTCCCAAGCGAGCGCTCGATTCCACCCGGTTCAACAAGCTTAACCTTCGAAGCAACGAGCATAACGCTCTTGAGCTCCTTCTCGATGCGCTTACGGAACTTGTCCATCTCCTCGAACGAGTCGCTAAACGCCTCCGGCTTCAGTTCCACATGAACGACCATGCGGTCCAAACCGGTTTCGTTGTCGACCACGATGCGATAATGGGGAGTGACGCCTTCGATGCCCGAAAGCACATCCTCCACTTGGCTGGGGAACACGTTCGTACCGCGAATGATGAGCATGTCATCGCAACGAGAACGAACCTTTTTCATCCTTGCGGAAGTACGACCGCAAGCGCAAGGCTCCGTTACCACGCACGTCAAGTCGTGTGTGCGGTAACGCAAAACCGGAATAGCCTGTTTATCAAGCGGAGTGAGTACCAGCTCGCCCATCTCGCCATCGGCAACAGGCTCGCCGGTTTCAGGGTCCACCACTTCCCACAGGAAATGATCCTCGGCGATATGCTGCATGTCTCGCTCAGCAAGGCATTCGCCCGACACGCCAGGACCCATAACCTCGGTCAGGCCATAATTGTCGGTGCAGACGATATGCATGCGCGATTCGATTTCCGCCTTCATACCCGGAGGACACGGCTCACCGCCGAAAAGACCTACGCGAAGCGTGGAAGTGGACCAGTCGTAGCCCATCTTCTCTCCGACTTCGCAGATATGCAAAGCATAGGAAGGCGTTGACACAAGCACCGTGGTGCCATAATCCTGAATCATCTGGATTTGACGCTCGGTGTTTCCCGAACCTGCGGGGATCATCATGCAGCCAAGTCGCTGCAAACCGTAGTGCAAGCCGAACCCGCCGGTGAACATGCCGTAGCCAAAGGCCATCTGCACGCGATCGGTGGGCACGACGCCGGCCATCTGCACAAGACGCATGATGCAATCGTTCCATACGTCCATGTCATGACGGTTATAGCCCACGACGATGGGCTTTCCCGTAGTTCCGGAAGACGAATGAAGCTCCACCACCTCATCCAAGGGAACAGCGAACATGCCATAGGGAAACGTCTTGCGCAGCGCATGCTTGTCGGTGAAGGGAAGCTTCCGCACGTCTTCCAGGCACTTGATGTCGGAGGGCTTCACGCCCATCTCGTCCATCTGGTCGCGATACCAAGCAACGCGATCATAGGTCCACTTCACCTGCGCAATAAGCTTTTCAAGCTGAATGGCTCGAATGCGTTCGCGTGAGCAGCATTCCACATCGGGGTTATGGATGGGCAGCTCATCGAAGCGGCCCTCGGCAGCCGCGCAAAGCGCTGCGCCCTTTTCCGTGATATCGATCATGAGACAACACCCTATCTAACGTGCGAGGCTAGGCAATATCAGCCGTCATATGGAGAAAATCCTTCTGATCAAGCAGCTCAACGGGCTGGTCGGCCAACAGCTTCTCCGCTTGATCGAGATCTTTGACATACAGGCAGATATACGTGGAAATGAGCGAATAGCTGTACTGCACGTTGATGCCGCACGAGGAGAGCACCTTCAATACACGAGCAAGCTCGCCAGGTTTGTCCTCGAGGCGCAGGCACAGCACGCGCGTTTTGGTAGCAGCGCAATTCATATCATGCAATACCTGCAGCGCGCGATCGGGGTCATCGACCACGAATCGAACGATGCCGTAATCGCCGGTATCGGAAGCGCTATAACCGCGCACGCTGACATTGGCCTGCGTAAACGCATCAACGACACGGGACAGATGCCCCGGCTTGCTTTCAACGAACACGCTGATTTGCTGGACGCTCATTATTCGGCCCCCTTTCGGGCAAATTCGTAACCTGCATCGAATGCACGCAGGTTCGCCTCAACCGTCTTAGGCGGAACATGCTTGGAAATGACTTCCTTCCAAACAGCTTCGGAGAAATCCAAACGCGTTGCCAAGGCGCCGAGCAATACCACGTTCACCGATTTCACCGTTGCCACCTTCTCGGCAATCGGGCCGGCGGGAATAAGGGAAGCGCCCGCCGCCTGCAGCTTCTCGCGGGCGTTTTCGGGCATGCTCGCCTTGCCCGTGAGCACGGGGAGCGGCTTGATGGATTCGTCGGCAACGAGCAAATAACCGCCTTCGCGAACGAAGGGCAGGTTGCGCAGCGCTTCGGTGGTTTCGAAGGAAACGACGCAATCGGCGCAGCCGTGGTCGGCCACCATGCTTGCAACCGGTTCGGCGCCGAAGCGCACCACCGTGGTGACGGCGCCTCCGCGCTGGGACATGCCGTGGATTTCCGAGATCTTCACGTCGTAATCGCTCGCAAGGGCGGTGCGGGCCAGCAAATCGGCAGCAAGGATGGTGCCCTGACCGCCGACGCCGCACAGCAAAACGGTAGTTGCCTGGGACATGGGTTACTCCCCTTCCTTAACCGTGGATACAATGCTCTTGAATGCGCAATACTGCTCGCACTGGCCGCAGCCGATGCACATGGCCTGATCGATAACGGCGTGGCCGTCGTCGTTGGTCGCGATCGCCGGGCACCCAAGCGTGGTGCATACGCCGCACGCCGTGCACGAATCAGCGATCGTGTAGGCAGGCTTGCGGATGCGGTCGATAAGCACGCAGGGGCTGCGGAACACGATAACGGACAGCTCGTCAGAACGGGTAGCCTCGCGCAACGCAAGGCGAACCGCCTTCATATCGTTGGGATCGACGGTGCGGACATCGGGCACCCCGATGGCGGTGAGCACGCCTTCCATGTCAAGCTCACGGGACGGACGATGCTGCAGCGTTTCGCCGTTGAACGGATTGCCCTGTCGGCCCGTCATGGCCGTAGTGCGGTTGTCAAGCACGCAAACGGTTCCCGCACCCTTGTTATAGACGGTGCTGATAAGCGCCGACAAACCGGAATGCGCGAAGGTGGAATCGCCGATGACCGCGACCACGGGACGATGCTCGGTGCCGGCCCAAGCTAGCTCGAAACCATGGGACATGGAAACGGATGCACCCATATCGATGCACGTGTCCACAGCGGACAGCGGGGGCAGCGCACCGAGCGTATAGCAGCCGATATCGCCGGTGACGACGGCCTTCATGCGGGAGAGCTCTTTGAACACAAGGCGATGCGGGCATCCGGCGCACAACGCAGGAGGACGACCCGGCACATCATCGGGAGCCTGAGTATGCGCAGGAGCTTCCTGGCCGAATGCAGCGCGGATCAGGCCAGGAGACAATTCGCCATCGCGAACCAGGCCGCACGGGAACTCGGCAACCTGAACGCCCGCGGCGCGAACGGCGTCGGTCAAATACTCCGAAGCCTCCTCCACAACGTAAAGCTCCTCGACGGATGCCTGGAAGTCGCGCAGCGCCAGCTTCGGCAAGGGGTACGTGACGCCCAGCTTGAATACGGAAGCGTCCGGAAGGGCCTCCACCACATGCTGATAGACGGCGCCGGCGCATACGACGCCGATTTTCGAATCCTTGCGCTCGATGCGGTTGAACTCACAGGATTCAACCCATTCGGACAGCTGATCGAGACGCTGGAGCTGGACCTTGCGACGCGGCTTGGCGAACGCCGGCATCATAACCCATTTGCCCGGGTTGCTTTCGTAGGGCTTGAGCGCGTGCTCGGTACGCGGACCGCGCTCGATCGGCGACTTCGTATGGGATACGCGCACCGACGAGCGGATGAAGAACGGGACGTCGAAACGCTCGGAGAGGTCGAATGCGCTGCGGGTGAACGCCAATGCCTCTGCGGAGTCTGCAGGATCGAGCATGGGAATGTGCGCAGCAGCAGCATAGTAGTGGGAGTCCTGCTCGTTCTGGGAAGAATACATGCCCGGATCGTCGGCGGCCAACACCACGAAACCGCCGCCTACGCCGGTATATGCGGCGGTGAAAAGCGGGTCTGCGGCAACGTTGACGCCGACGTGCTTCATGGTGGACAGCACGCGGGCACCGGCGGCGCTAGCGCCGACGCCTACCTCGACGGCAACCTTCTCGTTGACGCACCATTCCGCATACACGCCATCCATCTTCGCAAAAGTCTCAAGCGTTTCGGTGGAAGGCGTGCCGGGGTATGCCACTCCGATACGGCAACCAGCCTCCCATGCGCCTTGGGCTATCGCCTCGTTTCCAGATAACAGTTCCATGTTGCTCCCGTCTGTGGGGACGCCTGAAGCGACGTCCATTTGAAACCGCAAGATACCCTGCGGCGCTACTCCTCTTTGTACACCAAGCAAAATGCGCCGATTTGAACGACGTCGCCATCGGCAAGAAGATAGGTATCGATGCTGTTGTTGTTAACCCATACCCCGTTAAAAGATGCCTCGTCGGAAATCTCATATCCTGAAGCTACCGGCTGAACGGAGGCATGCATACGGGATACGGTCATATCGTTGAGGAAGACGTCGCACTGCGGGCTACGGCCGATGCTGAGCTTCATGTCGCCCAACTTGAAGGATACGCCGGTTTGCGGCCCGCGAACAACGTGCAGAACAGCGGTTGGCTTGGTTTTAGCGGCGGCAACCAGCTGGTCTTCCCCGAACTGCAACGGCGCGAAGCGCTGCGTGGACCCTTGCAGCTTGAAGCCGCAATGGGGACACGCCGAGTCCTCGGGACCTACCGGGTTATTGCACACCGGGCAAACGTTGGTCATGATTGCTCCTTCCTACATGCCGCTATTGCGTCGAAGAGGTTTTGTCGACGATAAGCGGCGTGGTGTTCAACAGCTGCGAGGTTGCTGTTTTGTCCCCGCCAGAAAAACCGCGCATGAACCTGTCGAAGGCGATGCCGATGCCCTCGAAGAAGTTCGGGGCGGCAACGTCTTTGCAAGCCACCAGATCTTGCGTGGCGATAACCTGATTGCGTTGCTTAAACGTAACGGTGCCGACAACCTGCCCGGCCTTCACCGTGCCGTGAAGCTCGTTGAACTGCACGGTTTGGCTGACATTGCCGTTGAGGTCGAACACCTCTACGGCGCATTCCGGATCGGCGAACGTTGCCGGAACCGTACGGTCTATCCAATCGTCGTGCGCAACCTGCGCCACCAAGGGCACGGAAGCCCCGTTCATCTGCGTGTTCTGATCGCAATTGGCAAGCTGATAGGTTTTACGGTGTTCGAACACCCACTCCACCAGCTCGTCCGCATCGAAGAAGCGCTGGCTTTCAGAGCTTGAACCCAAAACGATGGCGTACAGCTCCTGCCCGTCCTTGTTGACAGCGCCGGCAAACGAAGCTCCAGCCTTTTCAGTGTAACCGGTTTTGACGCCGATGGCATCATCGTTGATATCGAAGAAACCATCGGTGGTTTCCAGGAACACATCGGCCGAAGACCCGCCTCGTTTCACCGTGATAGTGGTGGACCCGCCTCCGACGATGGAGCGAAACGTGTCGTTGGTCATGGCATAGGCGACCACTTTCGCCTGATCGGCTGCGGTGGAATGCAGGTTTCCCTCGTATTGATCGAAATCAAGGCCGTGAGGGTTCTCGTAAACCGTGTTCGTGCAGCCGAGCTTTTGGGCCGTGGCGTTCATCTGCGCAACGAAGGCTTGCACATCGGAATCCCCCGAAGCGGTGCCGCTCGACCTGAGCGCCGCACCGACCGATTCGGCGATGGCGATAGCGGCATCGTTGCCCGAAGGCACCAACAACGCGTAGAGCGCGGTTTTGAGCGACATCGTATCGCCTTCCTGCAAACCGGCAGAAGACTCGCCCACCGCAGCAGCAGCGGCTGAAACGGTGATCGTCGAATCAAGGGACGTCAATCCGGAAGCCACGGCATCGAGCGCCACGACGCCCGTCATGATCTTGGTGACCGAGGCGATGCACGCAGCCTGATCGGCATTGCGCTCGAAATATACGTTCCCGTCCGCATCCACCACGGTGGCGCGCTCGGCATCGATGTTCGGGCATTGGGCAACCGCCAAGCCGCGAGAATCCACCGTCTCGCCCATGACGATATCGGCTTTGCGCACATCGGCATACGCTTCGGAAACGCCGCCGATCACGGGGGTGAGGGCCAGCACGAACACAAGCACGCACGCGATAGCGCGTGCGTGCTTGTTCAGCCCACTATGCAAGGTGAAGCTAGTCGACAATGTACACATCCTCTGCGGAAACGGGCGCGAAACCGGCATCTGCAAGCTTCTGCTCGATATCCTCGTCGCCTGAAACCTTCAGCACGTCGATGGCGTGCCCGCCTTCAACCGACATGCAATAGCCGTATTCGACGTTGACATCGCACTCGTCCAAAAACTCGAGCAGCGAAGCCAAGCCGCCCGGCACATCCGGGACGCGCACGGCCATAACCGGCGTGACGGCAGCGCGCCATCCGGCCAGCGTCAGCTTCTCAGCTGCTTTGTTCGGAGTATCGCACAGCATACGGGCCACGCCGAAATCCTCGGTGTCGGCCAGGTACAAAGCATGCATGTTGACACCGGCATCAGCGACCGCGCGGGTAGCTGCGGCCAAACGGCCCTTTTCGTTCTCCAAAAAAACGGTGAGTTGGGAAATCATCGCGATTACTCCTTTCGCAGGTCGATGATGCGCTTGGCCTTGCCCTCGCTGCGCTCGATGGACTTAGGCTCGACGAGCTTGATGTCCACGGCGATCTGCAGATTCGCCTTGAGCTCGGCAGCCAGGCGCTTCTTGAGCGACTCAAGCTTGCGGATCTCATCGAACGGGAACTCGGGCACGGTCTCGACGCGCAGCTCGACATGATCGAGCGGACCGCGCGTGGTGAGGATGATCTGATACTGCGTGGCGATCTCGGGGAAGCTCGTGAGAACCTGCTCGATCTGAGACGGGAACACGTTGACGCCGCGCAGGATGAGCATATCGTCGGAACGGCCGATGATGCGGTCGATCTTGCGATGCGTGCGGCCGCAGGCGCAAGGCTCGGAGATGATGCGCGTGATATCGCGCGTGCGGTAGCGCACGAGCGGGCAGCATTCGCGCGTCAGCGTGGTGAACACCAGCTCGCCATACTGTCCGTCGGGGACGGGCTGCAGCGTTTCGGGGTCGATGATCTCGGCGAAGAAATGATCCTCGGCCAGGTGCAGGCCGCTCATCTCCTTGCACTCGAAGGCGACGCCCGGGCCCATGACCTCGGACAAACCGTACACATCGCAATATTGCACACCGAGTTTCTCGGCGATCTCGTCGCGCATGCCCTGGCTGCAGGGCTCGGCGCCGAAGATACCGGCGCGGACCTTCAGGTCGGTTGCGGGGTTGATGCCCATTTCGATGGCGGTGTCGGCGATATGCAGCGCGTAGGACGGCGTGCATGCCAGCACGTCGACCTCCATGTCCTTGAGCATCTGGATTTGGCGCTTGGTGTTTCCCGACGAGATGGGGACCACGGCGCAGCCTGCGGTCTCGCCGCCTCTATGGGCGCCCAGGCCGCCGGTGAACAGGCCGTAGCCGTAGGCGATCTGCATGGTGGAGTTCTCGTCGCAATCGCAGATGGCAAGGCCGCGAGCAAAGCACTCGCCCCAGTGCTGCAGGTCGTTTTCCGTGGATCCGACGACCGTAGCCTGCCCGGTGGTGCCGGAAGAGGCATGCAGGCGCGCCACCTTCGAGCGCGGCACGGCGAACAGCCCATCAGGATAGTTGTCGCGCATGTCCTGCTTAAGGATGAACGGGAACTTCGTGATGTCCTCGAGCGTTTTCAGGTCGCCCGGTTCGACGCCGGCGTCCTTGAAGCTCTTCTGATAGAAAGGGACGTTGTCATACGCATACTGGACACACCACTTCATGCGCTCGAGCTGCAGGTCGCGCAGCTCCTCACGTGACATCGTTTCGATTTCCGGCTGGAAGTACACCTTTCTTTTACCTTTCTTTGTGCGCGGCGCCTGGCGTGCGGTGGGCGCGTATCGCCGCTTAAATATGAAGTAACCCGCTAGCTTCGATCCGGACCCTTCAAGATAACCTCGTTGATGGGATCGTACACGCTGGCGAACAGGTCTTGGCGCACGATGTTTCCGTTCACGTCCTTGACCGTACGCGTCACCTCGATGGTCGAACCGTCGGTGCCGCGCGTTTTCACGTAGCTGGTACCCGGCGCAAGCGTATCGTCAACTTTTGTGGTGGTGGAATACTTCTTGCCCGCTTCCCATTGACCGGTTTCGGTGGTTACCTGATAGCCGGGATCGACTCCATATAGTGTAGCGGTTACCGACCCGACTTGGGTGGAAACCTTTACCAAAACATCGCTGGCGGTGTCGTTTCGCCACACAAGGTCAAGATCGGGGTACGAGACCGCTGCATCTCGCCCAGCGGGATAGCTGGCAATGTAGAGCGAATGGTTATGACGCTCCACAACGGGAAGGCCGGATTCGTAGACGGCGTCGAAAACGGTGGTGGCAACCTGGCAGATGCCGCCGCCCACCGAATCGGTGTACTCGCCGTTGATGATGGCGCCCGCACCCAGAAAGCCTTTTTCCTCGTTACAGTCCCCTGTGGTGGTGTTGTAAGACCAGGTCTCGCCGGATTTGCAGACGGAGTTGTCGAGTATCTGGGACACAAGCTCGATGTTGTGGTTTCGGTTCTCGGTGCCTTGACCTGTTGTGTAGGTGGTGGTGAAGCTGCCGATGGGACCGACCACGCCTTTGTCAACGGCTTCCTGGAAGGAAAGCCGCTTGGGCATATCCTCGGCATCCACTGAGATTTCGGGAGCCTGTTGCGCCGGGTAAACCATGTCCCCTTGCCCGAACAACGCAACGGACAGCGCCTCGGCAGCATCGGAAACATCAGGCAACTTGCCTTGGCCGTTGGTGGTGACGCTGACCGCGCCCGCATCGTTAACCTCGAATCCGACGCCTGAGAGCGAATCCCCCTCTGCCTGCCGGATGCCCGAAGCCATCGCCGATTTGGACAGCTGCTGATCGATATAAGGACGCAGGCGCCAACCGTCGCCCGCCTGCTCGACGGAGGTGGAGACCCAAGCGCCCAGCTCGGAAGCAGTTGCCTGCCAGGTATGCCCTTCGAACTTGAAACGCGCACCGCCGGAGAGCGCCGATGTGACATCTTGGGCAACCTCGGCGGCAGCATCGGAGGAAATGCGGACGGGAGTGAACTCGGTATGCGCGATGATGTGCTCGTCGGAGGAGCCGAGCATCGTACCGCTGAGAAGCTGCGCAAGCGTTTGCCGGTTGACCTCCCAACCGTCATTGCCTTGCACAACATAGGCCACGCCGCCTGAAACCTTCACGTCATAGTCAACGCGTGCCTGCCCTATCGCCGCATCGATGCCGGAGGCGAACTCCTCAAGGGCCGCTTCGTCGAACGAAGGCTCAACCTCGATGCGCTTGCCGAACAACCCAGCACCCATACGCGCAAAAAAACCGCCATCGCCACGACCGACCGCGAGCGCCTGCTCGGCAAGCTGCGCGGAATCCAACGTAGCGCCTAGGTCGGCGCCGGTGGTCTGCCATGCCTTCTTCGAGGCCATTGCCTCATCCACCGCCATCTGCTCGGCAAGCGCCGCGTCCTGCTGGTTTTGCGCTGCCGCAGCCTCATCGGTTTGCTGCGCAGCCTCTTCGGAGGCGAACACCGTGGCGCTTGCCTGTTGAAGCGGCTGATTATACGTTTGTTCAACCGCTTGCTCGATTTCGCCAGCGGTCAGACCCGACACGTCGATATCGCCGACTTTGACGCCGGAGTAAGCGCGACCGGCATGCGATATGCCGTCGAACGAGAACACGACGACTAACGCGATGGCGCACAAGGAAACGATCAGCGCCGGCTTGCTATTGCGAACAAGCCTGAACCACGCGCGCAGCAAAGCACCTAGAACACGGCCGATCGCCCGAACGACGACCGACAACGCACCCAGAAGCCAGGATAGAACGCTTCCCGCCACCGACAGAACAGCGGACCCGCCCGAAGACCGCACCTGCCCGCGTTCGCGAGCGGCGCCCGTACGCGATGAGGAGCGCTGCTCTTTGGTCCACAAGGTAGGCTGCACGCCGGAGCCGTGAGCCGCCGAACGCGCACGACGACCCGACCGCTGTGCGGTTCGAGCCGTCGACGATGTTCTATTCCCTTGTCGTTGCGCACGAGATGAAGCGGTGCGGGAAGAAGTGCGGGCAGCCCCGTGACGGGGCGACCCCCCGGCGTGCCGCGGCCTTCCGGCATTCACGCGGGAAGGATCCCCCGAACGTGTTCGCGAACTAGGACGCTCAGAGCCCCTGCGGGGAGAACCGCTATGCTGCGGGGCGCTCACCTTGCGCGCCCCTTCGCCTCAAGCCTGCGGGCCTTCTGCATCTTGCGATATCCGGCCAGCAGATAGTACAGCGTGGTGAACAGGCCGAGCACCAAACCGGCGTACACGAACCAGATTCCCCAGGAGCACGCCTCGGAACCGAAGCCCGGCAACCAGGACGCATCAAACCAGCCAAGACCGCCAAGGAGCGGCATGTTCAACAGAAGACCGGCGAACCCGACGAACAGAAACGTGGTGGCTACCTTGCCGGGATAGATGACGGCGACGCGCTCGTGATAACGCTTCAGCAGATACGCGCCCCCGATCAGAAGCATCAGGTCGCGCCCCAGGACGACCACCACGATCCAGATGGGCAGGCGGCCGACCAGCATGAGGCCGATCACGCCGCAGCTCATGAGGATCCTATCGACCGCAGGATCAAGCAACTGCCCGAGCTTGGACACGCAGTGCGTGCGACGGGCAAGCTGACCGTCGATCCAGTCGGTGCCCGCAGCAAGCGCGAACATGAACGTGGCAAGCAGATCGTAGCCGTTGAGCAGCAGCACCATATACACCGGCACCATGCACAACCTGATGAAGGAGATGACGTTAGGAATGGTGAAGATGCGGTTGGTGACTTCTTCGGTTTTCTGAGCTGACATAGGTTCCCTACCCCGTGGCTTGCGACGCAACACGGGGCGCCCGAAAGCGCCCCGCGCAAGTTTCGTTTCCGATTATACTAACCTACCCCACACGCAAAGGTTACGATTGGTCTACCTATTCACCGGCATCTTCACGTTTAGGAGCCGCTTTGGGCTGCTCGGGAATGGTGAAGGTATGCACGCTTTTTTGGCGCGACACGCTTTGGTAGGTAGGCTCCATGGTCAAGCTGCCCTTAGGGCACTCATAGGTGCAGCTGCCGCATTGCACGCAACGGAAATGGTCGATGGACCAGGTGCGGCCCTTCTTATCCACCTCGATGGCGCCGCAGGGGCAGCGTTTCACGCACAGGCTGCACAGGATGCACGTGGCCTCGTCGACCACCACATGGCCCTTCAAGCCCGCAGGGGGTTCCTTTTTCACAAACGGATACAGCACGGTCTCGGGCTTCTTGAACAGCGAGCCGAACGTCATTTTTCCAAGTTTGAATCCGCTCATCGCTCTACCTTTCCGTGCAGCTGATGCAGGGGTCGATGGTCAGGATGATGTTGTTGACATCAGCCAGATCGCAACCCTTCAGGGCGATAGTCATGCCTGCGATGTTTTGAGAGGTTGGCGTGCGCATGCGCATGCGCTCCAAGAACTTCGTGCCGTTGCCGCGAGCATAGTAATAGCACTCGCCGCGAGGCTGCTCGAGCACGTTGCAGGCCTCGGCGCCGTCGGCAGGGTTGCCCTTGACCTTCACCTCGATGTCGCCGGCGGGCATGCGGGAGATGACCTCTTCGATGATGTCGATGGACTGCAGCACCTCAAGGCAACGAACCTGCACGCGAGCATAGCAATCGCCGTCGTTGGATAGGATGGGCTGGAACTCGGAAAGCTTGCCGTACCAGCCGTTGCCGAGCATGCGAACATCGTAGTTCACGCCCGAAGCGCGGCCGAACGGGCCGACCATGCTTTCGGCCACGGCATCGTCATGGCTGACATAGCCCACGCCCACCAGGCGATTCTTCACCGACGAGTCGGTGAGCAGCGTGTTCATGATCTGACGGTAATCTTCCTTCAGGCCCTCGAGCACCTGCTTGATGTAGGCGAACATGGCGTCGTCGACGTCGCGAACCACGCCGCCGACCTTGACCACGGAGAAGATGACGCGGCCGCCGGTGGTCTTCTCGAAGATGTCGAGCACGCGCTCGCGCAGGCGCCAGCAGTGCATGAACAGGCTCTCGAAGCCGAAGGCGTCGGCAGCCAAGCCGAGCCACAGGATGTGCGAATGGATACGCGAGAGCTCATGCCACATGACGCGCAGCGCCTGGGCCCTGTCAGGGACCTCCACGCCCATGAGCTGCTCGACCGTTTCGGCGTAACCCATGGAATGGCCGAAGGCGCAGATGCCGCAGATTCGTTCGGCCACATAGATGAACTGGTTGTAGTCGCGCGTTTCGACAAGCTTCTCAAGACCGCGATGCACGAAGCCGATCTGCGGCATGGCCTCGATGACCTTCTCGTCCTCGACGACCAAATCCAAGTGAAGCGGCTCGGGAAGAACCGGATGCTGCGGGCCGAAGGGGATGACGGTTGCCTTTCCCATGCTACTCACCAGCCTTTCCACTGTCCTGCGCTTGGCGCTGCTTCTCCTCGAATGCGGCGCGCACCTTGGCGGCCTTCTCCGGGTCCATGTTCTTCAGGCGCTCCTCGAGCACGGCGACCTTCTCATCATGCTCTGCCTGGGCGGTTTCCTGGCGGGCACGCGCATCGAGCGCGGCGCGCACCTTGGCGGCCTTCTCGGGATCGAGCTGGGCGAGCTTGGCGTCGAGCTCGGCCTGCTGCTGGGCCGTTGCCTGACCGGTGGCGCGCTGGCTTTCCATCTTCGCCTCGTTGGCAAGCGCCCCGCGAACCGCCTGGGCCTTTTCGGGGTCCATGTCCGCGAGCTTGGCCTTAGCTGCCATGGCAGCGCGCACCTTGGCGGCCTTCTCGGGGTCCATGGCCGCAAGCTTGGCCTCAAGCGCCTCGTCGTACACCTGCGGACGGGCGGCCTGCGCCTCGGCCTCGGCGCGCTTGGCCTTTGCGGCGAGCGCGGCCTTGACGCGGGCGATCTTCTCGGGATCGGCGCCGGCCATCTTCAGCTCGATGTCCTCGGCGTTTGCCGAAGGCGCCACGCCCGTGACCTTGCCCTTCGCATCGGGATGCGAAGTGACGAAGCTGGCGTTGGCGGCAGCGGCCTGGCGGGTGCGCTCGGCCTTGGCGGCAGCGGCCTTCTTCGCCTTCTCGCGGGCGGCCTTCTGGGCCGACGAGATGATGGTCATGGGGGTAGGCTGCGCCGTGGCATAGAAGTTACCGCCGAAATCGATGGCGATGTTGCGGACGTTCACGCCGAACAGGTCGTGGATCTCGTTCTCGAAGACGAATGCGGCGATAAAACGGTCGGTGATGCTTGGAATGGGAATCTCGGGCGTGACGCCTTTGATGGTGAACACCTCGAGCACGCCGTCTTTCATGAACGTGTACTGCACGTCGATGCCGGCCTCGGTGTTGACGGCGAGCACCTGCACGAAGCGATGGCCTTCCTTCTGCATGCGCTCGGACAGGGCGGGCAGGCCCTCGACCGAGATCTCCTGGTACTGTGCGGGTATTGCCATGACGCTTACGCCTCCTTCCCGTTCTTCATTGCAGCGCGCTTCTCCTCTAAGATGCCGACGGCCTCGACGACCGCATCGATGATGGCCTCGGGGCGCACCGCGCAGCCCGGAGCGTACACGTCGACGGGGATAGCCTGGTCGACGCCGCCGATGACGTTGTAGCAATCGTGGAAGATGCCGCCGGAGCATGCGCAGATGCCGCATGCAACGACCACCTTCGGCTCGAGCATCTGGTCGTAGATCTCCTTGACGACCGAGATGTTCTGCTCGTTGACGCTGCCCGTGACCAGGAAGATGTCAGCGTGCTTGGGGTTGCCGGTGTTGATCACGCCGAAGCGCTCGGCGTCGAAGCCCGGGCACAGGGCCGCCAAAACCTCGATGTCGCAGCCGTTGCAGCTTGAGGCGTCGTAGTGGATGACCCACGGCGATTTCGCGAAATAAGCCATTGCGACCTCCTTACAGGTACATAAGGACGGCGATGTTGATGCCGCCGGCCACCAGGGCCACCGCCCACGCGCTCTTGAGCATGATCTGCCACTTCACGCGGGCGAAGTTGTTGTCGATGAGGATTTCCAGGAAGAACGCGGCAAGAGCGGCGACCACGGCCAAGACGATGGAGACGGGGTTGCCCCACACGAAGAACAGGCCGATCCAGCCAAGCGCCAACACGTTCTCGCACCAGTGCATGACCTCCACCTTCGCAAGCGTGCGGCCGCTCATCTCGGTGGTGATGCCCTTGACGAGCTCCTGGTGCGCGTGATGCGAGTAACTCAGGTCGAAGGGGCTTTTGCGCATCTTGATGGTGAGGATGAACAGAAAGCCCAGGAACGCGATCCAGGTGCCTGCAATGGCCGGGCCTTCGAGACCGAGCACGGCGCAGCTGTTGAACGAGCCCGTTGCCAGGAAGAACACCACGGCGATGAACAGGCTCATGGGCTCTTCGGCCATGATCTGCAGCGCCTCGCGGGCAGCGCCGACCTCGGAATACGGGCTGCGGGTGCAATACGCGGCCAGGATGAAGAACAGGCTTGACAGCGTGAGCACGAACACGGACAGCAGCAGGTTGCCGCCGCCGAAGAAGATGCCGCCGGCGATGATGGCGAACAGCAGGGCGCACGTGATGTAGGTGCCCTCGACGTTGTTCACCGCTGCGCGGTCCTTCTCCAGAAGCTTGCGGACATCGTAGTAGGGCTGCAAGATGGGCGGTCCGACGCGGCCCTGCATGCGAGCCGACAGCTTGCGATCAAGACCGGCAAGCAGGCAACCGATCACAGGGGCGAGCACGGCGAAGGCGATGGTGCCCACGATGATGGGGATCAAATACATGAGACACTTCCCTTCCTAGAGCAGTCCGTACAGCGTGGCGATTGCTGCGCAGAACCCGATGACGATGATGATGCTGGTTGCCCAAACGCCTACCGGAGCGACCTTCGGCTCGCCGAAGACGCCTTCCATGTACCAGTTGCGCGACGTTGCCATGGTTTCGCCGGACAAGGAGTTGTGGAACGTGCGGTTCGCGTTGTTCACGCTGACGCCGGCAAGGTATACGGGCACCTGCTTAACCTGCTGGGAGCCCAAGCCGCCGAACAGGACGATGAACACCACAGCCGAAAGCAGGGCGGCCACCCACAAGTTCGCCTGGCTGACGCCCTGGGAGCATACGCCGAACACGTCGAAGATGTAGGGCTCGACCAGGAACGTGGACAGGACGGGCAGGCCCACGCAGCACAGCATGGAGAGCACGGCCATGACCATGAGCGCGATCCACTCGCTGCGATGCACGGTGGTCTCGACGTTCAGGGGATGGGCGGCGATGCCCGAAAGCTTGCCGAGCCATTTTGCCCAGAACAGGAACGTGGCCGCAGAACCGAAGCCCAGGATGAGGATGAGGGCGACGTTGCCGGTGTCGGCGAAGCTGACGAGCGTGCCCCACTTCGCGATGAGCATGCCGAAGGGCGCCACGAACATGATCATGATGCCGGCCATCATGAAACGGGCCAGACGCGGCATGCGCTCGAACATAAGGTCCATATCCTCGATGTCGCGGCTGCCGATGTGATGCTCGGCGGTGCCCACGCACAGGAACAGGAGGCTCTTGGCCACAGCATGGAACAGCACCAGGAAGGTTGCCGCCCACACGGCCTCGGGGGTGCCCACGCCGGCACAGGCCACGATCAGGCCGAGGTTGGCGATAGTGGAGTACGCGAGCACGCGCTTGGCGTTGGTCTGCGAGATGGCCATGAAGCTGCACAGCAGGAAGGTGATGCCGCCCACGAGGATGGTCATGACAGACGCCACCGGGCATACGAGGAAGATCGGCGAGAGCTTGATAAGCAAGAACACGCCGGCCTTAACCATGGTGGACGAATGCAGCAGCGCGGAGGTGGGAGTAGGTGCCACCATAGCGCCGAGCAGCCAGGTATGGAACGGCATCTGAGCCGCCTTGGTCATACCGGCGAACGCCAACGCGACCGCGGGCAGAGCCGCAAGCGCCGGAGCCATGACGCCGGCGGCGATGAACTCCACGAGCGAGAGCGTATCCATGGTCAGCGCGATGGCGAACAGCGCCACCAAAAAGCCGATGCCGCCAGCCAGGTTCATGATGATCTGGCGGAACGCGTTGTTGATGGCCTCGGGCGTTTTGGTGTAACCGATGAGCAGGAACGAGCACACCGTGGTGATTTCCCAGCCAGTGAACATCCACAACAGGTTGTTGGAGAACACGATGACGTACATGGCGGACAGGAACAGGAACATGAGGGCGAAGAACCTCGGACGACGATCCTTGGCATCAGCCGGCTCATGGGCCTGGAAATCCTCCATATAGCCCAAAGCGTAGATGCAGATGCCGCTGCCGACGACGCCGATGATGAACGTGGTGACCAGCGTGAGGCTATCCAGGTACAAGCCGTACTGCACTTCGATACCATGTGCAACGAACACGTCGAACACCACGGAACCGACGACCTGCACCACAGCAAGCACGCATGCCAGGACGTTCTTGTACTTCACGCCGAAGCACAGGATGACCGCCGCGATGACCAGGCCGATCATCGTACATACGATATCGATCGCACCTGAAGAGAACTCGATCCCGACCCACGGCGTGCCCAGGTTGGCCAAAACCAGCCAAACCGACCCGAATCCGATGATCACCGCTGAAGAGCACACGATGACGCGTCGCGCCGTCTCGTTGCCCACGAGCAGCAGCACACCGGCCACGAGCAACGGGAACAGAATCAGAAACCCGATGAGAGCCACGCTGCCTCCCCCTTTCATTTTCCTTGCTAGCCGAATCCGACGCAGCAAACCATGCGGCGCCGCTTAAAGCCGAACGTGCCCGGACGTCGGGCACGGATAGCACTCTACCATCCAATCGTCCATTTCCCCTTGCAGCATTGAGGGCGGGCGGTATGCTCGGTAAATGGGTCTGTTTTACCAACAAAATACCGGTAGACGGCATATAGGGGTGTTGGTTCGCCTCTGTCGAAGATATTGGGTGAACGTTCCGAACAGTTACGGCTTGACCACGAAGCCAGAGCAATCCGGCATCGAGGCCTTATTGATATCAGGTGCAATGTTTGCATGACGATTCAGTGACATAAACGAAACGCCCGTTCGTGCGCCGAACGTTTTGCTAGGATAGCAAACCGTCATGTTCCAATCGCTTGTTAACATATTCAAACATATTCGCCACACAGACTGCATGCTGTGCGCGCCTGCCACGCTGTGCGCCTTCGGCGCATGCAGCCTGTCCTCCATGCTCATATGATGCGTGCGCGTTGAACACGCGCATTCGATCAATATCATATCGGCTTTTGGAGGATCTTCTTTTGAACAACGCAAGCTCCGCTGCAGCGCACCGTGTTCGCATCACGGGCGTTGTGGTCTTCGGCGCCTTCCTGGCGCTTCTCAATCAAACCGTCATGTCCCCTGCCCTGCCCGTCATCATGGCCGATTTCGCCATCGATGCCTCCACGGCTCAATGGATTATGTCAATATATCCCCTGGTGAGCGGCATTATGGTGCCGGTTTCAGCCTTCTTGATCGATCGTTTCACCACCCGTCAGCTATTCTTCGCCGCAACGGGCGCGTTCGCCGCGGGAACGGCGCTGTGCGCTTCGGCGCCCACCTTTTTCCTGCTGATCTGCGGCCGCGTGCTGCAGGCGGCCGCATCCGGCGTGCTGCTTCCGTTGGTATCGGTGGTTCCCATGCTGGTGTTCCCCGTGGAGAAACGTGGTACCGCCATGGGCATGGCCGGCATCGTGATGTCGGCGGGTCCTGCGATCGGACCCGTTGTCGGCGGGGCCATCATCGATGCGTACGGATGGCGCGCTTGCCTGGGCTGCATCGTGCCGCTGGCCCTTGCAGCGCTCGTATGCGCCGTGTTCTTGCTCGACAGCGTCGGGGAAGGCAAGCGCCCGCATCTTGACGTACCGTCGATCGCGCTTTCCACCGTGGCGTTCGGAGGCATGCTGTACGGTTTCTCGAGCGCATCCTCGATGGGATGGACGAGCCCGGTGGTGCTCGGATGCATCATCGCAGGCGTTGCCTGCTTGGTGTTGTTCGCACGTCGTCAGCTGCGCCTGGAAGATCCGCTGCTCGATCTTAGGTGCCTGAAATCGGGGGATTTCGCCGTTGCCGCCATCGTCGTCACCCTCATCAACGCGGCATGTCTGGTCACCAACACCATCCTTCCCATTTTGCTGCAGACCGCGATGGGCGCGACGGCGCTGCAGACCGGCATGGCGATGCTTCCCGCCGCCGCGGTCGGCATCCTTATCAGCCCCATCTCGGGCGTGGTGTTCGACAAGTTCGGCCCGCGAGCCATATCCGTAGGCGGCCTGACGCTCATGACCGTGGCGCTGTTCGCCCTGTCGCACATGGATGCAAGCTGCTCGATCGTGATGGTGGCGGTGCTGTGCGCCGCACAGGCGGCGGGCCAATCGTTGGCGAACATGCCCGTTAACACCTGGGGCATCAATGCGCTTGAGAACAGCCAAATCGCCCATGGCAACGCCATCGCCAACACCGGACGTCAGGTTGCGGGCGGTCTGGGAACCGCCATCATCGTGACGCTCATGACCACCGTCACGTCGAACGCTACGGTGCAAGGCGCGGCAACCGTCGAGGCGACGGTGTCGGGCACAAGCGCAGCTTATATGGCGTGCTCCGCCATCGGCTTGGTGGCGTTGATCTTCGGCGTGCTGAAGATTCGCGAGGCAAAGCAGGTGCGACAGCAGCCCCATGTGATTCGCGACACCGTCGCGAATACCGCAAAAGCCGGCGAATAGCACGATCCCAACCCCATGCAGCATAACGGCTCGAATCGCAACCTGCGGTTCGAGCCGTTTTTGCACCCAGACAAAACGCGATCGCCGAAGCATGCATCACACGCATCAAGGATGCGGATTCAGATAGCTGGAGATACCAGGTTACCTCCCCTCTTAAGCGATCCCGCTGCAATACCCTACTTCTTTTTCGCCGCCGAGATCTTCGCAAGAGCGTCGATGAGCTTTCCCGAATCGATAGGTTTCGCCAAATGCCCGTCCATGCCGGCTTCGCGGCAGCGGACCTGGTCCTCGGTGAAGGCGTTGGCGCTCATGGCCACGATGGGAATAGCCTGCGCATCCTCGCGCGGCAGCGAGCGTATAGCGCGCGTTGCCTCATAGCCGTCCATATTTGGCATCATGATGTCCATGAGTATCAGGTCGAACGTACCGACATCCGCCTGCTCGAACACGCTGAGCGCTTCGAGGCCGTCATCTGCGCACGTCACCTTCGCACCAGCCTCGGTGAGGACGAACTCGGCGATTTCCCGGTTCAGATCGTTGTCCTCGGCCAACAGTATGCTCAAGCCCTCGAGCGTTGCCTGGCTATGCGCACGATGATCGAGCTGCGTTGACGATGCTTCAAGATCAATGGCCAGCGGCAAGGTGATAATGCAAGTCGTGCCCTCGCCCAAGCGGCTCTCGTATGCGATATCTCCGCCCATCAACTCCGCAAGCTGCTTGGCGATGACCGTTCCCAAACCCGTGCCCGTCGCGTGCTCGGCGTTCTTTTGCTGCTCACGGGAGAACGGATCGAACATTCGCTCTTGGAATTCCGAGCTCATGCCGATGCCCGTATCGGCGATGACGAACCGATACGTAGCCGCCCCGCCTTCATAGGCATGCTCCGTACACGTGACGCGCACCGCACCGCCCGGCTTGTTGTATTTCACCGCATTGCTGGCGATGTTCATGATCAATCGCTTAAGATGCAGCGAACTTGCCATGACCACGGGATGGACGATACCGCTTCGATCGCAGCTGATGGTCACGCCGAGCTGTTGGGCTTGCCGCTCCATGATCTGGCAAACCTCCTCGACGACCTCGACAAGGTTGGTGGGCTGCAGGTCGAGCTTCACCTCGCCGCTTTCGAGCTTGCTCATATCAAGGACCTCGTTCACCAATTCGGAGAGGATCCCCGATGCCGTCCAAATCTTCTGGCGGCACTCGCGCTGCTTGGCAAGGTCCCCATCATAGGCGTTGGCAACCTCGACCATACCGCGGATACCGTTGATAGGCGTACGGATATCATGGCTCATACGCTGCAGGAACTCCGTCTTCGCCCTGTTAGCGCTTTGCGCCTGATGCGCCGACTTCGCAAGACGATCGGCGTACTCGCGCTCCTGCTGTACCAGCTCATGCAGGTGCTCGTGCTCTGACCGGCGCCTGAACAAAGCGAAAACGACAACGACGATGCAGTACAGCGCAACGACGACGGATGTGAACCCCACCACGTCACCCAAACATGCGGAAACAGGCAAAAAGGTGAACACATAGTAATCGCGAGCCTTGTCAACCGAGGCGATGTAAAGCTTCGAACCAGACAGCAACAGCGTGGTCTTTCCAAGCGAGCACCGGGCTTTGATGTCCTGGACGACCTGCGCATCAACGGGATCGAGCTGGATCTCCCCGCTCATTTGATCCGTGATCATGTTGGCAGCAACGGCCAAACCGTCGGATTCCACGACGATATCGCCGCTGTCCCGCACATCGTAGCCGGCTAACATGTTCTGCAGCGAAAGCAGGTAACGATCAGAGAACGCCTCGCTGGTGTAATAGCCTGCGACGACGATGCCCGGCTCGTCGATACGCGCTGCGCAGCCCACATCGATATACGAGCCGTCATCGAAGGCGATGCGCGTACCGTAAACCTTGTTGGTATGGTCGATCACCTCAAGGGCGACATCATCCGTGACCTCTTGTTGCACCATCTGGAATGTGACGTCGTTGTTGGAGTACGAGCCTACAAGCTGGCCATCAGCGGTCAGGACGAATGCATTCGAGATGCCAAGCTGTCGCGCCATCTGCTCAAGACCGGCTTGGTCGACGCTATCCGCGCCATATGCGATATTTCGAGCCAGCTGCGTAGCGTTCTCGAGCGCAAGAACTTGACTGGTCATAGCAACCGAATCATTGAAAGAATCGTAGATCAAGCTCTGCGATTTCGCAAAACCGACGATATTGTCGGAGCGCTCGGCAGCTTGCTTGAACACCGATCCGAAACTGAGCAAGCCGCTCACGCAGACGACCACGATCCCGATGATGACGACGATCCCCCAGAAACGTCCGCTTAGCTGATTCGTTTTAGCCACGCACATCACCTACCCGAAGATACGGTGAAGGATCATCGAAGTACTTCGAAAGGATCTGACGCATGGTTCCATCTTCGATCATGTCGTGGAATGCGCCCGATAGTGCAACGTCGATACCGCGATCATCGTTCAGGTCGAACGCGCAGCCAAGACCGACATCGAGCAAGGAGTCGTTCAGGATACGCACGTCAACACCGTAATCTTGCTCGTATTGCAAGATAGAGGTCTCATGAGCGGCTATAGCATCCACATAGCCCTTCAATAGCGCAGGCACCAGGTACGAGCGATCGGAGAAGCTGAGCACGCTTCCCACCTCAGGCACCTCGGGATTCGTGCGGTTGAGAAGAATGCCCTCCGGTTTCGTGGTGGATTGCACGGCAACGCTTTTGCCCTCAAGGTCGGCGAAGGAGGCGATGGGGCTCGAAGGTTCCACAGCGACCACCTGGCGGCTTTTCATATAGGGACCGGCCCAGCGATAGTCCGACTCACGCCCGGTCATGGAGAAGGAACCGGCGATGCAATCGAGCTCACCTGTGGCAAGCAGCTCGTTTTTCTTTTCCCAAGCGATGTATTTGAATTTGGGTTTATATCCGATGCGGCCAAGCGCCTCGGTAAGGATATCGACATCGATGCCGCTGGGATTTCCTTCGGCATCATCGGAGGCGAACGGCGGATACGGATCGGTGCCGATCACAAGCGTTTGCAGTTCCGGAGAGCTTGAAGGTTCGTTCGAACTTGAGGAAGCGCAGGCGGCAAGCATACACACCGCTAACGCCAACATGGCGATGAGCGCGATAAGCTTCCAATTTCGCATGTGCATCCTAACCTCGTTGACACCCCCTACGCAGTATAACCGAACCCTAGGGATTACCTCAGGAAAACAGGGTGTTGCGGGATTGATGCGACCATCAGAATGTAGGCCCGCTCCCATCAATAGATTGCCCATGCGGCACCAAAGCTAATGCCGTTGCGCACGACGTTTAGCCGCAACGCAAATGCCGAGACAGCAGCAAGCACGGAAGCGCATGCGCGAACCCGAGAGAACATGACGCGAATAAAAAAGCGGGTCTCAAGTAATCATGAGACCCGCTTGTGTAAGCTGGTCGGGTTGACAGGATTTGAACCTGCGACCCCTTGACCCCCAGTCAAGTGCGCTACCAAACTGCGCCACAACCCGAACTTTCAATTTGCTGCTGTCCGAAGCAGCTCGTTTATAATACCAAAACCAGGAAAGCGCGCAAGGGGTAATTTCAAACTTTTTTGCGAATCGCGAAAAACGTTCGACCTGCACGCATGGCGAAGGCGCACCGGATCCTAACGCAGGTACTCCAGCGCATGATCGAGGATCACGTCCGCCAGCTTATCCTTGGGCATGCTGGGCTGCTCGTCGACCTCATCGGCATCCACGAAGCACACCGCATTATCGTCGGTCCCGAACGCCAGCCCCTCGCCCACGCGATTCGCGACGATGACATCGGCGTTCTTCTTCACCAGCTTCGCCTGGGCGTTGGCGATGACGTTGTCGGTTTCGGCGGCGAATCCCACCACAACCTGATGCGGCATCTTCTTGGCCCCGAGCGTGGCAAGGATATCCGGGTTCTCAACCAACTGGATGGTGCCTAGGTCGGCATCGGCCGCGCCCTTCTTCAGCTTGTGATCGGCGGCATGAGCCGGACGCATATCGGCAACGGCCGCGGAGAACAACGCGATATCCGCCGAAGGGAACACCTCTTCGCAAGCCTGCAGCATCTCAAGCGCGGTCTTCACGTTCACCACACGAACATCCGTGGGTGCGGGAATGGAGACGGGACCGGAGATCAACGTGACCTCGGCGCCGCGACGGCGGGCAGCACGCGCGATGGCGTAGCCCGTCTTGCCGCTTGAGCGGTTGGAGATATAGCGCACCGGGTCGATAGGCTCGACGGTAGGCCCGGCGGTGATCATGACGTGCTTGCCCTCGAGGTCCTGCTTCACTCCCAAAACCTCGAGCGTGCGCGCGACGATGGCGGCAGGGTCGGCCAAACGACCGCGTCCAACATCGCCGCAGGCCAGATAACCCTCGTCCGCCTCGACGAACACGGCGCCGCGGATGCCGAGCTTGCCGATGTTGTATCGGGTGGCGGCGGCCTCGTACATGTGCACGTTCATAGCGGGCGCCAGCACGAGCGGCGCGGTGCATGCAAGGGCCGTGGTGGTGAGAAGGTCATCGGCGATGCCGTTGGCAAGCTTCGCGAGAACGTTCGCCGTGCAAGGCGCGATGACGAAAGCATCCGCCTCCTCGGCAAGCGAGATGTGGTGGATCGGGTCGGTGGGATCGTCGAACAGGTCGACCGCCACTTTCTCATGGGTAAGCGATCGGAAGGTGACGGGATCGACGAAGTGCGTGGCATGCTCGGTCATGCACACCTTCACGCGGACCCCGGCCTTTTGAAGGCCGCGGACGATCTCACAGGATTTGTATGCGGCGATGCCGCCGGAGACGCCCAGCAGCACGGTTTTCTGAGGTTTTGCAGCCTCGCTACTCATGATGATCCTTCCCGGTTAGATACGGCGCCAGCACATGCGCAAGCACCGAAGCATGCATCGGCGTGCCATTGAGGCACGGAACATACACGAATTCGCTCCCCTCGTACGAACGTCCGGCTTCCTCAACCGCCTGACGGTACCAGGGCACCAACTCGTAATCGATATCATAAAGGGTTTCCAGGCAATCTACGGCGAAATTTGGGCAAACCATGAAGACCCGACCCTGCCGCGCGCGTGCCCAACGCTCAAGAACCCCGCGCGTGAAAGGCTGAAGCCATTCTCGGCTTTTGTCGAATCGGCAGTTATAGCCGATGGTCCATTGCGTACGGTCAAGGTGAAGCTTCCCCGCCACCGCCAAGGCGGTTGCACCGGTCTGGGGCTCGTAGGTATCGCCCTGCTCGATGTCCTTGATAGGAATGGAGTGGTAGTTGAACAGCAGCCTGTCGCCCGCCTGCGCATCAAAGCCCGCAGCCGAAACGGCGTGCGCGACGGCTTCGATATAAGCGCTATCCATGCCATAGGACTCCACAAACGTCACCGGAGCCTGCCACGACAGCTCCGTCATGGCCGCGGCAACGCCATCCTTGACGCTCAGCGTGGTGGAATGCGCGCTTTGCGGGTAGAGCGGGAGCACGATCACCTTCGCGCAGCCTTGTTCGCGAAGCGCAGCAAGGGCATCGCCGATTGTGTCCTCGCCATAGCTTTGCCCCACCTGAACGCGCACATCCATGCCCTCGCTGTGCAGGTGCTGCTCGAGCAGCACCCGAAGCTTGGCATGTTCAACATCGAATGGCGACCCGGCTTCCGTCCAGATCTTCTCGTATTTCTTCCCGGACTTCACCGAACGCGCAGGCAGGATGAACAGGTGCAGGATCAACCACCAGGGCGCCTTGGCCATCGGCCGTATGCGCTCATCCATCAAGAACCTCCCCAAATACCTGCGCACATCATGCGGTTCAGGGCTTTTCGGCGTGCCCGTGTTCGCGAGCAACACGCCGATACGTGGGTTCTCACATGCCGTCATAGATAGCATCTCCAAACTTCATCTGCAATAAGAAGGCGGCCTCTAAAGCCGCCTGAGATAACGCGCCTTACGGAAAGCACGTTACCAAATACTATAGGATGCCGAAATCCTCCAGATGGTGTACCGGAGCCGTCGGATGCGGGGCCTCGGCCAGCATCTCGAACACTTCCCTGCCCGCTTCGGTACGACCGCAGCTGCGAGAAGCAAGTTTATCGAGCACCGCCGCAAGATCATCGGTGAGATTATCGGCAAAGAACAGGTCCTCGCCCGTCATAGGCTGCGTGAACCCGACCTGGAAGGAATGCAGGAACTGACGGTCCAAACCGAAGTTGGCATCGGCATCCTTAGGCGCGCCGGAGTTGTACACCGGATCGCCCACCAGCGGATGCTTCGCATACTGCATATGAACGCGAATCTGATGGGTCCTGCCCGTGTACAGCTTGCAGTCGATAAGGGTGTAGCCGTTGTCACGCGGACCATGCTCGAAGCGCTCGAGCACGCGGAAGGTGGTAAGGGCGTCTCGAGCTGAAGGGCACTCGCGGACAGCCATGCGCGTGCGCTCGTTGAGGGAACGCGCGATAGGCGCATCGATTATGCCGGTATCGTGCGGGATGACGCCGTGCACGAGCGCAAGATAGCGGCGATCGACCGCACGGTCGCGGATATCGGCCATAAGCGCCAAACCGGCGGCATCGTTTTTTGCGGCCAGCATAAGGCCCGTGGTGTCTCGGTCAAGGCGATGCACGATGCCGGGGCGATCGCTTTCGCCCTGAACGTTGCACAGATGCTCGACTCCGCAATGGTAGACCAAGGCGTTGACCAACGTGCCATCGGCGTGATCGACCGACGGATGGCAAACCAACCCCGCCTGCTTGGAGATGACGAGCACGTCATCGTCCTCGTAGCGGATGTCGAGCGGGATGGCCTGGCCCTGCACGGGGCCCTGCTCAGGGGCATCGGGCACCTCGTACACCACCGTATCGCCGGCGCACAGCGAATGCTTCTTGGCAACGGTGGCGCCGTTAACGTACACAGCGCCATCTTCCACAGCCCGGGCCGCCGCGCTGCGGCTTGGATACAGCCCGCGCGCCGCCAACACGGCATCGATGCGCGAACCGGCATCATCGGCGCAGGCGGTATAGCTTTTCAACGCACCCATCTAGCGCACCTCCTTATGCTGGCTTTCACGGACGATCCAAGAGATCAGGAACAAGGCCAATCCGCACGTCACGCCGATATCGGCGATGTTGAACACGGGGAAATCGATGAAGGCAAGGTCGACGAAGTCCACCACGTAGCCCAAGGCGAACCGATCGATGGCGTTGCCTATCCCCCCGCCGATGACAAGACCTAGCCCGATGAGCTCGGGCCAGCTGATGCGGGCGCGCTCGTATACCGCGAACGCCGCTAACGCTGCGCACATGACGATGGAGAACACGCCCAGAGCAGCCGTGGCGCCCGAGAACATGCTCCAAGCGCCGCCGGTGTTGTGGACTAGATGAAGGCTGAACAACCCCGCTATGGGGTCGGACAGGACGCTGCCCGCGACATGGGCGTTCATGCCGAACTTGACCGCCTGGTCCAGGGCGATCCAGCAAAGGGCCAAAACGCCCATCGCCCCAAGACGAAGCGCCTGGGAGCGCACCGAAGGCGCGGGGCCGGCGCATCCTGCGTCGGCCCCTTCGCTTCCAGCGATGATCGTAGGTTCATGCTGGGTCAAACCGTTTACTCCTCGGTGAAGCCGATGGCGTCAAGGGCATCGCCGCAGCGCTGGCACACATCGGGGTGGTTGGCATTTCCGCCAAGCTCGCGGTAGTTCCAGCAACGCGGGCACTTATCGCCCTCGGCGGGCTTGACCTCGCATGCAAGCTCCTCGCCTGCGGCGAACGCCACGCCGGACACGATGAACAGCTCCTCGAACACGGAGGCATCGAAGGCGAAAAGCGCATCGAGGGTTGCCTGCGGAGCGGTCACCGAAACGGTGGCTTCCTGGCTCTTGTTGATGACCTTGGCGCCGCGGGCGTCCTCGAGCGCCTTGGTGACCACGTCGCGAACCTCAAGGGCGTTGCCGAAAGCGGCGAGCACCTTTTCTTCGGCAAGCTTGCCGGGAAGCGCGGGCACGAAATCGGAGCGGTGCGGCCAGCCTGCCAGCTGTACGTTGCCCACGCGGCCCTCGCGGTTGCGCATGGCCTCGGGATAGCACTCCCACACCTCATCGGCCGTGAACGACAGGATGGGCGAAAGCACGCGCACGAGCACTTCCAAGATGTTGAATAGCACCGTCTGCACGGCACGACGACGCGGGCTGTCGGGCGACTCGGAGTACAGGCGGTCCTTCGTGACGTCCATGTAGACGCTGGACAGATCGTTGACGAAGTCGTACACCGCGCGGTAGACGCCGTTGAACTTGAAGCTGTCGTAGGCCTGCTCGACGTCGGCAAGCAGCTGGGCGGTCTTGGCCATCATGTACTGGTCGATGGGCTCAAGGTCGTGCCAGTTGGAGATCGCGTTCGCCTGATCGTCGAAATCGGACAGGTTGCCCAGCAGGAAGCGGAACGTGTTGCGGAAACGGCGATACGCGTCGGAGACCTGCTTCAAGATGTTGTCGGAAATGGACACGTCCTGCGCGTAATCGGCCGATGCCACCCACAGGCGCAGAACATCGGCGCCCCACTTGCTGGTGACATCCGCCGGGTCGACGCCGTTGCCCAGGGACTTGGACATCTTGCGACCCTGCTCGTCGACGGTGAAGCCGCAGGACAGGATGTTCTTATACGGTGCGCAGCCATATGCGCCCACGCTGGTGAGCAGGCTGGACTGGAACCAACCGCGATGCTGGTCGGAACCTTCCAGATACATATCGGCCGGGAACGTCAGGCCCTCGTCAGCGCGGTGCTTGAGCACGCTGGTGTGCGTGACGCCGGACTCCCACCACACATCGAGGATGTCCTTTTCCGGAATAAGCTCGGTGCAGCCGCACTTCTCGCAGTGCGTGCCGTGCGGCAGATATTCGCTGGGCTTCTTGGTGAACCAGGCGTCGGCGCCCTCTTCGTAGAACAGCTTGATGACGGCGTCGAACGTAGCCTCGTTGGCAACGGTCTCGCCGCACTTGGCGCACTTGAACACGGGGATGGGCACGCCCCAGCTGCGCTGACGCGAGATGCACCAGTCCGGACGATCCGACACCATGGAACCGATGCGGTTGACGGCCCAGGCGGGATAGAAGGTCACATCGCGCTCGATGGCGTCCATGGCCTTGCCGCGCAGGCCGTTCTCCTCCATGGAGACGAACCACTGGTCGGTGGCGCGGAAGATGACGGGCTCATGGCAACGCCAGCAATGCGGGTAGCTGTGGCTGATCTTGCGTGCAGCCACGAGCGTGCCCTGCTCGCGCAGCCAATCGATGATGACAGGGTTGGCGTCGTCGGTATCAAGCCCGGCGAACGGGCCGGCATCCTCGGTGAGCACGCCGTTGTCGTCGACGGGCATGAGGATGGGGATATCGAACTGCAAGCCCACCAGGTAGTCGTCCTGGCCATGGCCCGGGGCGGTATGGACGCAGCCGGTGCCGGAATCGAGCGTGACGTGGTCGCCGTAGATGATCTTGCCCTTGAGGTCTTGGCGGATGGGGCAGGTGTAGGTAAGGCCGCACAGCTCGGTGCCCTTAAGGGAGATGGGCTGGCCGTCCTGGCCGCACACGAGCGCATAATCCTCCCAGCCGGCAATCTCGGCGACCTGCTCGACGAGCTCCTTGGCGAAGATGACGTTGCAGCCGTCGACCTGGACCATGACGTATTCGGCGTCGGGCATCAGGCACACGGCGGCGTTGGCCGGAAGGGTCCACGGCGTGGTGGTCCAGATGAGGACGTAGGCATCGCCGGTGGCGCCGGCTGCCTCGAAGATGCCGGGCATGGCGTCAAGCTTGAACTTCACGTAAACGGACGGCGAAACCTCGTCGGAATATTCGATTTCAGCCTCGGCCAGGGCCGTGTGGCACTTCTTGCACCAATGGATGGGCTTGCGGCCGCGGTAGACCTGGCCCTTAAGGTACATGTCACGGAAGATCTCGACGTTGCCCGCCTCGAAGTTGGGGATATACGTGAGATAAGGATGCTCCCAGTCGGCGTTGACGCCAAGGCGCTTGAAGCCGTCGCGCTGGATGCCGACGTATTTCGTTGCCCACTCGCGACAAAGGCGGCGCAGCTCAGGCTGGGGCGTTTCCTTCATCTTGTCAGGACCCAAGGTGACCTCGACCATGTGCTCGATCGGCTGGCCATGACAGTCCCAACCCGGCACATACGGGGTGAAATACCCGCGCTGGGCGTGGCTTTTGTTCACGAAGTCCTTCAGCACCTTGTTGAAGGCGTGGCCGATGTGGATAGGGCCGTTGGCATAAGGCGGGCCATCATGCAAAACGAAGGGCTTGCCGTCCTTGTTCTTCTCGAGAACCTTTTCGTAGATGTGCTCCTGCTCCCACTTCTCAAGCCTTTTCGGCTCGGACGCCGGCAGGTTGCCTCGCATCGGGAAATCCGTCTGCGGGAGATTCATGGTGTTCTTGTACGTGTTCGCCACGAGTTCGCGCCTTCCTTTTGCCTAACTATGCCCAGGCGGAACATGCCGCCCTTGCTTATAAACCCGTTTAGTATATAGGAAACGGATGGCGACGAAGCGCGCGCAGGCCACATTCCGAAAAAGCACTCAGAGAAAACGCGGTACCGTTCATTGCGGTTATGCAACGATATGGCTTCAGAAGGTTATACTGTTGTGGACATATACGCCGAATACGGGGAGTTGCGCCGCAATCCGCACCCAACCTCAGGGTGTCGCGACGTCGCGTCCCATGGACGAATAGCTGCAAGGAAAGGCATGATCATGAACCGAAGCTTCGAGATAGTTACCGACTCTTGTTGCAACCTTACCGAGGAGACCATCGACCGCTTCGAGCTGCACGTGCTCCCGCTGACGTTCATGGCCGATGGGGACGACACGGTATACCGCAGCTATCTCAAAGGCCGGAAAACCGATTTGTCTCAGTTTTACACCATGATGCGCGAGGGCAAGGTGTTCCGCACCTCGCTTCCCAACCTCGCCGACACCGAGAAGCTGTTCCGCAGCCTGCTCGACCAGGGCAGGGACATCCTGTACCTGGGCTTTTCGAGCGGCTTGTCGGGTACCTACGAGGCAACGGAGCTTCTAGCGCAGCAATTGCGCGAGGAATATCCGCAGCGCAAGCTGCTGACGGTGGACACGCTTTCGGCATCGGGCGGACAGGGCCTGTTGGTATGGCATGCGTGCCAGCGCGCCGAGCAGGGCGAGGACATCGAAGCGGTGCGCGATTGGACCGAGGCCAACAAGCTGCACCTCGCCCATTGGTTCACCGTCGACGACCTGATGTTTCTGTGGCGCGGCGGCCGCGTCTCGAAAACGAGCGCCTGGGCCGGCACGCTGCTCAACATCAAGCCGGTCATGCACGTGGACGACGAGGGGCACCTCATCCCCTTGGAGAAGGTGCGCGGGCGCAAGAAATCGTTGACCGCGCTGCTCGACCACATGGAACGCTCCGGCAACGCGCCGATCGCCGAGCAGACGGTGTTCATCACCCACGGCGATTGCATCGACGACGCGAAGTGGCTCGAAGGCAAGATCCGCGAGCGTTTCGGCGTCAAGGACGTGCGCATCAACTACGTCGACCCCGTCATCGGAGCGCATTCCGGCCCCGGCACCATGGCGCTGTTCTTCCTGGCCTCAAGCCGCGACTAAGGCAACCTGCCCTCCCGGCTCCAACGCTCTACCCGTTTACGCAGCATGAAAAAGGCTCCCCGCAGGGAGCCTTTTTCATAAGGAGTATGTTTGCGGCATTATGCGAGCATGACCTGCGCGCACAGGAGGATACCGCCGAACACCAAGGTGAACACCACGATGGGCCACACGAACTTGAACCACTTGGAGTACTTCATATCCAACATGGTAAGGGTTGCCAAAACCAAGCCGGTAGGTGCGAGGTAGAGCATCGCGTACTGACCCCACTGATAAGCGCAGACGATGGAGTAGCGATCGATGCCGACCGTATCGGCGAGGGGGGCCATAATGGGCATTGCCAGAACGGCCAGGCCGGAGGAGGACGGGACCACGAAGCCGAGCAGGAAGAACAGCAGCATCATGATCAGGATGAACGCCGGACCCGCCATACCCTGAACCGCGTTGGAGGACCAGAACAGGAGCGTGTCGGAGATCAGACCTTCTTCCATGATCAGGTTGATGCCGCGGGCAAGGCCGATGATCAGGGAAACGCCGACCAGCGAGGATGCGCCGTTGATGAACGCGTTCACCACGGTCTTCTCGTCGGTACCCGAGATGAACATGATGATGATCGAGATGGCCAGGAACATGGCGGCCATCTGCGGGAACCACCAGTGCAGGTTCATGACGCCGTACACCATCAGGACGAAGGCGGCGATGAACAGCACCAGGATGGCCTTCTTGCGCAGGCTGAAGCCCTCTGCGTGGGCAGCGGCGGTCTCGCCGCGTTCAACGCTGAACAGCTGAGCGAAATGCTCGCGATCCTCGTAGGTGTAGGAAGCCTCGGGATTTGCCTTGATCTTCTTGCAGTACCAGTACAGGTAGCTGATGACCACGATGGCACCCACGATGCAGCCGCCGACGCGCCACTCGAAGCCCTCCATGAAGTTGATGCCCGCCGCGTTCGAGGCGATAACGACGCTGAACGGGTTGATCGTGGAGAACGTGGTGCCCATGGAACCGGCCAGGAAGATAGCGCCGACGCATACGATGGAGTCGTATCCAAGCGCTAGGAATACCGGTACCAGGATCGGGTAGAAGGCCACAGCCTCCTCTTCAAGGCCGCACGAGGTGCCACCGAGGACCATGAGCAGGGCGACCATGAACACGAGCAGGAACTCATGTCCCTTGGTCTTTTTCGTTAAAGCCATCAGACCGGATTCGAACGCTCCGGTTGCGTTCACCACGCCGATCAGACCGCCGAGCACCAGGATGAACACCATGATGTCGACGCCGTCGATCGTACCGGATACCATTGCCTGCGTGATGTCGGCTGCACCCTTGGGCTGAGCCTGAAGCTGCTCATAGGTGCCCGGGATCGAAATGGCCTTCGTGATGGACCCGCCGGTGAACTGCTCGATGTCGATCTGCACGCCGAGCTGGTCGAGCTCGTCTTGCGTAGCGGGCACTTCGCTGATCTCACCTTGCGGGCTTGTGACCGTGAGCACATTGGAATCGGCCACGTACTGAAGCTTCGCGTACTGTCCTGCCGGCACGAACCACGTTGCGATAACCGCGATGATGGTCAAGACGAACAAGATGGTGAACGCTGTCGGGAAACTAAGCTTCTTCCTCTTCTTCTCCTTCACCACGGGCCCGCCTGCGGAGTCGACGGCAGCGGCCTCGGTAGACATATGCACCCCCCCCCTTTCATGGAGTTCCGGACCCCCGTCCGGTGTAGCGTTGTCGCAACTTGCGCGCCCTGCTTGGCTCAGTTCGCTTAGGTTGCGAGCGACTTGCGCCCGTCTTGTTCGGGCTGACCACATCATTGCCAGGTTTAGGCATATACCGCCAGAGGAAACGTGGGTATAGACGTAGGTATAAACCGGGTATATATGCCTTTCATCAGGCGTTTCCTTGTTTGGGAGATTTAGCGTATACTGAGCTCGCTCAGACTGGGACCCATAACCAAAATGAAAGCGATGTGCTGTGGATTCAAGCATGTTCCTGTTTTATTACTCGATCGCCATGCAGGTGTGCGCGATTTTGACCTCGGCATGCTGCCTGGCCTCCTATTTGGTTTCGCGCAACAAAGTCCAACTGTACTGCTTCGTGGGCTTTTTCATGTATTACTGCGACTGCTTGCTGGTATTCCGCGACGATTACGTGATGGCCTCATCACCGGCGGTGTCCCATGAGGCGTTCTTCATCGGGGATCCGGCTTTTTCCATCATCTTCGGCTGCGCTACGCTCATGTCGTTTTGGTTGATGGTATGCGCGTACGTGGAAGAGGATTCCATTGTAGTGAGGTTCGGTCCCGCGTACCTGTTCGTCGGGGCCAGCCTTGGTGTGACGCTGCTGCTTCCGCAAGGGTATGTGCACATGTTCGTGTTCTATTCCCTGCGCGAGGTGTTCATCGCCTGGATACTGTTTTTCGCGGCATTCAAATACATCACTACCGATGACGAGCAGCAACGGCTTCGATTGAGCCGCTTCCCAAAATTCTACGTGCTGCTTTGGGTGTTGCTGTTAGCCGTGGTCGCCGAGAACGTTTTCCTCTTGCTGATGGTCGGACCTGGGCACATCGATGTCCCCTTAGGCTTCTTCCCGGAACGTAACTTCGCCGAGAACCTGCTCGCCTTGGTCTGCGAGTTCGTGGCGCTACGCTCTTCGTTGACGTATCTTTCCGTGCGCCACAGCGAACCTCCCACGCAAGGAGGCGAGCAGGTGGAAACGTATATCGATCACAACTTGGTTCCGTACGCGGCATCCCATAAGCTCACGCCCCGCGAAACCGAGATCTTGCGCCTGGTGCTGCTGGGCAAAGACAACCAGAACATCGCAGCAGAGCTGTCGCTCGCACCGGGAACCGTGAAGGTACATGTTCACAATATCCTGAAGAAAGCGCAAAAGGCGAACAGGCAAGAGCTCATCCAGGATTACTGGGATTACTTGTAATCAGCGGGATTCTTGGCGGCAGTGCCGGTGGTGTTGCCGGCATTGCGCAACTCGTGACCAAAGCGGACCGCCCCTTCCCCGAAGCGATCTTTCACCAGGTCGGTTGCCGCAAGCAAACCGCGTCGCTTCGATTCGTCTTGGATGCGCGGCGTTGCATCGCCTTTGATCGGGGCGACCTGCTTCACATCGAAGAGGCTCTCTTGCACGCCTTCCGATTCGGAAAACCCGGAGACGGACACCCCGATAAGGCGCACCGAGACGCCAGGTTCCCAAAGCTCGCCAAGCATGCCGCACAGCTCGGGGGCGAACAGCAGCTCATCGTCGGTCGGCCGGGGAAGCCTGCGCTGGACCGATCGGCTTGACCTGTCGGGATACCGAAGGCGCAGGCCGATGGTCGATCCACACAAGCCTTTGGCTCGCAGCCGTCTGCCCACTTTCGCCGCTTGTGTGCTGATGGCCGCCTCGATATCCTCGCGCATGCGAAGGTCGTTTGCGAACGTGACCTCGTTCGATACCGATTTCACCGGCGCATGCTGTTGAATGGGAGAGTCATCTAGGCCGCAGGCGCGCATGTACATGACGCGCCCGTTCTTCCCGAACAGACGCTCAAGGCGCGCCGGACCCTCGCACACCAGCTGCCCAAGCGTTTCCACCCCATGGCTTTTGAGCCGTTGCTCGGCGGCGGCGCCGATACCGCTCATGCTGCGCACGGGAAGCGGATCGAGAAACGTGCGCTCGGTCCCCGGGTAGACGACGGTGAGGCCGCGAGGCTTGTCCATATCGGAGGCGATCTTCGCAACCGTCTTGGAGGTTCCCACGCCTACCGAGCACGTGACGCCGAGCTGCTCGACCCGCTGCTGGATGCGCCGCGCCACGGCAACGGGGTGCTCCCTGTTGGTTCGCGTGGGGGTGACGTCAAGGAAGGCCTCATCGATGCTGACTTGCTGCACGAGCGGCGTCTCGTCGTTCAAGATGGACATAACCTGGTTGCTGACCTGCTTATACCGGTCGAACCTGCCCGCGGCCCAGATGGCCTGCGGACAAAGCTTGCGCGCCGTTACCGCGGGCATGGCCGAATGGACGCCGAACTCGCGCGCTTCATAGGAGGCCGTGGATACCACGCCGTGCTTGTCGGCGCTTCCCCCGACGATGACGGGCTTGCCGCGCCATCCGGGATGGTCGAGCTGCTCGACGGAGGCGAAGAACGCGTCAAGGTCGACCAGCAGGATTGCCGGCCCTTCCCATGCCTCCAAAGGCAGCACGCCCTCATGTTCGCTCGAATCGATCATGCGTTCCAGTTTACCACGGTGCGCGGAGCGCGAAACGCTGTGCTACTATATGCGTTCGGCTTTATCGCGATATCGGGCAGCAACGCAAGGAGGGCGCTTTGGACGATGTGAACGGACGCCTTCGCACCACCGGGTGGGGCGCCCTCGCTCCCGCACCGGCAGCTCCCGATATGCTGCCCGATTCTGAAGTCGCCATCATCGAATGGCTTGATTTCTCGCAGACGCTCAACCCGCTCGGCATGCCCGAAGCGTTCGGCCCGGCACTGAACCTCTTGACCAGAAACCCCATCACGCCCGAAGAGGAGCATGCGGCGCAAGCCCAGATTCCCGTGCTATTGGCGAAAAGGTACGGCGTGAGCCCTGATTGCGTGGCAGTAGGCGCTTCCGCAACCGATGCGCTAGCAGCCGTGGCGAACTCCTTCGAACCGCGCACCGTTGCCGTTCCCGTGCCCTCGCGCGCCGCTTACGAGCGATGCCTGGGGACCGCCGGGCATCGTATCGTGGAGATACCCGGCCCCGACGGGTTCGTGGTTCCCGAGCCGCAGGCGGTCCATCGCATGGGCCTGACCTTCGACGCGGCCATGCTCGCCAACCCCGCCTTCCCCACCAGCCGGCTGCTGGCTCGGCAGACGCTGCTCGATTACCTGCAAGCCTGCACATGGGTGATTGTGGATGAGCGCGGGATAGACCTGACGCTTGGCGGCGAATCTGCGGCGAGCATGCTTGCCGAGCACTCGAACCTCATCGTCATCCGGTCGCTTACCGACACGTTCTCGTTGCCCGGCATGCCCCTATCGTGCGCATTGGCGCACCCAGCCGTGGCCGCCCGCATTTCGCAGCTGATCAAGCGCCCGGCATCCGCCGCGTTGAGCGCTCGCCTGCTGAAGCTGGCAGCGCCCGATCATCACCTTGAGCAGGCGCGCGAGGTGCTTGAGACCGAGATACCCTGGATGCAGTGCATGTTGAGCTTGGTCCCCGGTATCAGCATCTATCCGGCTGAGGCGAATTACGTGATGTGCTCGTTCGCCCCAGGGCGTTCCATGCATCTAGGAGCCGCCGATACCCCCGACCTGGTGCGCAAGCTGCAAAGGCGGGGCTTCCCGGTTCGCACGCTCGACCGCACGCCCGGCGTTGCGCCCGGCAGCCATTTTTGCGTGAGCGTGCGCACCAGGTCGGACAACGAACGGTTCATCGCCGTTTTGCGGCAGATCGTCGCGGGACGCTGATACGTCGAACGCAAGCGGCGCCGCCGGCGCACCGGAACGCAAAACCCGATGCAACGGCGGCGCCGCAGCTTTTCCGAACGCGAAATGATCGGCCTACTCGATGCCCTTCACCTCGTAACCGGCGTCGACGACCGCATCTACGAGCGCGGCATCCTCCACCGCGTCGGTGAGCTTCGCAACAGCCGTGCCTGCATCAAGGTCGACGACGGCCTCCGACACGCCCTCGACCCCCTCGAGCGCCTTCTTCACATGGGCGACGCAATGCGGGCACATCATTCCCTCGACGGTAAGCTTCTTTTCCATGATGACCTCCTCATCTGCGGGCGCACCCGCATCGATTGCCTGGATATCCTGCTCGAATACGCTTGTATCCGCAGCTTCCTCATTCGGTTCCCCTTGCTTTGCAACCAGCTGCTGCGCCGCACCCGAGCAGAAGCGGGGCTTCCACGAACGCAGACGCAGCGCATTCGAGACGACGCATACGCTCGAGCAGCTCATAGCTGCCGCTGCGATCATGGGATTGAGCGTGAAACCCGCGAACGAGAACACGCCGGCAGCCACCGGGATACACACCGCATTGTAGATCAAGGCCCAGAACAGGTTCTGCTTGATGTTGCGCAGCGTGGAGCGCGACAGCTGGATGGCGGCGGGCACGTCCAGAACGTCGGAGCGCATGAGCACCACATCGGCGCTCTCGATGGCGATATCGGTGCCAGCACCGATGGCGATGCCCACATCGGCGCGCGCAAGCGCCGGGGCATCGTTGATGCCGTCGCCGACCATGGTGACGCGGCCTTGCTCGGACAGGCGGCGGATCTCGCGCTCCTTATCCTGCGGGAGCACCCCGGCTATCACCTCATCGACGCCGACCTGACGCTGGATAGCCTGCGCCGTTCGCTCGTTATCGCCCGTGAGCATGACGGTTCGCAGCCCCATGGCGCGCAGCTCCTCGATAGCCGCAGCGCTCGAAGGCTTGACGGTATCGGCGACGGCGACAAGACCGCACACCTTGCCCGAGCAGGCGAAATACAAGGGCGTTTTCCCCTGGTCTGCAAGCTCTTGGGCGCGCGATTCGAGCGCGGAGATGTCCACCCCCGCCTGCTGCATGAGCCTGGCATTGCCCGCCAGCGCGCAAGCCCCGCCAACGTTTGCGCGCACGCCGCCGCCGGCAACCTGCTCGAACGCCTCGACCGGTTGCACCTGCGCACCGGCGGCTTCGGCCCATGCCGCAACGGCCTGCGCAAGCGGATGCTCGCTGCGCTGCTCGATGGAAAGCGCAAGGCTTGCGAGCCCCTGTTCGCCCGCACCGCCTGCGCGCACGACATCGGTGACCACGGGTTTGCCGGTGGTAATCGTGCCCGTCTTGTCGAACACGACCGTCTTGACGTCGTGGGCCACCTCGAGCGCTTCGGCCGACTTCACCAAGATGCCGCTGGCGGCCCCGCGGCCGGTACCCACCATGATAGCCGTAGGCGTCGCAAGGCCGAGCGCGCAAGGACAGCTGATCACAAGCACGGAGATGGCATGCGTGAGCGCAGTGGACACATCGGCGGACAGGACCATCCAAACGGCGAACGCAGCGATGGCGATGACGATGACGACGGGGACGAACACGCCCGCGATCTTGTCCGCGATCTTCTCGATGGGAGCCTTTGTGGAGGTTGCCTCATCGACAAGGCGGATGATGCCCGCAAGCGTGGTGTCGGCGCCTACGCGGTCCGCCCGCATGACGAACCACCCGGACTTGTTCAGGGTTGCTCCCGTGACGGCGTCGCCGGCATGCTTGCCGACCGGCACGCTTTCGCCGGTGATGACCGACTCGTCCACCACGCCGTCGCCTTCGATGACGATGCCGTCGACGGGCACGCTCTGACCAGCTTTGACCACGAGCATATCGCCGACGCGCACCTGTTCGACCGGCACCTGCTCAACGCCGCCGTCCGGCGTGCGGCGCGCAGCTTCCTTCGGCGTCAAATCCATAAGCTTGGTGATGGCGTCGGTGGTCTTGCCCTTCGCCCGCGCCTCGAAGTACTTGCCGAGCGTGATGAGCGTCAAGATCATGGCAGCGGATTCGAAATACAGGTCCATAGCGGCCGCATGCGCGAAATCGATATCCCCGTGTCCCATGCCCCAACCGATGCGGTAGATGGCCGCGATGCCGTATATGGTGGATGCGGCGGAGCCGAGCGCGATGAGCGAATCCATGTTCGGGGCGCCATGGGCAAGCGTCTTGAAGCCCACGTGGAAGAACTTGAAGTTCACGAAGATGACGGGCAGCAACAGCAGGAACTGGGTGAATGCGAACGTGAGCATGTTCTCATGACCAAGAAACACCCCGGGCAGCGGCCAGCCGAACATGTGACCCATCGACAGATAGAACAACGGGATGGTGAAGCTGAAGCTCACGATGAGGCGCATGCGCACCCGCTTCGCTTCAGCGGCGGAATCGTTCACCGGTCGAGCAGGCAGCTGCGCGCCGCTAGGCGCAGAACCCGCCTCAGGCCGCGGATATGCACCGTAGCCCGCTTTCTCGACTGCCGCGGAAATGGCGGCTAAGGTGGAATCTTCGCCGTCGAAATCCACTTCCATGCTGTTCTTCAGCAGGTTCACCATCACCGAGGCGACGCCCGGGACGTTTGCCGCGGCCTTCTCGACACGCGCCGAGCATGCGGCGCATGTCATGCCGGTCACGTCGAATGTACGTTTCATGTTTACCCTTCTTCCGGCGCTTACCGCGCGAATTTCTTAATGAGCTGCATGGCTTCATCGATGATCTGCGTATTGCCCTTCTCGATTTGCTCGACCACGCAGGTTTCCAGGTGATTTTGCAGCAAGATGGCGGAAATGCTGTGCACGGCGCTTTCGGCGGCGGAGAGCTGCATGAGCACGTCGCCGCAATAACGATTGTCGTCGATCATCGTTTTCACGCCGTTGAGCTGGCCTATCACGCGGTTCAGGCGTTTTTGCAGGTCTTCTTGCATCTGCACGCTGCGAGGCGTTGCCTTATGGTGGCAACAGCAAGCCTTTTGCGCACCCTGGCTTGCGGGCGAATCTTCGCTCATGAAGCATCCTTCCAATCGGAGCGGACCAAGGGGACATGCAGCGACTCGCATATACCCCCATAGGGCATGTATATCATGCTCAGTATATGCCCCCAAGGGGTATAGTCAAGCAAAAGGTTTACGTTATGAAACTTAATACGCAACGTGAACGCAGGTCGGTTTTGCGAAATCGCAAAACCAGTTGACAAGCATGCGCTGCAGACTATACTTATGAACAGTTGCTCATATGTTTAGCAGTTAGCTGAAAGGATCGCAACCATGGCAAACGAGGAGATGTCCGCGTCCACGTTGCACTCGAGGCAAAGCGGCGCAGCAGCAGCCGACCAGCCATCGATCATGGAAACCGAACATCGGTGCGCCCCCGCTGACGCCCTGCCAACCCAAAAATCGCAGACCGACGATTGCCCCTGCGGATGCAACCGCCAGGAAACGCAGCAACGCTTCGATACCATGCCCGACGAGGAGCTGCTCTACGATTTGGCGGACCTGTTCAAGGTGTTCGCCGATACCACGCGCATCAAAATACTGTTCGCCCTGATGGCACGCGCCATGTCCGTAAGCGAGCTTGCCGAGGCCATCGGCGCCACGCAATCTGCGGTATCCCATCAGCTACGCCAGCTCAAGCAAGCTCACCTGGTGAAGTTCCAGCGCGACGGCAAATCCGTCATCTATTCCCTATCGGACGACCACGTGTACACCATGCTTGCGCAAGGCATGACCCATATCTGCGAATAGCCGGGCACGCGCCCGAAACCATTCGCCCTCATCCACTAAACGAAAGGAACCATCATGCGTAAGACGTTCAAACTCGACGAGCTCGACTGCGCCAACTGCGGAGCGAAGATCGAGGCGGGAATCAAGCAGATCGAAGGCGTGAACGACGCCAAGGTCACCTTCATGACCCAGAAGCTTATGATCGACGCCGATGACGCCCGCTTCGAGCAGATCGTCGACGAGGCTCAAAAGGTCGCCCACAAGTTCGAGCCCGACTGCGACATCGTTCGTTAACAAAGCCGGGCGCGACGCCGCCGAGAAAGAATCACGACCATGAACAAAAAGCAACGAAAGTGGCGCAACCGCATCTTGGTGGCGCTGGCCTTGTTCGCCATCATCTTCGTCGGCGAACACCTGTTGCCGCTCGCCGACCTGCTCGGAAGCGAAGCGGCTGCGGTCTATCTCCTGTTCGCCTTGTACCTGGTTCCCTATCTGATCGCCGGACACGATGTGCTGCTCCGCGCTGCCAGCAACATCAAAAACGGCCAGGTGTTCGACGAGAACCTGCTCATGGCCATCGCCACGATCGGCGCATTCGCCATGATCGCGTTCCCCGACGCGGAGCCTTCGATGGCCGAAGGTTGCGCGGTAATGCTGTTTTACCAGGTCGGCGAGCTGTTCCAAAGCTATGCCGTGGGCAAATCGCGCAAATCCATCGCATCCATGATGGATATCGCCCCCGATTACGCCAACATCGAGCGCAACGGCGAGCTTGTGCAAGTAGACCCCGCAGAAGTGGCCATCGGCGACGTCATCGTGGTGAAGCCCGGCGAACGCGTGCCCATCGACGGCACCGTCATCGAAGGCGCAAGTCAGCTTGACACTGCGGCACTTACCGGCGAATCCGTTCCGCGCCACGTGGAAGCCGGCATGGACGTCATCAGCGGCTGCGTGAACATGACTGGCCTTCTGCGCGTCCGCACGGAAAAGCCCTTCGGCGAGTCCACGGTCAGCCGCATCCTGGAGCTCGTGGAAAACGCAGCGGAGAAGAAGGCTCGCACCGAGAACTTCATCACCCGCTTCGCCCGCTACTACACCCCCACCGTCACAGGGCTTGCCCTGCTGCTTGCCATCGTGCCGCCGCTTGTGGGCATGGGCGCCTGGAGCGATTGGATCTTGCGCGGCCTCACGTTCCTGGTGGTCAGCTGCCCGTGCGCGCTGGTCATCAGCGTGCCGCTGTCCTTCTTCGGCGGCATCGGCGGCGCGAGCAAGCTGGGAGTGTTGGTCAAAGGCAGCAACTATCTCGAGGCGCTTGCCAAGGTGGATACCGTGGTGTTCGACAAAACCGGCACGCTGACCAACGGCACCTTCAACGTGGTGGCGGTTCACGCCGAAAAGGATGTGGACCCCGACTACCTGCTAAGCTATGCGGCGCATGCGGAATCCTATTCGGACCACCCCATCGCGCTGTCGGTCAAGGAAGCCTATTCCGGCAAGATCGATCAGGAACGCATCCATGACGTGCGCGAGGAAGCGGGCCATGGCGTGGCCGCCGTGATCGACGAACATGTGGTGCTGGTCGGCAACGACAAGCTCATGAACGCCAACGGCACGAGCTATCATGATTGCGAACTGACCGGCACCATCCTGCACGTCTCCATCGATGGCGGCTACGCCGGGCACATCGTCATCGCCGATGTGGTGAAAGACGACGCCGCCGAGGCCATCAAGCGCCTCCACGACGCAGGCGTGCGCAAAACGGTCATGCTCACCGGCGACCGCGCCGAAGTCGCGCAAGCCGTTTCCAAGCAGCTGGGCATCGACGAGTTCCACGCACAGCTGCTGCCTGCCGACAAGGTCGCCCAGGTCGAGCGCCTGCTGGCCGAGCAGAAAGATGGCGAGAACCTGGCATTCGTGGGCGACGGCATCAACGACGCCCCGGTGCTCACCCGCGCCGACGTGGGCATCGCCATGGGAGCGATGGGCTCGGACGCCGCCATCGAGGCCGCCGACGTGGTGCTCATGGACGACAAGCCCTCCAACATCTCGCGCGCCATCCGCCTGGCACGGCGCACCATGCGCATCGTGTGGCAAAACATCGTGTTCGCATTGGGCGTGAAGCTGGCCGTGCTCGTGCTTGCCGCAGTCGGCATCGCGAACATGTGGCTGGCGGTGTTCGCCGACGTGGGCGTGGCGATCCTTGCCATCCTCAACGCCATGCGCTGCATGAACGTGAAGGGGCTGCGCAAGTAGCCGCCCAATCCAGTGCTTTCGCATTACCTAATTATGGAGAGGCCGCCCGCATTCGGGCGGCCTCTTCTTGCTTGCGCTAAACTGGAATGCCGAAATTTCGAGCGAAGGGTGGGCAGCTGTGGCCGACAACATGCAGGATAACGTCAACGAAACCGCGTCCGACCAGGCAGGTGACCCGGTCTTCCAGCAAGAACAGGACCACCTGTCCGACACGTACGCCAAGCTTGAGGCTATAGCGAAAACCCTGTCGGAGAAGATGGAACGACGCCGCTGGCAGGCCGCCAAGGATAAAGACGACATGCAGGGCGAAGTGAAGCACAACTTCGCCAGCGACGGCGAGGCGCAGGAGACCTACGTCGACTACGCCGTGCTCAACAACCTCATCCGCGACTACAACCTTGAGCAGGATGCCGACAGCGAGCGCCTGGCCGCGGCCGCAAAGCTGCTCGAACAGCCCTACTTCGCCAAGATCAGCCTGGAGATGCGCGCCGGCGCCCCGGCGAAGGACATCTACATCGGCCTTGCCGGCGTTGCCGACGAGAACTACCGCCGCATGGTGGTCGACTGGCGCAGCCCCGTGGCCGAGGTGTACTACAACCAGGAAAACGGCGCCACCTCCTACGAGGCGAACGGCCGCACCATCAAAGTCAACCTGCTCAACCGCCGTCAGTTCGACATCGAGGGCAAAACGCTTCACGCATATTTCGACTCCGATGTGGCCATCGAGGACTCGCTACTGCTGCAATCGCTTTCCGCGCAGCGCTCCGAGCACATGAAGGCCATCACCGCCACCATCCAAAAAGAGCAGAACCTCATCATCCGCCACGAGGACGTACCGGCATTGCTGGTCGCCGGCATCGCGGGCAGCGGCAAGACCAGCGTTCTGCTGCAGCGCATCGCGTACCTGTTCTACCGCAACCGCGGCTCGCTCGACCCGCGTCAGGTCTTTTTGATCAGCCCCAACCCGGTGTTCGCGAAATACATCGAGAACGTGTTGCCCGATCTAGGCGAACGCAATCCTGAAACCATCACCTACCACGACCTGTGCGCGCGCCTGCTGCCCGCCGGCCGCAACCCGCAGGACAAGGAAAGCCCGCTTGAGCTGCTGTGGCGAATCGACAAGGCCGTCGAGGGCCTTCGCTTCGAGTTGGCCGATTTGCGCGACATCAAGTTCTACGGAGTTCGTCTGGTCTCGGCCGGCGCCATCATGCAGCTGATGCAGAAGTACCCGAACGTACCCGCCGGTCCGCACCTGGTCACGCTGGTGCGCGAGGAGCTGTTCAACCGCCTAGACGCCCGTCTGAAGCAGATGGCCGCCACCGAAACGGTGCAGGACGAGCTGCTATGCCTGTCCCTTGACGAGCAGGTGCGCCTGTTCAACGCGCCGTACGACCCGCAAACCGAGCAGGAGGCGCGCGACTGCGCGCTCACGTACCTGCAGGAGCGCTTCGCTGGTGCGGTGCTTGCCATCGAGCGCGACGAGTGGCTGCGCATCGACCGCATCGGCATGCGCCTGCTCGGCGTGGAGAACCTGCCCGTCAGCGCGTGGCTGTACCTGAACATGGCCGTCACAGGACTGGGCAACCCCGATGCGCGCTACGTCATGATCGACGAGGTGCAGGACTACACGCCCGACCAGCTTGCCGTCATGGCGCGCTTCTTCCGCCGCGCGCACTTCATGCTGCTCGGCGACCCCCATCAGGCCATCCGTCCGGAAACGGCATCGTATGAGCAGATCCGCGAGGTGTTTTTGCGCCTGCGCGGCTCCATCGAGGATTGCCACCTTTTGACCAGCTATCGCTCCACACCCGAGATCACAGCGCTGTTCGCGGGGCTTCTGCCCGAAAACGAGCGCATGCAGATCTCGGCCGTGCAGCGCGCCGACGAGCCGCCTGCGCTGATCGCCTGCCCCACCGAGGAAGACTACGAGCAGAACCTGCGCCGCGTGATTCGCGAGGCATCCGACAACGATGGGCTCACCGCCGTAGTGGTGCCGTGGAAAAGCCAGCTCAAGCGCCTGCAGAAACTGCTCGGCGACGACACGCCGCAGATCATCGGCCAGGATAGGCGCCTGCCGTCCTCCGGCGTGCTGGCGCTCACGCTGCCGTTGGCGAAGGGATTGGAATTCGACCACGTCATCATCCCCGACGCCGGCGCCGGCCTGTTCCCCGAGAACGACCACGTGGCTCAAAACCGCCTGTACACCACGATAAGCCGCGCAACCCGCACCATCACCATCCTGTCCAACGGGCCGCTCACCCCGCTGCTGGATTTTGCGAACCAGAACTGATACGCACCTGAAGGAGCCTCATGGCAAAGAACCGATCGACTACCACCCGCCGCACCCTGCACTATTACTGGCTGGTCACCCGCAAACACTTCGGCCTGTTCGCCGCCCTTATGGCGTCGACGTTCCTGTTCGTGGCCCTGCTGTCCTACGGCAACCCGTACGTGATGAGCCTGGTGGTCGACCGCGTGAGCGCCGGAAGCGTGGAAGCCGACCAGGTGTTTACGGTCTACGGCCCCTACATCGTAGCGCTCATCGCCATCAACGTGCTTGGGCAAGCCGCCAGCAAGCTGCAGGATTACACCATGTACAAGCTGGAGATCGCGGCGGCCTACGACCTTGCCACCATGAGCTTCGACGCACTGTGCAACCAGTCTATGAGCTTCCATTCGAACCGATTCGGCGGCACGCTCGTAAGCCAAACGAGCAAGCTCATGAGCGCCTACCAGCTGCTGCTCGAAACCATCACCTTCCCGTTTCTGCCGGTCATCTGCTCGGTGATATTCACGTGCGCCATCCTGGCGCCCCGCGTGCCGATATACGTTGCCATCCTTATGGCCCTGCTGGTCGTATACGCTTGCGTGTCCTACTACATGTACAAGCGCATCCTATCGCTTAACGAGAAGGCGGCCAGCGCGCAAAACCAGCTGTCTGGCGAGCTTTCCGATTCGGTGGCGAACATCCTTGCAGTGAAGACCTCGGGGCGCGAGGACTATGAGCGCGCGCTGTTCGACCAGGCCAACCGCCAGGTGGTGGAACGCGACAGCAAGCGCATGTGGGCCAGTTTGACACGCGGCATCATCACCGCATGCATCACCGTGGTCATCATGAGCGTGGTAGCGGTCTTCATCGCCGGCGGCAACGCCTGGTACGGCATCAGCGCCGGCACGCTTGTGATGATGTTCACCTACACCTACACCGTCACGAACCAGTTCAACTTCATCAACAACGGCCTGCAGCGCTTCAACCGGGCGTTCGGCGATGCCAGCGGCATGACGCAAACCCTTGACGAGCCTCGCCTGGTGGCGGACCTTCCCGGTGCGCCTGACATGGTGGTGCGCGACGGCGCCATCGATTTCGAGGGAATCGGCTTCCACTACACCGACGGCAATGTGAAAACCACGGTGTTCGAGGACTTCAACCTGCATATCCCCGCAGGTCAACGAGTTGGCTTGGTGGGCTTGAGCGGTGCCGGCAAAACCACTCTGACAAAGCTGCTGCTGCGCTTGTCCGATATCCAAGACGGCCGAATCCTCATCGACGGGCAGAACATCGCCAAGTGCACGCAGCAGAGCCTTCGCCGCTCAATCGCCTACGTGCCCCAGGAGGCGCTGCTGTTCCATCGCAGCATCGCCGAGAACATCGCCTACGGCCGCCCCGACGCCACCATGAAGCAGATTCGCCAGGCAGCAGCCCAGGCCAACGCGCTGGAGTTCATCGAGAACCTGCCGGAAGGCTTCGACACCATCACGGGCGAGCGCGGCGTGAAACTCTCCGGCGGACAGCGCCAACGCGTCGCCATTGCCCGTGCGCTGCTGGCGGATTGCCCGGTGCTCGTGCTCGATGAGGCCACGAGTGCCCTCGACTCCGAGAGCGAAGCCCTTGTGCAGGATGCCCTGTCGACGCTCATGCGCGGCCGCACCTGCATCGTCGTGGCACATCGTTTGTCAACCGTGGCCAGCCTTGACAGGATCGTGGTCCTTGACAAGGGCATGGTGGTCGAAGACGGCCCGCACGCCGACCTGGTAGCCGCCAACGGCGAATACGCCAACCTCTGGAACTGCCAAACCGGCGCCTACCTGAAATAACGCCGTATCAGACGCTTCGGGGACGTAGCGTTATTTGTCACGCCTTTCCGCGATATGCGCAGCAAGGCCTCCCGATACGAACCTAAAAAAAGCCCTGTCGAATCGAACATGACCCACATGCAAACCGGACAGATAAGCCTACGTCCCCGAAGTGTCAGGAAGCGAGTTCAGGGTTAGCGGTTCTCGATGCTGCCGATGTTTTTGAGCTCGATCTGGATGAGGCCGTTCGGGGCGCTTTTGAACTCGATGAGCTCAGTGTTATGGCTGTATTCGGCGGGAAACGTCAGCACGATGCCCGTGTCGGTGACGATCTTGTGGTTGCGGCTTACGCGCTTAGCCACGTCGCGCTCCATGTGCACGCTCTCGCCGAGCTGCTCGTCAGCGGCAGCCTGCTCGAAGCGACGGCGCGGGCCCTCGTCGTCGAAGACTTCGTCAACGAACTCGTCGAACGGCACCTCGTCGGAATCATCGGCGTTCTCGGCCAAATAGGCCTTCGCACGACCCATGGCCACGGCGGAGTTCATCCCGAACTCCTCGGCAACTTCCTCGACCAGGCCCATCGTGGTATCGAACAGCTCCTTGCTCGACGCCTCGTTGGAGCACTGCAGCAGGCCGTCGGGAATCAGCCAGCGCTCCTCGCCCGCGATCTGACGGGCCTTGTCGACGAACTGCACCGCCATGGTACGGGCGTTCACCAACGCAAACGACGCGATCTTCTGGGAAGGGTTCGGCAAAATGGCGTGATGCCGCTCGATGTTGTTGCGCGTTGCGCCGTCTTCGCCGCGCCCGACCTCGTGCATGAAGGCGGGCTTGCTCTCAAGCAGCAGCAAGCCGAAATAATGCTCGCTGCGCGCGTTGTACGCCGCAGCCTCGGCAGCTGCGGTAGCTGCCGCGATCTCCTCCTCGGTGGCGTCATCGGCCAACGGCGGCATAGCAGGCGGCTTTTCCTGATCCTCGAAATCGACCACCAGCAGATCGCACGACGAGGGGTTCTCCATACGACCGAGCTCCTCCGACATGAACTGCGCAACCTGCACGGAAAGGTCGATGAAGTCGCGCTCGCCCTTGAAGTACGCGCTCAACTCAGCCGCAAAGCCGCTGTCGGGAAAGAACTCTCCGCGACGGTTATCCATGCCGCCCAGCGCATGTCGGGCGATACGCATCACGTAAGATTTGACGTTTTTGTTCGTCAAATCCAGCTCATCTTCGGAAAACACGTTCACGCATGACACGAAATCGAACACGTGCAACACTGCGTGGTTGATCTTGAACATCCGGATTCTCCCCTGCCTACCTAAAACTTGCGTAAGCAAAACAAGTTGCGACACCTCGCCTTGCTAACGCCAATCTTCCACTCTTCTTCGAAACGGGCGCGCCCTAGGCTTCGTCCTCGAAACCCCACATGCGCACCTCGGGATACATGCGAACGCCTTCCATCTCGTACACGCGGCGCTGCACCTCGGCGATGAGATCGCGGACATCGCGCGCCGTTGCCCCGCCGGCGTTCACCACAAAACCCGTGTGCTTCTCGGAAACCTGCGCACCGCCGACGCGGAAACCGCGCAAACCGGCATCTTGGATCAACTTTCCGGCGAAGTACCCGGCAGGACGCTTGAAGGTGCTGCCAGCGCTGGGCATTTCGAGCGGCTGCTTCTCAGCGCGACGCTGAGCGAGATCATTCATGCGTGCGCGAATAGCGGCAGGCGAATCGGGACGCAGCTGCAAGGTTGCCGAGAGCACAGCCCAACCGGCGTCTCCCATCATGGAATGACGATACCCCCAGCATGCCTGCCAGGCATGTAGGTAGACGATGCGCCCCTGCGGCGTGGCGCACACCAGCGAACAGCACACGTCGCGGAACTCCCCGCCATAAGCGCCGGCGTTCATGATGGCCGCACCGCCGATGGTTCCGGGGATGCCGCTGGCGAACTCGTAACCCGCCAAGCCGGCAGCTGCGGCGGCCTCGGCAACCTGAGCGTTCGACGCGCCGGCTTCGACCGTCATACGGGAACCTTCCACGGAGATACCCGAAAAACGCTCGGCGAATCGCACGATGACTTCGGGCACGCCGGCATCAGCCACAAGCAAGTCGCTGCCCAGGCCCAACAAACGCACAGGTTGGCACGCTTCACAGCATGCAGCTAGAACGTCTGCCGCCTCCTGTACGCAAGACGGCTCGACCACCACGGCGGCGGGACCGCCGATCTGAAACGTGGTCAGCTCGCTCATGGGCACATCCTTGCGAACCGCCTGCGAACCAACGATGCCTCGCAGCGTTTCCAACAACGTCTCGTTCAACATGCAGATCACGACTCCTTACCGGATAGCAATGCCTGGGATTCAAGTTCGCCCAGGTCGATCAACTCTTGTCGGCTATGCACGCCGCATTTCCCATAGATACGGCGCAAATGGGTGTCAACGGTGCTTTTCGCGATGAACAGCTCCGCTGCCATGCGCTCACCCGTTCGACCGCGAAGCGCCAGCGGCAAGATCTCGGACTCGCGCTTGGAAAGCTTGAACTTCGCGGCCATGACCCGACAGGCGTCTCCGAAGCGGTCAGCTTGCTTGGCGATACGGGAAAGCGCCAAGAAGTCGCCTTCCGTAAACAAGAACAGATAGGCGAACAGCGTGGCGAAGCCCGCACAAGAGGCGACGGCGAAGGGGATATCGCCCGAGGGCGAGACGATCTGCAACGCATTGCCCAACGCAAGACCACCTGCTTCGCCCAGGTAGAGGGCCGCAAAACCCCTTGAGAAGGAAAGCGCAGCATCCATACCGGTCAGCTTCGCCATCAACACGAACAACGAGACGAGCACGGCGGAAAGGCCCAGGTAGCCCGCAAGCACGATGGAGTCGCCGGGAACCCCATAAGGCTCGAGGACGGGCATGAACAGGTAGCCCGCCATCATCACCAGCAAAGCAAGGCGATACACGCCCACCAACAGCCTGCTGACTTCGCCATTGGAGCCGCTACGGCGGGCGGAAACGCCCACCACCTGCAACGACCCGGCGCAAAACAACGCCAGCAGCAGCAACGTTGCCGCAAACGTCGGCGTAGCCACGCTACCAGGGTCGGAAGCGTAGGTCTCCATGAGCCCGCCCGCCAAACCGAACACGACGGAGCCTCCCACGACCTTGCGCGAGATGCGATGAGTTTCGACCGTCTGCTTGTTTGAAGCGAACAACGTGGAAAGGGTGAACGGCGAGGGCCGTTGCGCAGCGGAGCTTCCCTCGGCCCGCTCGCTCGAGCGCAGCGGCTCGATGCCGCCAAGCGCCCAGGCGCTACCGAACGGCAGCAGATTCGCCAACGCTGCCGCCAGCGGAACCTGCGAGCATGCGACGGCGAGCAGGAACGTGAACACCGCGGCCACGGCAGTAGCAAGCAGCACGCCGCGGGAGCTTTCCCCATGCGATCGGGCACCGAGCGCCCTACCCCAAGCCGCGAGCATGCATGCAAAGGGCACGCCGACGAGCATGCCCTCCATGACCATGGACGCTAAGCCGTATTCAGCAGGAAGGGAAACCGACGAGCCGATGGCCAGCAACACCGCATAGCACCACATAAGGGAACGGTTCAACAACACGTCGCGCACACGCAGCGCGACAGCCCGCAGCACGATAAGCGTAGCCGCTGCGGAAAGTAAGGTGATGAGCAGGTCGATGCGCTCGAAGGTCAAGCCTCCGATGGAAAGGGCGCTGTTCCATCCCATGTAAAACAACGCAAACATGAACGCCTGATGGCACGCGTATCCAAGAAGCGTGCGAACAAGATCGGGATCGAAGCGCGATTCAGTTGCGCCGGTATGATGAATAGAAGATTTCTGCATACCGCAAAGTGTACCAGCAAGCACAGTCCAGGCCCCGACCACGCGCGAGGGACCACAAAAGATAACCTGCGCAAAACCGATTGCTTCGACTTTTGCGGCCCAAGCATCAAAATCCGAGGCGATCAGCCCCGGTAACCGCGGTACCCTCCCCGAAATCAACAGCTCGTTGACCTGCTATCGCGGATAGACCGATCGCCTGTGATAACCGCTCAGGATATAGCGAAACGCCCACGCAGAACACTGCACGGGCGTTTCACTGTTTGCTGTATTTCCGGAAACGGGAGCTTTCGCACCCCCGGGGAAACCTTATTCCTCGCTTGCTGCGGGAGCCTTCTTAGCAGCCTTGACGGCCTTCTTCTTGGGCTCCTCCTCGACCTCGTCATCTTCGTCAAGGTCGATCTCGGGCTTACCCTCGTCGGAGGTCATGCCCTCGCGCAGGCTTTTAACGGACTTGCCGATGGCGCTGCCGAGCTTGGGAAGGTTCTTCGGGCCGAAGATAAGCAAAACGACGACCAGGATGATAAGCAGCTCGGGAACGCCCATGCCCAAAAACTTCATTGATGACTCCTCCTTTTAGGATGCTGCAAAGCGGAACCGACATCGCCCGCATCGCTTGTACCGTGACAGGCGATCGCACCCGTCAGCTCGTTTCAACGGATTCGATGATGCCCACAACGAAGGGGCCCGTCTATCATGCAAACCCGTGATTTCGTACCTAAAACCCCCAAAACCTTTGTCATGCAAATTGAGTACAAGTGACGTTTTGCCTGATGGGAGAGCTACAGTACAAGTTAAAGGACAACATATCCCGGAATCGCGATACGACACGCCCGACAGAACGCCTGCGAGCCCATGTCAACCATGGGCAGCGGCAAAATGCGCAAACCCTGTCACGGCATCCGCAAATGCCAGGGTGCTCGCCTTAGCTGCACATGCCCATCCAGACTTCAGCGGCAGCTCTATCCGCAAAACGAAAAAGGCAGGGGACAAACCCCTGCCTTCGAACGGACACCGGAAAATGAAGCTTAGCGTCTAGTCCTGCTGCGCTTCCTGCGCTACCAGCTGACGGTATGCAATCAAATCAAGCTTCGCCATGACCACATCCTCGACCTCGTAGCTGAACGGATACAGCTGCGCCATGGGACCGTCCTCTTCATAGACGGTGCGCACATATCCGCCGCACTCGTCGCACGTTGCGATGCGATGATCGTCGTCGCCCTCGACGTTGAAGAAGTGCAAGTGACCCTGATTCTGCGTACCGCAACGGGCGCAGCGCACGCGCTCGATATCCCAGACGCAACCGCATTGCGCGCACCACAGCGCACGACCACGGCCCTTGGTCTTCGTGCCGGCTTGGCCGACGTGAGCAACGGAAGCCTCGCAACCGCACACCGGGCAATGGACCGGATACGGCTGATCGGCGTCACCTGCGACGCGTGCGGCCTGCACTGCTTGGGCAGCGGGCTCCAACAGCGCGCGCAACGCCAACGAAACCACCGCACCGCCCATACGTGCGGCATCCTCGCCAAGGCCGTCATCCTGCAAAAGGCCCACGAACGCTCCCACATACGCCGTCGGGTCGCTTCCTGCCAGGCTCATATCCGAAGCCGACACCAAGCGATCCCAACGCACGCCGGCAAGCGTATCACGGGCTGCCAGATCGAACTGCTCGAACGCCGCCATGGCCCCCGCCAAACGCTGCGCAGCATCGGCCAACGAATCAGCCGGGATGCCGGCAGGATACGCGCGCAGCACCGGTTGCTCTGCGTTCGAGCATTCCTTGAGCGTGTCCGCATCGGGAACCACATGCTCGACCTTTGCAGCATGCTCCTTCTGAACCTCGGCCTGAACGCCCCACAAGGCGCGGAAGAAACGCAAGCGTTCCTGCTCGGATTCGGAGAGCTTCGGCATATAGGCCTTCATGACCATATCGATTTGGTTAAGATCCATAGTTGATTACCGCTTTCATCTCATCGAAACGATCAAGTCGAAACCTGACACGCGGTGCGCCCACAAGATCTGTCGACGCGACCGAAGCCTGTTGACAACCAGCTGCATGCACGTCATGCCATCCAGCTACGCGCCAACACGCGACCTCTCAGGTAAACGGTAGCCCGACGCTCACCTCTGCGAAAGAGGCGTCTGCGAAGCACCGGGCTACCGACTAGATGGGCGGCGCACCACACGCCGCCCATCATGGTTTCAGGTGCGGTCAGGAGCTACTTGGCATCCTTCTCGACCACGTTCTTGCCGGAGGTGATCTCCTTACGAGCCCAGTGGCCCCAGTGATACAGAGCATCGGCCTCGGAAACCAAACCGTTGCCGAACATCAGCTTGTACGTGCCGCGGTAAGGCTGGAAGATGCCGCCGCCCAGGAAGATATGGGCCAAGCCGAACACGGCGATGAGCAAGAAGCCCAGGTCGTGCAGGAACAGTACCACGCCATAACCCGTGCCCAGGTCGGCAAAGGTGGAACCGGCCACTAGAATCAGGCCGGTGACGCCCATGAGAGCGCCCGCCAGCCACAGCATGCCATCGGCGAAACGCTGGCCGGACTTCACCTCGTCCTGGTCGGGCATGTGGATCCACTTCGCCATGAACAGGTACGGGAAGAACAGCATCATCCACTTCTTGTCGTCGCTGTTCCACTTCGCGAACAGGTTCTTGAAGATATGCGCTACGCCCTTCGGAGCCATGATCGCGCTGATAAGGGGCACCAGCACGAAGATGAAACCGAGCACGCGATGCGACATGCGGATGACGAACACGGTGTCGGCGCCGACCGCTTGCGCAAGCTGCGGGACGAACACGAACAGGCCCGAGATGGCAAGCAGGATGCACACGATGACCGTGATGCCATGCGTCAGGCGCGCCTGCTTCGAATGACGGACGATGTACTTCTCCTTGCCGGATGCCGCGCGCTCCTGGAGAAACGCCGCGTCCTTGGCGCGGGCTTCCGGGGAAACGTTAACGGAGTGGCTCATTATTTGTCCCCCTTCTTACCGATCGGAAGGTTCTCGGTGATGTGCTCCATCACCGTCTTATCGTCCTGCGGGTCGCCGTGCTGCACCACATCGCCGGTGATGACCGAAACCGTGTCCTCGGTCTCGGGGTTGTACGCCAGCTTGTCGCGCTTGTAGCCCACAGCCAGGCCGAACATGGCGGCCAGACCGGCCACGGTCAGGCCCGTGATGGCGCCGGTGACCGGCTTGATGATCTGGGTCAGCTGAGCCGTTGCGGGAGCCTGCGGGTCCTGCACCTGGTCATGAGCGTCGATACCGTACTTGAGCACCTGGATGACATGCAAGCCGCCCATCTCGTGCTCGCCGTACAGGCAGGCATCGGGATAGCCGTTCTCATGCAGCCAGGCGACCTTCTCCTTGCCCTTGGCGATCATCTCGTCGCGATCGCCGAACTGCAGGGCGTTGGGCTGGCATGCGGAAACGCAAGCCGGCGCCATGCCATGGGCCACGCGGTCGGCGCAACCCGTGCACTTGTCGATGACGGTCTTGTCAAGAAGCCCGTTGGACTCGTAGCGCGGAACATCGAACGGGCAGGCGCTGTGGCAGTACTGGCAGCCGACGCATTTGTCCTGGTAAACCTCCACGAAACCGGTCTCCTCGTTGCGCACGAGCGCGCCGCCAGGGCACACCGAAGCGCAGGGAGCATCGGTGCAATGCTGGCATGCACGACGACCGAATGCCCACTTCACCGGCTTGATCTTGCTATCGCCCTCAAGCTCGTTGAAGGTGATGATCAGGCGGGTGTCGCCGTTGAGGTCGACCGGGTTCTGATGCGTGCCGGACCACTTTGCCTCGTTCGTGCCCAGGGGGCTCGGCAGGTTGTTCCACGTTTTGCAGGCAACCTGGCAGCCCTTGCAGGCGGTGCACTTGGAGGAATCGAAATATACAGCCTTTTCAGTCATGTCAATCCCCCTTATGCCTTCTCGATGTCAACGAGGAACGCCTTGTATTCGGGCGTGAACGAGTTCGGGTCGCCGACGTTGGGCGTCAGGTCGTTGACCACGTCGCCCGTGCCATACAGATCGGCCCAGCCGAAGTGGTGAGTCAAACCGACCTGGTGCTGCACCTTGCCGTTGACGTTCATCGGCTGCAGACGCTTGGTGACCAGGGCGGGCACCACGACGGAGCCGCGGTTGTTGAACACGCGCACCTCATCGCCGTTCTTGATGCCCTTCTCGGCAGCGAACTCCTCGCTCATCTCGACGAACTGAGCCGGCATGGACTCCACGAGCGCCGGGCACAGACGGGTCTGGCCGCCGGTCTGCCAATGCTCGGTGACGGAGTACGTGGTGGCCACGATCGGGTACTGCTCCTTGGTGCCCTGCTTCGTGGATGCGTACTGCGTGCCGAACGCGCACGGGTTGTGGAACGCGCCGTTAAGCGGGTTTTCATCGCACGGCGACTCGAAGGGCTCGAAGTGCTCGGGCAGCGGGCCGTCGACCATGCCGTAGCTCTCCAGGCGGGCGTTCTGCTCCCACAGCATGAAGAAGGTCTTGTTGTTCGGCGGAACCGGCTTGTCGCCCTTGACCGCGACGAAGTCGGCCTGGTCGACCAGGATCCACTTCTCGCCGTTCCACTCCATGAGCTTCTTGTCCTCGTTCCAAGGCTTGCCCTGCATGTCGCAGCTGTTGCGGTTGTACAGGATGCGGCGGTTGCTCGGCCAGCTGAACGCCCACTCGGAGTTCAGGCCGATGCCGGACTTGTCCTCGGTGTTGCGGCGGCACAGCGGCTGCTCTGCCGGGTCGAGCGGAGCATCGTTGTTGTTCCACATACCGGAGTAGATCCACATCGCGCAAGCGGTGGAACCGTCGGCGCCGAGCTCGGCATAGCCGCTGAGCAGGTCGGTCTTCGGGTTCGCGGAGCTGGTATCGCACTCGGTGCCCGCCACGCGATAGCCGTTGAGGGCCCAGGCCACGGGGCGCGGGTCGATCTTGCCGTCCACGTAGTAGTCCCACTTGGTCTTGAGGATCGGGTCGGGGTTTGCGCCGCTCTCCTTCTTGTACAGGTCGCAGATGGCGGTCCAAAGCAGGTCGCACATCTCGTAGTCGGGCTTGGCCTGATCCCACGGCTCGACGGCCTGGTAGCGGTACTGCATCCAGCGGCCGGAGTTCAAGATGATGCCCGGCTTCTCGTATATCAGCGCGCACGGCAGGTAGTAGACCGTGGTGTCGATCTCAGACGGGTTCATATCCGGGGCGTTCCAGAAGCTGGCAGACTCGGTGATAACCTGGTCGGCAACGACCAGCCAATCGAGGTTGGCCATGGAGCGGCGCACGTTGCCGGCGTTCGGGGCCGAATGGCAGGGGTTCATGCCCCAGTTGAAGTAGCCCTTGATGACGCCCTGCTGCATGAGCTCGAACGTGGAGATATGCGTGTAGTCGACGGCGCCCGTCTCGGACGGGACCTTCGGCCACCAGTCGTAACCGTAGTCGTTGTCGACGGTGGCGTTCTCGCCGAACCACTCCTTCAGGGAGGAGACGATGAACTTCGGCTTGTTGGTGTAGTAGCCGTCGGAATAGGTCTGAGACTCCAGCCACTTGCGCAGGCTTGCACGATCGGTGGTGTTTGCCCACTTCAGATAAGCGGGATGCTCGTTGACCATCATGCCCATGTCCGTAGCGCCTTGGACGTTGGGCTCGCCGCGCAGCGCGTTCACGCCGCCGCCGGGGATGCCGATGTTGCCGAGCAGCAGCTGCATGACGCACATGGCGCGCGTGTTCTGAGCGCCATAGGTGTGCTGGGTCTGGCCGAGTGCGTAGAGCACGGTGCCGGCCTTACCGGGCTTGGCGGTAGAGGTATAGGTTTTGTAGACGAGTTCGAGAACATCCTTGTCCATGCCGCAGATACCGCAAACGGTGTCGAGCGTGTAACGGGAATAGTGCTTCTTGAACTGCTGATAGACGCACATGGGGTCTTGCAGCGTCATGTCCTTCTTGGGGTTGGTGAGCGTCGGCGTGGTGAACTCAGGGGTGCCGGGCTTGTTAACCCAGGCGTACGCGCCGTTCTCGCTGGTATCCCAGTCCTGCGTGGACTCGGTCTCATAGTGCCAGCTGTGGGCGTTATACGTCTTGGTCTTCTCGTTCCAACCGCTGAACAGACCCGTTTCGGGATCGAACTTGTAGTCGGGATCAAGGATGTAGGAAGCGTTGGTGTAGTTGAGCAGGTACTCGAAGTTGTACTCGCTCATGTCACCGGTTTCCTGGTACTTGGCCAGGTTCGGCTCGATGAGGTGCTCGATGATGTAGTTGTACATGCCGCCGTAGAACGCGATGTCGGTGCCGGAACGGATGGGGCACCAGATATCGGCCTGCTCGGCCGTACGGGTGTAGCGCGGATCGACGACGATCCACTTAGCGCCCTGCTCATGGGCCTTCTCAAGCCACAGCGCGCTCACAGGATGGTTCTCAACGGAGTTGGAACCGCAATTCAAGATGACGTCGGTGTTTTGGAAGTCGCACCAATGGCTCGTCATGGAGCCACGACCGAATGAAGCTGCCAGACCGGCAACAGTGGGGCCGTGTCAAACACGAGCCTGATTGTCGATGGCGATGACGCCCAGGGAGCGCATCATCTTGAGGATCAGGTATTCCTCCTCGGAGTTTTCCTGGGAACCGCCCAGGCTTGCGATGGCCGGGGTGTAGTTCACCGTCAGGCCGTTTTCGTTCTTCTCGATGAACGAGGCATCGCGCGTGTCCTTGACCTTGCGGGCGATCTCGGCGATGGCGTCATCCCAGGAGATGTCCTCCCAGTCGCTTGCGCCGGGACGGCGCACCAACGGGCGCGTCGAACGCTTCGGGTTCTTGATGACTTCGCGCGTTTCGGGGTCCACCACGTTGCGCAGCTGGAACATGGTGGCGCCCTTCGGGCACAGGCCGCCCTCGTTGATGGGGTGATCCGGGTCGCCTTCCAGGTTGACCAGCTCGCCGTCGCGCACCGACAGCAGAGAACCGCAACCGCCTGCGCAATAGCAGCAGATGTTGGTGTACTCTTCGGTGTTCACCAGCTTCCAGTCTTGCTTGGACTCAGACGCGAACGCCTGGGTCTGCGAGGAAAGCTCGAACGCCATCGTGGTTGCCAGCGCAGCACCGGTTGCTTTGAAAAAGCCCCTGCGTGACAGGTTCATGCCCCTCACTCCTTTCCTACTCGTCTTGCACTCGTCTAAGAATCGATGCGAAACCGCCCACCGTGCCCTCTTGCCGATTGGAGGCTGCGGGAAGAAGGCGCCGAAGCGGCGCATCGCATATCCGCATCGTGCGCATGCGAATACTCATCCATGCTAATGCATAATTTGATACGAAACTGACACCATTCCGCCAAATGGTTCACAATTACACTCATTTGTACGGATAACCCGAAACGGGTTAGCGAAAACTGGACGATATAGCATGTTTGTCTAGGTTGTGTTCAAACTTACTCCATATCCTTGGCTAACACATAGAGCGACAATCGGATTATCTCAACGGAAATCGGACAGTTTTGTTGATTTGTTTATCTATTCAGATGATAATTCGAACGGCAAACGGAGCAAATCATCCGAAAAGCGGTTCATCAATCACGGTATTTTGGACGAATATGCTGCATAGCGACATTTCAGGATTGCATATTCTGAGACATGAATACACTCAGCGCGAATAGAGGATACCACGGAGAAAAGTGCATACTACCTTAGAAATCACAGCCAGCGAACGATGCACAACGAGCTGCCGCCGAGATGTTCGGCAATCAGCATCGTTCATCTGGCCTGAACGGCATAGCTAGAGGAACGAAGGGAACTTCGCGAACGGATACGAGACCGCTACAGGCTTTCAATGACCTTTGCGGACACGACGTTGCTCGGAGAGACCAAGATAGCCCCGACGCTATCCACATGAGGCGCATTCACGAAAAACGACCCGTTGGAATTGCCGCCCATGGTCGATACTTCTTCGTCCTGCAATGTGATCACGATATCAGCACCCTGCAGGTTGCGGACATAGGTGCGGACCGAGGAGATGCACACGACAAGATCCACCTTGCAATCGCGGAAGTACTTGATGCGCGCTTCGGCGGCTTTCTCGGAAAGCGGCACATCGACCGAAAACACACCGATGCGTTTCGACCCGCGTTTCAAGATGACGCCCTCGCTATATTGAGACGGATCCGTTGTATCGAGCACCAGCACCGTGGCGCCCTTCTCCTCATAGCTGGTCTGAACATCCTGAGGCGTTACCGGCTGCGTCTTGGCGACATCGATACCGCCACGCACAGTGACGGCCTTCAACGCGGTGTCGTTTCCTGAGGAGCGGTCCGTTTCGCCTTCGCCTTCTTCGGAATCATCGGGAACAGGTGCCGCGACGCTACCGACATCCGACGTCAAACCGGATGCCTCCTCATTGCGCGTTTGCCCCGCGACGCCATCAGAGGATTTCGAAGCCCCCGAAGATGTCTTGGAAGAATTGGATTTGGCCGAGTTCGTGCTGGAACCGTTGCCCGACGATACGCCATTCGCGGATGCGCCCGCATCCGCAGACGACGAGGAGCCGCCAAGGTCGGAAGATGCGGCAGTCGACGCAGCCGCATCTGAGGAACCGGTTGATGAAGAAGCGCCACCTGACCCCAAAGCGTTATCTCCGCCGGCCTTCTCGGCCGTGTCCGCGGAATCGTTTTCGACATCGGTCTGCGCATCGGAGCCGTTTTGGGAATCAAGCGTCTTCGCATCCGCCTGCACGGGAAGCGTACCCGCATAGACGATGGACGTATAACCTTCCATCTGGCCGACCTTCTCATCAATGGAAGATGCAGCGACGTTCCAAGAATGCCCTGCGACCATATACCAGGCAATCCCGAACGTGCTGAGCACGATCAGGATAAGGAATACGCCAAGCGCTTGTTTTTCACGAGTTCCGTTAGACATAACCACAAGTATAGTGAAAGGCCGGTAAACCGCCCGTATGTCGCAAACACACGCGCATAGTTTACAGAAAAGCCGGCCTAGAGCACCTTCTCGAACGCGACGCGATCGGTTGAAGCGCCTTCCGCGTGGCTGATATGCACGATGCCGCAACGGGTGAAACCGCAGCGCTCTATGAGCTTGAGCATAGGGATGTTACCGGGATGCGTTTCAATGCGCAGGCTCTCGCATCCGTGCTGACAGGCTACGGGTTCCGCAGACTGCAGCAGCTTGCGACCAAGACCCTTCCCAGCGTGGCCCTGCGCAACCGCAACGCGATGCAACACGGCATATCGCGGATCGCGCGAGTCGGAGTCCGTAAGCCATGCGCCCTCGATAGCATCGTAGACCGGTTCGCCAGTGAAGCCGATGACCGTGGTAGCGACTACGACCCCATCCTCTTCCAGGACATAGGAGTGACCGGCTTCGATGTCATCGCGCACGATCTGCTGCGTAGGGTACGCCCCTTGCCACTGATCGATGCCGAGACGACCGAGAGCGGCCTTGCCATCCATGAGCACGGCCCAGATGCCATCGAAGTCGCCATGGTCGGCAATGCGAAACTGCAATGTCATGGATATCCTCACTTCCAGCCGTCCATGCGGCTCTACCCCTTCTTCGCGAAGCGCAGCGAAGAAACTCCCTCAGCAATGGTAAACGTCCACGAGACGTTGGCAACCCAAAATCTCCAACGGAATCCAAATTGCAACCAACAGGATCATGGTTGCAAGCTCGATCGCGAGCCTGTCCTAAGCAGGCTCATCTCACACGCAGCTCATACGCGGAACGAGGCTTCTGCCAACCGAATCCATCGCGAACCTGGATGGTTCCGCAAAATGCAAAGCCCCGCTTCTCAAGCAGCCAGCGCATGGGCTCGTTCTCCGGATAGATATCGGCCCGCAAGCTTATGCGACCGCCTTCGCGGGCGATACGGCACGCGGTACCGACGATAAACGACCCCACGCCGCGCCTACGAACGGGCTTATCCACGACCACCCAATGCAATTCGGCATACTGCTGCGGCGAAGCCCCGATATCGGTAACCCATTCCCCCTTGATGCCGCGCTCATAGTTCTTGTCCGGGTCGAACGATACGCCGAATACGGCGATGAGCTTGCCTTCCGCATTCTCCACCACGTAGGTGGAGCCGTTGTTGATACTGCGCGTCAGACGACGCGATGACGGGTATTTCTTGAACTTGCCTTCATCGATGCCCATTTCAGCATACTGGCGATGGGCGTCGTCCAGGAGCGCCTCCACGCGAGCGATGTCCGCCATGGTCGCGGGCCTGCTACTGTAGTAGCCGAGCACGGAAGCACGACCGGCGAACACCGGCGGATCCTGCGGAAGCGGCTCCGTTTCAACGCCCGCAAGCTCGAGGGCGGATTCCCCGCCTTCCCGTTTAGGCTCGAGCTCGGTAACCATGACGATCATGACAAGGATGCAAGCACAGCCCGCGATATCCCAGGCGCTGACCGGGGTATGAAGCCACAGCACGGAAATGACCATTGCCGAAACAGGCTCGGCTGCGCACAACAGCCCGGCCTTAACGGGACCGCAGTCGTTGATTCCCTGCAAGTACAGCATATAAGCCGCACAGGTACCCACGACGATGACCGCAGCAAGGATGATGAGGAATGCAGGCGTGATTTCGACGGGGACGGCCCAGGGCTGCACCACGGGCGTGAGGACCAATCCGCCGAACAGCATGGCGAACCCGGTGACCATCAACGATCCCCACTTTGCAAGCACCTTCACCGGCATGAGGGTGTACAGGGCCAATGCGACAGCCGATACCATGCCCCAAAAGCACCCCTGCTGCGATAACGCCAATCGGGAAAGATCGCCCTGCGTGGCGATGAGGACAAGTCCCACCATGGCGAAAATAAGCCCAAGCACCTCGCGCGCATTGGGAAGGCGGCGCTTGCGCAGACAGGTCCACAACATGATGAGAACGAGTCCGAGTTGCTCGATGGTGGTACCCACGCCGGCGCTTGTGTGGTGGATGACGCTGAAATAGCTGACCTGGCATAACGCGATGCCGAAAATCGAGAACGCGGCGATGCTGATCATGGAGCGCCAATCGCGGAGCAACGCGCCCACAGAGCGCCAATCCTTCACGAACACGATAGCAAGGAAGAACACGGCGGAAATGAGCATGCGCACGCACGTGATCCAATAGGCAGGCGCGCCGAAATCGCCCATCACCAACTGTGCGCAGGTGCCGGAAAAGCCCCAGCAAACAGAACCAGCCAATGCGCAGACAATGCCACGCATCACATGTCCGCCCCGCAAAGCCGTTTCCTGATGCACCGCTACCGCTCCTTCCCGAATAAGAAACCCGCCTCTTACGCGGAGACGGGTTATCACTTGTAAAGCGTCAAAGACGCCCGCCGAAACCGGCGGGCGTCGCAATCTATGGAAACGTTATTCTACAACATGCGCGCAAGGAATCGTCCCGTATAGCTCTCCTTCACAGTAGCTACGTGCTCGGGAGTCCCCTCAGCAACCACGGTACCGCCGCGCAAGCCGCCCTCCGGCCCCAAATCGACGATATGATCTGCGCTTTTGATAACATCCAGGTTATGCTCGATAACGAGCACGGTATTACCCGCATCCACTAGACGCTGCAGGACCACCAGCAACTGTCGAACATCCTCGAAATGCAGCCCGGTAGTGGGCTCATCCAAAATGTAGAACGTTTTGCCCGTCTGACGACGATGCAGCTCGCTTGCAAGCTTCACGCGCTGAGCCTCACCGCCTGACAAAGTGGTGGCAGGCTGGCCCAAGCGGATATACCCGAGCCCCACATCGAAAAGCGTTTGAAGCTTGCGTTTGATCCCGGGAATGTTCTCGAAGAATAGCAAGGCTTCCTCGACCGTCATGTCAAGCACCTCGGAGATGTTCTTGCCTCGGTATGTGACCTGCAGAGTCTCGCGATTGTAGCGTTTGCCCTCGCACACCTCGCATGGCACATAGATATCGGGAAGGAAGTGCATCTCGATTTTGATCTGCCCATCGCCCTTGCAGGCTTCGCAACGGCCTCCGCTGACGTTGAAGCTGAATCGCCCGGGACCGTATCCGTGCGCTTTGCTTTCCTGCGTGCTCGCGAACAGCGCGCGGATATCGTCCCACAGCCCGATATAGGTTGCGGGATTGCTTCGGGGGGTTCTTCCGATAGGGCTTTGATCGATGTTGATCACCTTATCGATGTTCTCGACGCCGGTGATCTTACGATAGGCGCCCGTGCGCCGATGCGCATGGTTGACGCGATTCGCCAGCGCAGGAGCGAGCGTGTCGGTGATCAGCGAGCTTTTGCCGCTTCCGGAAACGCCCGTGATGACCGTGAACGTGCCGAAGGGGATGGAGAGCGTGACGTTGTTCAAGTTGTTCTCGCATGCTCCGGTGAGCTTGAGGCAGCCGCGCTTGGGTTTGCGACGCTGCTGCGGCACCGCGATCACGCGACGACCCGAAAGGTAATCGGCCGTAAGCGAACCTTCCGTGGCCGCAACCTCCTCAGGCGTTCCGGCAGCGACGACCATACCGCCACGCTCACCAGCACCCGGGCCCATGTCCACCACATAATCTGCGGCGCGAATGGTGTCCTCGTCATGCTCGACCACGATCACGGTGTTGCCAAGATCGCGCAAATGTTCGAGCGTTCCGATAAGACGCTCGTTGTCACGCTGATGCAAGCCGATGGAGGGCTCGTCAAGGATATAGAGCACGCCCATCAGACCCGCGCCGATCTGCGTGGCCAGACGGATACGCTGCGCCTCGCCGCCGGAAAGGGTTGCGGTCGCACGCTCTAAGGTCAGATAATCCAAGCCCACGTCCACCAGGAACTTCAAACGCGCAACGATCTCTTTCGCAATGGGATTCGCGATAGCACCCTGTTGCCCTTCGAAACGAAGATCGCTGAAGAATCGATAGCAATCAAGAGCGCTCATCTCGCATACCTCGTGAATGGACTTGCCACCCACGGTCACCGCGAGGATCTCAGGCTTCAAGCGTTTGCCACCGCACGTAGGGCACGGGACGACGGCGAAGTAGCTTTGCAGCTTCTCGCGTTGGGTATCGCTTTGCGCCTCCTGGTATTTGCGCATAACCGCGGCGAGCGCGCCCTCCCATTCTATGAACCAATAGGTGTTGCGCCCATCGACCGTGGTGTAGTCGACCCTGACCTTCTCTTCGCCCAAGCCTTCAAGCAAAGCCTTCTGGACCTTTTTAGGCATATCCTCCCACGGAGTGTTCTCGTCGCACCCCATGTGCAAGGCAACGGCCTTGAGAACCTGAGGGTAATAGTTACCGCTCTTGAAGGGCGCGATGGCTCCCTCGGAAAGCGTGAGCGAAGGATCGGGGACCACCAAGCTGGCGTCGACCTCTTCCCTGCTGCCGATGCCCGAGCAGTCGGGGCAGGCTCCATATGGCGCATTGAAGCTGAAGTCGCGCGGTTGGAGCTCATCCATGGAATGACCGTGCTCGGGGCAAGCCAAGGCCAAGGAGAACAGATGCTCGCCTTCGCCAAGACCGCCCTTTGCGCCGCTGGAAGCACCGCCCGCTTCGCCTTGCGGCTTGCCATCGGGACCAAGCACTTGCACAAGGACGCGACCTTCCGCAAGCTTCGTTGCAAGCTCCACTGCCTCGGCGATACGACCGGTTGCGGACTCTTTGAGCTGCACACGATCGACCACCACATCGATGAAATGCTTGATCTTCTTGTTGAGCGTGCGAGGCTGACCGTCAAGTTTCACTATCTCGCCATCGATGCGAACGCGGCTAAAGCCCTCATGGGTCAAGTCCGCGAAGAGCTTAGTGAACTCGCCTTTGCGACCCGCCACAACCGGCGCCATGATAATGGCCTTCGCGCCAGGATCCAAGGCTAGGATATCATCGGTCACTTGATCGGTAGTCTGCTTCTTGATGACGCGACCGCATTCCGGGCAGTGAGGAATGCCCACGCGCGCATACAGCAATCGAAGATAATCATAGATCTCGGTAGTGGTGCCCACGGTTGAGCGAGGATTGCGCGACGTGGTCTTCTGGTCGATGGATACCGCCGGGGAAAGACCGTCGATGCTATCAAGATCGGGCTTGCTCATCTGCCCCAAAAACATACGCGCGTAGCTGGAAAGGCTTTCGACGTAGCGCCGCTGCCCCTCGGCATACATGGTATCGAACGCAAGGCTTGATTTGCCGCTACCCGACAAGCCGGTGATCACAACAAGCTTGTCACGAGGGATGGTGATGTCGACGTTTTTCAGATTATGCTCGCGTGCACCCTTGATGACAATGGAATCCTGACCCATACTACCCAGCCTTTGAGAATCGCCTTAGTTTCCCGGGTATCCTACCATACGAACAGGTGTTTGTGCCGACGAATTTCAAAGCAACAAAAAAGCGACCGAGCTAGCTCGATCGCTATCAATTCATGGAGCGGACAACGGGATTCGAACCCGCGACCCTCACCTTGGCAAGGTGATGCTCTACCAGCTGAGCCATGTCCGCATGGTGCGATTCAGTTTAACCAATAACCCGAATACTTGCAAGGCAAAACCAATCTAATGATTGAAATCTCACCATGATTCAAAATATCGAATCAAACTGAAAAAATGGTGGGCGTTACAAGATTTGAACTTGTGACCTCTTCCGTGTCAGGGAAGCGCTCTCCCCCTGAGCTAAACGCCCGATCCTTCGTCTGCATCTTGGGGGGGCCAAGACGCAAGAAGATATAATACCGGATTCCGAGATCTACGCAAGACCCTATTTCGCTTTTTTTCAAATGAGCGACGAAACCTGATTCGCGAGCTCATCCGGTCCGCTTGCGATCGCCATCAAATTCGACAGGACATGCACGGTCGAGTCTAGGAAAGTCCCTTCTGGAGTTTGATTCGCAAGTTCATCCGAACTCCGTGGCTTCGCCATCAATCTCAGATAGACATGCGCGGCTGACTTCCAAAAGGCTCCTTTGGAGTCGATAGGAAATGGCTTTGAACAGCGGCGAATTCTACCGATCGGCAAATGCGAAGCCCACGAATCACCAACATCGCAACAGGAAGATTGATTCGCAAGTCCATCCAGACGCTTCTACAGATAAAAGAAAAGCGGTCGAATTCTCGACCGCTGAAAGTTCATGGAGCGGACAACGGGATTCGAACCCGCGACCCTCACCTTGGCAAGGTGATGCTCTACCAGCTGAGCCATGTC
>NZ_CAKTVU010000005.1 GCF_934630535.1 uncultured Senegalimassilia sp.
AGGTGACGCTCGAGTGGAGGCTGGTCGCCACCGGCCACAACATACGGAAGCTCTTCCTCGCAGAGTCGAGGAAGGCGGCGGGGGCCACGGCGTAGGGCGGCCCCCCTTTTTTTCTTCTTATCGCTTCGCGACGGCCGGCGCGGCCTCGGGATCTTGGGCACAAGAAAGGGGCCGTACCAAAATCACTTTTGATACAGCCCCTTTTTCGTATTCCCGGGTTAGGTTCGCCTTTGCCGTTGAGCATCATCGGGGGGCGATGATTCGTTAGGCGACGGGTGGGTTGCTTGCCTTCGTTCCATGAACAGAACGCCCGCTTCGCCGCTTTCCCTCTCCGCTCTCCACGCCTGCGCCTTCTGCGGCCTGGCGGATGCGGTATAAGGACTTTCCGACATACTTTCGATACCTCGATCGTAACTCCTTGGTTCGTGCTATGGTTTAGGAGCTAAATATTAAGCAACTAAACAATACAGTGTCGAAAGGAGATTCGCGTGGACGATACTGCGGCTGGATTGCGTCGCCGTTTGTTCAATGCTGCGGCGCGCATGCGCAAACAGCGTCAAGAGCCGGCGGCGCCTAAGGGCGTCACGCCTGCGGAGATGTACGCAATCATGGCGGTTTCCCGCTTGGAAGGGGAGGGAAGGAGCGTCCGATCCGGCGACATCGCCAAGTGTGGGCATGCAACTCCGAGCGCCGTTTCGCAAACCCTGAAATCGCTTGAGGAGAAGGGCCTTATCACGCGTCAGCGCGATAAAGGGGACAGCCGTGCCGTCACGGTGCGCCTCACCGAGGAAGGTCGTGCGTTCAGTGCACGCGGTCGCGAGCTGCACGAGCAGATGATCGACAAGGTGCTCACCTACCTCGGCCCCGAAGACGCCGAGCACCTTGTCCGAATCGTGGAGCGTCTGGCCGATTTCCCCGCTTGCAAGGCGGCGCAGGAGCAGCAGGATGGGTGTGCGCAAGCCGGCAGCCCGGCAGGGGACGTTGATGCAAACCCCGCTTCCGACGCAGATGCCGCCAACGCTGCCGCGGGCGACGCGGCTGTGAACGGCCCCGCTTCCGCTGCCGGTGCATCTTTGCAAGCCGTTTCCGCGGAAGGGGGCGTGCCGTGCGCATAATCAAGAACCTGGCCCAGCACAAGCTGGTGGTGCTGCTGATCGTGGTGCTGCTGTGCGTGCAGGCGGCATGCGACCTGGCGCTGCCCAACTACACCTCCGACATCGTCGATACGGGCATCCAGCAGCAGGGCGTTCAGGACGTTGCCGCCGAGCAGCTCACCGAGCGCACCCATGATCTGGTGGCCATGATGCTGCCCGACTCCGATGAGCAGATGTTCGCCGACGCCTACGCCCAAAACGAGGACGGCACGTATGCGCTGACGGAATCCGGCAAGCGCGACCGCGCGGCGCTCGATAGCGCCATGGCCTTGCCCATGACGGTGACCTGCTACGCCGATCAAATCGCCGAGCTTGACCTTGACCAGGTCAAAGCCGCCTACGACCAGGGCATGATCGGCAAAGACGACATCCAGACCATGCTCGATCGGGCGCGCGAGTCCATGGGCGATATGGCCGATACCCTGATTGCGCAGCAAGGCTTGGCCGCCGCCCGCGCCGAATACGAGCAGTTGGGCTACGACCTTGACGCCATGCAAATGGATTACCTGGTGGCAACCGGCGCGAAGATGCTCGGCCTTGCCGCGCTCGGCATGGTCATCGCCGTCATGGTGGGCTTTTTGGCCTCGCGCACCGCGGCCAAGGTGGGCCGCAGCCTACGCGAGCGCCTGTTCAACCAGGTGGTCGGCTTCTCCGATGCCGAGATCCAGTCCTTCAGCGCCGCGTCGCTGATCACGCGCGGCACCAACGACGTGCAGCTGGTGCAGATGGTCACCGTCATGCTGCTGCGCATGGTGCTCTACGCGCCCATCCTGGCCATCGGCGGCATCATCATGATCGCGCGCACCGACCTGTCCATGGGCTGGATCATCATCGCGGCGGTCGCGGCCATCGCGGTGGTCATGGCCGTGCTCATGAAGGTGGCCATGCCGAAGTTCAAGATCATGCAGAAGCTCATCGACCGGGTGAACCTGGTGTCGCGCGAGCTGCTCACGGGCTTGCCGGTCATCCGCGCGTTCGGCCGCGAGCAGCACGAGGAGGCGCGCTTCGATGAGGCGAACACGCGCCTGATGAAGACGCAGCTGTTCACCAACCGCGTGATGACCTTCATGATGCCGCTCATGATGCTCATCATGAACCTGGTGTCGGTGGGTATCATCTGGTTCGGCGGCCATGCCATCGATGCGGGCAACCTGCAGACCGGCGACCTGATCGCGTTCATCACCTACTCCATGGTCATCATCATGGGCTTCCTTATGATCGGCATGCTGTCGATCATGCTGCCGCGCGCCGATGTGGCCGCTCAACGCATCGACGAGGTGCTTGCTTGCAAGCCCTCCATCGTCGACCCCAAGCCCGGCAAGGCCAAGGACGCGCTGCTCGGCGCCAATGGGCTGCCGGGCGCGCGCATCGCCTTCGAGAACGTGAGTTTCAGGTACTCCGATGGCGCCGAGTGCGTGCTCGAGGACGTCAGCTTCACGTGCGAGCCGGGCAAGACCACGGCCATCATCGGCTCGACGGGCAGCGGCAAGTCCACGGTGCTCAAGCTGGCGGAACGCTTCCACGACGTAACGTCGGGCCGCATCACCGTCGATGGCGTGGACGTGCGCGATGTCAGCCAGCACGCCCTGCGCTCGCAGCTGGGTTATGTGCCCCAAGCGGCGTTTTTGTTCAGCGGCACCATTGCCTCGAACGTGGGCTACGGCGTCGACGGCGCCGACGAGGACCGCATCCGCGAGGCCGCCGATGTGGCGCAGGCGAGCGAGTTCATCGCCGAGCGCCCCGAGGGGCTGGCAACGCCTATTTCCCAGGGCGGCACGAACGTCTCGGGCGGTCAGCGCCAGCGCCTGGCCATCGCCCGCGCGCTTGCCACCGATGCACGCGCATACCTGTTTGATGACAGCTTCAGCGCCCTTGACTACAAGACCGACGCCGCGCTCCGCCATGAGCTATCCACCCGTTTGGGCGGCAAGACCATGGTCATCGTGGCGCAGCGCATCTCCACGGTGCTCAACGCCGACCAGATCGTGGTGCTCGACGAGGGCCGCGTCGTGGGGCGGGGCACGCATGAGCAGCTCATGGGAAGCTGCCAAGAGTATCGCGAGATAGCCATGTCGCAGCTATCGGAAGAAGAGCTGAAGGGAGGTGATGCGAGATGAGCGCGAACAACGAGGATCTGAAGAAGGTCACGCAGCGCCGCCGTCCGCATGGGCCGGCCGCGCGCATGATGCCCGGTGAGAAGGCCAAGGACTTCAAGGGCTCCATCGGCAAGCTCGTGCGTTTCATGGGCCAGTTCAAGGCGGCGCTCGTACTTGCCATCATCTTCGCCATCGGCTCGGCGGCGTTTAACATCGTGGGCCCGAAGGTGCTTTCGCAGGCTACCACGGAGCTGTTCGAGGGCCTGGTGGCGAAGGTGGGCGGCACCGGCGGCATTGACTTCGACGCCATCGCCGGCATCATCGCGGTGACGCTGGTGCTGTACCTGGTCAGCGCGGCGTGCAGCTTCGTGCAGGGCTGGATGATGACGAGCGTGTCTCAGCGCACCTGCTATGGGTTGCGCCGCGCCATCGCGGAGAAGATCGACCGCATGCCCGTGGGGTACTTCGAGCGCAACTCCACCGGCGACACGCTCTCGCGCATCACCAACGACGTGGACACGCTCGGGCAAAGCCTGAACCAGGGCGTGACGCAGCTTATCACCTCGGCCACCACCATCGTGGGCGTGGTGATCATGATGCTGACCATCAACCCGCTGCTCACGGGCATCACCGTGCTCATCCTGCCGGTGTCGTTGGTGCTCATCTTCACTGTGGTGAAGGCCTCGCAGAAGCACTTCAGGGCGCAGCAGGCCATGCTTGGCGCCATCAACGGGCAGGTGGAGGAGACGTTTTCCGGCCACGCCATCGTGCGCGCGTTCAATCGCGAGCAGGCGGTGGCGGAAACGTTCGGTAAGACCAACGAGAAACTCTACGAAAGCGCTTGGAAATCACAGTTCCTGTCGGGTTTGATGCAGCCCATCATGAACTTCGTGGGCAACCTGGGCTACGTGGGCGTGGCGTTGGCCGGTAGCGTGCTTGCCGTGCAGGGCGTCATCACCGTCGGCGACATCCAGGCGTTCATCCAGTATGTGAAGAACTTCACGCAGCCCATCACGCAGCTGTCGCAGGTGGGCAACGTGCTGCAGCAGATGGCCGCGGCAGCCGAGCGCATCTTCGCCTTCTTGGAGGAGCCTGAGCTTGAGCCGGAGAAGCCTACGGCTAGTGCCGCCGACGTGGATTGCGACGTGGAGTTCGACCATGTGCGCTTCGGCTACAGCCTCGACAAGCCCGTCATCGGCGACTTCTCCGCGAAGGTTCGCCAGGGTCAGACTGTGGCGCTTGTAGGCCCCACCGGCGCGGGCAAGACCACCATGGTCAAGCTGCTCATGCGCTTCTATGATGTGGACTCGGGCGCCATCCGCCTAGGCGGCACCGACATCCGCGAGTTCTCGCGCACCGACGTGCGCAACCAGTTCGGCATGGTGCTGCAGGATACGTGGCTGTTCAACGGCACGGTGCGCGACAACATCGCCTACGGCAAGCTCGATGCCACCGACGCCGAGGTGGAGGCTGCGGCGCGCGCGGCGTACGTGCACCATTTCATCACCACCTTGCCGCACGGCTACGATACGGTGATCAACGAGGATGCCAGCAACATCAGCGCAGGTCAGCGGCAGCTGCTCACCATCGCACGTGCCATCTTGGCCGACAGGCGCATGCTCATCCTGGACGAGGCCACCTCAAGCGTGGACACGCGAACCGAGGAGCGCATCCAAAGGGCCATGGACAACCTGATGGCCGGAAGCACGTCGTTTGTGATCGCGCACAGGCTGTCAACCATCAAAAACGCCGATCTCATCTGTGTGTTACAGCATGGTGACATCGTCGAGCAGGGCACGCATGATGAGCTTCTTTCCCTTGGCGGCGCGTATGCTGAACTGTATAATTCTCAGTTTGAGGATGATGGTGTCGAACAAGAGTAGCGTGCGGAGGGGTGCGCGGCTCGAGTCGGCTTGGGACGAAAGCGCGCACATGACCGCACAATCAGAGGCAAGGAAAACGGCAAGCCGTACCGGGGATGGCCCGGTGCGGCTTGCCGCGTTCGACTTCGATGGCACCTCGCTTGACGGCAACTCGCCCGTCATGCTGGTGATGCATCTTGCGAAGCTGCGCATGCTCAACCCTACGGTGCTGCTGCGCATCGGGCTGTGGGCCGCGGCGTACAAGCTGCGCCTGCCGCAGAACGAGGCGTGGGTGCGAGGGCTGGTGTTCCGCGCCTTCGCCGGCAAGCCCAAGGCCGAAGTGGATGCCTTCCTGCATGATTTCTATGACGAATGCGTGGCCCCGCATGTGCGCGAGCAGGCCAGGCAGGCCATGGACGCATGGCATGAGCAGGGCGTTTCGGTGGTGTGCGTTTCGGCCACCTTCGAGCCCATCATCGAGCGCGCCATGCGCGACCTGCCCTTCGATTACCAGATCTCCACGCGTATGAAGGTTAACTACGACGGCACGTACGCCTGCGAGGTGGATGGCGTGCCGGTGGAGGGCGACCGGAAGATGATCGAGCTGCGTCGCTTCGCCAACGCGAAATGGGGCGAAGGCGGCTGGGAGCTGGTGGCGGCGTATGGCGACCATCACTCCGATCGCGCCCTGCTTGCCGGAGCCAAGCAGGGGTTCGCCGTATGCCCCGACCGCCCGCTCGGGCGTACCGCCCGCGAACGCGGCTACCAGGTGCTTGAGTGGTAAACGCCCGCAACCAGCTTGCATGGGGCCGTCGGCGGCCCTTGGGGCAGGTGCGTCCGTTGCCCATGGGCGATAAGCGCCCATAGCTTCTGGGTGACGGGTTTGTTTCGATTTCTTGGCTTGCGGCCGCAATGCGGCCGCTTCCGGTAAAATGATACCGAACCATAGCTATTTTGACACTTGAAGGAGGTTGGGTTTATGTTGGATAACGACGTGAACGATATGCCCAGCCGAAGCGATGAGCCGTCCAGCTCCGTTTCCGGATATCTGAACAGCGCTGAACAGGCTGCTGAGCAGGGAAATCTTATGCTGGCGCTGCATCTGTACCTGGCAGCGTTCGAGCGTGGCCAGGCCGCCGAGGGTGCCGTGCCCTCCGAGGCCGCCATCGCGGGTCTGAAGCGCGCATGGCGCCTGGCGTGCACCTTGAAGGAGCGCAGCATCGCCGAATACGTGTTCGAGCGCATGGAGCCTTACCTTTCCAGCGACGAGGTGGCCGCCTGCGCAGACCAGCTGCAGGAGCTGGCGCTTGCCAAGCTCGAGGAGTTCGGGCTTTCGCGCGACGAGCTCGAGGGCATGACCGACATGATCTCGCAGGACATGATGGGCGAGGGCGTGCCGCGCGTGCTGCGCGTGGAGCACCTTACGGCACCGGGTGCGCCCGGCGGCGCCGACAAGCCCGAAGGCGGTGCGACTGGGAATGCCTCGCCTGCCGAACCCGGCGTGGATGCAGCGGGCGAGCAGTCCGTTGCCGCCGGCCCGGCGCCTTCCGAAAAGCCGCAGGCATCTGCGGGCAAGCCCGCCCCCGCCGCGGTTCCGGCGCAGCCCATGCTCGCCCCTATCGAGCACCTTACCTATAAAGAGCTCGTAGGCTTCGACGAAGCGGTGCGCTCGGTGCGCGCGCTTGGCCTCGGCATGCAGAAAGACCCTGAGTTCCAGCAGCTGGTGCGCCAGCTCAACGTGCGCCATGGGCTTGATCGCATGCCTGCGTGCGACGCGCTGCTCATCCGCAGCCCAGCGCGCGAGGATGCCAACCAGTTCATGATGGCCACGTGCGGCGAGCTGGGGCTTCCGGTGCTGCGTATGCGCATGGAGGAGAACATGCAGGGCATGCCCGTGCTGTGCGTCATGGCGCAGGCCGACCGCCAGCCCAAGCTCAATCAGGCGCGCAATGCCTTCGAGGAGCCGGCGGTGCTCGTCATCGAGGATATCGACCTGTGGGCGGCTCCGGCGTTCGACCAGCCTGAGGATATCGGTGGGATGATCATGTCCGCGCTGTCGCGCGGCGCGCGCGAGGCGGTCAACCTCATCCGCTCCTCGGCCGACGATCCGGACGTGTTCGTGCTGTGCACCTCGGCGCTCGGCAACGACGTGGACCCGTATTTCTTCGACCTGCTGGGGCCGGTCTCGGCGGTGGATATCGACTATCCCACCGAGAAGGAGCGCGCCGACATTTGGATGGAGATCGCTCGCGAGCACCCGTCCGTGCGCGGCGTCGACCGCGATCAACTGGTCAGGTTCTCGCAGGGTATGCCGCGTTTCGATATGCATATGGCGGCACGCGAGGCCATCGAGGAAGCGTATAAGGACAGCCTCACCAAGCGGCGCTACATCCCGGTAACTACGGACAACCTGTTCGATAAGCTGGCTGCATACCAGCCGCTCGACTCGCCGGAATACAAGGCGCTCGAGCAAGCGGTGGTCGATGATTTCAGGAGGGAGCTCGACCACTTGGACGACCTGTTGAAGGGGGACGGGCAGTAATGGATATCACGCGGCGCTGCGATTACGCGCTTCGCATCTTGGAGGCAGCCTACGAAAGCGGCGACTCCTACGTGTCGGTCGCAGACATCTCCGAGCAGGAGGACATCCCGTATGCGTTTGCGCGCAGCATCCAGCACGACCTGGTGAAAGGCGGGCTTATCAAGACGGTGCGCGGTGCGCGCGGCGGTCTTGCGCTTGACTGCGACCCGGCGCAGATCACCCTGCTCGAGGTGCTCGAGGCGGTGCAGGGGCCCGTCAGCGTCTCGCTGTGCGCGGTCGACGCCGAATATTGCAAGCGTCGCGGGGGGTGCTCGTACAACAAGCTGTGGATGGGCGCGGACAGCCTGCTGAACAGCTACTTCGACTCCATCACGCTCAAGGAGCTCATGGAGCAGGGCGGGCGGCATCCCGTCATCAGGAAGGCCATCGATTCGGCGCCTCCGTCGGCGCGCATGTCGTGCCCGGTTGATGCGTGCGGTGGATGCGGCGCTCAGCCTGCCATCAAGGAAGCGCAGTCGTAGACGTGGTGCGCAAAAGCATAGCCGATCTGGCGGCGTCCGCGGTTTGGCCCGCGGGCGCCGCTATGTCTCAGGACGAGTTCTGTCGCTTCGTGCTCTCCGAGGGGCGGCGGTTGTACCGTGACCTGCCGTGGCGCGGCATCGACGATGCCTACGGCGTGCTCGTGAGCGAGGTCATGCTCCAGCAAACGCAGGTCAAACGCGTACTGGGGCGTTGGGAGCGCTGGATGGGGATGTTCCCTTCTCCCGATGCGCTGGCGGCAGCCGCATCCGCCGACGTGCTGGCCGAGTGGCAGGGGCTCGGCTACAACCGTCGTGCCCTGGCGCTCAAGCGCGCGGCCGAGGAATGCTCGCAGCGCTTTGGCGGGCGGCTGCCCGAAACGGTGGAGCAGCTTCAGGAGCTGCCGGGCATCGGGCCGGCAACGGCGGCCGGCGTCACCGCCTTCGCCCGCAACCTTCCCGCCATCTACATCGAGACGAACGTGCGCACGGTGTTCATCCACACGCTGTTCCCCGATTGCGAGGCGGTGACCGACAAGCAGCTTGAACCGCTGGTGGCGGCGTGCTGCCCCGAAGCCGGGCAGGTTCGCCAGTGGTATTACGCGCTGCTGGACGTGGGGGCGGATTTGAAATCGCAGGTGGGCAACGCCTCGCGGCGAAGCGCGCATTACACGCGCCAGTCGGCGTTCGAAGGATCGCGCCGGCAGAAGCGCGCGTGTCTGGTGCGCATCGTGCTGGCTTGCCCCGGCATCGCCGTCGAGCGGGCGGCGGCGCTTTTGGATGCCGAGGAGCAGGCGGCGGGGCGCGATACGCTCGACCCGCAGCTGTTCGCCGGCATCTGCGCCGACCTTGAGCGGGAAGGGTTCTTCCGTCGGGAAGATGGCCGCTTGTTCGCATAAGCAATAGCGGTTTGCAAATTCCGGACACTTAGTCCTACGTCCCCGAACTGTCCCCGAACTGTCACGATTCGGACGGTTCGGGGACGTAGCACCAAGTGTCCGATGGGGGGGTTAGGTTCAAGACGAGAGGATCATCATGGGGTTTGTTGAGTTGTTCTTGATCGGCGTGGGGCTTTCCATGGACGCCTTCGCCGTTTCCATTTGCAAGGGCCTTGGCATGAGCCGCCTGAACATGAGGCAGGCGGCGGTCATCGCGCTGTTTTTCGGCGGGTTCCAGGCCTTGATGCCGCTTATCGGATGGGCTTTGGGAAGCCAGCTTGCCGAGCTTATCACGCCCATCGACCACTGGATCGCGTTCGCGCTGCTGGCGTTCGTGGGCGGCAAGATGCTCTGGGATGCGTTCCATGAGGACGACGAGCAAGGCGGGGAAGCGAAAGACGCCAAGCTCGACCTCAAGGAGCTGCTTATGCTGGCCATCGCAACAAGCATCGATGCGCTTGCCGTGGGCATCACCTTCGCGTTTCTGCAGGTGGCCATCGTGCCGAGCGTGACCATCATCGGCGTGACCACCTTCGTTCTCAGCTTCGTGGGCGTAGCCGTCGGCCATTTCTTCGGCGCGCGCTTCGAAAAGCCCGCAACCATCGCGGGCGGAGTGGTGCTCATCCTCATCGGCGTGAAAATCCTGCTCGAGCATCTCGGGGTCGTCGCCTTCTAAACGGCGAAGCGGCCGCTCATCGGAGCAGCCGCTTTCGTCTTCACCATATATATAGGTGCGCGCAAGGTTTCGCCTTCGCTTGCGCAGCGCTTCCGGGGCGCTATTCCACGGGGTAGCTGCCGAGCACCTTCACCTCGCGCAGCTTCAGGCGCAGGCAGTTCAGCGCGGTTTGCACCTCAAGGTCCTGCGTGGAGCCTTCGATGTCCACGAAGAACATGTAGTCGCCGAGCGCCTGCTTGGTGGGACGGCTTTGGATCTTGACCAGGTTGATGCCGGCGTAGGCGAACTCGGACAAGATCATGAGCAGCGCGCCGGGGCGGTCGGTCTGCAAGAACAGCGCCAGCGACGTCTTGAACTTGCTGCCCGTCAGCACCGGGACATGGCCCTGGCGGCCGATCAGCGCAAACGACGTTTGGTTGCCGAAGTGGTCCTCGATGCCCGTCTCGGCCACTCGCGCGCCGTAGAGCTGTGCGGCGAAGGCGTTGCCGATGCCGGCGACGGACTTGTCGGACGCTGCGCGCCGCGCGCTGTCGGCGGTGGATGCCACGGTCACGGTGGGGATGCCGTGCAGGTTGTCGTTAAGGTAGCGGCGGCACTGCGCCAGGCCCTGCGGGTGGCTTGCCACCGTTTTCACGTCGTCCAGGGTGGCCTCGGGGTGCATGATCAGGCAATGATGGATGTCGAGCACATGCTCGCCTAAGATGGTGGCGCTTGAACGGAACGCGAAGTTGTCGAGCGTGGCGGTGACGGGCCCCTCGAGCGCGTTTTCCGTGGCAACCACGCCGTACTCGCATTTCCCTCGGTCCACGCAGTCGAATACCTCGGACAGCGAGGGGCATTCGATCAGCTGCGGGTCGTCTATGCCCAAACGTTTGGCGAATGCGCGCGCCGCCTCGTCGTGATAGGTTCCGGCGGGGCCCAGGTAAGCGAACGCGGATGGGGGTTCAGCGGTCATGCGAAGCTCCTTCATGCAGATTTATTCATTTATCTTGCGAAGATATGATAACGGTTCTGTATAAAAATGCGCGAGTGATAACATAACCAACAGGAGTGGAGACGACTGGGGATGGAAGTCTGCGATTTCATCCCCAATCGGCGAAGGCGCGCGTGCGCGTTTCACGACGGAAGGCCCGGGTTCTGCAAGCCCCGTGCCTTCCGTCGCGTTGCGTGCGGCGCCATCAAGGCCGCAAGCCCGACCGTCGGTATGTCCGCCCTCGGGCCGCGCGTCATCGCGTATCTTCGCTCCATATGCAAAAGGGTCTGGAAACAGGCCAGACGAGATACACCTGTAAGGAGGTGTGCGTATGGAAGGAGAGGCCGCAATGTCCGCGTTCGCGAACATGCTTGAGGCCAGGGGGGTCACCCGTCGCGACTTCATGAAGTTGTGCGGCACCGTGGCCGCTGCCGCCGGGCTGTCCCAGTTGACGGTCCCGCAGGTCGCCCAGGCTCTCGAGACGTCCGTCATCGGCGCCACGAAGGGTAACCTCTACCCGGTCATCTGGGTCGAAGGCGCATCCTGCACCGGCTGCACCGAGTCGTTCGCTCAGGCTCAGACGCCCAACGCCGCAGAGGTGGTGTTGGACATGATCTCCCTGAACTACTCCGAGACGCTGTCCGCTGCAGCGGGCTACTCCATGGAGGAGGCCAAGGAGCAGACCATCGAGGCCGGCGACTACATCCTCATCTACGAAGGCGCCATTCAGGAGAAGTGGGGCGGCAACGCTCTGCGCGTGGCCGGCAAGCCCGGCACCGAGCACCTGATCGAAGCCGCAAAGAACGCCAACGCCGTGGTGGCGCTGGGTTCCTGCGCCGTCAACGGCGGTTGGATGGGCGCTAAGCCCAACGTCACCGACGCCATGGGCGTGCAGCAGTACCTCAAGAAGGCCGGCATCAACGTGCCCGTCGTCAACGTCCCCGGCTGCCCGGCCAACCCCGAGTGGCTCACCAGCGTGCTCGTCGACGTCGTGCTCATGAAGCTCAAGCCCGCCGATCTGGACCTCAACTCCGAGGGCAAGCCGGCCGGCATCTTCAACCAGACCATCCATGACAACTGCGAGCGTCGCGGCCACTTCGAGAACGGCGAGTTCGTCTACGAATTCGGTTCCGAAGAGGAGAAGAAGGGCTACTGCCTGTACCCGCTCGGTTGCCGCGGTCCTCAGACCAAGTCCAACTGCGGCGTGGTCATGTGGAACGACCGTCGCAGCTGGTGCGTCCAGGCCGGCGCCCCGTGCATCGGCTGCTGCGAGGCCAACCCCAACGACCCGGGCCAGAACTGGGTCGAGGTCAACACCCCGTTCCTGAAGCGTCATCGCAACCTGCACATCGGCGACTGGGACGTGCAGCCCACCACCATCGCCGTGGGCGTTACCGGCATCCTTGCCGCAGCGCTCGTGGTGCATGGCTTCGGCATGAAGGCCACCGGCCGTATGGACGGCGGCGCGGACTTCGAGAAGAAGCGCGCCTGGGATGCCAAGCACCCCGAGAAGTCCGTGGGCACCTATGAGGTGTCCGAGCCCGAGCGCCAGAAGATGTACAAGGAAGACACCGGTCACGACGACCCCAATGCAACCAAGGAAGGGAGGTAAGCCATGACGCGTTCCGTAATCGATCCCGTAACCCGTATCGAGGGCCATCTGCGCGTTGAGATGGAAGTCGAGAACGGCAAGGTATCCGACGCCTGGGTATCCGGTGGCTGCTTCCGCGGCATCGAGCTGGTCGTTGAGAACCGCACGCCCGAGGACGCTGCCCAGATCGTGCAGCGCATCTGCGGCGTTTGCCCCGTGTCGCACGCCCATGCCAGCTCCATCGCGGCTGAGAAGGCTTACGGCATCACCATCTCCAACAACGCCCGCATCATCCGCAACATCCTGGAGGGCGCCCAGTTCCTGCACAGCCACATCCTGTGGTTCTACAACCTGGCCGGCCTTGACTACGTCAATCCGCTGAACGCCCTGAAGGCCAACCCCGCCGACGCCATGGACCTGGCTCGTGCTGCCGGCACTTCCATGAACAGCGATTTCGTTGCCCTGAAGGAGCACCTGTCCCAGTTCGCCGAGAACGGTCAGCTGTCCATCTTCAGCGGCAACTGGTTCGACGCCGAGGACGGCACCGGCTTCAAGCTGCCGCCCGAGCTCGACCTCATCTGCACCGCTCACTACCTGGAGGCTTTGGGCATGCAGGCCAAGGCTTCCCAGATCAGCGCCCTGCTGGGCGGCAAGATGCCCCACGTCATGACGCTTCGTCCGGGCGGCACGGCATTCGTGCCCACCGACCAGAAGCTTGACGACCTGAAGCTGCTGGTCGACGAGCTGTACAACTGGGTCGAGGCTACCATGATCCCCGACGTGCTGGCTATCGCTCCGTACTACGCCGATGCTTTCGAGTACGGCAAGGGCCCGGGTCGCTACATCGCTTGGGGCGTCTTCGAGCGCGAGGACTTCAAGATGTCCAATCGCTACCTGCCCTCCGGCGTGCTCGACGAGAACCTCAACCTCTCCGAGCCCGACGAGAAGGCCATCGCCGAGTGGGTCGGCCGTTCCTGGTACAAGGGTTCCGAAACCTACCAGGCGCCGAACTTCACCACCGAGCCGGAGTACACCGACTACAACGTGAACGACCGCTATACCTGGGTGAAGTGCCCGTCCTACAACGGCAACTCCATGGAGGCCACCAGCCTGTCCCGTATCCTGGCCGCCTACAAACGCAACGTGCCCTTCGTCAAGGAGCACGTGGATGCGTTCTTGAAGGCGCTCGGCCATGAGGGCGACCTGTCCGTGGCCCAGTCCACGCTTGGCCGTACCGCCATCCGTCAGATCGAGACGCTCTACATCGCCACGCTCATGAAGGAGTGGGTCGACGAGCTGATCGAGGCCGTGAAGTCCGGCGATTCCGAGTACTTCCGCGCTCCTGAGACCACCACCGGCGACGGCTCCGGTTTCTGGGAGGCCCCGCGTGGCGCTCTTTACCACAGCGAGTCGGTCAAGGACGGCAAGATCCAGGGTTACCAGATCATCATCCCGTCCACGTGGAACCTGGCTCCGAAGAACGAGAAGGGCCAGCATGGTCCGCTCGAGGAGGCTCTGATCGGCGTGCCGGTGGGCGACATCGAGAAGCCCATCAACGCGCTGCGCACGGTGCACTCCTTCGACCCCTGCACGGCCTGCTCGGTCCACATCTCCGAGCCTGCCACGGGCAAGCGTTTCGAAACCGTCACGAGCCCTTGGGGGGTGAAGTAACATGGCGCATTTGGCACATTACCGCGAGGCGCATCCGTTGCCGTTCGTGATCACGCACTGGATCAACCTTGTTGCCATGGTTCTGCTGATTTTCACCGGCTTTTATATTCACTACCCCTTCTTCTGGGGTTTTGAGTCCATGGCCCGTGGTCTGCACGTGTTCTTCGGCTTTGTGCTGTTCATCAACTGCATCTGCCGTTTGATCATGGCCTTCATCGTGAAGTCCTCGCCGACCGGCGGTACCCGCAAGCAGGTTACCGACTACAAGACGTGGCTTCCGCAGAAGGACAACCTGCATCAGGGTCCGCAGTGGATCAAGTACTACCTGTTCTTCAAGAAGGACCACCCGCTGTCCGCTAAGCTGGGCGTTCCGCAGAAGATCAGCTACCTGTTCATTCCCGTGCTCATCATCCTGATGTTCTACACGGGCCTGGCTCTGTGGGTTCCCAGCTCCGAGATCCCGTTCTTCGCAGCGGGCACGTCTTTGGTGGGCGGCATCATGAGCATGCGCATCATCCACTACTTCATGATGTTCGTGTTCATCTGCTTCATGTTCATCCACATCTACCTGGCCAACGTGGAGGGTATCGCTCCTACGCTGCTCATGTTCTTCCATAAGGAGCATGGCGGCCTGGTGTACGATCCTGACATCCACAACATCATCGGCGAGGATGATTTAGGTCACGGCAAGCAGCACTAGTTTTCACGCTGTGCAGGGATGCATGTGATTTGAAGACCCGACCACTTCGGTGGCCGGGTCTTCTTTTGTGTTGGGGCAAGTTGTCGGGCATGGAATCCTATAGGCGATTTTGCCTTAGCGACTGTGATCCACTGCTATGAGATTACAATTATGCAGAACCTGATTTTGTTTATATCCCCTGATAGATTGGTTATTCATGGCTGAGTTGACCGATGAGCAGATTGCTTGTGAAGAGAAGTTCCTTGAAGGTATCCCGCGTTGGAACATCGGCGCGCTGTTCCTGCCGCCCGTTTGGGGACCGGCTCACGGTTTTTGGGCCACTATCCTGTTCTATCCTTTATGGTTGGTTGCCGACAATTTGTTTTATGCTGCATATTCGGAACGTACGCCGCTTGCGATCGCTTTTGCTGCCGTTATCGGGGCAGTATTGGTTGCAGTCACGTTTTTGTTCTCGCGCTTAAGCCAGCCTTTTGCGGCTCATCGGGCAGTCGCTCGCGGCGTTTCCAAGGATACCTACGTGCGGCGTGAGCGTATTTGGGCGGTGGTTTGCGTGCTCGTCGGCCTTGCGATGCTTGGATTCGCCACTTGGTACAACCTGATGATTCGTCCGGGTGTGGAGGGGTAGAACATGGCTGATGTGCAAGAAAATTGGGGTTTGCGGGAATATGTTGCCAGCAATGTGGCCGTTCCCAAGGAATTGCGTCCGCGGCGAGTAGCGGTGTTTTGCGTGGGCAATCGATTGATGCTCGACGATGGCATCGGGCCTGCCGTCTTCGATGAGCTTGTGGCTTCGTACGATATCCCGGACAACGTTGAGATTTACGATCTGGGGTGCTTGTCGCTTGCTATGATCGACCGCGTGCGCGAATTCGACGTGATCATGACCGTGGATGCTGTGGATGATTCCGGTCAGCCTGCAGGCACGGTGTTGCGCTATGCGCCCGATGCGATGGCACGTCATGTGGGCATCACGGCGAGCCTTCATGATTTGAAGCTGATCGACCTCTTCGATTCCGCAGCGTTATTGGGATATCAGGCTGAAGGGCTTTGCTTGGGAATGCAGGTGGAAAACGCTTCTCCGGCTGAAGCGACCGAAGGGCTCACCAGGCCCGTCCACGATGCGTTGCCGCTTTTAGTGGATGTTGTGGTCGGCGAATTGACACGACTTGGCTGCCCGCTTTCTGCTAAGGGCGTATCGGATTGATTTACCATGTGAAACTGTTCGCTATAAGCGGATTAGAGCGGCTTGGTTTCGGGAGGTCTCCCCTCGTTTCAATCGCGTGACTTTTCGTTTGGTGAAAAAAGAGCCGTATACTGCCCAATCGACCCTATTTGGGTGGCGCAATTTGGTAGCCATGAACGTAGAATAATGCCGCTTCTGCAAACGGTGGGCTCCTGAGCTTACCGGGTGAACCGAAAGGTGTTCTCGTTCATGACACGTTTGAGCCGTAATGGCGTATCTTTTCTTGCGCGTAGGTGGATATCGTACTGCATCGGCCTGTTCCTCGTTGCGCTTGCTATCGCCTGTTCGGTGAAATCAGAGCTTGGAATCTCACCGGCTTCCTCAATGGCATATGTGGCTGGTCTTGCGAACGGGTGGTCGATGGGCACCTGGACCGCTATCTTTTACACGTCGTTCGTGGTGCTGCAGATTCTTTTGAAAGGCCGCGCGTTCGAGCCGAAGAACTTGCTGCAGGTTCCGGTTTCCATGGCGTTCGGCATCGTTGTCGATTTCGCCAACTACCTGTTCTCATTCGCCCCTGATCCAACGTGCTATGGTGCGCAGTTGTGTTATCTGGCGCTAAGCCTGGTCATCATGGGTTTTGGGTATGTATACTACCTGCCGCCCGATATCATCGCGCTGCCTAGCGAGGGCGTTATGCAGGGCATAAGTTACCGGTTTGGGTTGAAGAACTCCACGGCGAAGCTCATTTGGGACCCTTTGTGCGTTATCGCCACGTTCGCCATCTCGCTGACCTGTCTGGGTGGGATCGTGGGTATTCGCGAAGGCACCATTGTGGCCGCATTCGGCAATGGGCTTGCAATGAAGGTGTTCATGAAGCTGTTTAAGGAAAAGCTGTCCGACCCTCTGCTAGGCGTGAAAAGCGACGCCGGCGTTCCGTGCGGCTCGCAGAGCCAGTTGGGGTAGGCCTTACTTCTTGGTCTTTTGGCTTTTGTCGGCGAATTTCAATCGGGTGCAGCCGTACGTAGTATTGCGGCAGGGTTTTAAGGATTGCTTGCGCGTGCTGTTGTGCACCGCTTATAGAGCATGGCTCCCGCTTCCTGTTGAAGCGAGAGCCATTTTAGCTTTACCCTCGAAATTTGTTACGACCACCTTATGAGCCGCATTGCTGCAGGGCATTATTTTTTCCGGCGGAAGGGCAGAGATCGGAAAGAAAGCACTCTTCGCATTTCGGCCGGCGTGCGATGCACGTTTGACGGCCGAACAGTACCCACTGGTGATTGATGGGCCCCCAATATTGTTTCGGGTAGAGTTTTAGCAGGGCATCTTCGGTCTTCTGAGGCGTATCTGCGGAGGGTCCCACAAGCTTCAGCTGGTGCGCGATACGGAACACGTGGGTATCCACTGCGATGCCCTCGACGATGCCGAAAGCTTCATTGAGCACCACGTTGGCGGTTTTGCGTCCAACCCCGGGCAGCTTCTGAATCAACGCCATATCTTGCGGGATTTCGCCTCCGAAATCGCTGATCACCATTCGAGCGCATTTGATGCAGTTCGCGGCTTTCGCATGGTGAAATCCGATGGTGCGGATAATCTCCTCGACTTCGTTCACGTCAGCATGAGCTAGAGCTTCCGGCGTTGGATAGCGTTCCCATAATGCAGGCGTAACCTTGTTCACGCCTTTGTCGGTGGTTTGCGCCGACAGCAACACCGCTATAGTCAATTTGAAAGGGTCGCCCCAATAATGCAGCGCGCACTCTGCGGCTGGAAAGTGCTCGTCCATTCTTTGGGCGATGGCTATCGCGCGTTCCCTTTTATCCTTCATCAACTCGCGCGGCATGGGCGATCCTTCCGGTTCTCGGTTAAATCCAAACAGCAGTATATCGAAAGATGTTGTACACGGCTTTTCGGCAGAAAAATCGTTATGTTATCTGGACATATATAGAAGGCCGAATAACAATATGAGCACATAGGAATACCCGAACAAGACCAGGTAAATCAATAAAATGGCAAGCAGTTCGCCTGTTATCGAGAATCGCTTGCTCAGGTGCTGCGCGCTGCGTCTGAACGTTTCCAACATCGCCCCACCACGGCTCATCGTTTCTTGCGTGAAACGGTAGTACGGTGAAATACACGAACAAATGTTGCTGTTTGCGTGTTGCTTGTTGTCGGCTTGTCGAGTCGCCACGAAGGTGCGTGATACACTTTTCACCCTGAAAACATGCGCGGCTTACACGAAGGAAAGCTGCGCAAGCAAGCCCGGGTGTGCATGGTGCCATTGGGGCTGGCCGATGGTGATGGGGGAATGCAACGTATGCTTATCGATTCTCTGCGCTTCGCGCTCGAGCGCTCGGAATGTTTGGATGGGTTCTGGTCCAATCTCGATGCCGGCGACGATGGCACGTTGGGCGTCGCGAACAGCGCGCGCCCGTTCATGGTCGCCGCGCGATTCTCGCACAAGCCGCAGACCACGCTTGCGGTGGTGGCGGGCGAGGATGCGGCGGTGTCGTTCGCTCGCAGCTTGTCCGCCTATCTGGGCGAGGACAAGGTGTTGCGCTTCCCTGAGCGCGCCGACCTGCCATTCGATAAGAAGACTGCAGATCTTGCCACCGTTGCCCGGCGTATGCAGGCGGCGCATGCGCTGCAGACCGGGCGGCAGGTGGTCGTGGTCGCAAGCGCGCGGGCGTTGCTGCGCACGTTGCCGCCGGTCAATGCCAACGCCTCTGCGCCGTTGACCTTCGCCTGCGGCGCGGAGCTCGCAGACATGCCGGGCGCGCAAGCGGCGGGCATCCAAGATTTCGACGACCTTATCCATGCGTTGGAATCGCGCGGGTTCTCCAATACCGGCGAGCTTGACGGCCCAGGCACCTTTTGCACGCGCGGCGGTACCGTGGACGTGTATCCGGGAAACCTGAGCTTCCCCGTTCGCCTCGACTTCTTCGGCGATGAGCTTGACGAGATTCGCCGCATCGTGCCCTCCACGGGTCAGACCATCTCCAGCCTGCAGAGCGTGGAAATCTATCCCGTCGTGGAGTTCTCCTGCAGCAAATCGGGTTTGGCGCGTGCGCGCAAGAAGCTTGCGGCCCAAGCCGGCTCGAATCCGGCGTTGCGCAGCGTTTCCGAGCATTTGGAGAACGCCGAGGGCGGTTTGCGCTTCGAGGGAAGCGACGTGCTGCTGCCGTACCTCTACGACAAGCCGATCACGCTCGGCGCCTATCTGCGTCGCGATGCGCTGTCGGTGCTTATCGAGCCGCGAAGCCTGTTCGATGACATGATGCATGCCAGTGAAGAGCTGGAAGCGAAGGCCAAGGGCACCAACATCGCCCTTGAGGGCCTGTTCTGCCCGGCTCCGCAGGTCAGCTTCGGCGAGTGCCAGCGTGCAACGTACGTGTCCATCATGCGCGTGGGCGGCAACGTTGACGTGGAGCTGCCGGTGAAACGCGTCGAGGCGGCGGGGCATCCCGATAAGCTGTTCGGTCGTTTGCGCACGCTCGTCGACGACGGCTACACGGTGGTGTTCAGCGCCCCGAACCGTCGAAGCCGCGCCGATATGATGCTCGCCTTCGTCGATCACGGCCTTCCCATCCAGGAATGGCTCGATGCCGAGGAAAACCCCGATGATTTGGACGGGCAGAAGAAGCGCCGCCTGCGCCGCGGGGTGGTCAACGTCGTCGACGTGGACATTCCCCTGGGCATGATCATCCCGAAGGCCAAGCTCGGCATGGTCAGCGTGTCCGACACTCAAGGGGCCTCCACCGCACGTCCTAGCCGCCATATCGACATCACCGAGATCACGTTCCCGTACAAGCCGGGCGATTACGTGGTGCACGCGCAGCACGGCATCGCGCACTTCAAAGAGCTGGTGCGCCGCGAGATCGATGGCACGGCGCGCGACTATCTTCTGCTGGAATACGCCGAGGGGGATAAGCTGTTCGTCCCGGTCGAGCAGCTCGACCGTGTCACGCGCTATGTCGGCCCCGAGGGTTCCACGCCGCGATGCACCCGCCTGAACACGGCTGATTGGTCGCGCGCCATGAAGAAGGCAAGCGCTGCCACCAAAAAGCTGGCGTTCGACCTGGTGGACGTGTACGCGCGCCGAGCCAGCGCGCAAGGCTACGTCTTCGGTCCCGACACGCCGGCGCAAATCGAGATGGAGGAAGCGTTCCCCTATAGGGAAACGCCCGACCAGCTGGCCGCCATCGCCGATGTCAAGGCCGACATGCGCAGCGCGAAGCCCATGGACCGCCTGGTATGCGGCGACGTCGGCTTCGGGAAAACCGAGGTGGCGCTGCGCGCCGCCTTCGCCGCAACGCAAGATCGCAAACAGGTCATGGTGCTGTGCCCGACCACCATCTTGGCGCAGCAGCATTTCACGAACTTCAAGGACCGCTTCGCCCCGTTCGGCGTGACCGTCGAGGTGCTCAGCCGTTTCCGCACGCCCCAGCAGCAGGCCGCGGCGCTCAAGGGGTTCGCGGATGGCAGCGTGGATGTGCTCGTGGGCACGCACCGGCTGCTGTCGCGCGATGTGAACCCCCACGACCTGGGCCTGGTGATCATCGACGAGGAGCAGCGCTTCGGCGTGGGCCACAAGGAGCAGATGAAGAATCTGCGCGAGAGCATCGACGTGCTCACGCTTTCGGCAACGCCCATCCCGCGCACCATGCAGATGTCGTTGTCGGGCGTGCGCGACATGAGCCTCATCCTCACGCCGCCCGACGATCGCCGCCCCGTTGAGGTGCACGTAGGCGAATGGGACCCCGACGTGGTCAGCGCCGCCATCAGGCGCGAGCTTGCCCGAGGTGGGCAGGTGTACTACGTCTCCAACCGCGTCAGGTCCATCGAGGAGGCGGTGCGCCGCGTGCAGGCCGCAGCCGGCGAGGCGCGCGTGGGCGTGGCGCACGGGCAAATGGACAAGGACGCGCTGGAGAAGGTGATGGAGGAGTTTTCCGCAGGGCAGCTCGATGTGCTGGTCGCAACCACCATCATCGAGTCCGGCATCGACAACCCGCACACGAACACGCTCATCATCGAGGATTCGCAGCGTTTGGGCCTGGCGCAGATGTATCAGCTGAAAGGCCGCGTGGGCCGCGGTTCCACCCAGGCGTACGCGTTCTTCATGTTCCCCGAACACGTCAACCTCACCGAGGAGGCACAGGCGCGCCTGACGGCGCTGGACGAGCACACCGATCTGGGCAGCGGCATGCGCATCGCCATGCGCGACCTTGAGATCCGCGGCGCCGGCAGCCTGATGGGCGCCGAGCAGTCCGGCAACATGTCGGCGGTCGGTTTCGACCTGTTCGCGCAGATGCTCGGCGCGGCCGTCAACGCCACGCGGGAGGGCGACCTGAAGGCCGCCGAGGGCCTGCCGCCGGCGCTATCCGATATCACGGTGAACCTGCCGGGGCGTACGTACCTGTCCGAGGAATACGTGCCCGAGGCCGATGAGCGCGTGCTGTGGTATCGCAAGATCGCCAGCGCCGCAACGGTGGGCGCGGTGGAGGACATCTACAACGACTTGGCGGGCAAGCGCCCCGATATGCCGCAGGAGGCGCAGAACCTGTTCGAGAAGGCGCGCATCAAGGCGTTCGCCAACGAGCACCACATCAAAACGGTATCGGTGGTGGCCGGCAAGCTGGTAGTCGAGCCTATCGACATCCCGCGCGACAAGATGACCCCCTTGCGTCGTGCGGGCGGCCGCTATCTGTCCGACAAGCGCAAGCTGCAGCTGCCCTTGAAGTATTTCCGTCTTACGGAAAAGGACAACCTGTTCGGCCCCGTGGCCAAGTTCCTGCGGGAAATGCACGGCGAGGAGTAGCGTTCAGGACGCGCGGCAGGCGAAGAAGGGCAGGTGCTAAGCGAGCGCATCGATGAACCGGTCGACGTTATCCACCAGCGGGGCTAGTTTCATGCTTCGGCCATATGATCGGTGTAGCTACCCTTTGCTTCGCGTGCTTGCCGCGCATCGGGCTTCGCCCGTTCACCTCATGGCATCAAGGTAATGCTCGACGTCGTTGACAAGGGGAGCAAGCCGCACGGCGCCGGTCATAGGAGCTGCCTTGCGGGCAAGCAGGCCCGGCTTGTACACGATCATGGTGACGGTCTCATCGGCATAGATACGGGGTAGGGCGGCATCGCCGGTTTGCGCCGAAACGCCGGAGGGAACGTCTGCCGCTATGGTGAACGGCGCGTCCTTCGCCTTGCCCGCCGCCTTCGCATGCGCCGGCGTGCCCTTGCCGGTCTGCGCGCGGTGCCTGCTGCCTATCCGCTTGCGGGCGAGCTTGCCGTGGAAGCGCCGACGATTCGCAAGCTGTATCCAGGTGGCGTACGGTTCGCGCACCTGCGTGCCGGAGAAGCCCGTGCCAAGGATGGCGTCGACTACGCCGCTAGCGCGATCGAGTTCGCGGGACAGCTCTTCAGGCGTTGGCGCGACCAGCACGGTAAGCGGCCAGTTGTGCGCTTCGGCGGCGGTAACCGCCTCGAGCGCAGCCGTTCGCGCAGGTTCGGCGGAAAGCTGCTCGGGCGGTCGCGGACATGCAAGCGCAACGGGCCATCCGGCTTGCGCGAGCGCACGTCCGCATACCCAGCCGTCACCGCCGTTGTTTCCGCTTCCCGTTAAGATCAAGATCGGCGCTGGGTCGGGAACCCAAGAGCGCATTTGATCGGCTATGGCGCATCCGGCGCGCTCCATCAATGCGCCAAGCGAAGTTCCGCCAGCCGCGATGCGCTGCTCCAATTCGGCAACCTTGCCCACATCGAGCACGTGCGTGCGTTCGCGAATCTGTTTGATGCCATCTTCGGTCATGATGCGGGTATTGCTGATAAGGCCGTTGAGCATGATAAACGGCGCCCGCCCGCGCCAGGCCCGCCATGCGCGCACGGCAAGCGTGACCGCCCATGCGAGAACGCCGGCGCACCATATAAAGGTCAATGCGGTCTTATCGTGCACGCACAGCGATGCGAGCGCGCGCAGCTCGGCAGGGGTGGTAGGGATATCGTCCACGCCTGCGACAAGCCCGAACGCCCATGCGGGCAGCAGCACGATGGCGAACAAGGTGGCGTAGCGGCAGATCATCTGCCCGCCGGATGCGGATGCGGCATCGGGTTGCACGATGCGCAGGCGCAGCAGCTTTTGCGCGGGCGTCTGCCCGCGCGTGATCAGGGGGAACATGGCGAACACCGCGGCGATGGCGGCGCATTCGCAGGTCCAGAACGTGGCGTGCTCGATGCCGAAGCCGGCAAGCAGCTGGCTTCCATTCACGGCGTGCACGGCGAAATAGCCGCACCCGGCAAGCGCTTGCGAAAGCGCAAGGTCCAGCCCGAACGTCAGCGCGCGCCGCGTGGCGGATGCGGTCGTTCCGCGCTCGGCGGCCTGCCGCGCGGCAACGCGGACATCGGGAAGCACGCGCATAACCGGTCCGGCAAGCCAGAACCCGACCATACATCCCAGCGTGTTCGTCATCAGGTCATCCACGTCGAAAAGCCTATAGGGGTGTTCGTAGATGCCCCAGATGCCGGTGAGCTGCGTCGTCTCGAACGACAGCGTCACGCAAAAGCCGATGATCAGCGTCTGCCACCAAGGCCGGTGAAAGTAGTAGCGCAGGTATGCGCCCAGCGGCACCAGCAGCAGCACATTGAAAAACGCTTCGTACAGATAAGGGTCGCAGATGGCGGCAAGCCAGGTTGACGGGTCGTCGAGGCGTGCGGTGGTTTCGGCTAGAAACGAGCGCACGAATTGGAAGGGGATAAGCTGCGGCGTCTGGGCGTACGGGACCACCGCCGTGCGATCGGCCGGCAGCGGCAACAGCACCAGGAAATATGCGCACATCAGGTAGAACACGAACGAGTACACCGCCGCGGCGTGAAGCCACGGCACGCTTCCCACCTTGCGATACTTGTAGATGAGAAACGGCGCGGTGATGAGCGCCGCGATCAGCGGGAACAGCAATACCGCCGTGGTTATGGGCATCACGAATTTCGACATGTCCGCGATCTCCTTTCGTCGCCGCTGCCGATGAGGGTCTGCAAGCTGCCGGCTTCCTTGCGATCTGCGGTCTGCACGGGCGCTGAAGCGGTTGCGAAACCCGCCGTCGGCCTCGGCTTGCCAGGTAGCTTTCGGTCAGCGGCTTTGCTCGAGCTTGAGCAAAGCGCCGCGCACGCGCGCGGGCTTTCCCTCCCCCCAAGGCTGGCCGTTGGCGCGTACCAGCCGGTGCAGCGGTACCACGATGGCGAACGGGCACGCGCGCACCGCTGCGCCCACCGCCCGATGCGCGCCAGCATGTCCGATGCGGCCGGCGATATCGGCGGCGGTGGCGGTTTGCGCGAAGGGGATGTCGCAGACCGCGTTCCACACCTGCTGCTGAAACGGCGTGCCGCAGGCGCCGAGCGGCAGGGTAAACGACGTGCGCTTGCCCGCCAGGTATTCCTGCACCTGCGTTGCCGCCTTGTTGGTCAGCTCGCTCGGCGCGCAAACGCCTGCAAGCGGGGCCTTTCCCAAGGCGATGCGCGTGATGGCGCGCCCGTTCGCCGCCACGGTGATGGGCCCGGCGGGGGTGAAGTAGCTGTAGTATGTCGGGCTGTTGCCGTCCATGAGGCCCCTTTCTCTGATCTTGTCAGCATTATATGCCCGCCGTGCATGCGCCGCCGCCGCCTGAGCGCAGGTGCGGTAGAATACGCACATAACCTAAGAGCTTGGAAGGGAAGGGGCCAAACGTGTTCCAACCGGTTAAAATCGCGCCGTCCATTCTGTCGGCGGACTTCATGAACCTCCAGCGCGATATCGCCGCCATTCAGGCCGGCGGCGCCGGCTACGTGCATGTCGATGTCATGGACGGCCATTTCGTGCCGAACCTCACCATGGGCGTGCCCGTGGTCAAGCAGCTGAAGAAGATCACCGACATGCCGCTCGACGTGCATCTCATGATCTCCAACCCGCTTGAGCAGCTGCCGTGGTTCCTTGATGCGGGCGCCGATATCGTCACCGTGCACGCCGAGGCCGCCGCGGGCTATCAGCTCGAGCGCGCCGTGGAGATGATCCACGCCGCCGGCGCCAAGGCCGCCGCATCCGTCAAGCCCCACACTCCCGTAGAGGTGCTCGCTCCGGTTATGGCCCAGCTCGATATGGTGCTCATCATGTCCGTGGAACCGGGTTTCTCCGGCCAAAGCTACATCGAGGGCTCCGAGCGCAAGGTCGCGCGCACGGTGGAGCTTGCCCGCGCGGTCGGCGCTTCGCCGCTCATCGAGGTCGACGGCGGCATCGGCGTGAAAACCGCCCCGCTCGTGGCCGCCGCCGGCGCCGATGTGCTCGTGTGCGGTTCGGCCGTGTGCGGCGCCGACGACCCCGCGGCAGCCATCGCCCAGGTCACGCAGGCGGCAGAGGCCGCTCGTGCGGCCGCGCTGGCATCCAAGGAGGCGTAGGCGTCCCATGGTGGCGAAGGTCCCGGAAAACTACGTATACCTTGACTACGCGGCAACGGCCCCGCTTTGCGAGGAAGCTGCTCAGGCCATGGCGCCCTACATGGTGCCCGGCCGTGCCAACATCGCCTTCGGCGGCAACGCCAACAGCCTGCACATCCCCGGCCGCGTGGCGTTCTCCGAGCTCGAGGATGCCCGTCGCGCCATCGCGCGCGCCCTGGGCGCCGCACGCCCTGACGAGGTGGTCCTCACCAGCGGCGCCACCGAGGCGGACAATGCCGCCATCATCGGCTTGGCGCAGGCGGCGGCCCATGCCCGACGCCTCGGCGGCGCGGGCGCCGCGCAGCCGCACGTGGTGGTCAGCGCCATAGAGCACGATGCGGTCCTGGCCCCGGCCAAGCGCCTCGAGCAGCTGGGGTTCTCGGTCGATCGCGTGCAGCCCGATCGCAACGGCTTCATAACCGCAGCCGCGCTCGAGCAGCTCATGCGCCCCGAAACGGTGCTCGTCAGCGTCATGGCGGCGAACTCCGAGGTCGGCTCGGTGCAGCCCGTGGCCGAGCTTGCCCGCACGGTGCATGCCGCAGGCGCGCTGTTCCATACCGATGCCACGCAGGCGCTTGGCAAAGTGCCCGTCAACGTGGTCGACTGGGGCTGCGACGCCGCGTCGTTCTCCGCTCACAAGGTGGGCGGCCCGAAGGGCGTCGGCGCGCTGTACGTGAAAAGCCGCACCCCCTTCGATGCCTTCATGCTCGGAGGCGGCCAGGAGGCCGGCCGGCGCAGCGGCACGCAGAACGTATGCGGCGCAGCGGGTTTCGCCGCGGCCATCCAGGTAGCCCAGGAAAAGCAGGCCGAAGAGCAGGCGCGTCTCGGCGCTCTTCGCGACAAGCTCTACGCGGCGCTTGCCGAAAAGCCCGGCATCCGTCCCACGGTCCAGGTTGCGCCCGGCTCGCAGGAGCACCTGCCCAACATCGTGCACGTGCTGGTCGACGCCCTGGAAAGCGAAACGCTCATCCTGCGCTTCGACATGCGCGGCTTCGGCGTTTCCGGGGGGTCGGCGTGCAGCTCGCATTCGCTTGAGCCCAGCCACGTGCTGCGCGCCATCGGCATCGGCGCGGATGCCGCTCATGGGGCGCTGCGCATTTCCATGGGCCGCTATACCTCCGCTGAGGACGTGCAGGCGTTCCTGGACGTCGTCGACTCGGTTTTGAATTGGGAATAGGGAATCGCTCGGGGCTGCCGGAAGGCGGCCCCGTCTAGGTTCGCCCCGCTGCCGGCCCGCTGCGTGCAGCACCCGGCTTGCGGCGATCGGCCACCGTGAACGTCTTGCCGAGCGAATCCGCCAGCCCGCAAAACTGCCGTTTTTCGTCGGCAGCATCGCGCAATGAAAGGAGACCGCATGGAACTGGTAACCATGCACACGCATACGAACTACACCGGCCATGGCTTTGGCACGGTGGCCGAGCTTGTGGATGCCGCCGCTGCCGCCAAGCTCGGCGCCATCGCCGTTACCGAGCATTACCCCATGTCGGCGGCCATGGATCCCGAAAACGTGGTGTCCATGGCATGGGATCGGCTGCCCGATTACCTCATCGACATCGCAGCCGCAGCCGCCGCGCATCCCGAGATGCAGGTCATCCCCGGCTGCGAGATCGACTGGCTTGGGGCGCAGGAGGACCGCGACTTCTCCGCGCTCGACTTCTCCAACTTCATCCACGTGCTCGGCAGCGTGCACTATCTTGACGGGTGGGCCTTCGACGACCCGGCTCAAGAGCCGCATTGGCACGATGTGGGCGTCGATTCGGTATGGCGCCGCTACTTCGAGGTGTGGTGTCAGGCCGCTAGCTGCACCGACATGCCCTTCACGTGCATGGCGCACCCCGATCTGGTGAAGAAGTTCGGCTATCGTCCCAGCTTCAACCCCCAGGCGCTCTACGATGAGGCGGCCGAGGCCGTGCAATCGAGCGGCCGCATGGTGGAGGTGAACACCTCGGGCCTTACATACCCGTGCGCCGAGCTGTTCCCCGCGCCCGACCTTCTGCGCACGTTCTGCCGTGCCGGCATCCCGTGCTCCATCGGCACCGATGCGCACGAACCGGCCCTGGTCGATCGCAACCTCATGCCCGGGCTTGCCGCGATGTACGACGCGGGCTACCGCTGCGTGACGGTTCCCACTCCCACGGGCGACCGGCGCCAGATTGCGCTAGAGTAAAGGCGGCGAAGGCCCCGTCGAAGCGGCGGGGCGCACGGCCGGGGCACGCGCCCCCGGTCGTTTCAAGGGAAGCCTCATCACATGGAAGGACTTGATGGACATGGCTTCGAAGAAGATTAAGATCGAAGGTTCCAAGGAAAAGGCAACGCAAGGCGAAGGAAAGCCCGAGCTTGTGCGCGTGGAAGTCGGCGGTTTGCGCACCAAAAGCTTCCAGCTTTCGGTAGGCGCGCTCGAGCAGGCGCTTCTGGCCGAGTTTCCCGCGGCTGACGCCGAGGAATGGGATCGCACGGGCCTTTTGGTGGGCGATCCGGCCGCGCCGGTGCGGGCGGTGGCCGTGGCGCTCGACCCCACGGTCGGTGCCATCGATGCGGCAGCCGATGCGGGCGCGAACGTGCTCGTCACGCATCATCCGGCCTATCTGACCCCGCCCACGTCGTTTCGGCCGGCTCCGTCGCCGGCGGTGAACTCCGGCGCCGTGGTGTATCGCGCCATCGAACGGGGCGTGGCGCTCATGAACTTCCATACCGCCCTTGACGTTTCCGCCCGCGCCCAGCGCATGCTGCCCGGCATGCTGGGGCTGTCGCTGCGCGGGGTGGTGGAGCCGAAGGCCGGGTGTTCCGAGAAGGGCTACGGCCAGCTGTGCGCTGCCGCCGAGAAGATGACGCTCGGCCAGCTTGCGGCGCGCTGCACCAGCGTGTTCGGCCGCGCGCCGCGCGTATGGGGAGGCTTCGACCGCGCGGTCGGCAGCATCGTCACCTGCACGGGTTCGGCGGGCCCCACGGGCCGCGCCGCGCTTGCCGCAGGCGCCGACGTGCTCATAGCCGGCGAGGTCAAATACCATGATGCGCTCGACCTGTCCCAGGCGGGCATGGCCGTGATCGACTTAGGCCACGATACCTCCGAGCTGCCGTTTTGCGGCGTGCTCGCCGCCAGCGTCCGCGATGCGGGCGTGCCCGACGAGCTGGTTGCCGTGGTGTCGCAACGCAACAGGTGGTCCTATCCCGAGGCCGTGCGCGTATAACTAGCAAACCGTGCCCGGCGCCGCGGCTCGGCTGTGCGCGGGGCACCCGAACGAAAAGGATTCGCATGAGGATCGATTCCGAGGTTTTGGCCGCGTTTTTGCATATGCAGGAGCTCGACGTGCAGATCATCCGAGCCGAGAAGCAGCTTCAAGAGCTGCCCGAGCGCAAGGCCATCGCCGACGCCATGGCGAAGAAGCGCGCCGTTACTGCCAAGGCGGAACAGGTGGAGAAGCTTGCGGCCAAGGCCGAGGACAAGCTCGCGCGCATCACCGAAGAGGATGATGGCCTGGCCGAGAAGGCTCGCCGCATCCAGGACGAGATCGAGCAGGCGCAGGGCGATTTCCGCACCGTCGATGCGCGCACCAAGGAGCTGACGGGCGTCCAGGAGCGCCGAGACGTCCTTGAGGAGGATATGCGCGCCGTCGATGCGGAGCTGGAGAAGATCAAGGCGGTGCGTGCCCAGGTGGCCGCGGCCCTAGAGCAACTTGAGGGCATCGAGGGCAGCGCCGGCGCCGCGTTCGCGCAAAAAGGCGGCGAACTGAAGCAGCGCATCGCCGACATGCAGGCCAAGCGCAAAGCCATGGCCCAGCGCGTGCCCGCCGATGACATGAAGCTTTACGAGCGCACGGCCGCTGCCACCGCTGGCGTGCCCTTGGCCTTGCTCGTCGAGGAGCGCTGCGGCGCATGCCGCACGCCCATCGAGCATGGGCGCGTGCTCGACATGCGCGCCCAGGGCAACGTGGCCACGTGCCCTAACTGCGGCCGCCTGCTCATCTTGCAGGCGCATTAGGGTGTTGCTTCGCTTGCGATCGATTGCAGGTTAGCGTCGCGTCGCGTTCCTGATCGGAGCGGGGCGCGGCGCTGTCTATGGTTAGATAGGGGTTGCAAGTATTTGTATCTCGGGCGCTTGCAAGGCAGGGGCCCGATCCCCGCAAAGACAACCGCGTGGAATCAGGCACGCATATGGTTCTGGTTGCCAAGGTTCCTTTCGCTGGCATAAACCCCCCGCACGCAAGAAGGCCCCGCTCTTGGAGCGGGGCCTTCGATTTCCCGTATGGGAGGTTCCGCGAAGGTTTTACGCGCGGGTGACCTTGCCGGCCTTCATGCACTTGGTGCAGACGTTGGCCTTGCGGACATGGCCCTTGGCGTCCTTGATGGTGACCTTCTGGATGTTGGGACGGAACCAACGGTTCGTCACGCGGTGGGAATGGCTGACGCTACGACCGGCGACGGGGCCCTTACCGCAGATTTCGCAAACTTTAGACATTATTCATCACTCCATGTACCTAGGTTGCATGTATCGGCGCGAACGCCGCTCTTGCACAAAAAGCCCTCCAACTATACCACACGCACTCGACAGATCACAAGATTATTTCGTGTTTATGCCTTGCATGCGCCGTGCATGCATACCGTCTGCACAATTGCATGCGCTATACTGCCAGCAGAAGTTTCGAGCCCGCATATGCGAGCCAGAAAGGAACGCCATGAACGATACCATTCCCGGCAACCTCCATGTTGCCAACGATGTCCTGGCCGACATGGTCGGCAACGCCGCGCTCGAGTGCTACGGCGTCGTCGGCATGGCCGCACCTTCCGCTGCCGACGGAATCGCGAAGATCCTGCCCGCCAGCCGCCTGCGCCGCGGCGTGACGGTCACCGCCACCGATGCCGGCGTGCACGTGGCGCTGTACGTCGTCATCGAGTACGGCACCAACATCAACACGGTGTCCCAGAACCTGGTCGACCAGGTCACGTTCGTTTTGAAGGAGTATGCGCGCGTCCCGCTGGACGGGGTTGAAGTGCATGTGCAGGGCGTGAAGGTCCGCAAGTAGCGCGCGCCTAAGCGTTTTGCCGCCTGCCCCAATGAAGGAGAATCCCATCAATGTCTAGTACCTATACCAGCAACGACCTGGTCAACGCTATCGCGGCCGCCAGCAAAAACCTCAGCGCGCGCAAAGACGAGGTCAACCGCCTCAACGTCTTCCCCGTGCCCGATGGCGACACCGGCACGAACATGTCGTTGACTCTGGAATCCGTCGTCGCAAGCCTGGCCAAGCTGCCTATCGGCGCCGGTGCCGCCGACATCCGCAAGGCCATCACCACCGGCGCGCTCATGGGCGCGCGCGGCAACTCCGGCGTCATCACCTCGCAGATCCTGCGCGGCCTGTGCGAAGGCTCCAACGGCTTCGACGCCGTCAGCGCCGAGTCCATCGAGTCCGCCCTGGCCAAGGCCCAGGACGTCGCGTTCCACGCGGTGCGCAAGCCCGTCGAGGGCACCATTCTCACCGTGCTGAAGGACTCCGCCGCCGCTGCCAAGCATGCCCGCAAGAAGAAGATGACGGCCGACGAGGCGCTGGCCTACGTGGTGGAGCAGGCATATGCCAGCGTGCAGCGCACGCCTGAGCTGCTTCCCGTGCTGAAGGAGAACGGCGTGGTGGACTCCGGCGGCTACGGTCTTGCCATCCTCATCGACGGCTTCGTGGCTGCTCTCACGGGCAAGGAGGGCCCGTTAGTCGACGAGCTGGCCTTCGCGCGCGACGCCGCCCCGAAGGTCGAGATCGAGCAGGTCAACGACTGGGAGGGCAGCGAGTTCACCTACTGCAACGAATTCCTGGTGGACTCCGACGTGCTCGACAAGGCCGAGGCGCTTGACTTCCTGGCCACCATGGGCGACTGCGAGCTGTGCGTGGGCGAGGCCCCGAAGTTCAAGGTGCACGTGCATTCCAACACGCCCGACAAGGTGCTGGCGTACTTCCTGGAGCGCGGCCAGATCTCCGAGGTGTTCATCCACAACATGAAGCTGCAGTCCGAGGAGCGCACCGAGAAGCTCGAGGCCGAGCAGCATGCCGAGCGCAAGCCGCTCGGGTTCGTGGCGGTCGCGGCTGGCCAGGGCAACGCCAAGATCTTGGAGTCGCTCGGCGTCGACGTGGTCGTCTCCGGCGGTCAGACCATGAACCCCTCCACGAAGGACCTGCTCGATGCCGCCGCCAAGGTCAACGCCGACGCGGTCATCTTCCTTCCGAACAACAAGAACATCATCATGGCGGCCCAGTCCGCCTGCGAGCTGTCCGACATCCCGGCAGGCGTCGTGCCCACCAAGTCCGTGCCGCAGGCCTTCGCCGCCATGTTCGGCGTGAACGCCCAGGCATCGCTCGAGGACAACGTCGAGGCCATGACCGAGGCGTTCGCCGACGTGAAAACCGGTGAGGTCACCACCGCCATCAAGGATTCCAAGGACGCCGAGGGCAACGCCATCGCCGACGGCGACGTCATCGGCATCGCCGACGGCGCCATCCATGCTGTGGGTCACAGCGTGTCCGACGTGGTCATGGGCCTGCTCGAGCACATGGAGGCCGACGATTGCGACACCTGCACGCTGCTTGCCGGCGAAGACCTCTCCGATGAGGACTTCCAGGCGTTGCAGGAGCGCATCGAGCAAGCCTACGAGGACCTGGAGATCGACGCGCACCGCGGCGATCAGCCCCTGTACCCCATCGTCTTCTCCGTGGAGTAGGGCGGCAACGTGGCCGATAGGCTCGCAGCAACATTAGCCTTAGATGAACCCGTGTCGCGCGTGAAGCTGGTCAGCCCGGCTCGCGCGCAGGCGCTTGCGGGTTTGGGCGTGCGCACGGTCCGCGACCTGCTCACGCACTTTCCCCGACGCTACATAGACCTGTCGAAGCGCGAGACCGTCGCCGGTGCGCGCATCGGCGGGTCGTGCACTATCCAGGGGTCCGTCCATGAGGTCAAACTCAAGCGGCCGCGCCCCAACCTTACGTTGGTCGAGATCGCGGTGGTGGATGCAACCGGCGTGCTCATGGTCACCTGCTTTCGCCAGCCTTGGTTGAAAGACCAGCTCAAACCCGGTATGGGCATCGCCGTTGCCGGCAAGGTGGAGTTCGATTACGGTTTCAAGCGCATGGTGAACCCCTATATCGAGCAGCTCGGCGATGGGCAGCTGGCCGAGGGCATGATCATCCCCGTGCATCCTGCGTGCGAGAAGATCTCGGCCGCATGGATGCGCCGTTTGGTGGGCAATGCGCTCGACGCTGTGCAAGGCTGCTACGATCCGCTGCCGCTCGATCTGCGCGTGCGGTATCGGCTCATGGCTCGCGGCGCCGCGCTGTCGTGCATCCACTTTCCGCATACTATGGAAGAGGTCGCCGAGGCGCGCCGCCGCCTGGTGTACGAGGAGCTGCTGCTGCTCGAGCTCGCCCTCATGTCGCAAGCCGCGCAGCGCGCCGCCGGCGCGCAGCCGGTGGCGCATGTGGTGGACGGCCCGTGCGCGGCGGCGCTCGACTGCGTCATGCCGTTCACCCTCACCGAGGAACAGCAGCAGGCCCGCGCCGATATCCTTGCGCGCATGGCGGCGCCCGATGTGGCCAACCATATGCTGCTCGGCGATGTGGGCACGGGCAAGACCGCCGTCGCGGCGTTCGCCCTTGCCGCGGTGGCCGACACCGGCACCCAGGCGGCGCTTATGGCGCCCACCGAGGTGCTCGCGCGCCAGCATGCCGCGTCGCTGGGGAAATGGTTCGACGAAGTAGGCGTCACCTGGGGCCTGCTCACCGGTTCCACGCCCGACGATGAGCGCGCCCGCCTGCTCGAGGGTGCCGCCGATGGCGGCATCTGCGTGCTCATCGGCACGCACGCCCTGCTCGAGCCCAATGTGCGCTTCAAGCGCCTCACGCTCGCGGTCATCGACGAGCAGCAGCGCTTCGGCGTGGAGCAGCGCGCGGCGCTTCTTTCCAAAGGACAAGCCCCCGATGCGCTCTACTTGACCGCCACGCCCATTCCCCGCACGCTCGCGCTCGCCGTGTTCGGCGATATGACGCTGTCCTACATCAAGCACCGCCCCAACGACTCGGCCCGCCGCACCACGCACGTCGTGTCGAAGGCCGACCAGGGCAGGGCATACGATGCGGCGCGTGAGGGGCTTGCGCGCGGCGAGCAGGTGTACGTGGTCTGCCCCCTTATCGGGCAGGATTCAGAAGCGCGCGACAAGCGGGCAGGCGGCCGGGGCCGGGAAACCGACGAGGAGGCCTACGAGTTCGCGTCCATTAGCATCGAATCGGACGCCGATTTCGCGGGCGACGACGTCACGGCGGCAACCAAGGAGGCGTCCTACCTGCAGCAAACGGTGTTCGCCGATTGGCGCGTGGAGCTGTTGCACGGGCGCATGAAGCCCGCCGACAAGGACGCCGTCATGGGCCGGTTCCGCGACAATGAGACGCAGGTGCTCGTGGCCACCACCGTCATCGAGGTGGGCGTCGACGTGCCCAACGCCACGGTCATGATCGTCATGGACGCCGACCGCTTCGGCCTCTCGCAGCTCCATCAGCTGCGCGGGCGCGTGGGCCGCGGCGAGAAGCCGGCGCAGGTGTTTTTGGTCTCCACCTCCAAATCCGAGCAGTCCATGGCGCGCTTGGTCGCCATGGAGCGCACCGACGATGGGTTCGAGCTGGCGAAATACGACTTGTCGCTTCGTCGCGAGGGCGATATCCTGGGCAACCGGCAAAGCGGCGCGAGCGCGTTGAAGCTCGTCAACATCGTTCGCGACGAGCGCATCATCGACGCCGCGCACGCCGACGCCGCGGCCATCATGGCAGCCGACCCCGGGCTTGTCGAGCTCGACCACCAGGCGCTTGCGCTCGAGCTGCGCCGCACGTTCCCTGACCAAACGGCGCAAAGATAGCCGATACGTTTCGAGCCGTGCCCCACACGGGCTTCGGATCCAGAAAGAGGTAGGTATGAGGATCATCGCAGGTCAGTTCCGCGGCCGTACGCTGGCCGCGCCCAAAGGCGACGGCACGCGTCCCACCACCGATCGCGTGCGCGAATCGCTCATGAGCGCCGTGTTCAGCCAGCGCGGCGGCTTCGAGGACGCCGTGGTGCTCGACGCGTTCGCCGGATCGGGCGCCCTTGGCCTGGAGGCCCTGTCGCGCGGCGCGGCGCGCGCGGTGTTTTACGAGTGCGCCCCCGAGGCAGCGAAGGTCGTGCAGAAAAACGTGGCGAACCTAGGGCTCGAGCCGGCCCGCGCCACCGTCACGCGCGCCGACGTCATCGAGCGCGCGCCGCAGTTCGCCCGTCCTCCGTTCGATCTTATCTTCCTGGACCCGCCTTACGCCTATGATGCTACGGCGGTGCTGGGCATGGCGGCTGGCTTGGTCGAGCGCGGCGTGGCGGCACCCGATACCCTCGTCGTTTACGAGCATTCCCTTGCCGGCAATGATGCGGCAGCCCTGGCGGCGGCAGAGCTCGGCTTCGAGCTTGCGTCTCGCAAGAAGTACGGCGATACTACCGTAGACGTGCTGCGCGCGTGCGAGCGCAGCGCATCGTAAAGACGATCAAGAAGGAGCTTCATGAAACGCGCATTGACACCGGGCACGTTCGACCCCATCACCTCGGGGCATCTCGACGTTATCGCCCGCGCATCCCAGCTGATGGATGAGGTGGTCGTGGCCGTGGCCGATTCCCAGAAGAAAGGGCCCCTGTTCACGCTCGAGGAGCGCGTCGAGCTGGTTCGTCAGGCCACCGCGCACCTGCCAAACGTCCGCGCCGTGCCTTTCAGGGGCCTGCTCGTGGATTTGGCCAAGGAACTTGACGCCACCGTGGTGGTCAAGGGCCTGCGAGCCATCACCGACTTCGAGTACGAGTTCCAGATGACGGCCATGAACTATCAGCTCTCGCCGCAGCTGGAAACGCTGTTCATCATGTCCCCGCCGCAGTACATGTACCTGTCAAGCTCCATCGTGCGCGAAATCTCGAAGATGGGCGGCGATATCGAGCAGTTCGTGCCCCCTTGCGTGTACGAGGCGCTTAAGAAGAAATACGCGAACCTGAAGTAGGCAGCCCGCCGGCGATACCGTGCCTTGCGGGCAGCGGGGAAGGCCCTGGCGCCATAGGCGCTCGCGGGGAAAGATTCGTTGCGCCCGTGTTCAGGCGGAACGGTCGTATGTGCATGCTTTGTTCTTCAGGCGCAAGCGCCGGGCGGCATGCTATCATGCTTATCTGCATGCGTGGCCTTATGCCCGTGTGCCTAAACGCAGTTTTCAAACGCAGCAAGCCTGGGTGGAAGGATCATCATGGACGAAACAGGGGTTCTGGGGCTTTTGGAAGAGCTCTCGATTCTGCTTGAGGACTCTAAACCGGTGTTCGGCAAGGGCAACCTGCGCCAGGTGGATATCGCTGCGGCATTCGAGATCATGGACGAGATCCGCGACACGTTCCCCAGCGAGTTCTCGCAGTCGCGCCAGATAGTGCGCGAGCGCCAAAGCCTGCTCGATGATGCCGAGGCCGAGGCCAACCGCATGATCGAGGACGCACGCAGCCAGGCGATGACCATCGCCTCCGAGCAGGAGATCGTGCGCATCTCCCAGCAGCAGGCCGACCAGCTGGTCGCCGATGCACGCGAGCTCGAGCGTCAAACGCGCGCCGGCGCCGAAGATTACGCCGACGAGGTGTTCGGGCACGTCGAGCAAAGCCTCGATACGCTGCTCAACAACGTGCGCCGCTGCCGCGATCGCCTCAACGCCAACGCCATGGCGCAGGGTCGCCAGTAATGGATGCCGTGAAGTTCGAGGTCCCGCCGGAGCTCTTCGTTACCACGGAGAGCTCCTCTTTTGCAGGGCAGCTTGCCTTAGGGGAGCTTGAGGCGGGTCCCGATACCTATACATTCGCCAAGCCCATCGATTGGAACGTCACCGTCACCAACACCGGCGACGCGCTTCTGGTCATGGGCAGCGCCTGCGGCACGGCAACGGTCGCTTGCGCGCGCTGCCTGGATGATTTTCAGGTGGACCTCAACGGGGAAGTGGAAGGCTATTTCCTGCTCTCCGAGGACGGTCCGGCTCCCGAGGATATGGACGACGACGAGTTCGAGGTGCTTGGCGCCGACAAGATGCTCGACTTAGAGCCGCTCATCATCGCCGCGCTTCTGGTGGAGGCCCCGCTCGTGCCCCTGTGCCGAGAGGATTGCGCCGGTTTGTGCGCGCAATGCGGTGCGAACCTCAACGAGGGGCCGTGCGCCTGCTCGGAGCAGCCCGATGACGGCCTGCCGCGCATGTCCGACGGCCGCGTCAGCCCCTTCGCCGCGTTGAAGGATCTGAATCTGGGCGAGTAGCTCTCAGATTATGGAACCTCAATGGGTTTGTGTGTGCATGCCGAACAACTGCTTGCATGCGCACGGACACTTTGGTAGTATATCGCTTCGCGTGTTTACCCAGCGAACGAGCGAGCGCCACGCGCGCCCGACATAAAGCAAGGAGATAGATCATGGCAGTACCTAAGCAAAAAATGGGCCGCGCCCGCACTCATGCACGTCGTAGCACCAACGACAAGATCGCAGCCCCTTCCCGTTCCGTGTGCCCGCAGTGCGGCGAGGCTAAGCTTCCCCACCGCGTGTGCCCGAACTGCGGCTTCTACAAGAACCGCGAGGTCATCGAGACGGAGTAACGCCGTCATAGCGTGCAATTGCAACTTGAAGCCTCTCTGCGGCGCCATTGGCGCAGAGAGGCTTTCTTGCGTTTAGCAACGGCGCCGTGTGCGAAGCGCAACGCCTGCTAGGGAAAGGGTGTCAACATGACAGACAACGTTACCATCGCAGTGGACGCCATGGGCGGCGATAACGCTCCCGAGGTCGTCCTCGAGGGCGTGGCAGCGGCGCTTGCCGCCGACGAGGGGCTTACCGTGATCTTGTGCGGTCTCGCCGACGTGGTCGAGCCGTTCGCCGCGCAACATGCCCGCTGCCGTGCGCAGGTAGCCGCCGAGGTCATCGGCATGGCCGAGCATCCCGCGCAGGCCGTGCGCAAGAAGAAGGACAGCTCCATCGTGGTCGGCTGCCGCCTGGTCAAGGATGGCCAGGCGCAAGGTTTCTTCTCCGCCGGCTCGACGGGCGCCTGCCTGGCGGCCGCAACGCTGGTCATGGGGCGCATCAAGGGCATCTCCCGCCCGTGCCTGGCCACGGTGGTGCCAAGCCCCGTTCGTCCCATCGTGCTGTGCGATGTGGGCGCCAACGCCGATTGCAAGCCCGAGTACCTGGTGCAGTTCGCCCAGATGGGCAGCGTGTATGCTCAGAAGATCTTAGGTTACGAGTCGCCCAAGGCCGCGCTGCTCAACATCGGCGAGGAGGACACCAAGGGCAACGCGCTTGCCCAGGAAGCCCACCAGCTCATGGCCAAGCGGCTGACCAACTTCGCCGGAAACTGCGAGGGGCGCGACGTGCTCGGCGCGCAGTACGAGGTAGTGGTCACCGACGGCTTCACGGGCAACGTGTGCCTGAAAACCATCGAGGGCGCCTCGAAGGTGCTCTTCGGCGCCATCAAGGATGCCATGATGTCCACCACGAAGGGCAAGATCGGAGCCCTGTGCGTCAAAGACGGCCTGAAAGGCCTGAAAAACCAGGTGTCGCCCGACACCTACGGCGGCGCTCCGCTTCTCGGCGTCAAGGGCGCCTGCATCGTCGGGCACGGAAGCTCGGGTGCGGTGGCCGTCGAAAACGGCGTGCTCACCACGGCGCGCGTGGTGCGTCAGGGCGTTTCTGAGATAATCCAGCACATGGCGCAAGCTGGAAACGGCTCGGATACAATCAAGTAACACCATGTGAACCAGCCGCAACATGCGGTATGGTCGCCATATCGTCGATGTACGTTCATACCGGTTTCGGAGGTTGTATGACCTTAACAGAAGAACAAGCCTCAAAACTACAAAGGGCGGAGGAGGTCCTAGGCTACTCGTTTTCCAACAAGCAGCTCATCTTGTCCGCCATCACGCACCCGTCGGCCACCGAAGGCCGAGCGGTGAAGTATTCCTATGAGCGCCTGGAGTTTTTGGGCGACTCCATCTTGGGCGCCATCGTGGCCGATGTCGCCTTTGAACGCTTCCATGAACTCGACGAAGGCGGTTTGACGCGCATCAAGGTGGCGCTCGTGTCGGGCGCAAGCCTGTCGGATGTGGCATCGGGCCTGGGCTTCGCCGACATCATCGTGTTCGGCTCCTCGGAGACGGGCACGGGCAAGCGTGGTCTGCACTCGGCGCTCGAAAACGTCTACGAGGCCGTAGTGGCCGCGTTGTACCTTGACGGCGGCGTGGAGGTGGCGCGCGATTTCATCTACCGCACGCTCATCCCGCGCATGTGCGAGGAGATGGCGCTCGAGCCGGAAAACCCGAAAAGCGCGCTGCAGGAGCGTCTGCAGGAAGACGGCATCACACCCACCTACAAACTTGTGGAAACGCAGGGCCCGCCTCATGACCGCACGTTCGTCGCTCAGGTGTTCGCAGGCAATCAAGGCCTTGCCCGTGGCACGGGTCGCACGAAAAAGGAAGCGGAAAGCCAGGCGGCGAAGTCCACGCTGGCGCGTCTCGGCGAGTTTTTCGGTTTGGGCATGGATGAGCAGGCCCGCGCCGAGAAGGCCGCCGCGGCCAAGCGGGCGAAAGCGGATAAAGCCGCGGCCCGCGCCGAGGAGAAGGCGCGCAAGAAGCACGAGCGCGAGCTGCATAAGAGCATGAAACAGGGCTAGCGCATGTACTTGAAGTCGCTCGTGCTCAAGGGCTTCAAGTCGTTCGCCGACAGAAGCGCGCTTTCCTTGGAGCCGGGCATCACCGCCGTGGTGGGTCCGAACGGCTCCGGCAAATCCAATATCTCCGATGCCGTGCTGTGGGTGCTTGGCGAGCGCAACGCCAAGCACCTGCGCGGTCAGGCTATGGAAGACGTCATCTTCGCAGGCTCGTCGGCCCGAAAGGCCACGGGCCTTGCCGAGGTTGAGCTGGTGCTCGACAACTCCGATGGGAAGCTGCCCGTCGATTTCAACGAGGTATCTATCACGCGCCGTATGTATCGCAGCGGCGAAAGCGAATATCTCATCAACGGCAGCGTGGCGCGTCGCATGGACGTGCTCGACATCCTGCATGATTCCGGTTTGGGAACCGGCACGCACTCCATCATCGGCCAGGGCAGCCTGGACTCCATCTTGCAATCCAAGCCCGAGGACCGCCGCGCGCTCATCGAGGAGGCCGCCGGCGTGCTCAAGCACAAGCAGCGCAAGGCGAAAAGCGAACGCAAACTGGCCGCCATGGACGCCACGCTCGCGCGCGTGCGCGATGTGGCGGGCGAGGTGGGACGGCAGCTCGGCCCGCTTGAGCGCAAGGCGAAGAAGGCCCGCGCCTACCAGGAGCTTTCCGGGCAGCTTACCGATGTCAGCCTTGCCTTGGCCGTCGATGACCTGCGCTGCCTGCGTCAAAGCTGGGATGAGGCGTGCGCCGGCGAGCATCAGCTGGTGGAAGACCTTCAGGCGCGTCATCAGGATATCTCCACGGCAGAAGCCGCCGCCGAGGCGCTGCAGGAGCAGATTCGCAAGCAAACCCAGAACGCAGGCGACCTGTCGCGCAGCTATCAGCGCGCATCGTCGGCCGTCGAGCGCTTCGACGGCGCCGTGCTGCTGCTGCATGAGAAGCGCCGCGGGGCGCAAAGCCTTGAAGCCGATGTGCGCGTGCAGCTGGAGTCGGGTCGCGCCAAGCGCGCCGAGGCCGTGGCCGAACGCGAGCAGGCGGCGGCGCAGCTTGAGGCCGTGCGCCGCGACCTTGCCGCCGCGCAGGCCGCCGTCGAGCGTCTTGATGCCTCCCGCCGCGAGAACGCCCAGGCCCGCCGCAGCGTGGAAGATGAGCTTGATCAGCTCAAGCGCCAGGGCCGCGCCGATGATCGCGCGTCCGAGGATGCGAGGCGCCGTTTGTCGCAAACCCAGGAGGCCCTGGCCAACGGCTTGGCGCACGCCAAGCTGGTGGAAGGGCGCGCCAAGGAGCTTGAGCTGGCGCTCGGCCATGCCGAGGAGCAGGCTCAAAAGCTCGAGGACGCCCGCGCGGCCGCCCAGCGTTTGCTCGATGAATGCCAGCAAGCTGAATCGCAGGCGCGCGGCGCCGTTGCCGCCGCCATCAAGGAGCGCGACGCCGCCCGTGCCGCGCTCGACCAGGCGCATCGCCAGGTCACCTCGCTTGAAAGCCGTATTTCCGCGCTTGAAGAGGTAGAGCGCGCATCGGCGGCCGCCGGGCCTGCTCGCGCATGGCTTCTCGAGCATGCGCGTATATCCGGCCAGCAGCTTGAGCCGCTTGCCCGTGCCGTGCGCGCGCCGCAGGGCTTCGAGGCGCTTGTGGAGCATCTGCTTTCCGGCGATGCCGAGGCGCTCATGATCCCTTCGATTCAGGCGGCTGCAAGCTTTGCGGGCGACGTGCTGGAAAGCGGCCGCGATGGCCAGGTTTCGCTGCTTCCCGCCGGCGGCATGCGTCCCGGCGTCCCCGCGCGTCAAGCTGCGCAGACCTGCGGCGGCAAGGCGTTGGTGGACATGCTGGAATATCCTGAGCAGGCGGCTTCTACGGTCGAGGCGCTGCTCGGCGATGTGGTGGTCTGCGACACGTTCGAAGCGGCGCGTCAGGCTCAGGCTGCGCGCTTGCAGGACGCCGCGGACGCGCCCGTGCGCTTCGTTGCGGCCGATGGGTGCATCGCCTGGCCTAGCGGCAAGCTCACGGTGGGCACGGTTGATTCCGGGGCCGAAGGCGCGCTGGCCCGCGCGCGCCAGCTCGACGAGCTGCGTGCATCGCTTGGAGGCGCGTCCGAACATCATAGGGAAGCCGAGCAGGTCGAGCGCCAGGCGGAAGAGGCATTGCGCGCCGCCCAGGCTGAAAGCCTGCGGCTCTCCCAGCAGCTTGCCGAGCGTCGAGGGGCCACTCAGTCGGCATCGGCCGAGGCCAAGCGCGCAGCCGATGCGCTGGCGTCGACGCGCCGCGAGTTCGCCGATGTGGAACGTCAGCGTCAGCAGGCGGACAAAACCGTAGCCGAGGCTCGCCCCACCGTGGACAAGCTGGAGGCGCAGCTGGCCGACCTGGCGCAAGCCGCGCAAGCCCGTGCCGAGCGATGCGAGGAGCTTGAGGCGAAGGTGGTGCCGCTCCGCAAGGAGGCGGCGCAGCTGCGCGACGGCCTATCGGAGGCCAAGCTTTCGGCCGCAACCCTGCGAGAACGCGACACCTATACCGCGCGCATCGTGGATGCTCGCGGCCGCGACGTGGCCGCAGTGGACGCTGCCGAGGACGATTTGCGAAACCAGCTGGCTCGCAAGATCGTGGCGCAGCGCCGCGTCGCGCCGCTTCTGGCGGTGTTCGAGGAGCTCACGGCAAGCGCCCGTCGCTGGACGCATGATCTTGAGCAGCGGGCCCAGCAGGCGCAGGACTCGTCGGCAGGCCTGCATTCGCAGGTCACTGCCGCACGCGAGCAGGCCAAGGCAGCCCACGATGCCTATGATGACGTGAACGCGCGCCTGTCGGCGGCCCGTGTGGAGAAGGGCCGTCTTGAGGTGCGCGTCGACGCCGCCGTCAACTCCATCGTGCAGGACATGGGCGTGCCGCTTGAGACGGCGCTCGCGCTTCCGGAGCTTGACGACCGCGGCGCCGCCGAGGAGAACGCGTTCAAGCTGCGCCGCCGCATCGCCAACATGGGCGCCATCAACCCCGATGCCGCCCAGGAGTACGAGCAGCTGCGCAGCCGCTACGATTACCTGGCGGCTCAGCTAGCTGATCTCGACGGCGCACGTCGAAGCCTGGCCAAGATCGTCCGCGTCATCGATGCGCGCATGAAAGACGACTTCGTCAGCACGTTCAACGCGGTCAACGACAACTTCCGCAGCATCTTCGCCACCTTGTTCCCGGGCGGTTCGGCCGAGCTCATCCTCACCGACCCCGACGACCTGGAGAACACCGGCGTGGAGGTCAGCGCGCAGCCGGCGGGCAAGCGTATCACGAAGATGATGCTCATGTCCGGCGGCGAGAAGTCGCTCACGGCGCTTGCGCTGCTGTTCGCGGTCTACCGCATCCGCAGTGCGCCGTTTTACATCCTCGATGAGGTGGAGGCGGCGCTTGACGACAGCAACCTGCGCAGGCTCACGGCGTACCTGCAGTCCATCCGCAACGACACGCAGCTCATCATGATCACGCACCAGCGGCGCACCATGGAGATGTCGGACGTGCTGTTCGGCGTATCCATGCAGTCCGACGGCGTCACCAAGGTGATCAGCCAGAAGCTCGACCACGCCCTGAAGTACGCGGAATAGGGAAGCGGCCAGCCGGCCGCTTCCCCGATTACGTTGCGGATTTCGGTGTGAGCGGGTTTGCGGGTATACGGGGAATCCCGGTTGCGGCCGTCGGTGACGCCGGGAGATCGGAGGGGCCTTTCGCGTGGCGGTAAGGCATCCGGAAGCGTGCCGGTTGTAACCGGTTACCGCTCTACCTTCCCCGTGTAATTCTTGTTCGCCTGCTGCCTGGGATGCCTTGCCCTCGGCGGCGGGGTATACTTCTTCCCGAAAGAAACACGCGGTGCAATCGGCGGCCCGTTGGGAAACGATGCCGAAAGACGCTGCACAACATGCGATGATTTGCGACACAAGGGGAGCAACATGGGATTTTTCGACCGCATCAGCCAGGGGCTGCAACGTTCTCGCGACAAGTTCAAGGAGGAGATGAACGTTCTCCTCGACCGCGGCCCCGACCTTGATGAGGAGTTCTGGGACGGCCTGGAGGAAACGCTCATCCTAGCCGACATCGGCGGCGCGGCGGCATGCGATATCGTGGAGAACCTGCGCGACCAGGCCACGCGCAAGGCGCTTCCCGATGCCTATGCCGTGCTCGATATGCTTAACGACCAGATAGCCGATACCTTCACCGAGGGCGGTCAGGAGATCCTTGGCGGCGACCCGGCGTGCGTGCTGTTCGTCGGCATCAACGGCACGGGCAAGACCACCACGGTGGGCAAGCTTTCCAAGGAAGCGCACGACGCCGGCCGCAAGGTCATCTTAGGCAGCGCCGACACGTTCCGCGCCGCCGCCATCGAGCAGCTTGAAGTGTGGGCGCGCCGTGCCGATGTGGAGATGGTCACGCGCGAGCGCGGCGCCGATCCGGCAAGCGTGTGCTACGACACCATCGAGCGCGCCGAGGCCGAAGGCGCCGACCTCGTGCTCATCGACACTGCCGGGCGTCTGCACACCTCGGCCGACCTCATGCGCGAGCTGGCGAAGGTGGTGGGCGTGGTGCGCAAGCGCTCGAAGCTGCCCGTCTACACCGTGCTCGTCATCGACGCCACCACCGGCCAGAACGGCCTGCAGCAGGCGCGCGAGTTCAACCGCGAGCTCGAGCTGGACGCGCTCATCGTCACGAAACTCGACGGCACGGCCAAGGGCGGCATCGCGCTTGCCGTCAGCCACGAGCTTGAGTTGCCCATCATCAAGATCGGCGTGGGCGAGGGCCTTGACGACCTGCGCGACTTCGACGCGCACGAGTTCGCCCGTGCCTTGGTCGGCGCATTTGACGAGCGCCAGGCGAAGTAGGGAGCCAAGCCATGAGCGCCGTTATCGAGCAGGTGTTCTCCGACCCTGACATTTACAAGATCGAGGTGCCGTTCGAGAACCTCTCCACGTCCGCCACGAACTGCTACGTCATGAAAGACGGCGGCGATGTACTGGTGGTCGACACGGGAGCGCCTACCGACGAAGGTGCGGCAGCGCTGTCTGAAGCGCTTGACGAGCTGGAAGTCGACCGCGATCACGCCACGTGGTTTCTCACGCACCTGCATATGGACCACGCCGGCTTGGTTGATCAGGTTGTGCCCTGGGGCGGCTTTGTGTTGTATGGTGCCACGGAAGCCGCCACCGTGCGCGCCAGTCGCACGGGCATGTTTCTGGATTCGCTACGTCGCGAATACCGTCGACAGGGTGTTCCGCTTGGAAGCCTGTCGGTGGCGGCGCGCCTGGGCATCGAGGTGCAGATGTTCGACCCCGATCGCCTTCGCTCGTGCCTCATGCATGACGGCGACGAGGTGACGGTCGGACGTTATACGCTGCACGTCATCGAAACGCCTGGTCACACGGCTGGTCATCTGGCGCTATACGAACCGAGCAACGGAATCCTGTTCGGCGGCGACCACGCGCTGTTCGTGATCAGCCCCTCGATCGCGCTGTTCCCCGATCAAAAGGACGGGCTGCAGGCATACTTCGACAGCATGCAGAAGCTGCGCGACCTTCAGGTGAAGCACCTGTTCCATTCCCACGGCCCTGTTCGCGATGATTTCGAAGATCGCTTCACGTGGCTGGTGGATCATCACCGCAAACGTTTGGGCGAGGCTGTCGGCATCATCGAGCGTATCCCGCACCTTACCGGCTACAAGATCATCAGAACGCTGAAATGGAACGTCCCGTTCGACGACTGGGACGACGTCCCCATCATGCAGCGCTACATCATGCTCACCCAGGGAGTCGTGTACCTCAACCATCTCGTTGACACCGGAAGGATCGTCGCCAAGGACTACGGCGACGGCATCTTGCTTTACGAATCTGCGAAATAAGCGCTTAATGCGGCTTGCGCTCGCAGCTGGACAGGGGACGGAGGTGTGTTCACGATTCGATCTCGGGAACACGAAGGCCAACCGCGAACACACCTCCGTCCCCTGTTCGCGTAGAAGTGTTGGATGAGGTTGCGAATCAAGCGAAGCGGGCCCTTATGGGCTCGCTTCGCTGTTTTGCCGGCCGAAGGTTTCCGCTTGCCGCCCTTCGGCTATAATCCAAAAGATTGTAAGCACACGTGACACGCAAGAAGAGGCGCTTCATGTTCGATAACCTTTCCGATCGCCTGCAAGGCATCTTCTCGGGCCTGCGCGGCAAGGGCCGCCTGACCGAGGACGACATCAACACCGCCATGCGCGAGGTACGCATGGCCATGCTCGAAGCCGACGTCAACTTCAAGGTGGTCAAGCAGTTCGTGGCGCGCACGAAGGAGCGCTGCCTTGACGCCGAGGTGCTCGACTCCCTGTCCCCGACGCAAAACGTCATCAAGATCGTCACCGACGAGCTCACCGAGCTGCTCGGTCGCACCGACAGCAAGCTGGTGCTTTCCAGCCGCATCCCCAACGTCATCATGCTGGTGGGCCTGCAGGGCTCCGGTAAAACCACTGCCGCAGCCAAGCTGGCGTACCGCTTGAAGCAAGAGGGCCACAGCCCGCTGCTGGCCGCCTGCGACGTCTACCGTCCCGCCGCAGCCGACCAGTTGGAAACGCTCGGCAACGAGATCGGCGTGCGCGTGTTCCGCGGCGACGGCAAGGACCCGGTGGCCATCGCCAAGGGCGGCGTGCAGGACGCCATCGACAACCTGCGCGACGTGGTCATCGTCGACACGGCGGGCCGCTTGCACGTCGACGAGCAGATGATGGAAGAGGCCCAGGCCATCAAGTCCGCGGTCAAACCCGATCAGATCCTCATGGTGGTCGACGCCATGACCGGCCAGGACGTGGTCAACGTGGCCGCGGCCTTCTCCGAGCGCGTCGATTTCGACGGCGTCATCATGTCGAAGATGGACGGCGACGCCCGCGGCGGCGGTGCGCTTTCCATCCGCGAGGTCACGGGCAAGCCCATCAAGTTCATCAGCGCCGGCGAGAAGCCCGATTCGCTCGAGGAGTTCCACCCCGACCGCATGGCCCGTCGCATCCTGGGCATGGGCGACATGCTCAGCCTCATCGAGTCGGCGGTGAAGGTCCAGCAGCAGGAAGAGGAGCAGGCCGAGACCGAGCGTCTCATGAAAAGCCAGCTCACGCTCAACGACTTCGTCACCATGAACCGTCAAATCCGCAAGATGGGCGGCGTCTCCAAGCTCATCAGCGCCCTTCCCGGCGGCGACAAGGCCTTAGGCCAGGGCCAGGTCGACGAGGGCGCGCTCGACCGCATGGAGGTCATCATCAACTCCATGACCAAGGCCGAGCGCGAGAAGCCCGACCTGCTCAACGGCAGCCGTCGCGCCCGCATCGCCGCCGGCGCCGGCGTGTCGGTCACCGAGGTCAACCAGCTCATGAAGAAGTTCAACGAGACGAAGAAGATGATGAAGCGCATGATGCCGGCCGTCGAGGACATGGGCGGCAAGGGCAAGAAGAGCAAGAAGGGCAAGCGCCGCCGCGGCATCCCGGGCATGGGCGGTATGAAGATGTCGGATCTGAAGAAGATCCAGGACATGATGGGCGACATCAAATAGCCCTGTCCGCCTAACGTCGTCCGACTCGCACGGCACCGCAGTCGGGCCCTTTCGCCGACATCGTTGAATCCGGGATCTTCTCCCGTCAACCGTTGGCAAGGGCGCTTTCGGCAGCGGCAACAACCGAGCTTCGTGTAATCTGCGAAACTGATAGCAACCAATAGGCGCAACAGGGGAGCGCCCGATACGTGAAAGGGGAAACCAATGGAGCTGCAGATCCGTCCGTACACCGCCGACGATATCAAGGCGATGGTGCGCATCTGGAATGAGGTCGTGGAAGCGGGCGACGCGTTCCCGCAGGTCACGCCGCTGACCGAGCAGAACGCCGACGAGTTCTTCTCCGCTCAGACCGCCACCATGGTCGCCGATGTCAACGGCATCATCTTCGGCATGTACATCCTGCATCCCAACGGTATCGGGCGCTGCGCGCACATCGCCAACGCCAGCTTCGCCGTGGCATCCGCCTCGCGAGGCCTCGGCCTTGGCCGCAAGCTGGTGGAGAACTGCATCGAGACCTGCGGCAAGAAGGGTTTCCGCGGCCTGCAGTTCAACGCCGTGGTCGCCTCCAACGAATCCGCCCAGCACCTGTACGAGTCCATGGGCTTCACGAAGGTCGGCATGATCCCCGGCGGCTTCATCAACGGCCTCGGCGGCTACGAGGACATGTTCATCTACTACATCGACACGCTCGACACCGCCCAGCCCTGCTGAGGCTAGCCGATCGCAGCCGGTCTGGCCGTTGCGTGTCCGCTTTATTCGTGAACACCTGGTGATAACCGAAGCGAAGGCTTGTCAATCGAGGCGTTTCGCCTTATCATAAACAACTGCTGTTTTGCTGCGCGCTTTTTTGCGGGCTGGCAAAGAGGATTCAAGTAAGAACAAGAAGGAGTTACTCTTCATGGTTAAGATTCGCCTGGCCCGTCACGGCGCCAAGAAGCGTCCGTACTATCGTATCGTCGTTGCCGATGCCCGTTGCCCGCGCGACGGCAAGTTCATCGACGACATCGGCCGTTACAACCCGCTGACCGAGCCCGCAATGATCAAGATCGACCTGGAGAAGTGCGACAAGTGGCTGGCCAACGGCGCTCAGCCCACCGACACGGTTGCCGCCCTCATCAAGAAGTTCCGCGAGCAGGCGTAAGCTTATGGCAGCGCAGACCGAGGAAATCGCTGGGCTCGTAGAGTCCGTGATCCGTCCGCTCATCGATAACCCGGACGACTTGGTCATCGATGCGCGCGAAACCGAAGATGACTCCATCTTCGTCGAAGTTCGTGTTAACGAGGAGGACGCGGGCAAGGTCATCGGCCGTCAGGGTCGCGTGATCAAGGCCATCCGCACGCTTGCGCGTGCCGCGGCATCTTCGACGAACACCCATGTCGACGTGGAGCTGCTCGATTAATGGGCGCTTGGGTTCGCGTAGCCGAATTCACGAAAGCTAAGCACTTGAAGGGAGGGCTCGTCGCGCGTAGCGTGGCGGGTCTCCCTTTTTTGCTTGAAGAGGGCCTCTTTTGCGCTTTCGTGCCTCCGGTGATCGATGTTCCGCGTCAAGGCACCGTGGTGGAGGTTCGTCCCGAGGCCCGGGGCGGCGCTACGGTGTTCTTCGATACCGTCGTCGACGCCAACCAGGCTGATGCCCTGGTGGGCTGCTATGTTCTTGCACGTCGGGAAGACCTTCCCGATGACGTGCTCGAGTTGCAGGAAGGCGGCATCGAGGGCTTCACGGTGGTGGATGCCGAAGCCGGCACCATCGGCACTGCCGTGGCCATCAACGAAATGCCCGGCCAGCATCTGCTGGAAGTCGCGCGCGAGGGCCAGGAAGGCACCGTGCTCATTCCCGTTGTGGACGAGTTTCTCGAAGGGGTGGATGAGCAGACGCGCTGCATATACGTCAACGTGCCGCAAGGCCTGCTCGATCTGTAACCTGTGGAGGTACCCATGATTATCGAAACGTTGTCCACGTTTCCCGATATGTACGAATCCGTCATGGGCGCTTCCATGATGCGCATCGCCCAGGAGAAGGGCATCCTGGATTTCAAGGCGCACGACCTGCGCGATTGGACGCACGACCGCCATCGCACCACCGACGACGAGCCCTACGGCGGCGGTGACGGCCTTGTCATGAAGTGCGCTCCCATCTTCGAGGCTTACGAATCGCTGTGCGCCGCACCGTGTACGGGCTCGGCCGAGTCCCAGCAGACCGCTTCCAAGCCCTATACCATCTTTTTGGCCCCGCAAGGCCGCCGCTTCGACGACGCGTGTGCCTGCGAACTTGCCAAGCAGGACCGCCTGCTGTTCATCTGCGGCCACTACGAGGGCATCGACGAGCGCGCCTACACGTTGGCCGATGAGGTCATCTCGCTAGGCGATTACGTGCTCACCAGCGGCGAGCTGGCATCCATGGTGGTCATCGACGCCGTGGTGCGCAAACTCCCCGGCGTCCTGGGCGCCGAAACGGGTGCCTTGGGCGAAAGCTTCGCCGACGGCTTGTTGGAGTATCCCCAGTACACGCGCCCTGCCAACTTCAACGGCATGGAAGTGCCGGCGGTTCTGCTGTCGGGCAACCACGGCGCGGTCGATCGTTGGCGTCGCGAGCAAAGCCTCGAGCGCACCTTGCGGCTGCGCCCCGACCTGCTTGAGGGCATGGAGCTGCCCGACGCCGACCGGGCATTTCTGCAATCTTTATCAACCGAAGAGCAGCAGTAGCCGTAGCGCGGTATCATAGGCAGCTAAGCGCTTATCGGGCGCCGCTTGCGCGGGCCCTGTTCGAAAGGAAACGTACAACATCATGGCCGCAGGTCAGCACGCCACCGGGGAAAAGGGCGGAATACTTCGCTCCTTCGTGAGCCTTCTCATCATGATCGCGTTCGTCCTGGGGCTTTCCTGGGCTTTGCGCACGTACGTCTTCACCGCTTACGAGATTCCCTCGGGCTCCATGGAGGAGACCATCATGACCGGCGACATGGTGTTCGCCGAAAAGGTCAGCTACTATTTCCGCGACCCGCAACCGGGCGACATCGTCACGTTCGCCGACCCTGAGATCCCGGGCCGCACGCTCATCAAACGCTGCATAGCCACCGCGGGCCAGACCATCAACATCGATGGCGACGGCTTCCTCTATATCGACGGGGTGGCTCAAACCGAAACCTACACCGACAGCAAGCCCACGCTTCCGCTCACCAATTCCACCATCACCTTCCCGTACACCGTTCCATCCGGCTACATTTGGGTGATGGGCGATAATCGCACCAACTCGCAGGATTCTCGATACTTCGGCGCGGTCCCCATAAGCTCGGTTTCGGGCAGGGGCGTGCTGGTATATTGGCCCGTGCCCGACTTCGGCTTGCTGGAGTAGGGGCGCGTCGCCCGACAGTTTTCAAGTAGGCAAGCAAGGACCAGCGGAACCAGACAAGGAGAACCATGTCAACCGAAACCTTCGCCGCGAACGCGACAACGGGATGTGCCGGCTCGCAGCCGCCCACGTTCCAGGACATCGTCATGAACCTGCAGCACTACTGGGCCGCCCAGGGCTGCGTCGTTTTGCAGCCCTACGACGGCGCCGTGGGCGCTGGCACCAACCACACGGCCACCACGCTGCGCTCGTTGGGCCCCGACACGTGGCGTACCTGCTACGTGCAGGGTTGCCGCCGTCCCACCGACGGCCGCTATGGCGAGAACCCCAACCGTCTGCAGTACTACTACCAGTTCCAGGTGCTCATGAAGCCTAGCCCGGACAACATCCAGGACCTGTATCTGGGGAGCCTCCGCGCCATCGGCATCGATCCGGACAAGCACGACGTGCGCTTCGTCGAGGACGACTGGGAGTCGCCCACGCTCGGCGCATGGGGCCTTGGCTGGGAGGTGTGGCTCAACGGCATGGAGGTAACGCAGTTCACCTACTTCCAGCAGGTGGGCGGCTTCGAGTGCGCTCCCGTGCCCGTGGAGATCGCATACGGCCTTGAGCGCCTGACCATGTACATCCAGGGCGTCGACAGCGTCTACGACATCATCTGGGCCCGCGGCGACGACGGCGTGGAGTTCACCTACGGCGACGTGTACCTGGAGAACGAGCGTGAATTCTCCACGTACAACTTCGAGGTGGGCAACACCGAGTTTTTGTTCGAGGCCTTCAACCAGTACGAGCGCGAGGCCGGCCTGTGCCTGGAGCACAACCTGCCGCTGCCCGCCTACGACTGGGTGCTGAAGTGCTGTCATACGTTCAACCTGCTCGACGCCCGCGGCGTCATCTCCGCAACCGAGCGCATGGCCTACATCCTGCGCGTGCGCTCCATGGTCAAGGAGTGCTGCGCCTCCTACATCGCCACCGTCGTCGGCGATGACCAGGATGCATCGCAGGCCGATCAGAATGAGAAAGGGGAGTAACCATGGCCGATAAGCACACTCTCGCGTTCGAGATCGGCGTTGAGGAGATCCCCGCGTTCGACCTCGATTCCGCCAACAAGCAGCTCGAGAAGATGGTGCCCGCGGCGTTTGCCGATGCGCGCATCCCCTTCGACTCCATCGAGATCCACTCCAGCCCCCGCCGCCTGATCGTCATGGCCTACGGCGTGGCCGACGCCACCGAGGCGCTCGTGGAGGAGTACAAGGGCCCTGCGGCAAAGATCGCCTTCGACGCCGACGGCAACCCCACCAAGGCCGCCATCGGCTTCGCTCGCGGCAAGGGCCTCTCACCTGAGAGCCTCGAGCGCCGCGAGGTCAACGGCACCGAGTACGTGTTCGCCACCAAGAACATCCCGGCAACGCCCGTTGCCGATCTGCTGCCCGACGTCCTGGCGGGCTTCATCACCGCCATCAAGTGGCCCCGCTCCTGCCGTTGGGCCGCATATCGCGAGTACTTCGTGCGCCCCGTGCGCTGGATCGTCGCCATGCTCGACGACGTCGTGCTGCCCGTCAGCTTCGCCGGCGCCGCCTCCGACAACTTCACCATGGGCCATCGCGTGCTGGCTCCCGGCAAGCATACCGTCGACACCGCCGCGAACCTGCTCGACGTCATCCGCGCCGCCTACGTGATTCCCACGCAGGCCGAGCGCGAGCGCATCATCCGCGAGGGCGTGGCGGCCATCGAGGCCGAAACCGGTTTCACCGCCGACCTTCCCGCGAAAACGCTGCTCGAGGTGGTCAACCTCTCCGAGTACCCGCAGCCGCTCGTCTCCACCTTCGACGAGGAGTTTTTGCAGGTGCCCGAGGAGATCATCGTCGACGCCATGCTCATGCATCAGCGCTACTTCCCGCTCTACGATGCTGACGGTAAGCTGACGAACAAGTTCATCATCGTCTCGAACGGCAACCCCGAATGTGCCGCCACCATCATCGACGGCAACGAGCGCGTGGTGCGCGCTCGCCTCGACGACGCGAAGTTCTTCTACGAGGAGGACCTCAAGCATCCGCTGGAGTCCTACATCGAGAAGCTCGACAAGGTGGTGTTCCAGGAGTCCCTGGGCACGGTGCGTCAGAAGGCGGAGCGCCTGGAGAAGCTGGCCGGCGCCCTTTCCGCCGACGCGCAGCTTAGCGCCGCCGACGCGGCCGACGCGAAGCGCGCCGCGCGCCTGTGCAAGGCCGACCTGGTCACCAACGCCGTCATCGAGTTCACCAGCGTCCAGGGCGTCATGGGCAGCTACTACGCTGCCGCCTCCGGGGAAACCCCGCAGGTCGCCCAGGCCATCGGCCAGCACTATCAGCCGCGCTTCGCCGGCGATGCGCTGCCCGATACCACGGTGGGCCAGCTGGTCGCCTTGGCCGACAAGCTCGACACCATCTGCGGCCTGTTCGCGGTCGGCCAGGGTCCCACCGGCTCTTCCGACCCGTTCGCGCTGCGCCGTAGCGCCATCGGGATCGTGAACATGCTCGAGGCGGGCCTGCCCATCTCGCTTGCCGCCGCCATCGACGAGTCGCTGGCCAGCTTCGCCGCCCAGGGCGTGGCCTTCGACGCTGCCGCCGTGCGCGCCGAGGTGGTCGACTTCTTCGTCACTCGCACCAAGGTCATGCTGCGCGATGCCGGCGTCAACGCCGACACCATCGATGCCGTGCTGGCCGCGGGCGTGGAGGAGCCGGCCGTCATCAGCCAGCGCGCCCATGCGCTCGAGGACGCCCGCGCTAACGACGCGGAAACGTTCGACAATCTGGCAACGGCATATGCCCGCGCGAACAACCTGCGCAAGCCCGAACTGGGCGAAGGCGTGGACGATTCGCTGCTCACCGATCCCGAGCGTGCGCTCGCGTCCGCCGTGGCAACCGCCGAGCAGGCCGTCGCCGCCGCGCTCGAGTCCGACGACTTTGCGGCCGCGCTGTCCCAGCTGGCCGCCCTGCGCGCGCCTATCGACGGCTTCTTCGCCGACGTCATGGTCATGGACGAGGACGCGGCGCTGCGCGACAACCGCCTGCGCCTGCTCAACCGCTTCGTGGCCGTGTTCGCCAATGTGGCGGACTTCGGCAAGATGGCGAAATCGAAGTAGAGCCGGTTACCGGTTTCAACCGATGTCGAAAGGGTAGGCGGGGGCAACCTCGCATGCCCGCAACGCGAATGCGTGTACACTGCAAAGGGCGGCGGCCGATCAGGCCCGCCGCCCTTTTTCCATACCTGCAAGGAACCGTCTCAAGGAGGCCGCCATGCAAGGCGAGTTCATCGTCCACGAGAACACCACGCCCCTGCCAACCATCCATGTCGTCAGCGACTCGGTCGGGCTTACGGCCCAGGCAATGGCCCGCGCCGCGGCCGCCCAGTTCGGCGTCACGAACCCCAACATCGAGGTTCTGCCCCATGTGCGCTCGTTCGAGGAGGTCAAGCAGTTCATCGCCGAGCACGGCGAGCTGCACAAGCGCCTGCGCGGCGATGAGAACCTGCTCATCTTCTACACGCTCGTCGACGGCGACCTGCGCCGCACGCTGTCAAGCTATTGCGAGAGCCTTCCCAACGTGGTGGCGGTCGACCTCATGACCGACGCCATGAATGCCATCGCCAAGCTGTCGGGGCAGACCCCTTCCAAGCGCCCCGGAGGTCTGCACGTGGCCGACCAGCACTACTTCCGCCGCATCGAGGCGATCGAGTTCACCATCGCCCACGATGACGGCCGCAACCCGCAGGAGATGTCGCAGGCCGACATCGTGCTGCTCGGCGTGTCGCGCTCGTCGAAGACGCCAACCTCCATCTACCTGGCCCAGCAGGGCTACAAGGTCTCCAATATCCCGCTCGATCCCTCCACCGAGCCGCCCAAAGAAGTGTTCGACGTCGATCGAACGCGCCTGTTCGGCTTGATGACCACCGCCGATGTTTTGGTGGGGATCCGACAGCGCCGCCTGGGAAACGCCGCCGTGGCAGCTTCGAAGTACGCCGACCCCGAGTACGTGTACGAGGACCTCGACCGCGCCCGCGCGCTTATGCGGAAATTGGGGGCCATCGTCATTCACACCGAAAATCGCGCCGTTGAGGAAACCGCTCAAGAGATTTTACGGTACTACGAACGGGCGCACCCGCAAGGTGCTGATATAGTAATTAGGTCCTGATTGAACTGAGTCCCGTATTCGGACTACCTTACGTTAGGAGTAAGAAGTGACCGCAGAAGTCAAGCGTGTGTACGCTTTCGGCAAAGACGCCGAGGGCAACAACGTCACTGAGGGCAACACGAGCATGAAGGCCATCCTTGGCGGCAAAGGCGCCAACCTGGCCGAAATGGCCAACATCGGCCTGCCGGTGCCTCCGGGATTCACCATTACGTGCCAAACTTGCATGGAGTATGCCAACGCCGACAACACCTGGCCCGAGGGCGCGCTCGATACCATTCACGAGTATCGCCTTGACCTGGAGAAGCGCATCGGCAAGAAGATCGGCGACGCTGAAGATCCGCTGCTGGTCTCCGTGCGCTCCGGCGCTCCCATGTCCATGCCGGGCATGATGGACACGGTTCTGAACCTGGGCCTGAACGATCAGTCCATCAACGGCCTGATCAAGCAGACGGAGAACCCGCGTTTCGCGTGGGACTCCTATCGCCGCTTCATCCAGATGTTCTCCAACGTGGTCATGGGTCTGGACGGCGACCTGTTCGAGAATGCCATCAACGTCATGAAGAACAGCCGCAACGCCGCTTCCGACACCGACCTGACCGCAGAGGACCTGCAGGAGCTCGTGGCCGAGTTCAAGAAGATCTTCTCCGAGAACGTCTCCGGCGTCGAGTATCCCAGCCTGCTCGTCGACGGCGCCGTCGCCTTCCCGCAGGACCCCATGGTGCAGCTGAAGCTGGCCATCGAGGCCGTGTTCGGCAGCTGGAACAACCCCCGCGCCGTCCTGTACCGCAAGAAGAACAAGATCGCCGATGACCTGGGCACCGCCGTCAACGTGCAGTGCATGGTGTTCGGCAACAAGGGCAACACCTCCGCCACCGGCGTCGCGTTCACGCGCAACCCCGCCAACGGCCAGAAGGAGTTCTACGGCGACTACCTGGTCAACGCCCAGGGCGAGGACGTCGTGGCCGGCATCCGCAACACCAGCCCCATCGCCGAGCTGAAGCATGTGGCGGGCCTTGAAGAGGCCGGCAAGCAGCTCGAGGAGATCTTCGTCGTCCTCGAGAACCACTTCCGCGACATGTGCGACATCGAGTTCACCATCGAGCAGGGCAAGCTGTACATGCTGCAGACCCGCGTCGGCAAACGTACCGCCGCCGCCGCGCTGCACATCGCCATCGAGATGGAGAAGGAGGGCCTCATCTCCAAGGAGGAGGCCGTCATGCGCGTCGAGCCCGAGCAGCTCGACCAGCTGCTGCACCCGCAGTTCGATAAGAACGCCGAGTACGACGTGCTGGCTCGTGGCCTGAACGCCTCCCCGGGCGCTGCCGTCGGCGAGGCCGTGTTCTCCGCTGCCGACGCCGTGGCCGCCGCAGAGGCCGGCCGCAAGTGCGTGCTCGTCCGCTGGGAGACCAACCCCGACGACCTGGCCGGCATGATCGCCGCCGAGGGCATCCTGACCAGCCATGGCGGCAAGACCTCCCATGCTGCCGTTATCGCCCGCGGCATGGGCGCCCCGTGCGTGTGCGGCGTCGAGGCCCTCAAGATCGACGCCGAGAAGAAGCAGGCCGTCGTCTCCGGCACCGATGTGGTCATCAAGGAAGGCGACATGATCTCGCTGGACGGCACCACCGGCATCGTGGTGCTCGGCGCCGTCGAGCTGGTGCTTCCCGAGCTCACCGGCGACCTGGACACCATCCTGGAGTGGGCCGACGAGTTCCGTACCCTGGGTGTTCGCGCCAACGCCGACAACCCCGAGGACGCTCAGCTGTCCCGCGACTTCGGTGCGCAGGGCATCGGCCTGTGCCGTACCGAGCACATGTTCCTGGGCGATCGCAAGCAGATCATCCAGACCTTTATCTTGAACGAGGACGAGGATGTCCGCCAGAAGGCCGTCGACCAGCTGTTCGAGGCTCAGACGGGCGACTTCTACGGCATGTTCAAGGCCATGGACGGCCTGCCGGTCATCGTGCGCCTGCTCGATCCGCCGCTGCATGAGTTCCTGGAGAGCCCGCGTGCCCTCGACGTCGAGATCGCCCGCCTCGAGGCCACCGGCGGCGACAAGGGCGTCATCGCCGAGAAGCGCGCCCTCATGGAGCAGATCGACGCCATGGCAGAGGCCAACCCCATGCTGGGTCTTCGCGGCTGCCGCCTGGGCATCGTGTACCCCATCCTCCCTGTGATGCAGGTGCGCGCCATCGCAACCGCCGCCGCCCAGCTGAAGAAGGAGGGCCTGAACCCGCAGCCCGAGATCATGATCCCGCTGGTGTCCGTGGTCCCCGAGCTGGCCAAGCTGCGCGAGGTCGCCGAGCAGACCATCGCCGAGGTTGCCGCCGAGCAGGGCGTCGAGCTGGACATCCAGATCGGCACCATGATCGAGCTGCCGCGTGCGGCCGTCACTGCTGACGAAATCGCCACGAAGGCCGACTTCTTCTCCTTCGGCACCAACGACCTCACCCAGACGACGTTCGGCTTCAGCCGCGACGACGTCGAGGCCGAGTTCATCCCGCAGTACCTGCAGGAGCGCCTGCTGCCCTTCAACCCGTTCGCCACGGTCGACCCCGGCGTTGCCAAGCTGGTGAAGATGGGCGTCGAGCTGGGTCACCAGGGCAACCCCGACCTGACCTGCGGCGTGTGCGGCGAGCACGGCGGCGATCCTGACTCCATCCACACGTTCAACGCCATCGGCCTTGACTACGTGTCCTGCAGCCCCTATCGCGTGCCGCTGGCCCGTCTGGCCGCCGGCCAGGCTGCCATCGAGGCCAAGAACGCCAAGTAGGCTAGCGTTTGCGCAACAGTCGCATCATGAAGGGAGCTCCCGCATGCGGGAGCCCCCTTTTTCGTCCGATGTGCGTAGGGGTTATTTTCGAAACTGGGGTTCGCCTCGAGCAAGAGCGCGAAATGCGAAGAGAACTCCTAATAAGGGAGCTCTCTGTTTCTTTCGCCAAGCGTAGGCTCGCTATTTCCGACAATTGTTGGTTCTTTCTGGAAAACGAAGGGAGCTCCCATGTGGAAGCTCCCTTCGTTTCGCGATGGGTCGCGATGCCTTCGCAAGGTTTTGGCTCGCTGGCTGTTTTCGATCAATCGCGCCATGCTTGGAGATGGCTCTACTTGACGGCGGATTCTGCGATCTGCTTTCCGGTCTTGTAATCGACCCAGCCCTCAGGCATGCTCGCCGCGGCGTCGTTGTGGCACTGCGTGCACTGCATCACCGATGCGCGATGCGATTTATGGCAATCGCTGCAGTTGGCCTCGCCGTGATGGTTGCTATGCGGGTTGAACGCTTTGTCTGCAGTCGCCTTCATCAAGTCCTCGCGCGTGGAAATCTCGGTGCCGCTCGCATCGGTATGGCAGCCGCTTTTCAGGCAGAAGGCGGCCTCATCGCTTGCGTTCTGCCCGGAATTCTCCTGCAAAGCGGAAATGCTGACTTCAGATAGCGGGTAGAAATAATCGCCCGTGATGGTCTCGGTCACCTCGCCGATCTGCTGCGTGATGCTCGGGACGTGGCACGACAGGCATTCCACGCCGGCTTCTTTATGCGTGACCACCAGCATGGCGTTCGAGTTCGTCACGTCGTTGCCCCATTTGTCCGTCGCTTGCGTGTTAGGCTGCGCTTCGTACGTCGCCACGTACGTGCTCATGGGCGTATGGCACACGCCGCAAAAACCTGGCGTGTTGTGCCATGTCCAAAAACCGATGCCCGCTAGCACCACAACTGCAACGACGATGCCTGCGATCAGCGGTTTTTGGTTCTTCTTGCTGCGCACGTCTGCGCTGTTCGTCGGTGTCTCCATGGAGTGCTCCTTTTGTCTCGGTTCAATCAAGACGCTGAGCGCCCGGAGGGAGATGGGGGCGCTCAGCTAAGGGGGATGATCCGTTCGGTGGCGTTTCGAGGACAGCGATAACTCCGAAGCGCGATCCGAAGGTCATGAGTTTTTACAGTTCGGCCACGTACTTGCCGATCACGTAGCCCTGCGTGTGGGCACGGCCAAGGGACAAGCCCGGCATCCACATGGTGTAGTCGACGCCGGCGAAGAAGTTACCGGCAACGTTGCCGATAGCGAACAGGCCGGGAATCGGCTCCTCGGTACCGTCCTTGAGCACCTGCATGTGCTTATCGACGTTCACGCCGGACACGATGGCCGATACGCGAACGTGGCGATGGATGCCATAGAACGGCGGGGTATCGATGGGCGTGAGCCACTTCGCTTGCTTGCCGAAGTCCTCGTCGCTGCCCTTCGCAACCAGCTCGTTGTAGCGCTCGACGGCCTTCTTGAACGCGGCGGCGTCGGTGATGCCCAGCTTCTTGGCAAGTTCATCAAGCGTATCTGCCTTAAACGTTGCGATTTGCCCCTCGTAAACGCCCTTTTTCTCGCCAGGCTCTTCGGGCATGTATGCCTTGATGGCCTCCTGATCGAACAGCTTGCCCGGCCAGCTTGCAGCCGTCTCGGTGTAGTTGTTGTCGAAGATCTGGCAGTAGTTGCCTTGATCGGCGTCGCTGCGCAGGAAGTTGTTCATAAGCGACATGCCGCAGGTTTCATCGCAGAAGCGCGTACCGTCCATCTTCACAGCCAAAAACGGCATATCGCACATGGAGCCCGGACCGCCGTCGAAGTCGTGCAGCATCTTGGTATGACCGAGGTCCTCCATCGCGCCGCCGGCCCAAATGGCCATCTTGTGTCCGTCGCCGGTCTTGTTCGTCTGCTTGCGGCCGAGGTGCTTCAGGTCCGGAAGGTAGTAGTTCACCATCTCATCGTCGTTTTGGTAATCGCCGGCAGCCAGGATAACGCCCTTTTTCGCGTTGAACTGGATGTTACCCTCGGCGCCCTTGGCGATAACGCCCGTGATGCCCGATGCGTCGCCCACCAGCTGTTTCGCCTCGGTGGAGTAGAAGAAGTCGACGCCCTGCTTTTCCGCGTACTCGGCCAACGTCTTCATGCCTTCGCCGGTGTTGTAGGGCTTCGGACCAAAGTCGATGGACAAGTAGTTCATCTCGTAGTCGTTGACCTTCGCAATGCTCGACGTCCACTTCTTCGTGGTGTCGGAGACCTGCGCGCCGCATTGCTGTGCCAGGTTGAACAGCCACGTGATGGCCTCGCCGGAGTTCTTCGCCCACAGCTCCACCTGTTCGCGCTTGGCGCGGTAATCATGCTCGGAGATCAGCTTCGACACCACGGCTTCGACGCCGGCGGGATCGGACTTGTCAAGCAGGATGCCCGTTGCGGTGTTGCCTTGCGAGATGGCGGTGCTTTCCTTCTGGATGACGGCGACGCTCGCGCCGGCTTCCTTGGCGGTGATGGCGGCGGGGATGCCTGCGGCGCCAGCGCCAACGATCACGACGTCGTAATCCTTCGTGGTTTTCACGTCCTTGATCGGCTCGGGTGCGCTCAGGAAGCTCGGAAGCCCTGCGCGCTCGTGGCCTGCCGCGGTGGTTGCGGCGGTCGAACCGCCGTTTGCCGCCTTGCCTGAATCGGATGCGCTCGATGCCGCTTTCGGTGCGCAGCCGCCCAGAAGCGATGCTCCCGCGACGCCTGCTGCCGCCAGCCCGCTCATCTTGAGCAGATCGCGACGCGACATTTCCTTGGACATGAGTAACTCCTTTCGGTATGCGAGCCCCGCATTTCGCTTGCATGCTCGACGGGGCAGAGCAACGATCCCTTCGCCCTCCAAAACTCGTTGCTGTGCCCTGCACAATATCTTCACAAACACGTCGATTCATCAGCCTCTTGGGAAATCAGGGGGACTATTTCCATAACCCCTTGAAATAACCCGCTCTTGAACAGGCAATACTCGCGCTATTGTTTCCGCCCGCGTTAGCGTTGCACCTAAGAGGTCGTATACAATTGAGGAAGGGAGAGGGGGTTACATGGATATATAACCCCATTGGATGAGGTGATGGGGGACGGTTGTGCATAGTTCGAATGTAGCGGCGCAGAATGTCGCGCAGGTGAAGCCATCGAGCGGCGATCAGGCGCAAGAGAAGAAGGCGCACCGTCCTTTGCGTGATGTGCTGGTGCCTATCCCGTTGGCATTTCTAGGGTTGGGCATCTACCGCGCCTGGATAGAGATTACCTTCGTGGGGTCGTTCGTCAGCTTCCCGGCTTTTTCCGTTTCCATGCGCGATTTGTTCGATTTCACCGCTATCGTCGAAATGCTGGCGTGCGTGGCGCTTGCGCGTAGAATCGGCCCGCTGTTCAGCAGAAGCCGGGTGTATATCCTTTGCGGCTGTTTCATGCTGTCGTCTACCGTGCTGCTGTTTGCGTCGTATTTCATGCCATCGCTCGCGTCGCAGCTTGGCGTTGCGAGTTCGGTTCTCGGCGGTTTGGGCCTGGGCTTGATCATCTTGATTTTCAGCGAGCTGTATGGGTGCTTGAATCCCATACGCGTGACGCTGTATTACGCGTCGTCTCTGGCGTTCGGTGCGCTGATCGTGTATGTGTTCATGGGCTTTAAGATGCCGTGGTTGTTTGTTATGACGACGTTGCTTCCCGTAGCGGCCCTGCTGTGCGCTCGACACGGTTTCGAGTTGCTGCCTGAAGGCGAACGGCCGCAGAAAACGTGGGTGAGCGTCTCCGTGCCGTGGAAGATCATGCTGCTCATGGGCTTCTTCGCGTTTTCATACGGCATTATCGAATCGAGTGCTTACCGTGGCGCGTTCGGGCCGCATTCGTCGCCGGGAACGTTCATTGTGGCCGTGCTCGTGGTCATCGGCGTGCTGGTGCAACGCGACAAATTCGATTTCAACGTGCTTTGCCGCATCGCATTGCCGCTGACGGTGGTTGCGTTATTCTCCATTTCCGTCTTTGGTTTTGCCGATGACATGTTCGGCGGGTATTGCGTGGCGGGTGGCTACACCGCGTTCACCATCCTGATTATGGTGTTGTGCTCGAACCTGTGCTATCGCTACGGCGTGTCGGCGATATGGCTGTTCGGAATAGAGCGCAGCCTTCGCCTCATATTCATGTTTCTGGGCCGGTGCGTGTATGAATACGGGTCGATGGTCGATGTCGGCGGTGTGCGCGGCACCACTATCGCCATCGGCATAGCTATCGTCGCCGTGATCATGGGAACGTTTGTGCTGCTGTCTCAAAAGGAGCTTTCCAACAAATGGGGAGCGTCATTTCTCGATGGCTCGCAGGCAGATGGGCGGGCGGTGCGCAAGCAGGAGATCGTCGATCGCTGCGAGCTTTTAGCGAAGCGATTCGGGTTGACGTCGCGTGAGACCGAGGTGCTTATGCTCCTGGCGCAACGTAAGACCGTCGGGCAGATCGAGCGCGAGCTGTTCATCGCTAACGGTACCGCGAAAGCGCATGTGCGCCATGTGTATCAGAAGTTCGATATCCATTCGCGCGAGGAGCTGTTCGATCTGATCGGCATCGATGGGCTGCAAAGCAACGCGGACGCTTCGGTCGAAGAGCTCGCTGCTGGCAAGCACGCCTGATCGGCGCTGGCTTAACGGTCGATGGGACGCAGCTGCGCGAGGGTGCTCAGGCGTTCCTGCTCTTCGCGTTGCTGCAGGTCGGCCATCACCACGTGGCCCGCCATGGCGATGTCGCGGCACTTATCGGGGGCAAGGTGCGAGGATGCGCTTTCCTCCGGCTTATTGCGGCAAAACCGCGTAGTGCGGTGCGTCACAGGTCGAGCAGCTTATGACGTAGCGCGTAATCGACGGCATCGGCGCGTGTTTTCAGATGAAGCTTCTTATATATCTTGCTACGATGCGCCTCAACGGTTTTCACGGACAGGAACATCATCTTGCTAATCTCCTTGTTGGTGTGCCCGCGGGCTATCAGCTGCAGGATTTCCAGTTCACGGCTGGACAGTTGTTGGATTGACGGGTCGCTTGAGCCGCTCGTCGAGTGTTTTGCCAACAGCTCGACCATGGTGGGGTGGATATAGCTGCCGCCGTTGGCAACGTCGTGCACGGCCTGGCGCAGTTGCTCAGGCGTGGAGTTCTTCAGCACGTATCCTGCTGCCCCGCCTCGCAGCGTGTACAGCAGGTATTCCGGCTCTGCGAACATGGTGAGGATAACCACTTTGGTATCTGGGAAATCCTTTGCCGTCTTTTCGCACGCGATAAGCCCGCTTTGCCCGGGCGGCATGGATATATCCAATAGCAGCACGTCGGGTTTGTAGCGGGCCACCAGGGAATACGCCTCCGTTCCCTCGGCGGCTTCGGCCACAACCTCGATATCGGGATCAGCGTCAAGCAGCATTTTTATGCCGGTTCGTACCACTACATGGTCATCGGCGAGCACTACGCTGATCATTGCGCATCACCTTCCTCCATCGAACGCATGGGCGTGACCAAGGTGACGCGCGTGCCGTGTTCGTTTGATTCGATGGAAAGCGTGGCGCCTACTTGGTTGGCGCGCTCTTGCATGCCGAGCAACCCGCAGCCGCTGCCCTTGATGGCGGGATGCGCCACGTCAAAGCCGCAGCCCTCATCGACTATGCTGATGTGAAGCCAGCTACCGGCAGCCTCAACGCTTACGGTCACTGCATCCGATCCGGAGTACTTGCAGGCGTTCGTCATGGCTTCCTGGCAAATGCGATAGGCTTGCGTTTCCAATGCGCGATCGAAGCGGGGAAGGGAGAGTTGGCCTTCGAAGCGGATGGCGGAGCCATAGGTTTTCTCTAGCAGCAAGGCTTGGCTGCGCAGAGCGGGCACGAACCCCAAATGATCAAGCGAACTGGGGCGCAGCATCACGGAAATGTTGTGTAACTCATCGAGCACGCCGTTGATGCCGCTGCGCGCCTCTTCAAGGATATCGGCGCCTACTGCGTCGACGTGGTCCGTAAGGCGTTGCAACGTGAAGGTGACGGTCAGAAGCTCTTGCGCCACGCCATCGTGCAGCTCGCGTGAAATGCGCCGTCGCTCTTCTTCTTGCGCGCCTATGGCGCGAGCCAGGTCGCCGCGCAACAGCTTCGGCGCGCCCGTCTCGTCGGTGTCGCGCACGCCGGCGAAAGAGGTATCGCCCGAGATGTCGATAAGCGTGGCTTCACTTCGGTCGCCGGCTTCTCCAAGTCCCATGAACCCTTCGGAAACCACCTCGAGCCCGCAAAACGTCCCACGCAGCTCATCGGTTATAAGCGTACGAAACGTTTCCGTATGCGATGGATCGACGTTGCGAAAAGCGCATAGCAGCACGGCTACCACATGGTCTGCGCGTTTGAGCGGCAAAGCGCAAAAGCTGTGCAGGTCCTCGGCAAACACGATGGGATAGGACGAGTATTCGCGAGGGTCCATTTCCGAATCGATGTCGGTGAACAGCATGGGTTTGCCGGTTTTCAGCACGATGCCGCCGATGCCGTGCCCGGGCGCTAGCGAGATGCGACGATGGCGATTGCTGGTCTCGCCTGCGCTGTAGATCCATTTTAGCGGAGCCCCTGGAAACGCGGTGATGCCCATGGATGCGAAGTCGAAGCGGAAGCGCTCGCGCAGCACGTCGACCGCTTGCTGGAACGCGGCGTTCTTCCCCGAAATCGTTGCCTGGTCGAAGTTCGATGCCCCCATGATGTCCCCTTCCATGACCAAAAGCATCTTAAACGCTTCTGCGTGTTCCGCGCAGAGACAACCTAATAACAATAGCAGGTCGTAAGCGGCACTGAAGAAATCATAGGGTTTTCCCCGTCTGTTTGCGGGAGGGTTCGCTACTGCGCGCGCATCAAGCGCATGGGCATGCGCGATGCGTGTACCGTTGGATGCGGAGAGAAGCGCCTGCAAGAAGGGAGGAAGATGGAGATGATGAAGGCAAAAGGGAGCAAGGCGATCGTTTGGACTACCGCTTTGTGCGCATTCGGCCTGGTAGTGGGCCTTTCGGCTTGTGCGCCGAACGCCGACAAGGCTGGACGTGCCGATCAGAAGGCAACCGACAAGCCGGTCGCGCAGCAAGTCGAGCAGACGCCCGATGCCGATGAGTATGGCGTGGTGCATGCCGATCAATGGGCCGGCGATTACCCATATCAGTATCAAACCTATAAGCAAAACGACGCAAACGGCACCGAGGGCAAGCATGATTACCTGCAGCTGTACCCTGCGCTGAACACCATGTACAAGGGATATGCCTTTGCGCTTGGCTATGATGAGGCGCACGGTCATACGCACGCGCTCGATACGGTGAAGGAGACTCCGCGTACGCAGAAAAAGGAGCAGCTCGCCAACTGCATTTCGTGCAAGACCCCGCAATATACCGCGTTGGTGAATGCGGAGGGCGATACGGCTTATCAAGGAAAATTCAAAGACATGATCGATCAGTTCGACGAGCCTATCAGCTGCTATAACTGCCATGAGAACGACCCCACCCAATTGGTCGTGGGCAACAAGTTCTTCGTGAGGGCGCTCGGCGACGACGTGGACAACGAGAAGAAGGCGCCGCTGGCCAGCCAGACGTGCGGTCAGTGTCACAACGAGTATTATTTCGATCCGACCACGAAGGCGACGACGAACCCCTACACCGGCACCGATCAGATGACGCCCGATGCCATCCTCGCCTATTACGATGATATGAACTTCTCCGACTGGAACCATGCCGACACCATGGCGCCTATGATCAAGGTGCAGCATCCGGAGTTCGAAACCATCTACGGCGGGGAATCCACCACCATGGCGCGCATCGGATACACCTGCTCCGACTGCCATATGGGTACCGAAGTCGCCGAGGACGGCACCGCATACACGTCTCATAATTGGATCAGCCCGCTTGAGAACGAGGATATGCTGGCAAACGACTGCAACAACTGCCATGCCGACCTGAAGAGCGAAGTTGCGGCTACGCAGGCTAAGGAAGAGCAGCGCGTCACCTCGATCAGCGAGAAGATCGAGGATATGACGAACAAGATCGCCGACAAGTATGCTGACGAGATCGCCGCGATCAAAGCCGCCAAGGACGCCGGCAGCAAGCAGGCTCCTTCCGATGAGCTTGCCGCTCTGTGGAAATTGCAGCGCAACGCGCAATTCTACTGGGATTTCGTGATGGTCGAGAACAGCGAGGGCGCTCACAACCCCGATTTGACGTTCGAAACCCTGGACAAGGCCGAAGCGGCTGCCGACCAGGCATTGTCCATGCTTGGATAAAGCGTAGGCGGCATTCTCTCCGAAGCTTTCGAGCAAAAGCGCGCTGCGCGCTCGGGGGCAACCGCTAGCATATTCCGATTCTTTTCCGGAAAGGGGGTTCAAACATATGAGCGAGCAAAACGGGACCGGCAATCCTCGCGGGAAAAGCTGCAAATGGCCGATCACCGTGGCTGTGGTGGCGGTGGTTGCGGCAGTTGCCGGCGGTGGCTTTTGGGTTTGGCATGAGCAGCCCAGCTTTTGCAACGCCATTTGCCATACGCCCATGGATCCTTACCTTGCCGCGTTCGAGCAGGAGCCGGGCGTGCAGGGCGTTGACAAGTGGGGGAATACGGTGGAGAACACCGATTCCATGTTGGCCGTGGTGCATGCGATGCCGAAAGAGGAAGGCGGTGCTGATGCGAACTGTCTGAGCTGCCATAAACCCACCATGTCGCAGCAGCTGACCGAGGTAAGCGAGTGGGCCACCGGCAATATGCCGCTGTACGCCAACGAAACCTATGGGTTGGTGCTTGGGGAACGCGATACCGAACAGCTCGGCGAGTGGCTGAGCCAGGATGGCGATGCATTCTGCTTGAACTCGGCGTGCCATAACATCACGCGCCAGGACTTGGTGAAGGCGACGGCGCAGTACGGCGAGCGCAACCCGCATATGGCCATGCATGGGCAGCAGCTCGACTGCGGAGATTGCCATAAGGCGCATCGTGCTTCGGTGAACGCGTGCAGCCGATGCCATGATGATGCGCCCATCCCTGATGGGTGGTTGACGTACGATCAGGCTCAAGAAGTGGCGAATCGCGCATAATCGCGCATTCGTAAAAAAGGGGCGTTGGCTCAAGTCAACGCCCCTTTTCGTTTTGGTGCCAGCCGTTTCGTTTTCGACGGAGCGGGAGCGCGCGTGGGATTCGAGGCGGGTTTTCGCTTAGATATGTCGTCGAGGCCCGTGCGGCGAATCTGATCGCGAACGATATTGCCACGGCGGGGAAGCCCGCGCATCACTGCTTCAAGGGACGCAGCTGCGCGAGGGTGCTCAGGCGTTCCTGCTCTTCGCGTTGCTGCAGGTCGGCCATCACCACGTGGCCCGCCATGGCGATGTCGCGGCACTTATCGGGGGCAAGGCGGCTCCACAGGTATTGCGTGGCGATGCGGTCCACTCCCGCGAGCACGATGTCCTGCATGCGGAGCCCTTCGTCGGTGCATGCCACATATACGGCTTTGCGGTCGTCGGGCGCGCTCATGCGCTCCACCCAACCGCGCTCCGCCAGGCGGTCGGTAGCCCGTACGGCGGTGGCGCTTGTGAGCTTCAGCTGACGAGCCAGGTCCACGATGCGCATGGGGTGCCCCACTTCCCCTAAGCGCTGCAGTACGCGGCATTCGCTGAACGTCGCCCCATCGCAGGACTCCTCCAAGGCCTTTTCTATGCGCTTTCGCAGCACCTCGAAGGAAGCCAGGGCGCGGGAGGCGAAGAATTTGCGCGACATCTCGCGGGACAGCGGCGGCTCGATGGTGGCGCCGGCCATGACGGCGGCCTCGCAGATCGAGCGGAACGGCGCGGTTTGGGTGGGGAAGATGCGGTAGAGCTGGGCGATGATGGCGGGGTTGGCCTGTTCGATGTGGCGGATGCCCGCCTCGAGCACGCGCACGCGGCTTCCCCGTTTTCCGGGCGTGTGGATGCGCTCGACGAAGCCGGCGTCTTCCAGCTTGTTCACGGCATGCGTGATCACGTTGGGCCTCAAATCCAGCATGATGCCCAGGTCCTTCTGCCCGATGGGCTCGGGTTCGGCTGCGGCAAGCTTGATGAGCGCGCGATATTGCGTGCAGTTCAGGCAGCTTGCTTCGCGAAGGCCTTCCTTCAAGCCCTCATGGGCAAGTTCGAACGCCACGAAAAACGTTGAATCAAGAAGATACTTCTCAGGTTTGCGGTGTTCGGTCGAGGTGTCGCTCATGAGGGCCTTTCGTGTCATCAAATCGTTGCATTAGTGAACCATGATACTTCTTTCTCCTCGTCTGTGGCTTATTCGTTTCGTGTCCGCGTCAACCTTTCCATAACTTCACGCCGATCGCGCCCGTGCGCCGTTCGGGCCGCGTCGCGCAGCGGGGCGCGCATTTGCGCGGTATACTGCTGATGAGCCTGAAATCTAAGGTCAGGAGGGGTTGCTATGAACATCGTCCATCGCGAGGACCAGCAGCTGCGCGAGCACGCGCTGCTAAGCCCGGATGCGGCAAAATCCGACGAATCCGAGGGCCGCGCGCGTTCGGCGGAGCCGGATTTCCTGCGTACCGAATTCCAGCGCGACCGCGATAAGATCCTGCACTGCAAAAGCTTCCGTCGCCTGTCGCACAAAACGCAGGTGTTCCTAGCTGCCGAAGGCGATCACTTCCGCACGCGGCTCACCCATACCTTGGAAGTGGCGCAGATAGCGCGCACCATCGCCCGCGCTCTTGGGCTCAACGAGGACTTGGCCGAGGCCATCTCGCTTGGCCACGACCTGGGGCACACGCCGTTCGGCCATACCGGCGAGGCGGCCTTAGCGGGCTGCCTGGCGCGCCGTCGCGGTATCGACGTTGCATCTGCCCAGGTGGCCGCCCAGTATCGCCATAACGAGCAAAGCCTTCGCGTGGTCGAGCGCATCGAGAACGACGGACGGGGCCTCAACCTCACCGCCGAGGTGCGCGACGGTATCCTGCACCATACCGGCGCCATCCGCGCTGAAACGCTCGAGGGCCGCATCGTGGCCACCGCCGACCGCATCGCCTACGTCAACCACGACATCGATGATGCCATCCGCGCCGGACTGCTCACCGAGGATGCGCTGCCTGCGAGCACGCACGAGGTGCTCGGCCTCGATCACTCCAGCCGCATCGAGCTTTTGGTGCGCGACATGGTGCAAACCTCCGCCGCGCTCGACGATATCGCGTTGTCGCAGCCGGTATGGGATGCCATGAACGAGCTGCGCAGCTTCCTGTTCGCCAACGTCTACACCGCGCCCCAGGTGCTGCTGGAAGTGAACAAGGCGAAGCACTTGGTCTCGCAGCTGTTCGACTATTACGTCGACAACATCGAGGAAGTGCCCGAGGAATATCGCGTCATCGCCGAGGGCGATAGCCTGCAGGCCGTCACCGACTACATCGCCGGCATGACCGACCGTTACGCCACCGCAACGTTCAAGCGCCTGTTCGTGCCGCGCGACTTCATGCGGTAGGGTGGTGTGCGCGGCGCCGTCCGCCGGGCTGTGCTGCCATCCCTCTTTCGCGCGAAAAGCAACCCCTGTTTTCCCGATTCCCTTCGGGCTATAATCGTGCGGTTATGATACAGAGAAGCGACATACAACCGGCGGTGCAGGCCGCCATCCCCATCATGCTCGGCTATGTGGCCATCGGCATTCCCTGCGGCATTTTGGAAGACTCCATCGGCATGAACGCCGTGCAGGTGTTCTTCCTTTCGTGCATGTTCTATTCCGGTGCGGGTCAGTTCATGATTCCCAACATGTGGCTTGCGGGAAGCCCCCTGGCCTCCATCATCGCCAGCGTGTCGCTCGTGAACACGCGCCAGATGCTGTATTCGGCGTCTTTTGCGCCTATGTGCGCCAAGGAGCCCAAGCGCCTGTCGTTTTTGTTCTCCGCCACGGTCACCGACGAAAGCTTCGGCGTGAACATGGCGAACTTCGCCACGGGCACCTGGAACGTGCCGCGTGCCACCATCGTCAACATCTGCTCGTGCGCATCTTGGACCCTGTCCAACGTGGCAGGCGTGCTCATCGGAGGCGCGCTCGGCATCCCGCTGGCCATCGCCAGTTTCGCTATGACCAGCATCTTCATCTGCCTGCTGGTCACGCAGAAGATCACGTTCGAGAACGTGGTCGCCGCTGTGGTGGCCATCGTGGGCGTGTTCACGTGCAAGGCCGTGGGGCTTGCCGGTCCCGCCATCCTGGTCGGCGCCATCTTAGGCGTGGTCGCCGCCATGCTCGTCTCGCAGGTGCGCCGCCAGCGCAGAGCCGAGGACGCCGCGTTCGAGGAAAAGATCGCGCAGGCCGCCGGGGAAGGGGGCGATGTGCGATGAGCATGACCGACTTCTTCATCGTCTTCGGCACGTGCCTGGTCACCATGCTGCTGTGCCGCTGCCTGCCGCTGTTCGTGCTGAAGGGCCGCCAGCTCCCCGAGGGCCTGGCGCGTGCGCTCGGGTTCATCCCGCCCGCGGCGTTCGCCGCGCTCGTTGCCAACGACTTGCTTTCGCCGGGCATGTTCGACGCGGGCGTGTGGCCTGCCGCCATGCCGCTTGCGGCCGCCGCGGTGGTGGTCGTGGTCGCGCGCAAGACCAAGTCGCTTCTGTGGTGCGCCCTCGCCGGTTGCGCAAGCTATGCGCTGCTTGCGTTCTGCTTCGCCCCGGGCGCGGTGTAGGACGTTCCGGCTGGTCGCGCAGGCGGCTTTTCCGCCCGCTGTCGGCCTCTGTTCGCACGCTGCCTGACCCTGGTTGCGGAAATTAGTTGGCAAAACGCCCTTGTTTTGCCTGGTTTGATATAATCCCGCATCGTATATGTGCTAATGGGGACCGTAAGCGTTCGCACTGGCGTAGCGGCCGAAGCGCCGATCAAAGGAAAGAATGGGGACACTATGAGCGAACTGCTTTCGCAGCTGATCACGCCTGAGATCCAAGCGGCGTTTTCCGTCGTGGTCGTGCTGCTTGCCATCTTATACATCCTGTCAATCGTGTGGGTTGCGCGCGATGCGTATCTGCGCGGCAGCTATTGGTATGTGTGGGGCATCGTCGCCCTCGTCCCGCTGGTGGGCGTTATCGCGTACTGCCTGCTGCGTCCGCCGCTGCTGCAGATCGATCGCGACGAGCAGGAGCTCGAGGTGGCGCTCAAACAGCGTCAGCTCATGCACTACGGCGAGTGCGCCAACTGCGGCTACCCCGTGGAGTCCGATTACGTCCTGTGTCCGAACTGCCATCAGCGCCTGAAGAACCTGTGCGGCCATTGCGGCCATGCCCTTGAGCCGGCATGGACGGTGTGCCCGTACTGCGCAAGCCCGGTCGGCGGCCAGCGTCAGGCGGCTCGCCGCGCTCCGCAGCCTCAGGCCGCTGCGCGCCAGCCGCGTTCGCAGCGCCCGGCGCGTCCCGAGGAATAGGCTTCGTTTCCTTGTCATGAGCACGAGCCGTCCGCTTGGACGGCTCGTTTTGCTTTTCGGGCGCATAGTCGGGGCTTTTGCGGTCTTGTCGTAAATGCCGCGCAGGCGGGCGGGCGTGAAGCTCCTATGCATGCGCGGGCCCTTATTTGGGATTCGCCGGTCTATGCGCTAGCATGGTGTGCGTCTGCATGCTATCTTTTTATAATCCCGTAAAACCGATGCGCAGGCGGTATGCACCTGCCCGGCTGAAGAAAGGAACGTATCATGGAAATCGTTTTGCCCGACGGCTCGAAGAAAACGCTGGACGCCGGGGCAACCGTCGCCGACGTGGCGGCTTCCATCGGCGCGGGCCTTGCGAAGGCCGCGCTTGCCGGTAAGATCGACGGCAAGCTCGTCGACCTGACCACCCCCGCCCACGATGGCGCCGCCGTCGAGATCATCACGGCGAAAAGCCCCGAGGCGCTGCATATCTTGCGCCATTCCTGCGCCCATATCATGGCCGAGGCCGTGCAGGACCTGTTCCCCGGCACGCAGATCGCCTTCGGCCCTGCCACCGATGACGGCTACTTCTACGACTTCCTGCTGCCCGAGAACATCTCCTCCGACGACTTCGGCGCCATCGAGAAGAAGATGCAGCAGATCATCAAGGCCAACGAGCCCTTTGTACGCGAGGTGGTCACCGTCGACCAGGCGAAGGAGATCTTCGCCGACCAGCGCTTCAAGCTCGAGCACATCGACGACCTCACCGACGAGCAGATCACCATCTATCGCCACGGTTCCTTCGTCGACCTGTGCTCCGGTCCGCACATCCCGTCCGCCGGCAAGATCGGCGCCATCAAGCTCATGAAGCTCGCGGGCGCCTACTGGCGCGCCGACGCCAGCCGCGAGCAGCTGCAGCGCCTCTACGGCACGGCGTTCTTCAAGAAGGCCGAGCTTGACGAGTACCTGCACAACCTCGAAGAGGCCGAGAAGCGCGACCACCGCAAGATCGGCCGCGAGATGGACCTGTTCATGATGCGCGAGGAGGCTCCGGGCTTCCCGTTCTTCCTGCCTAACGGCATGGTGCTCAAGAACACGCTGCTCGACTACTGGCGCGAGATCCATCGCAAGGCCGGCTACGTCGAGATCTCCACGCCCATGATCATGAACAAGCAGCTGTGGATGACCTCGGGCCACTGGGACCACTACAAGGACAACATGTACTCCACCGTCATCGACGATGAAGAGTATTGCATCAAGCCGATGAACTGCCCTGGCGGCGTGCTCGTGTACGCCTCTCAACCGCGCAGCTATCGCGACCTGCCCATCCGCGCCGGCGAGATCGGCACGGTGCACCGCCACGAGATGCGCGGCGCCCTGCACGGCCTGTTCCGCGTGCGCTGCTTCAACCAGGACGATGCGCACCTGTTCGTGCGCCCCGACCAGCTCACCGATGAGATCGTGGGCGTCGTTCGCCTTATCGATTCGGTGTACCAGCAGTTCGGTTTCAAGTACCATGTGGAGCTTTCCACCCGCCCCGATGACTCCATGGGCTCCGACGAGGACTGGGAGGCCGCGGAGAACGGCCTGAAGACGGCTTTGGCCGAGCTTGGCATGGACTACGAGCTCAACGAGGGCGACGGCGCGTTCTACGGTCCGAAGATCGACTTCCATCTGGAGGATTCGCTCGGCCGTACGTGGCAGTGCGGCACCGTGCAGCTTGACTTCCAGATGCCGCTGAACTTCGGCTTGGAGTTCGTGGACCACGACGGCTCGAAGAAGCGCCCCATCATGCTGCATCGCGTGTGCTTCGGTTCCGTCGAGCGCTTCATCGGCATCCTTATCGAGCACTATGCGGGCAAGTTCCCCGTGTGGCTGGCTCCCACGCAGGTCAAGGTCCTGTGCGTGTCCGAGAAGTCTCGCGATTACGCGCATCAGGTTGCCGCGCAGCTTGAGGATGCGGGCATCCGCGTTGCCGTTGACGATCGCGACGCGAAGATCGGCTACAAGATCCGTGAGGCCCGCAGCATCGACCGCGTGCCCTACATGATCGTCGTCGGCGAGAAGGAGGCCGAGGAGGGCAACATCGCCGTGCGCGACCGCTCCAACGAGACGCATCCGTTCGAGACGGCCGACTTCATCGCGAAGGTGTGCGAGGAGATCCGCACCCGCGCGTAATGCGGCATAACGGCGGCTTAGCCTGCCTGATGTGTTAGATCGCAGCCCCGCAAGGTTTGCTTTGCGGGGCTGTTCAGGTATATGGCGCGGAAACCGTCCCGCCAACGAAAGGGGAAGGCATGCGCTCGGCTGCTTCCAGATTGCACAAAGGATTCTCGTTTGCGAAGCGCTTCCGGGAGTGCAGCGATCAGATCTGCTGCGACGGCGCTAGTTGGGCCGGCCGTTGGGCCACGTGGGCTCCCGGCGGGGCCGTGCGTGGGCGGGCGTTCTCGCGTGTCGTGCTGGATTTGGGTTGCGGAAAGGGCGAGTACACCGTTGCTTGCGCCAAGATGCGCCCCGACGTGCTATTCGTCGGCTTCGACGTGGATGCGGTCTGCACGCTTCGCGCTGCCGAGGCGGCTGCCGCGGCTGGCGTGGACAACGCGGTCTTCCTGATGGATGGCGTGCCCGCATTCGACGATGAGGCCGAAGCGGGGGCTCCTGCTGCCAGCGCCGTTGCCGATGGTATCGCTCGCGGTGATGTGCCGGGCGGTTCGTCAGCGTTCGCCAAGCATCCCGAGCAAGCGCATGCTTCCCGCGCATCCGCCGGCAAAGGGGCGCGTTCGGGCGCTCCCGCCGAGATCGACCTGTCGGCCGTGTTCGCTGACGGCGAGCTTTCGGCGCTGCTCATGAACTTCCCCACGCCGTTCCCGAAAAAGAAGAAGGCGCATCTGCGTCTGACGTATCTTGATCGGCTGATGACGTACCGTCCGCTGCTCGGGCAAGGCGCGGGCATCCGTTTGCGCACCGATAGCCAGCCGCTGCGCGATTTCACCCTCACGCAACTCGAGTTGGCGGGGTACAAGGTCACCTGGCGAAGCGATGACGTTCGCGCCGAGTTCCCCAGCGAGCCTTGGAGCGCCTATGAGCGCAAGCTCACCGAACAGGGTGCGTGCGCGTTCGGCATCTTCGCGTGTCCGGGGCCCGCGCCTGAGCGCGTGGAGCAGACGGCGCCGTTGTCGCTGGTCAGCTATCTGCCCGACAACCTCGATCAGCTCGATTACGTCCCGCACGGCATGCAGGGCTGCGTGGAGAACCTGCGCAACCGCAACGCCCGCGAGCGCGCCCGCGGCAAGAAGGAGTTCCGCCCGCCGGTGATTTAGCGGGCGGTCACCTAACCCGCCGTCTTCCGGGTTCGTGCATTCGCGGATTGGAATCGGCTTTCAAAACGAAGCAGCGTGGTCGGAGTGGTAGCATTTCCCCGTAAAGCAACCTTACGGGAAGGGGAGGGCAGTGTCCCAAAGCGATATCCGCACGTATGCCCAGGCTATGCGGCAGGCGAACAAGGAAGCGCGCGCCACGGCGGTGGCTCTTGCGTGCATCATCGTCGTATGGCTTGTGGGCGGTTTCGGCTTGGCGGGAACCGACATCTGGGTGTTCCACACGCCGTTATGGGTCATCGGCGGCTGCGTTGCGCCGTGGATCGCCGCCATCGTGGCCGCTGTGGTGCTCAGCCGCCGCGTGTTCGCCGACTTCGATCTTGATGAGGTGGCGGGCAGCGGCTCCGCCGGCAAGGCCGATGCGTCTGAGGACGGTGAGTAGCGCATGGAAAACCTTGTAGCGCTTATCCCGCTTGTCCTGTTTTTGGCAGTGGCGCTCGGTATCAGCTTCGTCGCGCGGCGTCGCAGCGCTGGCGAAGGGGGCTTCGTCAAGGAATACTTCATCGGCAACCGCACGCTCGGCGGCTTCGTGCTGGCCATGACCACCATCGCCACGTACGGCTCCGTCAGCAGCTTCGTCGGCGGCCCGGGGCAGGCGTGGCTGATCGGCTGGGGTTGGGTGTACATGGCGGTCGTGCAGGTTACGGCGCTCGTGTTGCTCTACGGCATCATGGGCAAGAAGTTGGCGCTCGTGGCGCGCAAGCTTGACGCGGTCACCGTCATCGACGTCGTACGCGCCCGCTACAACTCCAATGCCCTTGCCAACATCAGCGCCGTCATCGTGGTGCTGTTCTTCGCCGCCACCATGGTCGCCCAGTTCGTGGGCGGTGCGAAGCTGTTCGAGGCGGTCACCGGTTACTCGTACATGGTCGGCCTCGTGCTGTTCGGCGCGGCGGTCATCCTGTTCACCACCATCGGCGGCTTCCGCGGCGTGGCGTTCACCGATGCGCTCTGCGGCATCATCATGCTCGTGGGCATCGGCGTGCTGGCCGCCGGCATCCTGACCGCAGGCGGCGGGTACGAGAACATCATGGATACCATCAAGGCGAACCATCCCGCCATGCTCGAGCCCTTCAGCGGCGGCGGCATGCCGGCCACGCTGTACTTCACGCAGTGGCTGCTCGTGGGCGTGTTCACGTTCGTGTTGCCGCAATCCATGGTGCGCTGCATGGGCTTCAAGGATACGAAGGCCCTGCACGGCGCCATGATCACCGGCACCGTGATCATCGGCCTTATGATGATCGGCGTCACGGCGCTCGGCGTGCTGTCGGCCGGCGTGTTGACGGGCAGCCTTGCCGATTACGGTTCGAGCGTGGACAACATCATCCCGCGCGCCATCGCGCAGACGCTGCCGTCTTGGGCGGCGGGCGTGGCCATCATCGGGCCTATCGCGGCGTCCATTTCCACGGTGTCGTCGCTGTTGATCGCTTCGTCTTCGGCCATCATCAAGGACGTGTACCTGCATAGCTGCGAGGCTCGCGGCACGCAGCCTTCCGAGCGCGGCATCTCCCGCGGCTCGCAGATGGTCACGTTGTGCGTGGGCGTTATCGTGTTCGCCTTGGCCGTGGTGCCGCCCGACGTTATCTGGAAGATCAACATGTTCGCCTTCGGCGGCCTGGAGACGGCGTTTTTCTGGGTGATGGTGTGCGGCCTGTTCTGGAAGCGCGCTAGCAAGCTGGGAGCCCTGCTGTCCATGGTCGGCGGCACGGGTGCGTATTGCGCGTGCATGGCGGCAGGGTTGAAGGTGATGGGCCTGCATCAGATCGTCATCGGCATCACCGTGGCGGGCGTGCTCATGGTGGTGGGCAGCCTCATCGAGAAACGCTCGCAGGCCGAGCAGCAGCGCATCGACCAGGTGTTCTTCCCGGAATAGTTTGAGGAACGTATAGCAGCGCGTAGAGCGCTGGAATCATGAATGCCTCCTGCTTCCCCGGCATTGCGATCGCCTGGGAAGCAGGAGGCGTTTTGCTGGTAGGTTGAGGCCGGTTTGGTCGGCTTGCGGCCGAACCGGCCTGCGAGAGCGCGCGACGACGCGTTTTCGGCGGTTGTTCTGCGCCGGCAGGCAGCCCTCGCTGCAGGGCCTGAGCGGTTGCGTTGGAGCATCGCCTTGCGGTAGCTGCCTACCTTCCGTCGTCTTGATGGTGCTTGTCGAGGTGCTTGCCCAGCTCGTGCATGTGGCGGCGGTACTCGCGCACGGCGCGCTCGGCGATGCGGCGTTCTTCCTCCCAGTTTCCGTCCTTGAGGTGCTGCGCGAACGCCTTGGCGGCTTTCGCGGTGCGTTCGGCGGCGGCCTCGCGCGTTATGCCCGCTTTCTCGCCCAGTTCCTGTAGGTCGTCCTCGTGTGCGGCGTATTCGCGTCGGGCGAAATCGAGCATCTCGTCCATGGCGCGCTTACGTTGGCTTTGGCGCTGCAGGGCGAACGCCACGTCTTCCCAAGCCGCCTCTTCGCCCGCGTCTCGGCGCGCCTTCGCGGCCATGCGCGCGGCTATCTCCTGGCGTGCCATCATGCGCTCGAGTTCCAAGTGCTCGTGCAAAATGGAACGGATATCCTGGGGATTCTCCACAATCTCCTGTACGGCCTCGATGGGCTTCGCGTCAACCACGCGGTAGGTCAGCGATGCCAGAAGCGGCATGAGGAACACGGTGATCGCGCCCGCCGCCACCAAAACGCCGGCGGTATCCTGGGCCATGGCGCCGGATTTCACGGCAAGGCTTGTTACTGCGACGATGATGGGCAGCGCCGTGGTGCAGTACAGCGCCACGGTGATACGGTTGTGCATGGACAGCGCCTTCCCGTCCCGGCCCAGGGACAGCGCGACCACGATGGGCACGGCGCGGATGAGCAGCAACGCGCAGATGAACGTGATCAAAAGCCCCGGCTGCGCGCCAACGCCCGCCAGATCGATCTTCGCGCCGGATACCACGAAGAACACGGGCGTGAGGAACCCGTATCCGATGGCATCGAGCTTCGACTCCAGCTCGTGGTCGCCTTCGGGGATGATGTAGCGCAGCACGAAGCCGGCGGCGAACGCGCCGAGCACGATATCCAGGTCGAACACCGCCGAGACGGTGACCAGCCCGATGAGCAGCACCACCGTCACGCGGACGAAGGTCTGCGACGTCGAGTTGCGCCTGCGGTGCAAGAAGCCGTACACGCCATGGCCTGCTTTGCGCGCCTTCGAAGGCACTACGGCCATGATCACGCACAGCGCGCCGAATAGCGCCAAGATCAACAGCGTCTGCCAGGTTTTGCGGGCGGAAAGCAGCAACGCCATGGCAAGCACGGGGCACAGCTCGCCCCAGGTGCCGAACGTCAGGATGCTGTTGCCCACCTGCGTGCCCTCAAGCTTTCGCTCCTTCAGGATGGGCATCAGGGTTCCGAGCGCCGTGGTGGTCAGCGCGATGGCGACGGCAAGCCCGTCGAAGTGGCTGAGCGAGAAGTTGGGGGAGAAATACACCGCCGTGCATGCAAGCACCATGGAAACGGCCCAGGTCGCAAGGCCTTTCTTGCCCTGCGAACCCGATAGGCTCTTGGGGTCGATCTCGTAGCCCGCCAACAGGAACAGAAACGCCAGGCCCAGCTCCGAGATCATGTTCATAGAGTCGGTCAGCTCGATCAGGCCCGCCATGTGCGGCCCGAGCAGGGCTCCTGCCAAAAGCAGGATGACGGTTTCCGGGACAAGCCCGCGCGGGATGATGCGCGCGATGATGGGCGCGCATGCAGCGATCAGGCACGCGGTGAATAGCGATATGAAATCGGTCGGCATATTGCTTCCTTTGGAGGGTGGTGAAGCGCCAGGCGGTTATTTCGCCAGGTATTCCTGCAGGTCGTTCCAGGTGCGCGCCGCCTCGGCGTAGCCTTGCGCGTACAGGTCGAGCAGCTTGTCCTGATCGTGCTCCATGCTGCGCACCTCCACGGGGCGCTGGGGGCGTATGGCGAACAGCTCGCCCGCCTCGTGCATGCGCGCCACCTGGCGGTACGTGCGGTTGTACTCGACATGGCGGTAGCGCAGGCGATCAAGGTAGTACGGGAAGTCGCCATACAATTGGGTAAGCACGGGCATCAGCTTGTTGGGCCCCTTCTCGTAGGTTGCGTCCTGCGTGAGCACCACGATGTGCTTTTTGCGCTCGGTCAGCAGGCTGTGCACGATCGGGACGCTGTCGCAGGTGCCGCCATCGAGCAGCTTCTTGCCGTCAACCTCGACGATCTGGCTGACCAGGGGCATCGACGACGATGCGATCAGGTAGGGCAGGTCGGCGTCGCGGCCCAAGTCGCGCACGGCGTGGTAGTCCGCTTCGCCAAGCTCAAGGTCGCTTGACACGGCGGTCAGCGTGATGGGGCTGTTCGTGAACGCCTGGAAATCGAACGGGTCGAGCTTTTCTGGCACTTCATGGAAGGCGAACTCCCTGCCGCAGGCGTTGCCGGTATGGACGAAGCTTTTCATGGAAAGGTAGCGCGGGTCGTTGCAGTACTTCATATTAAGGAAGCACGTGCGCCCCACTTCGCCCGAAACATAGCAGTAGCCGTTCAGCGCGCCCGCCGACACGCCGATCACCTGGTCGCAGAACAGGTCATGTTCCAAGAAGTAATCCAGTACGCCCGCGGTGAACTGGCCGCGCATGGCGCCGCCTTCGAGCACCAGGTTCACGGGCGTGGTGGGCTTTCCCTTCCATGCGGGCTCGGGGCTGGCGTGGGGAGGGGTTGGATTCGCCTGCTCGGCATCTTTCGCCGCGTCTGCGTGCTCGGGCTGTGCCGAGACGACGCGTTCGCGGGTGTCGTGCTGTTCGGCGGGAAACGTTTCGTTCATGGGCGTGGCCTTTCTCGTGTTCTGCTTCCAGTATAGCCCGAGCGCCTGTCCGCCCTTTCATACTTTCATAGCGTAAACGTTTCGTAACGCCTGCTTTCGGAATGGTACTAAAACAGTAACAAATATGTGACGAACACGTAGAGGCCCTTCCATCGAAGGGCTTGATGGCTACAATGAGGGCATAAAACAGATGGGCGGCCGGGTGCAAGGCCCGACCTGCCCGGAGCGACCAAGGAGGTCTCCCATGTCCCAGATCATCTCTTCTTCCCAGTTCGCCTCCGAGGTGGAGGCGGCCGACGTTCCCGTGCTCGTCGATTTCTTCGCCACGTGGTGCGGCCCGTGCAAGATGCTCGCCCCCACGCTCGATCAGGTGGCGGCAGAGGTTGCCGGCCGTGCAAAGGTGGTCAAGGTCGACATCGACGCCAGCCCCGATCTGGCGCAGCGCTTCGGCGTCATGAGCGTGCCCACGCTTGCGGTGTTCAAGGGCGGCAAGCTGGTGAACCAGGCCGTGGGCGTGCAGCCCAAGCCGGCCATCATGGGCCTGCTCGGCATGTAACGTTCCTGCCCGGGTCCGGGTCGCATGCGGCCGTGAGGCAATAGGGCAAAGAAGCGTTTTCCCCAACTTGACCTGGCGCACCGTTGCCTAAGGCTAACAGGTGCCACACCAAACGGTCTCCATAACCGTGTGTTAACATCACGCGCGGAAATCAAGCGAAAGGCGCTGCCCCGTAAGGGACGGCGCCTTCGTTTACGATAGCGGCAAGTAGCCCGGGCACGTGCATTCGCCGTCCTGCGGGGGAAGGCGCGGGCTGTTGGGTTCGGCGCCAGGTACCCCAGCCCCCTCCCGATTCGTCGGTTCAAGGTCCCAAGATTGGAGGAAACGCGTGATCACGCGCTCGATGATCCCGGAATACCTGAAGTACATCCTGCCCACCACGCTCACGTTCACGTTGGCAGGGGTCTATGGCATCATCGACGGCATCTTCGTCGGCCATGCCGTCGGCGACGCCGGCCTTGCGGGCATCAACGTGGCCTATCCGCTGGTTTGCTTCATATTGGCGGTGGGAACGGGCCTTGGCATGGGCGGCGGCGTCATCAGCTCCATCGCCCGCGGCAGGGGCGATGCGCAACGTTCGAAGCGCGTCATCGGCGTCACCCTGTTCATGCTCGTGGTGGCCTCGATTCCTATTCTGGCGGTGTACTCGCTGTTCGCCGAACAGCTGTGCCGGGCGCTGGGAGGCCAGGGCGAAACCCTTTCGCAGGCCGTTTATTATCTGAAGGTCGTCGCCTTCGGCGCGCCGTTCCAGGTGCTGGTCACCGGTTGCACGCCGCTTATCCGTAACAAAGGCATGGTCGCTTTCGCCATGTGCGTGCAGGTTTTCGCGGGTTTGGTGAACGTGGTGCTCGACTACCTGTTCGTGGTGGTATGGCAGCGCGGCACGGCGGGCGCCGCCGAGGCCACGGTGGTGGCTCAGATCGTCGCCTTCCTGTTCGTGCTCGGTTTTTTCCTGCACCGTGATAACCGCGTGCCGCTGCGCGACTTCATTCCCGACGGCGCTATTTGCGCGCACATCGTCAAGCTTGGGGCGGCGCCGTTCGGCTTGACGCTGCTTCCCGAGGTATCGACGGTCGTCAACAACGTCTCGTTGTCGTATTACGGCGGTGAGACCGCGCTGGCAGCATATGCCGCTATCGCTTACGTCGCCTATTTCGTTCAGATCGTGATCCAAAGCGTCGGCGATGGCAGCCAGCCGCTTATCAGCGTCTACCGCGGGGCAGGCGATCTGCGTGCGGTGCGAAGGCTGCGCAACACCAACTACGTGGTGGCGATCGCGCTCGGCTTCGTGGGCCTTGGGATCGTGTACATGGTTCGTCACGCCATCCCGGTGCTGTTCGGCGCCTCCGATATCGCGGCGCCGGTTATCGCGTACGCGCTTCCGGTGTTTTCCATCTGCTACATCTTCTACGGGTTCACGCATACCACCACGTCGTTTTTCTACGCCGTCGACGACTCGCGTTCCTCCAACATGCTCGTCGTCGCCGAGGCGGTCACCGTATGCGTCGTGGTGTTCGTGATGGGCCGGCTGTTCCAGGTGGACGGCATCTGGTTCTCGCCGACGGTGCTGCAGATGCTGCTGTCCATCCTCGCTGGTGCCTTGCTGTATCGCCGCCATAAGGCGCGCAAGGAGTAGGGAAGGGAAGGAGCCGGCGGGCTGGGCGCGCCTGCGACCAGTGGCTGCTGCTGTCGCGTGCGGACCATCTTCTGGGCGGTTTTGCAGGAAGAATCGCTGTTATCGCTAAGCATGACCTGGGCTTTTGGCAGCTGGATGCTGAAAAACGCCCGAATAACCGCCCAGATGTCCGGCGCAGGCGTCAAAATCAGGCCTTGTTTTCTGCAAAACCGTCCAGAAGATGGCTTACGTGGTTGCGGCTTTCATTACGGCACGCAAGCATCATGCGGCCTCGCGTCCGATCTGTAGAAATGGCACCGATATGGTAACAATAACGCGTAAGACCGCCTGAGCCCCTATACTGATTGCGAAACATACAGCGAACGCGGCTTCGGGCCGCGGAAACGGGGGATACCTATGAACAGCCTATCGAATAACACGCAAGGTGAATCCAGCGTGCCGGTCGCGCCCGAGGCGCCCAGCGGGGAAACCTTCGACGTCGCCGTTATCGGCGCGGGCCCGGCGGGCTTGACCGCAGGGTTGTACGCCGCGCGCGCAGGGTTGCGCGCCGCCGTGTTCGAGCGGCTCTCGCCCGGCGGGCAGCTGGCGCAAACCGAGCATATCGAGAACTACCCGGGGTTTGCGGAGGGCGCCGGCGGCTTCGAACTTGCATGGTCCATGAAAGAGCAGGCCGAGCGCTTCGGCGTGCAGATCGTCAACGAGGAGGTGTCTTCGCTCGACCTCTCATCGCCGGTGAAGCAGCTGGTCACGCCATATGGCGCCTACGGCGCGCGCAGCGTGATCGTGGCCACGGGCGCGCGCCCGCGCAAGCTCGGCGTGCCCGGCGAGGCCGAGCTCACGGGCCGTGGCGTATCCTATTGCGCCACCTGCGACGGCAACTTCTTCCGCGGGAAAACCGTCATGGTTGTCGGCGGCGGCAACACCGCTGTGGCCGACGCCATCTACCTCTCGCGCCTGGCCGAGCGCGTCATCCTCGTGCATCGCCGCGACAAGCTTCGCGCAACGCGCGTGTACCACGATCAGCTGGCGAAGCTGGAAAACGTTTCCTTCATGTGGAACACCGAGGTGCGCGCCCTGCATGGGGAAGGCGGTAAGCTTGTTTCGGCCCAGGTGGAACATGTTGGCGACGGCGCGCTGGAAACCGTGCCCGTCGACGGCGTGTTCGTTGCGGTGGGCACGCAGCCCAACACCGAGTTCCTTGCGGGCGCCTTACCCCTTGATGTGGGCGGCTACATCGCGGCCTCTGAGACCGGCGAAACCTCCATCCCCGGCGTGTTCGCGGCGGGCGATGTGCGCGCGAAAGCGCTCCGACAGGTGGTCACGGCGGTATCCGATGGTGCAGTCTGTGCGGAGCAGGCTGCAAACTATGTTGCAATCTGATAAGATTTTACGGTTCGACAACGGCCCTGCTCGCGCCTAGCGCGCACGCAGGGCCCATGCCGCGGGTCCGTCCGCGGCCACCGGCAACATATGACAAAGGATGCACCGACCATGCAAGATAGCGAAATGCGCGACAAGCTGGAGAAGATCATCAAGGCCTACGAGGAGCTGCAGGCCAAGATGAGCGACCCCGCCGTGCTTGCCGATCAGAAGGAATACAACAAGCTGGCCAAGGAATACTCCGACCAGGGCGAGCTGGTGGCGAAGTCCCGCGAGTACCTGCAGGCCTGCGCCGATATCGACGAGGCCAAGGAGATGCTCGGCGACCCCGACATGAAGGAGTTCGCCCAGGAGACCATCTCGGCCGCCGAGGCGCAGCTTCCCAGCCTGGAAGAGGACATCAAGTTCCTGCTCATTCCCTCCGACCCGGCCGATGAGAAGGACATCATCGTGGAGATCCGCGCCGCGGCCGGCGGCGACGAGGCCGCCATCTTCGCGGGCGACCTGTTCAAGATGTACGAGCGCTTCTGCTCCTCGCGCAAGTGGAAGATCGAGCTCATGGACGTCAGCCCCTCCGACGCCGGCGGCTACAAGGAGGTCCAGTTCAAGGTCAAGGGCGACAAGGTGTACTCGGTCATGAAGTTCGAGTCCGGCGTCCATCGCGTGCAGCGCGTCCCCAAGACCGAGTCCCAGGGCCGCATCCACACCTCCACCGCAACGGTGGCGGTGCTGCCCGAGGCCGACGAGGTCGAGGTCGACATCAACGAGAACGATCTGCGCATCGACGTGTACCGCGCCGGCGGCCCGGGCGGCCAGTGCGTCAACACCACCGACTCCGCAGTGCGCATCACGCACCTGCCGTCGGGTTTGGTCGTGCAGTCCCAGGACCAGAAGTCCCAGCTGCAGAACAAGATCGCGGCAATGGCCGTTCTGCGCGCCCGCCTGTACGAGAAGATGCTTGCCGAGCAGCAGGCCGCCGAGGGCGCCAAGCGCCTGGCCCAGATCGGCTCGGGCGACCGCTCGGAGAAGATCCGCACCTACAACGGCCCGCAGGACCGCGTGACCGATCATCGCATCGGCTTCAACTCCACCTACACCAGCGTGCTGCAGGGCGACGGCCTTGGCGACGTCATCGCCGCGCTTCAGGCCGCCGATCGCGCGCAGAAGCTCGAAGAGGCCGTTTAGGATCCGCTTAATCGCAAACGTTAAAGGCGAGCATCCCGCTCGCCTTTTTCATGTGGGGGAGGCCGCGCCGCCGCATATGCCCGTCAAGGAGGTCTTGTGAGCCGGTGGGTTCCGTGCGCCGCGGGGCCTTGCACGGAGCCGCAGCGTTTCGCATACAGGAAGGTTTCAAGCATGACCGACATCTGGACCGTTAAGGCCGCGCTCGATTGGACCGTCGGCTATTTGGAGGGCAAAGGCGACGAGAATCCGCGCCTGTCCGCCGAATGGCTGTTGTCGGAAGCGTGCGGGCTGTCGCGCATCGAGCTGTACGTGAACTTCGATCGCCCGCTTTCCATGGACGAACGCGACAAGCTGCGCGGGTTCGTCACGCGCCGCGGCAGGGGGGAGCCGCTGCAGTACATCACCGGCGAGGCGGCGTTTCGCCATATCACGGTGAAGGTGCGTCCCGGCGTGCTCATCCCGCGCCCCGAGACCGAGGTGCTCGTGAGCGAGGCGCTTGCCTTGCTGCCGCCGGCGAAGAAGCGCGTTGCGCTCGATAGCACCATCGACGCATGGGAGGGCGACGTGATCATCGCCGCCGAGGCTGCTGCCGCCGAGGCGGCGCAGGCCGAGGAATCCGAAGACCCCGAGGCGCTTCGGCGATCAAAGCAGGCTATCGACGATTACCTTAACGGCCAAGGCGGTGAAGGCGGATCGAACGGCTCTTCGCCGACCGCTTGCGCAAAGCAGCGGCCGCTGCTTGTCGCGGATATCTGCACGGGCTCGGGCTGCATCGCGTGCTCCATCGCCTACGAACGCCCCGATGCCCGCCTCATCGCCACGGACATCTCGCCCAAAGCCGTGTCGCTTGCCAAGGAAAACGCCCATGACTTAGGGCTTTCCGATCGCGTGCGCGTCGAGCAATGCGATTTGGGCGCAGGCGTGCCGGCAGCTGCGCTCGGGCGCTTGGACCTTGTGGTGTCCAATCCGCCCTACGTCCCAATGGCGGTGCTCGCCGAGATACCCAGGGAAGTGGCCGATTTCGAGCCTGCGCTCGCCTTGGACGGCGGCGCGGACGGCAACGACATCCTTCGCCGCCTGCTCCCGTGGACCATGACGGCGCTTCGTCCCGGCGGGGGCTTCGCGTTCGAGCTGCACGAAACGCGTCTGGCCCAAGCCGCCGACCTTGCGAGGCAAGCAGGGTTCGCGCACGTGCGCATCGTGGATGACCTGGCGGGACGTCCAAGGGTGCTTACCGCGCGAAAGCCGGTGTAAACCGGTAACCGCAAAAGCGGGGCGCGCTCGAGGGGGCGGGCCGGGCATCCGGTCCTCCACCGCGAACGCACCTCCGTCCCTTGTTTGCGCGAACAGGGGACGGAGGTGCGTTCGCGCATGCTGCGGGGCAAGGCGTATCGCCGCCAGCCCATGAAAAAAGCCCGGGAACGTTCCCGGGCTTTTCGCTATCAAGTAGGATTTACAGGGCGATCGTCATGGAATCGCTCGGCAGCGCATCGCCGGGGTGCATGAGCCCCTGCGCCACCAGGTCCTTGCCGATCTCCACGTACTCCTGCGCATCCACGCGGTTCGCGGCGATCTCCTGGTCGGTCAGCGTGCGCTTGACCTTCGCCGGGCTGCCGATAACGAGCGAGCCGGCCGGGATCTGCGTGCCGCCCGTCACCAGCGCGCCGGCGCCGATGATGCAGTTGTCGCCCACCTGCGCGTTATCCATCACGATCGACCCCATGCCCACCAGCACGTTGTCGCCGATGGTGCAGCCGTGCACGATGGCGCCATGGCCGACCGTGCAGCCCCGCCCGATAACGGCCGGGGTCGTCGCGCCCACGTGCACGCAAACGCCTTCCTGGATGTTCGAGCCTTCGCCCACCTCGATGCGCGAACCGTAGTCGCCGCGCAAGCTGGCGCCGGCGAACACGGTGACGTCCTTTGCAAGCGAAACCTTGCCGATGATGGTAGCGTTCGGCGCGATGCGCGCCTCGGGGCTGATGGTAAGCTGACGGTAATCCATGCCTTTCCTCCATTTCGGGCCGGAAGCGAACGATCTGTCCGCTTCGCGATGGTGGGCGTTATCGCTCAAGGGGAATGTTCTCACGCGCCAAGCGGCCGCCGCTACGGCTAATTCGAACATTTCGTGAGAAAACAGTTGCCAACCTTTCATTGAAGAGTATACTTACGCCCACAAGTTCATAAGCGAAATGCTTTGACGAGGATAGTAGAGACGAACCCATCTCCAAGAAAGCCGGCGGTTACTGCAAGCCGGTGGTGGGCGGGCTCGAAAACCCCTCCGAGCAGTTCCGACGAACGCGCGGTTCTTAAGCGAGTAACATTCGCCTAAGGCCGATGCAAGTAATCTGAACCGGTGACTCCGTTATGCGTCGCATATGCCTATGCGTGTATGCCTTCTCTTTTGAGGTCCTGGTGCAGGTTGCTTGCAGCAGGATTTTTTTATGCCCCAAAAGGGCAGAAGAAGGAAGAAGGATTGGCATGCAACTTCGCAGCGACGCCGTCAGATGCGGCATTCCGCGCGCCCCTCACCGCAGCCTGCTCAAGGCCGACGGCCTGACCGACGAGGAGCTGAAGCGCCCGCTTGTCGCGGTGTTCAACTCCCGCAACGACATCATCCCCGGTCATAACAACCTCGATAAGATCTGCGAAGCCGTGAAGGCCGGCATCTACATGGCCGGCGGCGTCCCGTTCGAGATCTCCACCATCGGCGTGTGCGACGGCATCGCCATGAACCACGACGGCATGCACTATTCGCTCGTGTCGCGCGAGGCCATCGCCGACAGCTTCGAGTGCGCCGTGCAGGGCCACGCCTTCGACGCGGCCGTGTGCATCCCGAACTGCGATAAGATCGTTCCCGGCATGCTGCTTGGCGCGCTTCGCGTGAACATCCCCACGGTGTTCGTCTCCGGCGGCCCTATGCTTCCCGGCCATCAGCCCGGTTGCTCGCAGGGCACCACTACCGACCTGAACACGCTCTTCGACGGCGCCGGCCAGGTTGCCGCGGGCACTATGACCGAAGAGGAGCTCAAGTACTTCGAGGACACCGCGTGCCCCACGTGCGGTTCCTGCTCCGGCATGTTCACCGCCAACTCCATGAACTGCCTGTGCGAGGCATTGGGCATCGCGCTTCCCGGCAACGGCACCATCCCCGCCGTGTACTCCGAGCGCCTGCGCCTGGCCAAGCATGCCGGCATGAAGGTCATGGAGCTTCTTGAGAAGGGCATCTGCATCAAGGACATCATCACCGAGGCCGCCATCCATAACGCCATGGAATGCGACATGGCCTTCGGCGGTTCCACGAACACGGTGCTGCACCTTACCGCCATTGCGCAGGAGGCGGGCCACCCCATCACCATGGACGATTGGGATGCCGCAAGCGCCCGCACCCCGCACCTGGTGAAGCTGCAGCCCTCCGGTCCGCGTCCGCTCATCGACCTGTACGCCGTCGGCGGCGTGCCGGTGGTCATGCACGAGCTCGGCGAGGCGGGCCTGCTCGACCGCAGCGCGCTCACGGTCATGGGCACCATGGACGAGTATCTGGCCAACTGCACCAAGCCCGCCGACGGCGAGGTGTGCCGCACGCACGACAACCCCTTCTCCAAGGTGGGCGCCCTGCGTGTGCTCCATGGCAACGTGGCGCCCAACGGCGGCATCGTGAAGAAGTCGGCGGTCGACCCGTCCATGCTCACGCACACCGGCCCGGCCCGTTGCTTCGACTCCGAGGAGCAGGCCTGCGAGGCCATCTTCGCCGGTAAGATCAACCCCGGCGACGTGGTGGTCATCCGCTACGAAGGCCCCGCCGGCGGCCCGGGTATGCGCGAGATGCTCACTCCCACCAGCGCCATCGTGGGCATGGGCCTTTCCAAGTCGGTGGCGCTGCTCACCGACGGCCGCTTCTCCGGCGCCTCCAAGGGCCCGTGCGTCGGCCACATCAGCCCCGAGGCCGCGGCCGGCGGCCCGATCGCGCTGATTCAGGACGGCGATCAGATCACCGTCGACATCGAGGGCGGCGCCATCACGCTGCACGTCGACGATGACGAGCTGGCGGCCCGCCGCGCGGCATTCGTCGCGCCGGCGCCCAAGCACAACCATGGCGTGCTGGCAAAGTACGCCAAGCTGGTTTCCTCCGCAGACAAGGGAGCGTATGTGTCATGAGCGAACGCAAGCAAGATAAGCACGCGTCCACCGCAGGACAGCCCCGCGGTCTGGGCAGCAAGAACCCCAAACAGGGCGAAGAGATGATCGGCGCGCAGGCCGTGGTGGCCTCGCTCGAGGCCGAGGGCGTCGACCTGGTGTTCGGTTATCCGGGCGGCCAGGCCATCAAGATCTACGACGCGCTCTACGACAGCAAGCAGCTGCATCACGTGCTCGCCCGTCACGAGCAGGGCGCGGTCCACGAGGCCGACGGCTATGCGCGCGCCACGGGCAACGTCGGCGTGGTCATCGTGACCTCCGGCCCCGGCGCCACCAACACGGTCACCGGCATCGCCACCGCCTATATGGACAGCGTGCCGCTCGTGGTCATCACCGGCCAGGTGCCGCGCGGCGTCATCGGCACCGACAGCTTCCAGGAGTCCGACATCGTCGGCATCACCATGCCCGTGGTCAAGCACTCCTTCCTGCTGCAGTCCACCGATGAGCTGACGACCACCTTCCGCGAGGCGTTCCATATCGCCGCATCCGGCCGCCCCGGCCCGGTGCTCATCGACATCCCCTCCGACATCCTGTCCGAAAAGATGGTCTTCGACTATCCCGACAAGGTCAACCTGCCCTCGTATCGCCCCACCTACCGCGGCAACGCCAAGCAGATCCGCGCGGCGGTCCAGCGCATGCAGCGCGCCGAGCGCCCCGTGCTCTACGTCGGTGGCGGCGTGGTCAGCTCCGGTGCGGCCGATGAGCTGGTGGAACTGGCCGATGCGCTGCAGCTGCCCGTGGTCACCACCCTTATGGGCAAGGGCGCGTTCCCCGCTTCCAACCCGCTCAACATCGGCCCCGTGGGCATGCACGGCTCGAAGTACGCCAACCTTGCCATGACCGAATCGGACCTGATCATCGCCTGCGGCGCGCGCTTCTCCGACCGCGTGACGGGCAAGCTCTCCGAGTTCGCCCCGCATGCCGACGTCATCCATATCGATATCGACCCGGCCGAGATCGGCAAGATCCGCAAGGTGCAGATCCCCATCGTCGGCGACCTTCGCGGCGTGCTCGCCGGCATCAACGAGGCGGTTGCGAAGGCGGGCGCCAAGCCCATCACCGCACCGTGGCTCGCTCAGATCGCCGAGTGGCGCCGTCGCTACCCGTTCTACCACTCCGACCTGGTGGAGGACCCCGACCGCATCGTTCCGGAAACGGTCATGCAGAAGCTTTCGCGCAAGCTCGATCCCAACCGCTCCATCGTTGTGACCGAGGTCGGCCAGCATCAGATGTGGGCGGCGCAGTTCATCGATCGCGAGAAGCCGCGCACGTTCATCTCCTCCGGCGGCCTGGGCACCATGGGGTTCGGTTTCCCCGCAGCCATCGGCGCCGCCTTCGGCTGCCCGGGCGACCAGGTGGTCTGCGTCGCCGGCGACGGCTCGTTCCAGATGAACTCCCAGGAGATGGCCACGGCCGCCATCAACGGCGTGCCGGTGAAGGTGCTCATCCTGGACAACCGCGCGCTGGGCATGGTGCATCAGTGGCAGAAGCTGTTCTACAACGAGCGCTACAGCTTCACCGAGCTGTCGGCCAATCCCGATTTCTGCAAGCTCGCAGATGCCTACAGCTGGAAGTCCCGCCGCATCACCGCCCCCGAGGACGTCGACGCCGCGCTTGACGAGATGCTGGCCTGCGATGGGCCCTTCCTGCTCGATGTGGCCATCCCCGACGACCAGAACGTGTTCCCGATGGTCGCCCCCGGCGCTGCCATGTCCGACGTGCTCGGCGCCATCGACGTGGCGGTCGGCGCCGTGCGCACCGATGTGCCCGGCCAGCCGGCGCCCGCGCCCGAGCCGGAGAAAAGCCCTTGCGCCAAGATCGACGCGCAGTTCGGCGGCCGCTGGGAAAGCGATCCCGAAGACAAAGGACCGCGCGAGGGCGAGAAGCTCGACGGCGCGGATGTGGAAGGGGAGTCCCGATGAAGCATATCCTGTCCGTTTTGGTTGAGAACAAGCCCGGCGTGCTCTCGCGCGTCACGGGCATGGTCTCGCGCCGCGGTTTCAACATCGACTCGCTGTCGGTAGGTCCCACCGAAGACCCCACCATGTCGCGCATCACCATCATCGTGAAGGCCGACGAGCTGGCATACGAGCAGCTCACCAAGCAGCTCAACAAGCTGGTGAGCGTGTTCAAGATCACCGACCTCACCGACACGTCGGCCATCGAGCGCGAGCTGGCGCTGTTCAAGGTCAACGCCGCGCCCGACCGCCGCAACGAGATCATCGAGATCGCCAACGTGTTCCGCGCCAAGATCGTCGACGTCGGCCGCTCGAGCCTCACCATCGAGGCCACGGGCGACGAGTCGAAGCTCAAGGGCATGGAGGACCTGTTCCGCGCATACGGCATCAAGGAGATCACGCGCACCGGCAAGATCGCCATGTCGCGCGCCTCGAAGGAGTCGTAGGGCCCCATGGCATCACGCAACACGCTTTGGCAGCGCAGGCTGCGCATGTGGGCGATGCCGTGATCGGCATGAGCGCGGCATGCGGCTAGGGCGCACCCTTCGCCGCCATATGCCGATGCTCTTTCGCACACGCTATCCATCCAGGTACATCAGCCAAGAAGAAAGGAAATACCACCATGGCTGTTACGATCTACTACGAAAACGACGTCGATCCGAAGATCATCCAGGGCAAGAAGGTCGCCATCATCGGTTACGGCTCCCAGGGCCATGCCCATGCCTTGAACCTCATGGACTCCGGCGTCGACGTGCGCGTCGGCCTGCGCGAGGGCTCCAAGAGCTGGGCTAAGGCCGAAGAGGCCGGCCTGAAGGTCACCACCATGGACCAGGCCGCCGAGGAAGCCGACGTCGTCATGATCCTCGTTCCCGACGAGCTGCAGCCCGAGGTCTACGAGCAGCACATCGCTTCTCATCTGAAGGCCGGCGACACCCTGGCCTTCGCCCACGGCTTCAACATCCACTACGGCTACATCAAGGCCCCCGAGGACGTCAACGTCGTCATGTGCGCCCCGAAGGGCCCGGGCCACATCGTGCGCCGTCAGTATACCGAGGGTTCCGGCGTGCCGGATCTGGCTTGCGTGTACCAGGATGCCACCGGTGACGCTTGGGATATCATCATGTCCTACTGCTGGGGCGTCGGCGGTGCCCGTTCCGGCATCATCAAGGCCACGTTCGCCCAGGAGACCGAGGAGGACCTCTTCGGCGAGCAGGCAGTTCTCTGCGGCGGCCTGGTGGAGCTGGTCAAGGCCGGTTTCGAGACCCTGACCGAGGCCGGTTACCCGCCCGAGCTGGCTTACTTCGAGTGCTACCATGAGATGAAGATGATCGTCGACCTCATGTACGAGTCCGGCATCCACTTCATGAACTACTCCATCTCCAACACCGCCGAGTACGGCGAGTACTACGCCGGCCCGAAGGTCATCAACGAGCAGTCCCGCGAGGCCATGAAGGAGATCCTGCATCGCATCCAGAACGGCGACTTCGCCCGCGAGTTCGTCGCCGACTGCAAGAACGGCCACAAGTGGCTCTTCGAGCAGCGCGAGGCCATCAACAACCACGAGATCGAGCAGACCGGTGCCAAGATCCGCGGCATGTTCTCCTGGGTCAAGTCCGACGAGGCCGAATAGCGCGAACGCTTTGGGTCTGGCAGCGTAGCCGCACATGGCTGCCGGCAGTATCTCGAATCGGTTTCCCTCAAGGGGCCGGGCATAACGCCCGGCCCCTTCGCTATTCATGGGAGTGCTGAGGGACTTGGGGGATTGGGCAACGACGGTTTCTGCGTCCATGCGGCAGGGTGCGGGCTCGATGCGCCTTCCGTACGCTGCGCCTCGCCGTGTCCAAACGCCGTTCACGCGCCCCGCCAACGCGCCACGATTTCGCGCATTCGTTTGCGACTATCGGCCTTTCTCCGGATATTTGCATCCCGGATACGCCGCGAAGATGCGCGTTGTGTAGTATGGAAGCGTATGCGAACACAACACGAAGGGTGGTTTTTGCGCATGACGAAGAAGGTCCTGGTTACCGAGAAGCTGGCGCAGGCCGGTTTGGACCGCCTTGCGGAAAAGGGCTTGCAGGTAGATGTCAAGCTGAAGATGTCCACGGATGAGCTCATCGAGGCCATCCCCGAATACGATGCGCTCGTGGTGCGCTCCGCCACGCACGTCACGCGCGAGGTCATCGCCGCGGCTTCGAAGCTGCGCATCATCGGCCGCGCGGGCGTGGGCGTGGACAACGTCGACGTCGAGGCCGCCACCGAGGCCGGCATCATCGTGTGCAACGCTCCCACCTCCAACATCGTCTCCGCCGCCGAGCAGACCATGTGCTTGATGCTGGCATGCGCGCGCAACACCGCCCAGGCCAACGCCAGCATGCACGCGGGCGAGTGGTCCCGCGGCAAGTTCTGCGGCAGCGAGCTGTATGAGAAGACGCTGGCCATCTTCGGCCTGGGCCGCATCGGCGGCTTGGTGGCCGAGCGCGCCCGCGCCTTCGGCATGCACCTGGTCGGCTACGACCCGTACTGCAGCCCCGAGCGCGCCGAGCAGCTCGGTGTGGCGCTCTACGACAGCATGGAGGAGCTCCTTCCCCTGGCCGACTTCATCACGGTTCATCTGCCGAAGACCGATGAGACCATCGGCATGTTCGGCCCCGAGCAGTATGCCGCTATGAAAGACGGCGTCATCCTGGTCAACGTGGCGCGCGGCGGCATCTACAACGTCGACTCGCTGGCCGATTTCCTTGCCGCCGGCAAGATCGGCGCCGCGGGTATCGACGTGTTCGAGGACGAGCCCTGCACGCAAAGCCCGCTGCACGAGTTCCCCAACGCCATCCTCACGCCCCATCTGGGCGCCTACACCTACGAGGCGCAAAGGCGCGCGGGCGTGCAGATCGCCGATTACATCGCCGCCGGCCTTGAGGGCAGCGTCGTTCCCACCGCGCTCAACATGGCGCCCGTGCCGCCCGAGGTCATGGACGCCGTGGGCCCGTACGTGCCCGCCTGCCAGATGATGGGCAGCATGCTCGCCCAGCTCGGCGGGGAAGTGCCCAAGCGCTTGTCGCTCACCGCATCCGGCAAGGCCGCTCCGGCCGATGCCACCATCCTGGTGGCCGGCACGCTGCAGGGCCTGCTTTCCTACAAGAACCTGGCAACGGTGGTCACACCCGTCAACGCCGAGGCCGTCGCCCGCCGTCACGGCATCCGCGTCGATACCGGCGCGCACGCCTCTGCAGGCGCGTACTCCTCTTCGGTGACGGTGGTCGCCGATGGCCGTGAGATCGGCTGCACGCTTTCCGGTGAGGACCAGCACGTGCGCCTCATCTCGCTTTTGGGCTACAAGGTCGACATCGCTCCCGGTCCGCAGGCGCTCATCTTCCAGTACGAGGACCGTCCCGGCCGCGTGGGCACCATCGGCTCCATCCTCGGCGACGCCGGCATCAACATCACCACCATGCAGATCGTCAACGACCCCGAAGCCGGTCAGGCCATCGTCTACATGAACATCGAAGGCGAGCTTGACGACAGCGTGCTGGCCAAGCTGCGCGAGAACCTTGAGGACCTGAAGAACCTCTGGTACGTGAAGCTGTAAGGTTCGCGCCGCTCGAAGCCCCGTTTGAGCGTCATCGCAAGGGTGCTGGGCTGCCGGCAAACTTTGGCTTGGATAGCGGGAAGGTGCAGCGTTTCGAAGCGGCCGCCCCAAACGCTGGCCATCGCATATCACATCGACGCCCGTCGCGTGCAATCGCGGCGGGCGTTTTTCGGTTACAGGAGGGCAATTCATCGGTCACCGATCGCGATCCGTGTGCGAAGAAGGCTTGAGAAGCACCTAATCGGGACAATATTTAACATGTGGGTAACTTGTTGATGTGAGTTTTAACTCGACCGTAGCGCTAGGTGTATTAGAATGATTTCACATTTGCAAACATCGCTGAAAGGAACGGAAATGACGCGCAAGATCGCAATTTTCGACACAACGCTGCGCGACGGCGAGCAATCGCCGGGCGCTTCCATGAACACCGAGGAAAAGCTTGTTGTGGCGCGTCAGCTTCTACGTCTGAACGTCGACGTCATCGAAGCGGGCTTTCCGATCTCCAGTCCCGGCGACTTCGAGAGCGTTCGCCGAATCGCCGAGCTGGCAGGCGATGGCGCCACGGTCGTGGGCTTGACCCGTGCGGTGGAAAAGGACATCGACCGCGCAGCCGAGGCTTTGAAGTACGCTAAGCGCCCCCGTATCCATACGGGTATCGGCGTCAGCCCCAGCCATATCCACGACAAGCTCCGCATCACCGAGGACCAGTGCATCGAGCGCGCCGTCGCGGCCGTGTCCTATGCGAAGAAGTACGTCGAGGACGTGCAGTTCTACGCCGAAGACGCCGGCCGTGCCGATTACGCGTTTCTGGCAAAGGTGATCCAGGCGGTCGTCGATGCCGGCGCAACCGTTGTGAACATCCCCGACACCACGGGCTACAGCCTGCCCGGCGAGTTCGGCGAGCGCATCAAGTACCTCATGGAAAACGTGCGCGGCATCGAGAACATCACCGTTTCCGTCCATTGCCACAACGACCTGGGCATGGCAACGGCACTGTCGCTGGCGGGCGTGCAAAACGGCGCCACGCAGGTCGAGTGCACCATCAACGGCCTCGGCGAGCGCGCTGGCAACACGGCCATGGAAGAGGTGGTGATGGGCATCAGGATGCACGGTGGGGAGCTTGACGCCCATACCGACATCAACACCCGCGAGTTCATCAAGGCCTCCCGCCTGGTATCCTCGATCACCGGCATCAACGTCCAGGTGAACAAGGCCATCGTCGGCGCAAACGCCTTCGCCCATTCCTCCGGCATCCACCAGGATGGCGTGCTGAAGAAGCGCGATACCTACGAGATCATCGACCCGGAAGAGGTCGGTGCAGGCCAGTCCCAGATCGTGCTCACCGCGCGCAGCGGCCATGCGGCGCTGAAGCATCGTCTTGAGGAGCTCGGCTACGAGCTTGACCCCGAGCAGCTTGACAAGATGTACAACGCCTTCCTCGACCTTGCCGATAAGAAGAAGGAAGTCTACGACGAGGACCTCGAGTCGCTCATGCATGAGAGCCATCGCAACGAGGCGGCTCTGTACACGCTCGAATCCGTGCAGATCTCCTGCGGCTTCCCGCTCACTCCCACGGCTACCGTCACGCTTCGCAACGCCGCCGATCAGGTGGTCACCGCGTGCGATTACGGCACCGGTCCCGTCGACGCCGTGTACAAGGCCGTGAACAAGATCGTGCAGGTTGACAACGACCTCACGGAGTTCTCGGTGCAGTCCGTCACGCGCGGCATCGACGCTCTTGGCGAGGTCACCATCCGCGTTACCGCTCCCGATGGGGAGATCTACACGGGCCGCGGCGCCGATGGCGATATCATCGTCTCGTCCACGAAGGCCTACCTCAACGCTTTGAACCGTCTGCTCAACGATAAGGCAGAGCATCGTAAGTAACCGACGAACTGGTAAAACGTTCGTTCACAGGGTGTTCGCGCAAAGCGGGCGCCCTGTTTCGTTTCCCGCGGTTGGGAGGGGGGTCGGTCCGTCGGCGTGCTTGAGCCGGGGAGGGCCGGTAACGGCATCGTCCGGCAACGGGTCTTCCGGAGCGGGTGGTAGCTCCCGCCCTGCGAGTCTCAAGCAGCGCTGGGCGGTTCAAGCCGATGCTCGGTGCAGCTCAGGGCAAAAGAAAAGGCGTTGCCGTACTGGCAACGCCTTTTCGCGTTGATAGGTGAACCGCTTTACAGGTTCCTGCGCAGCTGCGCCTCTTTGATCTCCATCTCAAGCGAGTTGTGGATGATGTTGGCGAACGGGCCGGCGTTGGCGGCAAGGTGCTCGACGTTGGTCTGGTCGCATCGACGGATGAAGTAGTACAGGAATGCGCAGGTGTAGAACTCGGCCAGAAAATCGATGTTGTCCTGCGGCAGATAACGATTCGACAAGATGATATCGATATCCCGCTTGATGGCGTTCACGTACAGGTTGTACAGGTAATTGCGCAGCGAGTAGGGGCCGTTGTCGATAAGCGCCTCGCGATAAAAATGGCGACGCGCCTCTAAAACCTCGGCGAAGCAAGAGAAGAACTCGGCGTGATCGAGCGAGCGCACACCGGATTTCTGCGTGATGTAATAAGGGAAATGGGAAATGGAATCATCGCTGGGTTTCTCGTAAAGCAGCACGGATTCCGAGAAATGCTTCTTGAGCACCTGGCCCATGTCGTAGCGGAAAATCCAGATGATCAGGCGATCCTTGTTCTCGAAATGATAGTAGAACGTCTTGCGGTTCTTTCCTGTTCTTTGGACTATGTCGCTGATCGATACCTTGCGAAGCGGCATCTCGTCGCACAGCGACACGAATGCATCCGCAATCAACAGCATAGTAGAAAGCGCGTTCATCGGGGCGACTCCTTCCGTTGTTTGTCCGACCACGCATCCTATACCGCCATTGTAGGGGCGTTGGTGCGCGAAATCTAGGACATATTTGAAATAATGAGTAATCGTCTGTGCTGAGTATACGTACGGGATTACGCGTATGGTCAAGACTATTGGTCAAACTTGTCACCAAAACCTATGACTATGTGAGAGTTACCTATACTAAAACACACAACATCGTGAATCTGTCCATCGCACTCGCAAATTTCACTTCGTAGAATAGCAGCAGAAGGTAACGAGAAGGCCTTTGGAAGAACCCCGATGGCCGAAACTTGTTGAAATGGGTAACAACGTTATCGCCAAACAATCAAGTTTGAGATAACGCCTTTCTCAGACGAGAGCATCCCGCCTTCAACGCTCACAAGCATCATTCGGAAAGGAGCTGTGCTGTGGCAAAGTACCAGAAACTTCTGGAGCCCCTCAAGATCGGCAATGTGGAGCTGAAGAATCGCTTCGTTATGCTGCCGATGACCATCGAGAAGGTGGACAACTACCATGTCACCGACGACTTGGTGGACTTCTACGAGAAGCGCGCTGAGGGCGGTGTCGGCCTTGTTGAAATCGGTTCTGCCTATGTGTGCGACTGCTTCAACACCACGCCGAAGTATCACACCACCACCGGTGCTTGCGGCATCTGGGACGATGAGTTCATCCCGGGCTTCAAGCGCGTTGCCGATGTGTGCCATGCACATGGCTCCAAGGTTGCCGCTCAGTTGCAGCTCTGCTACGAGTGGCGCGCCACCGGCGACGATCCGCTGCTGTCCTATGCTCCTTCCAAGGACGTCATGAGCGGCCCGTTCGTCGGCATGCCCGAGCGTGAGTACACCAAGGAAGAGATCGCGATCGTGGTCGACCAGTACGGCGCAGCAGCCAAGCGCTGCAAGGATGCCGGCATCGACATCATCGAGATCCACGCAGGCATCGGCTACATGGTCATGCGCTTCCTGTCCAAGTACTCCAACCATCGTACCGACGAGTACGGCGGATCTGCCGAGAATCGCGCTCGCTTCCTGACCGAGATCATCGACAAGATCCATGAGACCTGCGGCGCTGACATGCCGATCCTCATCCGCATCTCCGCCAACGACCTCATGCCCGGCGGCAACCGCATCGAGGATACCCTCGAGCTCGTGCCGATCATCGAGAAGCACGGCGTCGATGCATGGTCCGTCCAGGCCGGCTTCCATGAGGCTCCGCGCCCGGTTGCAAACCAGATCGTGCCCGAGGGCGAGTTCATCGATCTGGCCAAGCAGGTCAAGACGGTCACCAACAAGCCCGTCTTCCCCGGCACCCGTATCAACACGCTCGACATGTGCGACAAGATCGTGAACGAGGGCTACGGCGACGCTGTCGGCATGGGCCGTCAGTTCATCGCCGACCCGGACACCGCCAAGAAGGTTGCCGCCGGTCATCCCGAGCAGGTTCGTCCTTGCATCGTGTGCTCTCGCTGCCTGGACAACATCTTCATCGGTAAGCCGTGCCAGTGCTCCGTCAACGCCCATGTGTGGGAGGGCGTCAAGGTCGGCACTCCCGAGCAGCACCCGGCCGAGAAGCAGAAGCACGTCGTCGTCATCGGCGCCGGCCCTGGCGGTTGCGAGGCTGCCCGCGTCGCAGCTATCCGCGGCCACAAGGTCACGCTGATCGACAAGTCCGATCGCGTCGGCGGTCTGCTGAACATGGCTCAGGTCCTCAACGCCAAGATCGAGCCTTTGGTGAAGTACTGGAACGAGGAGATCAAGCTTCATCCCAACATCGAGCTCAAGCTCAACACGCAGGTCGATGCTGCGGCTGTGAAGGCCCTCAATCCTGATGAGGTCATCGTTTCCCCTGGTGGCGGAATCATCGCTCTGGATGTGCCCGGCATCAACGGCAAGAACGTCGTCAAGTCCGAGGACATCAAGGCCATGTGCGCCGGCAAGGTTCCCGAGGGCAAGGGCATGCTGTGGAAGGCAGCCGTTGCAGCCATCAAGGCTCAGGGCGGCACCGTCGAGTTCATGCGCTTCGGTCTGAACATGGCGTCCGGTCCCACCGCTATCGTGGGCAAGCGCGTCGTGGTCGTCGGCGGCGGCTTCGCCGGCCTGGAGGTTGCCGAGGCCATGTGCGAGAACCGTGAGATCACGGTCATCGAGGAAGCCAAGAAGCTCGGCAACGGCATCGGCATCATCGACAAGAACCCGACCATCAACCTGGTCAAGTCCAAGGGCGTCAAGCTCATGCCGCTGACCAAGCTGGTCGAGGTTACCAAGAAGGGTGCTAAGGTCCAGAACGTCGAGACCGGCGAGACCCAGCTGCTCGAGTGCGACACCGTTCTGACCTCCCTGGGCGTCGAGGGCAACACTGATCTGTACGATCAGATCAAGGCCGTCATCCCCAACACGCATCTCATCGGCGACGCAACCACGCCTGCTGGCAAGGTTTACCGTACGCTCGAGGCTGTCAAGGGCGGCTACGAAGTGGCAATGTCCATCTAAAGCTTTTCCCGAGATGCGCGCAATCGCAACCGTCTCGAATCGCAATAACGGGGCGTCCCGTGCAACCGCTTCGGCGGCGCCCCACTTCATCACTTTTGGTTCAGACACGCAAGTGTTTTGAATAAAGGTAGGTAAGTAGTTCCCAGTTAGTTTCCTTAAGGAGGAAAAATGGATTACAGCTACACCCCGGAACAACTTGAGATCAAGCGCGGCATTCGTGAGTGGGGCAAGAAGCACCTCACCGAGGAGGCAATCGCTGCCGGTTACAAGAACCGTGGTATCGCCCCCGAGATCGCTAAGTCCTGGGTTGACGAGGGCTGGGGTCTGTATGGCCTGCCCGAGGAGTACGGTGGAAAGCCGGTCGATCATCAGACGATGGCGATGATCATCGAGGAGCTGAACCACTGCGGCGGCAACATCCCCATGGCTCCCAACCTGCTGATCATGTTCGACATGTGCGAGTTCGGCAACCCCGAGCAGGTCAAGTACGCTATCGACTACTACAAGGAGAACGGCTACCCGCCGTACTGCCTGGCCATCTCCGAGCCCGGCGCCGGCTCTGACAACCAGGGCATGACCACCACCGCCACCAAGGGCGAGGATGGCAAGATTCACATCAACGGCACCAAGACCTGGGTTACCTCTGGTGAGACCGCTGGCGGCTTCATCGTCGTGTGCAAGGACGAGGATCCGGCTCGCGAGAACAAGAACATGTCCATGTATCTGGTTCCCTCCGATGCCAAGGGCGTCACCATCGAGCCGCTGAACAAGATCGGCATGCAGATCATGCCCTTCTCCATGATCCACTTTGACGACGTCGTCGTTGACGAGGACCAGCTGCTCGGCATCAAGGGCAAGGGCTTCTATCAGCTGATGAAGAACTTCGAGTGGGAGCGCTGCGTGCTTCTGGCAGAGCTGCTCGGCGAGGCTCAGGCTGCTATGGAGGATGCTTGCGCTTGGGTTAACGATCGTCAGCAGTTCGGCAAGGGCATCAAGACCTTCCAGCTGGTGCAGGAGCACATCGTTGAGATGCAGATCGAGCTCACCAACACCCGTAACTTCCTGTATCGTACCTGCTGGAAGCTGGACAACGGCATTCCGGTCAACAACGACGCCGCTATGCTGAAGCGCTACGGTGCTCCGGGCCTGACCGACTGCTGCTCCCGCGCTCTGCAGCTCATGGGCGGCCTCGGCTTCACCGATGAGACCCGCGTGTCCCGCCTCATGCTCGACTGCCGTGGCTTCCAGATCGGTGGCGGCACCGTCGAGATCATGGTGCACATCTCCGGCCGTGGCATCCTCAAGGAGTACGCTAAGGGCGTCGAGGATCCCGAGCATCTGTGGACCCTGTAAAGCCGCGTAAGCCTTGTTGCTTATCGGCTGCGTAAGCTGAACAGCTTGCCAACCTATAAAGACCCTGGTGCGAATGCACCGGGGTCTTTTTGCCGTTATGGATCTTGCTATACGGTTTTGCTGCGGAACCCGACCTCGTCGTTGGGCATGCGACCGCCTGCTACCCGCGCGATCTTCAAGGTGTATTCGGCAGGCTGTCGAACCTCGTAAGCCTTTTGCCCTCGCAAACCGCTTCCAGCTTTGCGCCGCGATGATGATGGCGGGGGATACCTGTTTCGGCATGCGAAAAAACCCCCGGCGTGACACGCCGGGGGCTTGATGATCTGCGCAAACGAGCGTTCTTCTTACGCCGTTTTCTTCTCCTCGGTCTCGGATTTCTTGAACTTGCCGCGACGGCCGTGGCAGTTCATGCCGATAGCGCGGATGCTGCAGAAATCACGGTTGCGGCAGCGCGCGCAGGCGCGTTTTCGGCCGCGCTGCGAGGCATCGTACATTCCGATGACGCCGAGCGTGGCATTCTCAGAGTTCAGGGAGCCGTCATCCTCGCATGCGAATCCCAGGCGCCGTTCGGCTTGCGTGTAGAACAAAAGCTGCGTGTTGGAATCAAGCGGGAAGTCGCTTTCGCCGGCCTGCAGCAGGTTGTCGATATGCAGTCCCAGGGAATGGGCTTCTTCGTTGATGGCGTCGGTGATGATCTCCTCCGCGCGTCCGCCCATCGCCTGCAGGCATGCCTCGAACGCCGCGAAATCGTCCGTGTCGTGAACCAGAAGCACGCGCAGCGCCTGGATGTTCTCGGTGGTGTCGACGCTTACCGCCACCATAACGCAGTGGTTCGCGCGACGCATGCGCTCGTATACCGCTTCGCCATGCAGCACGGCCATGGTGCCCACCAGTTTGATGCCGGGCTCGGTATAGTCGGGCGGAAGGGTGCAGATGGCCGGGTTGAACACCTTGTACACTCCGCGCGGATGCAGGGATTCGCAGCAGCGTGCTGCAATGGGGGCGATGCGGGACAGCACATCAGGGTTATCTTTTACCGAGTCGTCGAGAAACGCGGCGACCGTTTGGTCGTCTAACGTATCGATCTTGCAATCGATTTCCTGGATCTGGTGAGCTTGGACAGCCATTACTGCCTCTTTCAGTAGAAATGGTAATACGCTATATGGTCTATGGTAACAAGATTGCCCGAATGATATCTCAACGATTGCAAAATATTGGGTATATCTATCGCTTATCTCAACAATATATGGGACAGATGTCAATATATGTGCATGTTTCGACCGACTGCCAGAACGTATAATATTCATAGGATTTTAGGGGATCCGACACAGGTTGCGTCGGATATCGATTCGCAACCTCTCTTCTTTACTTTCGTTTGAAATAGCCAGAGCGGAGGGATCACGATGGTGAAACGAGCGCTTACGCCCGGTACGTTCGATCCGATCACCAGCGGTCATATGGACGTCATCACGCGTGCGTCGCGCATCATGGACGAGGTCATCGTCGCGGTTGCCGCATCGGATAAAAAGCACCCGCTGTTCGACCTTGATGAGCGCGTTTCCCTTGTGAAGCAGGCCGTTTCCCATATCCCCAACGTTCGCGTGGAGCCGTTCGATGAGCTGCTCGTCGATTTCGCGCGCCGCATGGATGCGGAAGTGGTGATCAAGGGGCTTCGGGCCATAACCGATTTCGAATACGAATTCCAGATGACCGCGATGAATTATCAGCTTGATCAGGAGCTTGAAACCACGTTCATCATGTCGCCTCCTCAATATATGTACCTGTCCTCGTCCATCGTGCGCGAAATCGCCTCGATGGGAGGGTCGCTTGATGGGCTTGTTCCGGATTGCGTCAAAGTCGCGCTGCGAAACAAATTCTGCAAGGAATAGCGGTCCACCTGCAGATATGGATGATATTCATAGATATGTCCGATAGGAACATGAGGATTTTCCTAAGCTAACTACACAAGCTGCAATATGTATCCGTTTTACTCGGTCAATACCTTGGATATGATGGTTTTGAATTGTACGCGCCATTTGTGCTAGCCACATAAGCCATGCAAGGAGGGTGTAATGAACATCGTAGTTTGCGTCAAACAGGTCATGGACACGGAGGCTCTCATCGAGCTCGGTGACGACGGTAACGTGCTGACCGAAGGCCGTACCCAGATCATCGATCCCTATGGCGAGTTCGCCGTCGAGAAGGCCGTTCAGCTCAAAGAGCAGCTCGGCGGGGAAGTGACCGTCCTGTGCTATGGCGACGATGGCTGCACGTCCGCCATCCGCCATGCGCTTGCCATGGGCGCCGATAAAGCCGTTCTGGTGGAAGACGATTCCTGGCGCGCCGTCGACGCCGCGCAGTGCGCCGAGGTGCTTGCCGCATCTTTGAAGGATATGGGAGCCGACGTGATCATGGGCGGCTGGACGTCCGGTGACACCGCAAGCGCGCAGGTCATGGGTCGAATCTCGGCAATCCTGGGCATTCCCTTCGCCAACATGGTCACAAGCCTTGAGGCAACCGATTCCGGCGTGAAGGCTTCTTGCGAGGTCGACGACGGCTTCGAGGTGTGCGAGTACCAGCTCCCCGTCATCATCGGGGCGCAGCAGGGCTTGGCCGAGCCCCGTTATCCCTCTGTTCGCGACGTCATGCAGGCACGTCGCAAGCCCATCGAGCGCAAAGCCGCCGAGGTTTCCACGCCGGCTGCGATCGAGGTCGTGGGTCGCGAGCTCAAGGGCGCGCGTAGCGGCGGGCGCATCGTCGAGGGCGAGACCGTCGCCGATGCGGTTGCGGAAACGGCTCGCCTGCTTCGCAGCGAGGCCAAGGTTCTCTAGAGTAGCTCTTTTCATCGATTTTCGTTCGTATCAGCGATCAACGAGAGGAAGGTCGTCCTCATGTCCGGTATTTGGGTTTGCATAGAGGCAGGCAGCGGTGAGCTTCGCGGTGTCGCCTATGAGATGATCACCGCCGCACGCACGCTTGCCGATGCTGCTGGCCAGCAGGTCAGCGCGCTTGTGTGGGGCGAAGGCGCGAAGGACAACGCCGACAAGCTCGGCGCCTGCGGTGCCGATAGCGTCGTCGTCATCGAAACGGCTGGCGATGAAGCGGGCCGTCCCGCCGAGGTGAGCGGCGCCGTCGCGCAACTGGCGCAGGAGCAGTCTCCGAGCGTGGTCTTGTTCGCCGATGGCGCGTTTGCGCGCTCCGTTGCGCCTGCGTTGGCCCAGAAGCTCAACGCTGCGTATGTCGGCGATGTCGTCGACGTCGCCTTCGATGGCGCCCCCGTCTTCACGCGCCTTCCGTATTCCGGCAAGGTCATCGAGCAGGTCCGTCCCGCAAGCGCCGCCGCTACCGCCATCGCCACCATCCGACCGAAGGCATTCGAGGCCGCCGAGCCGCTAGAGGGCCGCACCGCCGGCATCAGCACGTTCGCCGCAACCCCTCAAGCGGCTGCCCGCGTGCTCTGCGACGTTATCCGCTCCGTCTCCGAGCGCGTCGATCTGTCCGAAGCCGACATCGTGGTTTCCGGCGGTCGCGGCGTGAAGGGCGCCGAGGGCTTCAAGGTGCTCGAGGAGCTTGCCGACGTCCTGGGCGCTGCCGTCGGCGCGTCCCGTCCGGCGATCGACGAGGGCTGGATCGATGCGCAGTATCAGGTGGGCCAGACCGGCAAGACCGTTGCCCCCTCGCTCTACATCGCGTGCGGCATCTCCGGCTCCATCCAGCATATGGCGGGAATCTCCGCATCGAAGTACATCGTCGCCATCAACAAAGATCCCGAGGCCGAGATCTTCGCCCAGGCAGACTACGGCATCGTGGCCGACCTGTTCGAGGCCGTGCCGCTGCTGACGCAGCAGCTTCGCGACATGCTGCAAGCATAGGCGAGCGCGCAAGAACCCGCTTGTGATTCATCGACCGCAACCAAGGAAGGCATTATGGAAGACACAGCAACACGTGAGGTCATGTGGAACATCGATCATTCCCTTACCTGGGTAATGTATCTGCTCTTCCTGGTTGCGCTCGGTTTCTGCATCTACTTCCTGGTGAAGCGTTGGCGCCTTATGTCGATCGGCGCCCCGGTTGATCGAACGAGCGATTGGAAGGTCCGCGCGAAGGGCATGATCGCCGACGCGCTTTTGCAGCTTCGCGTCCTGAAGAAACCCGGTGCGGGCGTTATGCACCTTGGAATGTATGTCGGCATGATCATCATGCTCATCGCCACGGTTGTCACGGCGGCGCAGTTCGACCTGGGCTTTCAGCTTATCTACGGTGATTTCTACCTGTACTTCATGGCGCTTGCCGTCGATCTTGCCGGTTTGGCGTTCTGCATCGCCATGGTCGCCTGCATCATAAGGCGCATCGTGAACAAGAAGCTCGATACGAAGCCCGGCGACATCATCGTGCTCGTGCTGCTGCTCGTCATCGGCTTGAGCGGTTTTGCGGTCGAGGGCCTTCGCATCGTCGGCACGGACGACCCGTGGCGCGCATGGTCGCCTATCGGCAACATGGTTGCCATGCTCTTCGCCAACTTCACCCCCGAGCAGATCTCGCTTACCCATCAGATCATCTGGTGGAGCCATATGGGCATGGCTTTCGCGCTCATCGCGTATTGGATGTATTCGAAGCTCGTTCACGTGCTGCTCATGCCGGCAGATGTCTGGTGCCGCTCGCTCGAGCCGAAGGGCACGCTTCCCTATATCAACGTCGAAGATGAGAACCTCACCACTATGGGCGTGGGTCAACTTGAGGACTTCACCTGGAAGGATCTGCTCGATGCCGAGGCGTGCATCCGTTGCGGACGTTGCGAGGACGTGTGCCCCGCATTCAATACCGGCAAGGACCTTTCCCCGAAGAACATGGTGCAATCCTTGCGCAGCGAGCTGGAGATCCGCGGGCCCATCGTGTGGAAAGCGCAGCATGAAGGTGCGAAGCGCGATGAGATGGGCGTGTACATCGCCAGCAGCGGCGAGCCCTATGCGTTCGATGAGCAGCAGCAATCCACCATGGATCGCACGCTTGTCGGCGATGCGGTGAATACCCAGTCGATATGGGATTGCACGACCTGCGGTGCATGCATGGCGGCATGTCCCACCTTGGTCGAGCATGCCCCGAAGATCGTCAAGATGCGCACCTATCAGGTGTCCATGGAAAGCGCATTCCCTTCCGAGGCCCAGGCCACGTTCCGCAACCTTGAGAACAACGGCAATCCTTGGGGCCTGGGGTGGCAGACGCGCTCGAAGTGGGCGGAAGGCTTGGACATCCCCACGCTAGCCGAGCATCCCGATGCCGAGTATCTGTACTGGCCGGGCTGCTCCGGCGCCTTTGACGCCCGCAGCCGCAAGGTTTCCATCGCGCTCGTGGGCCTGTTGAAGAAGGCCGGCGTCGATTTCGCCATCCTCGGAAACGAGGAGAAGTGCTGCGGCGACTCGGCTCGCCGTCTGGGCAACGAGTTCGTGTATTACATGCTTGCGCAGGAGAACATCGCCACGTTGCAGGCGTATGGCGTGAAGAAGATCATCGTGCAGTGCCCGCACTGCATGCAGGCCCTGTCGCGCGATTACCCTCAGCTTGGCGGGCATTTCGAGGTCATCCATCACTCCCAGCTTCTCGCCGAGCTCGTACGGGAGGGAAAGCTGCAATGTTCGGCTCCCGACGGCACGAAGATCGCAGTGCACGATTCCTGCTACCTTGGCCGTTATCAGGACGAATACGAGGCTCCTCGTGCGGTTGTCAGCGCAGCGGGCGGTCATGTCGTCGAGTTCGAGCGCTCGCATGAGAAGAGCTTCTGCTGCGGTGCGGGCGGTGGCCGTATGTGGCTTGAGGATGCCTCCGGCAAGCGCATGGGGGATGAGCGTGCCAAGCAGGCGCTTGACACCGCATGCGACCAGGTTGCCACGTCGTGCCCGTTCTGCCTGACCATGCTCAGCGATGGTATGGCCGCATGCGACAGCGAGACGAAGGTTTACGATATCGCGGAACTGTTAGCGCAGGTGCAGTGATCATGGATGAGCCTCGCATTCTCGGAATCACCGACATCCTCTCCTCGGGCGCTTGCCTTGAGTATGCCGTTCCACCCAAATTGCGCGATGGCGTCGCCGCATATCTCGAACGGCGCGATGCCGGCGAGGATGATGCGGCGAAGCCGCGTCTCTCCTCGACCGTCATGTTGCTTCGCGATAAGACGACGGCCTCGCAGGGCTTTCAGGTGTTCATGCAGCAGCGTGCCTCCACGATGGCCTTCGTTCCCGATGCGGTCGTGTTCCCGGGCGGCAGCTTCGACCCGGTCGACGATGCGCACGATATCCCCTGGGAGGGCCCAAGCGTTTCCGAATGGGCTTCGTTGATGGGATGCGATGATCAAACGGCTCGAAGGGCCTTGGTCACCGCGGCGCGCGAGGTATTCGAGGAGACGGGAGTGCTGCTCGCCCGAAGGGCGGATGGCGCCGATTTCGACGACCCCATGAAAAGCCCGGAGCTTCGACAGGCCAGGGCGCAGCTCTCCGAGCATGCGCTTTCGTTTGGGCAGATGCTCGAGGATATCGGCGCCGTGCTCTGGACGGATCTGCTCCATGCGTGCGCGCATTGGGTGACGCCGCCAAGCGAACGACGTCGTTACAGCACGTTCTTCTTTAGGGCGCGCATGCCGCAAGGCCAAGTCGCAGACGGACGTACCACCGAAGCGGTGAAGACGGGCTGGGCGGAACCTTCGTGGCTTTTGGACCAGCAGAGAAACGGGAAGCTGTTGATCATGCCGCCAACGGTCTCGAACTTATGCGATTTGGCGGCTTCGGAGAACGTGGCGCAAGCATGCGAGCGGAACAGCACCATCCATGTGCACCCTTCGCCGGCTCGCAGGGCTGACGGCTCGTTAGTGTTTAGGAGCGTGATTGGCTGATGACTGCAACGAACCCATGGCGCGGCGGACAGGTCGGGGAGTATGCGTTCTGCATTCTCGCGAACAACCCCTCGCCGCTTACCTATATCGGCACGAACACATGGATCGTCGGGGCTGCGGATGCACCGGCGTGCGTGGTCGTCGATCCGGGTCCCGATGATGCGGATCACCTTCAAGATGTGCTCGATTATGTAGCCAAAGCGGGGAAGAAGATCGCCGCTATTATCGCAACGCACGGTCACGCGGACCATTCCGGCGGTGCGCGCAGCCTGTCGCTTTTGAGCGGCGCGCCGGTATTGAAGCAGGCCGACGGCTTGCTTCCGCCTGGTCGTCTGAACGTCAACGGCATCGGCGTCGATCTTGAGGTCGTTCCGTTGCCGGGGCATTCCAGCGATTCGGTGGGAATTTACGTTGCGCAGGGCAAGTTCGTTTTGACAGGTGACATGATCTTCCGTCAAAGCTCGACGATGATTTGCTGGCCGGATGGCATTTTGGCCGCATACATGAACAGCCTCGATTCACTTGCCCGTTTCGTCGAGGAACACGATGTCGAGCTGTTCCTAACCGGGCATGGCCCGTATATCGAGGACCCCGCAGACCGCATCACCCGTGCGCGTGCGCATCGCATGATGCGCCTGAACCAGGTTGTGTCCGCGGTTCGTTCCGGCATTCCCGCTCGCGCCGACGTGCTGGTGGAAACCCTGTACAACGACGTCGATTCCAGCCTTATGCAAGGTGCTCGACGCAGCGTCAACGCGCAGTTGAGGTTTGCCTACGACACAGGGTTGCTCGAGGAACACTAGAAGAATGACAAAGGGCTCGTGCTCGTTTGCCTGCAGACGGCACGAGCCCTTTTTCATCATGCGATAAGCGCACATTCATCCCGATTGCACGCGTTACGAAAGGAGAAGGCACATGGCACTACTGTACACGGAGGAGCAGAAAGAGCTCATCAAAGCTGTTCGCGATGTGGCTGAAAACCAGATCAAGCCGCACGTCGCCGCAGCGGATGAGGCGGGCAAAACCCCTGACGAGCTTTGGAAGTACGGCTTCGACCTTGGCCTGCACTTGGTCGAGATCCCCGAGGAGTTCGGTGGCCTCGGCCTTGATTACGAAACCTGTGCCATGATGTTCGAGGAGCTTGCAAAGGTCGATGCCGCATACGCCGACACCTTCGTGACGAACTTCGTCGCATTCCGCAACATCCATCTGAAGGGCACGCCTGAACAGGCTCAGCACTTTGTCGATAAGACTATCGACAACGGTTTCGCCGCCTTCTGCCTCACCGAGGCCAATGCCGGGTCCGACGTTGCCGGCATGAAGTCCACCGCCGTGCTCGATGGCGATGAGTACGTGCTCAACGGCACCAAGACCTTCATCACCAACGGCTCCATCGCCTCCATCTACGTGATCTTCGCCAAGACCGACCCCGAGGCGCGCGGTCATGGCATCACGGCATTCCTGGTCGATCGCGACACGCCCGGCTTGTCCGCCGGCGCCCATGAGAACAAGATGGGATTCAGGCTCTCGGACACCACCGAGGTCATCATGGACAACGTCCGCGTTCCGAAAAGCGCCGTCATCGGCCAGCCTGGGGAAGGCATGAGCATCGCGCTGAACGCCCTGAACCTCTCCCGTGCCTTCATCTCCACCTTAGGCGTCGGCATCATGCAGCGCGCGCTCGATGAGGCCGTGGCTTACGCTCAGCAGCGCAAGCAGTTTGGCAAGCGCCTCATCGACTTCCAGATGGTGCAGTCCCTGCTCGCCGATATGGCCATCAAAACCGAGGCGTCCCGCGTCATGGTGAACAACTGCATGCGCTTGATGGACAAGGGCGACCTGGTCCGCGGCGAGGGCGCCATCGTGAAGACGTTCGTCACCGATTCCATGCAGGAAGTCACCTCCAACGCCGTACAGGTCTTCGGCGGCTACGGTTTCAGCAAGGATTACCCTGTTGAGAAGCTCATGCGCGACTCGAAGGTGTTCCAGATCTTCGAGGGCACCAACCAGATCCAGCGCATGACCATCGCGAAGAACCTCGACGCCGAATACCGTCAGGGTTAATCGCTCGATACCAGATCGCAGCTTAGGCGCCGGTTGTCCGGCGCCTTTTTCGTCTTGCAGCATAAAAGAAGGACCGCATCTGCGGTCCTTCTTTAGGTGATCTGCTGATCAGGTGTTATTTCGGATCGTTGGCCATACGCTCCTTGAGGATCTCGGCAAGCTCGAAACGCTTCACCTTGCCCATGGGCGTCTTGGGGATCTCGGGGATGTACTCGATACGCTCGGGCCACAGGCGCTTCTGAACGTGCTGGGACTCCAGGTAATCGGTGATCTCCTTCAGCGTGGGCTCGTGCTCGTCGCGTGCGACGGCGAACGTGCAGATGCGCTCACCGAGGCGCTCGTCGGGCATGCCGATGGTGGCCGTCTCAAGAAGGCCCGGGCACTCCACCAGGTCGTCATCGATCTCGCGTGCGCTCAGGTTCTCGCCGCCGCGGATGATGATCTCCTTCTTGCGGCCGTTGATGCGCAGGCGGCCCTCCTCGTCGATGTAGCCAAGGTCGCCGCTGTGGAACCAGCCGTCATCGTCGAGCGCGCGGTCGGTGCGCTCGGGCTCGTTCAGGTAGCCTACGAACAGGTGCGGACCGGTGGACAGCTCTTCGCCCTGCACGCCAGCAGGCACTTCGTTGCCGTTGTCGTCGATGCACTTGATCTCGATGCCGGGGTAGGGGATGCCGGACCAGTCGCCCTTCCATTCCACGCACTTGTCGATCGGAACGAAGACATGCGGGCAGCTTTCCGTGGAGCCGTATACCTCGCACAGGTCCACGCCATGTCGCTTCGCGCATTTCACCAGGCGTGCCGGCACCGGGGCGCCGCCGCACAGCCACAGGTTGAGCGTTTCGAGCTGCGGGCCGTTGTCGAATTCGATGCACTTCAGGATATCGTAGATAAACGGCGTGGAGGCCATGGTCCAGGTGCAGCCCTCGCGGTTCATAAGCTCGATGGCCTCGCGCGGGGAGAACTGCTGCATCAAAACGCTGCGCCCGCCCGTCAGCATCGGCGCGATAAGGCCATGCCAGAAGCCCACGGCATGGTTGAGCGGCGAGCAGTCGAACATGACATCGTCCGGACCGCGATGCGCTTCCTGAGAGAAGATGCGCTCGGAATACAGCATGTTGTTATGGGTCAGCAGCGCGGCCTTAGGCTTGCCCGTGGTGCCCGAGGTGGACAGGATGACAACGACGTCGTCCGAGGAAACCTCCGGCTTTTCCTGAAGCGGTTCGTGGGTTGCGCAGATCGTCGACAGGGAGATGGTGCCGTAACGCGCGGGTTCGAACTTGTCGCACACGGCGATAGCCTTGACGCTTGCGCATTCCTTCATGGCGTCGATGGCTTGCTGCTCGTAATCCGTGTGATGGAAATACGTCGGGCAGATGAATGCCTTGGAGCTGACCAGATTCATGATGTAGATCAGGTCGGCGTCATTGTAATTCTTAGGTACAGGATGGATAACGGCGCCCACTTTGAGAATAGCCACATAGGCGACGGTGAACTCTGCCCAGTTCGGGAACTGGATGGTAACGACATCGCCCACCTCGATGCCGATTTCCTTGAGCCACGAAGCCAGGCGCGACGCTTTGTCATTTACTTCAGCATACGTGTAACGACGCCCCTGATCGTCTGCCACATATTCGCGCTCGCCGTAGTTCTTAACCGCATTGTTCCATGCGTCAAGAGCGGTATCCTTCCCCCAATACCCCTTCTCATAATACATTTGCTTGCGTTGCTCGTTGATTTTCAGGCCTGTGATCATGCTGCTCAATCCTTCCTCGTTGTATCGAAAAAAGTGCATGAACTACCTAGCCGCGACCCCTCCGCGGCCTTTACAAACAAAATGAAATTGAAATGTGGCAAGGCATCGCCGTTTTAGCACCCATGCAACGGCGATGCCTTGCAGAAGCGCTTTAGTCCAAATACCCCAGCTGCGCCTTCAGACGCTGGCATTCGCGCGCGATGGTGATGCGCTGCACGGTCGGGGCGCCTTCCTCAAGCCACAGTGCGCGGCAGTCGCGATACAAGCGCTCGGTCGGTCCATACGGGGATTTCTCGAAGTACCCGTCGCCGCCGAAGATCTCGAGCATCTCATCCGAGCAGGTCTTCACTGCCTGAATGGAGTTCAGCTTGCAGATAGCCGCCTTCTCGTCGACGTACTCGTTGTGAGGATCGACATCGAAGTCGCGGGCGAAGTCGTACACCAGGCAACGCAGCGCATGCGTGGCCGCCGCCATATCGGCGATCTTCATCTTGATGGCCTGGCGCGTGGCGATCGGCTTGCCGAACGTGATGCGGTCGTTGGCACGTGCGATGCTCATTTCGAGCATGCGCTGGCACATGCCCAGATTCGACGCCGCGATGTGGACGCGGGAGATGGACAGGGAGTGGATGGCCACCTCCATGCCCTGGCCCTCATGGCCGAGCAGGTATTTCGGGTCAAGTCGTACGTCGGTGAACTTCAGCCCGGCATGCCCGGCGCCGCGGCAGCCCATCATGTGCGGCATCTCGACCAGCTCGAATCCCGGTGCATCCATGGGAACCAGGAATGCCGAAAGGCGGGAATCCTTGTCATCGGTCGGATCGGTCACCGCGATCACGTATGCGTACTGAGAGCAATCGGTGTGGGAGATGAGCCACTTTTCGCCGTTGAGGATGTACGAGCCGTCTTCTTGGCGAATGGCGGTGGAGTGGACGTCGGCGCCGGTGCCGCCCGTCTTCTCCGTCAAGGCGAAGCAGGTGAAGACGCTCTTGTCCTGGAACTTGTTCATAAGCTCGGCTTTGACCTCGGGCGTTCCATACTCGTTGAGGATGCGCCAGTTCAAGTCCGCTGCATAATGAAGGTGCATGCGCATGCCGCCGGGACCGCGGCTGAACTCCTCTTGCACCTTCAGGATCTCCAATTCGCTCAAATCCCATCCGCCGTACTCGGAGGGAAGCGCGAAACGATACAGATCGTTCTCGCGAGCCAGATCGAAGAAACGCTGCGGGAAGACGTTGGTCTGCTCGACTTCCTCCTGCATTTCCTCGAACGGACCCTCCGCAAGCGCTCGGACCTTGGTCAGGAACTCAGCAAACTGCTCATCGCTGATCTTTGCATTTGGGTTCATACGCATGCCCCTATCGATGTATATGTTTCGAACGCAACATGTGGATTAAGGGTAATTTCACCTAGCACATGTTTTGCGTTCCCCTTGCTGACATACATGATAGCGAGCGAAATCGACCTTGTGCGGCTTGAATCCATTGACGTTTTCTGGGGCAATCTGCTCTTCGATAGGTTGCGTCTATCGAATTCCGGAATCCGTTCACCAGAATGAAAGAAGTGTGAGGGGAAGGATACAAAAACGAAATATTGTCCGTAGAAATCCCTTTCGAAAGTCGGCATTCTGTATTTAGTCACACAGACGGTAACAAAGTCTGGGACAAACTTTCAAAGCTTGAGTAATTCAAGAAAGGGGTCGCCATGAGCGTCTATCAGGAAAGCTATCATCTGCCCGAGTTTACCTACGAGTATGAGAAGCTGAAGATCGACAAGCGTGGTCCGGTTTACGTTTGCGCATTCGACGATGCACAGAACCTCAACGCCATGTCCTACCAGCAGATGGCTGAGTTCAACGACTTTTTGATCAAGGTCCGCATGGACAAGGATTGCCGCGTCATCGTTCTGACCGGCGAGGGCCGCTCCTTCTGCGCTGGCTTCAACCTGAACGACCTGGCTCTCGAGCCGCCTGAGGATATGGGCCGCATCCAGCGTGACTTCTACATCATGCAGCGTATGTGCTCCGATCAGATCGTGAACATGCGTCGCTGCGAGCAGCCGATCATCGGCGCTCTGAAGGGCTACGCCGTTGGTGGCGGTCTGTCCATCTCCTGCGCTTGCGACCTGCGCGTTCTGGGCGAGTCCTACAAGATGAACGCCGGCTACCTGTCCATCGGTTACACCGGCACCGACATGGGCGGCGCCTTCTTCCTGCCCAAGATCGTCGGCTACGCTCGCGCCGCCGAGATCCTGATGAACCCTGCCCGTCATGACGCTCAGCAGCTGCTCGACTGGGGCTTCGCGAACCGCGTTGTCGCCGACGACGATGTGCTCGAGACCGCTGTTGCCATGGCTGAGGACATGTGCAAGCAGACCGCTCCGTTCGGCCTGCGCCTGACCAAGGAGTGCCTGCAGACCTCCCTCGACGGCACCAGCTTCGAGAATGTCATCAAGATGGAGAACCGCAACCAGGTTCTGGCCTCCAACACCAACGACGGCATCATGGGCACCCTCAAGATGAACCCGCACAACAAGCAGGACGTCAAGGACAATCCGGACAAGTACGCTTTCCACAACATGTAAGTCGCATCTCTTGTGACTTGGTGCCCTCGATCGATTGCGGTCGAGGGCACTTTTTGCTACAGGGGTACTGGGGCGTGGTCGCACGTATCCGGCTCTGGTCGGATGCAAGGATGCGGCTACAGGGTCACGTAAGCGATTAGGAGACGAGAATGAACATTCTGGCCATCAACGGTAGCCATCGTGCCGGCAAAGGCACTGCAGCGCTTTTGAGCGCCGTTCTGGAGACTGCCGGTCATCAAGGCGCTACGTGCGAGCTCATCGAGCTGTCGCATCTTGATATCCGCTTCTGCTGCGGTTGCAACAAATGCTTGGGTTCCAATCGCTGCACCATCCATGACGACATGGATATGCTCTACGACAAGATGATGCATGCCGACGGCATCGTTTTGGGCTCGCCGGTGTATTTCGGTACCGTATCCGCGCGCATGAAGAACTTCATGGACCGTACGCGTCCTTTGCATATGGTCGACAATGCCCTTGCCGGCAAAGTCGGCGGCATGGTCACCTGCTCGGGCTTGCCGGATTGCGGCTGCCAAGGTGCCCTTGCGGCCATGGATCATTTCTTCGCCACTCATGAGATGCTCGTGGTGCATCCTCGTCCGCTCGGCCCGGTCATCGGCGATGGCGTCGCCGCGACGCAGCTTGCCCGTTTCAACGAGGCGGGCGATCCGGAGTGGCGTAGCATCAAGGACGACCAGAACGCCTTCAAGTGCGCTCGTCGCCTCGGCCACGACATGTTCAACCTCATCGCCCGTTTGTCTTAAGCCGATTTCCCATATCGCGTGCCATGGCGATCGCCTTCCCGGCGATCGCCATTTTTTTGTGCCTGGATAGTTTGGTTGTATGTATACCTTTGAATCAGATGCTTATCCGGACTGTATGCCCGAGCTGTCGCTCACGTTTCGATATCGTCGGCGTGGCTGCTGTGCAGAAGCATTATGAGGACGGTTGGGAGGCGGAGCGCATTGCCGTGAATGCTGCTGCGCACTGATGGTCGGCATCCTGATGGACTATGTGGATCATAGTCGGTGGGGAAGGGCGGCGTTTGCAACGGCTAGGTTAGTCCATGGGTTGCGTGGTAATCGTTATCGGCATCGTGTGGCCTGGCATATCCGGATCGAGCTATCTCGTATTCACTACATGGAAAGGGGCTGCCAAAAATGCCGTTACTATATATAGAGCTATATATAAAGAAAACCCGCAACATAGGTTGCGGGTTTTCCCAACGAACGATTGAAAGGAGTTTGGCGATTACCAGTTGCAGGGAGCTTCGCCCTTGACCTGGCGCTCGGACTTGAAGATGGTGTCCGGGACTTCCTTGCCATGCCAGCACTTGATGGCGCCGTCCTCTTCAGCCTTGGCGATCTGCTCGTCGGTGTAGCCGAGCTTCTCCATGATCTCGGTGGTGTGATAACCGATGGGCTTGGACAGGATGACCGGCGGATCGCCGTACTCGCGGAAGCGCAGGGGGCTCATCGGCAGGGCCTTCTTGCCATAGCCTTCGTACTCGACCCAACGCAGGGAGTCGTTGTCGTAGGCCTCCTGGTCCTTGACCACGTCGGTGTAACGGAAGCACTTCTGATGGGGAACCTCATGCTCGCGCAGGATCTCGTCCCACTCGTCGAAGGTCTTGGTCGAGAAACCGGCCTCGAGCCAGCTGATGACCTCGGGCTGCTTCTCGGAAGCCTTCAGTGCGGGCAGGTTGCAGGTGTCGGCCTGGTCGACATGCTCGGCATTGCCGGTGATTTCCATCATCATGTTGTAGTACTTGTCGTACTGAGGCATGCAGATGAGCATCCACTTGCCGTCCTTGGTGCGGTACGTGTTGTTGAACGGGTTGGGCACGTGCTTACGAGACTTCGGATACGGAGCGCCGAACTGCGTAGCCATGATGCCGATGTTGCCGCCCCAGATAGCAGCGCCGTACAGGTTGCAGGTAACCTTGTCGCCCTTGCCGGTGCGAGTGCGGTTGAACAGCGCAGCCAGGATGCCGCCTGCCATGATGGATGCGGCGTTGTAGTCGCCGAAAGCCTGCGGCGGGATCGCCGGAGACTCGCCATCCTCGCGGAAGCAGTTGGCAACGCCGCCACGAGCAGCCCAGCACACAGCGTCGAAGCCGGGGGTGTTGGCCTCTTCGCCGAACTCGCCGTAGCCACGCAGCTGAGCCCAGATCAGGGACGGGTACTTGGCGGCCAGGGCGTCGTAGTCCAGGCCCAGCTTAACGAGCGCCTTGTCGCGCAGGTTGCAGACGAAGACGTCGGCCTCGGAGAGCAGCTTGTCCATGACCGCGAAGCCCTCTTCGCTCTTCAGGTTCAGGGCGATCCAGTTCTTGTTGGTGTTGTTCAAGTCGATCGTGGGGTCTTCGGTATCGTTCTGCTCGCAGCCGAAGCCCGGGCCCTGAGTACGCTGGGCATCGCCGTGCAGCGGCTCGACCTTCATGATTTCAGCACCCATTTCGGACAGGATACGAACGGTTGCGGGAGCCGCAACCCACTCGCACAGTTCGACGACCTTCACGCCGTTCAGAGGGCCATAACCGTTAAGTTTCTCGCTTACCAGCATTATGAGGCGCTCCTTTCATTTTCGTTTCGGGTGGTTCTTGCGTTTGCAGGACTAATATTTACAGGTAAACGCGACTAGTTCTATGGACAATAATTCAATAGTGTGTGATTGCCCATAAGAAATGTTCGCTAAAACATAGGTAGACCTTTGCAAAACCCGTATATGCGTTGGACAAACCACTTTATATGTTTCTGCAAATATGGGGTTCTGTGGGCAAGAAGCCGAAATTGGGTGGAGATACCTTGAAATGCTTGCCGAATGTTCGTTGGTTTGGTCGAAAACGGGATATTGGCCGTCAGGCGTTTCGCGGCTCGCTGGTATATTGAGTGCATAAGTTGGTAGGTATCGCAGTATTGTCCGAGAACGCAAGGGGGTTCGCGGTGGATTTCAATCTTTCGTCCGATCAAAAGAAGCTTGTGGCTGCTTTTCGTGCTTTCGGCACGGAAGTGTTCACGCCCGACCACGTATCGCAATGGTGCAGGGATCAGGGCTTGCCCGACGATGTCATGAAGCGTTTCGCCGATACTTATTTCAAGTCCGTCGATAAACGGCTTTCCTCCGTTGCGGGGCATACGCTTCTCGATCAGGCGCTCATCATCGAGGAGCTGTCCCGATGCGCCGGCGCCACGCTGCCGTTCCAAAACGATCTGTTCAATCTGCAGATCGTCGATGCGCTTGCCGCCGCTGGCAACGTGGATCCCGTCGTCGAGGAGTATCGATCGACGGGTCGCCTTATGTTCGCGCTCGCCATTTCCGAGCCGGAGGGCGGTTCGGATGTCATGTCCATGAAGACGAGCACGAAAACCCTTGATGGGAAGATCGTCTTGAACGGCCGCAAGTCTTACGTCAACAACGGCGAGTATGCTCCTTACATCGTCGTAGCCGCCATCGACGACGATGCTGAGACCGATGATGCGTATCCTGCGCTTGCATTGTGGCTTGTTCCTCGAAATCTGAAGGGCATCGCCGCGGTCCCCATCGACAAGATCGGGCAGGATATGCTTCCGTTCGCGTCCTTGTCGTTCCAAGACGTCGAGCTGAAGCCCGAATATCGCATCTCGTCCGATCAAGGCGATTTCAGGCGCCTGTTCCAAATGCTCGAATATGGTCGCGTGCTGCTGTGCGCGTCGTCGCTTGGCATGGCGCAAGCGGCCATGGAGGACGCATGCGCGCATGCGCGCTCCCGAAAGGCGTTCGGCGTGCAGGTCGGCCGCTTCCAGCAGATCGAGACCATGCTGACGGATATGGAGCTGCATCTCACCAACATGAGGTCGATCCTGTACCGTGCGGCATGGGCCGTCGATGAGGGCGATCCGGATCGACGCCTGGCCGTATCACTTATGAAGCGATATATCCCGAAGACCGCTGTGGAGGTGGCATCCGATGCCATGCAGATCCTGGGCGGTTTGGGTTATACGGAAAGCTCTCGCACGTGCCGCGTTTGGCGCGACTGCCGAGGTAACCAGATCGCAGAGGGCACCGATCAGATCATGGTGTACATCGCAGCACCGCTGATCGCCGAGAAATACCGCGATTTTTAAAAAATGTCCCATCGTGTAAATATCGAATCAGCAATTGTGCCGGTAAAAGTCTCTTTTATCGATTTCTATAGCCTATAGTTGATTCTGATATATACACATATCTCCGTAGTTGACCACTTTAATTCTACGAAACCGGATAAATGAGTGAGTTCTGTCCGTATCTTCCGTAGGTTTTGTGATGTACAAAGTACTTGGATAAGCGGAAGGGTGCTTATCCGGTTCATCACACCAGGGGTTCTAGGTTTGCGTTTTGCGAAGGAAAACCTACGACAAGGAGGTATGTTTTGGCACAATCGACGAAAGAGAAGATGAGCACGCGCCATCTTCTCGTGGTGCTCACGGGCATCATGATCACCTTCGGCTGCTCCGCGCTGTGCTTTTCCACGTGGGGTCTGTTCCAGCCGGTAGTTGCCGAGGGTCTTGGCGTTGAGAAGACCGCATTCGCAATGTATGTCACCGTTATGTATCTGACGATGACGGTTGCGTCTCCGTTCGCTGGCAAGCTCTTGCAGTCCATGGATGCACGCGTCATCCTTTCCGGTTCCGCCATCTTGGTGGTTGCGGCGTTCCTGCTCATGAGCTTCGCGAACACCATCGCTCTGTTCTATGTGGCTGCCGTTATGCTGGGCCTTGGCGAGATCACGCTTCTGTGGCTTGCCGTTCCTACGCTGATCAACCGTTGGTTTGCCGATCGCGCCGGCTTCTTCATCGGCCTGTGCATGGCGTTCACCGGTATCGGCGGCGCCATCTGGTCCGCTGTGTTCACCGCGCTGCGCGCCAACGGCATGGACTTCCACACCATCTATCTGATCTGGGCGGTTATCGCTGCTGTGACCTCTCTGCCGTTCACGCTGCTGTGCGTGCGCAGCAAGCCTGAGGATTGCGGTCTGCAGCCCTATGGTGCCTCCGTTGCCGCCGCTGCGGGCGCTGCTCCGAAGGCTTCCGGCCTCTCCGCTTCCCGTGCGATGAAGACCCCGACCTTCTACGCCGTGTGCGTGTTCGCCGGCCTCATCAACATCGCCATCCTGATCGCCATGCAGTTCCCGAGCTACACCAAGACCCTGACGAGCGCTCCGTTCGACGTGGCAGTCGTCGGTGGCCTCATGACCACGGTCATGATGGTCGGCCAGGCTCTGTTCAAGGTCATCCTGGGCGGTGCTGCCGACAAGAGCGCGAAGGGCGCTTTGATCTTCGCCTTCTGCGCTGGCGTTGCCGGTATCTTCCTGTGCTGGTTCGGCGCAGGCTCCGAGCTCATGCTCTACGCTGGCGCCTTCATCTTCGGCGGCTGCTACGCCACGGCCGTGGTTCTGGTTCCCGTCGTGGTTCGCCAGTCCTTCGGTTCCCGCGAGTACTCGCTGATCTACTCCCGTGTTTCCACCGTGTTCAACCTGATCGCGGCATTCGCGGCCATGATCTGGGCTTGGGTTCAGACGTCCTTCGGCTTCACCGTCGTGTTCATCACCGGCCTGGTCATGCTGATCATCATCCTGCTGCTTGGCCTGTACGTTATGCAGAGCGCCAAGAAGTACAAGTCTGAGTGGACTACTGATTAAGGGTTTCCTACATAGAGCTTACTCTAGAACCTAGTACGAAGACGGCTCCGCAAGGGGTCGTCTTCGTGTTTTCAGCCTTGAAAACCGGCAGGAATCATCGTAAGCTTTTCGCCTTATGGGGTGTACTTTGGCTTTATAATGAAGAGAAGAGAATCTTTTTGTGAACGATGCTCGTCTCTCACATATTCGGAGGGTCAGGGGTATGAATCTATCGCAGCTTCACTATTTCAAGAAACTGGCGGAAGTTCTTCATTACACGCGCGCGGCTCAAGAGCTGTTCATCACGCAGCCTACTTTGTCCGGTGCTATTTCATCTTTGGAGAACGAACTGGAGGTATCGCTGTTCGAGCGCTCCGGCCGTTCGGTCAGCCTTACGCCTCAGGGTGAGATCTTCTACGAACACGTATGCCTGGCGCTGCGCGCTATCGATGACGGTGTCGCCGCCGTGCAGGATCGGGGGCACTCCATCGTCGGCTCGATAAGCCTTGGAACCACCTTCACCGTGCAGGACGACTACTTACCGCTGCTCATGAAGGATTATTGCGCGGTCTGCAACAACTCGGTTCTCGCCAAAACCTACCAGGGGTTTACGAACTATCTGTTAGATCAGTTGCGCAAGGGGACCATCGATGTCGCCTTCTGCGGTAGGCGTGAAGGCGATTCGGAGTTGGTGTACTTCCCGGTCACGTACCGCAACTTGAAGCTGTGCGTGCGCGATGATCATCCGCTTGCGAAACGCGATCATGTCAGCTTTTCCGAAATCGCGAACATGAATCTGTCGACGTATCGTCGAGGTGCGCCGATCGGGGAAATGGTCAACAAGCTGCTTATCGACAACGGGCTTGAGGATGTCAAGCAGATCTACGATGACGACGTGTCCATGAGCTCGTTCATTTCCTTCAATTCGCCCGATTACGGTGCGATCATGCTCGACTCGTTAGGCCCCCGTCTGTTCAAGAACATCAAGTTCGTCGAGATCGACGAGGTGCCGGAGGGCTTCTACCGTATTTATATGGTGTACAACAAGAAGCATAACCACTCCCGTGCCGTGAAGGATTTCATCCAGTTCGTGCATACCTATAAAGGCAACGACACCTTCGAGGACGAAGAGATCTCGGAGTAGGCGTTTTTCCATGGATGAACGTATGTTCGAACGCTTGAACGCCTATTATCGGGATCTTTCGCGAACGGATACCCTTGCCGGGAGATGCTCGATGTCGCTTCCGCCGCAGCTTTCCGGCCTTCGCGTCATCGACGTGCTGTGCCGCAGCGGCAAGGGCGCGTTCAAGTTGAGCGATGCTGTTGGAGATGCGGGCTTCGTGCTAGGCATCGATCCCGACAAGTCGTGCATCGAGCGTGCCGTTGCAGCTGCTAGCGGAAATCACCGAAGCGGGCACGGGTGGTCGCGATACCTCCGATTCGAGCAAGCGTTCCCGGAGAACTTGGCGCAAGCGGGCTTGTCGGATGCCTCCTACGATGCCGTATATGTGAACTGCGGTCTAGCGGATGTTTTCGATCTGCCCGCTGCGCTTGCGGAGTTTCATCGTTGCCTGAAACCCGGGGGTTTTCTTTGGGTTGCCGAAGGCGTATTTCGCGGCGCGAGCGGGCATGAAGATGGAGTTTCGGATGAACCTGCGCCGATGCGGGCTGCGCCTCATCGCACGCTAACGATAGACGCCTTCGCCGCTTTATGCAGGGACGCAGGCTTCGGTCGCGTCGAGGTTGCGGATGTCGTTCCGGTTCCATCGGGCCAGCTTGCGCTTTCGGAAGGTTGCGAGCGCACCTCGCTCGTGATGGCCGACATCAAGGCGACTGTTTGATTGCGCGAACCCCCCCTGCATCAAGAGCGTTGCGACGCGCATGGCTTCGCAAGTTCCCCGTGTTTATGGGGAACTTGCGTCTGAGGACGGCGGCGCTGGAAAATCAAAGGGCCGTATGGTATAAAAGGTATGCATTGCAGCAAGCGCGCGACGGCGCGCACCATACTTTCGCAGACGGAAAGTGGGTTTATACCCGCTTTTTTGTATGTTAGGGCACAGAAAGGAGCTTATGAGCGTGCTCAGCAAGAAGGAAACCGAGCTGCTTGACGCGCTGGAGCCCCGTGCGGCCTCCGAGGGCATCGAGATCGTGACCGTGCAGGTCGTAGGCGCCAAGAAGGCGCCTACTATTCGCGTCTTCATAGACACGCCCGAGGGCGTGAGCTTCGATGAGCTGGCGAAAGCGCAGGCATGGATCAACGACATCATGGATGCGCTCGACCCGTTCCCCGGAGCCTACACCCTTGAGGTGTCCTCTCCGGGCATCGACCGCCCGTTGCGCACGGAGCAGCATTTCGCGCGTTACGCCGGTCAGCAGGCCGTGGTGAAGCTCGCCCATCCCATCGACGGGCGCAGCAACTTCACCGGCACGATCGTCTCGGCCGATGGCGGCAACGTCGTCATGGAAGTCGATGGCCAGCAGGTCGTCCTGCCGATCGATCAGATGAAACGCGCCCACCTGAAGGGCATCGTGGATTTCAGCTCCTAGCCGGGGCTGTTTGGAGAAAGGAAGCTAAAACGTGGCAAGTTCTGAGTTGATCGAGGCTTTGCAGGCCTTGGCCCATGAGCGCAAGATCGACGAGTTCTATCTGATCGACCGCTTGGAAGCCTCCCTGGCCAAAAGCTATCAGCATATCCTCGACCTCGAGTGGGATGCTCGAGTGACCATCGACCGCCAAACGGGCAAGATCTACGTCTACGAGCTGGTCCCGGTCGGCGAGCCCGATGAGGAAACGGGCGAGTACTCCGAGTTCGAGGAGCGCGACGTCACCCCGGCCGACGTCAGCCGCATCGCCGCGCAGAACGCCAAGAGCGTCATCAGCTCCATCGTTCGCGAGGCCGGCCGCCAGTCCATCTACGAGGAGTTCGCCGGCCGCGTCGGCGACCTGGTCACCGGCACCGTGCTGCAGGGCACGCCCGACTTCACCATCATCAAGATCCGCGATGGCGTCGAGGCCGAGCTTCCGCATTACGACGTGAAGCGCTATCCTGGCGAGCGTAACGAGCGCCCTGCCGGCGAGCACTATCGCCACAACCAGCGCCTGAAGGTGCTCATCATCGAGGTTCGCGATCCCGGTTCGGACGCTCCGCGCATGCGCGGCGAACAGGCCCGCCCGGCCATCGTCGTGTCCCGCACGCACCCCGACCTTATCCGCCGCCTGTTCGAGATCGAGGTTCCCGAGATCTACGACGGCCTGGTCGAGATCAAGTCCATCGCCCGCGAGCCCGGCGCCCGCTCCAAGGTGGCCGTCACCTCCCGCGAGCGCAACCTCGATCCCGTCGGCGCCTGCGTCGGCCCGAAGGGCAGCCGCGTGCGCATGGTCGTCGAGGAGCTGCGCAACGAGCGCGTCGACGTCATCCAGTGGGATGAGGACCCGGCCCGCTACGTCGCCAACGCGCTTTCCCCGGCCAAGGTCGATCGCGTCCTGGTCGACGAGGAGAACAACTACGCAACCGTCATCGTGCCCGACGACCAGCTGTCCTTGGCCATCGGCAAGGAGGGCCAGAACGCCCGTCTTGCTGCACGTCTGACCGGTTGGCACATCGACATCAAGTCCGCCAGCTTCACCGGCGCGCCGCTTCCGAAGGCCGAGAACATGCTCATCGACGAGGATGATTTCGAGGACGAGGAAGAGCTGTGCGCCTACGTTGACGAAAACGGCGTCCGCTGCCGCAACCATGCCCGTCCCGATAGCTGCTTCTGCGGCATCCACGACGGCCTGGACGAGGAATAAGGCGTCACATATGGCAACGGCAACCAACACGGGCAAACGACAGCGCAGCTGCATCGCCTGCGGCGCGCAGGCCGACAAAACGGGCCTGCTGCGCATCGTACGCACCCCCGAGGGGGCCGTTGCGTTCGATGCCACCGGCCGCGCACCGGGACGGGGCGCCTATGTGTGCTCCGCGGAATGCTTCGCAGCCGCGTGCAAGAGGAACAAGCTCGACCGAGCGCTTAAGGCGACGCTCGGCAGCGATGATTACGACCGGATCGCCGCCGATGTCGCCGCGCACGCGCGCGACGCGAGGGAAATGTAGAGGAGTGGTATATGGCCAGCATGCGAGTACATGAGTTGGCGAAGGAGTTCAACATGTCCAGCAAGGACATGCTCGATAAGCTCCATGAATTGAAGATCACCGCAAAAAGCCATGCCAGCATGCTGGCTGAATCGGATGTGGAGAAGGTTCGCCAGAACCTGTCCCCCGAGATCAAGGAACGCGCAGGCGAGCTTCCGGCCGAGGAGGCCAAGCAGCTCGCCGAGGAGCGCGCCGAGGCCAAGCGCCAGCAGGCCGAGGCCGAGCGCGCCCGCCGCGAGGCCGTCGAGCAGGAGCGCGCCGCCCGCGAGGCGGAGCGCGCCAAGCGTGCCGGCGAGGGCGGCCCTGCGGCCAAGCCCGCAGCCGCCAAGCCCCAGGCCAAGAAGGTGACGAACAACCCCTTCGAAAGCTTGGCAAGCCAGATCGAGTCCGAGAAGGAGCGCGTCGCCCGCGAGGCCGCCGAGCGCAAGGCCCGTGCCCGCGCCGCCGCCGTCGCCAAGGAAGTCGCCAAGAAGCAGGCCGTCGAAGAGGCCCTGCGCAACCGCAACTCCAAGGGCGCTTCCCACAAGCCCGCGGCTGCCGCTCCCAAGCGCCAGGCCCCGGTGCTCGGCGCCCGCAAGTCCAGCTTCGACAGCCTGCTTTCGCAGATCGAGTCCGAGAAGCAGCGCATCGAGAAGCAGAAGGCCGAGCAGCCCGCCCGCGGCGCCGATGCCAACAAGCAGCAGCGCGGCGGCCGCAAGCACGGCAAGAAGGGCATGCACGTCGAGCAGCACGTGCCCGAGCTCGAGCAGCAGGCGGCGGGCGAGGATCGTTACGCCCAGATGGCCGTGAAGGCCGAGGAGCTGCAGCGCGACAAGGTGCTCGCCGAGGCGCGTGCCGCCGTCGCCGCTGCAAACTCCCATGAGGGCGAGGGTCGCCGTAAGAAGCGCAAGCAGAAGCGCGAGGCCGAGGCCCGCGAGCGCATGGAGATGGAGGCCATCGAGCGCGGTCTCGATCCCAGCTTGGTGCTCGACGATTCCGTCGTCGAGATCCCGCAGGGTTCCACCGTGGCCAAGTTCGCCGAGCTGCTCGGCGTGCAGCCCAACGACGTCATCAAGCGCCTGTTCATGCTCGGCCAGGTGCTCACGCTCACTCAGTCCATGTCCGACGAGCTCGTCGAGCTCATCGCCGACGACATGGGCCGCAAGGTGCGCGTCGTGTCCCCCGAAGAGGAGTTCGCCATCGTCTACCACGACAGCGACGAGGACCTCAAGCCGCGTCCGCCCGTCGTCACCGTCATGGGCCACGTCGACCACGGCAAGACGTCGCTGCTCGACGCCATCCGCCACACCGGCGTCGCCGAGGGCGAGGCCGGCGGCATCACCCAGCACATCGGCGCTTCGGTCGTGCGCATCGGCGATCGCCAGATCACCTTCATCGACACCCCCGGCCACGAGGCCTTCACGGCCATGCGCGCCCGCGGTGCCCAGGTGACCGACGTTATCGTCCTGGTCGTCGCCTCCGACGACGGCGTCATGCCGCAGACCATCGAGGCCATCAACCACGCAAAGGCCGCAAACGTGCCGATCGTGGTCGCTGTGAACAAAATCGACAAGCCCGGTGCCAACCCCGACCGCGTGCGCCAGGAGCTCGTCGAGTACGGCGTCATCCCCGAGGACTGGGGCGGACAGAACATGTTCGTCAACGTGTCCGCTAAGAAGAAGCTGCACATCGACGACCTGCTCGAGACCATCCTGCTGCAGGCCGACGTGCTCGAGCTGCGCGCGAACCCCGATGCCCTGGCATCCGGCTTCGTCATCGAGGCCAACCTCGACAAGGGCCGCGGCCCAGTGGCAACCGTGCTCGTGCAGCGCGGCACGCTGCACCCGGGCGACACCGTCGTCGCCGGCACGTCCTATGGACGCGTCCGCGCATTGGTGGACCCGCGCGGCAAGCACGTCGACGGCGCGGCGCCTTCCTTCCCGGTCGAGATCTTGGGCCTGAACAGCGTCCCGGTCGCCGGCGACGAGTTCCGCGTGTTCGAGGACGAGCGCGATGCCCGCAAGCTGGCCGAGGAGCGCGCGCTGCGTGCCCGCCTGGCCGAGCAGGAGACCAAGTCGCATATGAACTTGGACGACCTGTTCAGCCGCATCGAGGAGGGCAAGCAGACCGACCTGAACCTCATCGTGAAGGCCGACGTGCAGGGCTCCATCGAGGCGCTGCGCGACGCGTTCAACAAGATGGACCAGTCCGAGGTTAAGATCAACATCGTGCACTCCGCGGTCGGCGGCATCACCGAGACCGACGTCACGCTGGCTGCGGCCTCCGACGCCATCATCATCGGCTTCAACGTGCGCCCGACCGGCAAGTCCAAGCAGCAGGCTGAGAAGGAGAAGGTCGACATCCGTCTGTACCGCGTCATCTACCAGGCCATCGAGGATATCAATGCGGCCCGCGTGGGTCTGCTCAAGCCCGAGATCGTCGAGGAGGACACCGGTACCGCCGAGGTTCGCGAGACCTTCAAGGTCCCGAAGGTGGGCACCATCGCCGGTTGCTACATCACCGACGGCGAGCTGCACCGCGACGACAAGATCCGCCTCGTGCGCGAAGGCACCGTCATCTTCGAGGGCGAGCTTGCATCCTTGAAGCGCTTCAAGGACGACGTCAAGGCCGTCAAGCAGGGTTACGAGTGCGGCATCGGCATTGCCGGCTACCAGGACCTCAAGGTCGGCGACACCATCGAGGGCTACACCATCAAGGAAGTTGAGCGTACCGAGTAATCAGCCATGCCGCCCGCAAGGGCGGCAGGCGCTCGGCGTTTGAAAGGGCTCCGGCATCCGATCCGGCTCCTCCGATTCTCAAGGTGCGTACCGTGCGTACGCGTCTTGCGGTGACGGGGCGGATTCGGGGCCGGAGCCCTTCTCGCTACCTTCGAGGTGCCCTATACTGCATTCAACCAAACCTGATTCTTCAGAGGAGCAATATCTATGAAGCAAGGTTCCACCAACCGCAAAGTCAATCAGCAGGCGCGCGAGGTCATCGCGTCCATCCTGCTCTTCGAGATCTCAGACCCGCGCCTGTCGCTGGTCACCATCACCGGTTGCGAGGTCAGCTATGACCGCAGCGTCTGCAACGTCTTCTATACCGCCGATCGCGGCGAATACGAGGAAGTTGCCGAGGCCTTCGAGAAGGCTTCCGGCCGCATCCGCTCCCTTATGGCCCGCCAGCTTTCCTGGCGCGTCGCGCCTGCGCTGCGCTTCATCCTTGACAAATCCGTGGACGAGGCCGAGCGCATCGCATCCGCGCTCGAGCGCGATGCCGAGCGCAATCGCGAATCGGCTGCTATCGCCGCCGAGCGCGAGGCCATCGAAGCCGCCGAAGAAAACGATCAGGAATAGCGGGGGAGCGCCGCTATGACCGTTACCCCTCAAACTAACTGCACGCTAGAGCAGCTGGCGGCTGCCATGCGCCCTCTCGACGACTTCGTCATCTGCGGCCATGTCAGCCCCGACGGCGATTGCCTGGGCTCCCAGCTCGGCCTTGCCGCCGCGTTGCGTCAACTTGGCAAGCGCGTCACCTGCGTGCTGGTCAAGGACGAGCCCATCGAGGCGAACTTGGCGCAGTTGCTGCCGGGCGCAGCCGATTTGGTGCCGGCATGCGAGTTCGACGGCCCTGTAGGCGCGTTCGTCGGCGTGGACGTGCCGACGCGCGAGCGCATCGGGCAAGCGGCGTGCCGCATCCTCGATCGCGCGCTGGCATCGTTCACCATCGATCACCATGCGGTCGACGAGCGCATGTGCGACATGGCCTACGTCGACCCCGACGCCGCTTCCACAACCCTGCTCATCTGGGAGCTTGCGGATTTGCTCGGCGTGTCCCGCTCCGGCGATCTGGTCACGTGCTGCTACACGGGCCTGGTCACCGATACCGGGCGCTTCCAGTATCAGAACACCGATGCCCGTTGCATGCGCCTGGCGTCGCAGATGGTCGAGCAGGGCGCCGATCCCGCAGCCGTCTCGCGCGCGGTGTTCCAAAACCGCACGCTCGCTTCCATGCAGCTTGAGGCCGCAGCCGTCTCGCGCGCCGAGTTCCATGAGCAGGAAGGCTTTGCCATCAGCTATCTTACGCTTGCGGATTTCGCGCGTTTCGGCGCCGTGAAATCGGATGCCGAGCCGGTCATCAACGCTCTGCGTTCCATCGCAGGCGTTAACGTCGCCTGCATGCTGCGCCAGCATGAGGATTGCATCCGAGGCAGCCTTCGCGCGAAAGACGACACCGATGTTTCCGCGATCGCCCGGTCCTTCGGCGGCGGCGGTCACGTTGCCGCGGCAGGTTTCACGTTGCATACCAGCATGCAGGAAGCCGTCGAGCAGGTGCGCGCCGCGCTGCAAGAGGCGGTGTGCGCTAGGTGAAACGAGGAGAATCGGGTCTGTCGCTGGTAGTCGGCGTGGACAAGCCCAGCGGCATGACGTCCCATGACGTGGTCAACCGCTGCCGGTGCATCTTCGGCGAGAAGCGCGTCGGCCATACGGGCACGCTCGATCCGCTGGCAAGCGGCGTGCTTCCCATCTGCATCGGCCCTGCCACCAGGTTGGGCGCCTACCTCACCGGGCACGATAAAGCGTATCGGGCCACCATCGCGTTCGGTGTCGGAACCGATACCGACGACTGCGAGGGTACGATCACGCGTACGGGCCAGGCACCGGTGGAAGCCGGTGACCGAAGCTTCGCGGAACAGATGGTTGCCCAGATGCTCGGGCCGCAGAAGCAGATGCCTCCGGCGTATTCGGCCATCAAGGTCAATGGCAAGAAATCCTACGAGGCCGCTCGCGAAGGGCATATCATCGAGCTTGCCCCGCGCGATATCGAGGTTTATTCGGCGAACGTCGTAGCCGTCCGCCCAGGCGTGGGCGAGCAGCTGCCCGAGTGGGATGTCGAGTTCCGCGTTTCGAAAGGCACCTACATCCGCGCTCTGGCGCGCGATCTGGGCCATAAGATCGGCTGCCCTGCGCACTTGTCCGCCCTCAGGCGATTGGAGGTCGGCGGACTTACGCTTGACGAGTGCGTGCCCCTCGAGGCGCTAGAGGAGCTGAAGCTGCGCGCCGCGTTGGATCCGGTGCGCCTTCTGGGCGTGCGCTTCACCTATGTTGAAGGCGCCGTCGCTCAGGCCGTCGGCAACGGCAACGCGCTTCGCGCGGCCGATTGCCAGCTGTTCGAACGCAGGCGCAGCACGGCCCAGGCCGAGATGTGCGCCTGCACCGCCGGCGTGCGCGAGAGCGCTCATGCGCCGCAAGAAGGCGAGGTCATCGCGGTCATCAGCCAAAACAAGGTTGTGGCTTTGTATCAGTACGACAGCAGGCGTGCATCGTTCAAGGCATGCTGCGTGTTTCAAACGGGGGTGCTTCGTGGCGCAGATCTTTAAGGCCGACGAAACGTTCGATCGAGGATTTTTCGAAGGCGCCTCGTGCGCGTTCGGCGTGTTTGACGGAGTGCATCTAGGGCATAGGTTCCTGCTGTCCTGCGCACAGGAGACCGCACGTGAAAACGGCGGGAAGTCCATTGCGCTCACGTTCGATATCGATCCCGACGAGATGTTTCATGCGCAGCGCCTTCGCAAGCTCATGTCGAATCAGGAGCGCTTGGAGATGCTCGCGGAAACCGGCGTCGATGCGGTCGTCGCCCTTCCGTTCACGCGTGAGTTCGCCGCAAGCTTGCCCGAGGAGTTCCTGGCCCGCACGTTCGGCACCGGCGTTCCCGCTCATCTGCACGTGGGGTTCGATTTCCATTTCGGCGCGAAAGCCGCCGGAGCGGTGCCGGAATTGCGCACGTGGGCCGATGGGCATGGCATGCAAGTGCACGCGCACGACCTGAAAAGCGAGGACGGCGCGCCTATCTCGGCCACGCGCATCCGCCTGTTGCTGTCCGACGGGAAGCTCGATGAGGCGAATCACCTGCTCGGGCGTCCGTATTTCATGACGGGCATCGTGCGTCCCGGTCGCGGCGAGGGCGCCGATATGGGCATCCGTACCGCGAATCTCGAGGTCTCCGATCAGATGCGCCCGCTGTCCGATGGCGTGTACGGTGCTTATGCGCATGTCGATGGCAAGCGTTATAAGGCCGCGGTTAACGTGGGCGTGGCGGCTACGTTCGCCGATCGGGCGACGGCAACCTGCGAGGTCCACATCCTCGACTTCGATGGCGATATCTACGGGCAGTATATGAAGGTGGAGTTCATGAAGTGGCTTCGCCCGATGCGCGTCTTCGACGATATATCCGAGCTTATCGCCACCGTGCAGGGCAATATCGATTGGGTGCGCGAGAACCTGTAGCGTTCGCCGTGAGGAGCATGCCTTGTTGGTTGGGTAACGTCGGCTAGGTGTTGAAAACCTGCAGGGAGGGACTGCGGTCGAGCGGGTATCGCTCTTCGGTCAATCCTCTCGATTCATGGTGCGCTGATTCCGGTAGGGCGTTGCTCGCGTTCGTGTGATGCACGCATGTGTGCACGATCCGCCTTATGGCTTTCGGCTAAACAAAAAACGAAGCGACCCGATCGGGTCGCTTCGTTTTTTAGCGATATGAAAGGTTGCCCTTACACGATGCCCTGGGTCATCATGGCGTCGGCCACCTTCAGGAAGCCGGCGATGTTGGCGCCCATGACGAAGTTGCCCTCATGGCCGTACTTCTTGGCAGTGTCGTCCACGTTGTGGAACATGCCGCGCATCAGCTGCTCGAGCTTGCCGTCGACCTCTTCGAAGGTCCAGCTCAGGTGCTCGGCGTTCTGGCTCATCTCCAGGCCGGATACCAGCACGCCGCCGGCGTTGGCAGCCTTGCCGGGCATGAAGGCCACGCCGTTCTCCTGCAGGAACTCGGTGGCATCGAGCGTGGTGGGCATGTTCGCGCCCTCGCCGACCACCTTGCAGCCGTTGGCCACCAGGGCCTTGGCATCGTCGAGATGCAGCGTGTTCTCGCGTGCGCAGGGCAGTGCGATGTCGCAGGGAAGCTGCCACACGCCGCGGCCGTCGCCCTCGTGCCAGGTTGCGTTCGGACGCTCGTCGACATACATGGCCAGGGACACGCCCTTGTCGTGGCCGGAGCGCTTCTTGTTGTAAACATGCTCGAGCACCTGGTAATCGATGCCCTCGGGGTCCTCGACCCAGCCCTTGGTGTCGGAGCAGGCCAGAACCTTGCCGCCAAGCTGGGAGACCTTCTGGACGGCGTAGATGGCCACGTTGCCGGAGCCGTGCACGACGACGTTCTTGCCCTCGAAGGAATCGCCGTTGGACTTCAGGTACTCGTCGACGAAGTACACCAGGCCGTAGCCGGTGGCCTCGGTGCGGGCGAGCGAGCCGCCGAAGGACAGGCCCTTGCCGGTGAGCACGCCGGTCCACTCGTTGCGCAGGCGCTTGTACTGGCCGAACATGTAGCCGACCTCGCGGCCGCCGACGCCCAGGTCGCCAGCCGGCACGTCGGTGTTCGGGCCGATGTGGCGGGACAGCTCGTTCATGAAGGACTGGCAGAAGCGCATGATCTCGTTGTTGGACTTGCCCTTCGGGTCGAAGTCCGAGCCGCCCTTGCCGCCGCCCATGGGAAGGGTGGTCAGGGCGTTCTTGAAGATCTGCTCGAAGCCCAGGAACTTCAGCATGCCGAGCGTGACGGTGGGGTTGAAGCGCAGGCCGCCCTTGTAGGGGCCGATGGCGGAGTTGTACTCCACACGGAAGCCGCGGTTGACCTGGACCTTGCCGGAATCGTCGACCCACGGGACGCGGAACTGGATGATGCGCTCGGGTTCGATGATGCGCTCAAGCAGGGCCGCCTCCTCGAACTCCGGATGGGCGTCGAGTGCCGGCTGCAGGGTGCCCAGAATCTCGGTGGCTGCCTGGATGAACTCGGGCTGCTCGGCGTTTTTCGCCTTGACCTGCTCGATGATGCGCTCAGCGTAAGTCATTGCGTGAACCTCCTAGCGGATGAAATGTTGCGTTAACGGGTTGCATTATAGGATTCGGAAATCGCTCGAAACGGTATATTAACGAAGCCGAAACAAAGAGCGGCGACCTGCGGCGGACGGGCGTTTGCTCGGCGCGGACGGCTTGCGTTTCGATGTTGCGGGGTTTGCGTCGCCTTGTCCGAACGTGCCTTCGACGGGGGTTCGTGAGGGTTCTCTGAAGGCGCGTATCCGCATCGATCAAGGCTCGCCACCGGGCTACAATCCCATATCCGGATAATGGGAAAGGGAAGGAAGAGCTCGGTTTCATGACTAGGTTCGTGGATAGCAAGCTTACGCTGCGGGAATGGTTGCCGCTTATCGGCATCACCGTTTCCGCGTTCATCTTCAACACCTCGGAGTTCATGCCGGTCGGCCTTTTGACCGGCATCGGCGCCTCGTTCGGGACAAGCGAGGGCGTGACGGGGTTGATCATCTCGGTGTATGCCTGGGCGGTGATGTTGCTCTCGCTTCCCCTCATGATCTTGGGTTCCCGATTGGCGTTTCGCCCGCTCATGCTTTTGGTGATCGGCGTGTTCTGTGCCGGCCAGGCGCTTTCGGCCTTGGCTCCCAGCTATGGTTTGCTGATGGCCGCGCGCTTGGTGGTCGCCTGCGCCCATTCGGTGTTCTGGGCCATCGCCGCCCCCGTGGCGGTGAAGGTCGTCGACGAGAAGCACGGGCCTATGGCCGTCAGCGCCGTGGTGACCGGATCGGCGCTTGCCATGGTGGTCGGGTTGCCGCTTGGGCGCATGGTGGGGCTGTGGCTGGGCTGGCGCCAAACCTTCGGCTGCGTGTGCGCCGTAAGCGCGCTGGTGCTTGCATACTTGGCGGTGGTGTTCCCGAAGATCCCCGCCAGCAAGCCCTTCACGCTCAAGCAGCTTCCCAGCATCTTGCGGAACAAGGTGCTTGTGGGCATCTTCATCGTGACGGCTTTGTACGCCATGGGCTATTACACGGGTTACAGCTACATCGAGCCGTTCCTTTTGCTGGTGGGCGGCATGGATGAGCAGGTCGTCACCATGGCGTTGGTGGCCTTCGGCATTGCGGGCCTTATGGGAAGCGCGGTGTGCTCGCGGTTTTACCGTGGTCATCGCCGGGCGTTCGCGCTATGGGTTGTCGCGGGTGTGGCGCTGGCGCTTCTGCTGCTGCGCCCTGCGGCCTTCGGCGTCGCCGGCGTGTTCGCCGTGTGCATGCTTTGGGGCATCGCCGGATCGGGGTATTCCATCGTCTATCAGGCGGAGATCATCGAGTTCGCAAGCGATGGCGAACAGACGGTCGCGATGGCCATCTTCTCCGGCATCTTCAACCTCGGCATCGGCACGGGCAGCTTCATCGGCGGAGGCGTGTGCACGTTCGGGACCATCGCCGATGTAGGCTTCGTTGGGGCCTTCATCGTGCTTCTTGCCTTGCTGTACTGTGCATTCGTGCTGGTGAAACACATGAAAGTTCAGGCCACGAGATAGAACCCGAGAACAATTGTTCGAAATCCTTTGTATCGATATAGAACAGGCGTTCCCTTTTTGGTATACTTCCCGTTATGGATTCTATGACGACATATCATGCATTGGGCGGACCCGATCGGGAGCCGCAGCTCAATGCCGCCCAACAACAGGCCGTTGCGGCAACGGAAGGCTACGTGCGCGTTATCGCGGGTGCCGGCACGGGGAAAACGGCCGCGCTGACGCAACGGTTCGCATACTTGGTCAACGATCTCGGCATCTTGCCGGGCAACATCTTGTGCGTCACTTTCACGAACAAGGCCGCCAACGAGATGCGAAGGCGCATCCGTCGCCTTACCGGCGATCATGATACCGGCTATATCAACACGTTCCATGGCTTTTGCGTTTCGGTTCTCCAGGAAGATTCCCATGCCGTGCGGTACCCGAAAAGCTTCCTGGTGCTCGATAACGCCGATATCGATGCCATGCTGCAGACCATTTATGAAGAGCGCGGACTTACTTTGCGCGATATGACGTTTTCGGCTGCGCGCGACATGATCGAGATGCAGAAGCTCAAAGAACACCCGAACTACTATCTGGATATGCTCGAATGGCCCATCGCGCAGCTGCGCGAAAGGTATTTGCAGGCCCAGGATGTCCATGACATCATCTTCTATGGCTACCTTTACCAGGAGCGGAAGTGCTTCGGGCTCGATTACAACGACCTGATCGTGTTCACGCTCTACGTCTTCGAGCGGTTCCCCGACATCTGCCTCAAATGGCAGCAGCGGTTGGAATACATCATGATCGACGAGTTCCAGGATATCGATGCGCTGCAATACCAGCTCATGGAGGTGCTGCAGGGCTATCACAAGAACCTGTTCGTGGTCGGCGACCCTGATCAAACCATCTATACGTGGCGCGGCGCGGACGTGAAGCTGTTGCTTGACTTTGACAAGCGCTTCCCCGGCACGCGCACCATCATGATGCTTGAGAATCATCGGTCGGTGCCCCAGGTGCTTGCGGTGGCGAATTCGCTTATTGCGAAAAACCGTATGCGCATCCCGAAAGACCTTGTTGCAACACGGCGCTCGTTCGGTCCGACGGTCTGGCACCATGCCGTATCGCCCCAGGCTGAAGCGGCTTGGATCGCCGAAGGCGTGGCTGCATTGCATGGCAAGGGGGTCGCTTATCGCGATATCGCGGTGCTGTATCGCGCGCATTACGCATCGCGTTCGGTCGAAGAGGCTCTTTTGAAGGCGGATATCCCGTATTCGCTGTTCAGCGGGGTGCCGTTTTTCGGTAGGAGCGAGATCAAGGACGCACTGTGCTACCTACGCCTCATCGCTGTCGGAGATGATTTGGCGTTTATGCGCGTGGCGAACGTTCCTAAGCGCAACCTCGGCCAACGGCGCATGGCGTATCTGCAGCAGTATTGCGCGGAGCACGGCTGCACCATGCTGCAGGCGCTTGAGGCAACGTGCGAGGATGATATCTTCAAACGCACGAAGACGAAGCAGCTTATAGCGCTTGTGCATGGTTTTCGCAGGTCATGCGAAGGCCGGCCGGTATCCGAGGTGCTCTCGGCGCTGCTTGACGAAAGCGGCTATGAACAGATGCTTCGCACCGAGGGCAGCCAGGAGCGGCTCGATAACCTTGCCGAGCTGAAGCAGTCGGTGTACGAATTCGAGTCAACGTGCGGCGAGGAAGTCACCATTGGCCATTATCTGCATCATGTTGCGCTGCTTTCCAACGCCGATATCGCGGATGCGTCGCAGGATAACGTGCGCCTTATGACCATTCATGCCGCAAAGGGCTTGGAGTTTGGCCACGTCTTCGTTTGCTCGCTGTCCGAAGGCGTGCTTCCTTCGCGTAAAACGCGTACGGTGCAGGCCATGGAGGAGGAGCGTCGCCTTGCTTTCGTGGCGTTCACGCGTGCCAAGGACGGTCTCTACCTTAGCGAGGCGGAGGGCTTTGGGCATCAAGGGGCGCCGCGATATCCTTCGCGGTTCCTTCTCGATATCGACCCTGCGGCCCTGGAGTTTTCAAACAGGCCCGCAGACTCTGAGCTCGATGATGCACGTAGCGCATATGAGGCAACCGATCGCTGGATCGCCGATATGGTAGGACAGGCGTCCATCAAGCCGGGCACGCGCGTTGCCCACAAAGCGTTCGGGCAGGGCATCGTGCAAGGCATCGACGAGCAAAAGCGGGCCTATATCATCGCGTTCGATGAATTGGACACGCCGCGTTGCATTTCGTTTCGCGTCAAGCTGGAGGTAGTGTGAGCAAGCCGGAGGAATTCCAACGATATAGCCGAACCTCGGGTTTCACCGAAGGCGGTTCGGGAACGGCATCGGGCGTTGCCGGGGAGGCGGGCGCTCAAGTGCCCCAGGGGGAGACGTTCGAGCAGAAGCTCGCGCGCATCAAGCGCGAGCTTGATGCAGTGCCGACACTTCCCGGCGTGTATCTGTGGAAAGACAAGCACGGGCAGGTCATCTACGTCGGCAAAGCCAAGCAGCTTCGTGCGCGTATGCGTCAATATGTCAACTTTCAGGATGAGCGCGCGAAGATCCCGCTGCTCGTCGAGCAGATCTGCACGTTCGAGTACATCGTGGTCGGCAACGAGCACGAGTCCTTGGTGCTCGAGAAGAACCTTATCAACCAGCACGCCCCCTGGTTTAACGCCGATTTCAAGGACGATAAATCTTATCCGTTCATCGCCATCACGAAAGGCGATGCGTTCCCCGCAATCAAATACACTCGCGAGAAGCATCGATTTGACACGCGGTATTTCGGACCCTATACCGACAGCCGCGCCGCTCGGCGCATGGTCGACATCGCGCGTCGCGTGGTTCCGTTGTGCTCGTCGAGCTGCGCCGATTGGCGTTCCTTGAAGCGCAAGCTCGAGAAAGACCCGCTTGCTTGTCTGGCTTCCGACGCTCGACCGTGCTTCGATGCGCATGTGGGCTTGGGCCCTGGGGCGTGCTGCGGTCGCGTCACGCCCGAGCAATATGCCGCCAACGTCGCCCGTATCGAGCGTTTCCTCTCAGGCAACCATCGGGAATTCATCGAAGAGCTTTCCCAGGAAATGCAGGAGGCTGCCTCCGAGCTCGATTTCGAGCGAGCCGGTCGTATCAAGGCGCGAATCGACACCATCAACGGATTATGCGATAAGCAGCATGCGGTAAGCTCGCGCAACCTTGACGCCGACGTTGTCGGGTTTTTCCGTGAGGAGACCATCGCCGGCGTGCACGTGCTCATGGTGCGCGAGGGGCGCATCATCAACAGCAACGAGTTTGTGCTCAACCGCGGAAACGACGTCCCTGATCAGGACTTGCTGCACATGTTCCTCCTCCGCTATTACGATGCCACTACGTCCATCCCGCACGAGGTCATCGTGCGCTTCATGCCCGAAGATGCCGAAGCTATGGAGCAGTGGCTTACCGACAAGCTTGCAAGCGCGCATGGCGCTAAGGTTCGTTTCTCGGTTCCCGAGCGCGGGGAGAAAGCGGACTTGGTCTCCATGGCAGAGCAAAACGCCAAGCACACGCTCATGCGTTATAAGGTGCGCACGAACTACGAGGACAAGCGCATCAACGACGCGCTGCTGCAACTGGAGAGCGCCTTGGCGCTCGATGCGCCCCCGATGCGCATCGAGTGCTTCGACATTTCCACCAACCACGGCACCTACACGGTCGCTTCCATGGTGGTGTTCACCAATGGACGGCCTGACAAGGGGCAATATCGGCGCTTCAAGATCAAGGCCCAGCTTGACGAGGCGAACGATTTCCTGTCCATGCAGGAAGTCATGAGCCGCAGGTATTGCGCAGAGCGCATGGCGGACGAGCGGTTCGGCAAAAAGCCCGATCTCATCATCTTGGACGGCGGTCTACCGCAGCTCAATGCGGTCATGCAGCAGTTCGAAAGCATGGGGATCCATGATATCGCCCTGTGCGGCCTTGCGAAACGCGACGAGGAGCTGTTCGTCCCGTGGCAGGATACGGGCCCGGTGGTGCTGCCGGGCGGCAGCGCCAGCTTGTACCTGGTCAAGCAGGTGCGAGACGAGGCGCACCGATTCGCCATCGAGTTCCATCGCCAATTGCGAGGCAAGGGCATGACGGCAAGCATATTGGATGAGGTGGATGGCTTGGGGCCCGTCCGCAAAAAGGCGCTCCTCAAGCACTTCAAAAGCTTCAAACGGCTTAAGGCGGCAAGCTTGCAGGACATCCTTGACGCCAAGGTAGTGCCCGTCCAGGTTGCCAACGAGCTGTATACAGTGCTGCAGCAGTATAATGAGCAAGCAAGAAACGAAGTGGTCGTCGGCGGGGAAGGAGATTCGTGACATGACCGAGATTGCAAGCGAGCTTGAGAACATGCCCGAGCTGGTCATCGTGAGCGGCATGAGCGGAGCGGGACGTACCGAGGCCATGCATGCGTTCGAAGATCTGGGGTATTTCTGCGTGGACAACCTGCCCAGCGCGCTTATCGGCAACCTGCTGGCCTTAACCGGCATGCCCGGTCAGCCCGACAACCATCGGCGCATCGCCGTGGTCTGCGATGCGCGCAGCGGCGGCTTCTTCAAAAGCTTGATGGAGGAGCTCTCCAAGCTCAAAAGAGCCGGCGTGGATTACCGGGTGCTGTTCCTCGACGCCGACGACGAGAAGCTCATCGCGCGTTATAAATCCAGCCGCCGCCGGCATCCCCTCTGCACCGACGGCAGCTCCATCGCGAACGGCATCGAACGTGAGCGCGAGATGCTCTACGACGTGCGCAAACAGGCGCACCACGTCATCAACACCACCGATATGATGCCCGCTCAGCTGCGCAGCACCATCCGTGCGCTGTTCGCCCCCGGCGAGGAGCGCCAGGGCTTGCAGGTCACGGTGTACTCGTTCGGCTTCAAGCACGGTGCGCCCGTGGATGCCGACCTGGTCATGGACGTTCGCTTCCTTCCTAACCCGTACTACGACCCCGAGCTGCGCCCGCTCACCGGTCTTGACAAACCCGTGCGCGATTACGTGCTGTGTCGATCGGAAACCGAGGAATTCCAGAAGTGCTGGCGCGCGTTGCTCGATTGCGTCATGCCCGGTTATGTGGCGGAAGGCAAGCAGCAGCTCGCCATCGCCGTGGGGTGCACGGGCGGTCAGCATCGAAGCGTGGCCCTTGCCGAGTCAACGGGGGAGTACCTTAAGCAGAAGGGTTATCGCGTCAGCGTCGCGCATCGCGATCTGAAATTGGCCGAAGGCGCTGACGGCCAGCTCATCAACGCCTCCGCGAAGCCGGTCGAAGGCCGATAGGATGAGCGATATGCAACACGAAACCCATATGGAGGGTTGTCATTTCCCCCATGACCCGTCCATGACCGAGGCCTTTGCGCCGTTGTATGCGGCAGATCCCGTGGTGCCTGAAACCAGCAGCTTGAAAGCCGTGGTCATTGGCGGCGGAACGGGTGCGCCCGTTTCCATCCGCACGTTGCTTTCCATGGGCTTGGAAACCTCTGCGGTGGTCGCCATGGCCGATGACGGCGGGTCTACGGGCATTCTGCGCGAAAGGGCGGGCGTCACTCCGCCAGGGGATATCCGCAAGTGCATCTGCGCTATGGCGGCAGATCCCGACGATCCGCTCACCCGCGCTTTCAAATATCGGTTCCCGTTTGCCGACAATCATACGCTCGGCAATCTCATGCTTTCCGCGCTCGAGGATGCAACGGGGGAGTTCCCCCAAGCCGTCCAGATCTGCGAACGTCTGCTTAATGCGCGCGGTCACGTGTACCCGTCCACGCTCGATCGTGTGTCGTTGGTCGCCCGAACGCGCGATGGGCGTTATATCGAGGGGCAGGCCGTGGCCTGCCATTCGCGAACGGCGCTTGCGCACGTTCAGCTACGGGGTCAAGGCAGGATCTGCGCATATAAGCCTGCGCTCGATGCGATCCGAAATGCAGATCTGATCGTGCTCGGCCCGGGAAGCCTGTTCACGTCCATCGTCCCGAACCTGCTGGTTCCGGGCGTGGTGGATGCCATCCGCCAGTCAAGGGGTGCAACCCTGTTCGTGTGCTCCTTGGCCGACATGCAGGGCGAGACATGGGGCCTTACGGCGCGCGAGCACGTTGAGGCGTTGCTGGCCCACGGTATGCGCGGGCTGCTTGACTATGTGCTCGTGCATAGCGCGTTTCCCGTTCGCCCCGATTCTTCCGAGACGGGTACGTTCCGTGCGCTTACCGGGGTCAACGTCGGAGATAGCCGATTCACCGTAGCTCCCGGCGAGGAGGCGGGCAGGCGCGTGCGCCCCGTGCGCATCGATTATCCGGATTTGCGAGCCATTCAAAGCAAGGGCCCTGTCGTGCTCGTGCGCAATATGGTCGATCCGCAGCATCCTACCTGGCACGATCCGATGCTGCTGCGCGAGGCGTTCACGGGGGTGTTGCGTTTATGTCGTTCACGGCAGAGGTAAAAGACGAGCTTTCCCGTGTGCCGGCAACGTGCAGTCATTGCGACAAGGCCGTTTTGGCGGCGCTTGTGCGCATAGAAGGCACGTTGTTCGTATCGGGGAAGAACCGCTACCGCGTTGAGATCGCCACGGACGCCCCATCGGTCGCACGTTTGGTCATCAAGCTGCTTCATGAGATTTATCGATTGAAAACGAATCTTACGGTTCGTCGAAGCGTTTTGCATAAAACGCCGAATTATCTCATCGAGGTCCCCGCCCAGCCTCAGCTGGCGGCGGCTTTGGTGGATATGGGGGTGCTTTCCGCCGAAGGCGGCCTGGTGCTCGGCGTATCCGAGCAGTTGGTAGCCAAGGATTGCTGTGCGGCGGCGTATCTGCGGGGAGCCTTCCTGGGCAGCGGGTTCGTGTCCGACCCGCGTGGCGATTTCCATTTCGAGGTGATCGTCGAAACCGAGGAGCTGGCCGATGGTCTGGTGGAGCTTTTGGCCCGCAAGAACATCAAGGCGCGCATCATGCAGCGGCGCAACTCGTTCATGGTGTATCTGAAAAGCGGCAGCGCCATCCTTGAGTTTCTGGCGCTTGCAGGTGCTCATCAGAGCGCGCTGGCCATGGAGAACGCCCGCGTCATCAAAAGCGTGCGCAACGACGTCAATCGTCAGACCAACGCCGAAATCGCCAACCAGGCGAAGACCTCGCGTGCGGCGATCGATCAGATCCGGGCCATCAGGCAGGTGGTGGAAGCTCACGGCATGGAGAACCTTCCGCCGGCGCTGCAGGATTTCATCAAGCTTCGCGTGCGTCATCCTGAGGCGACGCTTAAGGAGCTTGGTGAGCTTGCCAACCCTCCGCTGTCGAAGTCGGCGGTATATCATCGAGTGCGCCGTATCGAGCAATTGGCCTCTGAGCTGGACAATCAGAATCGGTAACCGATTGTCACCGATATACCGGCATTGGCTGGAACGCGCTGGTCTCGGCTTGTCGACCGTCTGCCAATTTCGCATCGCAAGCGTTTGACTTTCCGCTACACTTACGTTTCGTATGGCCCATAACTTGAGTATCTGAATGAAAAGGAGATACGCAATGGCAATCAAAGTAGGCATCAACGGTTTCGGCCGCATCGGACGTCTGGCGTACCGCGCCATGGTCAAGGACCCGGAGATCCAGGTCGTGGCCGTTAACGACCTCGGCGACATCCCGACGATGGCTCACCTGCTGAAGTATGACTCGGTCCATGGCCGCGCCTTCGATACGGTCGAGGTCACCGAGGACGGCTTCGTGGCCGATGGCCATGCCGTGAAGGTCCTGTGCGAGCGCGATCCCGAGAACCTGCCTTGGGGCGAGCTGGGCGTCGACGTCGTCGTCGAGTCCACCGGCATCTTCAAGACCGGCGAGCTTGCCAGCAAGCACATCAAGGCCGGCGCCAAGAAGGTCGTCATCACCTGCCCGGCAAAGGGCGAGGACATCACCGTCGTCATGGGCGTCAACGACGAGCAGTACGACAAGGATAAGCACAACATCATCTCCAACGCCTCCTGCACCACTAACTGCCTGGCCCCCGTCGCCAAGGTGCTGCTCGAGAAGTTCGGCATCAAGCGCGGCTACATGAACACCATTCATTCCTACACCAACGATCAGAAGATCTTGGACCTGCCGCATAAGGACCTGCGCCGCGCCCGCGCCGCAGCCATGTCCATGATCCCGACCACCACGGGCGCCGCTCGTGCCGTGTCCCTGGTCCTCCCCGAGCTGGCTGGCAAGCTCGACGGCTTCGCCACGCGCGTTCCCACGCCCGACGGCTCCATGGTCGACCTGACGGTCGAGCTGGAGCGCGAGGTCACCATCGAGGAGATCAACGCCGCAATGAAGGAAGCAGCCGAAGGCCAGCTGGCAGGCGTGCTCGAGTACACCGAGGATCCCATCGTGTCCATCGACATCGTGGGCAACAACCACTCCTCCATCTTCGACAGCAAGCTCACCATGGTCATGGGCGGCAAGTCCAACATGGTCAAGGTCGTTTCCTGGTACGACAACGAGTGGGGTTACTCCAACCGCGTGAAGGACCTTGTCAAGATCCTGCTCTAATCGGCTAACCGCTTAACGCTATGAAGGGCCCTGGAACCGAACCACGCCCCTTGCAAGCTGCGCCGACCGTGCCCGCTGCGCGGCCGGCTGCATTGCAAGGCGGCATCGGGACCAGGGTCTTTTAGTTGGACATCACCGCATCCGCGGTGGTCTGAAAGGAAGTCATCATGGCTGATATCGCCACCGTCGACCAGCTCGACGCACGCGGCAAGCGCGTGCTCGTCCGTGTCGACTTCAACGTCCCCGTGGCAGATGGCGTCTGCACCGACGATACCCGCATCCGCGCTGCGCTGCCCACCATCCAGAAACTGATCGACGAAGGCGCCCGCGTCATCCTCATGAGCCACCTCGGCCGTCCGGCGGGCGAGGGCTTCGAGGAGAAGTTCACGCTGCGCCCGGCGGCCCTGCGCCTCTCCGAGCTGCTCGGTCGCCCCGTGGCGTTCGCCTCTGACACCGTCGGCCCAGACGCCCAGGCCAAGGCAGCAGCGCTTCAGGATGGTCAGGTCCTCGTTCTGGAAAACCTTCGTTTCGACAAGCGCGAGAAGAAGAACGATCCCGAGTTCTGCCAAGAGCTCGCCAAGCTCGGCGAGGCATACGTCAACGACGCGTTCGGCACGGCGCACCGCGCCCATGCCTCCACCGCCGGCGTCGCGGCGCTTCTGCCCGCCTATGCCGGCTACCTCATGCAAAACGAGGTCGCCACCCTCACCGGCATGCTCGATGAGCCCCGTCGTCCCTTCGTCGCCATCCTGGGCGGCTCGAAGGTCTCCGACAAGATCAAGGTCATCGATGCGCTTATGGACAAGTGCGATACCCTCATCATCGGCGGCGGCATGTGCTTCACCTTCCTGCTGGCCCAGGGCAAGCAGGTCGGCACCTCGCTCAAGGAAGAGGATTGGGTGGAGCGCGCGGCAGCCATGCTTCGCAAGGCCGAGGAACGCGGCGTTAAGCTGCTGCTCCCCGTCGACGTCGTATGCGCCGATAAGTTCGCCGAGGATGCGAACACCAAGACCGTCTCCGTCGACGAGATCCCGGCCGATATGATGGGCCTCGACGTCGGTCCGGAAACGGCCAAGCTGTACGCGCAGGCCATCTCGCAGGCTGCCACCGTGTTCTGGAACGGTCCCATGGGCGTGTTCGAGATGGAGGCGTTCGCGGCAGGCACGAAGGCCGTGGCCGAGGCCGTGGCCGACAATCAGCAGGGCGATACCATCATCGGCGGCGGCGATTCCGTGGCGGCAGTCAACAAGTTCGACCTCGCCGACCGCATGACGTTCATCTCCACGGGCGGCGGTGCTAGCATGGAGCTGGTGCAGGGCGAGGCCCTTCCCGGCGTGGAGGCTTTGAAGCGCTAGTGAATCCAAGGGGGGGCGCCTGCGTCCCCCTTATCGTTTTGAAAGGAGCGTGCCATATGGCCCGCAAACCGCTTATGGCCGGTAACTGGAAGATGAACAACACCTATGCCGAGGCAGTGGTGTTGGCGCAAACCATCTCCAACAACTTCGACAAGCACTGGACCGACTCCGTGGATGTGCTCGTGTGCCCGCCGTCCATCGACCTCAAGCCGGTCAACACGGTGTTCGAATTCGATCATCAGCCCATTCAGATCGGAGCGCAAAACGTGTACTGGGAGCCGAAGGGCGCATTCACCGGCGAGGTGTCGGTGCTTATGCTCAAAGACGTCCGTTGCACGTGCTCCATCGTGGGCCACTCCGAGCGTCGCGGCTACTTCGGCGAAACCAACGAGGACGTCAACCGCAAGGTGCGCGCGCTGCTCGATGGCGGCTTGTACGCCGTCGCATGCGTCGGCGAGTCGCTGGCCGTTCGCGATGAGGGCAGCGCCGAGGAGTTCGTCTGCGCCCAAGTGCGCGCCGCGTTCGCTGGCCTGGAGCCCGAGGAGGCCGGCAAGTGCGTCGTGGCCTACGAGCCCATCTGGGCCATCGGCACGGGTCGTACCGCCACGCCCGAGCAGGCGCAGGATATGTGCGCCGCAATCCGCGCCACGCTCGCCGACATGTTCGGCGCCGAGACCGCCGATCGGATGCGCATCCTGTACGGCGGCTCCATGAACGTCGGCAACGTCGAGCAGCTTCTCGCCCAGCCCGATATCGACGGCGGCCTGGTCGGCGGCGCCAGCCTGAAGGCCGATCAGTTCGTGCAGCTGGTGAAAGCGTGCCTGTAATGAGCGCGTCGGAAAACGCCTGCGGGAAGCTTTCCCTTCCGGCATGCTTGATCATCATGGATGGCCTGGGCTTGGCGCCTGCGGGTCCGGGCAATGCCGTGTCGCTGGCATCCACACCGGTGCTCGATCAGCTGTTCGAAACCTGCTCGCACACCAAGCTTGAAGCCTCGGGGGAGGCTGTGGGCCTGCCTGAGGGGCAGATGGGCAACTCCGAGGTGGGACATCTCAACATCGGCGCCGGCCGCGTGGTGCATCAGGAGCTCTCGCGTATCAACATGGCATGCCGCACCGGCTCCATCTGCGATAACGCCGTGATCAACGATGCTATCGAGGCGGCGAAGGCGCCGGGTGCCGCGTTACACCTCATGGGTCTGCTCTCCGATGGCGGCGTGCACTCGAGCAACGAGCACCTGTATTCGCTCATCAAGCATGCCGTGCAAAGCGGCGTCGGCGATGTGCGCGTGCACGCGTTCATGGACGGGCGCGATGTTCCGCCGTCTAGCGGCAAGGGCTACATGCAGCAGTTGCAGGACTTCATCGCCGAGAACGGGTTCCAGGACTCCGTGCGCGTGGCAAGCGTGTCGGGCCGCTACTATGCTATGGACCGCGATAAGCGATGGGAGCGTGTATCGAGGGCCTACGAGGCCATCGTGTGCGCAACCCCGCTTGCGGCGTCCGGCGATCCCGTCTCCGCTATGCAGGCGTCCTACGATGCCGATGTCACCGATGAGTTCGTCGAGCCTGTGGCGCTCGATGACCGCGGCGTCGCTGATGGGGATGCCGTCGTGTTCTTCAACTTCCGCCCCGACCGTGCCCGTGAAATCACGCGCGCCATCGTCGACGATGCCTTCGATGGGTTCGATCGCGCTTGTCGGCCTCGGGTCTCGTTCGTGTGCCTGACCGAGTACGATCCGGATATCCCCGCGCCGATCGCCTTCCCCAAGACGTTCCCGGAAAACGTGCTTGCCGACGTGCTCTCCACGGCCGGCCTGCGCCAATACCATATCGCCGAAACCGAGAAGTATGCGCACGTCACGTTCTTCCTCAACGGCGGTCGCGAGGAGCCCAAGGCGGGGGAGCAGCGAAGCCTCATTCCCAGCCCTAAGGTTGCTACGTACGATCTGCAGCCCGAGATGAGCGAGCCTGCGGTCGCGGACACCTTGGCCGCGGCGATCGATGCCGACGAGGCCGATGTGTACATCGTGAACTTCGCGAACCCTGATATGGTCGGCCACACGGGCGTCATCCCCGCCGCCGTCGCCGCCGTCGAAGCGGTGGACTCCGGTGTCGGCAAGGTCATCGACGCCCTTCGCCGCAAAGGTGGATTCGCGTTCATAACGGCCGATCACGGCAATTGCGACAAGATGATCGCAGATGACGGAACGCCTCATACGGCGCATACCACCGCGAAGGTGCCGTTCATCTTCGTGGACGGTGCCGATACCGGGCGGACGCTCGGTGATGAGGAAGGCGCGCTTTGCGATATCGCCCCTACGTTGCTCGATGCCATGGGGCTTGCTGCTCCTGCTGAGATGACTGGACGCAGCCTGTTCGCGTAATACGTGATTTTCATGACCCTGTTCGCGCCCGCCGGTGATTTCTTGCCTGTGCGGGCGCGTTTCGTTATACTGGGTAACTTGCGTACGTAGTTATTTCGAGTGAAAGAGCATCACGTGAATCCGCTTTTGATCATCCTTATCGTCTTGCTGGTCATCTCCGGCTTGGGTCTCATCATCTTCATTCTGCTGCATTCGGGCAAGGGCACGGGCATCTCCGATATGATCGCCAGCTCCGTGTACTCTTCGCAAACCGGCACCAGCATCGTAGAGAAGAACCTTGATCGCATCACCATCATCTTCGCGGTCGTCTTCTTGCTGTCGCTTATCGCGCTTATGATCGTGTATCCATCCGGCGCTATTGCCACCCGATAAAATTTTTTGAAATTGGGTCTTGGCAAGTACGTAAGGTTCGGGTATATTAATTATCGTTGCTTTTCGGCAACAACTCGTCGGAGTGGTGGAACGGCAGACACGCAAGCTTGAGGTGCTTGTGCCCGTAACGGGTGTGCGGGTTCAAATCCCGCCTCCGACACCAGAATTCAGAAAGCGGCCTACGGGCCGCTTTTTTGCTACCTACAGCAATTCTTGAGCTAATTGTTCGTTGCCCTTGTCGGGCTGCTTAGCGGACGGGTGCCGCATTGCGGTCGGGCGTATGGAAGCCCCCGCTCGCACGGTTTTCGCGATCGACGTTGATGGCGTGCCAGAGTGCCTGCGCGGTGCATCGCTGCCTCGTTCGTCCATTTTTGCGATCCAATACGGTGTTTCGCGACTATTCATCTTTTCTGGGCATCTGCAGCGCTTCTATCGGGGCTCTGATCGTGCTCATTTGCGTTCCTGAGTCACTTTGCAATGTGCGTTAGCATCGGGGGGGGGGAGGTGTATGCTTTGCAAACGCTTGCCCGGCATCCTTCCGCTCTCTGCTTTGCAGGCGCATCTCCAGTTGCATCATCGCCTTGCTTTCGAGCGGTAATGCAATAGGTGCTGAAGTTTGCTTGCATCGGGTGGTAGCTAATATATTGATGACATTGGAGGCTATTGCGGAAGAGGTTATCGCCCCGTCGCCTTGGGGCATAACGCCCATCCTTGGCTTACCTGCATTCGTCTCATCAGGGAAAACAGCGAATGCTATTCGGCGAAGACAAAAAAGTTCGAACTTTTTTAAAAAAGGGGGTTGTCAAGATTTCTGGTTCGGGTATTATATCTCCTTGCCGACGCGCCGAAAGCGCAGAAGCAAATCACAGCAAGTGGGCGTTTAGCTCAGGGGGAGAGCGCTTCCCTGACACGGAAGAGGTCACAAGTTCAAATCTTGTAACGCCCACCATTTGTGATGCGGACATGGCTCAGCTGGTAGAGCATCACCTTGCCAAGGTGAGGGTCGCGGGTTCGAATCCCGTTGTCCGCTCC